>AP018180.1:6690560-8060277 GCA_002368155.1 Nostoc carneum NIES-2107
TCCCCAGTCCCCAATCCCCAGTCCCCAGTCCCCAGTCCCCAATCCCCATTCCCCCAATCACGACCCCAGCTTGAATGCTTCCAGAAACAGGCTATAGGTAAAACCAACCTTGAGAAAGTTTAGTGCTTCCACCCATAGCGATCGCCTTGAGAAAAAGTTACGACTGTAGAAGATTCTGCTACTCACTTCTGTCAGTACAACTAACACTGCTGCTACCCAAATATCCAATTCTGCCCTTTGTCCAGCACTGGTAGAAATTGCCGATCCGAGGAAGAAACCAAACAAAAAACAAATTATTAGTAGCGATAATCGCCGCCAAGGGTTAACAAACCATAGCCCTAATTGTCTGGAAGTGGCATCAACTAAATTATTTATACGAGTGTTTTGCATAATTGGGACACAAGCAAAAAGTCAAGAAATCATGAAATATTCCTCTTTTAGAGGATATCGGTTTTAGCATAAGCTTGTTTGAGCAGTAATTTAACTATCTAGTGGGCTTTCAGTGTTGATGAAATTTTATACAGGGTGCCATCTGCAGGTCAGTAAAACTTTTCCAAAAATTGTTGAATATAGGGTTCCACCCCTTAACAATCAGAGTTATCTTAAAATATGTAGTGTGAAATATTAAGAAAAATGAAGTGCATTCCACAGATCAATCTGGGGGTTTGTCACCATAATCTTTGTTACTGTCACTACTTGTAAAACCAAAATTACTGTTTGCGCTTCTCCGAAGAAATCTGCTAGTGATGTATTATATTTTTTGTGCTTTTTCACATTCTCAACAAAAGATAGCCTTGATTAATCAGGCTTACACCTGATTTTTCGTTGGAGAATCAAGGTAATTATTTTTGTCAGTATGTTTCTTGAAAATGCTATTTATGATACATTGCATAACTTGCTTTCAAGAGGCTCTATAGTAGGCAATTACAGTAATTGCCCTGGCGGAGAATAGGCTAGGATTTGGACAAGCCTAAACAAATACTTATTTCTAAATAACTATCAATATGAAAACGTCAGTGTATCGTAACGCTGCTGTTCTAGCTTGTTCTTTGGGACTGTTAGGGTTACTGGTGGGATGCTTTGGCATGAGTGTTTCTTTTGAAACTACAGATCCAAACTCAACTTCATCACAACCAAATGAAACGCCTCAACTACCCAGCAATTCTTCTCCATCTTTTGCTCATGAAACCGTTAGCTCAAAGAATGTTTCTGCTTCAGTAACTCTACCTGTTGAAGCGGTAGAAAATAGTACTAATAAAGATACTTCTCTATTGGCATATAGTCAAAAATCTTCTGGAAGTATCAAAGCAGGAGAAGGCAAATTGCGGATGAGTAATCAAACCAATCAGCCTGTGCGCCTGGCTTTATTAGCACGACAGTCGGCGGCAAAAGATGCGTCCAAAACTCAGCAAGATATTCCCGCTCATTGGGATTTTGAACCCCAAGAAGGTAGTGAAAAAGGCCTACTCCTATCTTTGCCTAACGGTAACTTAAAACTAGAAAAGGGAGATATTCTCGTAGCCTTTGCCCAAGATGGTTCAAGGCGCTACTGGGGGCCGTATGTAGTCGGGGAAACATCTTCACCAGTATGGAATTCTCAAAGCCGAGAATGGCGGCTAGTACTTAGTAAGTAGGGATTGGGGATTGGGGACTGGGGACTGGGGACTGGGGATTGGGGACTGGGGAAAGGGGAAAGGGGGAAAGGAAAATTACCAATTACCCATTACCAATTACCCATTACCAATTACCCCATGCCCAATGCCCAATGCCCAATGCCCAATGCCCCATGCCCAATTCCCAAGAACAAAATCTACCAAGTCAACGACTATTAACAAAGTGCTGTTTGACTGTAGACTTTTGAGCATTGACTGATAACAAATGAACATGAAATTGAGCCTTCCCCACACTGTTGGCCAGTGGTGCAAAAATATACTTACGCGTCCGGCGCTGGCTGTGACTGTATCGGTTCTGTGGTTAATTGTGATTGGTTGGATAGCTTATGGTTGGAATTTAGGCAACATTGGCTTAGTTGATGAAACCGAACCACTGTTTGCTGAAGCTTCCCGTCAAATGTTCGTTACAGGAGATTGGATCACTCCCTTCTTTAATGCCGAGACACGCTTTGATAAACCAGCGTTAATTTATTGGTGTCAAGCGATCGCTTATGGCATTTTGGGTGTGAATGAATGGGCGGCGCGAATCCCATCAGCACTGGCTGCTATGGGGACAGTTGCTTTAGCTTTTTACACAGTACATTGGTCGCTAGCGAGAAAAGATGAGTTAGAACAAGTTTCTCGCCCTGTTCGCCGTTACTTAACGGCTGGTTTGGCTGCAACTGTCATGGCACTAACTCCAGAAATGATTGCCTGGGGACGTATTGGTGTCTCGGATATGCTGCTGACTGGGTGTATCGCATCAGCCTTATTATGCTTCTTTTTGGGTTACGCACAGAATTCACAATTCCCTAGTAATAAATGGTACTGGGCTTGTTATGTGCTAGTTGCTGGGGCAATTTTAACTAAAGGCCCGGTAGGAATTGTATTACCAGCATTAATTATTGGTGCGTTTGTTATCTACCAAGGCAATTTAGTAGAAGTATGGCGACAAATGCGTCCCCTAGTAGGGTTGCTAATTATTTTAGGATTATCAGTTCCCTGGTATGCGCTGGTGATTTGGCGTAATGGCTGGAATTATATTAATTCGTTCTTTGGGTATCACAATCTAGAACGCTTCACAGAAGTAGTTAATGGACATTCAGCACCCTGGTATTTTTACTTTTTAGTAGTGCTATTAGGCTTTGCTCCATACTCAGTCTACTTACCCGCCGCGATGATCCGACTGAAGTTTTGGCAGCGATCGCACTGGCGTTCTCAAGAACGTTCTCAGCAATTAGGTTTATTTGCTTGCATTTGGTTTCTAGGAGTTTTTGGCTTTTTCACCATCGCTGTTACTAAACTTCCTAGCTATGTATTGCCGTTAATGCCAGCTGCGGCGATTATGGTGGCACTATTATGGAGTGACTTGATCCCAGAACCAGAAGCCGACAATAACAAATCTGTCATCGCCTCCAAATCTTTTGTTTGGAGTAGCTGGATAAATGTCATCCTTTTATCTGCGATCGCTACAGCATTATTTCACCTCGCCCAGTTAGTAGGTTACGATCCTGCTGCACCTGAGTTGTATCAGTCGATTCAACAGATGGGTTTACCAGCGATCGGCGGTATGATTTGGCTATTGGTAGCCATTATTATTGCCGCGTTTACCCTAACTCGCCGTTGGCAATGGATTATCACTGCTAACTTATTAGGGTTTGTGATATTTTTTACAGTTGTTTTGATGCCTACTTTGTTTGTCATGGATCAGCAGCGTCAGCAACCTTTACGAGAATTAGCTACAATCGCTGCCCAGGTAGAACAACCAAAAGAAGAATTAATTATGCTGGGTTTCAAAAAGCCTAGTGTGGTGTTTTATAGTCATAAAACAGTCAATTACATCTCATCTGCACCGGAAGTTGTAGACTATATTCACAAACAAAATTCTCAACCAGCCAAGCTTAATTCTTTGCTACTGCTAGCTGAAAAAGACAGATTTTTAGCAATGGATTTGCAACCTGAAGAATACAAGCATATTGCTAGCAAAGGTGCTTATTATTTGGTGAGAGTTCCTGTCAAGAAAATTAAAAAACAAAAACTCGATATCTCTTATTCTGTTCCGACTAACACCATTCAAAATTCAAAGCTTAGTCAATAAATCTTTCACAATCCGTCTTGGAAAGTCGGTTCAGGGCCAATACAGTTCAATTAAGAAAATAAATTGACAACAAAACAAGAATTTTGGAGGGGGTTTGGAGGACGCAACCGTCACCCAATCGGGGGTTTGGGGGAGAATCCTCCAATTGTTCTAGCTGCTTCCACAAGTGACGAATCGGGCAAAAGGGGAAGAGGAAAAGGTTTTTTCTTGCACCTTTAACCCTTACCCTTTCACTTTTTACCCAAACCAAATTCCCAGTTGAAAATCCTTAACAGTGCATTTACGATGCAGTACTCTGAGATTTCGCCTCCAAATTTTCTAAGCGGCTTCTCAATTCTTGATTTTGCTGCTTAAGCTGATCGAGTTCCTCACGCAAAGTTCGCAGCGCATTGTCTGTACCAATATTGCTTTGCACGCGCGTAATTTCTTCATCCGCATAGCGACGGACACGTCCATCGGGAGTTTGATCGGCTAGCGATCGCAAAATTCCAATGGCTTTGGGTGTTTCCATTTGTCCTAATGCGGTGACAACTGCAACTTGGGTTAAAAAGAAGCTTTCTTTGGCTAGTTCTCCTAATCTTTCTAAAATTCGTTCTAAATTGACTGGAGTTTGACCGACAGAAATTTTACCTAAAGCGCGAATTGTCGCCAAGCGTAAGGCTTGGGGTACGCCAGGTTTGGTGTATTCCAGCAACAAATTTAAAGCTGCTTCAGAGGTTTTCAGTTCTGCTAAACCTGCGATCGCACCACTGCGAACTACTTCATTCCAGCCTTGTCTTTCTTCTAAAACCGACTTGAGAAGTTTCAGTGCTTTTTCTTCTCTGGGTTTTTCGTCTAGGTTAACAGAGGCGATCGCGCCGATTGCACGACAAGCTGCTGATTCTACATAGTAACTGCGATCGCCATCTTGAACTAAGCCTTTCAAAGCTTTATAGCTTTCGGTGGTTTTGATTTTAGCTAGCGCATCGACAACCGCACGACGCACATAAGGACTTTTATCTTCTAAACCAACGACTAAACCATCAAAGGCTTGATCCAATTTGATTTCGGCTAGTTGTTTAGCAACTTCAACACGCACACCCCAAAATGGATCGTTTTTCAAAGCCGCAGATAATGTTTTAGTTGCTTCTAAGCTACCTTTTTTCGCTAAAGCTTCAGCTGCATAAATGCGGGAGAGGGGATCGGGATCAAATTCTAACTGTGCTTTTAATTCGGGAATGGGATATTCCAAAGTTACAGTTTTGAGATAATTATTCCCCACATCAAAGCTGATAAATTGAGGCTTAGTTTCTAATGGAAAGTAGAAACTTTGTTCTCTTTCATTTACCCTCACAGTAAAAGTTTTTAGTTGTGGCGATTCTCCTGATTCGCTATAACCAAACCCAATAGGAATTCTCAGGTCAAATAACTCTTTACTGTTATTATTTTGTGCTTGGGTTTGAGTAACAGTAACTTTTGCTAAATTAGCATCTCCATCCCAAGAGTAAGCCACTTTAAAATCAGGATGACCACCACGATAAACATACTGGTCGAACAGGAAGGTGAGATTTCGTCCTGTAGCTTTTTCAATAGCCCGTAATAAATCTATTGTTTCTACAGTTTTGTGGGCATTATCCTGAACAAATGTGTGAATTGCTGGCCAAAACAATTCTTCGCCTAATTCCGCCCGAATCATGTGATAGACACAAGACCCTTTTTCGTAAATGTGGCGGTCATAAAGTTCAATTGCTTCGCGGTAAACATGAGTTACCATCGGACGGCGGTAGCGTCCGCTATCTTCACTAAAGTAACTCCGCGCTTCTAATAATCGATAATATGCTGCTTCTTGGCTACTATATTCATGTTCTGTCCACATAACTTCAGAATAAGAAGCCATGCCTTCTTTAATCCAAGCATGAGACCAATGTTTAATTACTAGTAAATCACCAAACCATTGGTGTGCTAGTTCGTGAACAACTAAACTTTCGGTATTGCGATTATCTAAAGCAGCGCGTTCATCTAATAAACAGCGATCAGTTAATAGCGTGGCTGAGGTATTTTCCATCCCGCCGAAAATGAAGTCATCAACGCACACTTGGGCATATTTCGGAAAAGGATAGACATAACCATACTTTTCACTTAAAAATTCAATCATGCGGGGGGTTTTGCCCATGCTACGTTTCGCATCTTCTTCCCTACCTTTTTCTACATAGTAGGTAACAGGTTTCCCTTGCCATTCATCACTAATTTCGGCAAAGTCACCAATCGCCAGCGTCATTAAGTAAGTAGGATGAATTTGTTGCTGTGACCAATGGTAGATTTTCTCTTTACCATCTTCCTCTGTGCGAATCAATTCACCATTAGAAATTGCTACCAAAGGTTTAGGAACACGCACCCGAATTTCCGATGTAGAAAGTTGTCCGGGATAGTCAAAACAGGGAAACCAAAAGCGGGAATCTTCGTCTTCTCCTTGTGTCCAAACTTGGGTAGGCTTTTTGGGGTAATTTTTATCTGGTTGAATAAAGTAAATCCCGCGTTGGGGTTTTTCCACTGAGTAGGCGATCGCAATTATTATCCGCTTACCTACTTGGGTGGGGCTAGAAAGTTTAATTACTAGCTTTTCACCATCGTAGTCAAACTCCTGCTCTACTTCGTCTACCTGGACGTATTTAATATTCAGGTTGACAGCATCCAACGTCAAACTTTCAATGCCACTGCGGACTGGTAAAAGGCGAATACTACAATTACCAGAGTAACTTTGGTGAGAAATATCCAAACTTAGATCTAAAAAAATATGCTCTACTTGTCCAGGGCGATCGGGATTGTAATGAGGTTTAGCCCCTGGTAACTCAAAAGATCTGTGACCGTTATTTTCTGTATCAAAATAAAAATTGGACATTGATGCTTGTTGACCTTATATCCTGATAAGTCTAGCTGGATGTAGTGAAAAAATAGTGAAATTGGGTATCTTCCCCAATCAACTCAGCAGTCTGGAAGAACGCTTTTCTGGGTTTAATGACTAATTCATAATTTGTAATTCAGAAAATAGCGATAAGCCTAAAACTCTTTAGTCGGCACAGTTTCAGGTGCAGTCTAAATCCTTATCTGAAACTCTATTACGAATTAAGCTGATACGCGCCTAAATCAAATATTCTGGCGTTAGGACTGTCAAGGGTCAAGAGTCCAAAGTCCAAACTAGCCTTTGACTCTGGACTCTTGACTTTTGACAACCTGAGTGCGAAATATACAATTTAAATGCGTAACAGCTTATCAATTAAGAATTACGAATTTTTCATCTTCCCCTTGTTTCTCCCTTATATGCTTTCCCTGATGTCAGTTGATCTCTTGTACTTCTTGGTATTCAGTCAAGAGTCTCTTCTTGACAGATACCCCTTAAGTACAAATACTCCCAAGTATTTCTATAACTTAGGATAACTTGCTGCTGTTGACCAAGCTATTTTTTTAAGTTAAACAACATACTATTTACGGATTTGCTTCTCATTATGTTGTATTAATTCTTGGAGTAAGTTAAAACCCTTAGTGTATAGTAATACTAATTTTGTCAGTAAATACCGCTAAATTAGTACAACTTATTAATAATTCCGAAAACTCTACAATGACGTTTTTACTAGCCTCCATAAAAATTGGGGAAACGAGGATCTAAGCAATGCCTGAAAGTAAATCAAAGTTTTTAATTCCTACTATTGGTGCAGCTATAGTGATCACAGGGGGTATAGCTGCCTATATGTATTTTAAAGGAGGCCCTGCAGGCGATAGCGCAGGTGCTTTAGGCAGCGCTAAGGTAGTACCTTCTACAGCCTTAATGGCAACTTACATTACCACCGATCCCCAAGCTTGGGCGAAGTTACAGCAGTTTGGTACCCCCGAAGCACAACAGCTAGTTGCCAAAGGTTTAGAGTCATTCAATCAAGATCTGTTAAAAGATACTAACATTTCTTATGAAAACGACATAAAACCTTGGGTGGGTGGTGTGATGATGGCTGTCTTACCACCAAATCCCGTTAAACCCGCACAATTTAATCCACCGACTGGCGCACCCAATAAACCTACCAAGTTACAAGCAGAACCAAAGATGCTGCTGGTAGTGGGAATCAAAGACAAAATCGGCGCTTTAAATTTTGGCAATAAATTAAAAGCCCAAAAAGGTATTAAATTTCAAGAAATTGAATATAAAGGCGAAAAAATTACAGAAGCCACAGATAAAGGCAAACCAACCTATAGCGTAGTTTTAAATAATAGCCAATTACTTTTATCTCCCGAAAAACCAACAATTGAACAGGCAATTGATACTTATAAAGGACAACCTTCCTTTGCCACTAAAGAAGGTGCCAGCAATATTCTAAGCAAAGGTGTAGATGTCAAAAATACCCTGGCACAAATTTATATACCTGACTATGCGGGGATGATTCAACAGTTAGCAGCCGCTAATCCCCAAGGTACACAATTACCTCCCCAAACCCTCAAACAATTGCAGCAAGTAAAATCGATGGTGGCGGGTGTGGGTGTTGATGATGCAGGCTTGCGAGTCAAAGCGATCGCTAATTTAGATTCCCAACTCAACAAATTCCAATATCAAAATACTGCTGCCAAAATCGTAGGAGAATTTCCTGCTGAAACCTTTGCTTTAATTAGTGGACAAGGGATCAGCAAGACTTGGACAACTTTAATAGAACAGTCCAAAGATTATCCTGAATTTAACCAAGCCGTGGCACAGGTACGCCAACAACTGAAATCAGTTGCCAATTTGGACTTAGATAAAGAAGTTCTCGGCTGGATGGATGGGGAATTTGCTTTAGGTGCAATTCCTGCTAATCAAGGTATTTTAGCCAGCGTGGGTTTTGGCGGAGCATTCTTATTTGATACCAGCGATCGCAAAACAGCCGAAGCCACTCTCAGTAAACTTGATGACTTGATCAAAAAGCAACTAGTCACAGTTGCTCAAAGAACTATCGATGGTAAAAACGTCACTGAATGGCAAGTACCACAACAAGGTGCTTTACTATCTCATGGCTGGTTAGATCAAGATACCGTATTTATAGCTATTGGTGGCCCAGTTGGCGATGCGATCGCCACTAAGAAAAACCAATCTTTAGACGGTAGTGAAACTTTTAAAGCTGTAACTGGTACCTTGCAAAAACCGAATGGCGGCTACTTTTACATAGATATGGATAAAACCATGACTGTGGTGAATCGTTTCGCCGCAGCCAAACCTCTACCACCTCAAGCCAACGCCATTCTCAGTTCTATTCGTGGTTTGGGTGTGACTGCTACCAGTCCAGATCAATCAACCAGTCAAGTAGAAATGTTATTGGCTCTCAAACCTAAAGCTGCAAAATAGGGGAAGGGGAAGGGGAAGGGGTAATGGGTAATGGGTAATAGGAATTCCTCCCCTTATTTCCTTGTCCACCTCATCTCCCTCACCTCCCTCATCCCAATCCCTAGCGTTAAAATAAACCCATCAATAGCAAATGCCATAGCCTCAGCCATGTCCCTCGCCAAAGAATTAGATGCTACCCAGGACACTCAAGAAGATGTTATTCTTCCGCCAGGTGACTTATATAGCGATGAGCCTCCCTTGGAAACAGAATTACATCTTCGGCAAATAATTCTACTTTTCAAATGTCTTGAATGGTTATGGCGAGACAGAACAGATTTCTACGCTGCTGGCAATCTTACTATTTATTACAGCTGGAAAAAACTTAAAACTGAGAGCTTTCGCGGCCCTGATTTTTTTGTGGTACTCAATACTGAACGCAAAACCCGCAAAAGTTGGGTAGTGTGGGAAGAAGATGGTAAATACCCTAACTTTATTCTCGAAATTCTTTCGGAATCAACAGCAAGTACAGACAAAGAATTAAAGAAAAAGATTTATCAAGATACCTTCCGCACCCCTGACTATTTTTGGTTTGATCCATACACACTAGAATTTGCAGGTTTTCATTTAGTAGATGGTCAATATCAACCTCTAGAACCAAATCAGCAAGGACATTTATGGAGCCAGCAGCTTGGTTTATATTTAGGAATTGAACAAGGACTATTAAGACTTTTTACACCCGCAGGCAAGCTAGTACCAACCCCAGAAGAAACTGCAGAGAAATTAGCAGCTAAACTGCGAGAATTAAATATCGATCCTGAAACAATTTAACAAATAATTTGTCACCAAATAGGATTCCTATTTGATTATTTGATTTTTTAAATTCACGTAGGATGCGTTAGCGTCAGCGTAACGCATCTCTTGCTAACCAGTTTTTAGGTTACAGTTGAATCAAAATTGTGGATTACGAGATTCCAAAGTCTGCGTCAACCGATCTAATGCTCCAGTTAATCTTTCTTGAGCTATAAGATTGGGGTCTGCTGGTGGAGGTTCGGCAGCAATTTCTTCTTTTTTCTTGAATTTTTGTAAAGCTTGAATTACTACAAACAAGACCAAAGCAATAATCACAAAATCAACTATTGAACCGAAAAACTTACCAATTGCAATTCCTGGGCCAACAGTGATTGTCCTCCAATCTTTACCAGCCACAGCAACTAAAGGATTAATTAATGGCATTACCACATCCTCAACAAAGGAGGTGACGATTTTGCCAAAAGCTCCACCAATAATAACTGCGATCGCTAAATCAACTACATTGCCTTTGAGGGCAAACTCTTGAAAATCTTTTAAAAAACTGCTAGTTCGTCTTCTTGCTCTTACCATATTTTTCGTTGATACTATCTCAAAGTTGGTTATAGTTTTGTAAAAATGGCATCACGTGCCGGAGTAGATAAAACTGATTGTTGTAAATATTGGTATCTTACCAGTCGCAGATTCATGTATTTGATAAAGTTATATTTTGCATTCCAGCGTCACAGAATGCAGTTATACAATTGCATCTGTTGCTAGACTGGTCGTCAGCAAGTATGTCATAAGTTAAAAAGGCAATTGAACGTAAATTGATCTATGACTGCTGCTGTAGATAATGCTCCTGGTTTAGCTTCCCGCTTGGTCAATGGTGTACTGGCTATCAAGCCTTTAGCCAACTTAGCCAAGCATCAAGCCAGACAGATGATGATTAAACGTGCTGAAAAAATGGGCGTACCTTGGACGAAAGAAGTACAGCAACTTCAAGCACGTAATTGGACAAACGATTTAGCGAAAGTAGAAAATCCCCAGATTTCTTACCCAGACTACTATCTCACCTCATTCCACGCCTATGACAGTGGAAATATGAGCTGGCAAGCGGCGTTTGAGGTAGAACCTGCGGCCTATGCTGTTCACGCTAAAATTTGGCAAGGTGCAGAAACTAAAGGCGATTGTCAACTGCGCCAAAATTACCACGATATTCTCAAAAACCAACTTCCCAACCCACCACAAGACATCTTAGATATTGGGTGTAGTGTGGGTATGAGTACCTTTGCCTTACAAGCGCTTTATCCCCAAGCTAAGATTACAGGTTTAGATTTATCTCCCTATTTCTTAGCGGTGGCCGAATATCGTTCACAGCAACGTCAAGCAAAAATCAACTGGGTTCATGCGCCAGCAGAAGCCACCGGATTACCAGATGCTGCTTTTGATTTAGTTTCGATTTTTCTGGTTTGCCATGAATTACCCCAAGCGCCTACTAAGCAAATTTTTGCAGAGGCGCGGCGTTTACTACGTCCAGGTGGTCATTTGGCAATTATGGATATGAATCCCAAATCAGAAGCTTTTGTAAAAATGCCACCTTACATTTTGACACTGCTCAAAAGCACTGAACCTTATCTAGATGAATATTTCAGCTTAGATATTGAACAAGCTTTATTAGAAGCAGGTTTCCACACTCCAACAATCTCTAGCAATAGCCCTCGTCACCGTACTGTTATTGCTCAGGTACGTGGCTGATTTTTTACTTGTCTTGTGGGCAGTCATTCCACCATTACTGCTGCTTGCTTACTACTATTGCCGTATTTCTACTCCCCCACCACTGTTAAAGTTGCTGCTGTTATTTATCTTGGGGGGAATTTCTGGTTTTGTTGCCCTCGGCTTAGAAATAGTTTTTGAAACTGTAGCCAATTGGGTTATCAACTGGCGACAAATGAACTACTCGCTTGTTGGTATTGCTTTACGGCAACTTGTGGAAATAGGGCCAATTGAAGAAGGTTGTAAGTTGGTAGCAGTGATTGCCCCAAGCCACTATCTGCAACGCAGGTATCGATTGCGCCCTAGTACGGTGTTTATTTTTACCATAGCTGTTGCTTTAGGATTTACTGCTCAAGAAAACTGTGTTTACCTATTCAATAACACAGCATCAATTCTTAACCGGATTATTGGTACGCCAGTTCATGCTTTGTTTTCTGCCCCTTGGGGCTATGCTTTGGCGATGTATTTCAGCCACAACCGAAATTTACTGTTTTTGGCTTGGCTAAATTCTGTAGTCTGTCATGCCATAGTCAATGTTTTATCTAATACGGGGCGTTATTCATGGCCATTACTTATTCTCAACTATGGCTTATTTCCATTTCTGTTGTGGATGTTTTGGCGAATGGAACAATTACTGCGAAGAGTCGAAGGTAAACGCCCAATCAATTTGATTTTTGGTAGAACACCGCAACATCGTTACTGGCAAAGAGGTTTAGTGATATTTGCGCTGATGTTAGGTGGTAATGCGATTTTTGCCTTATTTCTCCTAGCTCAAAAGCTCAGTTCCCTGAGTTGGTCACAGCTTTTTTACCCTGATATCTTGTGGTATACAGTGACGAGGTTTGCAATTAATTTAATCTTTGCAACTATAGCCTGGTTAATTTATATTTATTTGCGACGTTCAGCACAGCGACGTTATTTTTAAAGATGAGGAGTTGGTAATGGGTGAAAGAAAAAATTTCTTACCAATTACCAATTTTTAATTATTAAACCCGCGCTAACATTGGTTGATTTGCATTTGCACTCACAGAATTAGATTCCGCATCAGTACAGTAAATTTCACAAGAGTTATTTGGGCTTTCAATCAGCTTCACTTTGTGCAGCTTGGCTCCTAATTTTTGCACAGGCGATCGCAATAAATTACTAATGTAAAGTGCGATGTTCTCAGCAGTTGGTACAACTTCAGCAAAGTAGGGAATATCTTTATTTAAAAAGGTGTGATCGAATGGTTCTACCACATAATCTTCTATCACTTGATTCAACGCACCTAAATCGACAATCATACCCGTGCGTTGATCAATTTCCCCTTTAACGGTGACTTCTAAATGATAGTTATGCCCATGTCCGTTGGTACGCGCACACTTACCATAAATCTCTGCATTTTCTTCGTTACTTAAATTAGGGTGAGCTAGCCGATGGGCGGCGCTAAAGTGAGTGCTAATAGTGAGGTAGGCTTCCATTGAGTTTCCCATATAATCTGCCCAAAGTTCAGGATGTTCAAATAACTGTACGCGGACTAAAGGCAAGTGGGGTGCTAGCCTCTGCCAGATAACCCGTGCAATATTCTCAGTTGTGGGTAGAGTTTCTTGAAAATCTGGCCACACATCATTGAGATAAGAAAAGTCCAGTTGGCTGGTAACTTCCCGCTTGATTACTTGTTTCACATCAGACAAGTTCAATACCATGCCATATTCATCTAATTCCCCAATCAGGGAAATAAATAAGACATAGTTATGCCCGTGTCCTGGAAATCTAGAGCAAGCACCAAATTGCTGAGTGTTCTCAGCTTCACTCAGTTCGGGCAACCAATAGCGATGACTTGCCGAAAACTGAGCGCGGCGATTTACGATACATTGCATGAGTACACTGGGAGCAAAATTTAAAATTTCTTAATCTTTCTCTATATCCAGCATAAACTAAATTCTTTATCTGTAGCGACGGGAATAATATCTATATCTATTAAATTCCTGAATGCCACACTGGGAATTTTTGATATGGATACTTTACTACTGCGATCGCTACACAAGGTTTAGGAGATACAGCGATCGCATTTCCAGAAGAGATGCTAGGTATATTGCTTCACCGAAGCTTGCACTTCGTAAAATAATTTCCTTGCTATGCGAAACATCTCTTGTCCTGTGTGCAAGTAGCGATCGTCATAGTTCATAGGAAAATATGCCAACTCTTCTAAACCATCACCAACTTGATTGAGACTGTAATAGAGATGGGCCGCAGTTCTGGCTAAACTGGGAGGATTGGGTAGAGAACGAAAGGTAGTTTGTGCTTGCTTGAAATCCTGGCGACAACTGTCTAAATACTCTTGAAATTCTTCTAATAATTCGTCATCAAAGGGATCTGCGGCTAATTCATCAATTTGCTCTTCTAAAGAATTGAGGATGTAAGCAAGTATACGTTTGACTGGTTGATAAACTAGGCGCAACCATTCTTCAACTTGCTCATCAGCATCTTTTCCTGTTTTCCTTGTAGCTTGGTAATGCTTCTGTGCTGATGCTGTCCGCTGTTGGCGGCTATTTAATTTCTGGGTACTATTTTTGAGTTGTTCGTCGTAGTTTAAGCGAGTTTGGCTATCGCCTAAAACTTCATAAGCCGCATTAATGCGAATAATCTGCTCTTTATCTGCTGTTTCCTGATTGCTGTCAGGATGAAATAGTTTTACCAGGCGGCGATAAGCTTGCTTAATCTCCGCCTGGCTAGCATTGGGACTAACTTTGAGAATTTCGTAGTGGTTAGAATCGGCCATCAATCCAATTTATAGCTAGCTGATGCTAGCTGCTACTCTGTCCTCCAAATCTTGAAACAATGGTGTCGTTAAGTACCTTTCTCCAAAACTTGGTTGAATGACTACAATTAAACGCCCCTCGTTTTCTGGTCGTTGGGCAACGCGAACTGCAGCACATAAGGCTGCACCACTGGAAATACCAGAGAGTAAGCCTTCTTCTCTAGCTAAACGCCGACCATAGGCGATCGCTTCTTCATCGGTGACTGTAATCACTTCATCAATCAATTCTAGCTTCAGTACTTGGGGAATAAAACCAGCACCAATTCCCTGAATTTTATGTGCTCCAGGTTTGCCACCGGATAATACTGGGCTATTACTGGGTTCAACTGCGATCGCTTGAAAACTGGGTTTGCGTGCTTTGATGATTTCTGCTACACCTGTGATCGTACCACCTGTGCCTACCCCGGCGACAATCATATCTACCTGGCCGTCAGTATCTTTCCAGATTTCTGCTGCGGTAGTTTCTTGGTGAATTTTCGCATTTGCAGGATTGCGGAACTGTTGCAGCATATAAGCATGGGGTGTTTTATTCACTATTTCCTGCGCCCGGCGAATTGCCCCACTCATGCCTTCAATTCCTGGTGTCAATTCCAGTTCCGCCCCATAAGCCCTCAACATTGCCCGTCTTTCGCCACTCATAGTATCAGGCATTGTCAAAATTAACCGATAACCCTTAGCAGCAGCAGCCATTGCTAAAGCGATACCTGTATTCCCAGAAGTTGGTTCTACCAATACTGTTTTCTCTGGATTAATCAACCCTTCCTTTTCGGCAGCACTAATCATACTTACCCCAATGCGGTCTTTGACGGATGCCGATGGGTTCATACTTTCTAATTTCACTACAATTCTTGCCACACAACCTTCTGCTTGAGGAATGCGATTCAACTGCACTAAAGGTGTGCGACCAACGAGTTCTGTTATGTTAGTAGCAATTCGCATAATTAGTTTTTATCCTTAGTTTATTAGTCAAGGGTCAAGGGTCAACAGTCAAGAGCGATGTTTCTTTTAACTTCTGAGTTTCAATTGTTGACTAAATGTAGTACATGATATCTAACTGCCGCCGAGAATCTCTTTTTTCGCAAAGATCCTGAAGCGTGTAGTTTTGAAACACTGAGTTTGCCGCCTGACAAGCTTCTTGCCAGATTTCTTCCACAACAAAACTGTCTACTGTTCTGGGTTTGATGTCATCTTGATCGGTTCGCACATCTAACCCTTCTAAGCATTCCAAAACCTCAAATATGCTAATTCTCCTCGGTTCTCGTGCTAAGAGATAGCCACCTTTAGACCCTCGCTGACTTTTGATTATACCTCCACGTCTTAAGGTTGCTAACAGCTGTTCCAGATAGCGATCAGGGATGTTTTGTTGTGCTGCAATCTGTCGAATTTGCATCGGTTCACCGTTTTGATAATGAGTTGCCATTTCTAATAAGGCAAGAATTGCGTATTCAGACTTACAAGATATTTCCACAAGCAGCAATTAAGAATGAAGAATAAAGTATGAAGGATCAAGATTTTTCATACTTCATACTTTTCTTAGTATACTCCGGTTACTCACTGGTGTTTGTGTGCCACTGCTACCGAAAATAAAAAACCCCACCAAAAGGTGGGGGATAATCGAGTTTCGATTTTATAGGTTTAATTATTTACCCTGGAGCCAGCTTCTAGAAGGTAAAGGTGGTTCTGAGTGTACCGATGAATGCGTTTTCTTCGGCATTGTTTTGGCCAGGAGCTCTCAACCAGATAACACCAGGTGTAACGGAGATATTATCAGACACGCGATATTTGTAGAAACCTTCAACGTGGATTGGTGCATTACCACCAGCAACTCCACCAGGTACTACACGGTTACGTGCGTAAGGTTCAGCACCTGCGAAAATACCCAATACGTTACCTCTCTTACCAAAGTCAGGTAGAGCTATACCACCACCATAACTCCAAGCTTCAAAGTCATCTCCAGCACCTACACCATTGACATCGTGGTAAGTGACGAAGCCACTCAGTGACAAGTTGTTACTGGGTCTAAATGCTGCAGAAACACCATAAGAGTTACTGTTAGCTGCGGTTTGTACAAGTGTATTGCCGAGATAGTTGGCTTGACCAGTACCAACAACACCGCCTGTTAGACCGTTGTTGCCATTCAGACCGGCACCAGAATCAAATAGGGCAGTACCAGCAGCATGATAACCGTGAACATAGGTAGCAGCCAATGCCAAGCGATCGCCAACTGCAAAGTTCAACTGTCCTAAAGCAGCATAGCTACCATTGAATAAACCTGTATTGTTACCAGGGTTATTAGCATCTGAAGCTAAGTAACCTACGGTAAGGGAGCTGGGTTTAAAGATACTACCACCGCTGCTAAAAGGTAGATTAACAGCGATACCAGCACCACCACCAATCCGATAGATGGGGCTTTCAGAGGCAAAGGTAGTTAAAGCTCCGTTACCACCGTCATCTCCATCATGGAAATAAGGATTGTTAACAGCAGCATAGTGGTCATGACGACCACCACTAGCAGCAAGATAAACTTGTGCTGGGCCGATGGGAGCTTCGTAGGTTAATCTATCAATTCTGACACCATTATTACCAGTGCTGCCAACTTGATAGGTTTGAGTTCCTTCTCTGGTACCATTCAGTGGGGTATTGAGAATATTATTAGCTTGGTCTCTCAAGGAGAAAGCGGAAGCGTTACCTGCAGCTAGACGAGTTGTTAACTTGTCTCTACCAGTGAAGCTGGTTTCCAACGCCAAGCGAACTCTGTCTTGGAATACAGTATTGTTCGCATCACCTGTTCTGCCACCAAAAGCATCGCTCACAGCAAAAATAGCTTCACCGACTAGTTTGGTGGTAGTGGAGAACTGATTTGCTTCCAATTCAGCAGTACGTGCTTCTAAGGAATCAACGCGACCGCGTAGGGTTGCTAGTTCTGCAGAAAATTCTTCTTGTAACCGCTGTAAGGTTGCTAAATCTTGCTTGGTTACCAAATCAGCTGTTGCTGTGGCAATCAATTCGTTAACGCGGTCTAAACAAGCATTCAAGCCAGCAGCAAATTCATAACGGGTTAAAGCACGGTTACCGCGATAAGTACCATTTGGATAACCTGCGATACAACCATAGCGCTCAACCAACGATTGCAATGCTTGGAAAGCCCAGTCAGTTGGTTGCACATCGGAGAATTGTGAAACCGATGTCACTTGAGCCTGAGAGTTACTGCTACCTTCTTTGCTGTAGCGGTTAACTTGATCTAAAACTTTGGTATCGTCGCTTGCAGGAGCTGCTTGCGCGATGATTTCTGCTGCCTTGGGAGCGATTTCAACTGCTGCTTGTTTATCAGCTGCAGATACTTCTGTTGTAGTATTGGGAGCTGCCATTGCTGATGCGGAAACTAGCAGCGTTGCTCCTAAAACTGCTGGACTTACGACCAGTGATTTCCATAATATATGAGACATTTTGTCTTTTCTCCTCACACCTTGTATAGATAATTGTTTTCGTTGCACCTAATTCTCAAATATGCGACATCTCGTTAGGGCCTTTCGATGAGGCATAGTTGCCACTACTACAATTCTAGTTTTTGCGAAGCTAATCACCGATTAACTTGATGTTAAATATTGATGGAATTAACTTATGCAAAAACACACCTTTATAGCATATCATTATAAAACATCTCAGGCAGATGACAACATCACAGCGATCGCCTAAACAACTGTCACACTCTTAACCTAATATATTTCTTCTGGGAGTAGCTTTAGAGAATTTACTAAATTCCTATTTACCTAAGTAGTAAGTATGAACTACGTACACCAGAATGCATAAAAATTAGTTTTTCTGCTTCTGCCTCCAGAATTTTTTTAGGTCAGTTAATTTGGGAAATTACCTCTGCTAGATGAAAATCTTTTGGTGTTAAACCACCTGCGTCATGTGTGGTTAATTGGATTTTCACCTTGTTATAGGAAATCTCTATATCAGGATGATGTCCTGCGGACTCAGAAGGTTCCACTAATTTGTTAACAAACTCAATTGCTTGAATAAAATTTTTAAAAGTACGCGTAGTCTTTAAGTTAGCTCCTTCAACAGTCCAGCCTGAAAGCCCACTTACTTTTTCTTGAATTTCCGTCTCAGTGAGTAGCTGCACCATATTCAACAACTCCTTCTGTTGTAATATTAGTTACCATGTATCTTTCAGGGTGCTACTAGTATTTGCACTGCATCTATTATGAAGATTGCATAGATGCTGATTTTACGCTTTTAAAACTCTTTGAATACTTTTGTTATTAGCCACTTCCAAAAACTATCCGCTCTGATTTAGATCGGATAATCTAAGTCAGAGCGGTCTAGTCGGGTCTTCAGGTTGCAACCAGACTGCCGGAAGGAACTCCGTGCATCAGCCTAGCTACTTGAGCTACACTTAGTATCTCTAAGAGAACTAAGGCTAACTTTTAGAGAACAGCCCCGGCACACAGCCGGCTAACTGCAACCTGATGACCCATGCGTTTACTACTTTCTATCATGGGCATCACCTCCTTGTTGCCTAAGCGGTCTTAGTCTCAATAAGGCAGAGTATCTTTACTCTGGGTTTAGAACCTTCAATAAATATAGCACATAAATTTTCTTTAATTCACCAACAACTAGATAAAAAAATCCCCCGTCCAAAAGGGTCGAGGGATTTTAAAACCTAGAGAATGATGAATGTTAAATGTCAATCAACTCAGAGTGATGACTTAATTAGAGAGCATTACCACGAGGTAGCACTTCTTCAGGGAATACAAATTGTTCGTGGGGCTGATCTTGAGGAGCCATCCAAGCACGGATACCCTCGTTCAGCAAAATGTTTTTGGTATAGAATGTTTCAAATTCTGGGTCTTCAGCCGCCCGCAATTCCTGCGATACGAAGTCGTAAGCCCGCAGGTTGAGAGCGATACCGACGATGCCCACTGCTGCCATCCACAGACCTGTGACTGGCACAAACAGCATGAAGAAGTGCAACCAGCGTTTGTTGGAGAAGGCAATCCCGAAAATCTGTGACCAGAAACGGTTTGCAGTCACCATTGAGTAGGTTTCTTCTGATTGGGTGGGGTTGAAGGCGCGGAAGGTGTTCGCGGCTTCTCCGTCTTCAAACAGGGTATTTTCCACTGTGGCACCGTGAATCGCACACAGCAATGCACCACCCAACACACCTGCTACTCCCATCATGTGGAAGGGGTTGAGGGTGAAGTTATGGAATCCTTGTACAAATAAGATGAAGCGGAAAATTCCTGCTACTCCAAAGCTCGGTGCAAAGAACCAGCTTGATTGTCCCAAGGGGTACATCAAGAACACGCTGACAAACACTGCAATCGGTGCAGAAAATGCCAAGGCGTTATAGGGGCGGATTCCTACTAGACGAGCAATTTCAAACTGCCGCAACATGAAGCCAATTAATCCAAAGGCTCCGTGTAGCGCCACGAATGTCCATAACCCCCCAAGTTGACACCAACGAGTGAAGTCTCCTTGTGCTTCTGGCCCCCACAGCAGCAGGAGGGAATGTCCCAAACTATCGGCTGGGGTGGATACAGCTACTGTGATAAAGTTACAGCCTTCTAAATAAGAAGATGCTAAACCGTGGGTGTACCATGACGTAACGAAGGTTGTGCCTGTGAGCCAACCGCCTAGTGCTAGGAAAGCGCAGGGGAATAACAATATTCCTGACCAACCTACGAATACAAAGCGATCGCGCTTCAACCAGTCGTCTAGAACGTCAAACCACCCTCTACTGGGGGCGCGCCCAACTGCGATGGTCATGAGAATGAATCTCCAAAATGTTTATAAGTACAGGTTTTTACTTCTGTATTATAGATCGCTAGGATTTAGCTCTCTATGAACACAAAGGCTACTGGCTTTTGTTTCCAGTTTACAATTTTTTACTGTCTCTAATTATGTTAGGTGCAAATCTCTAATATTTCCAGGTATATTTAAATTTTTTTTAAGATTTGTATATATTTATGGGAAAGGGCATGGGGCATTGGGCATTGGGCATGAGGTAATGGGTAATTAGGTGTTGGGTGTTCTGGTTGGTGATTTCCCCTTCCCACCCTATGGAAAGCCCTTCTTTTTCAGAGACGCTAACGCGTAGCTTGCTTCCCCGTAGGGGTACGGGTGCATCCTTCGGATACGCTACGCGAGCGCCAGTTCCTTTATGCCGGGGAACCCGTCCACCGGACTGGCTCACCGCTACGCGTCTACATCCTCCTCATCTCCCTTGCTCCCTGCTCCCTGCCCCTTTTCCCTTCCCCGCCCTACACCAGTAATCAAGCAGCTAGCGCTAGAATGAGTGCTACAGTTAAATTGATTAATGCTAAATGTTTACCATCGACTTAACCGTCAGAAATACGGCTTTCCCAGTATCGGTACAACGTAAGTCAGCAGAAGATGCTGAAGCTGTCTATCAACTGATTTTGGCAGCGATGCGGTCTGGTAACCCTGACATTGTGGAACTAAAGTGTGAAGGCAAGACAGAGAAAAAAATTGCTGTTCGTGCTAGTGAAATTTCTGGGGTACAGATTATGCAAAAAGATGGTGTCACCACTAGCAGTGGTAGACCACCTGGATTTGTTTCCCTGACTGCTGAATAAGCAGGTTATCTAAATGGCGGAAGCGGGAATTAAAGTTAAGGATTTACACTTTAGTTGGCCAAGTGGGCAGAAAGCCATTAAATCTTGCTCGCTAGAAGTCCCTAAAGGCGAATTTTGGATGCTTCTGGGTACAAATGGCAGTGGTAAATCAACGCTACTGAGATTGTTAGCAGGATTATTAGCTCCCACATCAGGAGAAATTGGGGTGTTGCATCCCGTGGGCTTTGTGTTTCAAAATCCCGATCATCAACTGGTAATGCCCACAGTTGGTGCAGATGTGGCTTTTGGACTAGTAAAAGAAAAATTGCCCCCTGCAGCAGTTAGAGCCAGAGTAGAGGAGGCTTTAGGGGCTGTGAATTTACACACCCTACAACGCCGTCCTATATATGCTTTGAGTGGTGGACAGAAACAGCGAGTGGCAATTGCTGGTGCGATCGCACGTCGCTGTGAAATCTTACTATTAGATGAACCCACTGCCCTCTTAGATCCAGATAGCCAACTAGATTTAGTGGCTGGTGTCCGTAATCTTGTCAAAAGTCGTGGTATTACAGCGCTGTGGGTAACCCATCGCTTAGATGAGTTGAATTATTGTGACGGTGCTTTTCTATTAGAAAATGGTTTGCTTGTAGATCAAGGTGAACCCCTGCGCCTCAAACAGCGTTTGATGGAAGTACACAAAGAAGTGTCATAAAATCACAATTTCTTTGCTAGTTCTTTGTCCGCAGATCACAATTCAACAAGATAACTTCAACAACTGCAACGCGCCTTTCACAGGCGCGTTTTCAATTTTTAGCTGTATTTTTAAACAACTTTTGTGTTCTGTAACATAGTGTGACAAGCGGTGCTTCAATTACTATATAAAGTTATGAACGAATCTTGTCAACTCTAGATAATTGTGATTAAAAACCATGCCCCGTTCCTTAACCCAAGCCGTTTTGTTAGTAGACGGCTACAACATAATTGGCGCTTGGCCTTGTTTGAAAAAAACTCGTGATAATTCAGGACTTGAAGCTGCACGAGTTGAATTAGTGGAAACGATGACTAGTTATAGTTCGTTTCAAGGTTACGATACTCAAATCGTTTTTGATGCCCAATATCAAAATACCTGTAGTAACAAAGAAGTTATTACAGAGCTATTATCAGTTCACTATACCGATTTTGGGCAAACAGCAGATACCTATATTGAAAAACTCTGTGCGTCTTTACGCTACCAAATAATTCAGTCGCGAATTTCTCGCGTGATTGTCGCCACGTCAGATCGGGCACAGCAGCTGATGGTACAGGGGTATGGTGCTGAATGGTTGTCTGCACAACAACTATGTGGCGAAGTCGAAACTACTGTTTGCCGGATGCGACATAAGTATCAATCACGCAAACAATCTAAAAGCAGATTTTTGGCTAACGCCATTGATGCTAAGTCTCGGCAGCGGTTGGTGGAACTGCGAATGGGATTGAAGTAGATCGATATTTGAGTCTGGTAAATCTCTGCTTTAAATCCAGAGCCAATTTGGACTGCAAAAATTACCAAGTTTTAGGCTTTAAAAAAAAATTAGCCCAGGTACTTGCCAAATCTTATTTTTACCCTTAAGATTATAAATCGTGAGCAATCCTCAGTAGCTCAGCGGTAGAGCGATCGACTGTTAATCGATTGGTCGCTGGTTCGAATCCAGCCTGGGGAGTTAAAAAGGATAAAAGGTGAAGAATGAAGGATGAAAAGGTAAATTTCAAACTTCAATCTTCAGAATATGCAAACTTATGGACTCTTGATCCAGGAATAACATTTCTGAATCATGGGTCTTTTGGTGCTTGTCCGAAAGCGGTGCTAGGGGTTCAGCAAAAATTGCGATCGCAGCTGGAACAAGAGCCAATCAACTTTTTTGGCAGAGCGTGGGAACCCCTAATAGATAACGCTAGAAGCAAACTAGCGGATTTTGTGGGTGCGGATAGAGAAGATGTGGTATTCGTCAATAATGCGACGACTGGTGTAAATGCAGTATTGCGATCGCTTACCTTCACTGCTGAAGATGAAATTTTGACAACAAACCACGAATATAACGCTTGCCGCAATGCCTTAGATTTTATTGCTAGTCGCACTGGGGTACGGATAGTGATTGCTAAAATTCCGTTTCCGATTGAGTCGCCACAGCAAGTAATAGCGGCGGTAATGGAGCGAGTTTCTCCAAAAACAAAGTTAGCCCTAATAGATCATGTAACTAGCCAGACAGGGTTGATTTTCCCGATTCAGCAGTTAATTCAGGAATTACGACAGCGAGGCGTAGATACACTCATAGATGGTGCTCATGCGCCGGGAATGATATCGCTGAATCTGCGAGAAATTGGAGCAACTTATTACACAGGCAATTGCCATAAATGGCTATGTGCGCCCAAGGGAGCCGCATTTTTGTATGTGCAACGAGATAAACAGCCTGAAATTCGTCCTCTGACAATTAGTCATGGTGCTAATTCACCCAGAACTGATAAATCGAGATTTCAACTAGAATTCGATTGGACGGGTACAGACGATCCTACAGCTTATATGTGCGTTCCCGAAGCGATCGCTTTTATGGGTTCCTTACTTCCTGGTGGTTGGGATGAGCTGAGGCAGCGAAATCATCAGTTAGTGTTAGAAGCCAGACAGTTACTTTGCCAGTCCCTGGGAGTTTTACCACCTTGTCCCGAGTCAATGATTGGGTCGATGGCGGTTGTACCCATGCCAACTGCATCGGAAAATCGGCATTTTATGTCTGTACATGATGAATTATTTGATAAATTTGGCATTCAAGTACAGGTAGTACCCTGGCAGGAATCCCCGCGCCTGCTGCTGCGGATATCCGCACAAATTTACAATACGCTAGAGCAGTATGCATATTTGGCAAAAGCGCTGAGTCAGCTCGCGGGTGGTTAAGGATTAAGGGGGATTGGGGACTGGGGATTGGGGACTGGGGAAAAGGGAAAAGGGGAAAGGGGAAAGGGGAAGAACCAACAGCAAATGACAAATGACAAATGACAAATGACAAACCCCAATTACCAATTACCCAATGCCCAATGCCCCATGCCCTACATATTGTCCAAAGTATTCAATACTTCGCTGGCTGACTGATATCTTTGGGTAAAGTCGAGGTGTACCATTTTATCTAGGACTCTGGCAAAGGTTTCGGTAGTTTCTGCTAGTTCCCACCAATATTTCCAAGCCTGATCGTCTGTGTCGGATTCTACTGGGAGAATAACTGCGCCTGTATTGATATCTCTGCGGAAGACTTTGGGGTATACCCCTGTTAAAGCTTGGATAGCAATCATTCCTAAGGCAAAAATATCGCTGTTGAGTGTGGGTTGACCACTCAATTGCTCAGTAGCAGCATAGCCTGGTGTACCGATAGCGATTGTTTGGTTGTCTTGTTCTTGCGGTTGCACTTGCTTAACCGCACCAAAGTCAATGACCACAATGCGTCCATCTGCTTTGCGCCTAATTAAATTACTAGGTTTGAGATCTCGATGAATCACACCGTAGCTGTGAATAAAAATTAAGACTTGCAAAACATCCTTGAGAATAGCCATAACTTCAGATTGTTGGAGGCGTTTATCTGAATTGATTTCTTCAGAAAGAGGATGCCCAGATATAAATTCTTGTATTAAATAAAATTGCTTATTTTCTTCAAAAAATGCTAGTAAAGATGGTATTTGCGGGTGATTACCCACAATTTCTAAAATTTTTGCCTCTGTTTTAAATAAGCGTCTGAGAATATCTAAATATTCAGTATCTTGGCTAGCAGGACGCAACTGTTTAACTACACATTGAGGATATCCAGGGCGTTGGGTATCTTCCGCTAAGTAAGTATAGCTAAAGCCACCAGAACCTAAATTACTAGTAATTCTATAACGCTTGTTGAGTATGGTGTCTGTTTGGAGTTCTTGAGTGATGGGAGAGAACGTATGTGTGATGGCGGCTACTGTGGTAGCGTCGTTACTCCGGCTAACAAAGTTTTGCAGTTGAGCAATTAATTCTTTTTGCTCTTGGACTTTTTGCATCATCACTGCTTGTTCTTGCTTGCTTTGGTAGGCTGTATAAGCTAGCACGCCTCCGCTTGCAAATAATAATCCCAATACTGGAGATACTACAGGAAACCATCCAGCTTGGGTAAAAATCACAAAGCTGCTACCACATAACACTAATATGCTTGTGGCTTCTGCGATGCCTAAGCCAAGTGGATGCTGAATGCGCCAAGCGATTAATCCCCCTACTAAAGTCCATCCCCAAATCCACAATACTTCTCCCCACTCTGGTAAAAACCAAAATAGCGGCTGCTTGTTAAGAACTACACTCAGAATTTGGCTGATGCTGTGGGCGTGAAGCTCAATTCCTGGAATTTTACCAGAACGATCTGATTTCCCTGTACCATAAGGCGTGTTAAAAAAATCATTGAGACTAGATGCTGTAGAACCAATTAAAACGATGCGGTCTTTGATTAATTCTGGTTTTACCTGGTCGGAAAGTAGTTCGGTAATTGTTACCTGCTGGGCAATTTGGCGGGGAGAACGATAATTGAGCAGGATTTGGTAGCCTATGGTATCGGCGTGCTGATACGCACCATCATCAGGTTGTAGAGGTTTGAAGATAATATTACGCAGTTGCAGTTGTTTGTTAGAGGTCAATTGTGGTTGAATGCCTCCTACTGCTAAATATTTGAGTGCTAACTGCCAGCTAAAGGAAAAAACAGCTTGGCATGGATCGTTGGCATTTGTACCTACTGATAAAAGATTACGGCGAATTACGCCATCAGTGTCTTCAACAACATCGCTAAATCCCACTCTATCTGCTTCTATACCTTGAGGGGGTGCGGTTCCCGAATTTCCCGGGTTAGCTTTTTCTGAATGTTTACATACAGGAGTGATAATATCGCTATCTTGGAGGCGCTTTAGCAGTTTTTCATGTCCTGGTTGTACTGGCAAGTCGCGAAAAATATCTAAACCTATGGCGCGAGGTTCAGATGCTTCTAGTTTGCCTAAAGCCTGGTCTAGGACTTCACCAGAAAGGGGCCAATTCCATTTTTTCAGGTCTTGTTCTGTGACTGCAACAATTAACAACCTAGGATCTACCCCTGGATCGGCGCGCATTTGCATCATGCGATCGTAAACTTTTAGTTCTAGTGGTTCTATAACTCCCAGTTTTTGAATACCTAGCATCAAAACAGTAATACAGGCACTGGTAATAATAGCTGGCTGTATGAATAAAGTTTTGAAATCTGCAAACATAATTACTAAATGAAAGTATTTTCAAAAATAAGTATGTTTTATAGTAAATTTTTCATGTCTAAGTTATTCAAGACAATTTACAAGTTGTAAGAAAGTAAAAATACTTTGTGCTGCATTCTGCAGCGCTGGAGTCTTAGTATAGTAACCCATGAAAAGGTTTGGCAGTTATGCGTTACGCTATCGCTAACGCATCCTACGTGAACGAATTTATTCAGATGTTTCACATTTAAATTGCACATTTCGGACAGGCTAGATACCAATTACGCAAGATTTATAGACATTTGAAATATGCAAAATAGATGTAGTTTAGCTTGACCACTAATTCCTAAATACAATCTATAATTTTCTCTTTACCTTTAACTATGCATCAAAGTTCTGGTCGCTGGCGTTTAGGGCTGGCTTTATCGCTGCTAACGGTGATATTGTGGGGTGTTCTACCGATTGCCCTGATGGTGACTCTTAAAGCGCTTGATGTTTATACAGTTATATGGTTTAGGTTTTCGGTAGCCTTTGGTTTGCTGGCTGTATATTTAGGGGTACAAGGTAAATTACCGACATTCGCACAACTGCGTTCTGCATCTTGGAAGTTATTAGCGATCGCAACTATTTTTTTGGCGCTGAATTACTTTTTATTTTTGCAAGGTTTGTCTCTGACTTCACCTGCAACTGCAGAAGTAATTATTCAGTTGTCTGCAGTTTTCTTAGGTTTGGGAGGGTTAATTGTTTTTCGAGAACGTTACAAACTACATCAATGGATGGGAGTATGTGTAATGACTCTCGGTTATATTTTATTTTTTCACGAACAGTTGACTAATTTAATTACAGCCCATCATAATTATCTTTTTGGCAGTACCTTAATTGTTTTAGGTGCAGCAGCATGGGCTATTTATGCTTTAGCACAAAAACAATTATTACAATCTTGGTCTTCTGCACAAATTATGCTTGTTGTTTATGGTGGATGCGCTATTTTATTTGCTCCTTTGGCTACAAGTAAAACAATTTTTACACTGAGTAATTTCTATTTGGGTACATTGGTTTTTTGTGCATTAAATACAGTAATTGCCTATGGTGCTTTTGCTGAATCATTGGCACATTGGGAAGCCTCACGAGTGAGTGCAGTATTAGCTTTGGCACCTGTTGTAACTTTAGTTGCAGTTGGGATTGTATCAGTAATTGCACCTTCATTACTTCTACCAGAAAAATTTACATTTTTAGGACTGATGGGAGCGGCTTTAGTTGTTACTGGCGCTGTGGCAATTGCTATAGTAAAAACTGAATAAATCGTAGATGTTTCAGAGTTTTTACTGTCTCTTGATTGTAGTAATTTAATCATCAATAGAAAGCTACATTATAAATACTGAGGCAGGGTATTTTTTTCTTTGTTATGATTTCACAGTAAGCATCAACCAGTTGAGTAACTCTCTTGCCAAGTAGATATTTGTAGTATCAGGATGGCTTTGTTACATTTAATTTTTGGCATTGTAACAACGAGATAAATACTCAAAAATCTGCGAATTAATGAGGCGATTAATATTAAATAACCTTACCAGGGTGTCCGAATAACTACCAGAGCCAACGCCTCGTGACACCACATCACCGAAACAGTTGAGCGATGATTAGTTTGTATGGTAAGTGGGCCAGCAGCCTGAGAAGAATTTCAATAGTGCTGGTTCTTTCAGTGTTGCTGCCAACATTTGGAATGAGTAATTCTGTGTTAGCAGCAGAACAAGTTTATGGTTCTTATTCAGCTTTCAGACTTTCTATACCGATAACTTCTTTAGAAACATATGCCCAAACTGGTGTAATTGATAACAAGCTGAATGTTTACCAACAGTACCTACCAGCACAAAAACTCCAAGACTTACGGAGAATTTTACTTACTCCTGTAAAAGTAAGTCCGGTCGTGGTTGCACAATTTCTCTACACACCACAAGGGGAATTTATTCTCCGACGGTTAGCAGAAGCAATTAAAACAACATCTCCACAAACACAACCGGAATATCAAACTTTACGTGAGGCGTTTATTTCTGCGGCTGCGGAACCGGGAGGGCTAACATTATTAAATCTGTTACGCAAGTATCCCAATAGCAGTATTAATATCGATTTAGCGCACAGTATGGGGATAGCTGGGGAACTAGAACAGCTGATCAATGAAACTAGCCTAGCGATCGCAGAAGTTAACCGTAAGTCCAATATAGAAGCTACTAACCAAGAACCAATAAATTTCTCGCAACTGCCAGATTTACGACAATTAGGAAAATTGACAGCGCAAAAATACGCACTAGAATTTTTCGACTTGTCACGACATAGGCAATTATCAACGGATGTTTATATACCTAATGTCCAAAGTCCAGCGCCAGTAATTGTCATTTCCCACGGTTTGGGTACAGATAGCAGCAATTTCCGTTATTTAGCTACTCATTTAGCTTCCTATGGATTTGCCGTTGTTGTGCCTAATCATAGCGATGCTGAACAATTGCGATCGCCAATTAATAACAAGACTATTGAAGTTACACAAGCAGATGAATTTACCAATCGACCCTTAGATGTGAAATACATCCTGAATCAACTGGAAGCAGCGAACCAGTCTGATTCTCGGTTTAGAGGTAAGTTAAATCTGCAACAAGTAGGAGTGTTTGGACAATCTTTAGGTGGTTATACAGCCTTAGCTTTAGCGGGCGCTAAGATTAACTTTGAGCAACTGCAACGAGATTGTCAGCCAAAGTTACTCGAAGATACTTGGAATATGTCTTTACTTCTCCAATGTCGCGCCTTAGCGTTAAAAAATGGGCAGTCTGGGGAAGAAATCAACTTGCGGGATGAGAGAGTTAAAGCTGCGATCGCAGTTAACCCCATTACTAGCTCTATTTTTGGCAAAGCTGGCTTGAGCCAAGTTAAAATTCCCGTGATGGTGGTCGGTAGTAGTGATGATACGGTTGCGCCAGCTTTATTTGAGCAAATTGTCCCCTTCTCTTGGTTTGCGAATTCTCAAAAGTATCTCGTAATGTTAATTGGTGCAAGTCACTTTTCTACCATTGGTAATGGTAATAGCGATCGCGAAGCTGTAGGGTCGCTGGCTCAAGTTATTGGCGATAATCCAGCTCAAGCACATCGTTACATGAATGCTTTGAGTTTACCTTTCTTCCAAACTTACGTTGCGGGAACCTCAACATACTTCCCCTATCTGAACGCCGCCTACGCCAAAGCTATTTCTAGTCAGCCTTTAAGTGTAAGTTTTGTGCAATCTCTACAACCTACCGAATTAGCACAAATTATTAACATCGAAGGTAAAGCAAGCAAAGGATTGAGCAAAAAGTCACCTAACTCCATCGTGAGTTTTGGATTTTGGATGTTGGATGTGGGTATGGCGCTGCTGCATGTGATTATGTTTCTGTGAGTTGGGGGTTGGGGATTGGGGACTGGGGACTGGGGATTGGGGATTGGGGACTGGGAAAATTCTTGTGGGTGAATTAGGTGGAAATCTCATACAAAAATTATGTTGAGTGCGATCGCTCGTGTCTCTACATAATTTTTGTGGGAGAATATCATCTTCGGTTTCTAAAATTCAACTGTGCAAGGTTTTCTTAACTTAAACAAACCATTTGACTGGACTTCTCATGATTGTGTGGCGCGGGTGCGGAAACTCCTGCGCCTCAAACGTGTGGGACACGCGGGAACTTTAGATCCAGCAGCTACGGGGGTTTTACCCATTGCATTTGGTAGAGCGACGAGATTATTACAATATTTGCCAGGCAATAAAGCTTACAATGCCACCATTAGGTTTGGCGTGCAGACGACAACCGATGATTTACAAGGGGAAGTCATTACTTCTGCGCCTTGTCCTCAGTTGAGTTTAACTGAGGTAGAAACAGCCTTACCGCAATTTTTAGGAAAAATTGAGCAGATTCCGCCTAGTTATAGCGCCATTCAAGTAGATGGACAGCGTTTATATGATTTAGCACGGCGAGGGGAAAAGGTGGAAGTTCCTGTACGCACAGTAGAAGTGTTGCAAATGGAGATTTTAGCTTGGAGAGAAGGAGAATTTCCGGAATTAGATATTGCGATCGCTTGTGGTGCTGGGACATATATTAGAGCGATCGCGCGGGATTTAGGTGCAGTTTTACAAACTGGGGGAACCCTCGCCGCTTTGACACGTACAGCAAGTAGTGGTTTTGAGTTAGCACAGAGTTTAACTTTGAGTGATTTAGAAACTCAACTGCAAGCCGGGATATTTCAACCAATTCCCCTTGATGCACCTTTACAACATTTGCCCTCAGTCATTTTACCGATCACATTTGCCCAAAAATGGTGTCAAGGACAGCGAATTTCCGTAAATACAGATATATCTGGAAATGTGCGAGTTTATGAGGAATCAACTCGTTTTTTAGGAATTGGACAAGTTAATGATGAAGTATTGATCCCAACAACAGTTGTAGAGATTTAAAGATTAATTTATTGGAAATAGAGCATAAAATCCTAAAATACCGTATTTTCAACCTTTAGGTTATGGATGTTTTTTGACTAACCTGGAATTAAGCCAAGGCTAAAATAAATCTAATTTGTTGTGGGTTTATTTATCCATGATATGACTTTTCTGATGTCACTAATGTGAACATCAGAAATATTATACCAATTTAAAAAAAGAATGCGACAGATTGTAGGAGCAAGGCATTGCCTTGCCCTCTAGAATATATTGATGTGTCGCAAACATTATTTGAATTGATATTACTATAATGATGTAATTTACATTTATATTAGCTGATATATTTTGGCAGTCTCCTGCATAAATTTTACGCAAAAATGAAGAGGAAATATAAAATTTCTGCAAGTTCAATTAAAATTTGCTGGAAGTATTTAGCGCATAAACTTGCACTGCGTCCCTCGCAAGTTATTAGTGTGACAGTAGTTTTAACTCTATTTTTATTTATTCCCCAGACTTGGGTTGCTTGGCAAGCTTACCAAGATTTTAATAGTATTATCAAACATGAATTACGATTGCAAAAATTAAGCGATACAATTACACATCTAGATGAAGTGCTAACTATGTCAGCACGGATGAATGCTGCTACAGGTAATTCTATATGGGAACAGCGTTATCGTTCATTTGAGCCTAAATTAGATGCAGCTATTAAGGAATCAATTAAACTTGCACCCCAAGCTTATACAGGAGAAGATGCGAAAAAAACAGATATTGCTAATCAGCGTTTAGTGGAGATGGAATATAAATCATTTGAATTAGTAAAAAACTCCCAAAAACTTGCAGCACAAGCGCTTTTATCTAGCAAAGAATATGAATTAGAGAAACAAAAATATGCAGAGGGTGTTGCTAGTAGAAACCATTCTATTTCAGTTCAGCTTGACAATAAAATAGCTGATTATCGCCAAAATCTATTTTGGGCAACATTCGCCTCTGTTTTTAGTTTAGCAATGCTGATTCCATCATGGCTATTTGTATTGAGTCTCCTAAGAGAATACTTAAGAATTAAGCGAATTACTCAAATTGCTATAGAACAAGCTAATCAAGAGTTGGAAATTAGAGTAGAAGAACGGACAGAGGAATTAACAGATAAAAATATTCAACTCCAACAGACTCTGCAAGAACTGCAAGAAACCCAAATGCAACTGATTCAAACTGAAAAAATGTCTTCCTTGGGTCAAATGTTAGCCGGGATTGCTCATGAAATTAAGAACCCTGTTAATTTTGTATCTGGGAATATTATTTATGCTCAAGAATATCTCTATGACTTATTAAAATTAGTCCAGCTATATCAAAACAACTATCCCAATCCTCCCCAAGCAATCCAAGCAGAAATAAAAGCAATAGATTTGGACTTTTTGGTTAAAGATTTTACAAAACTCCTCGAATCTATGCAACTAGGAACAAATAGAATTGAGGAAATAATTTATTCGCTGCGTAACTTTTCCCGTACAGATGAGACAGCAGTACAGCAAGTAGATATTCATGAAGGGATTGACAGTACATTAATGATTTTAAGCCACCGTTTGAAATCTCACGATGTACAACCAGAAATTTCTATAGTCAAAAATTATGGCATACTACCAGCGATTGAATGTTATCCGAGTCAACTTAATCAAGTATTTATGAATATCCTTGCCAATGCGATTGATGCTTTAGAGGAGCAAAATAACCAGCGCACATCGGCAGAAATTCAAGCTAACCCTAGTTATATTAATATCTCTACTCAAGCATTAAATTCAGATAAAATATTAATATGCATCAAAGATAATGGTGCAGGTATACCAGAAAATATTATTTCCCGACTATTTGACCCATTTTTTACTACCAAAACTGTTGGTCATGGTACAGGAATAGGACTATCTATTAGTCATCAAATCATTGTAGAAAAACATGGTGGTAAGCTATCTTGTAACTCAAAAGTAGGAGAGGGTACAGAATTTATGATTGAGTTAAAAACAAGCCTCTCACCAAATTTAAAATAACCAATAAGCTTAATTATGGCTGTGGTGCGTTGCGCTACGCGACAACACACCCTACGTTTTTGAAATCCAAAATCTAAAATTGTTTTACTCCCAAGTTGAAACATTGCGTAGTAAATCGGGAATTTGCTCTTGAGATTGGGGGAACTCTAGTAAGGTTTCTCTATAACCTAAATACCCAGACTCTGCAAAAGATAATAACATTCTTGTCAGGGCCATCCACACTTCAGGCTCATATTCCCAATCACGATAACGCCCAGATTTACCAGCAATTGAACGTAGTGCCCAGAAATAAGAATTTCTTACCACAGAACCACCTTTTTTAAACCCTGGTAAGTCCTCACGGTTGATAATTAGCACCTGATTCTCAATTCTGGCTCTCATGGATATTAGGGAATATCAAAAAATAAATACTCCCATATATTGTAGGATGCGTTAACGCAGTGTAACGCATCGTATTTAATGTTGGGCAATTATAAAAAAAATATATTAGCTCAACGCATCATATTAAATGATATTGGCGGTGCGTTAGGCTAACGCCTAACGCATCCTACAATTCTACAATTCTGAAGATAAACCTATGCGGAAAGTAAAACCAGGACTATAGATGCGATTCACTCGTTCGTATTGTTCACCTAATAGGTTTTCTAAGTAAACTATTAAGCCTAAACTTGTGGTTAAAGGAATGCGTCCACTCAAATCTAAGTTGAGGAAAGAGGGAGCAAAATCTGTAGGTCTGTCGCCAGTTCTATTAAAGAGGGAGCGACGTGCGCCACTGTTGTAGGTAACATACAAATTAGCTTGCCAACCTGAATTTTGATAACCTATACCTGTTTGCAATACAGAATAGGGAATTAAACCTAACTGTAAACCTCTTTCATCTCCAGTTTTAATTTGGGCATCTGTATAGGTATAGTTGACAAAAGTTGACCAACCACGGGCAAATTTTAATTGCAAAGCTGCTTCTAAACCATTGGTATCCACTAAGCCAATGTTTTGCCATTTTCCAGCTATTACTCCTAGGCGATTGTCTAAACTACTGCCAAAGTAAGTAAATTGTCCAGTCAAATTTTCCGAGAAGTTAATATCAACTCCCGCAGTCCAAGAAGAACCTGTTTCTGGTTTTAAATCAGGGTTAGGTTCCCAGCCATGAACTGTATCGTAAACATATAACTGATCTAAACCAGGGTTACGCTGTCCTCCTGTCCAGCTACCGCGTACAGCGATGCTAGGTGCAACAGCATAACGCAAGCCCACGCTAGGATTTAAATAGTCCCCAAACTGGCTATCAAAATTTTGTCTTAGCCCTAAATCTATCAGGAAATTATCGCTGATATTAAATGTATTGACTGCAAATAAGGCTGTGGTAAAGACACTCCTATCTTCAGTTTCATTAGTCCCAATTCTATTAGGACTGCTACTTAAAACATCACCAGTTAAGTCAGTATTTTTTAAATCTAAACCCCAACGTAATTGATTATTTGGGGTCATTCTCCATTGATGATCCAGTCTCGCTGTGAATTGTTGTGTATCTAAAACACCTGTACGATAAAATTCTCTGCCTTGAAAAACTGTAGGGCCGTAGGTACTGAAATAATCTTGGTTATAACCAAATGTGGTAGTTAAAATCGAATTTTCACCATTTCCTAGACGAGTTTTCCAGGATAAGCCAGCATTAAATCCATCATGGTCTAGGCGGTCTCTTTGCAGAGGGAAACCAAAATAAGTTAAGCCGCGACGACTGCTTAATTTAGTAATATCGAAATTCAAAGAATTTCTTGGATTCAAATCTACACCAATACTGCCAAAGTAAGTACTTGTAGCTGTATCTGCATTGAAGAAAAATCCTTGTGGATCGCGATTGGCTGCGCCTATGGGAACGCGGTAACGGTTATCTGTAAAATATCGCTCAAAGCTGAAGTTATATTTTACAGAGCCAGTAGAGCCAGCATAAGTAAATTGTTGATTATTTTGGCTTAAGGAGCCAAATTCTACACTACTGGTTAATTTGGGTTGACTATAACCTTCTTTGGTGATGATATTAACTACTCCACCAAAGGCTGATGAACCATATAAAGCCGATGCAGCACCACTGTAGAGTTCTACTCGCTCAATCGCTTCTACAGGAATACTATTTAAATCAGTACCACCATGATATGTATTGATATTGGTGTTAATTGCTCTGCCGTTAATTAGAAATACAGATTGATTAATAGAAGCGCCACGGTAGTATGTACCTGTGTGGATATCTGCACCATGACCTGCATCATTGATAGCAAATCCTGGCATTCTTTTTAAAACATCAGCCAGACTATTAGCACCTTGCTTTTTAATTTCTGCTTGCTCAATTACATAAGTTGGAGTTGATTGCGGTAGAGTATCTTCTGCTCCAATTACTTCTATGTTGATATCTGCTTCATCGTTAGAATTGGAGTTTGTTGTGGGATTATCTGCTGGTTGAGTTTCGGAATTTTCTGTGTCGGTTGCTGGTGCTTGCGTTAATAATTCAGCATTTGTAGAGGGTAACTCAATTTCACTGATATCGATAATTTGGGTAATTACTGCAGGCAATTTCTCAGCATTTTCCTGCTTGATTTCAGCCTCAGATGCAAAGCCAGCAGCATCTAACAGTACAGTTTGCACAATAACTGGCAGCAACAAAAGACATTTATTCACGTTATTCTCTCACACCCGTAAAAACACTCACTAAGTATATTTTTTGGGTGATTGCTAATAAATGTCAAAAGACAAGCTGTCATAGTTAGTTATTCAAGTAATTCTCAATAGTTATCTAGGACTGATATTTGAATTTTGAAAAAATCTAAGAGAAGCGTTAACACTGATGCGTTACGCTATCGCTAACGCATCCTACGGCATACCAATTTCATGTGAAGTTACACATATTTTAGTTACCCCTAAATCCCCTTTTTAAATCTAGATTTTGATAGATTGGTTCCGGGTTAACCTTTGTTAAAAAGGGATGAATTATATGCCGTTTTATCAAGAATTAGTGTTAACTACAAAAATCAAATATGAGTCTGATAGAAAACATTTTAGGTTCTATTTATTTGAGATATAAAAAATTTATTTTTTGGGTTCATTTCCCCAATATTTCAGACAAAATGTTATTTTAATGAGAGCAAGGTACTATATTTTATATCTTTTTTGACTCATTAATTTAATTTATATCTGAAGATAGATGTTGAAGAGAAAATAAAATTTTTAAAAATATTAAGGTTTTATTGTTGCTGTTAATTTATAATTTGCAATTTTATTGTGAGCTTAAGTCCTGAGAATTCTCCAGAAAATGCAGCGATCGCACCTTTTGAGGTGGACTTGACGAATTGCGATCGCGAACCAATTCACATTCCTGGCTCAATTCAGCCGCATGGGATGCTGTTTGCCTTGACTGAACCGGAACTTACCCTTGTGCAGGTGAGCCAGAATACTGATGAAATATTAGGCATTGCTGCGACTGAGTTAATCAATCAACCCCTCAGTTGCTTGCTAGATGCACAGCAAATAGATTTTTTACGCAATTGTTTAGTTCAAGAAGATTTGACACTGGTTAACCCCATCGAACTGACAATTGCTGTGGGAGAAAATGCGAGGGCTTTTGATGGGATTATCCATCGCTCAGATAGTCTGCTGATACTGGAATTAGAACCTGTATTACATCAAAAGAACTATACATTCTTCAATTTTTACCATTTAGTGAAAGCGGCATTATCTAAAGTTCAAAATGCCAGTACTTTAGATGAATTGTGCCAGATCATCGTCAAGCACGTGCGCCAAATCAACGGTTTTGATCGCGTTATGATCTACCGCTTTGATGAAAACTGGCATGGTACAGTCATTGCCGAGGACAAATTAGAACATCTCAGCCCTTACTTGAGTTTGCGCTATCCGGCTTCCGACATTCCCAAACAAGCAAGACAACTCTACAGAGACAACTGGTTGCGGCTAATTCCGGATGTGGACTATCAACCAGTACCTTTGCTACCCAACCACAACCCCGTAACTAACCAACCCCCAGATTTAAGCCACTCGGTACTCCGCAGCGTTTCGCCGTTACACATTGAATATTTACACAACATGGGTGTGAAAGCATCAATGTCGATTTCTCTCCTCAAGAATCAAAAACTTTGGGGATTGATTGCTTGTCACCACGAATCACCCAAGTATGTACCCTATGAAATTCGTAGCGCCTGCGAATTTCTGGGGCAAATGACTTCTCTAGAATTAGCCGCGAAAGAAGATAGCGAGAATGCTGAATATAAGATGCAGTTAAAAGCTGTGCAGGCCAAGCTAGTAGAATACATGGCGGCAGCGGAAAATTTTGTTGATGGATTGATCGGACAAGAACCGAATTTACTAGACTTGGTAAATGCTACAGGCGCAGCTGTCAGCATTCATGGCGAGTACCAAACCCTGGGGAGAACGCCACAGCATTGGGAAATTGAGCAATTAATTAAGTGGCTGAGTCAGCATACCCAGGAAGATGTTTTTCATACAAATTGCCTGTCGCAGTTGATGCCAGAGGCTAGCTTATGGAAGGATGTTGCTAGCGGGTTAATAGCGCTGTCAATTTCTAAAAGCCAAAACAGTTATTTGCTGTGGTTCCGCCCAGAGGTGTTGCAAACTGTAGATTGGGCAGGAAATCCTCATAAACCTGTAGAAGTGGCAGATGATGGCAGTTTCCGTCTGTCACCGCGCAAATCCTTTGATTTATGGAAAGAAATATTGCAACGACAATCTCTACCCTGGGAAAGCTATGAAATAGAAGCTGTTTGGAATTTTCGGAGTGCAATTGTGGGTGTGGTGTTGCGGAAAGCCGATGAACTGGCAAAGATAAATGTAGAACTTCAGCGCAGCAATGATGAATTAGATGCCTTTGCCTATATCGCTTCCCACGATTTAAAGGAACCACTACGGGGCATTCACCATTACTCGAGTTTTCTCATTGAAGACTACGGTAATACACTAGATGAAGAAGGCAAGTCAAGGCTGAGAACGCTAATTAGGCTGACACAGCGCATGGAAAATTTAATCGATTCGCTGTTGCACTTCTCTCGTTTAGGACGAGTGGAACTGGATATTCAGCCCACGGACTTAAACGATTTAGTGCAGCGCGTTTTAGATGTGCTGAGTGCCAGAATTCAAGAAACAGGGGCAATAATTCGCATTCCGCGACCTTTACCAACCATTATGTGCGATCGCGTGCAGGTAAGTGAAATATTCACTAATCTCATTGCTAACGGTATCAAATATAACGATAAACCAGAAATCTGGGTAGAAGTCGGCTACCTTGATCCTGCATCTACCTATCGACAATCAACTACATTCTACGTGCGCGACAACGGCATTGGCATTCGCGATCGCCACTTTGAATCTATTTTCCGCATATTTAAACGGCTACATGGCCCTACGCAATATGGAGGTGGTACAGGCGCAGGGCTAACAATCGCCAAAAAAGTTGTGGAAAGACATGGTGGTAAGATTTGGGTTGAGTCTACTTACGGGGAAGGAAGTACTTTTTACTTTACATTGCAGGAGGTTAAATAATCAAATGGTAGGAAACGCTACTCAACCGTTGCTAGTAGTTGAAGACAGTGATGAAGACTTTAGTACTTTTCAGCGATTGTTGCAGCGAGAAGGCGTGAGCAATCCAGTTTACCGCTGTATTACGGGCGATCAAGCCTTGGATTTTCTCTATCAAACCGGATCATACCGCGACCCCGAAATCGCTCCCCGTCCCTCGGTGATTTTGCTGGACTTGAATTTACCAGGAACCGATGGACGGGAAGTCTTGCAAGAAATAAAACAGGACGAAATTTTAAGGAAAATTCCGGTTGTAGTCATGACAACCTCTTCCAACCCCAAAGATATCGAAATTTGTTACTCTTACTCTATCAGTAGCTATATTGTTAAGCCTTTAGAAGTAGACCGCCTGATAGATACAGTTCAGACATTTATCAAATATTGGTTGGATATTGTTGTACTTCCTGAGACGGATTAAAAGCATAACTATAAAACGTAACCATGCTCCAGCACACCGTTTTGATTGTCGATGACTGCCCTGAAGACCGGGAAATCTATCGCCGCTATTTAGCAAGCGATCGCCAACACAGCTATACCATCCTTGAAGAAGAGTTGGGAGAGCCAGCACTAGCTTTGTGTCAAAAGATGCAACCAGATGCCATCTTACTTGACTTTGTCCTCCCTGACTTGGATGGATTGGAATTTTTAGCCGTTATCCAGCAATCTCTTACCAATCCACCACCTGTAATTATGGTGACAGGGCATGGCAACGAAACCGTGGCAGTCCAGGCCATGAAAAATGGTGCCAAAGATTATCTAATTAAAGGGAAGACAACATCAGACAGTTTGCAATTAGCAATGCGGTGTGTCATCGATAACACACGATTGCGCCAAGAATTACAGCAAAGTCAAGAGCAGTTCTGTACCTCTATCGAAAATATGCTCGATTGCTTCGGCATTTACTCCGCGATTCGCGATGCAGCCGGGAGAATCGAAGATTTTTGCGTAGAGTATGTCAATGAAGCAGCTTGTAAAGCTAATCAGATGACCAAAGCCGAGCAGATGGGTAAAAGGCTGTGTGAAATTTTACCAGGTCATCGGGATTCGGGTCTATTTGACGAATATTGCCAAGTAGTAGAAACTGGTAACCCACTACGGAAAGAATCACTAATTTATACCGATGTCTATGGACAGCAGGTGTTAACCAGAGCTTTTGATATTCACGTCAGTAAGTGGAAAGATGGCTTTGTGGCTTCTTGGCGAGATGTTACAGAACGCAAACAAGCAGAAATTCATCGCCATCAACTGCTACGTGAAGAAAGAGCAGCACGCAAGAGAGCTGAGTTAGCCGAACAGCAGTATCGGAAACTTAGCAGCGAGTTACAAGAAAGTGAACAACGTTTCCGAGCAATTTTTAATTCCACTTTTCAGTTTATTGGCTTACTTACCCCCGATGGTATTTTATTAGAAGCCAATCAAACTGCCCTAGATTTTGCCGGCTTAACAGCAGCAGAAGTCATCAATCGCCCGTTTTGGGAAGCGCGATGGTGGCAGATTTCTGCACAAACACAAGCGCAATTGCGACAAGCAATTAACCGGGCGGCTGGTGGGGAGTTTGTGCGCTACGAAGTCGAGGTTTTGGGAGCAGGTAACCAAGTACTAACAATTGATTTCTCTTTACAACCGATTTGCAATGACTCAGGAGAAATCATACTACTCATTCCCGAAGGAAGAGACATTAGCGATCGCAAGTACCTAGAACAAACCCTGCGTGAAAATGAAGCTCGTTTTCGACAGCTAGCCGATGCAATTCCCCAAATCGTCTGGACTACAACTGCTGATGGTCAAACAGAATACAACAATCAGCAATGGTTTGAATATACAGGACTAACTTTAGAACAAACACAACAGCTAGGCTGGCAAACAGCATTACATCCTGACGATTTACAACGTGCTTACGCCATTTGGACAAGTGCCTTACAAACAGGCTCATTTTATCAGGCAGAATACCGCTATCAAAGAGCAGCAGATAATACCTATCGCTGGCATTTAGTGCGAGCAACTCCCTTAAAAAATGAGCAGGGAGAAGTAATTAAATGGTTTGGTAGCTGTACAGATATTGAAGACCAAAAACAAATTGAGGCAGAACGAAATCGTTTGCTCATGCTAGAGCAAGCAGCAAGGGTAAAAGCCGAGGAAGCCAGCCGCGCCAAAGATGAATTTATTACTGTTGTCTCCCATGATTTGCGCTCTCCTCTTAACAGTATTCTCGGCTGGACAAAACTTTTGCAAAAAGGCAATCTTGACGCAGTTACCACTAGCCGCGCCTTAGATGCAATTGAAAGAGGCGTAACATCTCAAGTTAGATTAATTGAAGATTTGCTCGATATCTCTCGCGTTATCCGCGGTACATTAGAACTTCAGATTAGTACAGTTGATTTAATTAGCATTGTCGAGTCAGCCGTTACTACCGCCCATCCCTTAGCTATAGCTAAAGATATCAGCCTTAATTACGTGTTACCCAAATATATCGCCCAAATTACCGGCGATGCTCAAAGATTACAGCAAGTTTTGAGTAATTTACTTGCTAACGCTATTAAATTTACTCCCAATTCTGGGCAGGTAGAAATAAAACTAGAGCAAATCAAAACACAAATTCAAATCAGCGTCAGTGATACAGGATGTGGTATCAATGCTGAATTTTTACCTCATATATTCGATCGCTATCGCCAAGAATCAGGTACTCATAAAAAAGCTGGTTTAGGATTAGGGCTGGCAATCTCTCGCCACATTATAGAACTACATGGAGGCACAATCAGCGCTACTAGTCCTGGTGAAGGGCAGGGTGCGACTTTTACTATTCAGTTGCCTATTTTTCGGAGGTTTAAACAGGTTTAGGGATTGGGGATTGGGTACTGGGGACTGAGGACTGGGGACTGGGAAAGAATCTTTATACTAATTCAAATAATGTTTGGTGGCAGATAGATCATTCGGAGGACAAGGCACTGCCTTGCCCCTACCCTTTTGTCACATTCTTTGTGTAAATTGGTATTATTTATTATGTATGTTTTTATACTTGAATGAGATGAATGGGCTAAATAATGTATTATACTTGTAATATTAAAAAATACATAATGTTGATCGATGAGTTATGATTTCTCGCTGCACAGTTGTGATTTAAGCAGACTCAACTCCATGAGCAAATATCCGAGTATCCCTACTTATCATGGGTTAGGAGAAAAAGGAGCTTTACTAGAACAGACGGTGAAATTTGATGGTGAGGTAATCCTGACGGAAAAAGTTGATGGGACTAACTCGCGGATTATCATATTGCCCGATGGCAACTTTGTATTGGGTAGTAGAGAAGAATTACTGTATGCCAAAGGTGATTTAATTGGCAATCCAGCATTAGGTATTGTTGATGCTCTGAAAAATAGTGCCTATTCCTTACCTCACTCATCCAGTGAGATTGTAGTGGCATATCTAGAATTGTATGGCGGGAAGATTACCTCTGCGAGTAAGCAATATACGTCACAACAAGCTGTTGGCTGGCGACTATTTGATGTTGCAGTTTTTCGGGATATCGAGGTGTTATTTGCCAAATCTCTACAGCAATTAGCTGCTTGGCGAGAAAATGGGGGTCAATCTTTTCTGAGTGAGGCGGAACTGAAGCAAGCTGCAAAAGATTATGGCTTTGAACTAACGCCGCGAATTGGCACAGTGACAAATCTACCAGTGGATATTCAAGAAACATACGAGTTTCTCAAGGCAACGATACCACAAACCCAAGTCTCGCTAGATGAAGGGGCTGGTGGTCGTGCGGAGGGGATTGTAGCTAGAAATAATTCCCGAAAGGCGATCGCCAAGTTAAGATTTGAAGATTATGAGCGTCATGCCAAACGTCGCGCTAAGTAAGGGACTTCAACTATACGCCTGTAAGCTTTTGTAAACAAGGCAAAAATTACTATCAATCTGATTGGGCTATTGATTATACGCTGCACTCACAATAACCTATTATGAGTAATTTGCCGGGCATCATATCAAGTACTCTTTCTTCGATACCATGTCCCTCAATAAGTAATTGTCTTTGAGTGCACTTATGTCCCAACCTGTTTCTCCTCCTACAACCAAGCCTAGCAATCCTTTCTTCTCTTCTGGCCCCTGTTCTAAGCGTCCCGGTTGGTCTGTTTCGCAACTAGAAAACGCCTGTGTTGGTCGTTCCCACCGTTCCAAAGATGGTAAAGCGAAATTAGCCGCAGTCATTGAACGTTCTAAGCAAATCCTCGGTGTTCCGGCTGATTACCGCTTGGGTATCGTTCCCGCTTCTGATACAGGTGCAGTGGAAATGGCTATGTGGTCACTTTTAGGACACAAACCCCTCGATATCCTGGCGTGGGAAAGCTTTGGTCAGGAATGGGTAAAAGATGTCACCGATGAATTAAAGTTACCTGATACCCGCCTGATTAAAGCACCTTATGGTAGTTTGCCAGATTTAAGCTCTGTTGATTTTAGCCATGATGTTGTGTTTTTGTGGAATGGCACAACCTCTGGTGTGAGAGTGCCAAATGGTGATTGGATTCCAGATAATCGCGAAGGTTTGACTATTTGCGATGCAACATCCGCAGTATTTGCGATGGACATACCCTGGAATAAGTTGGATGTAGTGACTTATTCTTGGCAAAAAGTATTAGGTGGCGAAGCACAACATGGTGTGATTGTACTTTCACCCCGCGCTGTAGAACGCTTAGAAACTTATAAACCAGCTTGGCCTTTACCTAAACTCTTCCGTATGTCCCAAAAAGGGAAGCTGATTGAAGGTATTTTCCAAGGAGATACCATCAACACCCCATCAATGTTGTGTGTAGAAGATGCTCTAGATGGTTTAATTTGGGCAGAAAGTATTGGCGGACTACCTGGTTTAATTAAGCGTAGTGAAGCTAACTTAAATGCGATCACAAAATGGGTAGAGAAAAGCGATTGGGCTGGCTTTTTGGCAGAGAACTCAGAAATTCGCTCTTGTACTTCCATTTGCTTGAAAATAACTGATTCTTGGTTCACTAGCCAAACTCCAGAAGCACAAGCAAAATGTGCTACTCAATTAGCCAAACTCCTAGAAAAGGAGAAAGTAGCGTATGATATCGGCGCTTACCGTGCAGCACCTCCAGGATTGCGAATTTGGGGAGGCGCAACAGTAGAAACCGCAGATATTGAAGCACTGCTTCCTTGGTTAGATTGGGCTTACAGTTCGGTTAAAGCTGAGTTGGCGGCTGTGGTTTAAAGATTGGGGAATGAGTAATGGGGAATGGGTAATGGGAAATGGAATGAGAGTTATTTCTTCTTTGTCCCCTTTTCCCCTTTCCCCCTTTCACCTTTGTCCCTTTCCCCTTGTCCCTCTTGTCCCTCTTGTCCCTACACAAATTCCGAGGCGGCGGGTATTTGCTTTTGCATTGTCTGGAGTATTTTGACAGCCTTTTGGTAGGCTAGTTTTTTGCCTGTGTAACCAAAGAACTCGGATGCTTTTTGTAAATCAGCGATCGCTCCTTGATAGTACCCTAGTTGATAGCGGGCTACTCCACGGTTAACGTAAGCCATACCATTACTAGGATTAAGGCGGATGACTTTGGAGAAATCACGCAATGCACCAAAGTTATCTCCTTTTTTACCGCAAGCACAACCCCGGTTAAAGTAGGCTCTGTAATCGGTAGCATCAAGTTGAATTGCTTTACTAAAATCGGTCATAGCGCCTTCATAATCAAGCAACTGTAACCGTGCTAAACCTCTGTCATTGTATATATCTGCAAGCAGTAAATTTGCTGAGGGAGGAATTTGGCTGAGGGCTAAATTATAATCAACTATCGCCTCTAAATTATTGTCTGTGGCTGCATAGGCGAGAGCAATATTATAGTAAGCTCGAAAATCAGCAGGTTTAAGTGCGATCGCTCGTTGATAATCGGCAATCGCAGAGAAATAATCTTGTTGTCTGTAGTTTGCCAAGCCGCGATTGATATAAGCCTCAGCATTGTCTGGTGAAAGATTTATTGCTTGGGTACAATCTGCGATCGCTTGCTGGTATTCTTGGATCTGTAGATAAGCAAGACAGCGATCGCTATAAGCTTCCCCGAAATTACTTTGCAGTTGAATTGCTTGATTGAAATCCGCGATCGCTTCTTCGTAATGACTGTGGCTAATTTTATCTACACCCATCTGCAAAAATTCCCGCGCTGTAGTTGGAGTATGATTTAGAGCTGAAGCATTAGCCGGATGAGTCGAAAAAGTAAAAGCCAAAACTGCGATCGTACTGAAAAGTAATCGCCAAAAATAAATCATAAGCAATACATTTGAGTAAATAATTACTAATTCGTAATTCGTAATTCGTAATTCGTAATTCGTAATTCGTAATTAATCGATTGACGTTTAAATCTTGTAGAGACGCGATTCATCGCGTCTCCACAACCCCAAAATCATGACGAAAAATTCTTAACCAAACCGTATTACCCTTGTTGTAGGGTGCGTTACGGCTTACACCTAACACTCCCCAACCTTTGGCAAAGCTGCGTCATGCTTATTTTAACAATCAAATATAAGTCCCTATATTAATTACGAATTACAGCATTTCCAGGTCAATGAAGTACAAGGGTCTTGCACATTTTTTTGCCCTCCTGAAATAATCTGTACCTCAATCTTTTGTTCGCTGCTGTATAAATTACTAATTATTTGAATAATTTTAGGATTGCTACAATTAAGCGGGACAAAAAGCCCCGCTAATGAACGAATTTAGTCAACTAAAAGATGCAAGATGAAGTGAAAATTATTACAAGCTGAATAGAATAGTAGGCGAAAAAATCAAGTTTCTCCGTGATGATTATTCTATTCCCTCATAGGTGAAATAATTCCATACGTCAGACTTCACACTTACAAATTTAGCTGTCAGTCTACCTCTAGAGTTGAGTTAATACTTAACTTTATTTCCAGCTTTTATCTGCACTTTCAAGTACGTAAGCAGCTACATCTTCAATTTGGTTAGGCTTTAAACGTCCTTTGAAAGCAGGCATAGCATTTTTACCATTTGTCACTTGCGCGATAATGGCATCAGCGGAGTACATACCGTATTTTTCTAGAGTCTCTTTCTGCAAGTTTTTATTGGCTTGAACCAAATTTTTTCCACCTGCATGACAAGAAGCACAATTAGCACTAAATACCTTGGCTCCACTAGCACTATCTGCTGCTAAAGCTGGGTTACTGAAGGCAAAAGTGAAGATTGCTATGCCTAACAGTACTATTGAAAAAAACTTCTTCATTTCGTGTTTCCTCTACAACCAAAGCGTATTCGGCGCTATTTCCTTCATATTTTCAGATGAGCAAAGATCTTACGTCAATAGACAGGCTGTCATACTTCGCTGTAATCCTTTACCAGCTTAGGTTTCCAGTTTTTTTTGTTAATTAACTGCTGATACAAATTATTGTCAAAATAGTGAAGAATTGTTAATTTTTTCTCCATTATTTTACCTTTATGAGATATTGTATCTTGCCGCTAACTGTGCCATTGATTCTTCAGTAACGCGACAAATTCGCCAATCTTCTAAAATATCAGCCCCCATACTGCGATAAAATTTTTGTGCAGGTTCATTCCAATCTAAAACGCTCCATTCTAACCTGCCACAATTTTGTTCAACAGCTATTTGGGCTAATTTAGATAACAGAGCTTTACCTATTCCTTGACGGCGATATTCAGGGACAACAAACAAGTCTTCTAAATAGATACCTGGTTTAGTCAAGAATGTTGAATAATTGTAAAAAAATAGGGCAAAACCTACAGCTTGCCCTGCATATTCTGCTAAAATAGCCTCCACAAATTTGGGAGAGCCAAATAAATGCTCTTGCAATGCGATCGCATTACCAGTGACAGCATGAGAAAGTTTCTCATACTCAGCCAGCTGCTGAATTAAGCCAAATAAAGTATCGCAATCAGCAGGTTCGGCAAAACGCACAGTTAAATTGTTACCCAAGGTCATTAGCCCATAGTCTATAGAGATAGTCCATAGTCTATAGCTAATGGGGGAATGGGGAATGGGAAAAGACAAGGCTACACAATGACAGACGCGATGAATCGCGTCTCTACAAGCTTTTTCCTTGACCCTTAAATTAACCAGCCTTTTAAGCGCTTGGCTATATGTGGACGGCGTAATTTTCGCATCGCTTTACTTTGAATTTGGCGCACTCGTTCGCGGGAGAGGTTGAACATATTGCCAACTTCTTCTAAAGTGCAGGGTTCGCTGGTTGTTAACCCGTAACGCAGAGAAATTACGTCCTTTTCTCTGGGGGTTAAAACATCACCCAAAACTTCCCAAATCTCCTGACGCATCATGTTTTCGTTCATTTTTGCTTCGGGAGATTGATTATCTTCATCCTCTAGCAAGTCCATCAATTCCGTGTCTTCTTCTTTACCTACACGGTGGTTGAGGGAAAGTGCTTGTCGCCGCAGTTGTTGTAATTGGCGTAGTTGCTGCACATTCATTTCCAAAGCTTCTGCCATTTCTGCTTCGGAAGGATTGCGGGAAAATTTCTGTTTGAGTTCGCGTTGTGCTTTTTTGAGTTTATTAAGTTTTTCAACTATATGGATTGGTAAGCGGATTGTGCGCGCATCATTAGCGATCGCTCTAGTAATCGCTTGTCTAATCCACCAGTAGGCGTATGTGGAAAATTTATATCCTTTATCTGGATCAAATTTTTCTGTAGCGCGGTTTAAACCCATTGCGCCTTCTTGGATTAAATCTAGAAAAGGCACTCCGCGATTAAGATATCGTTTAGCAATGGAGACGACTAACCGCAGGTTTGAGCGAATCATTTTCCGTTTCGCTACTCTACCTTGATATAAGCGACTTTCTAGCTGCTTTTCTGTCATATCGAACTCGGCAGCTATTTGTGCTTTGGTCGGTTGTTGTCCTAAGCTGGAGTATAATTCCTCTTGTTTTTCGCGAAATTCTTCTAAAAATCTGACCCTATTTGCTAACTCTACCTCTTCTTCGGCTTTTAGCAAGGGATAGCGCGCCATTTCCTTAAAAAATGCGCCCACAGCATCATCATGCTCGGTTTTATTGTATCCCGAAGGGCGGGCTGCCGCCATCTCATCGCCATCGCGTTCCTCTGATTCCAGTGGTTCTGGAATTGGGGAATCTTCTTCTGCCACTGCTTCTAAAATTTCAAATGATTGTTCTTCATTTTCAGCAGCATTCTCCAGTAGTTCCATTGTTCCCAATTGAGCAATATTCATAACTTTCCTTTAGGGATTGTTGCTTTGTTTGGTACATATTTCAGTGACAGCTGCTTGCTTGAGGCTTGGTAGTTTCCCTAAGGGACAAATGCACACGTCCGGTAGCAAAACGCAAGTTTATGCTAATTTCTCATTAGAAGTTAGAATCATTGTCTAGCTGTCATTCTTAAGTTCCTGCTAGATAGATATCATCACAAATACTGGCCTATGCACCCACCAACTTTCTCCTCAGCTCCCCCAACCATATATTCCTCATTCTTTTCTCGATCACCAAATATGTCAAATGCCCTCAAACTTTCTCAACCTGAACTCAGATAAATTTTGCAGCTTGGCATTCCCAAATCTTAAATTTTTATGTAATTTTACAGTTATTTTTATAAGGTTGGGAGTCATTGCCAAAATGTAAATTTTACGGCTGAGTTTTAACTTGTTGACAAATTTTGTGGGCGATACAAAATTAGCAAATTTTAATGCGGAAATTTTGTGTTTGATTTGTATAAAAGCATCTCATATATATAAACGAGCTAATATCTATCAATAGGGTGAAAATTCGATACCCTCTTTAGTAGATATAACTACTGTTTAGAAAATCGCAGATGAAACGCTTCTTTTAGGTGTGGGGAGTAGCGAATATTTATAGCATCTATAGTTGAGGTGAAATAGGCAAGTGAATTACATAAGAGGAAACTTACCAAGTCTTATGCAGGATAAAAGTATTGCGATTTACAGTTTATGCCTACAAAATCAAAAAGTTAAATTCTTTGGTAGAAGTTAACTTTTGCCAAACTAGATTAAAGGCATAGAAAAATCTATCTATTAACACACAACATATGTATATTGATGGCGTAAATTTATCCCATTTGGTAGTTAATGAGCCGGGAGAATCTTATCATACAAACACAAATGTAAATCGCTGGGTTGAAGTCCTGGTAGACTGTCCAGGTAACTTAGGTTTATTTACATATCGTTTACCCGACCAGTTAGAAATCAAACCAGGGGATATTCTAACTGTACCCTTCGGCACACAACAAATGGGAGGGATTGCCATCCGTTTATTATCACAACCAAATACTGATATACCACTAGAGAAAATCCGCGATGTAGAAGATGTTGTGAGTGCAGGTTTTTTTCCTAGTGGTTATTGGGAATTATTAAATCGAATCGCAACGTATTATTATACACCTCTAATTCAAGCGATTAGGGTGGCTTTACCACCAGGTTTATTAGGGCGATCGCAGCGTCGGATTCGCTTAACTTCTTTAGTCAAGCCAAGTGAAAAAGTAGCGGATCAGAATAATCATGTAATAACTCCCACTACTACCTTCCTCAGTTCATCTGCCCAGCAAATTTTACAACTTTTACAAGCTCAACCAGCAGGAGACTATAGCTTTGCTTATCTGCAACAAAAAGTGAAATCTGCTTATCGAGGTGTGCGGGAGTTAAGGCGATTTGGTTTAGTAGAAAGTTATTTAGAACCTCCCAGATTAAAGCGACCAAAATTACAGAAAGCTGTTACACTTATTGCCACCATAGATATAGATTTAACCGCGCGCCAACGAGAAATTGTAGAAGTACTACGAAAACGTGGCGGTGAATTATGGCAAAGTGAATTATTGCAAATTTGTCATACTACTTCTTCTATCTTAAAGACGTTAGTAAATAAAGGCTACATCACTATAGAAGAAAGAGAAGTTTTACGCGCAGAAACAGGCCCAGAAATTACAGGCGATCGCGCTAAATCTTTAACAGCAGATCAATCTCATGCTTTAGCTAGAATTCAAGCCATCGATGGATATGCTCAAGTGTTGTTGCATGGGGTTACAGGTTCTGGTAAAACCGAAGTTTACCTACAAGCGATCGCACCTTTATTACAGCAAGGTAAATCGGCCTTAGTTTTAGTCCCCGAAATTGGACTCACACCCCAGCTAACGGATCGCTTTCGTGCGCGCTTTGGTAACAAAGTTAGCGTCTATCACAGCGCCCTTTCGGATGGAGAACGCTACGATACGTGGCGGCAAATGCTTACAGGCGAACCACAAGTAGTAATTGGTACCCGCAGCGCCATTTTTGCCCCCTTACCCAACTTGGGTTTAATCATCTTGGATGAAGAACACGACAGCAGCTTTAAACAAGATACCCCCATCCCCACCTACCATGCGCGCACCGTTGCTCAATGGCGCGCCGAAATCGAAAATTGTCCCTTAGTCTTAGGTTCTGCAACACCTTCCCTAGAAAGCTGGGTAAATTTCACGAACTCAGAACTCAGCACTCAGCACTCTTGTACAGACGCGATTAATCGCGTCTCTCCAACTCAGCACTCAGCAACGCCACTTGCTACAACTGCGGGAACCCCCGCAACGCAGCGGCTCCTCAGCAATCACTACCTCAGCCTCCCGGAACGCATCAACTCTCGCCCCTTACCGCCCATAGAAATAGTAGATATGCGGCAAGAATTACAGGCGGGAAATCGTTCTATATTTAGTAGATCCCTACAAGCAGCTTTAAACGAACTGCAAGAAAAACAACAACAGGGAATATTATTTATCCATCGCCGGGGACATAGTACCTTTGTCTCTTGTCGCAGTTGTGGCTATGTGTTGGAATGTCCCCACTGTGATGTATCCCTAGCCTATCACCACACCGAAGACGGCGCGCCGCAACTTTTGCGCTGTCATTACTGCAATTATGCGCGATCGCATCCCCAATTCTGCCCCGATTGCGCTTCCCCTTACCTAAAATTTTTTGGTAGCGGTACTCAGCGTGTGGCGCAAGAATTATCACGCCAATTTCCGCAACTGAAATACATTCGCTTTGATAGCGACACCACCCGCAACAAAGGCGCACATCGTACCCTCCTCACCCAATTTGCGAATGGTGAAGCACATCTATTAGTAGGGACGCAAATGCTGACTAAAGGTTTGGATTTACCACAGGTGACATTAGTAGGTGTTGTCGCTGCTGATGGATTGTTACATCTCTCAGATTATCGCGCTAGCGAACGAGCATTTCAAACTTTAACCCAAGTCGCCGGACGTGCAGGGAGAGGTGACGATCCTGGTAGAGTAATTATCCAAACTTACAACACAGAACATGAAGTAATTGAGTCCGTTAAACATCACGATTATCACACTTTTTCGGCTGCCGAACTGGAACAAAGACAAGCACTAAATTACCCTCCTTACGGTAGGTTAATTTTATTGCGCTTGAGCAGTTTGGATCCAATTCAAGTGCAAAATACTGCTCAGATCATCGCCACAGCATTAGGTACAGAAGACGGATTTGAAATTTTAGGGCCAGCACCAGCTAGCATTTTACGAGTCGCTAATCGTTATCGCTGGCAAATCCTGATTAAATTTGCACCAGATGATTTACCAAATTTACCAGACTGGGAACAAGTGCGATCGCTTTGCCCGGCTGCTGTGAGTTTAACTATAGATGTTGACCCGCTAAATATTATGTGATGCTGGGAAAATAAACCAAGACTTACGCAACTACTACACCCATGTTCTGGTTTAAGAGTCAAGAGTCAAGAGTCAAGGGTCAAAAATTCAGGTTTTTTGGACTTTTGACGGTTGACCCTGGACAGCCTAAACGAAGAATAATGTGACACTTGCGTAAGTCCTATAAACTTTTGAGAGTTTCTTGATTTAATCTATGGTTAATAAATTAGCGATTGTGGGTGCTGGCCCTTGTGGACTTCTCCTAGAACACCGATTCACTAATAAAATACGAGACTGAAAACCTCTGTTTTAAAGTCTCCTACAAGGAAACATTCCTTGTTACAACTCATGAAACCTGGTTTTTTCGTCATGATTCTGAATACTGAATCGGTGTTCTAGCACATTATTTACTGCGTCGTGGCGAACAATACCAAATCGATATTTACGAACGCCGCAGCGATCCGCGAACTGTGCCATTTTCCAAATCCCGAACTTTTCCCATCGCCTTGGGAAATCGCGGAATAGCTGCTTTGCAGAAAATCCCTGGACTTGTGGAAGCAGTCAAAGCCATGAGTTTAGCAACTACGGGGTCTATGATACATCAACCCAATGGCAAGACGCGAACAATTACCAGAAAGGAACCTCTGTTTACTCTTGATCGCACAAATTTAGCGATCGCGCTATTAAATCAATTAGTAGAAAAATATGACAACAGCCGATTAAATATTCATTTCAACAGCCAATGTACCCATGTAGATTTAGCTGCAAAACAAGTCACCTTGCAAAGAGATGCGGTAGAGAAATTTACTGCTGATTATGACTTATTAGTTGGTGCTGATGGGGCAAATTCTGCAGTTAGAGATCATCTTTGTACAATAGAATTGTTTGAATGCCAAAAACAATACTACCGCAACGAGTACAAATCCATCTATATCCCCAATCCCACAATTAACCTGCAACCCGGTAAAATTCACACATGGAGAATCGATGATGGCACCAACATCATACTACTTAATCAACCTGACGGCAGCATTAGTGGTGTGATCTATTTTCCCCAACAGAAAAATCAAGTAACAAGTCTGACTACCACAGAAGAATTACAGCAATTCTTTCGCCATAATTTCCCCGAGGTGGCTCAGTTGATGCCACAATCAGAAGCCGAAGCTTTACTCAAGCGGCCCATTTCCCAAGTAATTACAATTCGCTGTAACCGTTATCACTATGATGACAGTGTGGTATTAATGGGAGACGCAGCTCATGCTGTTAGCCCCTCTCTAGGTCAAGGTTGTAATTCCGCGCTAGAAGATGTGGTTGTGTTCGACAATCTTTTAGACGAGTATGCTGATGATTTAGCCGCAGCAATCGAAAATTTCAGTATTCGCCGCCAACCAGACGCTGATGCATTAGCAGAACTAAGCGAAAATGCCTTCCCTGCTACTAAGGGACTATTTTTGGAATTTATACTCAGACAACGCCTGTTACAAATTCTGCATCAACTATTTCCCCAAAGCTTCTTACCATCCCTATTTGAAGTCGTATTTGACACTACAGTTCCCTACGGAAAAATTTTGCAATTTTACCAAGGTTGGGTGTCTAAAGTCAAAAATGCTAACAACCAGTTTTACAGCAACCTGTAGCAATTAATCAGGGAACCCAAAATTGGTTAAGGGGAAAAGGTTAAGGGTTAAAGGTTTTTCCTTTCCCCCTACCCCTTTTTTTAACCGACAAGTATTGGAACCTTAGAGAGCAGAAAATCACAGTTTCTAATTTTTTTCATTAAAGATCTAAAAAAATTAAATCTTAACTTTTCTTAACACTATCAATACTAGTATACAACGCATCTTATTCACACATTTTGTATATACGTAGACCACGTGTATTCTACTAGTAAAATTTGTTAATTATGAATTTGAGATGAATAAATCGAATTTAGATAAAAACTTTTGATTTCAATATCAAAGCTTTAACAGGTTTATCCGTGTAATTACTGTATAAGTTGTTTGTTTTGTTCTAGTTTTCGTATCCGGATTTATAGATTGGCTATTGAAGATGTATTTAGAAACACTGGAAGACATCCTGCAAAATACCGAGTCTAATAATTTGGATTTTTGCATAACCCAGTACCTAACCAAAACTTCTATCAAAACACTAATCATCGCCAAGGGTGTAAAGATAATGAAAACCATGAACTTAATGAATGACCAAATTTTAATCGAGCAATATATCCAAGGCAAAATCAAGCTGGGATTTAGCCAAAACTTCCGCATCGAATCTATAGGAGAAACCATTCAATTATTAACTAAAAATGGCTTCTTTATCGCTACCACAAACTTGGCAGATGAAACTAGAGTTTTTCAGGTAAGGCAAGAATCTCACCATTGGGAATTTCTCAACCAAATATTGCTTGACAATAGATTTATGCCAACTATTAAAAGTGGTAGTGGGTTATTACAATATGAATATTATCCCCTACCCAAATGCTATAAAATGCATTATACAGAAGCTTTAGATTTATGGAAGTTGTGGCGTTCTCACTGTAATTTCAAAGTGAACAGTTGCGAGCAATTAAACTTATTAGTATTGAATAATAATAATTGGCAGAAAATTGTAGACTTAGCATTTAGTAGAGAAAGCGTATTTATCAAAACTGCTGCTGATGAGATTGTAGTTGATAACTGCGATCGCGTTCTCTGGCTCCTGTATGTCCAAGAAGAACCAGAACTTGCAACTGTAATTCAAACAAGTAAAGTAGTCAAAGAAAATAACTCTCCTCAAATTGCCAAAGTCACTCACAATCAATCAATGTGTGTGGTGCAAGATAAACAGCAAAATGATTATGTAGCTTGCGAGAGCAATCCATTTATTGCATCCCTGGTATCATCACCCACCGTCACAACTAATAATATTGTCAAACTGCATCAAGGTAAACTTTACATTCAAACACCAGAAGGTGAAGTGGTCGTGGAAGGTTCTAACCTAAAATTCTGGTTTACTCAAGCGGAAACTCAAAATCTTGTTCCTCAATCTGTGGTACTAAAGTAAATAATTAGTAGATTCTAGTGCAGCACCATGTAAATAAACCAACCATCTACAATCAACGAAACGCTAACGCTGTATACCTGCTTGAATTTCTAATTATCGCGCAGCAATCTACCCATCAGAATTACATTGTTGATTGTGCCAAAATTTAAGGCATAAAAACATCCAAATATGCCATAGCGTAAATTAAGCAGCAATTCTCAATCAATGAATTCCTACCCTATAATCACTTGGAATTTTGCACATTGTTATTGCTTTAGGCTTTTGAGATAATAAACTAGCGCCTCTGCTGTTGGTACATTAGTTGCTAGTAAAACTTTGTTAATATTGCAGCTCCTCAATAGTGCTTCTTCATTTGCTTGACTAGTCTGCGGTATGAGGAAATCTCTCAAGAAAATAACGGCTGAGATATCACCAGAGTTAACTAATGTATTAATTGCTTGATATCCATTAGAGGTGGCTGCGGGAATTTGGTGATTAATAGTGATACCTGCGTTTTCATGCAAAACTTCGCTAATTGATTGCCATGCAATAGTATGATGATGTGAGAAAAAATCTTGATGCTGATGCACAAATTCAGCTAATTCAGCTTTTTTGTTTTCATGAGCTAAAAGTACTATATTTTTCTGAGTAATTTCTGGCTGATTTTGAATGACAGTTACTTCCTCATAAATTTCACTAGATTCTGCTTCTGAGGAGTCATAAATTTCAGCAAAAAGTTGATTAATTGACTCAGATGTTAACAGCGTTAATTCTGGGCTAAAATCATCTTCAAGTTCTTCATTTAATAGAGCAGATAGAGCATCTGATTCGCTTAATTCGCTAGTTGCTTCCGGTACTTCTGTAAGAAAAGCCTCTTCATTCACTACTACTGCATTATCAGTCTTGATATCCTCAGCTTGATTGTTGATAGGTTCCGGTACTTGGCAAAATAAAGCTCCGGAATCAATTAGCATCTCGTCTGAGAATATAGCTTCTTCATGGCTAAACTCTGGGGTAAAGCCATCCACAAATTTTGGCGCTGCTACACCATCAATATTGACTTTAAAATCCTCCTCAATAACTTCATCACTGATATGAGGTGGAACTTCAATGATTATATTTTGTGGTTGATTGGATAGATGACGCGGTTGTACAATTGTTAACTCCCGTGGAATTTCTGCATCCCAATCTATATCTAAATCTGCAATTTCTGTCGGAAGTTCACTCACCATTTCTGCTGGTTGTCGGAATTTATCACGCGGTTGTACATCGGTAAAGTCTTGCAGAATTGGCATTTCTAAATCGAAAAAGTCATCATCAATATCCGCGACAACTTCATTCAAGGTTGCTGCTGGTGGCTCAGCTTGAGCGCGTGGCTGTACAATTGTCAATTCTCGCGGAGTCTCTGCATCCCCATCTATATGTTCATGATTTATCTCTGCAGGAATTGCGCTTGCTGTCTCTGGAACTGAGTCATTTAAATCTTGTGGCTGCACAAAGGTAATTTCTTCGAGAAATGGTGCAGCCACATCAACATCATTCACCTCTGCGGAAATTTCGTCTCCTATCTCTGGTAATGGAGACATTAAACCTTGTAGTTGCACAAAGGTAATTTCTTCGCTCACTGATGGAGCAGCATCAGCATTTGAATCGCTCACAGATGACGGAATTTCATTTGCTGCTAGCGAATTTTCAATGATGTTTTCTAGTGCATTGATTTCAGATTCTAGTTCTGAAGTATCTAGTTCGCTTTTATCGTTACTAAATTCTGCAGCCGATTCAGAACTTAAGTTACGTACAACTTTGCTATTTACTTTTGCCGCTGGATTAGCAATATTAATATTGCCAATATTGTCATTGACTCGCCAACCAGCCAACAGCGCTGGATCGATAGTTTTAAATACTGTCGCTGGCAATTGTTGAGGCGTAGGAATCATATCTTCCACAGTCATCACGTAATCACCAATGCGGATAATATCTTTATCCTTTAGCTGTACTGGCACATTTTTTTGAGCCAGTTTGCCGTTAATAACTGAGCCATTTCTACTTCCCAGGTCACAGAAGTAGTAATTACTATTATGAGCAAAAAATTTACCATGTACCCTACTCACATCAGGGCTATTTAAGACCAAATAAGAATCAGGAGAACGACCAATCATGCATTCTCCTGTTGGTGCAGTTGCTAATGCTAGATCAAGTTCGTTAACTTCATCTGCTGTTGGTGAATAGTTAACTTTTACTTTCATATTAATTTTTCGTTATTTTTATTAATTTCTACTACCCAACGCTGACTGGTTGAATCTTCTAAATTTAAAATAGCATCTGTGTGAGCGATGAACATGGTAACAACAAAGTCTACCTGCTCATGAGAATTATTTCTGACGAGTGATGGAATATAGGGTATTGATGATTAGTTGCGCTACTTAGTTCCCTTTATTTCCCTTGTTTCTCATTCCATTATTGCGTAAACGCAAAAGTGCGATCGCACTCAGACGAGTCAAAAAATAGCAAATTTTGCCAGACTACTACCCCTGGTAAGTAATTGAGCAATATTTTTGTAATCAAAAAATACTTCCCAAGCTGAAGAGATTTGCTCAGGTCGCTCCTTTCACCCTTCCCCCAATCCCAATCCCTATTTCCCCAGACAATCATCACCACAGGAAACGATGACTGGTTGTTGATACAAAGGTACAGTGAATGTGACTGTCGAACCCAAGCCTTCACCTAAGCTGTAAAAATTCACCTCACCACCCATTGCTTCTACTAGCTTTTGGGATATAGCCAGTCCTAAACCAGTTCCCCCATACTGACGAGTACGGGAACCATCAACTTGAGAAAATAATTGAAATAGTTTATCTTGCTTGTCTAAAGAAACACCAATACCTGTATCTGCTACGCGCACTTTCACCATACCAGGATATTGCTGTTCTTGGAATTTAGCCTTTTTAATGACAATATCAGCACTGATAGTAATACCACCTTCTTGAGTAAATTTAATGGCATTACCTACCAAATTGAGCATTACTTGTAACAATCTTTGGTAGTTACCTTGAACAACTATTTCATCAGAAGTATTAGGCAATTGCATCTGAAAGCTGAGGTTTCTCATCTCGGCTTGCGGACGCATGAAATTTTCCACATCACTAAATAACTCAGCCAATTGTACAGGAGTACAATCAAGCTCCATTTTGCCTGCTTCAATTTTGGCAATATCTAAAATATCGTTGATGATATTAAGCAGGTGGATGGATAATTGATGCGCTTCTTGTAAAAACTGGTTTTGTTCTTCTGGATCATCTGCCATCCCTTCCAAAATCAGCTTTAAAAATCCAATCATCCCATTTAGGGGAGTACGGATTTCGTGAGAGACGTTAGCTAGAAACTCACTCTTGAGGCGGGAAGCATCTTCGGCTTTTTGGCGCGCCACTTCCAATTCTTTGTACAAAGTAGCATGAGCGATCGCAGTCCCTAACTGATCCGCTACCTCTTTGGCTAGCTCAATTTCTGCATCTGTTAGCGGGTAGCATTCATCTCGTAAATTCAACGCCACCAAGCTATTTGCTTGGTCTTGATAGGATGTCGCTACCACTAAAATTTTTTGGTTAGGACATAGACTAGACCCTGGCGCTTGCACTACTACTGGTTCTAAAGTAGCCAAAGCCTGAGCAAAAGCAGGTTCAGCGGCTAAATCTATATCTGAACCCAACAGAGATTTACACTGAGGCTGATGATACTCTGCTATTACCCGTACTTTTTGGCTAGAAGGCTGGTAAGGACAAATAATGCAACGCTCTAGCCGCAGTACTTTTCCTAAACTATCAACTGTTTGTTGCCAAATAATGTCTATATCTAGGTTGCGGCGAATATTTTTAGTAATTCGGTTTACCAGTTTTTGATGCTGCTGTGAGCGAACAGCCAACTCTATCTGTGTAGGTTTTTTGGCAATTACATCTACTTTCTTGAGATTGACTTTCGCTTGCAGTAAGCGTCCCATCACCAAAACTGTGGTAGCCGCTTTACCCAATTGCGGCATAATCGGCGAGATTACCAACTCCAACTCAAATAATTCCTGCCCGTAACTAAACCAGCATTGCAATCTTTCGGGCACCAAATTTGTCAAAATTCGGTGTAACCGTTCCAAATAAGCCACCTTATCCACGGGGACAAAGTTAGCTTCCTCATTCAACTCATCAACTATTTGCTCAGGATTTAACCCGAGAATTTCACTATGCTGCCAATAAAAAGTCAGGTAACGTCCTGACCCATCTTGTGTAAATACCAACTCGGCTCCTAGAGTTGGTAGCATATAGTCGGTCTGATGATTAATAGAGTTTCGATTCTGGGAGAATAAGTGTGGCAATTGCGAATGGGCAGTAATAGTCATTATCGAGTTGGATATACGATTAGCAGCCGACAACATTATTACTAAAGCTGCTTAAAGTTTGGCATAAATTATTACAGCTTTTGAGCCTTTGGTTGAGTGTTTTGGATATTTTGTCAGCCAAAGTGGCAAACTTTACATTCTTTTGATTTTTTATTTACAGTTTATTTATGAATTTAGTCGTTCCATTCGCCTCGCGGTGGAATAGGAGCGCGTAGCGGAGTCCGTGTCAATTCATCATCTCTGGGAATATCACCCCGTAACCATTGCCGAATGGCGACTTCAATCACTTTGCTAGGGTCATTGGTTAAATGCTGAATTTGCTCTACTAACTCAGAGTCTAGGCGGACGGCTATTTCTACTTTATCGACATTTCTGTTGTCCCCATCCGTAGCTTTTTCTTTCATATTCATAGGTTTATATACTCGGAAATTGTGGTTTCAAAAGCTTTTTAAAGCAGTACTCTTATAAATTTCGGTTCAGTTTACTGACAAATGAAAAAAATTATAGTTACATAGTTCCCCGAAATTTTACCAAAGTAACAGCTTCTCCTCGCAAGTGGCAATTTTCATAGAAGATACCAAACAGTAGCTCTATTGCATTGGTGTCAGTAAATCAATAATTTACGGGCAATTACGCCTGGAATTACCACGCTTTTCACACTATGTACTTATACATCTTTATTGTACGCTTCTGGTTGATCAATACTATCGGCCGAAGGGAAAATGGGATTGGGTAATGGGTAATGGGGGAAAGAATTTATCTTGACCATCGTACAGACGCAATTAATCGCGTCTCTCTTGACAAATGACCAATGACCAATGACAAATAACAATTAACAAAGATTTCTCTGGCTAATGACGGTTGTCTCGTCCGATATGCAGCGTCGTTGCCTAAGAAAGCATTAAAATACATTAAGTAATTTGCTCTCTCTACCTTGGTTGCTTTTTCAGCAAAAATAGTATATGACTGACGTTCCCGCAGTTCGCATTCGCAATTTTTGTATTATTGCTCACATCGACCACGGGAAATCCACCCTTGCCGATCGCTTACTCCAAGCCACTGGTACTGTTGAAGATCGGCAGATGAAGGAGCAGTTTCTCGACAATATGGATTTGGAACGGGAGCGCGGCATTACCATTAAGCTGCAAGCTGCCCGGATGAATTACACTGCTAAAGATGGTCAGCAGTATGTGCTGAATTTGATTGATACGCCGGGACACGTGGATTTTTCCTATGAGGTGTCACGCTCGCTTGCTGCTTGTGAAGGGGCGTTGTTAGTAGTTGATGCTTCCCAAGGCGTAGAAGCTCAAACTTTGGCGAATGTGTATTTGGCTCTGGAACATAACCTGGAAATTATTCCGGTGTTGAATAAAATTGACTTACCAGGCGCAGAACCAGATCGAGTCATCAGCGAAATTGAAGAAATTATCGGTTTAGATTGCAGCGGTGCAATTTTAGCCTCGGCTAAAGAAGGTATTGGCATTAATGAGATTTTAGAAACAATTGTGGAGCGCATACCGCCTGCTCCCAATACTGTAGATCAGCGCTTGCGGGCGTTAATTTTTGATAGCTACTATGACAGCTACCGGGGCGTAATTGTTTACTTCCGGGTGATGGATGGTAGCCTCAAAAAAGGCGATCGCATTTATTTGATGGCTTCTGAGAAAGAATATGAAATTGATGAGTTAGGGGTTCTCTCTCCCACTCAAAAGCAAGTTAATGAACTGCACGCCGGGGAAGTAGGTTATTTAGCCGCCGCCATTAAAGCTGTAGCTGATGCGCGGGTGGGTGATACCATTACTCTGTCTAACGCCAAAGCTGCAGAACCTTTACCAGGTTACACAGAAGCCAATCCAATGGTCTTTTGTGGGATGTTCCCCATTGATGCTGACCAATTTGAAGACTTGCGAGAAGCCCTAGAAAAGCTCAGACTCAATGATGCGGCGCTACATTACGAACCGGAAACTTCTAGCGCTATGGGCTTTGGTTTCCGTTGTGGGTTCTTGGGTTTGCTGCACATGGAAATTGTGCAAGAACGCTTGGAACGGGAATACAACTTAGATTTAATTATTACAGCGCCTTCAGTAGTTTATAAAGTGACTACTTTGAAGGGTGAGGAACTGTATATAGATAATCCTAGCCATTTACCCTCTCCCAACGAGCGCGAAAAGATTGAGGAGCCTTACGTTAAGGTAGAAATGATTACTCCTGAAACCTACGTGGGCACGTTGATGGAGTTATCGCAAAACCGCCGGGGTATTTTCAAGGATATGAAATATCTTACCCAAGGTCGGACAACCTTAACTTATGAGTTGCCTTTGGCGGAAGTAGTGACAGACTTTTTTGACCAAATGAAATCGCGATCGCGTGGTTATGCCAGCATGGAATATCACCTGATAGGTTATCGCGAAAATCCTTTGGTGAAACTGGATATTATGATCAATGGCGATCCGGTGGATTCTTTAGCCATGATTGTGCATCGCGATAAAGCTTACAACGTTGGTCGCTCAATGGCAGAGAAGCTTAAAGAACTGATTCCCCGCCATCAATTTAAAGTACCAATTCAAGCGAGTATTGGTAGTAAAGTCATCGCCAGTGAACACATCCCCGCTTTGCGGAAAGACGTATTAGCCAAATGCTACGGTGGTGACATCAGCCGGAAGAAGAAACTTTTGCAAAAGCAAGCAAAAGGTAAAAAACGGATGAAATCTGTAGGTACAGTTGATGTTCCCCAGGAAGCATTTATGGCAGTATTGCGTTTAGACCAAAGTTAATTAATTGGGTATGGGGCATTGGGCATTGGGCATGGAAGCAGTCCCAAATCCCTCCTTATCTCTAACTAAATAAAAATTATTAACGGAAACACAGCTTTGATGCAGTATTTCCGTTATTTTTTGGGCTTTTTATGCAAAATTTGTCTAATAATACCAATTAAAAAAAGAATGCGACAGATACACAGACCTAAAGCCTTTTTCTGTCTGGATTCCTAATATAAATCGCAATATTTTTACCTTCGCCCTTCAGCTATACATCTATGGAGTTGAAGATTTTTGAGCAATTAATCTGAAGTTGCTGTATCATGGCAATTTATTGAATGCATATGAAGGTAAATATGAAAAGTTAGCTTCACTAATATTCATATTTACAGCCAGATGAATCCAAAGACAATGTTAAGAATATTGACAATTTTAGTATATATACTCACTCTAATTGTCACACTTGTACCTTTAGATAAATTATAGATTTTAGCTATTTATCAATTTGAAAAGCTTCGGGGAGTCTAGTTAATGAAGATATTAGTGTTAAGTTGGGAGTTTCCACCCAGGATTGTGGGTGGAATTGCTCGCCATGTAGGGGAGTTATATCCAGAATTAGTGAAATTAGGACATGAAATCCACTTAATTACTGTGGAACATGGTCAGGCTTCGATGTATGAATTAGTTGAGGGAGTACATATACACCGTGTACCTGTAGCTGCTAGTAGAGACTTTTTTCACTGGATAGTCAACTTGAACGATAGCATGGGGCATCATGGCGGCAAGTTGATGCTGGAAGAAGGCCCTTTTGATTTAATTCATGCTCATGATTGGTTAGTTGGTGATGCGGCGATCGCACTGAAAAATAACTTTAAAGTACCTTTAATTGCAACAATTCATGCAACTGAATACGGACGCTACAACGGTCTGCATACAGACACCCAACGCTATATCAGTGGTAAAGAAAATCTGTTAGCTTTTAACGCTTGGCGAATTATCGTTTGTAGCGAATATATGCGCCGCGAAGTAGAAAGAGCATTACACAGCCCTTGGGACAAAATTGATGTCATCTTTAACGGTATTCGGCCAGAAAAGAAACAGCATCATGAAGATTTTCATGCTCCAGCTTTTCGCCGCCAATTTGCTGAAGATTATGAAAAAATTGTTTATTATGTTGGGCGCATGACCTATGAAAAAGGTGTGCCTTTATTACTCAATGCTGCACCCAAGGTTCTGTGGGAAATGGGTGGTAATGTCAAATTTGTGATAGTTGGTGGTGGTAATACTGACCATCTCAAGCGTCAAGCCTGGGATTTGGGAATTTGGCATAAATGCTATTTTACTGGTTTCCTTTCTGATGAATACTTAGATAAATTTCAGACTGTAGCTGACTGTGCAGTTTTCCCCAGTCTTTATGAACCCTTTGGTATAGTTGCATTAGAAAGCTTTGCCTCTCGCGTTCCCGTAGTTGTATCTGACACTGGTGGTTTCCCGGAAGTAGTACAACACACTAAAACAGGCATTGTTACCTGGGTGAACAGTCCCGACTCTATCGCCTGGGGTATTTTAGAAGTTTTGAAAAATCCTGGTTATCGCCAATGGCTGATAGATAATGCTTATGAGGATTTAGAGAAACGCTTTAGTTGGCCAAAATTAGCCCTGCAAACCGAAGCTGTTTACAAGCGAGTGGTGCAAGAGCGATCGCGAGTAGAATGGTTTTAAATTGCACAAGCAGCAAAAAACCAAACAGAGAATAAAATATCACTCTGCATTTTTGGCATTAAAAAACAGTACAAGCCTTGTACGCTGGGAATTACACCCCTTCTGGTGAGAGAGTTAGCAATATTTGCAGTTTGCACCAGAAGGTTAGCATGACTAAGGCCTTTCCAAATATAGCAAAGTGGTTAAAGAACCTAGGAACCATGTTGCTGAAGATGGGAACCACCTTCATAACCCATATTACAGCAAACTTGAGACGCTATTTTCAGGACATTACTGAGGATGTCGATTCTTTATCTCCCTTACCGACCTTACCTGCTTTACCTGCCTTACCTCATCTAGCTGGGCCTGTTCTGAACCTGGGTGGAGGTGGCCCGGATGTAGAGGAGGCGATTCAATGGATGATCCATCAGGTGAGAGGTGGTACTAACTGCGCGACCAAAGTGAATGTTGTAGTTCTCCGCACCTATGGTAATCACGATTACAATCGGCCGATTCAAGGGATGAAAGGCGTGAGGTCTGTAGAGACGCTGATTATTAGTAATCGCCATGATGCCAACAAAGGGGAGATTATTGATAAAGTCCGCAGAGCCGATGTAATTTTCGTTGCTGGTGGCGACCAATGTCAATATATTCGTAACTGGAAAAATACTAAGCTACAGGCAGCGGTTCAGTCTGTTTACGCCAGAGGTGGTGGTATTGGGGGTACTAGCGCCGGTGCAATGATCCAAAGTGAATTTGTTTATGATGCTTGTGCTTCTTCTGAAGAAGGCATTGAAACCAGAGACGCGCTGGAAGACCCTTATCAGGATATTACCTTCAGCTATCACTTTTTTAACTGGAGGTATTTGGCAGGAACAATTGTCGATACCCACTTTGACAGGCGCAAAAGAATGGGGCGAATTATGGCTTTTATCGCCCGTCAAATTCAGGATGGCAAAACTCAACGTGCTTTGGGTATCGCCATTAGCGAAGAGACATCAGTTGTGATTGATAAATACGGGATAGCGAAAGTCATGGGGAGAGGTGCAGCATATTTTGTCTTGGGCGATCATCCTCCAGAAATTTGCAAACCCCGTACCCCTTTAACATTCCACGACTACAAAATTTGGCGTGTCCCTCGAGGCGATACTTTCGACCTCAAAAACCTGCCCACCAAAGGTTATTATCTCCGGAGTGTCAAGCGGGGAAGGTTTAGTTCAGATCCGTATTAAGGGACTGGGGACTGGGGACTGGGTAATGGGTAATGGGTAATGGGTAATGGGTAATGGGTAATGGGTAATTTGTTTTTTCCCCCTCATCTCCCTCATCCCCCTTATCTCCCAATCCCAATCCCCAATCCCCAATCCCCAGTCCCCAGTCCCCAATCCCTCACACCAAACTAGCCTGCTTGCGTAAACTCTGAATAGTAGCGATCGCGTGTTTGGCTATGATATCAATCTCCTCTGGGGTATTGAAGCGACCAATGCCAAAGCGTACTGATGCATAGGCTAGCTGTGAGGGATGTCCCAAGGCGGTGAGAACGTGGGAAGGTGCTGTACTGGCGGAGTTACAAGCAGAACCGGAAGAAACGGCCATGACTGGTTGTAATCCTAGGCTAAGCGCCGCCCCATCTACGCCATCAACGCTGATACTTAGGTTTCCTGCTAGGCGTTGGGTGGGGTGTCCGTTGAGATGAACTCCTGGTATTTGGGAAAGCTGTTCCCAAAGTTTCAGCCTCAGTGCTGTGATGCGTTGGTTTTCTGTGGCTTGTTCTGCTAGGGCGATTTCTACAGCTTTACCAAAGCCGACGATTTGCGGTGTATATAAAGTACCCGATCGCATTCCTCGTTCATGTCCACCGCCATGTTGTTGCGGGGCTAGTTGGACTCTGGGGTTGCGTCTGCGGACATATAGCGCGCCGATACCTTTGGGCCCATATACTTTATGTGCAGTCAGTGACATCAAGTCAATTTTCTGGGCTTGCACATCCAAGGAAATTTTACCAATAGCTTGAGCAGCATCGGTGTGGAAAATAATATTGCGATCGCGGCAGATTTCGCCAATGGCTGACAACGGCTGCAATACCCCAATTTCGTTATTTGCAGCCATCACCGACACTAAAATTGTCTCTGGACGTATAGCTTTTTCTAACTCATTTAAATCAATTAACCCATCTTTTTGGACAGGTAGCACTGTAATGTCAAAACCCAGTGTTTTTAAATAGTTACAGGGGTCGAGAACAGCTTTATGTTCTGTCGCCACAGTAATAATATGTTGTCCTTTTTGGAAATAAGCTTCTGCTATACCTTTAATGGCTAAATTATTGGCTTCTGTAGCACCACTAGTAATAACAATTTCTTCTGGTGAGGCGTTGATAGCTGCTGCTAAAATTTCTCTTGTTTGTTTAACAGCGGCTTCTGCTTCCCAACCGTAAACGTGACTGATACTTGCTGGATTACCAAATTTTTCTGTGAAATAAGGCAGCATAGCTGCTAATACTCGTTCATCAACGGGGGTAGTAGCATGGCAATCTAGGTAGATGGGGCGATTCGACATAATCAACTCAAAATTTGACTTAATTTTTTTAATATCCTGAGAACTTGATATAATTCATTTTCTCGCTTGGATAACGTAAATTTATCAGACAAAGCATACTCCGATTTATCTTGCTGGATGAGCTTGATAAACTGGAAATCTTCTCCACTAGTTACACAGCCAAAGATAGGTTTCTCTGGATAAGGATTAGCTAGCATATAAGCGATTGCTTGAGGTATAGCTTCTAAAAGGGAAAAACTAGCTCTTTTAGATTCGATTACTAACAACCATAGTTGTTCTTGAATAACTAAAACGTCAATCCGTCCTCTAACAATTTCGTCTTTATCCTTGATCGCAATTTCTATCGACTCTTCTGTAGCCAGTAAAAATGGTTCGCGATAAAATCCTGCTAAATCTAGTAAAGGAGATAATACCACCATTTTGACTGCATTTTCTAAAATTGGTGGACGTTTAACTAGTCTTAGAAAGTTAGTTTTAACTCTATCTAGATATTGCTTTTCTAAATCTGTGATTTCTGGCAGATAATTGTACCATTCTGGAAAAAAATCTTCGCTTTCAGACTGTCGCAAACCAAATCTTTTTTCTAAATCAGCAAGACCGACATTTTGAGCTTGGATTACTTGAATCATGATGGATACAACAAAACTGATATTACTATTTTAAAGCTTTACAAAATGTTACAAACTTTTAATTAATCAGCGAAATTTCCTTATTCATGGAGAGTGGGTGGTAGAGATGGCATACAGTGAATTTACTCTGGCTCAAGTTAGAGAAAAATTTGGCTTAATTATAGAGGAACCAGATAATTTGTTTGCTGAAGTTGCTGGTATATACCCCAGCCAAATTTTACAAACGTTTCTGAAAGAGAACTTGAATTTAGCAACAGCAATTAATACAGAAAAAGCTCGTTCAGAGCTAATTATTACTCCTATTTTATTAGAGGTAAGAAGAAATTTTAACTTTAAAGTTGGGTTCTTTTCTGGGACAGAGTTTAACGTTGATAACGCATCTGGTCTGAATGGTTATTGTGATTATATACTTACTGCATCTGCGGAAATATATGAAATTCGCACTCCTGTAGTAACCTTGGTAGAGGCTAAGAATGAAAACATCAAAGCTGGTTTAGGGCAATGTATTGCTGAAATGGTTGCTGCTCAAATATTCAATCAGCGTCAAGGAAATAGTATTATGACTATTTATGGAGCAATAACCACTGGTACAGATTGGAAATTTTTAAAGCTGACTGATAAAGATTTATCTATCGATAGAAGAGACTATTATATTGTCGAAATCAACCAAATATTAGGTATTTTATCGGCACCTTTTCAGATTTATTCGACTGCTATATAGTTAAATTAAAACTTGTGCAATTTTCTTTAATATAGCAATCCTATTTCAGTTGTGAAAAATATCGGTTTTGGCTGTTAACTGTTGACTGTTGACTGTCAACAGTTAACAGTCAACAACCATGCATATAATATTTCACAAATCATTTAGGACTGTTATATATTTAAAACAATATATAGTTTATTTGCACTTCTATATAAGCTGAACCTATCAGATAGAGCATATACAGGATTATTTTGTCTGCTTAGTTTGATAAATTGAAAATCTTCGCCATTTAGGACGAATGCATATACAGGCTCATCACTATGCGGCGCAGCTAGCATATAAGTAAGTGCTTGCGGAATTGCTTTAGTTAAAGAAAAAGTAGACCTTTTAGATTCAATTATCAGTAACCACAACTTATTTTGAATAACTAGTACATCAATTTTACCTTTGATAATTTCTTTATCTGATTCTGCTTTATTTGCATTACCGATAATTACATCTTCACTAATTTCTATAGTTTCTTCTGTAGCAATGGAAAAAGGCGGACGATAAAAACCCGCTAAGTCAAGTAAGGGCGACAATACAACTAATTTTACTGCCTCCTCTAAAAGAGGAGCATTTTCCAGTAAACTGAGATAGTTAGTTTTAACTCTATCTAAATATTGCGTTTCTAATTCTGTTATCGCAGGTGAATTGTCAAACCACTCTGTAAAAAATTGCTCATCTTCAGCTTTATGCAGAGCAAAGTTTTCTTTGAGGTAAGAGAGAGTGACATTTTGTCCCTGGATAATTTGCACCATAGTTTATTCAGGAGATATTCTAAGATGAAGCGCTTGATATAGCTGTCAATTCCTGTAATTTAGTTAAAACCTGTTGAGCATGGGCTTTAACTTTCACATTTGGCCAAGTATAGGCAATTTTGCCATCAGGTGCGATGAGAAAAGTTGAGCGCACAACACCCATATATTCCTTACCCATAAACTTCTTTAATTGCCAAATTCCATAAGCTTCGGCTAACTCATGTTCTGGGTCGCTTAACAGGGTAATTGTTAAGTTGTGTTTAGCGATAAACTTACAATGAGACTGGCTAGAATCGGGACTGACACCTAAGATTTTTGCACCCTGGGTGCTGAAGTTTTGGTTTAACTCGGTAAAATCTTTCGCTTCTGTCGTGCAACCAGGGGTGTTATCTTTCGGGTAGAAATAAAGGATTACCCATTGACTGCTAAAATCAGCGAGACTGACAGCATTACCATTTTGGTCAGGAATAGAGAAATTAGGCGCGGGTTGTCCAACTTGGGGAATATTGCTCATATTGGAAAATTCAAGAATTGCGATCGCTTTCAAATTTTACCGATATTTGCCACCCCTTGAAGGAAACAGTCTATTCGATGTTCCCGCTACGCTGCACTTTAGAACTAGTATCAATGTAAAACGCGCCGAGATTATTACCGCTTAAATCGCAGTTCTCTACTGTACCCAAACCACCGTCGTGGACATAAACGCCGCGTCCCTTATTTTGATTGATTTTACAGCGTTGAATTACAGCGTTACCATTTGTTCTAATTTCCATTCCAGATAAATCATGACCTAAGATTTCGCAATCTTCCACAGTGGCTTGTCCATCTTCATAAACCAGAACGCCACCTTGTTTGCCATCATGAAATTTGCACCTCTGGATCATAGCGCTGCTATTGTCCTTAACTGCTATGCCAGATAGACCATGACCAAAGATATCGCAATCTTGTACTGTGCCGCGACTGTTTTTTTGAAAAAAGATTCCCGCTTGTACGCTATCGTGGATTTTGCACTGTTGGATAATGGGGTTGGCTGTTGCACCAATCACACTGACGCAAGAAAGGGAATCGGAAGTAATATCGCATTCAGCTAGGATTAATTGACCTTGAGGAATGTCTACAGCAAAGAAATTGTTATTCTTTTTTCCTGCTACACCACGTAAAGTTAAGCCTCGGACTTCCGCTTTGTCTGTTTGCATAACAATGCAATTTGAGTTTGCACTTTCAATCACAATGTTAGATACAGGCCCGTCACCAATAATCTTGAGTGGCTTGTCAATAATCAAACTTTCTTGGTAAAAACCTGGATTTACCAAAATCTGGGTACCAGGTTGAGCATTTTTAATTGCTTCACTAATAGTTTTATAATCACCCAATCCATTACTAGAAACAGTCAGAGTAGTTTTGTTTTTAGTTAAAAATGTATATAAACTAACTGGGATAGCTAAACCAATGCTACCAAAACCCAGCATTTGCACTACACGCCGTCTAGGCCATTTGGGTTGTGGTGGTAATGGCGGCGGTGGCGGTTGTAAACTTTGGTCGATTTGGTCTAATCTTTGTAAAATTTCTTGAGTATTCGCTGGTCGGTGACCGGGTAAATGGGCCATCATTTGGTCGATTAAATCTGCTAAAAGCGGCGAAATGTGAGGCGCGTAACTCCGCCAGCCCATCTCATTGGTGTAAGAATTATAAATTGCTGGGTCAGTAGGTTGTTTACCTGTGAGTAAATAAACAAATGTGCGTCCCAAAGCAAAAAAATCTGACTGAAGTACAGCCTGACCGTTCATTTGTTCTAGTGGTGTGTAACCTGCGGAAATAATTCCTGTTACTTGACCTTGAGCCTGTGCAAAGTAGTAAGTTTGTGTAAGTTCTCTGGCTGTACCAAAATCAATTAATGCTAATTCCCCGGAACTCGCCCGGAGCATAATATTAGGTGGCTTAATATCTCGATGGAAAAAGTTCTGTTTGTGTACGCAATCGAGAATCGTCACTAATTCCCGTAACCATTGCAGTGCTAAATGCTGATCAATCGGTCGCATCCCCCGATTTTCCATATATTTCTGCAAATCCATCCCCACAATTTTTTCCATGACAAAACAATGGCTGGGGTTTTGGCTGTTTCTGGGAAAATAAACAAAGTAAGCATCGCGCTCAACTTTGGGAATACCAGGGTAATCAAGTTTACTTAAAACTTCTGCTTCTTGCTGAAATAGTTCTATAGCTTTTTGATGATTGTTGGTGAGAACTTTAATCACTTTGGACGTGTTAGTGCGGACTTCTATCGCCTCAAAAGTGACTGCAAAGCCGCCACCGCCTAACTGACGCATGACACGATAACGGCCTTGTAGCAGTAGTTCTGAGCCGCAACTAATACAAAATAGTTCATCATTACTATTCTGTGGGTTTGTGCATTGAGGATTGATGCAGAAGCTCATTGCGTCAGCAGGTTACAGTTTTATCTGCTAGTTTACCTTTATCACCTGGATTTTTCGGTAAAGAGTTTTTAGCGATCGCAATCTTGTCGGTTAAGAGGAAAAGGGGAATAAGCTATTGTGTGGGATGTTGACCGTTAACTGTTGACAGTCAACAGTCAACAGCCCTTATTAGTAGTTATACAATTTAGACGCGTATTAGCTTACAAATCATTTAGATATTAATGCTGTTAGGAATGCGAGATGGTAAAAGGTAAGGATACTCAACACCACCATCGGCTACACGCTGTTGATTGCGGTTTGTAATTGTGCTTTCAATATCTTTGAGTTCATTTTGGAACTGTGTGAGGATTTGGCGATCGCCTTGTTCTGTAAAATTGATGAAATCAGAACTGCCAAGTTTTCCCCAATTAATCCCACTTAGGGAAAATGTTAATTGCATCTGCTCTAAATCCTGTAAGGCTGGCGGTAACAATTGCTTCAGGGTACTTGGGGTATCTGGTTGGCTGTAAAGTGCTAAAGGCGCATTGGGAACATAGCCAGCATAATCAAACTGGCTGAAGTTAATCGCAGCGTGTTGCGGCCCTGAGGTAAAAATAACGACAGTGGCAATATCTATAAGTTGTTGTAAACTTGTGATTTCTGGGAATCCTGGTACACGGGGATAGTTGGGTAATTCTTCAATCTCCAATCCAGCGGCGATCGCCCATTCTTTAGGTACCCAACTTGGTGCTTGAGCAAACTCTGATAGCGGACGGGAGTCTAAGGGTGCGCCTAGTTCTGCTGTCCAAGCTTGCAGATATACATCTTGTTGGACTGCGCGGTCGTCAACATAGTAGCGTTGTAAATAACGAGTAGTATAATTAGCGATCGCTTCCCACAGCAATAAGGCATCATCACGGTAAGGGAAGTTTGGAAGCAACTCTGGTGAAATTCCCCGAGTTGTGATGTCATTGAGTAAAGAATATTCCCTAAAAGGACGTTTTCTATAAGCGCGATTAATTAAGCTTAAAGAAGTTTCTCTGGTAGTCGCCATTAACTTATCAATGGCAGAACCTTCACCTAGTAATATGCTATTGCCTCTAGTATTGATTGCCAACAGAAACTGAAAATGGGGACGCAATAGCCGAGACAGGGGATGATTTTCTGGTAACTGTCGAGCAGTGGCGATCGCAAATGTCTCCATTGCCAAATGAGTATAGGCTAGGTGGGTAATTAACTCATGGTCAGTGACATCGGCAGTTTGTACAGAGAGTTTTGCCTTTGTCCAATCGTCTGAATTATCTTGATTCGTGACTACTCTGCCTTTTTCTACCTCAATCAGTAATGGTTCCAACCCTACATCAGAGCGATAAAATAGCGCCGTCGGACTTCCCACATAGCGACCATAATGCAAATCTGTAACTTTTAAATCTTGCAACAGGGGATATTCAACCACAAACAAACGGTTAGCCCCTGCGGATGCTACTAAGTCTATCACGCTATCATCAGCCAATTTATAAGGGCGATTGATCCAAGCTTGCAATTTACCCTTTTCCTCAGATTGCAAACGCCTTAATACCATCGGGTTTTGTCCAGCTAACCGTTGCCGCCCAAACTCGCGATCGCTCAAGCCACCATCTCGCTGATGAATTAAGCTCACTATGGGGCGTTGGGGTGAGTGAGGCTGACATTTTCCGCTTTGTTCTAGGGATTGGTAAAAGTGCGATCGCTGTTGCTCATGAGAATTTGCCTTTTTTGCTGCATTCGTTGCTTGCAAAAGTCGTTGAAACATTTGCTTGCGTTGAAGCACATAGCTGGCATTAAACTGTTCATTAGTCGGTAAATCGAAATTAAACCATCCCGATTGAAAAATCTCTAAATCTGCGAGAAAAGTAGATAATTTATCAAAGTTTTCCTCAAAATCATGAATTAGCTTTTCTAACTCTATCAGCAGCAAACTCAAAGGCTGAGATACCTGTCCTTGAGTTAGCTGATTTTGCCGCAGCTTCATCAATATATAGCGCAATACCCCATCTTCTCCCCCATAGGGAAAAATTCTTGCAGGCCCCTGATCATCAAGAGTGGCTGGATTGTAGCGGTATTGACCTTGTTGTTTTGTAGAAAGTGCTTGGCGTTGCATTATCAGCTCCTATTTGCAACAGTGGAAAGGGAAGTTGGGGACTAAAGAAGAAATTCTCATTACTAATTACTAATTCCCAATTACCAATTCCCAATTACCAAAAGCCAAAATTATAAATTAATCGGAAAAATGCGACGTGAATTTTCTCATCGGGATGAATTAATAGCCTATCTTCGCCAAGAATTCCCGAAAGCTGCGGAACGGGATGATTCTATCAGCGAAATGGTGGGGGGACGGAAAGCTGCGGAACAAGCATTAGAAAAAGTTGAGCCTGTTACCTATGCGAAAACACGTAATTTTTTAACTGGTACAGTCACAAAACTTTCACCCTATATTCGCTATGGGGTTCTTAGTCTGCGAGAAATTCGAGATTATATACAAGAGCAGATACAAAACCCAGAAGATGGGACTAAATTAATTAATGAATTAGGCTGGCGCGATTACTGGCAGCGATTATATGCGAAGCTAGGAAATGGCATTTGGGAAGACCAAGAAGCATATAAAACTGGTTACAAGACTGAAAATTACGCCCCTGATTTACCAGAGGATATTCAAACAGGTAGTACAGGCTTAGTGTGCATTGATACTTTTAGCCAAAATTTAAGAGAGACAGGCTATCTACATAACCATGCTCGGATGTGGTTAGCGGCTTATATTGTCCATTGGCGACGCATTCGTTGGCAAGCTGGGGCGAAATGGTTTCTACAACATTTATTAGATGGCGATCCTGCGAGCAATAATATGTCATGGCAATGGGTTGCTAGTACTTTTAGTCAAAAACCCTACTATTTCAACCGCGAAAATTTAGAACGCTACACCAACGGAGTTTATTGTCGCCAATGTCCGCTTTATGGTCATTGTGATTTTGAAGGTAGCTATGAACAATTAGAACAGCGACTATTTCCCCACGGTGAATTTAACAAACAACCTAACAGCCAAAGTTGGCAACGCGGGAAGAAGAAAAGATAAGTTTTTAGACTTAAAGCTGTGTTGGATATATTTCGCACCAAGATTGTCAACAGTTGTAGAGACACGATTAATCGCGTCTCCAGAGAAGATATAAGTTTTTACCATTCCCAATGCCCAAAACTGTTACATGGCAAACAGAATTCGACTTTGTCATATAAAGTTGCGATTTGAAAATCAACGCTGATTTTCTTGCGAGAAAATGGAAGAATGTAAGGAAACTGCAAAAAATAAATTGTTTTATTTAAACAGGACTTACACAACTGGCATAGTGATCCTTTGGCAGAAGAGTCAAGAGTCAAGGGTCAAGGGTCAAAAATTCAAGTTTTTTGGACTCTTGACATTTGAACGCCAGTTCACTCAACGGAGGGAACCTCCGCACGTGACTGGCTCCCCTTGACAGCCTAAACGAAAAAAATGTGACACTTGCATAAGTCCTATTAAAGTCGTTGACAGTTCACAGTTAACAGTCAACACTCAACAGTTAACCATTAGTGTTCACTGACTCAGCAAAAGTCTCTCAAAAGAGTTGATGGTGTTGCCGTGGTCGGAATTGTTATTGTTTCTCACAGTCAACAACTCGCGCTTGGCGTACAGCAACTAGCAGCGCAAATGGTTCAAGGTCGAGTTCCCTTAGCGATCGCAGCGGGGATTGACGATCCTGAAAATCCTTTGGGTACAGATCCGATGCAGGTTTATGAGGCGATCGCATCTGTATTTAGTGAGGATGGTGTGCTGGTATTAATGGATTTGGGTAGCGCTTTGATGAGTGCAGAAATGGCGCTGGAGTTCCTCTCACCAGAACAACGGGAAAAGGTGCATTTGTGTGAAGCACCGCTAGTAGAAGGTGCGATCGCATCTGTGGTTGCAGCTTCACTGGGTCATAATATCCAGCAAGTCATGGCGGAAGCACGGTCTGCTTTAGTAGCAAAAGCAACTTTATTAGGGGTAGTGAATAGTCCTCTATCAGTTGTCTCCACAGCTAGCACAGAATCCGCAACAAAGGAAATCCGCCTTACAGTCAACAACCGCTTGGGTTTACACGCTCGTCCGGCAGCACAATTTGTCACTACTGCCTCTAAGTTTCAATCGCAGATTTGGGTAAAGAATATTACTAGAGGTACAAAGACTGTTAGAGGTGACAGTATAAATCAAGTTGCAACTTTAGGGGTGCGTCAAGGACATGAGTTAGAAATTACAGCCATCGGTGCTGATGCAGAACAGGCTTTAGCAGCCTTAGCAGAATTAATCGCCAATAATTTTGGAGAAGATGATTCTGCTTTAGAATTACCGCCAGTTTTAGAACGCCATACCCCAACAACTCCCGGCGAACTTTCGGGAATTGCAGCTTCACCAGGGGTAGCGATCGCGCCTGTAATTCATTATCAAGCAGCTGCTATTACACCTACAGCATATAACGTAGAAGATGTAGAAGCTGAATGGCAAAGATTACAAGCCGCGATCGCTACTGCACAACAACAAATTCAAGCCTTATTTTCCCAAGCTTCCATGCAAATTGGCGATACCGAAGCGGGGATTTTTGTCGCCCATCTGCTGTTTTTAGAAGATCCGGTATTGTTAGAAGCAGTACGAGTGCGAATTTTTGACCATCATCTCAACGCCGAAGCCGCTTGGCAAGCTGTGGTTGATGAAGTGGCTGCTAGCTACCACCAATTAGAAGATGCATACTTACAAGAACGAGTTGAGGATGTGGTGGATGTGGGACAGCGAGTGCTGCGGTTGTTAGCCGGGACATCAGCGCAGACTTTGGAACTCAGCGAACCAGCGATTTTAGTCGCCAGTGATTTAACTCCCTCCGACACCATCGGCCTAGACCCCAGTAAAGTTTTAGGTATTTGTACTACTTCCGGTAGTGCCACATCTCACAGTGCAATCATTGCCCGCACATTAGGGATTCCCGCAGTGTTGGGTGTAGATGCAGGCATATTGTATCTGGAAGACGGTACAATCATGGCTCTTGATGGTGAAAGTGGCAAAGCTTGGGTAGAGCCAGAACCAGATATTTTGAGTATATTAGAAGCTAAACGCGAAGCATGGCGAACTACGCAACAAGAAGCGCTAGCCAAAGCACATCAACCAGCCATGACTCGCGATGGTCAGCAAGTAAATGTATTTGCCAACATCGGTAGTATAGCTGACGTTCAAGTGGCTTTAGCTAGCGGCGCTGAAGGAGTAGGACTACTGCGTACAGAATTTCTGTATCTAGGTAGGACAAGTGCTCCCACGGAAGAGGAGCAATTAGCAGTATACCAAGCGATCGCACAAGTTTTAGATCAACAACCATTAATTATTCGGACATTAGATGTCGGTGGCGATAAACCTTTGCCTTACATCAAGGTTCCATTAGAGACAAATCCCTTCCTCGGCTGGCGGGGAATTCGCTTATGTTTAGATCATCCCGATTTATTTAAAACCCAGTTACGGGCAATTTTGCGCGCTAGCCAGGGACATAATATTAAAATTATGCTGCCGATGATTGCCACAATCACCGAAGTTCGCGCAGCTAAAGCAATATTAAATGAAGTGCAACGGGAACTCAGTCAAGCTGGTTTTGCCTTTGATAGCAACATCAAAGTCGGTATTATGATTGAAGTACCCGCAGCCGTAGCCATCGCCGATCAACTAGCAGCCGAAGTAGACTTTTTTAGTATCGGTACTAACGACCTTAGCCAGTATGTCATGGCAGGCGATCGCAATAATCCCCGTGTCGCAAATTTAACAGACGCACTCCACCCAGCAGTGTTGCGAATGGTACAACAAACAGTCCAAGCCGGTCATGGGGCGGGAATTTGGGTAGGATTATGTGGTGAACTCGCCGCCGATCCTTCCGCCACAGAGATTTTATTAGGTTTGGGATTAGATGAATTGAGTGTTAATCCCCAAGCCATCCCCATCTTAAAACAAGCGATCGCCCAATTAACTATCAGTGAGTGTCAAGCGATCGCAGCTTCCGCATTACAACTAGATTCCGCCACCCATGTTAGACAATTAACTTCATAAGGTTAAGGGGAAAAGGTTAAGGGGAAAAGGGGCAAGAAAAACCTTTAACCCTTACCCTTTCTCCTGCAAAGACGCTACGCATAGCTTGCTTAAGCGCAGGGGTACACCTTTTCCGCAAACCAAATTCTGATACCAATTCAAATAATGTTTGCGACACATCAATATATTCTAGAGGGCAAGGCAATGCCTATGCCCCTACAATCTGTCACATTCTTTTTTCAAATTGGTATGAGTTAAAAATCCTTAACCGAGCATTATTGCACTACGTTCCAGTCGTAATGACAAATTTTGCTTGCGTAAGTCCTGTTGATAACAAAACTAAAAAACCAGTTACTCAACAACAAAACAGAAAAATAATTTTGGAGGGGGTTTGGGGGACGCAACCGTCACCCAATCGGGGGTTTGGGGGAGAATCCCCCAATTCTTCTGGCTTCTTGAATAAGTACGCTAATGAGCTTAACCCAAGCGTCTTGATTTATAAGTAGGCACAGCATGGGAATACTAGGATTATAAATTACATATAATTCCTATGTATCGTCTCAATAAAAAAGCTCTACAAATTTTGCAAGCAGAAATTCAAAGATGTAGTGGTAAAGATCAGGTAGGCAAAATTGAGCAGGAAATAGTAATTAAGCGATTAGAACAACTGTGTAAAGAAAAAGGCGATCGCGCTAAATTGGATGAATTGCGGGATAGCGTGATTGATATCTATCCCCAATTTAGCGAGAAAGTACTCAAACAAGCCGCAAAAGCTAATCAATCGGCGGGTTTTTTTACCAAATTAAAATGGGTAACTATACTTTTGGGGAGTTCCGCAGGAATATTATGGGTAATCAACTTGCCTTACCCCATGATTCGCTGGCCTGTTGCTAACGCTGCTCCCATTCTGTTATTGCCTAGCTACATCAATATGGATTATCACTATCGTGAGGCAATTAAAAATTTAGAGCAAGCAGACCAGTTAATTAATCAAGCTACAAGTCCAGCTGATATTGAGCAAGGTTCCCAAAAAGCTGCAGCAGCTCAAACAAATCTAAATAACTTACCAGTTTGGTTTTTAGGATATTATCCCAAAGCTTATTGTAATTTTTTTGGTTGCACTTGGAAGTTTACCGTAGATGAGTTTGAAGCAGCGCGTGGGCGAGTAGCGCGGATAGAAGCTGTAGCTTTTCAAGATAGGAATGCTTTCACACCCCTAGAACAAGGAGAAATGGCGCTCAAGCTAGCACGTCAGCAACACGAAAAAGCTACCAGTATTAAGGATAAAGAAAATGCGATCGCTTCTTGGCAAGCCGCTATAGATCAATTAGATCAAATCCCCAAAGCCACATTTGCGGGACAAACAGCACAAAGTAAACTGAAAGCCTACAAACGCGATTTCGATAACGCCCGCATCGGTACATTTATTGCTGCGGCGCAAGAATTTGATTTAGAAGCCGAAAAAATTCAACCGACACAACCCAAAGCCGCAACAGAATTGTGGGAACAAGCGACTCAGCGTCTTAACCAAATTCCCACAGAAAATCCTCGCTACTTAGAAGCACAAAGGTTACTCGCTGGTTATCAAGTCAAACTCAAAACAGTAGCCGATCCTCGTAGCGGTACATATATCGAAGCAGCAAAGGAATTTGCCCTAGCAGCTGCCAAAGCATCGCAAAATCCACCCCACTCTGTAGTAAAGTGGGAACAAATTGCCAAATTATGGCAAAAATCAATCGATCAACTAGAAAACATTCGCGTTGAAGAACCAGGCTATGTAGCCGCGCAAAAACTTCTAGCAGAATATCAAACTAACTTAGGCATTATTGAAACTCGACGCAAAGCCGAAAGTGAAGCACAAGACTCTCTCCAAGCCGCTAATGAGCAAATTCAAGGTTTGATAGCTTCGCCTCCTGCTAATCCTCAGCAGTTAAAAGCTCAAATCCAAGGCATTATCAATCGCTTAAAAACTATCCAAACTGGGACAACAGCCTACGCAGAATCACAAAAACTGCTAGTATCTGCTCAGAAAAGAATGCAAAAATAACACCTCTCCCCGCAGTAGCTACGGTGTACACACAAGTTGCTTCATCAGCATTGCCAATGTATCGGTTGACATTGCCAATGTAAAAACCTAAATCCCCCTTTTTAAGAGTGATTTAGGAGTAGCGGATGATTTGTGTGTACACGGTAGCCCCGCAATTGGGAAAAGCTGAAAATATTATGGTATTTGCGGACTATCTGGGCCAGTAGGAACTACTGGCGTGTCTGGTTGTTTTTGTTGTCGTTGCAAATATTTACTTAATACATCTGCCATATCCCCCCGTGTCATCGGACGCAATGGGAAAATATTTCCTTGAGCATCTGTAGTCAGAAAACCTTCGCTAATTACAGTGGCGATCGCTTGTCTAGCCCAAGTTGGAATTGAACCTGCATCTGGATGAGAAGAGAGAATGTCTTTGACAGTATCTTCAGGGAACTGAAATACACCGTAAGCTTGGGCAAAAATTGCTAAGGCTTCTGCTTTTGTCACCCTTTGATTAGGAAAAAACAAATTACCCCGATAGCCTTTCATAATATCGGTTTTTAAAACTGTTTGAATATCATTAAATGCCCAATGAGAGGATGGTACATCTGGCGTTGCTATATTTTCTTTGCTAACAGCCTGACGTTTATCCAAGCGAAAAACCTTAACCATAATCGCGGCTAATTCCGCGCGACTCACGAACCTTTCTGGATAAAACTTGCCATCAGAAGAGTTACTCATCCATTTAGCAGCAACTACTTGTTGAATAGCCTCAGATGAGTCACTAGAAGTTGCTTGTGCTACTTGTAATAGTTGAAATGCTGGTAAGTTTTGTAGCAAAAAAACTAAAGAAACCGCACTGAGAAATTGACGCATAATTATATTTTTATTAGTTGTTTGGGGTTGGTTAAGAGTCGGAGAGACGCGATTCATCGCGTCTGTACAAGAGTGAAAGTTCAAAAGTAAAGTATATTTCTTAACTTTTGAATTGTGAATTATTTCTCCCCTCATCTTCCTTGTCCCCAATCCCCAGTCCCTAGTTCCCAGTCACCAGTCCCCAATCCCCAAAACTCCAACGCAAAATGTATGTGACTTTAGGTTATGTTCATTTTAGATAAGTTATATGGAGCATTTTTGGGAATGACCGCAGCAGCAGACCCCGTGAAGTTGATGAAGCAAGAAGTTGGCAAAGCCGCAGCCGCTTTAGTCAAATCAGGTTCGATTGTCGGGTTGGGTACGGGTTCAACCACGGCGTACACCATTCAGTTTTTGGGAGAACGCCTTCAGTCTGGTGAACTCAAAGATATTGTGGGCGTTCCTACTTCGTTTCAATCAGAAGTGCTAGCAAAGCAATACGGCGTTCCTCTCACTACTTTGGACGCTATTGACCACATTGATATTGCCATTGATGGGGCGGATGAAGTTGACCCCCAAAAGAATTTAATTAAAGGCGGTGGTGCAGCCCACACCCGCGAGAAAGTGGTAGATTACTTGGCAAATCAGTTTATTGTCGTAGTTGATAGCGGAAAGTTAGTAGACCGTTTGGGTTCTAGCTTTGCGGTTCCAGTGGAAGTAATTCCTATGGCGATTACTCCTGTAACTGATGCCATCAAGAAACTAGGCGGTAAACCAGAACTCCGTATGGGCGTTAAAAAAGCTGGCCCAGTCATCACCGACCAAGGCAACTTCGTTTTAGATGTACGCTTTGACTCTATTGACGACCCAGTAAACCTAGAAAAAACACTGAATAACATTCCTGGTGTTCTCGAAAATGGTATCTTCGTCAATTGCGTTGATTTAGTCTTAGTTGGCGAAGTTAAAGACGGTCAGCCATTAGTAAGGCAGTTTTAGGGACTGGGGACTGGGGACTGGGGACTGGGGATTGGGGACTGGGGATTGGAAACTGGGAGATATTCTAATTACTCATTACTCATTACTCATTACTCATTACTCATGCCCCATGCCCAATGCCCCATGCCCAATGCCCCATGCCCCATGCCCCATGCCCCATTAAAAATTCTCCACCAATAGTTGAGTATCGGTATCTTTCCAAACTGTGTTGAATTGAGCTTGCACTAGTTTGGCGGCGTTTTCTTGACCTCGGGCGTGCAAACTTGCTTGTAAGCCAAATAATGAACGCCCGTTTAAAGGATATTTTTGTAAATCTGCACGAAATACTTTTTCAGCGGCTGCATAATCACCCTTGGCTAATAAAGCACCACCTAATGCTTCTCTGGTGGAAATGTACCAGTCTGGTGGTTCCATGTAGTTGAGGGCATCTTCCACGGCTACTGCTGTTTCTAAGTATTTAATTGCAGATTCATAGTTTTGTTTGGCTTTGGCAATCTTCGCGTCTAACTGGTTGCTGGCGATGTCTAAAATACTACTGGCGGGACTCATGCCAATAGTTGCGGTAGCGGGCATTGTTTTTTGAGCAGTTGATAAGGCAGCGCGATCGCTCTCTGCATCCTCCAGTTTACCAGTACTAGCATTCGCCATCCCCTGAGCAAAATGCCACAGCGCTTTTGTTGTGACAAATTTATCATCGGGAGCAGGTGTTTTTAAAATATTATCCCAATCACTAAAGCGAGTTTGAATCAATAGTTTAGTCCCTAGATAGCCTTCAACCATTGGTTCTTTCTCGGCAAACGGTGTAGCCATTGTGACTAATTTATCTGCGGCTTGCACTGCATCCTGATATCTACCAGCCATCGCTGCGGCTACTGCCAAGAAATGCACATTGTGGCTATAGTACATTGCGGGATAAACGCCCTCAATGTGATTTTTGACAATGTAAGCTTCATCTTGAGCGATCGCCAGCGCATTAGACTGCATAGCTTTGGTATATTCTCCCACACGAAAATAAATATGGGACGGCATATGTACCAAATGTCCGGCTGCAGGTACTAGGGTTTGTAGGCGGTTAGCACTTGCAAGGGCGCGTTCGGGAGTTAGTGACGCTTCTACTGCATGGATATAGTAGTGATTCGCCCCTGGATGATTGGGGTCACTTTGCAGTACCGATTCTAAAACAGCTAAAATCTCTTCGGTATCTTCTAAGGGTTTGCCATCTTTAGTCCAGTGTTGCCAAGGATGCAAATCCATCAAGCTTTCAGCGTATAGTGTTTTCGCATCCAAATCTTGGGGATAACGCTTGACTAAATCTGACATCGCGTTTTTGTAATCTAGCGCCAGCTTATATAAATATGCACGGGGATTATTGGAGTAGCGTTTAGCTAAGGCATTAATATAACCCTGTTCCTTTTGTGATGCATATTCAGACAACACCACAGCTTTTTGTATAGCATCATAAGCCGCTAATTCGCGATCGCTGTCTACATCCAGGTTAATATTAGGCCCTAAAGCTAGCGCCGTTCCCCAATACGCCATTGCTAAATGTGGGTCGAGTTCCGCCGCATATTTAAAAGAACGCGCTGCTTCCTCATGGTTGAAGGCGTAAATTAAATTTAGTCCTTGATCAAAAAACTGTTGCGCTTGGAGATTTTCGGTAGATACCGGATGGTGATGTGTTCCTAGCCCAGATATTAAAGTATACGGCTGTTGCGTAAGAGCGCTCGCACTGCTCGGAGCGAGTAAAGATAATATCAGCACCCATATTAAAAATAAATACTTCATCTTCCAGCTTTCCTACCTCAAACATTCTTCTTAGCGCTAGTCATCCGCCAAACCTTCTCTAAATAGGCGATTTTTTCCCGCCGAGCAGCAGTACGGTATTTTCTATAAGCATTAATACTGAGAACTAAAATAATGGGAAAAACAATCGCTGAAACTCCCACAGCAATGTCAAATGCTCCATAACTTTGACTTGTATTGCCTATAGCAGAAGAATTTGTGGCAACTTGACTAGTAGTATTGTTAGACATAGATTACTCCTATTTACGGTCATAGATTTAGTATAAAAAATACATTTGACAGATAAGTTTTCAGGAAAGTGTGTTACTGCCAATAACTACTCTTCACCGATAACTACACAATTTATGTAAATTCCCGCCGAATTTCAGACGGGAATTTAGACTTCATCATGAATATGCTCAATTTCTGAATTTTTATTGGGCATGGGGCATAGGGCATTGGTAATTGGTAATTGGTAATTGGTAATTGGTAATTGGTAATTGGTAATTGGTAATTGGTAATAGGAATTTCTCCCCTAATCCCAAGTTCCCAGTACCCAATCCCCTATCCCCTATCCCTAATCCCTAATCCCCAGTCCCCAATCCCTAATCCCCAATCCCCCTAACCGCTTTCATCAAATACTGTGTCAAAGTAAATGCATCGACACCTAATTCTGTACGTTCTGCGGCTGCTAAAATTCCGGCTTGGGAATGCCACCAGGAAGCAGTTGCAACCATATCTTCTAGGGGGATTTGTTTTTTTACGGCTTGCGCCAACAGTCCACCAAGTATCCCAGTTAACACATCACCGCTACCACCACGGGCTAATGCTGGGGTACTTTTGGGATTTAGCCACACTGAACCTTGGGAATTTGCGATCGCAGTTCTTGCACCTTTTAATAAAACTATGGCCCCACTTTGCATGGCTGCTGATCGCACAGCTTTGACTCTATCTTGATGGATATTCGGGATATCGGGAAATAATCGCTTAAATTCACCTTCGTGGGGTGTAAGTATGGTTGTAGCTTGGCGTTGTTGTAAGGTGGGGATAGTTCCCATTTGCGCCAAGATATTTAAACCATCAGCATCGAGCAACAAAGGGCGATCGCTATCTATTACCTGTTGCACAATGGGAGTACTATCTGTAGTTAAACCAGGGCCACAGGCGATCGCATCAAAGGAATTTAAATCGGTGTTTTCTGGTAATTGTAAATGAGCGATCGCTCCTGTCTCTGTTTCTGGACAGCCCACCACCAAAGCTTCTGGTAAATGGGACACCAACAGAGGTTTAAGATATTCTGGTACAGCAATAGAGAGCATTCCCACACCACTAGCACGGGAACCCAAAGCGGTTAAAATTGCCCCACCAGCATAACGATGAGAACCACAAATTAACAGTAAATGTCCTTCTTTATATTTGTGGGTAACTGGAGGACGGGGTAAAGGTAAATTTGAGATAGCTTTGGTTGTGGTAATGCGGGTAATTTTGGGTGCATCTTGAAGTACAGCTTGCACATCAGCCAAGGGAATATCAAAATCTATTAACTCAGCTTTGCCAAGATAATCTAAAGCCTGATCCTGTAAAAAACCTTGCTTCCACAAACCCAAGCAAAATGTGTGCGTAGCGCGAATTGCTGTCCCTAAGACTTCACCAGTATCGGTGTGTAAGCCGGAAGGTAAATCAATGCTCAAAATCGGCTGTTTCCAAGTATTAAATTGCTCGATAGCAGATGCTACAGCATCAGTTAGCTTTCTTTCTAAACCAAAGCCAAACAAACCATCAACTAATAAATCACAATCTGGCAACTGCTCAATTGCTTGATAACAGGGTATCCCTAAACTCTGGGCATATCGCAAATGCTGTGAAGTTAATTCCTTAACTTTAGGAAAAGGGTTGTAAATCCAAACCTCATATCCCTGAAAGTGTAATTCCCTGGCTACTACCAAAGCATCGCCGCCATTGTGTCCCGGGCCGACTAAAACCCCCACACGAGATTTACCAGGAGGAATCATCGCCAGCAGGCGACGGGAAATTAGTCCCGCCACCTTTTCCATTAAAGCCACTACAGGCATTCCCGCAGCAAATATCCTCTCTTCAATATCCCGCATTTGCGCTGCGGTAACTACGTATTGGGCAATTTCTTGTTCCCTCTGCTGAAGATGAGTCATGAGTCTTAAATCCCGAGTGATGAATTGCAAAGTTTGAGGTGACTTCTCAATTTTGATTCTTCACACGGAAAATTTGTTTTCTAATTTTGAGCCAGCTTGTAGCTAAAACTCAATTCCTGAATTTTTGAAATACTCAAATGTTAACTGCGAGATTAATAAACTTAAATCTCAGCCTTGCACTCAAGTGCAAGGCAAGATATCAGTAAGTAGCCTCGATGAAAAAATTTCACAAGCGTAGCATGAAAGTCGGAATGAAATTTTTACTCAGCACTCTTGTACAGACGCGATTAATCGCGTCTCTGCAACTTATTACTCAGCACTGTCTTACCTACCGTAATAAACTCTGGCATTACCAAATCCCAACTCTCGTAGATAATCATTCCATCGTTCCGCATCCGAACGTTCAGCAAAAGGCCCCACTGCAACATGAGGCCCCAATGGTTCTTGCCTTTCTACTACAATGTCATAACGTCCAGAGTTTTGGCGAATGCGACTGGCAATAGATGATAAATCTTGCGCTCTCGCAGGAATAGTTACATAGTAATAATTGGTTTGCTCTTGCCTGGAAGGTCTTCTTCCGCCAGTGCCATAAGAAGAAGCAGCAACTTGTTGTCCATTAGATTTGACAATTTTTGCCCCATTGATTCCGCTTAATTCCAGCTCTCTAACTCGTTGTTGGGCATTAGTTTGTCTGCTAAAGGCTCCCGACTGAATCACAGCACGTCCATTGAAATGGCGAATATAAGCACTGCGTTCTAACTGACGTATGCGTTGCAATTGCTGGTAATCATTGCCTTCAACAAATACTATATAGCGCTCAGCACTCCAGCTATAGGAAGTAGCTTGCACTGTTTGGTAAGAACGATAGGTTTGATTATATTTATTAACCCTCACTTTAGATGAGGGCTGAAATTTTGGATTATATGTATTCCAGGGTGTTGGTTGTGTTGTGACTCGTGGTTGATTATAAGGAATAGTTTGGAAAGCAGGTGGTGGTGGTAAGCTGTTAACCACTGTTCGTTCTGCTATTAAAAAGCTGCCTTTGGGAGTTTGTGCTTGTACCGGAGTTGTCGAGTCGGGGAGTAACGCCAAGCATCCTCCCAGGAAAAAAGGCACAATTGGAAATGCAATCAGTTGATCTGGTATTTGTTTGGACATAGTAGTAACAGGTGTTCTCAATAATTTCCTTGGGAAATAGAGCCGTCTGTCGTAGCACCTACATCAGTGTTAACTTAGAAAGTTTTTTTCCGGCTGAGTGGCATTGCATAGGTTTCCACAAAATCTGGAATATTTATGATTAACGCTGAATAATAAATAGGGGCGCTGAGGCTAGAGTAAGTGGATTTTTATCCTTGAGATTGCAGGGAAAGCCAAAAATTCTCAATCTCAATTTTGGTTATTATTACTTATATATCCTGAAGTGCTTATCTAGCAAGGCTTTTAAGTTACATATGCTACAATTTAACAGAATCAAGCCGCATGGCATGGATTTTAATACCGCAAAACCTGCATTTGATGTTTAGCATTAGTGTGATGAGCAGGCACTAGCCTCATAATCTGGCCGCATAAATATTTAAAGGATATGAAAAAAGTCGTCGTTGGTCTTTCCGGTGGCGTTGACAGTTCCGCCGCTGCTGCAATTCTACACAATCAGGGCTATGAAGTTATTGGTTTGACCCTTTGGCTAATGAAAGGCAAAGGTCAATGTTGCTCTGAAGGAATGATCGACGCGGCTAATATCTGCGAACAATTGGGTATTCCCCATCAAGTTGTTGATATTCGCGATGTCTTTCAGACCAATATTGTCGATTTCTTGGTTTCTGGTTACAGCGCTGGGATCACACCTCTGCCTTGCTCGCAGTGCAATAAAACTGTGAAATTTGGCCCAATGGTACAGTATGCTCGCGAACAACTGGGATGTGATCGCATCGCTACGGGTCATTATGCCCGCATTAACTATGATCAAGCTACTGGACGCTATCAACTTTTAAGGGCTATCGACCGCAATAAAGACCAATCTTACTTTCTCTACGATTTGTCGCAAGATTTACTTGCAGCTACCGTATTTCCACTAGGAGAGATGCAAAAGGCTGACACCCGCCGGATTGCTGCTGAATATGGACTCGCCACAGCTGAAAAACCAGAAAGCCAAGATTTATGCTTAGTAGAAAGCAACGGTTCCATGCGGGCATTTTTGGATAAATATCTCGCTCCCAAAACAGGCGATATTGTCGATACAGCCGGTAAAGTTTTGGGACAGCACGATGGTGTCCATCATTACACCATTGGGCAACGTAAAGGCTTAGGTATTGCTGCCGCTGAACCACTGTATGTCATTGAGTTAGATGCAGCTAATAATAGAGTGGTAGTAGGCGATCGCACTAAAGCCACCCAACCAGAATGCACTGTTAATCGGGTAAATTGGGTTTCCATTGCTGAACCATCCGCCCCCATTCACGCCGAAGTGCAAATTCGTTATCGTTCCCAACCCACCCCAGTCACCGTAATTCCCTTAGAAAACGCCCGCGTCCGTCTAGTGTTTGATGAACCCCAGTTCAGCATTACCCCCGGACAAGCTGCGGTGTGGTACGAAGGCGAGAAAGTCTTAGGCGGCGGAATTATTGAGCAGTTTACCTAAAGCTTGAGATTGCAGGTAGATAATGTCCAAACATTAATCATATAACTCTTATGGAGTGGGCTTTTCTGCCCACTTCTTTTATTTATGCAGGACTTACGCAAGCAAAATTTGTCATTGCGACCGGAACGTAGTGTAGGGAAGCAATCCATTTTAGGTGATTACGTCGCTACGCTCGTAATGACGTAATTCCGTGACTTTTGGGTAAGTCCTATTATGGATATTGCAAATATTCTCCTGAAGGGTACTAGTCGTAAATAAGCAAAATTAGTTAATTTAAAAAAGTATTGACAAAAATATATGCCTTTATGGTTCGTATAAATAAAGCCAAACTAAATTGGCTATTTATCATATTATTTTTAACTGGCAGTATTGCCTTATTTACTAACAAAGAATCCTTCAAAGATACATCCTCTAATCGGCTAGCAAAAGCTCAGAAAAAGTGGAATGATCAGAATATTTCACATTATCGCTTAACTCTTAATTACTCTTCCCATAACAATTGTCAGCAAGAAATAGAAATTAAGGATGAAAAAGTAATTGCTGTCAAACAAAATGATTGCTCTACCATACCCGCACAGACAATTACCGAATTGTTCCAAGAAATTCAATCTTCAGAAGATGGAACAAAATGTGGCCCGAATGGATGCGCCTGTGATGGGCCAGTGGATGTCAATGCCACATACGATGCTCAATATGGATATCCGCTGCAATTAAAGATGGAATTAGCATCAAATAAACGTTGGCAATATTTAGATTACTGGCGCATTCAAATGCAGGGTTTACCTTGTACAATGATTGGTTTTATTAATCAAAAAATTAATGTTACTAACTTTACACCTCTTCAGTAAGAGCGATTCATGATTAGTCATTATTACTTCATTCAGCGTTTTTGAAAAAAATGAAATAAATAGTTAAGGGTGCAAAAATTTTGTATCCTTACAATAATTGCTGGTTCACCAATTAATCCAGTACTGCATTTTTCAGTATTCAACACCACTTGACATAGGGGAGCAAAATACTGAAATATAGCGTCATAAATAGTTGCAACTATTTAAGTGTTCACCGATGTACAAGGGTTTTTCGAGTAAGCTGCCACTGCTGTTGACCTTTTGTTTATTTACTAGCTTTTTACCTGCCTCTGGCTCAGTTGTATGCCCAGCATTTGCTCATGGGGAATATGGGAAAGGTGGTAAGAATTATGGCACAGATGGTAATACAGGAAGTGATGGGCGAACAGGAAGAAACGGGCGCGACGGTCAAAACCAGACTATTTTTGTGGATGGTACTCCTGTGAATCTCAATCTCGCTGGGGAAAATGGTGAGGATGGAGAAGATGGCCAACGTGGGAGTAAGGCTGACTGCGGTTACAAACATGAGAACGTCAACCGTGATATTAATGCACCCAGTGGTGGGAATGGTGGTGATGGTGGTAGTGGCGGAGATGGCGGAAATGGTGGTTCTGTGACAGCTTATTACACTAATTTGGCAGACTTGCGGCAAGTTTTAATTCGCGCTAGTGGGGGCGAAGGTGGACGCGGTGGACGCGGTGGTAATGGTGGTAGAGGTTGCAATTGTCGTGTACGCAGTTGGGAAGTCAAAACTTGTACGGGAAACTCTGGAAGCCCCGATTATAAATGTACGGATAAGGTTTACCGCTGTCACGATGGCAGAGATGGGCGCTATGGTAGCGATGGTAGCGATGGTAGGCAAGGTCGCTTAGGAACTTTAAGTATTATTCAGGGTAAAGAATCCTTAGCGGGGGATTTGCCAACTTTGCAAGCTGCTGTTGCAGAATTAACTGGTAAACAATTTAACCTTTCCAAGAATAAATGGAATATTCGTAATGGGGCTGCTTCTTTACTTGCGTCTGGTTCAGTAATTGCAGATGAATATCGGGAATTTGATCGCCGTTTAGAAGGGTCTTTTGGGCTAATTTGGCAAGAAAAGCAACCCATTAGCAGCTTTGGCAATCCTGTAGCGACCTTGAATTTAAATGATAGTAAGGAAGTAGAAATTACTTTTCCAGAGGATTTGTGGGTTGATGGTAGCAGTCAGACTACAACTAATTTGACAACTTTTACAGTCAAGAATGCAATCCCCAAGCAAGATGTGACAAGATTAGCAGTGGCAGAATTTGCTGGTGCAGAACAGGATCTCAATTTGAAAATTGTCGATTTGGCAGCCAAATCTCAAGCAATTCAGACTCAGTTCCGGGTAAAATTCCGAGCAAAGGATAGTTCTTATGGCTTGTCTGACTACCTGACTGTATACGAAGGTGATATACCTGCGGAACTTGTCAGCCGCGACTATAATCGTTTTACCTTAGCATTAGGTAAGCTACCGATGTCGCGTCCTGTAGAGTTGACTTCCGGTGTAAATGTTGATGTTGAGGTTGTCGTTACTCGTTCGTTGGGTAGACGTTCAGCGAAGCAAACTATTAATTGGCAAGGTGCTATTCGCAGAAGTAGATAATAGCTGCTGAGGGCACAGCAGTGCTGTGCCGCTACAAAACATTTATATACCTTTGAGTACGACTTTTGGCATTTTGGTATATCACTCCAGAAGGTTAAAAAGCGCAATAAATATTGTTAATATCTATTAGTTGATAGAATTTTCCGCAAAATATTAAGAATGTCAACTGCTTTAATTACAGGTGCATCTAGTGGTATTGGTAGAGCCTTTGCCCAAGAACTAGCTGCACGTAATACAAATCTTGTTTTAGTGGCACGTTCAGCAGATAAACTGCATCAGCTTACTGAAGAAATACAAAAAAAATATCAAACTAAAGTTGAATTTATAGTTAAAGACTTAACAGAACCTCATGCTGCTCAAGCAGTTTTTGAAGCCACACAAGCAAAGGGATTATCTGTTGACTTATTAATTAATAATGCTGGGTTCGGTGATTATGGAGATTTTGCGAGTTCCGATGGAGAAAAGCAAGTCAAAATAGTCCAATTAAATATTCTATCTTTAGTAGATTTAACTCATAAATTTCTGCCTTTGATGCGCCAACGTCAATCAGGCAGCATTATCAATGTATCTTCAATTACAGCATTTCAACCAATGCCTTATCTTTCGGTTTATGCTGCTAGCAAAGCTTTTATTCTCAGTTTTAGTCAAGCATTATGGGCAGAAAATCGCCCTTATGGTATTCGTGTTCTTGTGACTTGTCCGGGCCCAATAGAAACTAACTTTTTTGCTGAAGCTAATTTTCCACCAACTTTAGCAGGTAATACAAATCAAATGTTTACTAGTGAAGAAGTTGTACAAGCTTCTTTGAAAGCTTTGGAAAATTGGCAACCAAGCGTTGTCATTGGTGATGTCAAAACTCAAGTTAGAACTACATTAGCTAGAGTAGTACCAAGAAAAATTCTGCTAAATATGTTGGCAAGAAGTTTTAAAGTCTAATACCAATTTGAAAAAAGAATGCGACAGATTGTAGGGGCAAGGCAATGCCCATTGGTGTCAACTTAAGCAAAAAGTGAGCATCAGATGTAATCTAAGAATATCGAAAGAGATGTTCTTAGTGATACATCATGGCGAGGAAAAGACCAGCTAGAATTGGCAACCCAGACCTGCGGCAACAAAAACATATACCAGCGCCGCCAATTGAGGAAATCGAGAAACAGATATTTTCATTGCTATCGCCTGCAAGCTTCAAACCCCTAAAATCCTATGAACAAAAACAAGAACAAGAGGCAGAACAAAAGAAAAAATGGCGAGACAGAATATTGACTCTGCCAGTGATGATGGCGATCGTTGTCAGTTTAGTGTATCGGCAGATTCCTGGCTTAAGAGAAGTCCAAAGGGTATTGTCACAAGAGGGATTGTTATGGGTGGGGCAAATGGAAGTAAGTGCCCAAGCAGTTTCAAAAAGATTGCGAACATTACCAATCGAATTATTTGCACAAATTTTTGAGCAAGTAATCGCAAAAATCAGCAGCCAACCAAAAAATCAGGCAATACCAGGAAACTGGCAGCCAGTATGCGCCCAATTCACAGCCATCTGGATTGCCGACGGTTCAACGCTAGAAGCACTCAGAAGAAAGCTCAAAGCACTGCAAGAACAAGAAAAAACACTTGCTGGCAAAATTATGATGGTGGTGGAAGCCTTTAGTCATCGCCCAGTCACAACCTGGTATACAACCAACAGCAAAGCCAATGATAAAATCTGGTGTGATCAATTACTCGAACGCTTACCAGTGGGTGGATTACTGATTTTCGATTTAGGATTTTTCAAATTTCCTTGGTTTGATGCATTCACCCAAGCAAACAAGTTTTTTGTGACTCGACTACGAGAAAAAACTTCTTACAAAGTCATTCGTTGTTTAGCTAATGCCCCATTCTACCGTGATGAAATTATAAATATGGGGGAATATCGCTCGAATCCTTGTCAGCGCCAAGTACGCTTAATCTCTGTTTTGTGGGGTTCAAATTGGTATTACTACCTTACAAATGTACTCGACCCAAAAATTCTATCTGCACAGCAAGTTTGTGAATTATATCGTCGTCGTTGGCGCGTTGAAGATGCATTTTTGCTCACAAAAAGGCTTTTAGGTCTGGCTTATATCTGGGTGGGTGATAGTAATGGTGTCCAAATTCAAATTTTTGCCACTTGGATTTTTTATGCTGTTCTCAATCAATTATGTATTGATGTAGCGTTCGCGAAGCGTGTGCGAAGCACTCTCGCTCTTAGCCAACCTTTAGACCGAATTTCTACAGAGATGGTTTTTCGTGGTTTATACCATTTCTCTCAAGCTGTTCTACGTAGTGAGGCCAGTGAGGTTGTTCCTTATCTTGTGGAACGTCAAAAGCTGTTTGGACTAGTTAAAACCAGGCGTAAGCGCCATCGAGAGATTGACGCTTACACTCAACAAATTTGGGCTTTATCTTCTTAAGTTGACACCAATGGGCAATGCCTTACCCTCTAGAATATATTGATGTGTCGCAAACAATATTTGATTTGCTATAATAATTCGTAATTAGATTTAGAAAAAGAATGCGAAATATAGATATGGACACAACTATGTTGTGTCCTTTTTAATCATGGATTTATTGGAACCTTATGTGAATTGGGATGACAACTTTGTTGTACTAACAATGGGTTACATAAATCTTGTTAACTGCACGCGATAACGGTCTTTTTTCGTCACAGCAACTTCCCCAACTTCTAAACGTCCCTTACCGCGAATGGCGATTAAGTCTCCGGTTTTGACTTGAGAACTAGCTTGAGAGACTTCCTTCCAATTAACGCGCACATCACCGGAATCGATTAAATCAACCATTTTGCTTCGAGACATCCCAAAACCAGCAGAGGCGATCGCATCTAATCTTAAAGAAGCCTCGACAGTAGTCATTTCTTTTTTCTTCGGTTCTCTAACTTTTAATTCGCTAATCTCAATAGGTTGGGTTTTTACAGGAACCGATCGCACCTGCTTGAGATTCATCTCTAAAAATTCTGCCAACTCTGGTGCAACAATTGCTTGTGCGCCGCGTTCGCCTAAGACAATAATATCTCCTGTCTTTTCGCGGACAATACCTGTCCCTAACATTGCGCCTAAAAAGTCGCGGTGTGTGGCGGTATCAAACAAAAAATTTCCAGCAATTTCCAATGCTGTTACAGCAACTTGAGATTGATCTAAAGGTATTTCTGCACGTGCGATCGCTAATCTTTGGCGTTCGGCTTGGGGATATCCACCCCAAGCCACCAACTGCACCTCTGTTAACCGACTAAATACGCGTTGAATTTCTGCTAATTCTGGGGGAGACAGAAAATCTGTCAGCACAACTTCCCAAGTTTTAATTGCTTGTTCTGCTTGATCAATTACACGCGCTACACTATCTCGATTTTCAACGCCTTTTAAAAGTTCTTCTCTGGGCAACATTCTTAAAAATTAAGAGTTTTGAGCTACAAGTCAACAATCAAACAATATTGACTCATTACTCCTGACTACTTTTTGATTCTAACGTTATCTGAAGTCTGTTCGCGTAGCGTCTTTACAGGAGAAGGATGAAGGATGAAGAGAATTTCCTATAAAATTACAAATTTAGGATTTGTATCTGATTAATTTTTTCATCCTTTATCCTTTAGCCTTTAGCTTGTGGTATCTGCGTAACCTTGCATATTTTCTGGCTCAAACTGGCGTAAAATTCTGGTTGCTTGCTTGGTAAGAGTTTCAGAACCTTGGACTACTACAAGATATTGACCTGCATCCAAGCGATTGCGGTAAGGTAAAGCATCTCCGCCACCTGAAATTAAACCGACTCCACCACCAACAAACACACTACCCATAGCACCACTAGCTGCACCTAGCAGTCCCCCGACAATGTGATTGCCAATTTCACCAGCCCAAGCAAAGGTATCTAAACCTGTAATATAGCTAAAAGTAAAGCCCGCAAAAAAGCCAAATGGTACTAGCCAATATGACATTAGCTTTGCTTGTTTTTTGGCTTGTTCTTGAGGGTCAATTAAGCCGAACTCATCTGCACTTTTGTACCCTCTACCAAGGATAGTACTTTTTATGGCTTCTTTTTCTAAAGCTAAGTAAGCAGCTTCAGCTTGGATACGGTCTGCTAATACGGCAACAAGGTAATACATTGTTTCAGAAAGGTTGTCTTTGGAAAATTTGCCTTAATTAACAGCGTACCAGTGCAGGTCAGACAATTTTGGATTTGAGATTTTAGATTTTCGATTGGCCAATGAACAATAAACAATGGTAGCCTTAGCCAGTTAAATTTAATTGCGCCGCCCTACCAATCATTTGAGCAAATCTAACGGTTCGCAAAAATTATTTACACCTTGTTTGATTACATATATTAAAACGGGTACTGCCAAAACTTTAGGAAATGTCGGCATTGTATAAAGATATGCCATCATCTCTTTAATTGAACCAGTCAACAATTCACCCCGATATTCTTGCTCACAAATTACAGCCCGCCACTTTCTTGCCAAAGCATCTAACCATTCAGAATTAGCCCTTTCTGGTTCCTGTCCTGCTTTAATGGCTAGAGTCATCGCAGCATCTTCTAAATCACCCTCACAGTCCTCAATCAAGTCCAGTACTTCCATTGCCCTAGGATCATCTGTTAATTGAGAGCGAAACTGTGCAATTTCTTGTGATGTAACTGTAGTCATATGCGTATCGTCAGCCGAGTAATTAAATACTCAGCTATGTTATTCCAATTTTGATTGATTATTCATCGTTCGGCTTAGAGGGACTGGGGATTGGGGATTGGGGATTGGGGACTGGGGATTGGGGATTGGGGACTGGGGATTGGGTATTGGGACAAGGGAGCAAGGGAGCAAAGGTGACCTTTGACGACAGACGCGATGAATCGCGTCTCTACAACCTTTGACCTTTGACCCTTGACCCTTGACCCTTGACCCTTGACCTTTGACCCTTCACCCCTACCGAAATGCTCTTAAAGTGACAGCGCGTTGTAACTGAGCTAAAGCGCGATTGTAATCCAAAATTGCCGTGATCCGATTACCCTCGGCTCTGGTTAAATCGTTTTCTGAGTTAATCACATCAGTTTGAGTACCTACACCTGCTTGGAAACGCAAACGTGCTAGACGCAAAGCTTCTCTAGCTTGTTCTAGAGCAGTATTGGCAGTTTGAACGTTTTCTAAACTAGATTGCTGGGTAGAAAAGGCTTGTTCTACTTGGAAGCGGATTTGATTGCGCTGTTCAGCAAAATTTGTTTCCGCGATCGCAATATTTGCTCTAGCTTGTGCTGCTCTGGCTCTAGCTGCTCCACCATCAAATAAGTTGAGTGTCGCTCTGACCCCGACTGAATAACCATCGGCAACGCTGATATTATCGTTAAACTGATCGAACAACTGATAGCTAGCAATTAAACTTACCTGTGGCCCTAAAGCCGCTAATGCTTGCCGTCTTTGTTGTTCGTTAATGTTCCGTTGTGCCAATTGTTGTTGTAAATCTGGGCGATTTTGCAAAGCGAGGATAATACTTTGTTCTAATGTCTGGTTCCAAAGGCCAGCTAATCTCACAGGATCTGCGGCTGTAATATTTACCGACTGTGGCAAACTCAATCGAGCCGCTAACTGACGGCGAGCTATTTGCTGCAAGGAAATAGCATTAGTTAAATCCTGTTGTGAGTTCGCTAAATTTACCTGAGAACGCAGCACATCAAATCTCGTACCAACCCCAGCGCGCTCTAATGCTTCGGCATCCCGCAAACTTGCCTGGGCATTTGCTACCGCCGACTGAGCAATGCGTACTTGTTCGTCTCGTTGTTGCAGATTGTAATAATCTGTAGAGACAGTCAAGCGAATTTCTTCAGCCTGATTCTCTACCGCCAACTCATTAAAACGTACCTGTTCTTCAGACGCACGAATATTAGCTTGTCGGCTACCAGAAGTATATATGTCATAGCTGAGTTGAGCTTGACCATTAAAATTTGTCGTGCTGGGTGCAGGGTCAATCTGTTGCTGGAATGCAGGTGGTAGTCCTTCTTGTCCCTGCTGTTCGACTTTTACTCTGTAGGTATCGGAAACAGTACGCTGACGAGTGACATCAGCACTCACACCTACAGTGGGAAACAGAGCCGCTTGCGCTTCACGTAGCGCGGCTCGACTACGCTCCAACTCTAACTGCGACACCTGTAACTGCCGATTGTTACGCTTTGCCAACTCCAATGCTTGCGCCAAAGTAATCAGCTGATTTCCTTGGATGGTAACTTCTTCGGGTTTGGTAGGAAATTGCAACGGGTTGGGGTTAGGAGTTAAGTTTTCTGGAACCTGCACGGTACCACTGGGTGTCTGAGTGCTGGTAGCTGGCGCAGTTACAGGTACCGTAACCCCAGGCGTGGGAGTTCCTGTTGCTGGTGTAGTGGGAATTTGTACAGCACTACCAGGCGTGGGAGTTCCTGTTGCTGGCGTGGTGGGAACCTGTACAGCACCACCAGATGTTTGAGCCAGTAGATCCTTAGCAGTTGTAGCGGTTTGACAGCTTCCAGATTTTAAAAGTAAATAGCCTGAAGAGGTTGAGTTGTTCCCTGCTCCCTCTGAGCAATTGGGTATTTCCAACAACTTTGCCGAGCCGAGATTTGTAGTTTTAGGTGATACAGCTGCCTGCAATTGAGCTTGAGGATTTTTCTTTTGGGTAATTACTGGTTGTGAAGCAGACAACAGTAAGTTTCTTTGCTCAATCAGCGACAGTTTTCTTCTAGAACTAGGAACGACTTTATGCTCTAATTTTTCTCCAGTGGTGGCTAAGTTATTTTGTATTTGGTTGCTTTCAGGAGATTTTTTTAAATCTGGTTGTTGGGAAATATATGAGGTAGATGTCAGATGGAAAAATCTACTTTGATTTTCTCTAAGTATTTGTGCTTTAAACGAACTATTATTGCCTATAGCGATCGCGGGTAAAGTGCGATCGCTTAACCGTTTCACATTCCGTAAATTCCAATTATTAGTAGGTACTAAGGTGGTAAACTTATTCCCCACTGGGTCATTTAATTGGAAATTCGTAGCATCTGCAACTAAAGTTTGACTATAGGTAGAAGTCACAACATTAGGAGAAGATGTCAGCTGTACCTGATTTACTTTCACAGCCCCAGCCCAAGCTGGCTGGCTTGTCAATACTGCTGCTGTTACACCAGGCAAAAAAGTATGGAATAATTGCTGTCCTTTCACCGCATCCCCTCACACAAAATCAATCTAGCGGCAGAAAACTTTTCTTCACCACAGAATATAGCACGTCACTAAATTGAGAAGAGAATATAGTACGATACCAAATTTAGGAATCGGAACTCTGTTTACCTTCAAAACTTTTGACTATGCGAGAAAGTTCCGCCTTTTCATCGATACTAACGCGGGTAGGAGCACCACTAACAATTCTTTCATAATTCCGGAAAGAATCTTTAATATCTGGGCCGGCAGCAGTTATATTGTACTCGCGGATACCCTTGTCATGCCAAGAACCCCGCATTTTGAATACATTAATTGCCCGGGACATTTCTCCACGAATTTCTACATACTGTAACATCAAAATTGTGTCAGTAATCGTGGAAATATGGGAATCTGTAATTGAATGCGACCCCATAAATTGGTCAGTTGTATTGGTAAAAAACCCTGTAATTTCTTCTTGTTTTGCGTAACCAGTAACACCAATGACAAACTGTCTAAAGGCATTATTGCTGACTCCTCTAGCTAAGGCAGAAAGAGAGTCAATAGCAATTCTCGCTGGCTTGAAAACAGCGATTTCTGACTTAATAATTTGCAGATGGTCTTCTAAGCCAGTTGATTCGGGATAGGTACAGATGATTTTGAGTAAGCCTTGTTTTTCTAATTCCTCAAAATCTATTCCCCAAGAGGAAGCATTTCGAGAAAGCTGGGCACGCGATTCCTCGTAAGCAAATAATATCGCTTGTTCGCCATTGAGGCAGCCATCTTGAATAAATTTGCTGACTAATAATGTTTTACCAGTACCTGTGGCTCCTGTGGCTAAAATAATCGAATCTTTAAAGAAGCCACCACCACACATTTCATCCAAGGTTTTCACCCCAGAAGATACCCGTACATTAGAAGACCTTTGTGTCAAGCGCATTGCTCCCAATGGGAAAATATTCACTCCTTCATTGGTAATGGTAAAAGGATATTCACCTTTCATATGAGTTGTACCGCGCAATTTCAAAATTTCAATGGTGCGGCGGCGGCGTTCTCCTTCTAAAACGTTGCGAACTATGACAACGTTATCAGAAACAAATTCTTCCACTCCAAAAGAAGCGACTGGCCCATATTCTTCGCTACGTTCAGTAGTAATCACAGTCGTGACACTCAGCTGTTTGAGACGGGCGACTAGACGAAATATCTCGCGTCGCACTACTCCCATTGCTTCATACTGCTGAAATACCGCTGTGATGGAGTCAATTGATACGCGTTTGGCTTTGTATTTGCGAATTGCATATTGCAACCGCTCAATCAAGGCTGAGAGGTCAAAGTTACCTACAATATCTTGACCTTCAGGATCGGGTGAAGCATCGAGAATAAATAATTTACCCTCGTCTATTAAACGTTGCAAATTCCACCCAAAAATATGGGCATTTTTAATAATGTCGCTAGGGGATTCTTCAAAGGTGACAAATACCCCAGGATCATCAAAGAATGTGATACCGTTATAAAGAAATTGTAGAGATAATAAAGTTTTCCCGGTGCCAGAGGTGCCACTGACTAAGGTAGTTCGCCCAATAGGTAAACCACCATGACTGATATCGTCAAAGCCCTCTATCATTGTGCGGATTTTTTCTACACCCCCAATTAACGGTGTTACGCTTTGCTCTGGCTGGTCTTTTTCAATCATTGCTTGTTAAAAAAGGGGTATCTACCCAGGTTTTATGTGACTAATGTTTGGAAGATTACATCAAAATTTTTACGCTGAGAAGCTTAAATATTTTACTAAAGAAGCTGAAAGTGTAAAGGATAAACGATACAGAGGGCTGAAGTTTCAAGGATCAAGTAAAACCTGACTATAATACTTCACGACTGATAGACGATAAAATCCGATTTTTTTCAGATTCTTTAGTCATTGATCCCTGATGATTTGGGAAAACAGATAATTTCATAGTTGATAGTTCATATTTCCCTTTACTCTTCCCAACCTTCTTCACTTAGTTCTTCATATAGTAAATCTAATCCAATCAATACTCTTTCTCTGTCTGAAAGGTCACCAATAATTTTCCGCACAGGTGGGGGTAAAATTTTAGATAATGTGGGTGTGGCTAATATTTTATCCTCTTCTGCTAGTTGGGGGCTTTTTAAAACATCGATCACTTTCAAAGCATAAACACCTTGAAATTCTTGTTCTAAAATATCTTTTAGTGTTTTTAATGCCCGTACTGAGTTAGGTGTGTTTCCAGCTACATAAAGCTTGAGAACATAGGTCTTTCGTGCTTTATTCATATAAGGTACAGGCTAAACTTGAGGCTAGAAAGATAAGAGGTGTTCGCGCATTGAGAGGTAGTCATAGCAGCTGCTTTTGGCCAGCATAACTTCAATACATTTACTTTATTTATATATCGAACATCTATAAGTTTCACACAAGTGAGCCAGAATATCTATTAATGCCAGTCGATAATCGAGTAATGTTTCATCACTTCTTCCTTCTAATCTTAACTGTTTGGAAAATTCGTCAATTAATTCCATGTGCATTTCTATGATTTGGGGCACAGGAATATTAGCACAAAATACTGCATTGATGAATTTATCAATCTTTTCTTTTAGAGTTTGTTCTGTGGTAAAGTAGTATATAAGTATTTCTCGGTAATCAGATTTAATCTCTCGCAACAACTGTTCTCGCTCGTGTGCATCCATCTGTTGAAACAATTTCTGGTGTTTTTCTTTATAAGATGCAAATCCATAGCAATATTTTGCAAGGAAGTTTTCATTATTGTTGGGTAGTAAGCCCTTTATTAAAAAATTTATATTAAAAGTATCAATTAAGGTAAAAGGTGAGAGCAAAAACTTGTTATTTGAAATTGTATTCGGCAAGTTACATATCCACCCAACCGATTTGGGCGCAATAACTAAGGTTGATAGATAATATAAAGTTTTTTTAATATGCAGTGGGAGAATTATTATTGGTAATAACATTTGTGTTTGGTCTATACGTATCCTCAAGCGCCTTGAGCAATTTTAGCGAGATTATTTATCCTGAAAAACAGTTCTAGGCTCAAGTTAGGTGTGAATTTAACTGATTAGTACCCATCAACAGGAGAATTTGTGTCAGCCCAAGAGCGGGGCACTAAAAGGACTAATGCAGTTATTGAGCCGTAAGACTTAGTAACTTGTTGATGCTGTGTTTCTCAAAGAGGGCATTGTTTAGTCGATGACCATCATGATGTATATCTATCCAATTAAGGATCTTTTGTTTCGCTCCTTGATAAGATACTTAAACGAACTTAACGGATTGTCGCATTCTAAATCATTATAATTCCTCAAGGTTCTAAAGCGAATCTTTAGAGCCATAATTGTTTTAGCTAATTGCGATCAAGGAGGATTTTTAACACCAGTCATAATACTGGTTAGAATATTAGTCCGCAGTGAAATGCAAAAAAGGGAAATGCCACAGACACGAACATGAGTATAGGTAACAAGTGTCAATCAGGGCAACGCCCATAGTTCAATGGCATTGAAATTGTCACCAGAATTCTTTATTAGAGTCTTCTTTCAGAGATATTGCTTCAGGTCTGAGCGTCATCTGCCCCAAAGCTAATGGTAAGACCAGAGGCTTCCTCAGGAAGAACAACCACCGAAGCCGTATGTCAATGCTACAGTACCCGCTTTATGACTTTCTAGCAACCGTACCCATCTGCATAGAAACAAGTACTCTGGCAATGGTGCTGGAGATTTTTGAGAAAGAGCAGTGCGATCGCGTGGTAGTGGTAAATCAGCAGCAATGCCCAGTTGGATTGCTGCACTCTGCCAGATGTATTCAAAAACTGTTGGCAGCAGTGGGAGGCGATCGCCTCAATGTTCAACAACCAATTACAAATTTCGCTTTATCATTAATTGAACCAATACAAACCATACCAGCTGTTGAGCGCGTAGAGCAATTTGCCTTGTTTTTGCGCTATCAACAAACTCAAATTAATCACAATAATTTTAATTGGGCGCTCATCGATCCTGATGGCAAATTTGTGGGTTTGCTAGATAGCTCGCGGCTATTGGCATTATTAGCGCGTCAGCAAGTGGCAATTTCTGAGCATGAAGATGACATCAGAGAAGATGTTGCCACGCAATCACCGCTACAGCTACCAAATCAACACCAAACACCAGTTTATCAGCCAATAGTGCAATTGTTAGAACGATTGCCTTGGCCTTTGATGTTGCAAACTGGTACCGGAGAGGTAGTAACCCAAAATCCAGCGTGGTGGCAACAATTGGGGATATTGAAAGATCCAGAAGCAGTCAGGCGACAAGTGGAGAGGATACTCACCCCCAGCAGAGTGAAACAGCCAGAATATGTCATCCCCCAAGTCAATCAGCGCTATCCCTCTGCCGGGGATCGTGCTTATAGTCAAGAAGAGCAAGCCATACCGATCCAATTGCAGGTGGATAACAATAGCTTATCTCTGAGAAGAGAAACTATGACACCAAAGCGCAAACTAGGATCTGAAGCTGCTACTCCTAACTTTTTGAGAGAAGGCTTGTCTGGCAACTTACCGTCTAACTCATTATCTACAAACAACCTGCACGAGCAACAGAATTCTCCAGATGCATCATCCAGCCAATGCTTCTGGGACAGCCAAATGGGTACTTGCACCTGCATTGTTGAAGTGCAAAATGGTCAAGAACGAGTATGGCAATTTGCCAAAATCCCTTTAGATACTCCAGAGTTAAAAGTTTTAAATTCTGATACAGAAATTACGCTGAGTAATCAAGATTTAAATATTAACACTGATGATTTGTGGTTAGTATTAGCTACTGACGTAACCGAGCAACAGCAGCTCAGTAAAGAATTAGCAGCTAAAAATGCCGATCTCATTCAATTAAATCGCTTAAAAGATGAGTTTTTAGCTTGTATAAGTCATGAATTAAAAACACCCCTAACGGCTGTTTTAGGGTTATCACGATTGTTGGTAGATCAGCAATTAGGAGAATTAAACGAACGTCAAGCCCGTTATGCTGGACTAATTCATCAAAGCGGACGACATTTGATGAGTGTCGTCAACGATATTTTAGATTTAACCCGGATGGAAACAGGGCAAATGGATCTGACCCTGGCCCCAGTCAATATTCAATCAGTTTGCGATCGCGCCTTATCCGAAGCCAAAGCCATCCAAAATCAAAGCAGTAAACCGAAAAATACTACCCCATCGCCAGCTAACCGTTCCCGGGAACATCAATTGAGCATAGTCATTGAACCCGGTTTAGAACAGATGGTGGCAGATGAATTACGCCTAAGGCAAATGTTGGTACACCTGCTTTCCAATGCCTTTAAATTTACGGAAGAATCTGGAGAAATTGGCTTGCGGGTGAGTCGTTGGGAAGGGTGGATCGCCTTTACTGTTTGGGATACAGGCATCGGTATTCCCGAACACCAGCAACATTTAATCTTTCAAAAATTCCAACAACTGGAAAATCCCCTCACCAGGCAATTTGAAGGCACCGGTTTAGGATTAGTTTTAACTAGAGCCTTAGCTAGACTGCATGGTGGGGATGTGAGCTTCCTGTCACGGGAAGGTAAAGGCAGTCAATTTACACTGCTGTTACCACCTAGTCCACCCAAAACAGGCTTTTCTGAACAAGAGGAAGAAAATATAGATTACGCCGATACAGCCAATACCAGGACAATTGGCCGCACCACATCAGCACATCAGCTAGTCAACACAGCTACACCACAAGCAACATCCTCGAAAAGGCTGGTATTAGTAGTTGAGGCAGTAGCCCGATATATTGAAGATTTAACCGATCAGCTCAAAGGTTTAGGTTACCGCGTAGTAATTGCGCGATCAGGCACAGAAGCAGTAGAAAAAGCTCGCCGCTTGCAACCAAAAGCCGTATTCCTAAATCCGTTGCTACCACTGTTATCAGGTTGGGATGTACTCACCTTGCTCAAATCTGATGTCGCAACTCGCCACATTCCTTTGATTGTGACAGCAACAGGAGCTGAAAAAGACCAAGCATTCGCTAACAGAGCTGATGGTTTTTTAAGCTTACCAGTGCAGCATCCAGCCTTGGTACCACTGTTAGAAACTCTCTGTGCGACACCAGCAAATTCGCAATCTGGGTTAGACAGCAATGATCTGTCTGTCATGAAAACACCGCTGCGAATTTTGCGATTAGTCAATCCAGAATTGGAAACAATTAATCCCTATCCTTCATTGCGAGAACACCGAGTTATCGAAGTCGATGACTTAGATCAGGCAGAACTTTTAGCAAGAGTTTGGCAGTTCGATGTTGTGTTACTAGATGTAGAAACTCCTGTAGCACAAGCCTACCTGCAACAACTCAGCCAGCATCCGCGATTAGCAGCGTTACCATTGGTGACTTGCGATGTTGTAACTACCCTAGCCGCTTCCCAAATCCCTGGATTATCTGTGTTTCCTTGCTTAACCCCATTGGGCAAAGATAACAGCAATAGCACTACTAAAACCGATGCTTTATTGTCAGTGCTACAAATTGCTTCTGGGATATGTTGTCCACCAAGTATTTTAGTGGTGGACACCACAATGCTACGTGATTTACCTCAAGGAAGACGTAAATCTGTTAGGAGATATCGTACTGAAAATAACTCTTCATTGAGTAATGAAAACGCTGAACGGGGATCTGAGTGGTTCCAAGCTTTAATTCAATACTTGCAAACAGCTGGCTTAAAAGCCGCAATGAGTAGTGCTTGGTCAGAAGTACTGCAACAAATTCGTCATCAAAGCGTTGATTTACTATTAATTTGTTTAGGAGAATCTGCCATAACCAAAGAAATGCTGAAAGCATTAAAAGCATTAGGAGATTTACCAATTAATTTGCCTCCGATTTTAATACTTAATCGGCAATTAAATTCCTCCAGGGCTAAAGTCCAAGCAGGTAGCGATAAATTGAAAAAGAATGGATTGGAAACTATAGAAACTGTCGGAAATACAATCTCTGCTCAGATTTTGCCGCGTTCCATCTCAATGGAAGAATTATTAAACGAAGTCAATCAAGCTTTGGCTCTTGGTCGTAATCATGGGAAAGGATAATAAGTAATTACTAATTCGTAATGCTTAATTCGTAATTAATACTAGTTGAAAACGACAACAGAATAATAATTATTTAGAGAGAGATGGCGCGTTACGCTATCGCTAACGCACCCTACTTTATAAATCATCTCTGATTTTCCCTGTTTGCCCAAAGTATATGCTTTTGCTGATTGAGGTTTGATGATTTGCTTTTACGCGTTGCTCAATTGTTTCGCGAGTCTTTGACTAACTAACTCTGCTGCTAACTCAATCGCGGCTTTCATACTTGTAGCATCAGCAATTCCCTTATCAGCAATATCAAAGGCTGTGCCATGATCGGGTGATGTTCTGACAAAAGGTAAACCTATTGTCGTATTCACTGCACGGTCAAATGCCATTAACTTGACAGGAATTAAGCCTTGGTCGTGGTAAAGTGCCAAGTAGCCATCAGCAGGGTTTTGGTTTTGACTATTGCCATACCAAGCTTGACCAGGTTTAACCCACATCGTATCTGGTGGTATTGGCCCTTCTAACTGCAAATTTGAGCGATTTTGGCGTTCTTGCTCTAACCAAGGAATTAGCCAATCTATTTCTTCAGTTCCTAATTGTCCTTGTTCGCCACTGTGGGGATTTAAACCCGCGATCGCAATTCTCCCGTTCTCTATGCCAAAATCTTTTTCTAAACACTCCACTAGCAAATCTAACTTCTTGCTGAGTAACTGTGGTGTTAACGTATCTGCTACTTTACGTAAAGGTATATGTGTAGTAGCAAGCAAAGCGCGGAGCGTCCAACCAGTATAAGGCGATCGCGCTACAAATAACATCCCAAAGCGCTCAACACCAGATTTTTCGGCTAAAAGTTCTGTTTGCCCTGGATAATTGTAACCTGCAGCCTTCCAAGCTGATTTAGCGATTGGGGCAGTGACGATACCATCAAATTTACCAGCTAGGGTTTGGGCGATCGCATATTCCATATAGGCAAAACTAGCCGCACCACTTGCCTGGTTACCTCTACCAATGATAATTTCAGCTTGAATTTCCTTTGGTAATGGCACATCAATAATCGACAATTCGGCAGGATTCGCTAAAGGAACGAGATTATCAGTTAAACGCAACAATTTTGTGTGAGTCTGTACCAATAAATCTAAGCTACCTACAACTGTGACATGAAAGTTTTGGCGAATATCTTGATCAGCCAAAGCCTTCAAAATCACCTCTGGCCCAATTCCCGCAGGATCTCCCAATGTCAAGGCCAAGCGCGGGCGATTTGCTAAAGATGAATTTCCCACCTGATTTTGATTAACTTGATACATATATTTAATTAATTTATAGTTTTTTCGATAAATACCAAGCTGATAACACTCCTCGCAAGATAGATTTCTCATAAAAAGCGACTTCAGCTTTTCTCTGTTGTCCCGCTCATCTCCCTCATCCCCTCTCCAATAGTAGGGTTTAACCCCCAAACTGGTTTAAAATTATTTACACTGGTCTAATGCAACAGTGGCTGGGATCAAGCTTCTGGTAGACCTAGTTGACTTAAACTTGTTAGCAATCTGATGTCAGCAGGTTTTAACGGCGAGACATATTAAGTAAACCATTCGCTAAGGAGAATCGCACCAATGAGCGGTGAAATGTTGAATGCAGCGCTGTTGTCCTTCGGTTTAATCTTCGTAGGTTGGGCCTTAGGTGCTTTATTACTGAAAATTCAGGGTGCAGACGAATAATTCTTCTGGAGAACCAATTTTCAGCAGCTAGAGGCTGTTGTCTCTGGCGGAAAATAGCTTGTCCGGTTTTCGGACAAAGCTTTTTCTAGTAGCCTGTCTGTATTATTATGTGTTTCTGAAAAAATTGTAAACTTTTGTTTCTTTAACGATTCTGTTAAAATTCTTTTCATATAAATTTAAAAAATTGTTACAACCCTCATGACTATATTAATCGTCGGTGCTACTGGCACCTTAGGAAGACAAGTGGCTCGTCGTGCTATCGATGAGGGGTATAAGGTGCGCTGTCTTGTCCGGAGTACCAAAAAAGCTGCTTTTCTTAAAGAGTGGGGTGCAGAACTGGTAGGCGGAGATTTATGTTATCCCGAAAGCCTTCCCAGAGCATTGGAAGGAGTTACCGCAGTGATTGATGCGGCTACATCTCGTCCCACAGATTCACTGAGCATTAAACAGGTGGACTGGGACGGTAAGGTAGCATTAATCCAAGCTGCTAAGGCTGCGGGTGTAGAACGCTTTATTTTCTTTTCGATTCTGGAATCTGAGAAGTACCCAGAAGTACCCTTAATGGAAATTAAGCGTTGTACAGAGCTTTTCCTAGTTGAGTCCGGCTTGAAATATACAATCTTACGCCTAGCTGGATTTATGCAAGGCTTAATCGGTCAATATGGAATTCCCATTTTGGAAAACCAACCAGTTTGGGTAACAGGTGAATCTTCTCCTGTCGCCTATATGGATACTCTGGACATTGCTAAGTTTGCGATTCGAGCTTTGAGTCTACCAGAAACAGAAAAACAAACCTTCCCAGTAGTAGGTACTCGTGCTTGGAGTGCAGAGGAAATTATTGGTGTGTGCGAACGCTTATCTGGCAAAGAAGCGAGAGTTACAAGAATGCCAATAAATTTACTGCGTACTGTCAGACACTTCCTGCGATTCTTTCAGTGGGGATGGAATGTGGCAGATAGATTGGCATTTACAGAAGTTTTAGCTAGTGGTAAACCTCTAAATGCTTCAATGGAACAGGTATACCAAGTCTTTGGGATAGATGCACAACAGACTACCACCCTCGAAAGCTACTTGCAAGAGTACTTTAGTCGGATTATGAAAAAACTTAAAGAATTAGATTACGAGAAGAAACAAAGTAAAAAGCAGAAATCTAAAAAGACCCCGTTTAAGCAGTCTTCTAAAGTCAATGGTCAGTAGTTAACGATCAACTTTAAGATAGATATTACACTTTTGACTGTGGACTTTTGACTTTTGACTTAAAACTCATGACTACATGGTCAAAAATGTGTAACGATTAGCATAATATAGAGCATCGCCTAAACTTGGATATTTGAGTGTGCCGAAAGCAGGCATTATTTACAACGACGTTAAACCGATAGCGGCTCGCATCGCTATCGAACTAAAAGACAAGCTAACCGCAGCCGGTTGGAATGTATGCATCACATCGAGTATCGGTGGCATACTGGGCTACTCAAATCCCGAGAGTCCCGTATGTCACACGCCAGTTACTGGGCTAACGCCACCTGGATTTGACTCAGATATGGAATTTGCTGTGGTATTGGGGGGAGACGGCACTGTTTTGGCTGCGTCTCGTCAAGTTGCTCCTTGTGGGGTTCCAATACTAACAATTAATACTGGCCACATGGGATTTTTGACGGAAGCTTATATCAATCAGCTTCCCCAAGCCCTAGAGCAGGTAATGGCGGGTGACTATGAAATTGAAGAACGAGCAATGCTCACCGTCCAAGTTTTGCGGGGAGAAGCAGTGCTTTGGGAAGCACTCTGCTTGAATGAAATGGTGTTGCATCGAGAACCATTGACCTCTATGTGCCATTTTGAAATAGCCATAGGTCGTCATGCGCCGGTTGATATAGCTGCAGATGGTGTGATTGTGTCCACACCCACTGGCTCCACTGCTTATTCTTTAAGTGCTGGTGGCCCAGTAGTCACCCCTGGCGTACCCGCCTTGCAATTAGTCCCTATTTGTCCCCATTCCCTAGCTTCTAGAGCATTAGTATTTCCAGATACGGAACCAGTCAATATTTATCCAGTAAATATTCCCCGCCTGGTAATGGTAGTAGATGGTAATGGTGGCTGTTATATCTTGCCAGAAGACAGAGTGCATTTAGAGCGATCGCAATACACTGTCAAATTCATTCGCTTACAACCCCCAGAATTTTTCCGAATTTTGCGCGAAAAATTGGGCTGGGGTCTACCCCATATTGCCAAACCGACTTCAGTAGAGTTGCCTTAAAGGGATTAAAGGTCAAGAATTGGAGAGACGCGATTAATCGCGTCTGTACTCAAAGGTCAATAATTATGACTCTTAACTTTCCCTATTACCAATTACCCATTACCAATTACCCATTACCAATCCCTAATTTCCTTCCAGAATTGCTGATGTAGTTATGGTATTTGGAACTAGTGATTAAAATTGCTTAGCATAATTTGATGGTTAATCCCTGAAAGTGTTAAAACATCCGCAGGCGTTATCTCAGGGCAAGTTATATTCAATATAGATAATTTGTATAATTTGTCTTTATTCTGAGCGCTATATTGCCTATAAGGGTTTTGCCCACTAAATGAGGATTCCCCATCAAAAACTGAGAAATTATATCTCTAGCTTATGTACTTTTGTACTATCTAAAATTCCATACCTAACATTGCAATATTAATATGACCTCTGCTCATAGTCCTTGTGTTTTAGTGATTGAAACCGATGAAAGCCTAGCAAATCAGCTGTCTTTCGATTTGCAAGAGGCAGGCTATGAATCGATTTTGGCTCATGATGCCAATAGCGGTTTACAATATAGTCGCGATCGCCAACCTGCTTTAATTGTTTTAGACAGAATGTTGGCAGGTGAATCAGGGCTTTCATTGTGCAAGAATCTGAGAACAGCTGGTTTACGCTCTCCTGTACTAGTGCTGATGGCAAGAGATACGGTTGATGATCGCGTAGCTTGTTTAGAAGCTGGAGCTGACGATTATATTCTGAAACCTTACCGTTCAGAAGACTTTTTAAAGTTGATTCGTCTTTATTTAAAACCTGATGTCGATACTACAGAACAGTTACGTTTTGGGGAACTGGTCTTAGATATCGCTACTCGCCGTGCTATACATAATGGTCGAGTAATTGACCTCACTATGAAAGAATTTGAACTATTAAAGTTCTTAATGGAACATCCTCGTGAAGTATTAACCCGAGAACAAATTCTGGAAAATGTTTGGGGTTACGACTTTATGGGCGAATCAAATGTAATTGAAGTGTATATTCGCTACTTACGCCTCAAAATCGAAGATGAAGGGCAAAAGCGGCTGATTCAAACAGTTAGAGGTGTAGGTTACGTTTTAAGGGAATCTTAAAAGCTCATGCTCAGAGCCGCAGAAACTACAGTGTATTCTTTCCCCATCCCACCTAATTTCTAGGTGGGATTATTATTCAAAATTGAAATCATCTCGCCTTAGAAGACTGGAATTCTAGCGCTAAGAGACGCTTTCCAGTTTTGCCATTCAAATACAATGCTCGCCTGATTTAGAAAACATTCACTAGGGGAATACTGACTCCAAAACTTGTCGGTTAAGGGCAAAAGGAGAAGGGGAAAAGGGGCAAGAAAAAAGCTTTAACCCTTACCCTGTCACCTTTTCCCCAAACCAAATTCCGAGTTGAAAATCCTTAACCGAGCAGTATTGATACTGACTCGCCAAACTCACCTTGAGTACGAAGTATTTGTAATTACATAAAAATATTCAGTATGAAATAAATTATCAGTTAATCGCTAAAATGCATTGACACGGGCTAAAATCTGGGTAAATTATGGATGAGGGGTGTTACCCCCTGATGAATTACCCCAGGATATCCCCTAATATCTTATGTCACAATTCCTTTACTTCATCCCAGTAAAAACTTCTACAAGTTATGGGTTTTTTTTCTTAAATTTTGTAAAATCAGAATCTAAATTACAAAATCACTCATCATCATGCTCAAATTGCTAAGTTTCATTTCAATATTGCTGAGTGTTTTGTTGATGGGCTGTTCTCCACCCACGACGGCTAAACCTCCGTCCACCACATCTGGCTCTCAAACTCAAGCACCAGTATCTGCTGGTCAACAACTGCCGATTACGGCTGAGGCTACTGTTCCCAATAATACTAAAATTCAATTGGAAGTAGCACAGACTCCGGAACAGCAACAAATGGGGTTGATGTATAGAAAATCTTTGTCAGATAACCGGGGAATGCTGTTTAAATTCCCTTCAGCACAACCAGTTCGGTTCTGGATGAAAAATACACTCATACCTCTAGATATGATTTTTATGCAGAACGGAGTCGTCAAATATATCCAAACTTCTGCACTTCCCTGTACTAGTGACCCTTGTCCTACTTACGGGCCAAATACACAAGTTGATACAGTCATTGAACTTAGGGCAGGTCGAGCTACTGAATTAGGCTTGAAGTCAGGAGACAGTATAAAAATAAAGTTTCTATCACCCGCAACATTGCGGAGATAAAAATTTTGCACGTACGCTTTTCAACTCATGCCAAACCTTAATAAATAATGTAAGGTAAAAAAACATCACATCTAATGGTATAATATTCACTCACCAAGCTGCTATTTATCACATTGCAAATTTTCGGAAGCTCTATCTACCCCGATGATAGAATTTAAACTTTAAATTTTATTACCTAAAGATCTTCCTTTTGACATACGTGTAAATGGTCGCTCATAAGAGACTATAAACTAAGGAATATTTGTTACCAGATGTGTAATTGAATAAAAACTGCTTTTAATAAAAAAGACACAATTGCGATTCAGGGAAAGAACTACTGAAGAATTAAGCAGACAAATAGTTCTAGAGTTTAAAGTTTTTCCCATTCGTAATTCGGAGCAATTCTTTAAGGTAAATTTAGACAAAGTTTGCTCTTGCTTTTAAGTATTAATGCGATAGTGACAGATAAGATACTGGCTACTAGCTACTGAGAAATGGTGAACTGATATATGACAATACACTCTGCACTAGGAGGTGAGATACAAATGTCACCATCAAAGTATTCTCGACTGATTAATTTTTTGCAAGAAGATTTGGCAATTTCTACAGCATCTTTAGCTGTAGCGTTGCGACATCGTGAGCAAGATCCAGGCCCTTTACCGATGATTCTTTGGCAGTATGGTTTGGTTACTCTCGATCAGTTAGAGAAAATTTATGATTGGTTAGAGACGGCATAGGTTATGAATAGCTCATTGAGGAGAATTGAGGTATGTTACATCAACTATGCCTGTTTCCCTGGCGAATAGATTGGGAATCAAAAATTTGCCTTGACTTAATTTATTATCCTATCCAGCAAAAAAGCGAGTTAAATATTTAACTCGCTTTTTTAATGTATGACTGTATTCTAAACCCTAGAAAAATAACAAATAAGTAGAGCGATGCAATTAAAGATAGCTGGTAAAGGCTGTCTGTCAAATGTAAGAGTTTCAAGCCTTACGGCGTAATAATATAAGTATGTTTTGACAGATTGTCAAAGGACACTTCGCTCAATTCAGTAATGTCAAATTGAGTGAAGTGTCCTGATTTTGATAATTCTGCTTGGAGAAATAGTAACTCTTTGCAGTGATGTTTAAAATTTCCCTGTTATATTCCGATAAATGAATACAGTGGCACAGGATATGAAGATTTTTATTCGGGGGTAACAGCTTTTTCAGTATGATGATTGATTGACCAACGATGGTCAACCATTACAGAAGAAAACTGGCAAATTTCTTCCAGGTGCTTTTGCTGAACAGCTGCTTTACGTAAAGTAATAATTAGCTGATTCACCTGATGCCGCAAATCCGGATTTTGACTTACTGCTGACATTGTTTGTCTTTCTAAAAGTTGCAGTATAAGTTCGTAATGGATAGGTGAGGGCAGTGGAATTTGCTCCATGAAGTTGATTTGGTTTTTCAAATAAGGGATTTTGGATAAGCTAAGGTTTTTTCTACTAACTTAATTGTTACATAGGCAACCAGTATTTGCTGATACCTGAGATTGCTGGGCTATAAAGATTTGACAAAGAGAGCCAGTGATGGGTTTAGCACGACTTATTATCCAACCATACCTAGTACGGTTGATTTCATCCACAGGAACGGGAGAGGTATTTTGAGATTACTACCTTGGGAATAGATTAGCGATCGCAACTGCTGGATCTGGTTGTTTGACTAAAGATTCACCAATGAGTACAGCGGATGCGCCTGCGGTTGCTACTAAACTTAGGTCATCTGGTGTATGTAATCCTGACTCACTAACAATCAAGATGTGACGTTCCTGTAATTGCTGACCTCTATCTTTCAGTAGTTGACAAGTTGTTTGCAAGTCAACTGAAAAATCCTCTAAATTGCGATTGTTAATTCCTATCAAAGTAACGCCATCTAAGGCTAACACACGATCCAGTTCTGCTAAACTATGGACTTCAATTAAAGCTGCCATGTTGAGAGATTTGGCAATTTTGATGAAGTACTGCAAATCTTGGTCGCTGAGTATCGCCGCAATCAATAAAACTGCATCTGCCCCCCGCAAACGTGCTAAGTACATTTGATAAGGATAGATGATAAAATCCTTACAGAGCAACGGTAAATCTACTACAGCACGAACCTTGGCTAAATTGTCAAAGCTGCCTTGAAAGAATTTCTCATCAGTGAGGACAGACAGGCAACTTGCACCGCCTGCTTGGTAAGAGAGGGCGATCGCTTCTGGATCAAAATTTTCCCGTAAAATCCCTTTACTGGGTGAAGCTTTTTTGACTTCGGCAATTAACGCTGGTTTTGTCTTACCTTGTCGTAGTGCGCCTACAAAATCGCGGGTGGGTGGTGCAGTTAACGCTTGCTTTTGCAATTCCCGCAAAGGTACTCTTTCCCGCATTTGGTCAACTTCAATTTCTTTTTGCCAAACAATTTTCTCCAAGATGTTGTTTGGTTCTGCACCTGGCATTGCAACCTCATAACGGATGACGGAAACAGCAACAGTTGAACTAGGGGAACGGCGACGGATTTGCATTTTAGGGGTTGGGGACTGGGGACTGGGGATTGGGGACTGGGGATGAGGTAGATTAGGCAAGGGGGCAGGGGGCAGGGAGCAGGGGAGAAAAGCAATTACTAATTACCAATTACCCATTACCCATGCCCAATGCCCCATGCCCCATGCCCAATCCCTATTTTTATGCGATCGCTCTTTTGTATGCTTCGTCTAACACTTCTGAAAGTGTTGGGTGGGCGTGTACTAAGTGCGCGAGGGTATGGACAGATTGGCGGTTAGCAACGGCGGCTGAGGCTTCGTGGATGAGATCTGAGGCGTGTAGTCCAAAGATGTGAACGCCTAAGACTTCTCCGGTATCTTTGCGATAAATTACTTTCGCCATACCGTCAGCTTCATTTTCAGCTAAGGCTTTGGAGTTACCTTTGAAGTAACCTTTGCTAGTACCGATTTCAAAACCTTCAGCTTGGCCTAATTCCTTGGCTGCAGTTTCTGTTAAGCCGACATAGCTAACTTCTGGGTGGGTAAAGGCGGCGGCGGGGATGCTGCGATAATCAACTTCCCTGGGACGACCTACAATATTTTCCACTGCAACGATACCTTGAGCAGAAGCAGCATGAGCTAGCATCATTTTGCCGTTAGCGTCGCCAATTGCCCAGAGGTGAGGTACTACTTCACCTGCTGACAACACTGCCATGCTGTCATTTACTGGGATAAAATTCCGGCGGTCGAGTTCTACACCCACAGATTCTAAACCGAGATTTTTGGTAGCTGGGATGCGTCCGGTAGCAACTAAACAAGCATCCACCTCGATCACGTCTAAATCTTCTTTTGTTTTAAAATCAGCTAATTCAATCACTACCGGGGAACCGGGGATGACTCGTTTAGCATATATTCCCACTTTTGTTTCTATATCGCGGGGAGTAATTAGCACCCGTTCAGCAAGTTTGGCAATATCCCGATCAAATCCTGGCATTAGCTGATCTAGGGCTTCAATCATGGTGATTTCAGCGCCTAATGCTGAGTAGATATCGGAAAATTCCAAACCGATATAACCACTGCCAATAATTGCCACCCAGTTTGGTAGCGATTCTAACTTCACACCTTGGTCACTGGTAAAGACAGTTTTACCGTCAACTTCAATGCCTGGGGGTACGAAAGGCACAGAACCGGGAGAAAGAATAATGTCTTTCGCTGTGATAGTTTTTTCACCACCATCACCAGTAACACTGACTTTTTGCGTACCAGCGACTTTTCCCCAGCCTCGAATAATATCAACACCCAAACGCTTGAGGCTGTTGGTTAAATCGCCTTGGATTTTAGCAACAAGATTGGTAGCATGGTTGGCGATCGCTTCTCGATCGAACTCCACATTACTAACTTGAATGCCCAAAGACTTGAGGTGGTGAGCATTACGTAACTCCCGCACACGTCCGGATGCAGCCAGCAGCGCTTTTGAAGGAATGCAGCCCCGGTTGACACAGGTTCCCCCCATATCAGCTGCTTCAATAATCGCTGTTTTCAGACCACAGCTAACGGCGTGTAGGGCTGCTCCATGTCCACCTACACCAGCGCCTATAATCACTAAATCGTAATCGAATCCCTGACTCACGTTAGTTTCCCCGTGTGCTTCGCCTATATATTCTCAACCTGACCTGCAATCAGCGCAACCCCTTTGATGTTCGGGTCTTACTAATTCCAATTTATGATTTACGCTAGCAGGCCAAGGGACTGAATATCTTCAGTATCATAATTTAACTTATATACTCGCTGTATCTTATACTTAAATTCGCAAAATTTGGCATTGGGAATGGGGAATGGGGCATGGGGCATGGGGCATTGGGCATGGGGCATTGGGTAATGGGATTTTCTGCCGTCATCTCCCTTATCCCCCTCATCCCCCTCATCTACCTCATCCCCAGTACCCAGTCCCCAGTCCCCAGTCCCCAATCCCCACTCCCTCCATGCTAATCCCTAAGCTAAGTGAATTTACAATCCGCCGTAATGCTAACGCTAAGTCTTTCCAGCGAGGTGAGGCTTATTATGAGGCTGATGCTGTGATGTCTCTTACCCAACGTGGTAATTTGCTGTTGGCGGAAGTTGAAGGCAATGAAAATCATCCTTATCAAGTCCGCCTCAATTTTGATACAGACGGATTAACTTCTGTTAAATGCAGCTGTCCCTACGATCGCGATGGGTGGTGTAAACATATTGTAGCTACCTTGCTGGTTTGTGTACGTCAGCCAGAAAGTATTGATGAGCGTCCGACTTTAGAAGAATTGCTGAGTCGTCTGGATGATCAGCAAACTCACAGGTTACTGCAAAGTTTGGTGGCGGAATATCCAAAGTTGATTGAGGCAATTGACCGCCATGTTAATTTGATTACATATTCAACTGCCAAACCACCAAGAATTAAACCTGTAATTCACAGCACAATCGATGCTAAACCCTTTGGGCAGAAAGTCCGCCAGATTCTCCGGAATGCAGTGAGTGCTTGGGAAGATGGTTATGATGATGACCCCATCAGCGAAGAATTACTGAGTCTGATCGAAACTGCTGTAGATTTGTGCGAACGAGGGGATGGTAACAGTGCGATCGCAATTTTAGAGGCGATTACTTCGGCTTGTGTGGAAAATTGGGATGATGTTGCAGATTATGGTGCTGACAATTATGAGATTCTCCCAGAATTGAATGCAGCTTGGTGTGAAGCCATTCTCACGGCGGAACTTACCCCAGAAGAAAAGGTTGATATCCAAGTTAATTTGGAATCATGGCAAGAAGAATGGGACGCAGATTTTGACTTAGCTTCGGAAGCTTTGCGCCAAGGCTGGGATTATCCGCCACTGGTACAAGTTCTCCAAGGTAATATCCCCGAAATGGGTGTTTGGGAAGAACAAATCCCAGACTACGCCGATGATTTAGCCTTAATTCGCCTGAAAATTCTCGAACGTCAGGAACGATATCAAGAATACCTGTATTTGGCAGCAGCCGAAGGACAAACCGAACAATATTTGACAATGTTAGGGCGTTTGGGCAGAGTAGATGAAGCTATGACAGCAGCGCAAGCCCAAATGAATACTATGGAAGCTGCTTTTGCCTTAGCAAAAACCTTAGCACAACAGGATTCATTATCGGAAGCCCTAGATATTGCCCAAATCGGCTTAAATTTACCAGGAAATTGTCAGTATGAATTGGGGATTTGGACAAGTGATTTAGCTCAAGAATTAAACGATCAAGAAGCAGCTTTATCTGCACTCATGGCGGCTTTTCAAGTTAAAGCATCCTTTGTTGATTATCAAAAAATGGCAGAGTTAGCAGGGGAAAACTGGGAGACTGTGAAAGTAGATTTACTGCAAATTCTCCGCACTTTTGGTAGTTGGGGAAGCGAAGCAGCCAAGGTAGATATTTTCTTATATGAAGGCTTGATTGATGATGCTATTCACATTGTGAATGAACTGAGTTCTTACTATGCTGATTTAATTCAGCGTGTTATGGATGCAGCAATATCTCATCAGCCTGGCTGGGTAATTGCTAATGCGCGTCGCCGTGCAGAAATGATTATGGATGCAGGGAAAGCAGAATATTACGATCAGGCAGTTCAGTGGTTAAAAAAAGCGCGCGCCGCCTACTTGGAATCTGGGAGAAAAGCAGATTGGGATAGCTACAAAGCCAAGTTAATGCAGGAACATGGGCGGAAGCGAAAATTGATGGGATTATTTAAGGAAAAGGGTATGTAGTAAAGATTATCTTCAAGAGCAGTTGATCTAGCATCTTGTCCAATGTAATAGAGTTTTACCCCTAACCAATAACCAATGACCAAGCTCGCCATTTATCTTTAATTGCACCGACCTGACTTATAAATAGTGTTGACAGTTGACGGATGAATTTTGACTGGAAAGGGATATTTTCATGCGTGCTGGTGTACGCAGTTCATGACTGCTACTTATCATGAATGCCATGTTGACTTTGTAATTAACTTAGCTATTTGTGAGTCTTGGAAATTACAAGTCATCGGAGTTTAATTGACAAGCTTCCGTATCCAGTTTACTGATGAAACATTGTGGCTGGAATTAATTGAGAAATTACATCAATAAAAGGTGTAACCGCCATCAATAGATATCATGGCTAAACAGACTTTGAAGACGAAAAACATCATATTTACTCAACGATATTAGAGGCAGTTAAGGCTGATATCACGGTATTAATTATATCTTTTAGGCAAAGAATATTTTAGATAAATTCAACTTTCAAAAACTTAGGTGTTTTTGTCACAAAAAAAAATTCCGATTCTGATAAATTTGAGTTAATTTGGAATCTAGCAATTACCAAACACACAGTTGATTACCGGGTGGCAACATTAGAGATTCGCTCTAATCTCTATGTAATCAAACCAGCAAACAAAATGATTATCATAGAATATGCAAGAAAGAAGCTTTATTTGGGGTCATCTAGGACAACGGTACCGCACAGTTGAAACATTAATTGATGGGGTATGGATAATTGTCCTGCTGATAGCAGCAGTACTACTGTTTAGCATCAATCTTGGTGGCGCACCGCTACGAGATTGGGATGAAGGTACAGTGGCACAGATTGCGCGTGAAATTGTGCGTTCCCCAGCGAATTCTTTAAGTTGGCTTTACCCAAAGCTGGGAGGTGTACCTTATCCGCATAAGCCGCCTTTGATGCATTTGCTAGTTGCTTGGGCTTACCAACTAGGAGGCATTAATGAATGGACTACCCGCTTACCTGGCGCAATTTTAACAGCCTGTTCAGTACCTTTACTGTATTGTATTGGTCGAGAAGCATTTCGCCAACGCTGGGCGGCCATATATAGCGCCTTGATTTACCTGACAATGCTTCCTGTGGTGCGTCATGGTCGATTGGCAATGATTGATGGCGCAGTGGTAAGTTTTTTAATGGTGATGATGTGGTGCTTGTTGCGATCGCGCCGAGATTTGCGTTACTGTCTGGGTGTTGGTCTGGCTTTTGGCTTAATTTGCCTAACTCAAGGGATATATGGGGTATTGTTAGGTGCGATCGCCATTGTCTTTTTATATTGGGATACTCCCCGACTCCTCACTTGTTACTACCTTTGGATTGCCGTCTTTCTGGGTATCTTACCTGTACTTGGTTGGTATGCTGCTCAGCTGTGGCACTATGGTCATACTTTCCTGCAAATGGCTTTTATTAATCCAGCCATCAACAAACTAGGAACAGGTGCGGCGGGTAATTCCAGAACCTCTTGGTACTATCTCAAAGAAATTTTGCTGTATGCTTGGCCTTGGCTGCTGTTTTTACCCCACAGTTTGCGTTTAGCCTGGGAAAATCGCAATCTTAGCTGGGCAAGGCTCGTATTAGTGTGGAGTAGTGTTTATTTAGCAATTATTGCTTGCATGGGCAGTAAAATTCTCTGGTATTTATTCCCGATTTACCCCAGTTTAGCTTTAGCGTTGGGTGTGCAACTCGCGGAAACTGAGAATTTACCATTACTCTCATCCTATCCCCGTTCGTGGGTAGCGGGTTTATCTATACTTGCATTAGCGGCTTCTGCGGGAAGCATTTTTTTTAGTTCTGGTGCAAACCCAAAAACAGATTTACAGGTAATTTTTGCCGCAGTTGCTTTAACAATGACTTTAGCAGCGATTTACGCAGAACGTGGCGACGGGCAATTTCTCAAGATTTTGTTTTGGGGAAGTTATATTTCATTGCTGCTGTTGATGAAATCTAACTACTGGGTTTGGGAATTAAGCGATGCTTATCCCGTCAAACCAGTGGCTAGCATGATAGTAAGAGCAAATCCAGCAGTCAAACAGATTTACACATCGTTTCCTTACAATCGTCCTTCCTTAGATTTTTATAGCGATCGCACAATTATTCCTGCAAGTATAGGGGAACTGCAATACTACTGGCGCTACAACGGACAACCCTATTTTTTGCTAAATGCATCTGCTTACAACAGTCTCCACCTCGATTCCATAAAGCTGATTGATGAAGCTGAAGGTTGGAAACTGATTACTAAAGATACCAATCGCTTATAAGCATCCTCTGCGATCGCTCTCTAAAATCGTTAAAATATTAAGTAAGGTAAAGACATTTATGAGAAATCAACATCAAAATCAATGGGATTATTTGGATTTGGCAAGAAAACAGTAATACCTACCCGCGAGGAAGCTTTACCAGGAAGAGCAGCAACAATGCCAGTACCTGCTCATCATTATGTTAATGGTAATCCTCTCAAGCCACCTTTTACCGATGGATTAGAAACAGCTTTATTTGGTTTAGGCTGTTTTTGGGGTGCAGAACGTAAATTCTGGCAGCTTAAAGGAGTTTACACCACAGCAGTTGGCTACGCGGCTGGACATACACCCAACCCTACCTACCAAGAAGTATGTACCGGATTGACTGGTCATAACGAGGTAGTATTGGTTGTGTTTGACCCCAAAGTCATTAGTTATAGTGAACTGCTGAAAGTTTTTTGGGAAAGCCACAACCCCACCCAAGGGATGCGCCAAGGTAATGATGTCGGGACTCAATATCGCTCAGGAATTTACGTCTATTCTGAAACTCAAAAGCAGCTAGCAGAAGCATCACGCGACGCATATCAGCAAGCGCTCAAAGATGCAGGCTACGGCAAAATTACCACAGAAATTTTAGATGCGCCTGAGTTCTACTACGCCGAAGAATACCATCAGCAGTACCTTGCAAAAAACCCCGGTGGTTATTGCGGCTTAGGCGGAACAAACGTTTCTTGTCCTGTAGGAATTGCTGAATCACAACTCAGCAGTTAATTATCAATAGGACTTACGCAAGTGTCATATTTTTTCGTTGAGGTTTGTCCAGGGTCAAATGTCAAGAGTCCAAAAAACCTAAATTTTTGACCCTTGACTCTTGACTCTTGACTCTTATGCCAGAGGATCACTTTGCCAGTTGCGTAAGTCCTGATCAAATCACCGTAGTGGCGTTTTAGGCGTAGCCGTAACGCACAATTTTGAGAAGTTTTCTCGTTTGAACGCGCAATTTTGAGAGGTAGGATGCGTTAGCGCTAGCGTAACGCATCCTATTTAATCAGATGGATCATCCAAGTTTCCTGAAATTTGCCGGAAATTTAGGCTTTCAATTTTTATTTTTACAGATTAAATTCAGATAGAGTGTTGTAGGCGCACCAGGGTTTCACCAAAGTGTAGCGCCGAATAGCACACCCTACAGATTTAAGATTGAGTTTATAGATTAATTCGCAGAACTTAGGACTCAAGATGACTGAAGTCACAGCGCCTCGTTCCGACTCTCTTATTCAAGAACGCTTACCGACTATACATTATCAGGTAGCAATGCCTCAACCAGAAACACATCTGTTTGAGGTAACTTTACATCTTGTTAACTATACATCACCAATTTTGGATCTCAAACTCCCAGTATGGACACCTGGCTCCTATTTGGTGCGAGAATACGCGAAAAATTTACAAGATTTTGCTGCTTTTGCTAACGATCAACCTTTACCTTGGTGGAAAAAAAGTAAAAATCATTGGCAAGTAGATAAAAGTAATGTTTCTGAATTAACTATTCGTTACCGCATTTTTGCGAATGAGCTATCGGTACGAACCAATCATTTAGATATAACTCATGGCTATTTTAATGGTGCGGCACTGTTTTTTAGATTACCTGGTTGGGAGAAGCAACCAATTCGCGTCACCATTGTACCGCCTAACCCAGAATGGCAGGTAACTAGTCCTTTACCTACAGATACTGAAGCTAGCAATACTTTTTATGCTGCTGATTTTGACACCTTAGTTGATAGTCCTTTTGAAATTGGTAGCCATCAAGTATATCAATTTACAGCCCTAGAAAAACCTCACGAATTAGCTATCTGGGGACAAGGAAATTTAGAACCAGAGCGAGCCATTGCGGATATCCAAACAATCATTAAAGTAGAAGCAGATATATTTGGTGGTTTGCCATATCAAAGATATGTGTTTTTATTACATTTATTTCACCAAGCTTATGGTGGTTTAGAGCATAAAAATAGTTGCTCTTTAATCTATCAACGTTTTGGATTTCGTGCTCAAGACAAATATGAGCGGTTTATGCAATTGGTAGCCCATGAGTTCTTTCACTTGTGGAATGTCAAGCGCATTCGCCCTAAAGCTTTAGAGGTTTTTGATTACGACCAAGAAAACTATACGCCATCACTATGGTTCTGTGAAGGAACTACTAGTCATTATGATTTACTAATTCCACTGTGGGCAGGAATTTACGATAGTAAATCATATTTAAATCATTTGAGTAAGGAAATTACCCGATTTCTTACCACCCCAGGAAGAAAAGTACAACCACTTTCTGAATCGAGTTTTGATGCTTGGATTAAACTCTATCGTCCAGATGCTAACAGTGGTAATTCGCAAATTTCCTATTATTTGAAAGGGGCAATGGTTTCCCTTTTACTAGATTTGTTAATTCGTGCTAAACATCGTAACCAACGTTCCCTTGATGATGTAATGCAGCAAATGTGGCAGCAATTTGGCAAAGCAGAAATTGGCTTTACTCCAGAACAGTTGCAAAGTGTAATTGAATCGATAGCTGGAATAGATTTAGGTGATTTCTTTAAACGGTATCTTGATGGTACAGAAGAGTTACCTTTTAACGAGTATTTAGAACCGTTTGGTTTAAAATTAGCGGCAGAGCCAGAAGAAGAACCTTATTTAGGTATCAAGGTAAATAGTGAAAATGGCAAAGAGATAATTAAGTTTGTTGAGGTGGGTTCACCAGCACAAAAAGCAGGAATCGATCCAGGTGATGAGCTACTAGCGATTAATGGTATTAAAGTAACAGCAAATAATTTAAGCGATCGCCTCAAAGATTTCCAAGCTCAGGATACCATTCAGGTGGCAGTTTTCCACCAAGACTTACTCCGTTCTGTTAATGTCACTTTAGCCGAGCCACGTGCTATCCGCTATCAAGTAGTTTCTATACATAATCCCGATTCCGTTCAGCAAGAAAATTTGGCTGGATGGTTAGGGGTTAGGGTATAGGGATTGGGGGACTGGGGACTGGTGACTGGGGATTGGGGATGAGGAAGAAAGATTTTCATGTGTTTTGAGTACAGACGCGATTAATCGCGTCTGTACGACTCTTTTTATCGAAACTGGTGGACTCAAATGTTGAGCGAGCAAATGGGGAACTCTAAATAAAGGTCTTCTTTAAAAGAGTGCTATGAGTTTGCAAACTAATGGTTCAGATTTACCACCAGTTTCCCATGATACAACTGCTCTACAGCCAAGCCGCAAAAGGTGGTTGTCGCCAATTGTTAATGGTTTAAGTATTGGTAATAAAATTAAACTAGGTTACGCTCTGGCGCTGGGTGTGGGAATTTTCGGAACTACGGTTGGGTTAGTTTTGGGCGATCGCTATCAGCAGCCGGCGTTGGATAAGGAAGAAAATGCCTTTATAGAACTGAATTTACTCTATCGGTTACAGACAAGTATTCTGCAGACTCGCACCCATCAACAACAACTAATTCCATTAGTAGGAAATCCTGAACTATACAAAGAAGAATACAGCCATATTATTCATGTACATGGCCCAGAAATTCAGCGGTTTTGGTCACAACTGCAAAGTTACACAAAAACTGGGAATTATGTAAAGAAAAATCATACTGATCATATCCCTCAATTGCTCAACACCTATGAGGGTGTGCCACACACTTACTTACAGCAGCTTGATACGGTACTTCAGCAGGTTGATTTATCACCATTAACTGCAGAAAAAATTGTCATCGCACAACAACAATTATTAAAGTTTACTAATAGTGAATTAGCACTGAAATTTGATGGCATTTCTGATGAACTTGTCACCGTTATTAATGCTTCTTATGAAGACTTAAAAACTGCCACTAGTGAGTTTAATACAGCAGAGAAAATGCGGCTGCAAATCATATTTGGTAGCATCCTGTTATCAGTGGCGATCGCAGCGCTCTTAGCGGGGTTGACAAGTCGCACCATTACCCGCCCGGTTACAGCCCTGACAAATATGGCACAACGGGTTACTCAAGAGTCCAATTTTGATTTGCAAATCCCTGTGACAGCAACAGATGAAATCGGAATACTGAGTGATAGTTTTAACCAAGTTTTACAGAAAGTCAAAAGCTTACTAGAAGAGCAAAAAGCCGCAGCCCTCCGTCAGCAGCAACTACAAGAAGCCCAGCTAGTTCAAAGTGAAAAAATGTCTAGCTTAGGACGAATGGTAGCTGGTGTAGCTCATGAAATTAATAATCCAGTAAATTTTATCTATGGTAATTTAGAACCGGCTATGAATCACGTAGATGATTTATTGGAATTGCTGCGAATTTATGCCCAAGAAATTCCTCATCCGCCTTTAGCAGTGCAAGATTATGCTGATGAAATTGATGTGGAATTTGTGGAAGAAGATTTACCTAAAGTCTTGCAGTCAATGAAATTTGGTGCTGATCGCGTGCGTCAAATTGTATTGAGTTTGAAAAACTTCTCCCGTCTAGAAGAAGCACAAGCCCATAGCGTAAATTTACACGAATGTATTGATAGTACGCTCTTGATTCTGAATAACCGCATCAAAAAAGGAATTACAGTTGAGCGTAACTATAGCGATATTCCCGAGATTGAAGGTTTTGCTGGCTCACTGTATCAGGTATTCATGAATATCCTCAACAATGCATTAGATGCATTGGAAGAAAAAGATAATACTCAAGAACCACCAAAAATTGCGATCGCCACTGAACGTCAAGACAACAATTTTGTGTTTGTCCGCATTGTAGATAATGGTTCTGGTATTCCCCCAGAACATCAAGCAAAAATTTTTGAAACTTTCTTCACCACAAAACCTAGAGGTGTGGGTACAGGAATGGGACTTTCAATTAGTTATCAAATTGTCGTTGAGAAACACCGAGGACAATTAACCTGTCAATCAGAGGTAGGAAGGGGTACAGAATTTATGATTTGTCTTCCCATTCGCTTACAACCCGCTGAAGAATCATCTGTAAAGAGCAGTTCTACTATTTATCCCAGCTGTGAACCATCTCCTGTAAAAATTAATTTCTGATAGATTAACAGTTTCAAAAAATTATGCGACCAATACATGAATTTCATGCTCATATCTGCGCGCTTTGACGAATTATTCATGTGTTGCTTAGGGTGTAACTACTCAACTTTATTGAGTTTTTCTATAATTCTTCTTCTACTCAAATATAGTTTTGGTTGGTTATAACAGAACAACAGGCTTTGGTAAGCAAGGCTACTGGGATGAATCAATAGCATAGAAAAAATACTGAGATTAGATAGCTGGCAACAGCTTAATTAGCCAATTCAGCCCTATTTTCTTTCTGTCAACAGGAGCATTTAGATGCCAAGGGAAACGACATATCTAGAGCTTTCGGATGGTAAGTCACATAAGTTCTATGAAGTCACAATCAATGATGTAGAGGTAACGGTACGCTATGGCCGAATTGGGGATGCAGGTAAAACAACTGTGACATCCTATGATACTTCTGAAAAAGCGCAGGCAGAGGCTAGCAAACTCGTTAATTCTAAGCTGAAAAAAGGCTATGAACGGGCACAAAAAGGCGATCGCACTAAGCAACCAATTTCTCGAAGCGATCGCCGTTTAGCTCGGTTAAATCATTTGCGGCGCACTGGCTGGAAACCTTTGATTAAAGCGACTCTTGATGCTCCCTTTGCATCTAAATATCTGGGTAAACCTTGGCTAAGTCCTGGTAAAACTCATCCTAATTGCCCTCATTGTGGCGGTTCTCTCAACTTTCATTTTCAACTGAATCTGCAAGAAGTACCTGAAAGTTTGCAAGATAAAGTTGGGGCTGGACTATTTCAACTGTTTACCTGCTTCACCTGCTACCTACACTTCCCTGAAGCAGTGGCACTTCCTGAAGCTGCAAAATCAACACCATTAGAGCCGGAAATTAATGCAGAAGATGCCGCAAACCTCAGTAAATGGGCACCCTCTGTAATTCGCAATGGTTTTGATGAGTTTTATGGTCGTTATATGCTGCAAATTATCGGATGGCAACCCTTTGATGACTATCCTTTTTATGAAGAAGCACAGGAAACATACGGCACAGAATATAGTGAATACGAAGAAATGCTCATCTTCCATGTTGATGAAAATGATTGTGAATATTACGATGAAGACGACCCCGACAGACCAACACCAATAGATATTCAATTATCTTGGAATAGAACAGCAGATAAGCTTTCCGGCTGGGGCTACTGGGGACAACAGTTAGAGCATCAATATTGTCGGATCTGCAATCAACCCATGCAATTGTTTTACCAATTAGGTCACGGTATCGAATACGAAGGCAATACTGGATTGGATTACGATACGGATAATCTCTTGCTAATACTTCAGTGCGCCGAACACAAAGATGAATTTAGTTGTTATGGTAGTGCATTTTAGTCATTGGTCATTTGTCATTGGTCATTTGAGGTTGATATTTTCTACTCTGCTGCCTCAATTCTTTCTGATTTTTTATTAACAAATAAATAACTATGCATACAGGTGCGATCGCTGTATTACTGTTGCTATTTTTGGTGCCGTTTTTTTGGGTTAGTTATCAGACATTGATGAGATTTGGCTGGACATGGATGTTGCTATTTTTACCCATCGCCTGGTTGGTTGGGGTGTTTGTAGGGGCGATCGCAGCTTTATGTATGACTGGAATACTTGAATGGCTAAGTAATCTCAATCAGCCACCTGCCGAATCGGGGTCAATGGGTGGGGTCGCATGGCTAGGTATATGGTTGGTGATAGCGTTGATCACTAGCCCTCTGTTTGCGGCTCTATCTACTTGGCTAACTGCAAATTTCCTATTGCCAGCATTTAGGAGATAGTTATGATTGAAAATCTGCCATTTTCAGAAAAAGAGCTTATCATATCTCAAACTCAATCTGAGTGGCGCAATATTAGCAGCACGCCTTTGGATTTAGAGCAAGCAACAATTGCGATTCAAGGATTATATAAATCTGCCGGATTAGCCCAACCAGAAATCCAGTTTGTTGAAAGTCCCGCAGCAGCTAGAGAGCAGGTTGAGCAAGAAAGTACACAGTCTGACTGTCTGCTACCTGAGTTATGGGATTTGTTGCGCGAGGATTTGTGGCGATCGCTCTCTCGTAGTTTAGGAACATTGCAACAAGAATTAACTCATAGTATCAGGAATCCGCTAGTTGAGCTATGGGAACGCTCTTTTCAGCGCATTATGTTGGATGCTTTGCATGAAATTTTGGGCGATTGTTTAGCAGATTGTCTGCTGCCAGAATGGGGTATTTGCTGGGCGGCGATGTTTGCAGCAGCACATCGGCTAGGAGTGCCGCTAGAACCAGACAAATACAATCTGTTCTGCAACTATATGCGACAGGTTGGTTGGATGTTTCCTTACGAAGGAGTGGCGATCGCAATTTTGCGTCCTCAAATTCGCTGGAATAGTGCAGGGGAAATTCATGGCGAAGGGATTCCCGCAATTGAGTTTCCTGATGGCTTTGGTGTCTATGCTTATCGAGGAATAAATCTGCCAGAAAAATATGGTAAAGTCCACCCAACAAACTGGCGCGCCCAGTGGTTACTAGAACCACGAAATGCAGAACTAAGGCGGGTTTTAATTCAAGGCATTGGTTACGATCGCATTTGCCAAGATTTACAAGCCAAGGAATGCGATCGCTGGCAAGAGTACACTTTACTGAAAATCGAGTCTGAGATTGATGTTGAACCTATACATCTATTGAAAATGACTTGTCCTAGCACAAATTTTATTCATGCATTGCGAGTACCACCAGATATCAGTTCTGCCCGCGAAGCTATTCGCTGGATTAATTGGGGCATTGACCCCACAGAGTTTGCTTTTCAAAGCTGATGTGATGCTGCTATGAGGTGATAAATTTCATCCTCAAAGTTCAAATTTTGGCACAAATTATGGTTCAAAATGTTCAACCCCTTTTCCTGCAAAGAAGCTAGGTGTAGCTTGTTCTGCAGCAGTGTATAGGGAATTCACAATTTAAAATTCAACTATTATGATGTTCGGATTTTTTCACTATCCCTCCCATGTAAACAGTTTCATTCCTCATGGGCATTGTTATCTCTGGAAAACAGGACTAGTGTGGCTCCACATTATTTCTGATGCGACAATCGCCCTGGCTTATTATTCTATTCCTCTGCTACTGCTTTACCTAATTTCTAAACGCAAAGATGTTCCTTTTAATGGAGTTTTTCTCTTATTTAGTGCTTTTATCCTTGCCTGTGGTACTGGACATTGGATGGAAATTTGGACGCTTTGGCATCCTGATTACTGGATTACAGGCGTTTTAAAAGCTTTTACTGCAATTATTTCCATATATACGGCATTTACATTAATTCACCTCATTCCTCAAGCTCTCACGCTACCCAGCCCCGCTCAGTTAAAAGCTATCAATAGAGACCTTTCACATGAAATTATTGAGCGCATAAAAACAGAACAAGCTTTATTACGCATTAGTAAAGCTGTGGAAAGCGTCAGTGATGCTATTGGGATAGCGGATGTTACAGGTAAGTCAATTTATCAAAATCCTGCCTTTATTAATTTGTTCGGTTATACAGTTGACGCACTGAATGCTGCTGGCGGGCCAGTAGCAGTCTACAACAACCCAGAACAAGCACAAAGTGTCTTAACTACTATTGGTAACGGTCAGTCTTGGCGTGGTGAAATCACTATGCAACACGCTAGTGGTAAAACAATGCAAATCGATTTACGGGCAGATGCTATTAAAGATCGGACTGGTAAAATTATTGCTTTAGTTGGTGTCCATACAGATATTACTGAGCGTAAGCAAGCAGAAGCGCAACTACAAACTGCTCAACAGTTTATGTGTTCTGTGATCCAAGCCATGCCCATAGCAGTCTTTGTTAAAGATGCTACTGACCTGCGATTTGTTTTATGCAATCGAGCAGCTCAAGAGTTGGTTGGTGTCAGCGCTGATGAAATTTTGGGCAAGACCGATTATGATTTATTTCCTCCACAAGAAGCTGATTTTTTTACCCAGCGAGATCAAGAAGCTCTAACTAGCAAAAAAGTTGTAGAAATTCCTGAAGAGATAGTTCACCCAAACAGTGGCGAAACCCGCATTTTGCGTATTAGAAAAACTCCCATTATCGATTCTCAAGGTCAGCCCAAATATTTGCTAGTAATTCGAGAAGATATCACAGAGCAGAAACAAATCCAGGCTGCACTCACAGCCAGTGAAGCAAAGTTCCGTAGCTTGGTAGAAAATGCTAACGATGCAATTTATGCTATGACACTTGATGGCATATTTAATTATCTTTCTCCCAACTTTACGCGTATGTTTGGATATGAAATATCAGAATTTTTGGGGCAATCTTTCATACCGATGATTCATTCAGAGGATGTGCAAAATTGTATGGAGTTTTTTCACAAAGTTACCCAAACAGGTAAAAAACAAGCTGGACTTGAAGTAAGAGTTAAACGCAAGGATGGCACCTATGGCTGGATTACATCCAACACTTCCCCTGTAATTGATACTAATCAACAGGTTGTCAGTTTTCAAGGTATCATTCGCGATATTACTGCCCGAAAACAAGCAGAAGCGCAACTCCAACAGCAAGCAATAGAACTAGCACAGACTCTAAAACAATTGCAAACTACTCAATCCCAACTCATCCAAAGCGAAAAAATGTCTTCTTTAGGTCAATTAGTAGCTGGAGTTGCCCACGAAATCAATAATCCAGTTAGTTTTATTTATGGCAATCTAGCTCACGCTAACAACTATACTCACCAACTACTAAATCTAATTCAGCTTTATCAAAGCAACTACCCAAATCCTGTAGGAGAAATTCAACAAGAAATTGAGGCTCTTGACCTTGATTTTTTAATAGATGACATACCAAAACTATTTTCTTCTATGGAAGCAGGTGCTGGGCGTATCCGTCAAATTGTGGATTCTCTGAGGACTTTCTCGCGACTAGACGAAGCTGAATTGAAATCAGTAGATATCCACAAAGGTATCGAAAGTACCTTGATGATTTTAGATCATCGCTTGAAACTAAAGCCCAACCATCGACAAATTCAAGTTATTAAAGATTATGGTAATTTACCTTTAGTTGAGTGTTATGCTGGGCCACTAAATCAAGTATTTTTAAATATTTTGGCAAATGCTTTAGATGCATTAGAAGATTCATTAATTCAAGGAAAACTTACACATAACCAGCCACAAATTAGCATTTGTACTCAACAGCTACCTAGCAAACAAATAGTTATCCGCATCAGCGATAATGGCCCTGGGATTCCCGAACAAGTTAGGCAAAAGTTATTTGACCCGTTTTTTACTACCAAAGCTGTAGGTAAAGGTACTGGTTTAGGTTTATCTATTAGCTATCAAATTATTACTGAGCGACATGGTGGGTCGTTACAGTGTATTTCCTCACCAAATGAAGGAGCAGAATTTATCATTGAAATTCCAGTTGCACAGACGAATAAGTAATATTAATTTGCTGAGTGACAAATTACAATCTGCGATCGCACTTCCAACTGTGGATAAAAATATTACCTGCTATTCTGTTTGCTGAATTGAAAACCCATCTATAGAGCGTTAAACTATTAAAGCTCCATCCCTAATATGGTTATTAGTGTTTTTCGCATCATCAGGTGTTATGAATAATCCCCTTTTAGACTACAATCCCAGTGGTGTTGGTGAAATTAATGGTAACCTCTTAGGTTTACCCTTCGATTACGAGTCTGCAAAATTGATTGTGTTTGCTGTGCCTTGGGAAGTCACAGTTTCTTATGGTGCAGGAACCGCCAACGGGCCGCAGCAGATTTTGGATGCATCGACTCAATTAGATTTATTTGATTTTGATAATCCTGATGGTTGGAAACAAGGAATTTTCATGATGGAAATTCCCCAAGATATTTTAGAAAAGAATGAATATTACCGAGGTTTAGCCGCAAAAATTATTGAACGCCTAGCCCAAGGGAAAACACTGGCAGGTGCGCCAGATTTAACACCTGTGCTTACGGAAATTAATCAGGCTTCGCAACAAGTCAATCAATGGTTGTTTGAGAATTGCCAAAAAGCAATTAATGATGGTAAGCGAGTGGCAGTGATTGGGGGCGATCACAGTTCACCTTTAGGATATTTTCAGGCTTTAGCAGCTAAGTATCCTGACTATGGCATTTTACACTTAGATGCCCACGCAGATTTACGGGATGCATACGAGGGATTTGAGTTTTCTCATGCGTCGATTATGTTCAACGCCATGAAAATACCGCAGATTACCAAGTTAGTGCAGGTGGCTTTGCGAGATATTTGCCACGATGAAGTGCAAATAATTGACGAATCGCGCGATCGCATTATTGCCTATTACGACCCAGCTATAAAACAAAAACTCTATTCGGGAACAACTTGGATTAATTTGTGTCAAGAAATTGTCAGCAACTTACCGGAATTCGTTCACATCAGCTTTGATGTTGATGGTTTAGATCCTAAACTCTGCCCAAGTACAGGGACTCCGGTTCCTGGTGGCTTGGAATTAGAACAAGCGTTCTGCCTGTTCCGTGAATTAGTGAAGAGTGGCAGAAAAATTATTGGCTTTGATGTCTGCGAAGTCGGTGATGCTGAATGGGATGGTAATGTCGGGGCGCGAATCGTTTACAAACTAGCTAATTTCATGGATTTATCGTGGCGATAAATCAGACGATTCCGGACATAAAATCCCCGGCTCAATATCACTTTTTACATCAAAAAACAACTGCCTTTAGACAGATGCAAAAAGATTCCTGGGTCTGTCAGATTAAAAACGTGAACTCAAATTACACTCACTGGAGATGAGTTTTTCGGTTCTACTCACCCAATTTGCCAAGTTCGCGGCAATCAAAGTGAAAGTCAATTGCAGATATCGAGGAAGAATTGTCTTCCCATATCTCAAATCAAGTCCAAGTGACAGGGACTTTTGACTTCTGAACCCTATACAGCTATGAAAATCGCACAAATCGCACCCCTGTGGGAACAAGTTCCGCCTGTAACCTACGGTGGAACAGAGCTTGTAGTGAGCCGTTTGACTGATGAACTGGTACGCAGAGGTCACGAAGTGACACTATTTGCATCCGGTGATTCTCAAACTCTAGCTCGTTTAGAAGCTGGAAGTCCGCGTGCTTTGCGTTTGGATACTAGCATTAAAGAACCCATAATGTATGAACTCATGCATGTTGGGGAAGTATTTCAACGCGCTGAGGAGTTCGATATTATCCACTCCCATGTTGGCGTTTGGTCGTTACCTTTAGCGAGTGTTGTTGCCACACCAACAGTGCATACCTTGCATGGTATCTTTACCAACGACAATACTAAAGTATTTCGACAATACAAAACGCAACCATTCATCAGCATTAGTGATGCTCAACGGTTGTTAAACCTCAATTATGCTGCCACCGTTTATAACGGTATCAGCGTCGAAAAATTCCCATTTTTTGCTGAACCCCAAGATCCACCATATTTAGCGTTCCTGGGACGCTTCTCACCAGAGAAAGGGCCACAACATGCGATCGCCATTGCCAAAAAGACAGGTTGGCGCTTAAAAATGGCTGGTAAAGTCGATGTAGTCGATAAAAAGTTTTTTGAAGAAGAAGTTGCGCCCCATATAGATGGTAAGCAAATAGAATTTTTAGGCGAAGTTAATCACGGACAAAAAGCTGAACTGTTGGGTAATGCAGCAGTTACTCTGTTCCCTATCACCTGGTGCGAACCCTTTGGGTTGGTGATGGCTGAATCTATGGCGACTGGTACACCAGTGATCGCCATGAACATGGGTTCTGTGTCAGAAGTAATTGCTAATGGCGAGACTGGTTATGTTTGCCAAAGTTACGACGAAATGGCAGATATGATTCCTAAAGCTTTAAAACTCAGTCGCCAAAAATGCCGCGAACATGTCGAGACGAAATTTAGCGTCACCCAAATGGTTGACGGTTATGAAGCAGTCTACGAAAAAATCGTTGGCGATCGCAACTTCAGACATTGGTTCAATGCTGCAATCAGAAACTCTTTAGAATCTCTCACCTCTTTAAAACGCTAGTCAGAAATTTCTGTTAGCAAATCTTGCTTAGCTTTCAAACTTGTACAAACTAAACAATAATCAATCTACATTTGCTCCCCTCATACGGGAGCTTTTATTTTATCCGGAATAATAGACCTTTTGCAAAAGTACTTTTTGTAAGAGATGGAAAAAGGGGAAGGGAAAAAAGGGGAATGGGTAAGGGGAAAATACAAAACCTTTCCCCCTTTACCCTTACCCTTTTCCCAACTTCCGCAAGAAGTCTAGTCCCCACACCCCAAGCTATGGTTAAGCTAGATAAAGTCATATTAAGTATTAATAATGCCTAGTATTAAACAGCACGTAGGCACTTTAGCTAAAAAATTTGTGCCATCCCAAAGATTTCTACGAACACAAGAATCTACTATTGACAGCATCCATGTTATTCAAACAGCGCTAGATGTGCGGTCGATTAAAGTGCTGAACTGGAATATTGCCAAGAAAAATTATGACAAAACTTGGTTACAGGATTTTTTCAATATTCTTGAGGAATATCAACCAGACCTAATTTTCTTACAAGAATTCCGCCTAGATGTAGATGCCCAGAAAGTCGCAGAATTGATAAATATGAGTTGGAATTTTGCGCCTAACTTTATTGATGCTCATCATCAAACTTACGCGGGAATTTTCACAGCAGCTAAAATTAGTCCCTTAAAAAAGAGAGCTATCATCACAAAACATTATGAACCGATTATTAAAACTCCTAAAGTTTCCCTGATTACAGAGTATCCCCTATCTCATCACCAAGATAGCCTTTTAACTATCAATAGCCATTTAATAAATTTTGTAAATATCACTAAGTTTAAAACTCAACTACAAGAATTAGAAATCGCCCTATCTACCCATCAAGGGCCAATAATCTTTGCCGGAGACTTTAACACCTGGAGTCGCAAACGAGCATTACTTTTATATAAAGTAGCTACTCGCTTAGGATTAGTGCCAGTAGCTTTTGCACCTCATCAAAGTAAGAAAATTAAACGCTTCTTATTATCACCACCTTTAGACTATATATTTTACCGAGGACTCAATGAACAAAAAACCAGTGCCAAAGTACTAGAACATATTAATTCATCCGATCACAAGCCATTATTGGCAGAATTTAGCTATATCAATAATTAAAATAATTAATATAAATTGGGAATGCTTATAGATACTGGTGCTATAACTTTTTTTAGTGCAGCTACAGTTGTGGTTCATGCTTTAGGAATCGCCCATGCAGCTCATGCAGTGATGAATGTTCGTTCTTCTCAAGGAGCGATCGCCTGGGGAATTTCTTTAATAACCTTTCCTTGGCTAGCTATTCCCTTGTATTGGATTTTGGGTAGAACTAAATTTCATGGATATGGAGAAGCCTTGCGCTTAGTTTATGCACAGCACCATAAGCTAGCTCGTCAAACCTATAATGATATTGCCAAATTTAAAGTCCCGCTATCAGACAAAATAGCGACTTTGCAGCCATTAGCCGAGACATTTACAGGGATTCCTTTTACATCAGGTAATGCAGCCGAATTGCTGATTGATGGAAAGAGAACTTATGAAGCCATGTTGAGTGCGATCGCCATTGCCACCAATTATATTTTGCTGCAATCTTACATCGTTAATGATGACCAAGCAGGTCACGAGTTTAAAGAAGCATTAATTGCGAAAGCCCAGCAAGGAGTTAATATTTACTTTCTCTACGATGAAATAGGCTCTAACAAATTATCTCGTTCTTATCTTCAATCGCTACGAAAATCTGGTATTCAAGTTAGTGCTTTTCATACCACCAAAGGTAAAGGTAATCGCTTCCAACTCAACTTTCGCAACCACCGCAAAATTTTAGTAGTAGATGGGGAAATAGCTTTTGTTGGTGGTTTGAATATTGGTGACGAATATTTAGGAAAAAATCCTCGCCTTAGTCCTTGGCGAGACACTCACATGAAATTACAAGGGCCGACCGTCCAAAGCTTACAAGCATCTTTTCTGCAAGATTGGTATTGGGCGACTCGACAATTACTTGATGTTAATTGGCAGATTAAACCTAACCGCGAACTGAATCAAAGTGCATTGGTACTTCCCACAGGGCCCGCAGATCGTTTAAAAGCCTGTAATCTTTTCTTTGTTAATGCAATCAATGAAGCTCAAAATTGCCTATGGATTGCTACTCCTTATTTTGTCCCAGATGAGGCTACTTTAACAGCATTGAAACTCGCTACAATGCGTGGCGTAGATGTGCGAATACTCTTACCAAATCGCCCCGATCACTTATTTGTTTATCTCTGTTCTTTTTCCTACTATAACGAAATGGAGGCGTTTGGAATCAAACTTTATCGCTACAAACATGGATTCATGCACCAAAAAATCATCCTCATCGATGACGACATGGCAGGGGTAGGAACAGTTAACTTAGATAATCGTTCATTCTTCCTCAACTTTGAAGTCATGGGTTTTGTGGCTGCTCCCCAATTTGTAGCTAGTGTAGAGAAAATGTTAAAGGATGATTTGGCAGTTTCTGTTGCTGTTGATTTCTCTGAATATAAAAGAAAACCACTGTGGTTTAAGTTGGCTGTGAGAATCTCTCGTTTGTTAATGCCATTGCTATAAAAGACAGAGCAAAACAGAATTAAAATAGTACAATTAAACTATATAAGGAAAGAAAATTTTTTATAGCCTTTTATCTGAGAAAGTATCAAGGCTAGCAATGATTTACCAGGTTGAAGGAGGTGGTTACAGTGCTGTCATGTTTTCAAGTAGCAGATTATTTTATCTGGTTAGCAAATGAAACAGGCGCTTTCATTAGTAATCTGAAGCTGCAAAAGCTTGTTTACTATGCTCAGGCTTGGCATCTTGCACTCCATGAAACTCCTCTATTCCCAGAAGATTTTCAAGCATGGGTACATGGGCCTGTGATTCCTTCTTTGTACCAGAAGTATAAGAATTTTGGATGGCAACCAATTTTAGAAGATGCTAGTCCAAAATTGCCTCCTGAAATCCAAGATTTTCTCAATGAAGTTGCACAAGAATACTTTAGCTGTGATGGCTATGAACTTGAACAGATGACTCATGTTGAAGCACCCTGGAATTTGGCTAGGGGAAATTTAGCACCTGATGCACCTTCTAATGCAATTATTCAGAAGGAGTGGATGAAGGAGTACTACGGATCTCGTGTCGAAGAAGAAAATTAAGAAGACTGAGATTGCCAAAGAAAGCACATCAGGTATTAAACCAACAAAGCTGAAGCCACTTCAAGGCATCAGCTTTTCGTTTAAATACTATCAAGACAGTAACAGCAAGTTTTCTTGTAGCGAAAAAGAAGTTATTTACTGGTTGACCCTGCTAGAGCGATTAAAAGCTATATCCAGCCTAACCGCTCAAGAGTTGTTAGTAAATCGTAGTAGCAGCCTCAGATGCCATCCCATCAGGTGGGAAGAAACCAGCGAAAGAGGATTTGGTTTGCCAAACGAAGAACAATTAGTTGATACACCCTATCAGTTTTCTCTCTCCTCAAATGAGCATGGTAGGGTTCATGGATTTTTTATTAATGAGATTTTCTACATTGTTTGGCTAGATCCATATCACTTACTTTACGCTGAGAAGTAACAGGTCTGTGAGAGCCAAAATACCTCTCCGTAACTGCTGTTCTCTCTCAACAGTTAGATGCACGCTGTTTAGTAGGGTGTGATGCTATAACAGGGAGCTTGAAAGAGTTAGGGATAGAAAAATAGTGGATATCAGCAGGCGGGATTTATTAAAAGTAGTTTCTACTTCTGGTTTGGTTGCAGCCGGGTTAGCGGGTGGAGAAGCATTATTTTCCAGAACATCAGCCCAAAATACACCTGCTCCCAGTCAAACCAAAAGCGGCGAAATGATCTACAGAACTTTGGGCCGCACTGGAGAAAAAGTTTCTGTGATTGGCTTAGGCGGTCACCACATTGGGCGACCCAAAGATGAGCAAGAAGGTATCCGTCTCGTCCATGCTGCAATTGACCGTGGCATCAATTTTATGGATAACAGCTGGGATTACCATAACGGAGGTAGCGAAATTCGCATGGGTAAAGCCCTCCAAGACGGTTACCGTCAAAAGGTTTTTCTCATGACTAAAATTGATGGCCGCACTAAAGATGCTGCTACTAAGCAAATTAATGATTCTTTAAAACGATTGCAGACAGATCGGATTGATTTGCTACAGCATCATGAAATCATCCGCATGGAAGACCCCGATCGCATCTTTGCTCCTGGGGGTGCAATGGAAGCGGTATTAGAAGCCCAAAAAGCCGGAAAAATTCGCTACATTGGCTTTACTGGACACAAAGACCCGTTAATTCATTTAAGAATGCTAGAGGTTGCTGCCCAAAATAACTTCCGTTTTGACACAGTGCAAATGCCATTAAATGTCATGGATGCTCATTTCCGGAGTTTTGAACGGCAAGTTTTACCCAGACTTGTGAAAGATGGTATCGGTGTGCTGGGGATGAAATCAATGGGCGACCAAATAATTCTTAAAAGCAACACAGTCAAGCCTATCGAATGCTTGCACTATGCTATGAATTTGCCGACATCAACTGTAATTACAGGCATTGAAAGCATGGAAATTCTTAACCAAGCATTTGAGGCAGTACGCACCTTTAAACCCATGAGTCAAGAACAAGTCAGAGAATTACTAAATCGCACTCGTGAAGTAGCAGCAAAAGGTCAGTACGAATTATTTAAAACTAGTAATCAGTTTGATAGTACCGCTAAAAATCCCGAATGGTTAGGATAAAGATAAAAATCAGTAAAGTCTTTTAGGGTGGGTATTCTGCCCTGCCCAATCATACAAATTCAAAGTACTTAGCTGTAAATATAGGAATCCGATTTGATTTCTGAAAAAATCTCAGTAACGCATGAAAAGCTTTGGTAATGATGCGTTACGCTATCGCTAACGCATCCTACATGAACTGTAAATATTAGGAAAAATCAATCCAAAATCTAAAATCCAAAATCTAAAATCCAAAATCTAAAATCCAAAATTAATTAACCCCCATTTCTCTCTACAGCTATGCGAGAGGATGGAGGTTAATTGATGTATTCAATAATGTCAAAATGCGACTTTAATAAAATATTAACTGTTTGTTTGAAAATAACAAACACAATAGCTTAAAATCTGAAAATTCCGACTTGCAAATGTCCTGAACACTTAATTAATAAATGACAGGTTAAATCAAAATAAAATTGAAAATCTAGAAACAGCCTACAAATTTGGTGTTGAGATTCATTTTTTACTTTTCATAATTCAGCCTTTTTGTACTAGTGCGTACATTTGAATTTTGAATTTTAAAGTTGAATCTTGCACTTTATCAGCCTGTTTGAACTTCCAGATTGCCGTTACGGATAGCCCATGCGAGGTCTAACAGTTGAGTCCAACGCTTTTGCAGTTGTTTGGGGGTACATTTGAGTGTTTTAGCGATCGCTTGGTCGCTGTGTCTAGCTGTTTTTAACTGCAAAATTTGCTGTTGCTGTTCAGTCAGTAGACCTAAAAAGGTTTGCCACTGTTGAGCAGATAAGCCTAATCTATGCTCTAAACCAGCACCTAACCATTGATGTACCAATTGCCAATGATGTTGCTTGGCAAATTTTTCTACATGATATTTAAAGCGTTGTTGTAGATAATCGCGCTGACGGCTGGTGAGACCGAGAATTTGGTCAATTTCGGGTGCAGACAGGTCTTGTAGTTTCAAGGTGAGGTAATCTACACAATCAGATTGACCTTGAGATTCGAGATAATTAATTAACTCAGTAATGACGCGATCGCGTTCTGATTCTTCTGAAGGATCGAAGTTGGTTTGGGCGATCATTTGGGATCTCAGCTGTTGTACAGCCGAGTTACGCTGGTAGGCTTCGCCTTCCTCACTCTTAGCAGACTCTACCGCCATTTCAATATCTACGGTAGTTTCTTGGGGCTGGCGACGCGCAAAACCTTGGGCGCGTAAGATAATTAACTGCTGACTAGCGCTACCAGGTAAATTGATGCGGCGCTTGGCATACTGTTCTGTAAATGCCATGTATTCCGCTAATTGTAACTGAGTGCGCGGGGTGTAATCTTCAGCTAGTTCATTTTCCCGACGGAAAGCTTTGATAGCTTCGATATAAAAGGCTTGCAGAAAATCTTCAATCAGGTTGTAACGCCCCTGAAATCCCATATCTGAGCCGGAAATAGTCACGTGACGGTAAACCATAGCACCGAGACTGCTATGTAATTCTACCCGACCTCTGCGCGATCCCAGTTGGTAGTAACGCAGACATTTTTGCAAACGATGTCTCGCTAAAGTTAGCTGCCAAGCTTGGATTTCTCCCGAGGTTTGGATGCGGGCGCTTTTATCACAAATGCGTTCCACTTCCTTTGCTATGCGTTTTGCTACCGCTTGCACACACCCAGGTGCAGCTTTTACTTGAGCTTGGATTTCTTCAACTAGCAGTTGCATCAAAGTATTAATATTACTGGCTGTTACTTCGTCAGTTGCAGCTTGAAAGTCAAAAGCGGATGTAGAAGTTGGTAGATTAGCAAGGTTAGCTTTCATAACTTTTTCCAGGAAATGGTATTGCACCTTATAACAATGTCGTTTCAGCACCTGAGTTGTTTCTTGATTGGTGAACATTTTGGTATTCATCATCAAGACTCCCTGTGAGCACCGCTCACATATATGACTGTAGGCAATCTGAAAAAGTTACAGGGAAGGTATTGTGTCGGTTTTTTCAAAAGCAACCTCATGACTAGTGGCACAGGGGATTTACCATGTTCTAAAATCAGCCACAACTCTTGCTGCGCCGGACTTTGCCGTCAGCTGCTTCTAGCCGTTTTTCACCCTGTATTTAGGACAATTGTTAAACTGGAGCTTTTTTAATTAGATTTTCCGAAATCGACGAATCAGGTTGTGAATTATACTCTCTAAACCCATGCTGCTGCGGCTTCCCAACCTAAACCTCGTCTTGTAACCATTGGCTGATCTCCAGTTAGATCTAATATTGTTGACACTTCATATGTGGGTTCTTCGCCAGTATCGACAATAATATCTACCAAGCTATCCAAACGGTCAAATAATTCTACTTGAGACAAATTAGAATTGGCGTTAGCTCCTACTATCCCATCATCATCCTCATCTGGCGGCAGATGAGCTGAAGTAGAAATAATGGGATTGCCCAGTGCTGTCAGTAATGCTAAACATACAGTATGGTCTGGTACTCGTATGCCAGTAGTTTTGCGCTTGGGATTCTGCGCTAGGCGTGGTACTAACTTTGTAGCAGGTAACAAAAATGTGTATGGCCCTGGAATCAGGCGCTTCATAATTCGATAGCCTATATCACTTACGAACGCATAAGTTGCCACATTTGACAGTGAAGGACATAAAAATGTCAGTGGTTTGTCATTCGCTAGCTGCTTAATTTTCCGTACTCGTTCCACCGCCGATTTAGCATTTAAATCACAACCAATTGCATAGACTGTATCAGTAGGGTAGAGCATTACTGCGCCGCTAGAGAGTGCCGATTTTATTTCCTCTATTCGGCGGATTTGAGGATTATCAGGATGGACTGTGAAAATTTTTGCCATAAAAAGTTTAGGAAGGAAAATTCAGGGTTGTATATTGCCAGGAAAATATAAAATTGAATACTAGGATAGGCAGTAAAGATAACTATATTTAAAACTGCGAAAACATCCTCAAAAGTTATTCAGTTGTCAGTTGTGAGTTATCAGCTTTTGCGATTTGTACTGTTAACTGATTACTATGTACTGATGAGTAATTTTATATATGACCACACTTGTTTATCTTCAATGTCCATCGGGGATTTCCGGTGATATGTGTTTGGGGGCCTTGGTAAGTCTGGGTGTTCCCTTGGAGTATTTAAGTGAAAAACTCAACAAATTGGGAATTGCCCAGGAGTACGAATTAACAGCCCAATTAGTTCAGCATCATGGTCAGCAAGCAACTAAAGTTGATGTAGATTTAGTACATAATCACGCACACCATGATCACGAACATAGTCATCATCATGGACGACATCTGCCAGAAATAGAACGCATGATTTTGCAAGCCGAATTGCCACAAAGAGCAGAAGCTTGGAGTTTAGCTGTATTTCGCCAACTAGCAGTTGCAGAAGGGGCTGTACACGGCATCGCCCCAGAAAAAGTCCACTTTCATGAGGTGGGTGCCGTGGATGCAATTGTGGACATTGTTGGCACTTGCTTGGGGTTAGATTGGTTAGGCGTTGGGAGCGATCGCGCAGGATGGCCTTTACTTTACTGTTCAGCGTTTCCCACAGGCGGAGGCACAGTGCGTGCAGCGCATGGACAAATGGCAGTACCAGTACCCGCTGTCTTGAAATTGTGGGAAATGCGGGGTTGTCCAGTTTATAGCAACGGAATTGAGCGAGAATTAGTAACACCTACGGGAGCTGCGATCGCCACTACTTTGGCAAGAGAATTCGGTTCACCACCACCAATCACCATCAAGCAGGTAGGATTGGGAGCAGGTTCGATAAATTTGCCCATCCCCAATATACTACGCATGTGGCTGGGTGAAAGCAGCAGTTTACAGGCAGATATTAGCAGTTATGACGATACTAGCCCTACTCTCGAAACCATTTCGGTACTAGAAACTCAAATTGATGACTTAAATCCCCAAGCAATTGGCTATGTATTTGAAGCATTATTTGCCGCAGGTGCAGTGGATGTCTTCACTCAATCTATAGGGATGAAAAAATCTCGTCCTGGAATATTGCTCACTGTTATTTGTCATCCAGAAAATTTACTCAACTGTGAAGCAGTTTTATTTCGGGAAACTACTACTTTAGGAATTCGCCGCACAACTCAGCAACGGGCAATTTTACAAAGAGAAATTCAACAAGTAGAAACTGAATATGGCACAGTTCGCGTTAAGGTAGCTTGGCAATCTAAAGGTGTTCTAGCTAATGTCCAACCAGAATACGAAGATTGTGCAGAATTAGCACGCAAACATCATATTCCCTGGCGCGAAATTCAACGGCTAGCGCTGCAAAGTTGGTATTTAAAAACAACAAGCTAAGTTAATTAAGCAAAGGGGAAAGGGGAAAAGGTTAAAGGGTAAGGGAAAAACCTTTAACCTTTTTCCTAAATTTAAGCAGTATTCTTGGATCTACTTATTGATAACAAACATAAAAAACAGGGCAAGCATTTTGCCTACCCTGAATTTCAATTTAACCGATGAGTGATTTTGATGAACTTATCTCAATGTTTTATTTACAGCATCACCTGCATTTCTGCCTAAGTCTTCAGCAGCATTTTGAGTGTTATCTTTGATGTTTTCAAGACCGCGCTTGGTTCCTTTAGCAACACCTTCGCCTACTTCTGCAGCAGAACTACCGATATCTTCACCCAAGTTCTTTACTCTTTGACCAAAGGGTGTTCCTTGCCGATAGTTTTCTACATATTGTCCAGGGCTATCAATGCTTTTTTCATCTATGTTTCTTTGAGAATTATCACGCAAAGCTTTAGCTCTTGCTTCTGCTGCTTTTTCATCTCCACGGGCGCGGGGATCTACATCACTAAAGTTATTCATTCCACCTTGAGGAGAGGAGAGATCATAACTCTTTGTGGGATCGTAGCGTTCAGCATTGGGTGGTTGAGAACCAGGTTGTGAAGGTTGTCCAGCTATTGTAGGACGGTTACAAGCTTGTGTTACTAATAGAAGGATTCCTGCTAAGAAAACTCCTACAATTTTCACCGGACGAAAGTTTTGTAGCCAAGCTGTGAATTTTTTCATTATGTTACTCCTTGCATTTTTTGACTAAATTATTGGACTGTAATTCCAAGACTCAACCTCAGTAACCAAATAAACTTCTTATCTGCCTACTGCGGGATCTTTTTGTAATTCGGGTCTCGCACTTGCTTCATCTGCTTTCTCTTTCAAAAAGCCAGAAGCTTCTTTCACATTTTCTTTGACAGTATCAATACGGTCTTTAATGCGATTACCTACATTTGATTCACGCTGAATCAAACCACCTGGTTCGGGTTGTTGAAAATTCTTTTCGGTAATCAGGGGTAATTCACCTTCTTTTAGCACTCTACCTGTTGGTGTTTCTGCACCAGGGTAAAGTATTTTGGATTCTTGATTAGTGGCAATTAACAGTCCTGAAATTGTTTCTAAGCTAGCTTGGTCACGTTCATTCTGGCTGCTAGAGTTAGTAACTTTAGGATCGGTGGACATTCTATAATTGGTATATTTATCTCCACCGTTTTTATATGGATTGTTTGCACCGCCAGCTTGTACAGCTGGATTTTGAGGATTTGCACCTTGTGCATTTGCGCCAGTACAAGCAGTACTAAATATCAAAAATAGACTAGCCAAGCAGACAGTTAAAATTTGGCGCAGTCGTAGTTTTTTCAATAAAGCTGTCAAACGATTCACTAAGTCCTCCTTGCAACTGTAAGCAAACCGATTAGCGCTGAACATGATTTATTTGCCAGCGGAATTCGTGCTTGTTTTCAGTTGAGCAATATTGTGTTCAACAATTATTAACAATAAGGAGTTAAAAAATGCTTTTCCTCTAGCGTAGGTCACATTTTAATCGCAACCAACAATCTGTTTTTATCTAACTATGGAGAGAGATTATCTAAGAGAATTAGCTTGTAATCCTGATGGTACCTATTATTAAGCTACGCATCACAGTATATGCTCTTGATTGTAAATTTGATTTTCAATTTATACTTGCTAATAAAAGCTTGTTAAAGAATATTAAATATTCGAGTTATGCTGAAGATAGTTAGTAAAATACTCTTTTATTTTGCCGGAAGTAGTTAGTAAGTGGGTGTTTAGTTAACTAAGTTGAATGCAACTAAACTCAAATCATAAACTTGATGTTAGTTTTTGTTTATTAACCCAAGTTCTACAGTTTTCAGTTTTTCTATCCCACTCAACCATAATGTTAATCAGCTGATGTAACATAAAATTTGAGATGTTCAGCCTGAGGGTATTTAATCGTTAAATTGCTGGAATGTGGAAAAAAATTTTACGTTGGGTAATTTTAGGCGGAACGCTGGTTTTTTTAGGCAAAGCCTTAAAAGATCATTGGCAAGAAATAACAAACATCCAGATTGATACAGCCGGATGGGCAATTTTAGCGATCGCAACTGGTGTGACTTTACTTGCACATACCTGGGCTGGCTGGATATGGACTTGGGTTCTCAAAGAGTTAAATCAACCTGTAGTCTCCATTCAATTGATTCAGGTATATCTCAAAACAAATATCGCTAAGTATTTACCTGGCAATATTTGGCATCACTACGGAAGAATTGTAGCGGCAAAAAATGCTACAGGTTCTACTGGGGCTGCGACTTTAAGTGTCGTACTAGAACCACTCTTGATGGCTGCGGCTGCTTTAATTATCGTACTTGTATTTGGTACGCAATTGACTGCTGCCAATACCAATATTTTGTTTTTAATATTGCAATTTCTGTGCTTGGCTGTGGTGCTTTGTGTGCTTCATCCCTGGTTTTTGAACCCAGTCATTCACTTTGTACATAAATTTAAGGCGAAAAAGCTGGATCGACAGGGTAGCGACTTCAGCAGCAATCTACGTATTGAACGCTATCCTGTACGCCCGTTATTAGGAGAATTAGCCTTTTTAGGGTTGCGTGGGGCTGGGTTTATCTTAACTCTATTTGCCTTGGGGCCTTTGAATACAGACCAAATTCCTTTATTGCTAGGGGCGTTTAGTTTTGCTTGGCTACTGGGGTTTGTTGTTCCTGGCGCGCCTGGGGGATTGGGTGTATTTGAAGCTACTGCGATCGCACTTTTGCAAAATCATTTTCCTGCGGCTGTGGTGATTAGTGCGATCGCTCTCTATCGTTTAATTAGTATTGTCGCAGAAACTGCTGGTGCGGCTCTAGCTTGGCTTGATGAATACCTAGCTAAATAGTTATTGTATTAAGACTTACGCAAGTGTCATATTATTTTTCGTTTAGCCTGTCCAGGGTCAAGAGTCCAAAACACCTGAATTTTTGACTCTTGACTCTTGACTCTTAAACCAGAAGAGGGGTGTACCAGTTGCGTAAGCCCTGTGTATTTTTTGCATGAATACATTATTAATTTTCAGTCATCCATTCTCGACTGAGAAAATACCCGATAATCATCTATATTTTCTGAATTTAATGTTTCTACATCGGACACGCTGTCGTTGATTTTTATCAATGTATATTCTACATTTTCGGCATAAATTGCAAATGTAATATTAAAGAACTCCAGAAAATTAATAAACTTTTGGCATTCTTCTTCTGGTAAATTTTCATAGTATCTAATTAAATGAGCAATTTTAATTTCTAAATGGCTACGTGCGTTTTCACAGATTAAAATGATTTTTAATAGTAAAATTATTAAGGTTAGAGGATGTCCTTGAGAAAGCAATAAATTAAATAATGCTGATGGTTCCTTGCCATTATCGATAATTAGACAATCAATTAATCGAGTACAAATTCTCAAGAATAAGTTAGGAGTAATAATCTTCTCGTCAGCCTCTATTTTCCAAGAAGATAGATTTTCTGATAATTGCTGCATCAAGGTGGTTGTGCAACCTTGGGGTGAGATGGTAAAAAATAAATAACTTTGCAGACTTTGTTTAAAATCTTTTAATTTCTGGTTTTCTGTTTGTTTGATAAAGATATTAGCAAGGTTTTCATAACTGAATATACCTTTTTTAACCAAAATAATTTTAATTATTCTGATCACATTATCACCCAAAAGGCTAGGATTTTTATAGCGAGACTTACTAGAAGCGGAAGACTGAGAACGAGCAATGTACATCGCTAATTCAAATTTAAATTTGTCTTTCATCTGCCTAGAGAGCTTTCTTGCGACCTCTTGTTGCTCTTTGGGTTTCTTGTCGTCAAAGGCTTGCGCTGATAATAAATAAGAAGTGTAGCGATTAGCCCAGTTACTTTTAGTCGCTGAATTATTTACCTGTTTTTTATATTTTTCAGCCAACAATTTGATGTCTTTGTACTCTTGGCTGTTAATAAAATTTTTCAACCAAACTTTGTGTATTATCTCGTCACTGCTATTAGTTTGTGTTTTATCTTGATACTCATCAAATAATTTAACTAATTCGTGGATATATTTATATCGCCTTTGAGCTTCCCAGTTATTTACTAATATATAAAAGCAACGCTTGATTGTATAATTAAAATCTTTTTCTTTCTTCATGAAAGAAATTCTATTTAGTCCAGTTGATTTAGCTAAATTAGGTGACTCCTTAAAATCTATAAATAAACTTTTAAACTCTTGCAACGTATCATCTGGTCGCCATTTTTGCACTATTCCTACAAGAAAGCTGTAAAGCCTTTCTTGTGCAATTTGCAGATTTATTGGTTGAGACTTGCGTTTAACAATATCCTGCTCTTCCTGACTAATGTCTAAACCATTAATAGCCATACCTGTTTTCAAGAACCAAAGCGTTGCTGATAATATTGTTATCAGCTTAACCTCAGCAACCCAGAGTATCAATCAATAATTGATAAATTACGTAATTTTTTACCGAATTTTAGGTAAAAATACTAATAAATTTCTGCGATGTAATATGAAAATTTAACTTCCACTTCAGCGGTCTTCACTGTTAAGTAAGGTTTGAGTATAAAATTTATCTCTGATAAAGTCGAGTTCAGCATATACAGATGGCTTGTATATCTTCGGACTGATTTATACTTAAGCTGGCTAAATATTTTATTAAGTAATATTACAAAATAATTAAATTTATTAATGTATAAAAAATCCTTGCAAATTTTGCGTTTAAAGCTTTTTAGTAGGTCAGCGCAATAAAGATAAGTGGAGAGGTTTGTCATTGGTCATTGAGCCTTGGTCAGGGTTTCCAGCTTATCTACAGTTCATAACATAGTTCGGTTTATTCCACTGAATCACTTATGTTTAAAAGCTGATTCAGGAGCAGGAATTTTCCCGACTGCGCCTGATGCTCAAAACTTACAAGCAAACTTGAGATAATTCTTCTGGTCTCAATCCCCGATTCATAGTATAAAATTTCGCCTAATTCCACAGGCAGATATAAATTTAGCTGAGTTATCGTTGCAAAGCTTAAACAAAATAATAATGATGAATTAACATTATCTTTAAACAGAAGGACTACAATCAAAACGGACAAATTAGCATCCGTAACCAAGGAGGCATAACACCACTATGTCCGACTTAAATCGTGGAATTATGAAATTTGAGGGCGCTGACTCTCCCAAAGTGGTCACTATCTCTACCGTGCTGCTTTTGGGGTCAATTGCTGCTCTAATTATTTGGGCTCTACAAGCTGCCTATGCGCTAAACTAAGTAAATAGCAGCTTAGTATTTGGTAGCTTAGCAGGACACTGGTAAAAGCTTCTGCCGTAACCAAGTGTTCCCTGCTCATCCTGATAAAAGCGCCCTTAGAAGCATCAATAAAATTTCCCACCGATTTTAGATTTGAGATTTGAGATGCAACGTGCAAAATCCAAGATAAATCTAAAATCCAAAATCCAAGATGTTTGAACTTTGGGGTGCCTTAACTATTTTAATTGTCTGCCCCCTATTGGGTGCTATACCGCTAATTGCCTGGATTACCTATGCCATTACTGGTAAAAACTTGGCAAGACTGGGGACAGGAAATATCAGTGTGTCAGCCGCTTTTTACCACGGTGGCAAACTGGTAGGGATTCTAGCAGTATTATCTGAGGCTTTTAAGGGTATTGCCGCAGTTCTCATTGCCCGCGCTTTCTTTGGCGAGGGTTCAACATGGGAATTAATTGCCATGATTGCCCTAGTATTGGGTAGATACTCGCTAGGTAGAGGGGCTGGTACAACCAACGTCGTCTGGGGATTTTTGGTACATGATCCACTTGTGGCGGGGTTTATAGGTTTATTAGCAGCGATCGCCTTTTCAGTTTTTCAATCGAAAAATCTCGTGAAATTTGGAGTTTTGTTGCTGTTACCTATATTTGAGATTGTGCTGCACGCGGAAGACTTCTCCAGAGTGCTTGCAGCTGTAGCTCTAGCTGGCTTACTAGGCTGGATTTATACCAGAATTCCTGATGATTTGAAGTTACCCGTCCCAGGGGCGAAAAGTGAATCAAAGCCCATGCTGGAATTTTTGGGCGGGGATATCAAGCTTTTCTCTCTGAATGAAGATTTAGATGAGTCGATAGTTGGGCACAAAGCAGCAGCATTATCTCAAATTAAACGCTGGGGTTATCCAGTTCCCAAGGGATGGCTACTCACACCCAATGATGATATAGATGCAGTCATCGATTTTTTTCAACCTTCAGAATTATCGCCTTTAGTGGTGCGTTCCTCCGCAATTGGCGAAGATTCAGAATCCGCCTCTGCTGCTGGACAGTATTTAACAGTATTGAACGTTACCACCGAACAGGGACTAAAAGAAGCGATCGCCCAAGTTAGAGCTTCTTATGATCATCCCACAGCTGTACAATATCGGCGCGATCGCGGTTTACCTGACCAATCGATGTCTGTATTGGTGCAGCAACAAGTCCAGAGTGTGTATTCTGGCGTGGCGTTCAGTCGCGATCCCATCACTCAGCAAGGTGATGCCATTGTGATTGAAGCTTTACCAGGCAGCGCCAGTCAAGTTGTTTCTGGCAGAATTACACCAGAACAATATCGGGCTTTTGTGGTGGAAACTGAGAATTTCTCCTCTGTGCAATTGGAAGGTACAGGAAGAGTTCCACAAGCCATTATTAAACAAGTAGCATTTTTAGCCCGTCGCCTGGAAAAGCGTTACTACGGCGTTCCCCAAGATATTGAGTGGAGTTACGACGGTCAAACTCTGTGGGTATTACAAGCTAGACCCATCACTACCTTATTACCTATTTGGACAAGGAAAATCGCTGCGGAAGTGATTCCTGGTGTGATTCATCCCTTAACTTGGTCGGTGAATCGTCCCTTAACTTGTGGTGTTTGGGGAGAAATTTTTACTATTGGTTTAGGCGATCGCGTTTTAGGATTAGACTTTGCCGAAACCGCTACCCTTCATTATTCTAGAGCTTATTTTAATGCATCCCTCCTGGGAGAGATTTTTCTCAGAATGGGTTTACCGCCGGAAAGTTTAGAGTTTTTGACCAGAGGCGATAAATTAAGTAGACCACCCTTACTAGCTACATTACGAAGTATCCCCGGATTGCTGCGGTTAGTGCAGCGAGAAAGGGATTTAGAGCAAGACTTTAAGCGAGATTACCGGGAAAAGTTTGTACCTGTATTGTCGCAGTTAGCTCATGAATCCATCAGTGATTTAGAACCAGCGCTGATCTGGAGAAGAATTGAATTAATTTTAGATGTGCTGCGCTTGGGGACTTACTACAGTATTTTCGCTCCAATCAGTGCTGCCATCAGACAAAAGATATTCCGCATCAAAGAAGGGGAAATCGATCATAGCGTTGCGCCAGAGGTCGCAGTTTTACGGGCGTTGAGTAGTTTAGCGCAAAACGCCAAACAGATATTACCGGAATTTGAGCCAGAGAAAGTGTTTGAGCAGTTGGATGAAACACCGGAAGGCAAAAACCTGTTGTATGATTTCAACGAACTGCTGCAAGATTACGGTTATTTAAGTGAAGTCGGCACAGATATTTCTGTAGTCACGTGGAAAGAAAACCCGCAGTATGTCAAGCAGTTATTTGTGCAATTAATGCAGGGAAACGATCCCCAACCTGGCGGCGTAGATCCCATAAATCAGGTATTTTCTGGAAAGCGGAAGCGGGGAAGCGTACAACGGCGAGTGGATCTCAAAGGTCGAGTAACTGAAGTTTATTCCCGACTCTTAGCCGAATTACGTTGGAGTTTTGTCGCATTAGAAGAGATTTGGTTAAAATCTGGCTGGTTAAGTCAACCTGGAGACATCTTCTTTTTGGAATTTGAGGAAATCGGCAGTTTAATTGCCAATCCCGATTTAGAAATTAGTACTCAGTTACATAAGTTAGTCCAAAAAAGGCGATCGCAATTTGTTCAAGACGGCGAAATCACGCAAATTCCCTTACTAGTTTACGGTCATACACCACCCCATCCTCTACCCCCATCACCGTTATATTCTGACCAAGTTCTACATGGTATCCCCGCCAGCCACGGACAGGCGGAAGGCAAAGTTAAGGTGTTACGGAATTTACAAACAATTCCCGAAATTGATAAAGAGACAATTCTCGTCGTACCTTATACCGATTCCGCCTGGGCACCTTTCCTAGTCAGGGCTGGGGGATTAATTGCCGAAGCCGGAGGTAGGCTTTCTCACGGTGCGATCGTTGCCCGTGAATACCGTATTCCTGCTATTATGGATGTGCGCGGTGCTACATGGCTGTTGCAAGATGGGCAGAGAGTCCGCATAGATGGTTCTAGGGGTATTGTGGAATTATCCAATGATTTGAGACCTGAATGATTACCGCATCCTTGAACGATTTACCCGAAGAATCCGTTTCTCATAATCCGGAAATCAAGAAAAAAGTGATGCTGCGTCTGGGAGATTTACCTCACCTGACAAACTTTTCGCAAGCGCGTTTTGCACCTGGACAAAGCGCTTCAGCCCACGCCCATCAAGATATGTCAGAAGTGTTTTTTGTCGAAGCTGGTGAGGGGGTAATTCATGTTGATGGTGTAGAATACCCCCTACTTCCAGGTAACTGTATAGCTATAGAACCAGGTGAAGTTCACGAAGTTGTGAATACAGGTAAAGATGAACTAATACTTACCTACTTCGGTTTGCGCGTTGAACAGCCCACATCATGAGTTCTATCTACAGATAATTCTCCCCCTGCTCCCTGCTCCCTGCCCCTCTGCCATCTATTGATATTATTGGAGTTTTAAGAACTTCTCCAAAGCAGATATCATGCTGGGAGGCCAACGGCGAATAGTTGTTACCCAGTTGATATCTTTGTAGCGGGTATCAAGTCCTACGGCTGCAACCCAGTTGCTTTCAGCTTCACCTTTTTGTCCAGTCACCCAATAGGCTGCTGTCAGTGCTGCGCGCATATCCGCAAATTTGGGATATTTACGGACTATATTCCGCATTTCGCGAATAGCTGGCTCTATTTGACCAGTTTCATATAGTGCTAAAGCATAATTAGCACGAGCAAAGGCAAAATTAGGAGCAATCGCAAATGATTTTTGATAGTCTGCGATCGCATCTTCCCATTTTCCCAATCCGGCTTTAGCATTACCGCGATTGTTATATGCCATTGCGTCCTTAGGATCTAATTCTAGGACATGGTTATAATCTGCGATCGCATCTTGCCATTTTCCCAAACCTTCCAATGCTGTACCGCGATTTAAATAAGGATCGGTAACTTGTGGAGCCAGTTCTATAGCCTTGTTATAATCCGTCAGCGCTGCTTCTAATTTATTTTGACTCACCCGCGAATTGCCGCGATTACTCCATGCACCCGCATTAGTCGGAAATTGCTCAATAATCTGTGTCCAATAGCTTTCTGCCGTCGCAAAATCGCCTTGATTAGTAGCCGCAAAAGCTTTATTAGCCAACTCATCCCCTTGTTCTAACTGTTCTTGAGTCAGATTAGTAGTTTGGGAGAGTGCCATAACTGGTGTACCCCAGCCAAACACAAGTAAAAGACTGAGAAAAATACTAATTAATTGAATCATCTGGCTTTATCGGTGTCTATCTGTAATGGGGACTGGGGAATGGGGACTGGGGACTGGGGACTGGGTAATTGGTAATTGGTAATGGGTAATGGGTAATGGGAAAATACCAAACCTCAAACATCCAAACTTCATGCCCCATGCCCCATGCCCCATGCCCTATGCCCTATCTAAAATCATTACAGCAAAGACATCTGTTCATTAGGTGGCTTAAAGCCTAAATGCTTGTATGCTGCGGTTGTGGCGGTTCTACCGCGGGGAGTGCGGCTTAAATAGCCAATTTGCATCAAGTAGGGTTCGTAGACTTCTTCAATGGTTTGGGTATCTTCACCTGTGGCGGCGGCGATTGTTTCTAAGCCTACTGGCCCGCCATTAAATTGTTCAATGATTACACTTAACATCTTGCGATCTGTCCAATCTAAACCGCATGGATCTACTTGGAATAGTTGCAGTGCTTCACCTGCAATACTTTGATTAATTTCCCCAGATTTTTTTACTTCCGCATAATCACGTACTCGCTTAAGTAGCCGATTTGCTATCCGTGGCGTGCCCCGCGATCGCTTGGCAATTTCTGTAGCGCCATCTTCTGTAATGGGTGTTTGAAGCAGTTGAGCAGTTCGCAGGACAATTTTGCTCAGTTCATCAACTTCATAAAATCGCAGTTTTTGGACTAAACCAAAGCGATCACGTAGTGGAGAAGTTAAAGCACCTACACGGGTTGTAGCTCCCACTAGAGTAAATTTGGACAAAGGTAAACTCCGGGTGCGCGCACTGGAGCCTTTACCAATGGTAATATCAAGGCGATAATCTTCCATTGCGGGATAGAGAATCTCTTCGGTCATGCGCGAGAGCCGATGAATTTCATCAACAAAGAGAATATCTCCTGGCTTTAAGTTCACTAGTAGCCCTACAATATCCCGTGGACGTTCTAGTGCTGGCGCACTTGTAATTTTGTAGTTTACCCCCATTTCCGATGCTAAAATCATTGCCATTGTGGTTTTCCCCAGTCCCGGCGGCCCGTATAGTAGCAAATGATCCAGCACTTCACCTCTTGATTTGGCAGCTTTGATGGCAATATCTAGCACATCTTTTAAGTCTTTTTGCCCAATGTAATCGGCAAATCGCTGCGGGCGAATACTTTCTTCTTGTTTACCTTGTTCATCGATCGCAGCTTCGGCTTGCAAAAGTTCCTGGTGACCAGAAGCTTTCGCTGACTCGGGACGCTGCGGTGGTTGTTCATTGGGTTCTTGAGGCTGTTTTTTAGAGGAGATAATCGCCATAATTTCAGCTATCAACGGTTAAGGAAGACTGTGTAAGCACGATGTTGGCTACAAAACAACGCATAAACAAGGTATCCAAATATTTTCGCTTGAGAACACGCACGCCAATTTAAAATTTAAATTCCGGACAATTACCCAGGAGTACAAAAATTATTATGTTAGCTAAAAGAATCTTACCTTGCTTAGATGTGAAGGCGGGACGAGTTGTCAAAGGTGTTAACTTTGTTAACCTACAAGATGCAGGCGATCCGGTAGAACTGGCAAAGGTTTACAACGAAGCCGGTGCTGATGAGTTAGTGTTTCTAGATATTACCGCCACTCATGAAGATAGAGATACAATTATAGATGTGGTGTACCGCACGGCAGAGCAGGTCTTTATCCCCTTAACCGTAGGCGGTGGGATTCAATCCTTAGAAAATGTTAAAGGTTTGTTACGAGCCGGGGCAGATAAGGTTAGTATTAATTCTGCGGCAGTACGTGAACCAGACTTGATTAATCGGGCAAGCGATCGCTTTGGTAATCAATGCATAGTTGTTGCTATTGATGCTAGACGCAGAGTTGACCCAGAAAATCCGGGTTGGGATGTGTATGTGCGGGGTGGCAGAGAAAATACAGGCAAAGATGCTTTACTCTGGGCACAAGAAGTAGAAAAGCGTGGCGCTGGAGAACTATTGGTAACAAGTATGGATGCTGATGGAACTCAAGCTGGTTATGACTTGGAATTGACAAAATCTATCGCTAACGCTGTCCAAATTCCGGTAATTGCTTCGGGTGGCGCGGGCAATTGCGAACATATCCACGCTGCATTAACTGAGGGGAAAGCAGAAGCAGCGCTATTAGCATCGTTGTTACATTATGGGCATTTAAGTGTAGCTCAAATCAAGAATTATTTGCGCGATCGCTCCGTTCCAGTAAGAATGCTTAACTAAGCAAAAACTTATCCTTATAGGGACATTTATCCCAGGTCAGAGACGCATTCTTGAAACAGTGTTAATATATATTAACTACTATGAATAAATATTAATAAATATGTTGATTCCTATTTTGTTATTCGATGTGGCGCTGGTTGCTTGGTCACTCCACTTAATGGAAAAAGCCTTTGAGCACAAGGAATTTTCTTTGATGTTGGCTGGAACATTAGTGGCCCTAGCAGCGGCAGCTATGTTAGTAGTTTACTTTCTTATGGGACACTGCATCAGCTATTTGTTGCAAGTATCTTAGTTAAGCCCTGGGAGCATAAATTCTCATTTACCTATATTGACAAAGATAATATTATTCAGCGATAATTGTTAAGGCTTATTCCGGGGTTATAGCTCAGTTGGTAGAGCACTTCAATGGCATTGAAGGGGTCAGCGGTTCGAATCCGCTTAGCTCCATCTGGAATTTAAATAATCATTGTTATTTTTGTGCGACAACAACTATAAGTTGTCCAAAATGGTCACTTTATGCTTGTCATTCTCAGTGGACACCTTATGCTTGTCAATTGTCGCACGTAGGCTAGAGGGAGAAAGAAATTTAAATGAACAATATATTTGGGAGTAGATTGAGGAGTTTGGACTAGGTTCAATTTCCCACTTGCTCATTGGCATAGTTGATATTGTATGTTTTGTAACGCTGCACGGACTTTCTGATATCGTAAGCATCCTGGCATAGTCATCTGTTTTGAAACGCGAGCTTCTGAGGGGTATTGTCCCTTGTTGTGTAAGCTCCGGGCAATTTCTTGAACTTCGTTGCAGGATTGTTCTATCTTGCTCGCAAGGATAGCCTTTCTGTCATTAAGATAGTTAGCAGATATAGCGCGACATAAATCTGGAAAGTGTTTATAAACGGTCCTTCTATTGCATTTTAATCGCCTAGCTACTTCCTCCATTGACGGTGATGGGTATTCTTTACTCACAAGCACTGCTTCCAAATATTGCATTACGCTATCAGCATCAAACGGGTGACTACTTGCTCTTGGTTTAGATTGTATTTTAGACCTTGGTAGTCGCGTTGTCTGACTAGAATTTACAGATTCTATTCCTTGTGTTATGAAATCTAGAACTGAGATTTTCAGGGAGTAGCAAATCTGTAAAAGTGCATTAATTGAGGGTAAATTCTGACCTTTACACCAAAGCCATACTGTATTTCTAGGTATTTGAAGCTGACGAGCAAATGCAGCTATATTTCCCTCCGCTACTTGGTCTACGTAAGCACACAGCGCTTTAGCAATGCTGTCTTTTGATGGCATAAATGCTAGATACGGCGATTGAGCAAGCAACTCTCCTACAGTCTTTGCAATCCAAATCTCAAACTTTAGTTCATGATAGATTGAATTTTTGCGATCGCTTAGTTGAGTCTCAAAAGGTAAACCAAGCCACATCAAGCATTTTGAGCAGTATCCTGGTCGCGATCGCCAAGCTAAGAGAAAATTACTCTCGCCGCAATTATGACATATTTGCTCCAAGGGACGCTGGTGGAGTGGACAAACCTTAACCACATCCATTGTCCAAAGCAAAGGCTCATAGATCGCCTGACCATTAGTGTGCCATTCTTGGTAGCAGGATGGGCACCAGGCACGATGGCGATGAAGCAAATTTCTTGTTGGTAAGATATTAGACCATGTTAACCACGTTAAAAATCGAAGGTTATTTTGCCACGTTAATTTCTCCAGCGCTTGAACCAGGTCAGAAGCCATAACACCTGTACCGTTCAATGCTCCTGTAAAATCATAAATCCTATGTAAGTTCGCTCCTCCATAAGGTTTGTTGATAACTGGTGCAACTTCTGTTTCCATTAATACACCAGGAGGTAAGCTGTGTGAGTCAGCTAACCGAGCGATGTAGCTCGTTAAGCTTTCCACAAATTCTGTACCAATGCTTATGGGTTGTAGATGATAAAGACGACTACGTTCTGGAATTATAAGGTTATCTAAAATCGACAACTCAAAAGTAATTTTTTCTTGATTTAGCATATTTTATTTTTTAGCAAATTTAATATGGCTTCTTGGAAATATTTAAACCTCCTAAGAAGTTAGTTAAAACTGATAGCTTGACTACCGCTTTAATATTTAAATTACAGAATATTTAACTCATTAATCATAGCCAAGTTCGCGTAGTACTTCCTCCAAAGCAGAGACAGCTATATCATTAAACATTAGTTTTGGCGTACTCAATATTTTCCCAATATTTGCAGCATTAGGTTTTTTGCCTGTACCATGAATTTGAAAAGCAGCCTGCCTAACCTGCTGCCGTATTTCTTCTTGACGTTTTTTTGAACGTTCGTGACGATAATTTGCAAATTTAGCAGAAATGGCATGGCATATTTCACCAAAGTATTTATATAGAATTGAATCATTAACTTTTATTCTTCTAGAAACTTCTGACATACTAGGTGGTGGATACTCATCACTATTTAATGCTGATAGAAGTTGGTAGCGAATACTTTCATATTTAATTTTTTTGCAGTAATCTCTATATTTAGATGTAATTATGTAGCTTAATTCTGGAAAATAAGTATATATAGCATTAGAGCTTTTTAAACCCAAAGAATTTAGTACTGATCTTAGTGATTGTGGTGGATATTCATTACAAGCTGCTATCAAAACTAATTCTATTTTTTGCTGGCAAATTTCTATGATTTTTCTATCCAATGATTCTATATAAGAAATTTTTCTCTTTACTAAATTAAATTTACAATTATTTATATTAACAACTTTGGCATTCAAAAACTCTAATAACGAGATTTCTAAATTAGAGCAAATTTTCAAAAGTGTATTCAGAGTCGGCAGTTGTTCATTATTATACCAATAAAGTACTCTATCTATCGGCTGTCCCAGAAGTTTAGCAAGGGCTAATATATCTCCTTGAGTTGCTTGGATAAGATAATTAGAAATTAGCTGTTGAATAGTTTTTCTAGGATAGGGAAAAGATAAATAAGGCGATGATTCTATTAGCTGTCCAATGTTTTTGATTACCCATAATTGCCATTCTTGCTCCGCTTCTAATAAATTTGGATTATCTAGTCCTTCTATTTGCTGAGTAACCCCAAGCCATTTTTGGCACTTTGAGCAATATCCAGGACGAGAATGCGATCCTAAAAATGTAACCTGTCTGTGGCAATGCGGACATTGGGTATGTAAAGGTTGATGATGACGTGGACAAATGGTAACTAGAGACAATGACCAAATCAGAGGTTCATAAATATCTTGTCCTGCTGTAATCCAATCTTTGTAACAAATTGGACACCATGCTTTACAAGGTCGGAGCAAAAACCTGTGAGAGACGACCTCAGCAAAATTGAGGAGTGTTAAGTATTTCAAATTCTCAGTTTTTGTTAAAGTTTCAATTGCTTTAACAAAGGTAGTTGCCATTGAACCAGTTCCGTTCAATGCTGTTCTAGAATGTCTGGTACCACCATATATTTGTGCTAAATGTTTATTTTTTTCATTGAATACATAACCTTCTTTGATAAGCGGTCCAATTTCGCTCAACAGTAGAAACCCTGTATTAAGGCTATGAGCCTCGGCAAGTCGAGTAAAATAACTAGTCAAACTCTCAACATAAGGTGTTCCTATACCTATTGGTTCTAAGTGATATAAGCGACTACGCTTTGAAATATCAGGTATTTGCAAATCGCATAACTCTATTGGTTCAACAAAGTCATCCAAACTCATGCTAATTCTCCTCCGACAGGATCTCGCTTGGGCTTACGCTTGAATGGTTGTGTTTTTTTACTAGATTGGGATGCGTTATGAGGTTGTTTACTATCCTGATTTGATAATTTTTCTTTACCGATCGAAGTTTTGTTGTTATTCAAACCCAACATGATACGCAGTTTGTTGCTCTTATCTGCACTATCTGTCAGTTTTTCCTCACCTTCAATCGCTTCTAAAACCATTTGTTCACATTCAGAAGCTGACTTGGCTGTTTCTTTGAGATGTTCGAGAGTGAGAGTGTTTGCATTTTCAGAAAGAGAAAGATCATAAGCATCTGTCAGCCAATCAATGAGAGTACCAATATTACCAATACTGCGTTCGTAACAAAACTCCCAGTATTTCTCTCTTAAAGCAGGTGGCTCTAAAAGTGGCATACGGCTTTGCAGATGCTCTAGAACACCGATTCAGTAATGGAGAAACGAAAGCAAATCAAGCTGATATAGAGTAAAAGGATGAAGGTAAAAATAGAGCAAAATCTTATCAGGTAATGATTGTAGCCATTAGTAATGGAATATAGAGATTTAATCAACTCTCAAGGAAAAGTGCGCTCAAGTTTCAGGTATATTCGATGTTACACAGATGCATGAAAGACCGAGAGTATACCTATGCGTCCAGTCCATTGGCATCCACCGACCGAACTTAACGCTCAAGAGCAAAAAATCGTCAAGCGGATCAAAAGAGCAAAGCTATTCACGTTCTTGCGGCAATACCGTCATCAGTTATTTGATGAGGAATTTCAAGAAGAACTGAGCAAGCTTTATGCAGATTCTCCCAAAGGGCATCCACCAGTACCTCCAGCACAACTGGCATTAGTGACAATCTTACAAGCTTATACAGGAGCATCCGATGCGGAAGCGATTGAAGCGTTGCTCATGGATAGACGTTGGCAGTTAGTGCTTGATTGCATTGATTGTGAGCAAGCACCATTTTCTCAAGCGACACTTGCCAGGTTTCGCACAGCACTGATTATCCAAGGACTCGACCGACGATTAATTGAGAAAACAGTAAAACTAGCAGAACAGAGCAAGGGTTTTGGCTCAAGGCAATTACGGGCAGCGCTTGATTCCAGCCCCTTGTGGGGAGCATCGAAGGTTGAAGATACATATAATTTATTGGGTCACGCGCTCAAAAAAGCGATTGGCGTGATAGCTGTCCAGCAGGGGAGGGGGTTGGCGGAAGTTGCACAAGATATTGGGGTAGATATGGTTGCAACTTCAAGCTTGAAAGCGGCTTTAGACTTAAACTGGGATGACCCAGATCAGAAAAATTTGGCCTTGGGGATTGTACTGGATGCTTTAGAGAGAGTTGAGACTTTTGTTCAAACACAGCCTACTGAAAATGAACATCCGCTACTTCGTTCAACTCTTGAAACAGCAAGACAAATCGAAACACAGGATGTGGAAGTTGATGCCAATGGTGAGGTAAAACTGCGCTCTGGTGTTGCCAAAGAACGACGTATTTCAGTTGAAGACGAAGAGATGAGACATGGACGTAAAAGCCGTAGCCAGAAAATTGATGGCTATAAACGTCATGTGTTACGAGATTTAGACAACGGAATGATTCGCGCTGTTGGTATTACCAAAGCTAATGTCCCAGAAGCATCAGTAACCGATGCGATTACTCAGGACTTACAAACACAAGATGTTGAACTTACCGAATTGCATATTGACCGGGCTTACTTGAGTAGCTCCTTAGTTAAAAATCGTAGTGAGCAATTGAGTATATACTGTAAGGCTTGGGTCGTCCACAACGGTACAAAATTTGGTAAAACTGCCTTTGTGTTGGACTGGGACAATGGTACTATTTGTTGTCCCAATCAGGTAACTTTACCTTTTAGTTTGGGTGCTAAAATTCAGTTCCCACAAGAAGTTTGTGCAACCTGTCCTCTCAGAGAATCTTGCACCAGTTCACCACGCGGACGTAGTATTTCAATTCATCCAGAAGAACAATTATTTCGAGAGTTACGAGAACGTCAATTAACCCCTATTGGACGTGCCAAACTCCGCGAACGCGTTTGTGTTGAGCATTCTTTATCTCATATTGGTCGTTGGCAAGGTGAACAAGCTCGCTATGTTGGTTGTCGCAAAAACTTATTTGATCTTCGTCGCGTAGCGGTTGTTCATAATCTTCATGTCCTTGCCAAAATTTTTACTCACACTACTGAGCCAGCCTCTACTTCTATTTGATTACTGAATCGGTGTTCTAGTACTCTCTTGAACGCCTTAATATCTTCATCGCACTCAAGGCGGTAACGTGGAAAATGAATAACTTTAGTGCGTCGGCTCAGTTGAGGACTTAATTCAAGAAAGTCAAGAAGTTGATAAGTGCCAAACCCTGTCCAAGGAACATTGGTAGTATTTACTGCTGACTTCACACAGTCCATATGAGCTTGTAATAGCTGTTCACCAGCCATCTTGCCAATATGCTGAAATTCGTCCACAGCCAATGTGTATGGTTTACGATGAACTAAAGCTTTCTCCATCGCTATACGTAGAGAATCTTCTGTTGCCCTTCCAGCAACAACTAATTGCCCATCACTACCTCTACGAATACCATCAAAGTTGTAACTGATTTTTTGATCAATTCCTGGTTCATCAACAGCAATTAGAATAATTCTGTAAAAATTTTTCCATCTAAAAGTGCCTTTAGCAGGTGCTGGTGCTTCAACACAAACTATAGGAATCCAGCCAGGATCTGTTTCCATTTGCGCTAAACTTTCTTCAAGTATCTTTTTCCTGAGTAAGCGCTGTAAGGTAGATTTACCAACACCGGAAGGACCAATCACTAAAATTATTGAAGCTCCTGCGGGTTCACGAATACTACGGTAAGCTTTGTCAAAGGCAGTCTTGAGATTTGGGTGCATCAATGTGATGCCAGGATTTTTGAAGTATTGCAATCGCTCTTCTGATGAATGTTCAAGTAATTCTGCTGGGAATTTATACTGAGTCACTCTTACCATTCCTCCAAAGGCTCAAAAATTTCCTCATCAACTTCATTTTTTGTTGCAAATGATTTTGTCTCTGGCACTGTAAAGTTGTCAGCGTTAATAGGAATGGCAGCTTTAACACTAAGCAAATTATTTGTGTCTACCTCAATTAACTCTCCTTGTATCTGTGCGTGAACTTGCTTGAGTTCTGTATCCTTTAAATACTGTGTCTGTACAGCCTTTTTTGCCTCGCGCCAGGGTGGAGTAAGCGCAACTTCCTCCATCTGGATACGAGTAAAAAACTCAGCCAGTTTTTTGCCAGTAATATCACTAGATTGCTTGTTCTGAAGCTGATTGAGCTTTTTTAACTCCCTGGCTGCAATCATTAATTCTCGTTCTGAGTGATCTTGAAGTTCTTGCAAATCACGAGAACGACATTCCACCCATTCATCTTTAACATAGGCATAAGCTACCGTGATATTAAATGGGTCATATCTGACTTCTACTTTCTCGTTCCGAATGCGAGTAAAGGATGGGTGCCAATAGTAGAGGTAGTTAATTTTGACACCCTCCTGAGTGACTTTTCTCATCCCGTTTGTTTCATGTGGTGATGGTAGTGCTAAAAGCTTGAACTCATGTTCATTAATCAACATATGCTCTCTGCTACCGCCTCTAGCTATCCCGATATTGAAAGCCTCTCTTGGACTCATTCTTAAAGCTGGATGCGGGCAAGTATCGTAGATTTCATAGCAATACTCGCAGAAGTAAGCGTAAAGCTTACCAAGTGTCCAGACAGCATGGTTTTTGGGATTTACTCCTTTAGTTACCTGTCGGACATTTTTCATAATTTGGGTATTCCCCTTTAAGTTGTGCCAGAATTCTTTGTCAGCTACACCAAAGAAAGATTCAATTACCGAACCATTCCGTGGCTTAGCTGCGGGACGTTCCTTTTTGGTTTTATGAAAATAAGCAAGGAGAATTTCAAAGTAACTACTGTTAAAGTCAGATCCTCCATCTACCACAGTGATTTGGGGAAGTCGTCCATATTTTTGAACACATATCCTCAAAACCATCATGACGGAACGATAGCTAGGTGGGTCGAAAGTCATGTAGACAGCTAGTGTTCTTCGTGAATAAGCATCTGTTAAAAGAGTTGCCCAAGCTCTCCCCATATTTGCGTTTTCTTTGATCCAACTTAGATCAGCACCGAGGTTTAACATAGTTTCACTGAGGAGTTCAAGATTCGCCTCTGTGTGGTCGATATGACCAATTTCAAATGGGCGATCGCCGTGGATAGGAGTTTCTTCTCGATGTAAATACCAGTAGAAAGGTTCTTCTTTATAAGCAGCGCGATCGCCCATGCGTTTTTTAATTTGTTCATGAAGAGGACGGTTCCTCACTGCTTTACGGTATGATTCACCGCTAGGAGGCGTGAGTCCTTTTTCTTTACATAAGATTCTAAAAGAGTGATAGGAGTGGCGTATTGAGTGCTGTGTGATAGTTTCGTAGTTTTCCTCAATATGCTCTTTCATCAAAATCTGAACTTCTTCCGGGAGACCTTCTCTTCGATAGCCCTTATTCCGATGTTTAGGAAAAAGCCCAACAAAACCCCTGTTGTATAACTTTTCTGCTTTCCTATAGCTGGCAATCCAACGTCTTTGAGTCCGACTTGGCTTAGTCGATGAAGTACCATGAAGAAATGGCTCTATTTCCTTGTAGCGAGCATGAGCTACTTTGCGCTCTTCGGTACTTGCTTTATTGAGTAGTTCCTCAACTTCAACATTAATAGTTAATTCTTTGGTTGTTAAAAGACCTGTTATCTTTCCATCCCGAACTAAACCCTCAAAAACAAAGTTGGGTAGGTCGATGAATTTTTCTTCACCGCTAAGTAGTCCTATTGATTTCTCACCAGTGTTAATGATTTCCCACTGAGCACCATCCCAGCAGATTGAGGTTCCGATAGTGACTTTAATAGCGGACAGGTTGTTAGCAGGAGTTGATGCAAGAATATTTGTTAATTGACCATAAGTGAAAGCTTCCTCTTCATCTGTATAGACTTTTACTTGTTCAGGTTTACCCAAGAAAGCATTATTTAGGTCAACGTAAATCTGGTTTGTGGCAATCAGAATATTTAAATCATCAATGCTAACTTCCTCCACGCGATGTATTATTTCTGCCAAACTAATTCCTGGCTGAGTTTTTAAAAGACTAAAGATGGTAGAAGTTACTACCTCATCAATTTCTAACTGCTTGTTCTGGAAATAATCTTCCAACCAGACAAAATTTCGTATGAATATCGAGTTAATTTCAGCAGAGGAGCGAACAACATAATAAAGACCGAATTGAGAAGCGTATTCTTCGCCAGGTGGACAGCGCCATTTCCCATCGTTTTGTCTTTGCCAACGATTTGGGCTATCTTGTGTTATTTGAAGTAACTCTTTTTCGGTTTTACATTCTTCCCAACCCGCAGCATTTTTTCGTATGACAAAAAAGTCTGCTGTATGTTTGTGGTAGTTTCGCCTTCCATTCTTACTCAAGTAATCTAGAAAAAATGAGGGTGGTTGGTCATAATATTCCATTACATCTTCGTCATGTTCTAATTTATATATATGAGCTAATTCGTTACGGTGTGATTCAAACTGTATGGTCACTCCCATCTTTCTACTGGGATAACGACCTGAAACATTTTTTTTACCACCTCCTACACGGCGTGATGGTTCAGATGAACGAATTTCTTCTATGATCTTTCGAGATTGTTCTGAAAGGTTGAGATTTTGACACCAGAATCTCAACTCATCATGGGTGAGCATATATAACTTGAATAATTATTTTGCTAACAATTACGACTTGGCGATAAAGCTAATTTGCTAGAAATTTATGCTTTGCGACAAAGTTATTACATAAATAATATATTAACTAGTAAAAAAATAGTTAAAAATCCTTTATATTTATGAGTTTATATATAAAAATATCGCTTATATAAGTATATAAATCCTTGCTGTACAAGTTATTTGTATATATATATCCAGTTGAAAATATTTTAATGTATTTGGTCTACAAGGTTTACATTACAATAATCTAGAATATGTACCTCAACTAATTTAAAGAGTGTGTATCGTCATGAATAAAGGGCATAAGCGAAAGAAGGGAGTTCCAGAATTATATGATGAAACCAAAAAACAAGTTAGTATCTCCCTCACTCCTACTGCTGTTAAAGAATTAGATGTTCTGGCAAAGCAGGAAGGAGTCTCCAGATCAGAGTTTATAGAGCGAATAGCTCGGCACAGAATCCCAATTGCCGATAATCAAACATCTACAAATTCTCAAAATTGTGAACAGCAGAAATATAGCACTGAAACGATTAATAATGAACCTTTAATAGAGTTTAGTGCTAGACGAAATATTATCCGTTTGAGTGAATGGGAAAATCTACCAGATAGCCCAGGAGTTTTCTCTGTATATATTGAGGGAAATCCAATTGCGTATCTTAAGGTTCACACCAATATGAAGCAAGCCTTTATTGCTGAACTGAAAACAAAACCTGATATTGAAGAATTAATATCTGATGATGGTAATGCTTATTTAATCTGGAATCAATGTAATGATGAGCATTTTTTTCCAAAACTTAAGAACATTATTTGGGATTTTTTGGAAAAACTTGAAGATGGTACAATACCTAAATGTAATGTTCTACCTAAGAAAAAAGCTTATATTGATAAGAAACAGATAAAGTTACATATACTTTATTTGATGATGTCATATTTCCAATCTTCTCCTCCTACAGACCATCTTTTGTTACCTTCGGCAGAGAATAATCTGAAAGCTGTATTTTTACGTCGCCAGCAAGAAAGAGACGGGAATAAACCACGTCTCTAGGAGATGAGAAGTTTATCTATCAAAGCTTTTACGCTGCATCTGCCACCAGCAAGCCATTAACAGCTATGATGATCAACTGCGCTTGCAAAGGAGTATCGCAACAAGGTCTGTCATCGCTATTACAGGGTTGTGATATCCATTTGCCCTCAATATTTTGATAAAAAGTTCCTAGCAGTTGCCGACCATTCCAAACTCGATAAAGTTCTCCAAAATCATCGTTTACGGAGTCAATTTCTATTTCTGGTGGTGCTAGGTCAGTTAGCTGGTTAATGTAGTTCTCAAACTCTGATTGCCTCAAAGTTTGGTCGTCAAATACCTCTTGTGTAATCATGTGAATAACCTCACTGATGGGGTCTTACCAAAGGCGATCGCATTACTCTTGGCGGAGGGCGATTGCCTTTGTTTTGTTACTATATTGTAAGCACTTGTTATTACTAAATCAAGAGCGTTACTACAAAATTTTCCAAACCCTGCAAATTTGAGGTAAATAGAGTTATTACAGATTTAGGGTTTGAAGCGATAACGAACATGGCAAAGCGTCAGACAACAAAGCTTAACAATCAAATAATCGTCAGAATGGACGATGAGACAAAGGAAGCTTTTATGAATAAAGTTCAGTCTGAAGGGAAAACAGCTTCAGAATTAATTATGGGATGGATTCGTTCTTACCTTGCAGAAGAACGCCATGAAGCGCCCGATTTAACCCAAATGCACACAGACTTGGAGAATCTAAAGCAGCAAGTTGCTTTAATTCAGAATGAACTCCTGGGAAAAACCGCAGCCTGAGAGATGAAAATGATTCTCTCAGGCGATGGATAGACGAAATAATTAATTCTGCGCCCAAGATTCCAAAAGACCCGTCAGATTCATGACGGGTTTAGCTTTATCAAGTGGGCAATGTTATTACTAGTATATATAAGTAGTAACATACTGACTATAATTGCGATCGCTTGAACAACCAAATCTAGAGCTTCTTACCTCTCAGCTTTATAGGCATTTCTCTATAATTCTTTGTAATGATGAGTGTAGTGACACTAAAGTTCAAGAAATAAATGTAATGCTAGATTGGAGATAGCGTAAAGCTAGCTTGAAATCTTGGGAAGCTAGCTTACAGCGAGTAGACTAAATAAAAGATAGCAAATTTTTCAAATAATTTTTTTCTATCACTTCGTTCACAGAGAGTAAAAAATGAAATCATTGCTCTGTTGGGCAGGAAAGGGCAAGATAGAGCTAAGTAACCTCTCCTCTTTGTAAGAGGATACTTTTTGTTCTGCCTCAAACTAAAAATAGTTCACTAAATAAACAATTAGTTAGTCAACTGAGCAATGTCTCTTAATCCTTCAGAAGCTGAAACCCGCCAAAACTTGATAAATCATCAACTTGCTCAAGCTGGGTGGAGTCGTGAGCGAAGAAATCTATTGGATGAGTTTCTAGTTGATCAAGAAGATAAAGGAACTGACTGCTTAGGTAACGAATACGTTGACTATGCTCTTGTCAATAGAGATGGTAAGCCATTGGCTATTGTAGAGGCAAAGAGAAGCAGTCGCGATGCTTTAGCTGGTAAGCGGCAAGCTAGCGATTATGCTGACCGCATTCGAGAAAAACACAATTTTGAACCCTTCGTTTTTCTCTGCAACGGTGAGACTATTTATTTTTGGGATCGTCAGCAGTATCCATTGCGAAAAGTTAGCGGTTTCTTCACAGAGGAAGATTTGTCACGTCTTACGTTTCAGCGCCAGTATCGTGTGTCTTTAAATCAGTTCAGTCCTAGCAAAAATATTGTTGATCGCCTATACCAACTTGAAGCAATCAAGCGAGTAGCTGAATCTTTAGAACAGGGACAGCGAAAGTTTCTGCTGGTGATGGCAACGGGAACAGGCAAAACTCGTACCGTAATAGCCTTAGTAGACTTATTGATGCGTGCTAAATGGATACAAAGGGTTCTTTTTCTTGCAGATAGACGGGAGCTTGTACGACAGGCACTAGGCGACTTTAAAGAACATATTCCTAACGAAACTAGAGCGCGGATAGAAGGGAACGAAGTTGATAGCACCGCTCGGATTCATGTAGCCACTTACCCTAGCATGATGAAAGTGTTCCAGCAGCTTTCTCCTGGCTACTATGATCTCATCATTGCTGATGAAAGCCACCGTTCGATTTACAACCGCTATCTGGCGTTGTTTCAGCATTTTGATGCCTTACAGCTTGGCTTAACGGCAACCCCGACAGATTACATTGACCACAATACTTTTGAACTATTTGAGTGTCCAGATGGGCTGCCAACTTTTTACTATCCTTATGCAAGAGCCGTTGATGAAGGATATTTAGTTAACTACCGAGCGCTAGAAGCACAGACCACTTTTCAAATTCAGGGTATTCAAGCGGGACAATTACCCCCAGAGCTTCAGCGGCAAATAGAAGAACAGGGGATCGACCTGAGCGAACTGAATTTTGAGGGAGGCGACCTAGAGCGGCGGGTAACAAATGCAGGTACAAATGATGCTCTGGTTAAAGAATTTATGGCGAAATGTCGTAAGGATGCGACAGGAACGCTGCCTGCCAAAACAATAATTTTTGCGATGAGCCACCGCCATGCAGTCGAGATTTGGAAGAGCTTCAATCGCCTTTACCCAGACTTGCAGAGACGAGGATTAGCAGAAATTATTGATAGTCATATGGAGCGGGCTGACCGAACGCTGGATGATTTTAAGCGGAAGAATATGCCGCGAGTGGCGATTTCGGTAGATATGCTGGATACAGGAATTGATGTGCCTGCAATTCAAAATTTGGTATTTGCCAAGCCTGTCTTCAGTCAAGTGAAATTCTGGCAGATGATTGGTCGGGGAACTCGATTATGGACAGATCCACAGACAGGAGAGAAGAAGGCAGATTTTCTGATCATTGATTTCTGGAACAATTTTGCTTACTTCAACATGAATCCAGAAGGGGAAATTGCCAGTCCAACAGAACCATTACCTGTAAGATTGTTCCGGTTGCGGCTAGAAAAACTTGCTCTACTCAGAAGTCAGGAAAAAACGGAGGCGATCGCTGCTATTATTACTCAACTTCAGCAAATGTTGGCGCAATTACCCACCGATAACATCAACGTGCGTCCTCACTTGCAGGAGTTAGGAGAATTGGCGAAGGCTAGAGCTTGGAAGTCTTTAGATGAAGCTAAAGTTGAGCATTTGAGTACGGCGATCGCACCTCTGTTGAGGTTTCTGCCTGATATCAACCTGTTTGTAATGACATTTGAGGTAAAAACAGAACGGTTAGCTGTTACCCACCTTGCCGGACAAGTCGATCTGATTGACAAGCTAAGGGAATCTATTACCGAAGACTTGAAGTTGTTGCCCACAAACCTACCGGATATTCAAGCACAAAGGGAAAAACTTACCTGGATGAAGAGTGCTAAATTTTGGCAACACCTGAGCTATGAGCGTATTTTGGATTTGCAGATAACCTTTGCTTTTTTGATGCAGTTCCGCCAGCGTCCACGCAAAGACTTAATTGAGCTAAATCTACCCGACCAGATTGCCACCCGTCGCTGGGTAATTTATGGACCAAGTGGTGAAGGAGCCTTTGCAGAGAATTATCGAGAGCAGGTTGAGGCTAATGTGAAAACCCTAGCAGAGCAACATCCCACAATACAAATGCTCATGCGGGGTGAGAATTTGAGTAATCAAGAGATTGACTCTCTTGCCCATATGCTTAACCAGTCTGATCTATTTGTGACTGAAGATGTGTTAAGAGATGTGTACGATCGTCCCAATGCTACTCTCATAGACTTCCTGCGCCACATTTTAGGATTAGTGCAAATTACTAGCAGAGAAGAAGAGATTTCTGGGGCGTTTGATGAGTTTATTGCTGCTCATCCCGGTTTTTCAGCCAAGCAAATTTACTTTCTCAGAACTATGCGCTCGGCGATATTGCGCCGGACAAGGTTAACAGTTCACGATTTGGAGCAACCACCTTTTAGCCGAGTTGGAGCAGTGCATCAGTTGTTTGAAGAAGCAGAACTGGAAGAAATTCTAAATTTTTCCAATCAGTTTGTTGCTTAGGAGCATTAAGCAATGTGGCTCAGATGACAACTTGGTAGTAACCTTATAAGGTTATAAGTTAGTCGCTGATTTTGATTAAGGTTCTGTGCTTTCACCGCAACTTAAACGAGAAATTCGTCAACTGTGGGATTATTTTTGGTCGGGTGGGATTGCTAATCCATTAGCCGCGATCGAACAAATTACCTATTTGGTATTTTTGAAGCGGCTGGAGGACTTGAATCCGAACGTTATTCCAGAGGAATGTCGTTGGAGCAATTTTAAGCACCTTTCAGGAGATGCGTTACTGAAGCGGGTTCGGGGTGAGGTATTTGAGTGGCTGCGATCGCTGGATACAGATGATCCACAAGCACAAAAATCTGAAACTGAAAGTTCTGAAGACAGTGCAGATCAAAAAACGAGCGAGAAGCGTCACGGGCGGATGAGCGATGCTGTCTTTTTAATTCCGAATGCAACATTGCTGCGGCGGGCGATCGACACTATAGACAAGCTGTTCATTCCCTCACGCAATCAAGACACACTGGGCGATATCTATGAGCATCTGCTAGGTGAAATTGCCGAAGCTGGGAAAAATGGACAGTTTCGGACTCCCCGTCACATCATTCGGGTAATGTGCGATCTGGTGAATCCGCAATGGAATGATCGCATTTGTGACCCAGCGTGTGGCACAGCAGGATTTTTGATAAATGCGTATCAGCACGTTCTTAAGACCCATACTGATCCAGCAAATTTGGTGTTTGAGGGGGATGGCACGCCCATAAACACGCTGGAAGGCAGACCATTCAACATGGTGGGTGAAAATCTTTCCACTGAACAGGATAAATATCTCCGAGAAAACGCCCTCTATGGCTACGACTTTGACAAAACGATGGTGCGTCTGGGCTGGATGAACCTGATTCAGCACGGCATTGAAAAGCCGAAGATTAACTACGCCAATACGCTGGGCAGTGCGTTTAATCAAAAGATTCAGTCTGGTGAAGTAGGGGATTTTAGCGTAATTTTAGCTAACCCGCCATTTACAGGGAGTTTAGATAAAACAGATATTGGTGAAACTCTTCAGGATCTTAAAACTAATAAAACCGAACTGCTATTTATAGAACTAATTTTGCAGCTTTTGACAATTGGTGGTAGAGCAGCAGTGATTGTACCGGAAGGGGTGCTGTTTGGCTCAAATAAAGCACACAAAATTTTGAGAGAAAAGCTGGTTGCCGAAAACACTTTGAGAGGGGTGATTTCGTTACCAGGAGGTGTGTTTCAGCCCTATACAGGTGTGAAAACTTCGATTTTGCTGTTTAACAAAGGCGGTAAAACCGATAAGGTTTGGTTTTATGAAGTGGCGAAGGATGGGGAAACGCTGGATGCAAAGCGTAACCCGAGACCACAGGAAAATGACCTATGGGATTTAACACTGAAATATCGGCTGCAATTTGAAGAATCTGCCCCAGCATTTGTAGATGGCGAAACCTGGAAGCAATGGCAGACGATGGAACCTAAAAGGCGATCGGTTTCTTATGCTAGACCCCTTATTGAAACCGAGATATTCCGCTCCGAGGAGCCTGAAGACCGCGAAATTAATGACAAAATCAAAAAGATTAAGGCTCTATTTCATCTCTGGTATAAAACACTTCTACAAATCCAGAAACAACAGCCCATTAATTCTGAAAAACTGAAACTTTGGCTCTTTAGTCTTGGCTATCACTTCTTGTTTGCCGTTGTCACCTTTCCAGTTGATATTTTTGAAGGTCTGGAAACTGAAGAATTAACTGAGCCAAAAAATTGGTCATCCTCTACTGAAGAGCTTTCTGAAAACGATCACAATCTTTCTGCTGGACGTTACAAGCCATTAACATTAGCAACGGAAAAGTATGATCCTCCTGCACAAATTATTTCTGAGCTACAAGATTTAGAGAATAGAATTCAATCTAAATTGAACTCTTTGCTCTTGATGATAGAGGGCAATAAATGAATATTTCGGAACTTCCTTCAACATGGATTTGGATAGAGCTGGATAAAGTTTCAGAAATTGTTGGTGGAGGTACTCCATCTCGAAACAACTTAACCTACTTTGGAGGAGATATTCTCTGGGCTACCCCTACAGATGTGACTGCTCTTGATAATCTTTGGATTAAAAATACTAAAGAAAAAATTACTCAGATTGGTTTAAAAAATTCCTCTGCTAAGTTGTTGCCTCCTGGGACAGTCTTAATGACCAGTCGCGCAACTATTGGGGCAACAGCCATTGCACATGATTCAATGGCGACAAACCAAGGATTTGCAAATTTTATTTGCAATAAAAATCTTTTGGATAATGAGTATTTAGCCTACTGGCTCCCATCAATTAAATCACATTTATTAAACCTGGCTGGTGGAACCACCTTCAAGGAAATAGGTAGGTCTGCTTTAAAAAAAATAAAAATTCCTCTGCCACCATTGCCGGAACAGAGGCAAATTGTTGCAATTTTGCGCGAAGCGGATGAACTTCGTAGTTTGCGTCAGCAAGCAAATGAAAAAATAAAACAGTTTATACCTTCCCTTTTTCAAGAAATGTTCGCTGCTAAAGTTGCACAAAGGAATAGCTGGAAGACAAAAACAATTGCTCAGTTAGGAACAGTTCAATACGGACTTACTGTTAATAGGACACGCAGAGAAAATAAAAATAAATACCCATATTTAAGAGTTGCTAATGTTTTTCGTGGGCATCTAGATTTATCTAAGGTTGTAACTATTGGAATAACGAGAAGTGATTTAGAAAAATATCTTCTCAAGGAAGGAGATATTTTAGTTGTAGAAGGCCATGCTAACCCGAATGAACTAGGTCGGGCTGCTGTATGGAAGAATGAAATACCTAATTGCTTACATCAGAATCATTTGTTAAGAGTTAGACCCGATTTAGCATGGATTACGCCAAATTATCTGACTAATTGTATTAATAGCGCAGACGGAATCAACTATATGCTGCGCTATGGTAAGACTAGCAGTGGACTCAATACAATTAATTCTAAAGTTCTCTCTGATATGCCAATTATTTATGCACCTTTAGAACTCCAAAAAGAATTTGATCGGTGTTATATAGAGTTTCAAGAACTGGTAGCCCAAAGCCAGCAATCTACTAAATATCTTGATAGCCTCTTTGAATCTCTTCTTGCCCAAGCATTTACAGGTAATCTCACGGAAATTTGGAGAGAGCAGCATCAGGAAGAACTGGTAGAAGTCGCAGCAGAACGTGATCGCCTACTTCAAATATCTCAGCCTGTGGATGTGGAGGAACTGGCGGACGAGGAAGCAAGCGAAACTAAGACATCGGAACTGCACCGCGATCGCAATGAACTTTTACGCAGCTTAAGCAAGAGCCAATGGAAAATTTATAAATTGGTAATTCAAGAAACTGCCTATTTTACTCCCGAAAACCTGGAAGAAAAATATTCCATTCCCCGCAACATTGGTCAAAAGAACTTACAGCTATTAGCTGCTGCCGGACTTATTATTCCTGTAACTTTGCCCACTCCCACGTCTAGTAGATTACAGTATGAATCGGCTTATCGTAACTTAAACCAGGATGATGATACCCGGTATAGTGATGATGCATTGTTAGAGAAGGATGCTGTGTGAGGTTACGCTACTTACATCTCTGGGGGACACCGCCATTACAGGAACTAATAACTACCTTTAACCAGGAACAAATCCTGGGGCGGAAATGCGCTATTCGCTTTGTTGTTGGTGTAAACGGCACTGGGAAAACTCAACTACTGCAAACCCTTACAGAAATTTTTCTGAGCCTGGAAAGAAAAAAATTACCGCCCTTTCGGGTTACATTTGCCTACGACCTGGAAAAAATTGGTGAAGAAGAACGCCCTGCAACCATATATCTCCGTTATCTACAGGATACCCCTTCATCCACAGCCATCTTCGCTGTATTTGAGCCAGGTTTAGAGGAGCAAGACTGGGAAGCACTAGAAAACATTCCTAGCGAAAATTTTGAAACTGAGGTTTCTGGAATTTCGTTCCTTATTCGTGGCGATCAACTCGGTAGTAACATTCGTCCCTATCTCCCAAAAGTTCTGTTAGCCTACACTTCCGGCGCAACAGAAACTTGGGCAACTCTGTTTGCCAATCAGCAGACCGAACGTGAAAATTTACCTGATGCAGTGTTTGAGGAAATTACCCTTGAAGAAGAACGTCCTCCTAATTGGGATCTCGGTCAAGAAAAACTTTATCGAGAACAGGAAGGATTAGAGCCTCTTCTAGAACCAGAGCTAACTTCTGACGGAGCGCAAACTCGCAGCATCGGCTATTATGTGTCTCCCCAAGCACTTAAACTTGTCTTCTTTGCTGTTGCGCTACACCAAGCGCGACAAGACTTTCAGGAAATGCCCACTGAACAAGCAGAACAAAGTTACCGCGATCGCATCGAGCAAGCTATCCAAGATAGCGAACCAATGACCGGACTGCGGGGACTTTTTAATAAAATTGACTGGCTTTGGTTGATTAGCGTCAATCTTCAGGTTCTTATTCAACCTACTCATTTCTCCCAGCAGATCCGCCCACTGAAACGCCTCTATGACATAGCAACTGCCGTCATCCGTGAACCCATTCCAAGCAATGGTCGGAAACTCATCTTTGACCTGCGTCGCTCCCTACCAAATCAAACTGATGTCGATACCAGCACTTGTGCCGCCCTCATCCGAGCTATATGCGACAAACCTGATAGCGCGATTGATGAAATCACCCCCTTTGATATCTTTAAGCAACTGCTCTCCTGGCAAGAACAAGGCTGGCTCCAAGACTTAACGATGACCTTTTGCAAACGAAATGTCGAAGATATTTTGCTTTACAACTGGCTAAGTGACGGTGAACGGGTATTTTTAGGGCGTATGGCATTATTTCAACTGCTAAGGGGCGAAAACGATGCCCTAATGATTTTGGATGAGCCAGAAACTCACTTCAACGATGTTTGGAAACGTGAAATTGTCGATGTCATTGATACTAGCTTACGAGATAATAGCAGTGAAGTCATTATTTCCACGCATTCAAGTATCTCACTCACAGATGTATTTGATACCGAGATTACTCTGCTCTATAAAAATGAAATTGATGGTGCGATCGCCATTATTGAGCCAAGAATAACCACCTTCGGAGCTTCACCCAATGAAATTATGATTGATATTTTTGATGCCCCTGAAAGCGTAGGTAAGCGTGCTACAGAGTTCTTAGATCTAGTATTGATGCTAGCTGCTCACCCAGATCATGTACAAACTGTTTGGGCAGTAATCGAAAGTGAGCCTACTACAATTCTTCAGCTACCAGAATTTCAGCAACTTAGAGAATTTATCAAAGAGTTACCTCATAAATATGATGGTAAAGATTCTGAAAAGCTTGATGAACAAATACTCAGAGTCTTGAAATCAATTCGTAAGTATACCCAAAAAGAACGCGATAAAGAAGATGTTAGCGTGACTGAAACCTTAGAAGTTCTTAAAGAAAAGATTGGTCCTGGATACTACGAATTTGAGTTTCGTCGTCGTTTAAGAGCATTACGAGAAAGGGAATCAAGTGTTTCATAAAATTAATTTTCCAAGTTGCGTTAACCAACTGGAAAGAATTGTTTTATTTCAACGTAAATTGTTAAATTTTGCTTGTAGTTCTAGTGCCTCGTTACCAATTACAGAGAGCCAACTTAAAACAGAGTTCGGCAATGATATTGGTGAGTGGCTATGGAATAAGTTATGTCCTAAGCGTAAAAGTGGCAATAAAGGTAAATCAAAATTGCATAAAGCATTAGAGAAAGTTATTAGATATTTAGCACGCCACTCTACCATGAGTGCAAAAATCATGGATGCTTTCGACCATGACATACAATTTCATCAATATTTAAATGACCCTAATTTTAAGTTTAAGTACCGTGGAGAACTAAGCCTTACAGTTCAAAAGATAGTGAAGGGATTACTTGCAGCATTCTATACAGACCTTCTAGCATCTGGTTTTCCTTCAATTATTCATGGGCAAACTCAAACATTTAATCGAGATAAATTTATTTCATCTTTTTGGAGTGCTAATTCCAAGTTAGAAGTGTGTCCAGCTTGCGATCGCCCTCGTTCTCCGAAAGTAGATAATAAAGTTTATAGCGATGCGGATCACTTTTTTCCTAAATCAATTTATCCATTTTTGTCAGTTCATTATGCGAATCTTGTGCCACTGTGCCTTGATTGTAACCGAAGTATGAAGGGCGACAGAGATCCTATTGATGACCTAAGTAAAGAACCTTTAGTAAATACCTTTCACCCATACACAAATCCTGCAATTAGCCAGGTTGATGTAATAGTCAGCCGCGATCAAGTTGGTAAACGACAAGTCAAGATTGAAGACAAGGTTGGTATGCCATCTCGCCGTGTTGCCAGCTTAAATCGAGTATTTAAGTTAGAAAAACAATGGCTAGACCATTTAAATTACGTTGTAAAGTCCATTGTAGAAAGTGTAATGGAGGACAAACGAAATCTAATAAGGAGAGGACTTACATTAACCTTAGAGGATTTGAAGGATGATTTGGAGGATAAGCTTAAAGAAGATATGGCTAAACTAGGAGAGAAACACTACTATGTTATGCAATGCAGCTATTTGCGTTATACCTTAACGAATAACCAGGAATTAACTGAATTACTTGCGGAGTCTACTAAGTAAAAAATTTTACAAAGCTTATTTCACGAAAGGCTAGTAGACTCTGAGCTTACAACTTTTGGTCAACTAATGCCTTGTATTTCTACTCTTGGTCAACTAATAATTGTCAGTGGGTTTTACTAGTGCGATCGCCCTAACGAAAGAATAAGTATTTCCAAGTCCGTCTTGGTCAACTATTGGTTGTCATTGTGGACAACTTATGGTTGTTGTCGCATTTTGATGTCTTTAGAAGCATAACTTTGCCGCTATAGAGGGCTTATACTTCCAATGAGATTTGGCAGAGTTATGCTTCCACTCTTAGCGACTCTTGCAAGGATCAGTAGTTGTCCAAAATTAAATATACATTTGTCATTGCGTTGGCGGAACCCCTTCCCGCAGGGTACGGAACGAAATGAAGTAAAGCAATCGCAAGGGTTTTGGGATTGCTTCTTTTTGCTACGCAACGCTACCGCGAACGAGACGCTACACGTTAAGCGTTGGCGCAGCCTCTCACAGAGAAGGCTTTACGCTTCGCTCGCAATGACATAATTAACAATTCAAAATTCGTCTTCTCCCAAAGGGAGAGGCTACGCCAAGGAAAGTTTGCTCAACTGGGGGAACCCCCGCACGCAACTTTCCGCAAAATTCAAAATTAAAGACAGTTTCAGTCGGGGATTTAAACCCCGACTGAAACTGATGCTACGTATAAACGTAGGGGTCTTAAACCCTTTTATTTACGATAATTTTGCGTTAGTACTTAAAAAAAGGGGCAGAAGTAAGAAATAAAAGATTCCGTTTTGACGGAATTTATATCACTTAACCTCTACCCCTTCTTTTTACAAATCAAGTTCCCTTGGTGCTTCACTCAAAGAAGTATGGAGTTTTTACAGATTGAATTTAGCTTTTAAAACGGAGAGGGAGGGATTCGAACCCTCGTATACGTTGCCGCATAACAGCATTTCCAGTGCTGCGCCTTAATAAGCTGTAAACCTGAACTGTTAAGCTTTCTAACTAAATTTACATTGTCAATTGTATCACTTCAACCAATCCTTCAACCAATTGAGTTAAAATGCTACTACTTCAACCAATAAAGGACTGATAATGGTAGCTTCAAAATCTGACTTCAAAAACTTGTCTGTAATGACCATGAAGACCCAATACGGGGAAATGTACCAACTAAGGTTAAGCAGCAAACTGGGAAGAAAGACTATTGGCTTAGGTGGTGACAGAATACAAGCTTTAAACTTAGCTCTAATGGTAGATGAGGAAATAAGCAGGCTGATAGCGTTGGGGGAGCTGATAGAACTGGACAGGCTCAAGGAATTGGTGAAACAAGAACAGGATAGGCTTAAGGCTAAAAAAACTGATGGTATCAGGTTAGTAGAGAAAGATGATTTAGCTGTTTTGTGGTCAAAGTATGTAGACTTTCACGTATCTATCAAAGCATGGGAAGAAACATATATCCTTACAACAATCAAAACTATTACGAATTTGGTTAAAGAATGCCCACATCAAAAACTAGAAAAGAAAAATGAAATCCTTAACTGGTTATTCAGCGATCCTAATAGAAATAATAAAACCTCAAAAGATAGATTTAAATTAATAGTTGCTGCTATTGATTGGAACAGCAAGCAAGGTAATATTCTGAGAAAATGGGGAATAGAGTATAGAGACTTATTAAGCACTATTAATATTAAGTCTCATAAAAAATCAATCATTATTGAGGATGAAAATGTTGATACTTTCTCGATCGATGAAGTATATCAAATTCTAGAAGCATTGAAAAATGACACTTATGCCAGATTTAAAGGTACTCATCAGCAATATTACAAGTATATATACTTCTGTTGGTTAACTGGTTGTCGTCCATCAGAAGCTATTGCTTTGAAGTGGGAAAATGTGAGTTTAGAAAAAAATAGATTAAAGATTTGTGAAGGTCAGGTAAACGCTAGTGGGAAGATAATAAAGAAAGAAGGAACTAAAACGGTAGAGTCAAGACTGGTTCCAATCAATCAAGAATTAAAAGATTTATTGCTATCAATTCCACATAAGACAGGCTATGTCTTTATCAATAGATTAGGTGAACCAATTAGCCAGCAAGCATTTAATGGAGTATGGAAAACATTGTTAAGTAGAATGGGGATAAGGTATAGAATACCCTATCAACTTAGGCACACAATGATTAGTTATCACGCTAACAATGATTATCCGATCCACAAGCTAGCTGAGTTAGTTGGCAATAGTGCTGATGTTATCCAAGAACATTATCTCAGGTTGGATATTGAACGCATCAATTTACCTGAGATCATCAAAAACTATTATTGAAAAATAATTCAGAAGCCAGAATCCATGATATATATTTTTTTTATTCAATGATAGTTTTTTTAGACAGCAAGGGTTTAAGGGTTGTTTAGTACATTTGCATTGGGAAAGTTCAGATTCCAAATATAGGTTTCACATTATTTTCTGTCGATAGTAAAAAACAAGGTAAACCTGTATCCAATCTTAATCTTTCCTTAAGACTAGCCATCATATCTTTTCCCTTAAGATAAGATTTTACTTCTAATGTGAATTAAGTGCCGAAAAACTTGTAATTCCGTCGAGAGTTGCAAAACCAGAATTTTTCACAAGTAATGAAATCCTTATGGAGGAAGAGGCATTTTTAATTCACATCAGGCGTAGTTTTGATTATTTCAATATCAATAAAGAGCCTAAAGATTAAAAAAATTATGGCTACCATGAGAGAATATTCCCAAGGAATGGAACTAGCATTAGGATATGATCTACTTACTGAAAAAATAAGAGCAAAAAGTGTAGAAGGTGTTACAACAGAGTCAGCTACTCCCTTTGATAGTCGCTTCTTTTGTCGAGAAGTTACTTCACAATCTCAACTGGCAGATTGTCTCGGTGTTTCAGCTGCTATATCTGCAAAAGCTAATATCCTAAATGTGGGAACATCAAATTCTAATTTGATTGCAAACTTTGCATCTCAAGTCAGTAATACCAGATATTATTCATATTTTCTAATACAATTTTCTGTAAGAAATTCTGAAGTAAGTATTCAAGATCCAAAATTAATTGACAGCGCTATTCAGCTTCTAGAAAGTGGAAAATCAGAGGATTTTCGTAGAAGATTTGGAGATGAATTCATTACAGGTTCAGTAAAAGGAGGGAGATTTATTGCATTTATTAAGGTTAAAAATGATACTGAAGAAGAGAGAATAAAATTATCAAATCAGTTTAATAATAATTTAAGTGGTAATAATATCAATGTTAATGCTTCTTTAGATATAAACGCTAAGTCGTCAATGAGTAACTTTTTCAAAAGTGTAAGTTCTATAGCAGAAGTTGAAGTCTATCAACAAGCTATTTCACCTTATTCTCAGCCAAGAAATATACAAGAAGTATTTAGTTGTTTAGATGCTTTTCAAAAACAAATGGAAGAAGGAAAGTTTGTAAATTATCAAGTAAGGTTGATAGATTATCATACTTTAGAATTACCATCAAATGCACAATTAATTGATATTAATAGACAGCAACAGTATATTGAAAATACACTTCAATATCGTTCCGAATACCTTACACAGCTTAACGATATTAAATATGTATTAGAGAATAACAATAAATTTGAAAAATTTAATATTAGTAATTTAACTGATATAGAGAAACGTATAAGGCAAAAAGTTCAACAAATTGATAAAACGATTCAAGAATGCGTAAATAGTCCTTATTCTTTTACAGAAGTGAATTTTCAAGAAGATATTATAGAATTTAAACTTCCAGAACGTATTATAAAAAAAGCTATTCCTTTTTCTTTTAGACCTACCACAAATACTAGAAATTTGATTCCAGATCTGATTGATAGCCTACTTGGTACTGCTCCTAAACAAGTACCCACTCTGACTAGAGAGTGGATATATTCGCATTCCATGAAACTGCGCTTCAAAAATATTAATATTAAAAGAGTGATGATTCTCTTAAACAAACATTCTCAACAAAAAGACCTATATCACATAGTTATTCTATGTTTAGATCAAAAAAATGATCCTGTCACTGATGACACGGGAAAGTCCATAACTCGTGAATATCTTACCGAATCCCTTGATAATGAGCTTACAGAAATATTTGCATCAAAAGATAGATATTTTATTGAATTTGAATAACAAATATAAGTAGGTCGGTGTTAAAAATTGTCGTTATGACAAGCCAGGAGGCAGAAGGGAAAGTGATTTCAAGCAACTTTACTTTTCCTTACATAGTTAGTTTTATTTGCACCGTTATACTTATAAATAATTAAATAATTGAATATTTAATTTATACTTTTAATTTGTTTTTGCTAAATGGTTTTAAATTTCTTCAAAATCCACTATTATGGCAATCTTGTTAATCTCACTTTCGATAGAACCTATCTCTTCATTTGTATTAGAAATTGCTAAGGCTCTGGGTATTAGTTGGTGGTTAGCATTCTTATTGATTTGTATCGGAGCTATTGGCATAGTCTATTTGGTTACGCTCGCTTTCAAGAAAGATTCCTTTTCTGCCTTGATCGATAGGCTGCTTGGTACTTCTCCTCAAAAAATCCCAGTAATGACCAGAGAATGGATAAGTGCATATTCAATAGAAATGCACTACAAAAATTCTAATATTAAGAGGGTAATGATTTCACTAAACAGCCGTCCACAAAAAGAAGGGCAACATCACATAGTAATTTTATGTTTAGATCAAGAAAATAATCCCGTATTTAATGATCAAGGTCAGTCCATTACCCGTGAATATATTACTGAATCTCTTGATGATGAACTTACGGAAATATTTGCATCAAAAAATAGATATTTTATTGAATTTTAAAACCAGAGTATATGAGCAACTAGATATATAAACCGCTAGGTTTTTTCTGACTACTTTATTATTTTAATAATCCAACATGATAGCAGCAATAGTACCAGCAATAGTAGCCATTATCACAGCAATTGCAACGGCTTTGGGTATCCCTTGGTGGGTTGCTGCATCACTTGTTGCAATTGGAGTCATTGCTATAGTTTCTCTTGCAATAATCTTGTTCAACAAGCTTTTAGAAATCATAAGAAATGCTTGGAAGAAATATAAAGATATTAAATATAGTAGAATAATACGAGATAATCCAATTCAAGATGATGAAATTGTCCATATTATCCATATGAGCGCCGAAGGAGAAATCATTAGTGGAACAACTGTAAGAGGAAGACAAGTAGATGAAAAGATGAAGGAATTACAAAAGAATACTATTGTTAATAAGGAAGAATAAAATTAGCAATACTAATTATAAGTTAATATACGATTTATTAGATATGGCAAATAAAATATATACTTCTATTAAAGGACTTCCTAGTAAAAAGTTTCCAAATGAATGTGCTAATCTTACAAGTAAGCTCGATTCTTATATTCGAAGTTTTATTTTAAAAACTGGTTTGGAAGAGCTTGATATAGAAATTAAAGTTGCTCTTACTTCTATTTCATCTAATGAAAGCCAAAACAATTCTCATCCAAAAGCAGAATCTTTGAATGAAAGTAAAAATAATAGTGATGAAGAGCCACTTTTGAATGTACGTGCACAAAAATATAAAGCAGAAGAACCATTATATAGCTTTGAGCAGCTTATTTTACCTCATGCTGTTAGAGACGATTTATTGAATGCAGCGGATGCAGTTCTAATTGATAAATTTATATTTGACAAGTGGAATTTGCAGAAAATTGAGCCGTTTCCACGTACAGTTATAAACCTTTGGGGATCTCCTGGAACAGGTAAAACTCTTGCTGCACATGCAATTGCCAATCGGTTACAAATGCAAATTCTGTGTGCTAGTTATGCACAAATAGAGAGTATGTATCATGGAGTTGGTCCTCAAAATCTTGAAGCTTTATTTTATGCAGCGCAAAGAGATCGGTCTGTTCTGTTTATTGATGAGGCAGATTCTCTACTTTCTAAAAGACTGACAGATGTTACGACTGGTTCTGAACAAGCCATTAACTCTATGCGAAGTCAGTTATTAATTTGTATACAGCAGTTTCAAGGTATTGTCATTTTCGCAACTAATCTCATTAAAAATTATGATGATGCCTTTAAAACACGCGTTTATAGCATTCACTTTCCTTTGCCTGATACAGAATGCCGTAAGGAGATTTGGCGAACGCAATTATATTTGCCAGGTAATTTACCTTTAGAAGATAATATCGATCTAAATGAACTTAGCAAGTTTGAGGTTTGTGGTAGAGATATCAAAGAAGCTGTTATTAAAGCAGCTAGGATTTCAGCACTCCGAGAAATGCGAATAAAACGTTCAATGGAATCCGCAATAATTACTGCAAATGACCTGATTAATGCAATTAAACTAGTTAAAGATAGCCAAAATAATATACCTATCTAAAGGTATTCTTCGGAGTGTCGGATCAAACTTAAATTTTTTTACGAGTTTCTTCTTCCCAACCGCAGCAATTTCAATGCTTTACTAATCACTTTCTCAGCATTCGCATATCTACCTGTAGCAATTTACAAAAGAATAAATTGCTCGATTTCTTCACACCAATGAGAAATGCCAGAGTATCAATGCGATCGCAGCTTCCCTGGTAGTCAGTAAATTTCAAGCATTTCCAGGGAAGATTGCCAGTCTGTACCACAATTTCAATACATCGTCCAGTTTTTAAGGCACGGAATTGGCGATCGCTCTTTTATCTTCAGCACCTAAATCCTGAGCAAAGTTAATTAAATCATTGAAGAACATCTGCACGTTGCGTGAGTCAGCATTGTAGTCTGAATCATCTGGTGGAATTTTTCCAGGTAGTCGATGCGAGTTTTATTTAACCTCACCATCTGCTGGAGTTTTTTTTGCGATCGCTGCAAGGAGAAATGCCAAAATCTGCAATAGACAGATTTACTGGCAAGAAATCAAAAAATAAGAAACGCTTGTGGTATAGAAAGTTACAACTTTTTTACCACAAGCATTTAAATATGAAAATCAATCGCTTTGGCAAGGCAGAAATCCTTTATCCACATGAAATCTCCTTACTATTTAGCGAGGTTTTGTTAAGTCACGCGATCGCGCTCTATTCTGTGTCTGCCTTTATGCCGCTGCCTGAATCAAAGAAAGTTGCACTTTGCTCAAAGGTTATGTCATCAGTACTAAGAGTGTTATACCCAAGTTAATTGTCAGCGCATACAATACTAAAGGTAGGCGATATCTACGTTTTTCTACACTCAACACAGTAGTTGAATTTTTGATCCCTTAAACTTAATCCGGTTCCTTGATAGTTGTGTTTTTCTTTACACAATTCTCCTAGCCAGTACTTGTCCACATCAATTTCTATCAAGTGTTTTCCTGCTTTATAAGCATCTAAAAACTGTTGAACTTTTATTAAATGGCGTTGTCCCTTGCATTCAACACAATCCCCACCAATAATTCTACGCAAACTTTTACCTGTTGCGGCATACTCATGCTTGTGCTTGCATAAGGTAGCAAGATAAAACTGGCTAGTATCTATTTCTGGAGCGACTATTTTAGTATGTTTAATTTTTGATATTAAACTTTGTTGACGATTGGGTCTTGCTGGCTGTATTAACCTTTGTGCAACTTTAGCTTTCCTATTAACCTCCTCGCATTTAAGGCATATTCTATTTGATAATCTTCTAAGACTATAGCCTGTACCTTCAAAATTATGTTCTTGACTACAAAGACTACCTAAATAAAATTTATTAATATCAATATCTGGACGTATAGTTTTAGTTTGCTCTATCCAAAATTTAATTGGTATTAATGGCTCCTTAACCTGAGAGTTAATTTGACCACATCTAATACAACTTCCATGTCCTACACGTCTTAAAGATTTACCAGTACCCTGATAATCATGCCCTTTTTTGCAAAGCCGTCCTAAATAAACTTTTGAAGAATCAAAAATATATACTTGAGTTTCTTGGCGTATTCTCTCAAATTCTTGTTCTTTCTTCTTTAAATGTTCTTGAATTTTGTCCCACTTTCGGCTCATACCAGGTATATCGAGCTTGAGAATCTCTTTAGCAAGGATTTCAGCTCGATATTCTCCTATACAATAATTAAAAATCTTGTCTTTTTGAAAGACATCGGCAGTTTTGCGTTGTCGTTCTCTCCAATCATCAGTATAATTGGGAGCAATTTCATCACAAATTGACTTAATCCATGTCAGGCACTCAAATGTGCCATAGAAAACTATATTCAAATAACCATTTTTTCTAATGTGGGCACAGCCATCACCATCAAAAAAGCCTTTGATATAGGCAAGTGAACACTCCCTATCTAAATTATCTGGTGGTTGTAAGGTCAGACTTTTTCGTGGAGTAATATTAAAGTTTTTCTCTAAATCAACAAACCATTCCTGGGCACAGCTTACTGAAATAGAGACTGTAGGTTTGACATTTAGCTTTCTGCCATTGATGATAGATTCTTTAGCTTGATCCAGACTTACGATCCCAGTGAATTCAGTGTCACTAACGAAACGTTCTAATAGATAATGATCGCCTTGCGTAATAGATATTTTTAAACTTTTTGTACTGCAGTTTTTATGTTCACAAATACAACCATCAGCAGCTATAAATCCTGCCCAATAAGAATTGAGGATATTGGGTTCTGAAAAAAATTGCCTGTTGGCAGAATGTGTACAAGCCCATTGCACACCTTGTATACCTAAATCTCTGATTCTCTGTTGTACTGAATGTTTAGAGCGATTATTTAACATTGCTGCTATTTCTCTAGCAGTCTTAGCAGGAAAGTTTTCTCTAATAATTTGGTCTTCCCAATCAGTCCAAACATTCTTTTTAGGAAGATAGCCCATTTTAAAAGCTTTAAGATGAACAGATTTTTCTGTCCTATGTGATAAAACTTTAACAACTTCTTCAAAAGGTACACCTTGTTCTAGCTTTTTTATCTCTGCAATTTCCCACAATTCCCAGATAGAGCCACCCATTTTCTATTCACTATCACTGGCAAATTGACAACAGTACTAATGTACACCGAACATCAAATCCTGTGATCCGCATGGCATAGACAAATATGATGCATAGCATAGCAGAGGAAGATTAACCTCAGTACCGGAATGGAATACTCACTGGACTTTAGCCTAGAGTTAGCGCGTAACTCATCCACTGCTTACCATAAATGTTTCTCCAAATAGGATTAGCAGATATAAATAGGTATTACATTATAAAAACCGATCATAGGATAGTTTATCTAATTACCAAAGTATTAATGTGATCGCAGTTTCCCTGTTAGTAAGTAAATGTCAAGCATTTCCAGGGGATATTGCCAGTTTTTACCACAACGTCAATACATCATCCAGTTTTCAGGGAATGGAATTTTGCGATCGCTGATTTCCGGTATGATAACTGAATATGTTGTCACCTGTGCATTATTTAAGTAATCGTTATGATTGCAGCCAAAACGCCCACTAGAAGACACTGGGAACTGTTTGAGGTTTACAAAGCTAAGGTTGCTATCAAAATGGAGCCTGAAGAGTTCCTAAAGCATTGGGCAGTCAACTACGAAGAACTTGCCGAATTGTGTGGTCGTTCTAAAAGCACAGTGGCTCATTGGTTTTCCCAAGGAGAGCATCGTAGGGAACCCTCAGAATCCGACAAACGGCGATTAGCGGAAATTCATGCTCTGTGGATTCAATTTGAAAATGAACCTGTCCACCTCCGAGAGATATGGGCAAGAAAACGACGGCGCAAACACAACACAAACTGTAATGATTAGTTGTCACCAGTGCATTATTAAGTTGTCATGGTGACAACAAGAGCTTTATTGTGTGTCATAGCTATTCCCACCTCATATAGGTGAATTATGATTACCCATAGCTTTTTATCCAGCGTCGAAGAATCGAATCCAGCAGTCAATAGCCCAAACGAATTTCAGACTGTACAAGGTAAAGAACCACTCAAACATCTGTTGATTGGTTCTTCTAAAGCTGTAATTAGCACAATTCACTACTTGCAGGTTATTGGTTATGCGGATGTTGGGGATTGGAGTCCTTTACTACCCAGTCCTAATCCTGGTGAAGTCATGAGCATTTTGAACAGACCTATTGTGGTGCAATAGGCATCGTTACATCATGAACTCAATAATTAATGACCCTTTGGTAGGGTCATTTTTTTATTTGTAAATTATTTTGTGTGCGATGTGCGATCGCAGGATAGAGGAATTTTAGACTATCACTGCAATGTGCGATCGCTGTTTGTATTGCTCACTCCCATCAGTTTTTTTATAGTTAGTGCTTGTGAGGTAACAAACCTTGTAGCTGTGCAAGACTCAAATGCTCAAGTTCTAGAAGTTGCTTGCCAATATGTTCCATGAATCGCTCGAAGTTTGGACAACCATGACATTCTTTATCATGACCAGGAACAGTACATTGGCAAGTGCGAGAAGGAGGAATTTCTTTGAAGTAGTAATTACACCGGATACAATAGCAAACGCGGTTTCCCTGACTCTGGTAAGAAGTGGCAGAACCTTTGCGATCGCATTTAGGACATTTAGGTATACTCAAGTCTTCAGGTTGCCACTCTTGCAAAACTAGGTGGGAAGCAACTTCAAACCTTAACTGTTTTAGTCGCAGAAGTTCAAGCACATTCATCATGGTTCTCCACTTTGCCAGAAGAGGTGTTTTGAAAAATGATGGATTCGATTTGACCATCACGAATGAAAATTCTATGTACTATGCGACGATATATCTGAACCTTCTCATTGTTAGACAGCGATCGCCAAATTCCTAAGTTATTGCCTACTTGAATAATTTCCTCAACAGTCTTGTCCTCAAGCTGCTTGGACTGAAAGAAATTAGTTTCTTCTTCAATCTGGCGTTGTAGTTCTGCTTTAAGATCCTCTGCACTAGGGTTAAATCCAGGAAACTGCTCTAAGAAAGCGAGTTGTGCTTCTAGCTTCTGCAAACGCTCAGTTTTAAAGGGAACTACATCAGTTGTCTTGTGATGATCCTGACTCAGATGATGAGATTTCTCCAGTAATGCTGTAATCAGAGCTTCTTCAATGTCAGTTTGTTTAACATTTTTGGAATTGTTGCAACCAACACCAGAGTGCCGACAGGCATAGTAACTATATTGTTTGGATAAGGTGTACATTCCCTTTTGAATACAGCGAGATCCACATTCCGCACAATAAACTAAACCAATTTGATAGGCATAGGGACGATACCCTTCTTGAGGGTTTGTCTTGGTTCCAAATGCCCCAGCACCCATTTGGGTGTTTGCTTGCATAATTCGCTGAATTTCTTCAGCTTCCCCATCTCTAAGAAGTCTTTGGTTGGGATGGGTATTATGAATAATTTGCCACTCCTCGCGTGGTTTAAGCTTTCTTTTACTATCAGAACTCCGTTGACCATAACAAGTATGCCCATCCAAAATTGGATTCTGAAGCCATACAGAAAATCCACGTTTAGTCCAATGAAGAACTTTGTCCGTGCCATTTTTCTTAGCTTTAGTTTTGCACACACCGTACTTGTTAAAAATTTTCTTTAATCCAGGAGTAATACCTTTTACCTCAAGAAAAATCTCAATACAATCTCTGGCAATTTCAGCTATTGTTCGATGCGGTAAATTCTGCGTTGCTTCTTCGTGCATCGAATCACTGTAAAAATCTCGGTAGTTTTCTGGTCGATCTGTCAATAGACACAGAAAAGGGGTGAGATCCAAAAAATATTGGTGATCAATGACAACTAAACCGAAAGGACAAGAGCCATTAGCCCAGATTTGTTTTCGCTGGTGTTCTTTACCTCGCTTAACTCTTTCTGACAGTAAATCGACTTCCCATTCAGCTAGTACCCCTAACATATTAAGCATGAGTTTCCCTTGTGGGGTACTTAAATCCATTTTTTGATCAAGAATCACTAGGTTAACATCATGCTTTTGAAGGATGTCAACAATTTTTCTCAGAGTAGGTAAAGAACGAGTAATGCGATCAATTCTAGTAATAATAACTGTCCTGATTTTCCCTGCTTCAACAAGTCGCATCAATTCTTGATAATGAGTACGGTCATCCTTCTTGCCTTTCTCAACATCAGTAAGAATCTGCTTTGCTCCAGCATCCTTAAGTCTAGATATTTGTTGTTCTAAAGCATTTGTATCCTCAGCTTGTTCACGGGAAGAAACACGAGCATAGCCAATATCTAATCGTTCCATCTCTTCTGCATTAATAGTAGAATCAGGTACCTTGTTGGCTAATTCTACCAGCTTTTTTGTGCATAATCTATTTGATTGGAGTATGCACAAAATCCAAGAACAAATGTTGTTAAATAGCTGTATTATCTTATTAGCAAATAAATCTATTAATAGTTTATTTAATAGATTAAATCTGGCAATAATAATTGCTTTAAGATAAAAGTAGACAGACAGATATTTAACAGATAGCTGTCTAGGGCAAAGCGAATAAGACATAAGGTTATACTCCTTGCTTATAACAAATGTTATTTACAAGGAATAGCAAATTAATTCAAATGGATACAAACGAGTTCAAAGATATTAAAAAATATTAATCCCAGCACCAAACTATATATCCCCAATCATTGACAGTTCCTTTTACCTTTCCAGGACTGTTTGTGATCTTCCCATTCTTTTCTCGCTTTTTGTAAGGTTCTCCTCTTCGCCAATCGAATTCATCTACAAAAAGTTCTTTACCTTGCTCGAAAGCACTGAGGTAGTTTTCTAAATATTGTTCTAAGTGCTTGTTATACCGAGAAGTAATTTGCGATCGCATTGCCAATAACCAATAAGCATTCCAACCTGCTTCTTGCAAATACTTAAGGTATTCTCCCTTCTTTTTTGAGTAATAAGCATTATCTAGAGACGACTCTTGCCAAATTGCTTCTTTGAGCAAGTAAGCACGAGTAGCGATATTATCTCGCTGCATTTTTTTTGTAATCCATTCAGAATCTTGGTTAGATGGACCCAAATGCCAAGCATCTAGAAAATCTTGTTTAAGGATCTCAATAAAAAGCTCTAAGGGATGACTAAACGCATAGTTAATTTTATTCTTTCTTGCCCAGCGTTTAATATTTTTCTCACCTTTCAGCAAAATTTGGTAACAAGCAATATCTATCTCTCTGGTCAATTGAAGGTTTTTAATAGTAGTTTCTGGGATGTTATAGCTAAGAATACCACCTTCTTCTAAAGGATCTTGCATCAGTCCTATCAGTTGATGCGCTATAGCTAATCCTCTCGCTTGCCAGAAGTAATGTAGCGTTTTTAGCCAGTAGCCTTGGTTTTGATTCTTAGGTATAACCGATAGAGTCAAAGGAATGTCACCAATTGCCTTAGCAATTTTAAAAAACTCCTGCCCTTCGGGTGTATTTGGTATGTAGATAGGGATATGTGGAATCCAACGACGTTCAATTCGCAAACGCTCATCATCTATCTTTGCAATATCAAGCCATTTCTGTATTGCTTCTTGGATAAATAAATGCTGCTGCTTCATCTCAAGAGGAAGAGATAACAAGTGTTCGGGAATCAGGATTAGTGGGAGTTCTTGTAAAGCTTTAGATGCGTCAATATATCGCTTTGCTAAAGTTTGGAATTCAGCATCTGCTATCATTTTCTTGATTTTGAATAGTGAAGTGGTCATGGGCAATCACTGACAATTGATTAAAATAGAGGCAATTACTTTAACATCCACTTATATGTCAATAGAAGAATTTTTTACTGAGCTTGATGACCAAAATCTTTTAGATGATAATTATAAATTTCAGAAAATTAAAAAAATTAAGGACTATATTGCAAAGTTACCAGATCAAAAAGTTCTCAAAGACCTATGTAAAACTGAGGATTTGCTATTCTTATGGTTCAAGATGCGTTGTTTCTATGGGCAAATTGCTAGATGTTTTTCTATTTTATACTTGGCAGAAAATCAAGAAAGCTACAATATTGAACTAACATCTGTTTTTAAGGAAGCTCTTGAGCAAAATTGGATTAAAAAAAAGGATAAAGAATTTTACGAACTGGAAGCAAAACGCATATTGAAGGAATGGAATCTAATTGAGGTTGGATTTCCATATCTTATTGCAGAAATGCCTAACCTTCATTTTCACGAAGATACAGCACTCTTCTTCAATCTTCTTAGTAATGAAGCAACTGAACAGATTCAGCAACATACTAAAAGCTACTATGAAATCAATATTCATGAGCGATCTAAAATCTATGAGCGAATCTATGAAGCTGCTCGTGGGGAAACACATATTAAAAATAAATTGTTAAAAAGTCCAATTTTTTATAGATACAAGTTAAAGGAAGAAATAATAAAATTATTAAGTAGCAAGGCTCAAGCAGATCAAGATATTGAGCGACGGTTGAAGGAATTGCAAATAGCAGATAATGATTTCGATTTACTAGCAGTAGACATTTGTAAAAATCGAAACAGCAAGGGTAAATGGCTAAAATCTGAAGTTTGGAAGAATGGCGAAAGATATCTACTTAAAAAAGATGGCTTGGAAAAATATCCATTAATGGAAGAATTAAAATTGCACTTTTCTGAAAGTTCGCTACAAGAAACCAAGTTAGTCTTGCAGCAATTTATTGATGGTAATTAATTTTTTCATAAAAAAACTCAAGCTCTTAAGTATTAGTATTTGGGTAGATATTTTAAGAAATGTAACATAGTTAGCTTTTAGAAGATTTGGACATTTAGCTAATAAAGTGGAGCGTACTGTTGGCTAAATTATAGTGAAAATCAACTTTTCCAATCTTCTGAGGATAAGAATTATTGTTGAAATTCTGGCTTTACAAAACTTTATTTGATAGCACTTATCCAACATTGGAGATTTTTGGGCTTATTTTGGGTGAGTGAAGTTCAACAGTTCCGTTACTTGTAATTGAAGAGTTTGTAACAGGGTAAGTAAAAATCCCTTGAAACTCATCTACTTAAAGTATCTGTAGAGCTTCCTGAAAATTCTCAATCTAGAGATTACTTTGATATGAGGATCGCAAAGCAATTGCAAAGTCACTAATACTCAAGATATTTCCTTATGCCTGCAAATCTTAAAGGGTTTTATGTCTTTTTCATTCTGCAACAAACATTTTCTAGCGCAACACATTGGGTATAGTTCACATAGTCTTAAAGCAATACGGCAACGTGGCGAATGGATCGAAGGAATTCATTATGTTCGAGAGAATTCTAGAACAATTCGCTATAATTTCGAGCTTTGCCTCAACTGGCTTGCCAATAAGCACAACCCAGAAGCACACAAGGAAGAAATTACGCGCTATTTGGCAAATTTAGAAAGACATAAAAACTCAGAAACCTAAAAGGTGACTTTTATGCTCACTACCAAGAACATTGCTGTTCCAAGGCAGTTTAAATACTACTTGATTTATCTCCTAGTACCAATTACTAAAAGAGGAATTGAAAATGGATGAAATCCAGAAAGAAGCGATCGCTGCTACTAACAGCGATCGCCGATCCAAAAACAAAAATTCTGACCAAAATTCTAACAGAAATACTACAAGATCGCTTCAGGAACTTCGTCAAAATTTGAAATTACTACCTGAAGATTGGGCACTTGTCGCAGTGGGGAATAATAAAGCTCCATTGGGAAAGAACTGGCAAAAGACACCGTTGTCAAGACAAGAATTTGAAGCAGCATTTAAACTTAAGGAATTCAAATGTCTAACAGTGGAAACAAAGGATGGCAAAATAACTAATCCATCTATTTACTGGTTGTTTGCATTTGGCGTTCTTTGTGGAACTCCATCAAATGGGTTACTATTCGTTGACCACGATGGAACAAGTTGTGATGACCTAATTCAGGAAATCTCAGGACAATCCCTGGAAGAAGCATTACCAAAAACGGTTACTGTAACATCAGGTAGAGAAGGACGCTATCAGGCTATTTATCGGGTACCCAAAAAGTATTGGGGAGCGATCAAAACCATAAGAATCAAAACAGATACCCAAGGAGAGGATGGTAAACCCGAACAACTGGAGCTTCGTTGGGATGGCAGTCAGTCTGTTGTTGTTGGATATCACCCTATTACAGGTGGTTATCAATGGTGGTCAGGTCAGTCTCCTGCGGAATGTGAAATTGCAACAGCTCCTCTATGGATAATCGAGCAAATGCTGGGGAATAAACTTCCACATCAAGCTACTCAATTGAAATCAAAGACCTCAAGTAATTTACAAACATGGACTGACAAGGATTGGGCTTTGTCTTACCTCAGTGCAATTCCTCCAGCAGAGGACTACGATACTTGGCTTGACGTTGGAATGGCTTTACACTCTGTTAGCCCAGAATTTTTACCTGAGTGGGAGAACTGGAGCCGAGGAGCTAGTAACTATGAGGAAAATGCCTGTGCAGAGCGTTGGCAATCTTTCACATCTGGTAAAGGAATTGGGCTAGGCACATTAGGATTCTTCGCAAAAGAGAATGGCTGGCAATCTCCATTTGGTACTAGCAGAAGCGAGAGCAAGGATGATCCACAGTCTTTATCACTATGCCTTGAAGAATCAGAAGATATAGAGGAACTAGCTCAAGAAGTTCAAAATCTTCTAGAACTAACTCAAAAAGCTGCACCTGTTCAATCATTACTTTCTTCGCACCTGACGATCCCCTTAATAGATCTCGCCAAACGTTTCAATGTTCCTCTGGAAACTTTTATTGGGGTTTTCTTACCTGTTGCAGCTTCTTTATTAAGAGTTAATACCTGTATCAAAATTGCTGCTGCTACAAACTATTTTGTACCTCCAATTCTGTGGATGGGTTTGGTTGGAGAGACAGGTGCTACAAAATCACCGATTTTCAATAGCATATTGAATCCGCTTGAGGAGTTCCAGGCAGATGCTGAAGATAATTATCAGCATGACCTAGCACAGTTTAAACAAGAGTTTGCCAAATGGGAGAAACTCCCGAAAGATGAGAAAGGAGATATGCCTATTGAACCAGTTCCACGAGAGTATTACCTTCAAGATGCAACTATGGAGGCGATCGCTGATTGCTTGAACAAGCAACCAAATCGAGGAGTTATTCTTGCGATCGATGAATTGGCAGGATTCTTTGCTGGATTTAATAAGTATCGCTCTTCAGGTCAAGGTAATGATCGCCAGACATGGCTGTCTGTTTATAATGGTCAATCTATCAAAATTAACCGCAAAACTGGACCTAGAGTCTCAATATCTCGTACATCTGTAAGTGTAGTAGGAACAATCCAGCCCTGTGTTTTGCGAAAGCATATGGGTAACTTAAAGGAAGAGGACGGGTTTTGGTCTCGATATATGTGGATTCAGTTACCGTTAACTAAGATGCCACGACCATCTCAGGAAGCAACTCATAACCTCTCAGCATTGCTTCAAAACCTTTACAAAAACTTAGAGAAATTGGCTCCTAAGACTTACCAACTGGATCAAAGTGGACAACAAATATGGGGGGATTGGCATGACTGGTGTGAAGAAGAGAAATTTACCGAACCAAATTCCGCATTGAGAGCCATTTATCCAAAAGCAAGAGAAAGAGCAGCTAGAATTGCTCTCATCGTCCATTGTGTGAATGCAGTTGTTGAAGATCGTATACCGGAAACCATTGTGGAAAGTGAGTTATTGGAAGCAGCGATCGCATTTACAAAGTGGTTGATTGGTCAAGATCGTCTTATTTATGCTGACTCTGGTATAACAATTCATCGAGATTCATCAACAATTACCCGTTTTATAGAACGGTTTAAGGGAAAGGATTGGATTAAGGCAAGGCAAGTTACTCATTGGTCATCAAGTTGCGAGAAACTAACTGCTGATGCAGCTAGAGCATTCATGAAACAGGTTGTTAATTTGGGTTATGCAGTTGACAATAAACAGCCTGGTAGAGCTTACCAAATCAAAATCAAAGATAACTCCGGTAACACTGGTAACAATGCACCTTAACTGCTTTGTGCAATAGAGTTTGAATCTGGTAACAAGAGTGCTAACAGACTGGTAACAGAAAGTGATGTAAGGCTTGAATGCTTTAAATAGACAGACTCCTGGTGACGGTAACAATGCTCATCAATTATTTGACAATAAGGAGTATGGTGTTACCGTCGTTGTCTCTCTGTTCAACTTACCTGATATCAAAGGGTGCAGTAAGTTTCAGGGCAAGGTTGTTACCCGATAGTTACCAAGTTTGTTACCACTCTAGAAGGTTCCTCAGCTAAAGAACCTACAGGATTTTGTTACCAAGTTACCAACTTTCAATTCTCTTAGCTGGGCGATCAAGTTTATTTGGTAGAGTCAATGTCCAACTTCCCAAAGATGAAAGTCCTACTCTAGGCTTAGGCGAGAGATTGTGATTGTTATTTCTTACTATGCTGAAACAAAGTTATCTCTGGAAGACCTCATCACAGCAGTATTTTGCAATGTAGATGAACTATTCAAGGAAAAGAGCAACTAGAAACTATCTTATATAAGAGAAATTAATATATATTTAGGATTCAATTAGTTCAACCAATTCAACCAAAACTTCAACCAATCAACTAACTAATAAAAAACAGGTTAAAGCCTGAAACCCTTATCCTATCTATAAAAAACGGAGAGGGAGGGATTCGAACCCTCGTAGAAGTTGCCTCCTAACAGCATTTCCAGTGCTGCGCCTTCAACCACTCGGCCACCTCTCCAGGTGCCACGATTTACAATTCTAAGATGAAATCGCAAAAAATGCAAAGATAATTAAGAAGATATTTGAGAAAAAATCAAAAATTCCCAATCATCATGTCCCAAACATACAAGATTAGAGTTCGCGATCGCAATACTGGCAAGGAATACACCCTTCAAGTGCCGGAAGACCGATACATTTTGCACAGTGCTGAACAACAAGGAACAGAATTGCCGTTTTCTTGCCGCAATGGTGCTTGTACTACTTGTGCTGTGCGGGTACTGTCGGGAGAAATTTACCAGCCAGAGGCAATTGGACTATCGCCAGAGTTGCGGCGCAAGGGATATGCCTTATTATGTGTGAGTTATCCCCGCTCGGATATCGAAGTGGAAACACAAGACGAAGATGAAGTTTATGAACTTCAGTTTGGACGCTTTTTTGCACGGGGTAAAGTGAGGGCGGGTTTACCGTTGGATGAAGATTAAACAATTAAAAATACACAATTCAAAATCACGAGATGCAATCTTGGCAATCCTGGCTATTGATTAGTGGCTGTCGGCAGGGTAGATATAACGGTGTGAAGGTACAAATTCAGGCTATGGCAGTGCATTTTGGCGTATTAGTGCGAAAAATATTAATTTTGGCTTGCCTATTACTGCTAGTGAGTTGTCAAGGCAAAACTCAGCCTACAGCTAATCAAGCACAGGTAAAAGTGGCGCGGGTGGTGAGTGGGCAAAGTTTGGAAGTTTTAGGCATGGCTGAACAACCAAACTTAATTTCCCAGGTGCGATTAATTGGTATTGAAGCACCAGATCTCCGCCAGCGCCCTTGGGGTGATGATGCCAAAGACGAATTAGAGAAGATGATTGGAGGCGCAGAACAAAATGTCACCCTAGAGTTTGACATTGAAGGCAAAGACAAAATTGGTCGGACTGTAGCCTATGTATGGAAAGATAAATTGTTGTTAAACGAAGAAATAGTCAAAAAAGGCTATGCATTATTTGTACCGCGATCGCCTAATCATAAATACGACCAGCGTTTAGAACGCGCCCAACAATGGGCAAGAATCATGGGGCAAGGCATTTGGCAACCAGAAAAACCCATGCGCCTGACTCCCGCCGAGTTTCGCCGGCAGTATCGGTGAGTGGGGGATGGGGACTGGGGACTGGGGATTGGGGACTGGGGATTGGGGACAAGGGGAGAAATTACTATTACCAATTAATTACCCACCATTACCAATTACCAATTACCAATTACCCAATGACAAAAGACAAATGACAAACGACAAATAACAAATGACAAACCTACAAATCTTTCTAGATATAGCTACAGAAGCGGCTTTGTCTGCTGGTGAGGTTTTGCAAGGCTATTGGGGGAAGTTGGAAGACGCAATTACGGAAAAAGGCCGTCCTGGTGATTTAGTTACCGCTGCTGATAAGGCTTCGGAAGTGGTGGTTTTGGAAGTTTTGCGTCGCCATTTTCCCCAGCATTCAATTTTGGCTGAGGAATCTGGGAAATTAGGCAATCAAGATAGTGAATATCTTTGGGCAATTGACCCTTTAGATGGCACTACTAACTATGCTCACCAATATCCTTGTTTTGCCGTTTCTATTGGGTTGCTAATTAATGGCGTTCCCCAAGTAGGTGTAATTTATAATCCTGCTAGCAATGAGTTATTTCGGGCGGCTGCTGGTTTGGGTGCTACACGCAATCGTCGCCCCATAAAAGTTTCCGATAGTTCTGAATTGAGGAAAAGTCTCCTAGTCACTGGCTTTGCCTACGATCGCAGAGAAACCTCTGATAATAATTATGCAGAATTTTGTCATCTCACCCATTTAACCCAAGGTGTCAGGCGTAGTGGTTCCGCCGCAATGGATTTAGCTTATGTAGCCTGTGGGCGATTTGACGGTTACTGGGAAAGGGGACTTTCCCCTTGGGATATGGCTGCGGGTATTATCCTCGTCCAAGAAGCTGGCGGCAAGGTCACAGCCTACGATCGCACTCCTTTCAAAATGGAAACCGGAAGAATCCTCGCTACTAATGGCTACCTGCACGACACCCTCAGCCATGAATTAATGAATATTCCGCCGTTATCAAGTTGGAAATGAGAATGGGGAATGGGGCATGGGGCATTGGGCATGGGTAATGAGTAATGAGTAATGAGTAATGGGTAATAGGAATTTCTCCCCTTGTCACCCTCCGCTTCCCATAAGGTTCGGTTAATAATTTTTCGTCGTGATTTTGGGGTTGTAGAGACGCGATTCATCGCGTCTCTACAGGATTTAAATGTCAATCGATTTGTCTTATCCGAATCGTATGGCTTCCGCTTCCTCTACTTTCCCCATCTCCCTGTGTTCCAATTACCAATTACCAAACCCCAATACCCAGTCCCCAATCCCCAATCCCCAATCCCCAATGTATGACTTTTAACCCTTAGCTACTGAACGATCTATGGGATAGCGAAGTAAACTAGAAGCATTATTTTGCTAACTTTGGTGCATATCCCTTTATGTCATTAAGAATAGATCGTGGTCTTTTTAAATATGATTTCATAGATCATCACGCGGTTTTGTGCGTTGCTGTTGATGCTGATGTGAAAGAGATCCGCAAACGCTATCTCTCAATTGCTAGGCGTTTGCATCCTGATGCTAATAATAATGTGAATCCTACGGATAAGCACTTAGCCAGTGAATTGTTATCTAAGTTGGTTAACCCTGCTTATGAGAAAATTACGGCAGAGAGAAGTCGCGCAGAATACATGATTATTCTGTCTCATATGGGTAAGCGATTAGTGCAAGAGTTTACTTCGGTAGAACTACATACTGAGACGGGGAAAAAGTTAGCAACTGCTCCGGAATCAACGATAGATTCACTGTACAAAAGTGCGATCGCCAAAATCGCTGAAACTCAATTTGAGAATTTGCACCATGTACCGCAAGTAATTGCCCAAATTAGCGAGCTGAATTTAGTTTACTTAATGCGGACTGCGGGTAAATCATTAGCAACGCCTACCCCGCTGATGCAATCCACAATGAACTCAGCTCCACCTCCGCCCAATCCTGCTACTAATACAGCCGCGCCACCACCTCCACCAGCAGCAGCACCAGAATCTTCAGTGGTGGAACATTATCTGCGTCGCGCGCAAACTTTAATTGACAAAAACCAATTTCCGCAAGCTCAGGTGGAATTGCAAGATGCGCTGAAATTAGAACCGAAGAATAGTAGATGCCATAGCCTGATAGGATTGGTGTATTTGAAGCAAAATCGGCTCAAAATGGCAAAGATTCATTTTGATAATGCTTTAAAATTAGACCCCAATGACCAAACAGCTTTGTCTTGGAAACCAAAAATAGATAAGGCTTTAAGTCAGCAATCTGGTGGTGCTAAAGTAACTACACCTCCTAATTCGACTGGTAAACAACCAGATAAGTCGGGAGGTGGCGGTTTGTTTGGTGGTTTGTTTGGTGGGAAGAAAAAGTAATGGTGTATCAACCAGCAGCGGGAGCTAGAGATTTATTACCTTTAGATGTGGCGCAAAAACGCTGGATTGAAGATAGGTTACAGCAAGTATTTCATCGTTGGGGATATCACAGGATTATTACCTCAACTTTGGAACGGATGGATACCCTGATGGCGGGGGAAGCAATTCAACGCCAAACGGTAATTCATCTGCAAAATTCTGAAGATGAAGAATTAGGGCTGCGTCCAGAATTGACAGCTTCGATCGCGCGCACTGTTGTCACGCGCATGGCAGGTGTAACTTATCCGCAAAGGCTGTATTACAATGCCAATGTCTTCCGCCGCATCTGGGAAAATCGGCATAATCGTCAGCAAGAGTTTTATCAAGCTGGGGTAGAATTGCTCGGTGCTGCTGGATTGCTAGCAAATGCGGAAGCATTGTTGTTAGTCGCAGATTGTTTAACAGCGCTTTCGGTGCAGCGATGGTATTTAATTTTAGGTGAAGCGGGAATTACCCGATCGCTGTTGAGTGTATTTCCGGCTCACCTACAGGGTAAAGTTCGTAGTGCGATCGCTAATTTAGATCGCATTGCTATCGAGAATTTACCTCTCAGTGAAGAACTACGCGATCGCGCCAAACTCATCTTAGATTTACGCGGTCAAAGTACCGAAGTTTTGCGAAAAGTCCAGACTTTAGATTTAGATCAAGCTCAACAAGAAGCGGTTAATAACCTCGCATCCTTAGTGAATTTGCTGGAATCGCAGGGAGATTATCCTTTAATTCTCGACCTCAGCTTGATTGAAACTATCGATTATTACACAGGTATTGTCTTTGAAGTAGTCAGCGATACCGCTGGACAAGTCCAGGTTTTAGGGCGAGGTGGTCGCTACGACAAGCTTTTAGGGCTATATCATCCCCAAGGCGAAGATATTCCGGGGGTAGGTTTCGCCCTCAACATCGAAGATTTATACCAAATTATCCAAGCTAATCAGCAATTACCGCAAGCACCCCCAGCTAGCGATTGGTTAATCGTACCAGAGACAGCCAATGCTGATGCCGCTGCCTTTGCCTACGCCCAAAAGCTCCGGGATTCTAGCGAGATAGTGCGAGTAGAAATTGATTTAGGGGGAAGAGATAGCGAAGCCATCAGAAAATACGCACGCGATCGCGGAATTGCTCAAATCGCCTGGATTAAAGCCGATGGTTCACCCACTATAGAATCATTGTCTTAGTTAGGAAATATATCTAATTGCTAGGCTAGAAAAAGCTGACTTTAAAGAGAGGGAATCAAGAATAATGCCACACACAATTGTTACCGATGTCTGTGAGGGCATCGCTGACTGCGTAGATGCTTGTCCAGTAGCTTGCATTCATGACGGCCCAGGAAAAAACGTCAAAGGCACCGATTGGTACTGGATAGACTTCGCCACCTGCATAGATTGTGGCATCTGTCTCCAAGTATGCCCAGTAGAAGGTGCGATCGTTCCCGAAGAACGCCCCGATTTGCAGAAGACTCCAGAATAAGAGGCGGGGGGCAGGGAGCAGGGAGCAGAGGGGAATGAGGAAGATGTAGACGCTTTGCGCCTACTCTACGAGAACGCCTAAAGGCGAACCCGCAGGGTGGGAGATGAGGGAGAAATTCCAATTACCAATTACCCATTACCAATTACCAATTACCTTCTCCATGCCCCATGCCCCATGCCCATACCTAATAACAAATGACAAATGATAAATGACTATTTACTAGAAGTTCAAAATGTTCATGCAGGATACATTAAAGATGTAGATATCCTGCAAGGTGTGAATTTTCAAGTTGCAGCGGGGGAATTGGTAACAGTGATTGGCCCCAACGGTGCGGGTAAATCTACCTTGGCGAAGACGATTTTTGGACTCTTAACTCCCCATACAGGCACGATTACTTTTAAAGGTGAAAATATTGGCGGGCTCAAGTCAAATCAAATAGTGCAACGGGGAATGTGCTATGTACCGCAAATCGCTAATGTTTTCCCTTCCTTGAGTATTGAAGAAAATTTAGAAATGGGGGCTTTTGTGCGGAATATTCCCCTCAAGCCCCTCAAAGATAAAATATTTACCATGTTTCCTAGGTTAAGCGATCGCCGTCGTCAACGTGCAGGTACGCTTTCCGGTGGAGAACGGCAGATGTTGGCAATGGGTAAAGCTTTGATGCTGGAACCGAGTTTGCTGCTGTTAGATGAACCCTCTGCGGCTTTATCCCCCATCCTAGTTACACAAGTATTTGACCAAATCAAGGAAATTAACCAGAGTGGTACTGCCATAGTTCTAGTAGAACAAAACGCCCGTAAAGCCTTAGAAATGGCTGACCGTGGTTACGTACTAGAATCTGGACGCGATGCCATCTCCGGCCCCGGTAGAGATTTATTGAACGACCCGAAAGTGGCAGAACTGTATCTAGGCGCAGGGAAGGGGCATTAGGGGACGAGGGGATTAGGGACTGGGGACTGGGGACTGGGAAAGCAGAGGAAGCAGAGGAAGCAGGGGTGCAGGGGAGAATAGCCATTACTCATTACTCATTACTCATTACTCATTACCCATGCCCAATGCCCAATGCCCCACGCCCAAAAATTAAATAACTTTTAAACCGTGTAAGCGGGTACTCTTGCATCCCCTTAAAGTCTGATATCTTCCAGGCAAGCACGAAACGGTTGTTAGGTAGAGGAATGGCTAGAATTAATGGGTTTATTGGTCGTCGGAATTTTATACATTTAGCCGGTGTAGGTAGCATTGGTATTGGGGCTTTGATTGGCGCTGGTGGTATCCTGTGGAATAAGGAGCCTTCTTTAGCTGATCAAGCCTCAAATGATGATTTTGCTGAAAAACCGCAACCAGTTAATCCACAAGCAGCATTAAAAATTTTGCTCGCCGGAAATCAGCGATTTGTTGAAGGAAAGCGTCTGAATCCTCATCAATCGAAATTGCGTTTACAAGAAACTGTTGCAGCTCAATATCCATTTGCAGCAATATTAGGTTGTGCTGATTCTCGAGTACCAGCAGAAATTATTTTCGATCAGGGATTAGGGGATTTATTTGTAGTGCGAGTAGCTGGTAATGTAGCTTCGCCAGAGGCTATTGGTAGCTTGGAATATGCGACATCAGTATTAGGAGCGCAACTAATTTTAGTTCTCGGTCATAGTAAATGTGGTGCGGTAAAAGCTGCGATTGAAGGTAAACCACTACCGGGAAGAATTGGTGTTTTTGTGGAAGAAATTAAACCTGCTGTAGAAATAGCAAAAAATAAATCTGGCAGTTTAGAAAAAAATACTATTGTTGCTAATATTCAATATCAAGCAGATAATTTAGCCAAGAAGTCAACAATTTTAGGCAACTTAATTAAAGAAGGTAAATTGAAAATTGTTGGGTGTCGTTATGATTTGGCTACGGGAGAAGTGAGCATAACGAGGGGCTAGTACCGCAAGGCGGAAGTCTAAATTAATCCCAATTCAAATAATGTTTGCGACACATCAATATATTCTAGAGGGCAAGGCAGTGCCATTGCCCCTACAAGACGTTGAAATTTTGTAGAGACGCGATTAATCGCGTCTCCTTATCGCGTTCCACCACTCGATAAAATATTTTATTGGGTACAAAAGTAGAAATATTTCAGTTACCATTTTGGCTGTGTAGAGATGTTGCAATGCAACATCTCTTTGATAATATATGGCTCAGAGCAATGATTGAGGATTGCTAAATGACAGAATTTAGAAATATTCCAGAGTGGGAAAAAGCCCATGAACTGACAGTTGCAGTTTATCAGGTGACTGGGGATTTCCCGGATGATGAATTATTGGGCTTAACGCAACAAATACGTTTAGCTTCGGCGGCTATTCCGATTAAAATTGCTCAAGGATGCGATCGCGATGATCGAGAAGCACAACTGGATTTTTTGCAATTGGCGAAGGATGCAGCAATTGAGGTGGAATATTACCTGTTGCTTTGCTATGAGTTGCAACTGCTGCAAAGTTCTAGTTACGATCGCTTGGTCAGTGGTGTTGTGGAAGTGAAAGAATTACTGACAAGTAAGATTGACAAACTGAGTCGGAATTTTTAATGGTTCTCCAACTCCTCCCCGAACATTTACAAATTATCCGCACCCATGCTGAAAGCACTTACCCAGATGAATGCTGCGGTATAATTCTGGGTCATATCACCCTTGAGGGGAAAACTGTAGTCGAAATTATGCCTACAGAAAATGCTTGGAATACAGAAGCAAGTAATTTTTCTGGCGATCGCACTACCGAAACTGAAAGGCGACGATATGCGATCGCACCTCAAGTTATGTTACAAGCACAAAGGAAAGCACGCGATCGCTCTCTCAACATTATCGGTATTTACCATTCCCACCCCGATGCAGCGGCAATTCCTTCAGAGTGCGATCGCCTCTATGCTTGGCCTGAATACTCGTATATAATAGTTTCCGTTCAAAAAGGTAAAGCTGAAACACTCCAAAGCTGGAGTCTAGATGAAAGCCATCAATTCCAACCAGAAACGATTAACAACATAATTTAAACAACCGATCAATACGGATATCATTTTTCGCTACGATAAATAATCCGCCCTCCACTTGAAATTGCTATGCTCAATCCCAATCTGGATGAAATCCAGTTGACTAAAGACGACTACGAACGCTACTCCCGCCACCTGATTTTGCCGGAGGTGGGACTAGAGGGACAAAAACGCCTGAAAGCCGCCAGTGTACTGTGTATCGGTACGGGTGGACTGGGTGCGCCACTGCTGTTATATTTGGCAGCTGCGGGTGTGGGACGCATCGGTATTGTTGATTTCGATGTTGTCGATACTTCTAACCTGCAACGCCAAGTCATTCACGGGACATCCTGGGTAGGTAAACCCAAAATTCAATCCGCTAAGGATAGAATTCTGGAGATTAACCCCTTCTGTCAGGTTGATTTGCATGAAGTGCGCCTCAGTTCCGAAAATGCGCTGAGTATTTTGGAAGCCTATGATATTGTCGTCGATGGTACTGATAATTTCCCGACAAGGTATTTAGTCAACGATGCTTGTGTGTTGCTCAACAAGCCTAACGTTTACGGCTCGATTTTCCGCTTTGAAGGACAAGCCACAGTATTTAACTACGAAGGCGGGCCGAACTATCGTGACTTGTATCCCGAACCACCACCACCAGGAATGGTTCCCTCTTGTGCAGAAGGTGGGGTGTTAGGAATATTGCCGGGAATTATCGGTGTGATCCAAGCCACGGAAACTGTGAAAATTATTCTGGGACAAGGTAACACTTTAAGCGGACGGCTGCTGCTGTACAACGCCTTGGAAATGAAATTCCGCGAATTGAAGCTGCGTCCTAACCCCATTCGCCCAGTTATTGAAAAACTGATAGACTACGAAGAATTCTGCGGTATTCCCCAAGCTAAAGCTGAGGAAGCGAAACAGCAGCAAGAAATTCAAGAAATGACTGTGACGGAATTGAAACAGTTATTAGATAGCGGTGCAAAAGACTTTGTACTGTTAGATGTGCGTAACCCCCATGAATACGAAATTGCCAAAATACCTGGTTCCGTCTTAGTACCATTACCAGATATTGAAAATGGCGATGGCGTAAAACAAGTCAAAGAAATACTCAACGGTCACCGCTTAATTGCTCATTGTAAAATGGGCGGGCGATCGGCAAAAGCCCTGAGCATTCTTAAAGAATCTGGGATTGTTGGGACAAACGTCAAAGGTGGAATCACCGCTTGGAGTCGAGAAGTAGATTCTTCCGTTCCCGAGTATTAAATTTTGGTTGACGGTTGACGGTTGACGGTTGACTGGGAAGAGAAAATTTTATCCCTGAGTTTGGGGATTTTTCCTTGATTGACTGATTTGGATAAAATATCAGCAATTCGTAGGGGTACAGCAATGCTGTACCCTTATTTCGTCGTTGGGTGTGTTGTCGCCAAGCTTGTCGGTTAAGGGGAAAAAGGGGAATGGGAAAGGGGAAAGAAAAAACCTTTAGGAACTTCCAACTACTTCCAATGCAAATAATGTTGGCGACAAATCAATATATTCTAGAGGGCAAGGCAGTGCCCAGTGGTGTCAACTTAAGCTAAAAGCTATAGAGGGCGGGCGTTGTATAAATACCTCGCGCCCTCATCCCCTAACCCCTTCTCCCTCAGGGAGAAGGGGAATTGAATCTCTTGCTCCCCTCTCCTGGGAGGCTATCCATTACCCGGATCTTTCTTAACAAACAGACAAAATACTTAAAATTAGACCGAAACGGTTGATGGGTATAGTTTTGAGGGAAAATATAGTTGTGGGTGATGACGCATCATGCAAAAATGGGCAGAGTCAGAATTACAACAGGCAGACTTAGGGGATGCAAGGAGAAACAAACGGCTAATACGTATTGTGGAAGACTTAGCATCCCAGCCAGCTAGTAGCGTACCTCAAGCTTGTGGAGATATAGCGGCGACAAGTGCAGCGTATGATTTTTGGAATTCACCATATTTTCAGCCATCAGATATCCGGAATGCCCACATCAAAAGTACAATTGAAAGAATTAAAGAACATCAAGTAATATTGGCAATTCAAGACACAACAAATATAGACTTAACAAACCATCCAGCAACAAGTGGTATTGGTTATCTCGACCATAGGAAATCATCAGGCTTAAAGGTACATTCAACATTTGCAGCGACAATTAAAGGAGTACCACTGGGAATTATTGATCAACAGGTTTGGTCTAGAGAAGCAGAAAATCTAGGAATTGCGAAAAAACGCCGTCAACGAGAAACACAAGAAAAAGAAAGTCAACGTTGGTTAGATGGATTATCAGCAACACAAACGTTGATACCAAAAGAAATTCAAATAGTAACAATAGGAGATTCCGAGGCAGATATATTTGACTTATTCAGCCTCAAACGCCCAGAAAACTCAGATTTACTGATTCGTGGTACTCACAATCGTAAAGTAGACCATTGTGCAAAATATCTACACCTTGCCATCAGACAAACCGAAGCCTGCGGTACTCTAACAGTAGAAGTTAAACGCAATCCAGAACATAGCGCTAGAAGCGCAAATTTAACAATTAGGTTCGCAACTTTTGATATTCAAGTACCATTACATCACATCGGTCGGCAGCAGCTAAAACCTGTGAAGTTACAAGTGATTCTGGCACTTGAAGAAAACCCGCCAGCGGGGATTGATCCAATTAGTTGGTTGTTGATTACTAGTCTGAAGATTAATGATTTAGAAGATGCAGCCCGTTGTGTGAAATGGTACACATATCGTTGGTTAATAGAACGCTATCACTATGCTTTAAAAAGTGGCTGTGGAATTGAAAAATTACAACTCGAAACTGCTCGGCGCATAAATATGGCATTAGCCACCTACTCAATTGTGGCATGGCGTTTATTATGGCTGACTTATGAAGCACGAGTTCATCCCGACCCGCCTTGTGACACAGTTTTAGAACCGAACGAATGGCAATCTTTATGTGCCACTATCAATAAAAATCCTATTCCACCAGTTCAGCCACCATCTTTACGCCAAGCAGTACGGATGATTGCCAGTCTTGGTGGCTTTTTAGGTCGCAAGGGTGATGGTGAACCTGGGGTGAAAACCATTTGGCTTGGGCTGCGACGATTACATGATATCGCCGCTACTTGGAAACTTCTCCATCCTGATTCTCCTTTGACATCAAAGTAGTTTACCATTGCCTCCCGAAGCTACGCGATCGCACTCTACCTTAGTACATTTTCTTTCTCCAAAGTCAATCATGCTTTTGTTGTTTACTTCTGTCATTCGCTCAGATTCTGGCTTACAGCAATGTTAAGAAAGATGTGGGTAATGGATAGCCCACAGGGAGAGGGGCTGGGGGTGAGGGCAAAAACCTTGCTACAAAGCGGGTTTCACGTTAAGTTGACACCAATGGGCACTGCCTTGCCCCTACAATCTGTCGCGTTCTTTTTTCAAATTGGTATAAAAAAATATACTATCGCTTTCTTGGCAGGGGGAGAATAAAAAGATTCTCGGACTATATTTGGATAATTTATACCAATTCAAATAATGTTAGCGACAGATAAATTCTTTGTAGGGGCACGGCACCAATAAGATATTTGATATGCCAAAAGATTGTGGATGCCGTGCCCCTACCTACCCATCTGTTGCGTTCTTTTTTCAAAATGGTATTATTTTCTGGAAGTCCTTTAACCTTTTCCCCAAAACCAATTTTGAGTTCAAAACGGTTAACCGAGTAGTATTGACGCATCAACAACAGTTGAACCACCTGCGTTAGCCGCAAGCCTAACCATCCTAACTCTACGGAATTCTTCAGCTTTATCTTGTCTAAAATATAGAATTAGAGAAAATTCTGTATTTTAACGGAACTAAGCAAGCAAAATGGCGAAATATGCATTGCTAATTGGCGCTAGTGAATATGATTCTCCGAAGATAAATAATTTATCTGGAGTAGTCAAAGATATTGAAGCAATGCAGCGTGTTTTGGAGAATTTAGAGATAGGCGGCTTTAAGGAAGTCAAAGTTTTGCTTAGTCCTAATTCTGATACCATGCGCTCAGAAATTGAGCAGTTGTTCATGGAAAAATGTCAAAAAGATGACGTAGTACTGCTTTATTTTTCTGGACATGGCTACAGACATGAGGACGGAAGTTTATTTTTTGTCAGCCGCAATACTCAAATCAATCCCCAAGGTTTAGTCAGAATTGGTACAGCAGTAGATGCTAAATTCATCCATCAAAATTACATGAGTCGCAGTAAATCTAAGCGACAAGTATTAATTCTTGACTGTTGCTTTAGCGGTGCTTTTGCTGAGGGGATGAGTGCTAAAGAAATTTCCAATCTCAACATTACAAATGAAATTGTTGAGCAATTAGGTGGTGAAGGTAGAGCTGTGTTAACCTCTTCCACAGCTACACAAAAATCCTTTGAAGATTCAGGAGGCGGAGTTTACACCCGCTATTTAATTGAGGGAATTGAAACAGGCGCATCTGATAGTGATAACGATGGTTTTGTTACTGTAGCTGAACTGCATGAATATGCCAAGCGCAAGGTGCTGGAAGCAAAACCAGCGATGAAACCAGAAATCTTTGCAGTCAAAGAAGGTTATACAATTCGCCTAGCTAAAGCACCAATAGGCAATCCACAATTAGAGTATCGCAAAGAAGTTGAGCAACGTGTTAGAAATGGTCGCGTTTCGGTTGTGGGACGCAGGGTTTTAATTCGTAGACAAAGCGAGTTGGGGTTAAACTCGGAAGTAACAGCAGCGATAGAAGAAGAAGTTCTCAAACCATTTCGTGAGTTAGAAGCAAGCTTGCAGGAATACGAACAAACCCTGACTGAAGCATTGGAAGAAGAACCGATTCTTAGTGATGGAACTCTTGATGATTTACAGCGATTACAACAGATTCTTAAACTGCGAGATGAGGATGTTGCACCAATAAATAATCGCTTGATTCCTCAGCAGCTAATCTCAGCAATTGACTCTAAGCAACCGAAACCCCAAGAAGAAGATGACCTTAGTTCAGAAAAAGGCGTAGATTATACGAGACTACGCGACCTATTAGCAGCAAACAAATGGAAAGATGCTGATATGGAAACATATTTAGTGATGGTTCAGGCTATAGGTCAGAATAATGGTCATTACTTTACAACAGAAGAATTATTAAACTTTCCTTGTACTGACCTCCGCACGATTGATCGCCTATGGACAAAATATAGCAATGGACGATTTGGCTTCAGCGTTCAGAAAGAAATTTACTCGAATGTTGGCGGTAAGCTAGACGGTAAATATGACGAGGAAGCCTGGAAACAATTTGGCGATCGCGTAGGATGGAAAGTGGAAAGCAACTGGATTGATTACGATAAAGTTGTTTTTGATACCTCAGTACCAGAGGGATATCTCCCTATTTTATGTAGGCGTTCGTTCGTTGTCATTTTTGGGAATGTGTCGTGGTCGTTTGTAGTCCTCTTCTCTCGCATCAAGACTTGTAAAGTCTAACAGTTAGCGATTAGCGATCGCCCCAGCTTGAACGAAATGCGATCGCCAATCAACTTTTGTCATCAACCTTACAAGATTAAGCCTTAAAGTTACAACAATAACCCTTAAACCTCGACCATTAAGGCTTATTGTTGAAGCGATCGCACTTAACCCTGCATGAAAGTGCAGAGGTTGAGCCTGTTGTAGGCATCACCTACGCAGTCATAATCGCATATTGCTGAAACTTAAACACATCATTTCTGTGAAAATCAGCCCTGAGTAATAAAATTCAGAAAAATCACTGGTATAAATCAAAAATTTTGTCACAAAATTGCGATTTTTGCTGAACCGGAATATAGCTTAATTGAGCCAAACTAGCTTTTGAGAGCTATTGACGGAGTAGAATATGGCTCGTAAGCAACGTAATCCCGGATTCTAGAAAAAGCTCAGTTCAGAGTCACCAGGATGAAAGCAATTACTAGGAAATTGATCCTTCAATTCCCTGAACATACCAATCCATTTTCTCTTGTAGTTGATCGTCAAGCGCTTTACCTTTGGGTACGCGTAGTACCCCCTTTTGGTCTTTGATTGGGCCATCAAAAGGATGGGCTGTACCTTGAATAAACTGTTCGCGCTTGGCGTTGACTAATTGCTGAACATCGTTAGGAATCCCCTGATTCATGGGGGAAATATCTACCATACCTTGAGCAATACCACTCCAAGTCTGTTGTGGCTTCCAGGTATTATTCATCACAGCTAAGGCTGTATCTATATAAAATTTTCCCCATTTATTAATTGCGGCTGTTAGGTGTGCTTTCGCACCAAAGCTACTCATATCACTGTTGTAACCAAAAGCATAAATACCTTTGGCGGCTGCTAATTGCATAGCAGCAGTCGAGTCAGTATGCTGTGTCAGAACATCTGCACCCAAATTAATCAAAGCTTGGGCTGTTTCCCTTTCTTTCGCAGGGTGATACCAATTTTGCACCCATAGCACTCTCACTTTTGCTAGAGGATTGGTAGTTCGCAATCCTAGAGTGAATGCATTTATTCCGCGAATGACTTCAGGAATGGGGTATGCGCCAATAAAACCAATAATATTTGATTTTGTCATTTTGCCGGCAATCATACCGGTTAAGTAACGCGGTTCTTCAAAGCGTCCGGAGTAAGTGCCGACATTGGCAGCAAGTTGAGAACCTGTACAATGTTCAAATATCACTTGGGGAAATTCCTTGGCTACTTTCATTGTGGCGTTCATGTAGCTCAAGGAAGTTGTAAAAATTAATTTGCTAGCATCTGTTGCTAGTTGGCGAATTACCCTTTCTGCATCAGCTTCACTGACATTTTCAATAAAAGTAGTTTTCACCTTATCCTGAAGATTAGCTTCCATTTCTCTACGACCTAAATCGTGAGCATAAGTCCAGCCAAAATCTCCTACAGGCCCTAAATAAACAAACCCCACCTTTAGCGGTTCGTTGACTACTACAGGTGAGGCTGTTGGGGTGACATCGCTTTGCAATTGGGAATTTCTTCTACCTTGAATACAGCTAGTTAAGGCAAAGCTTGATCCCGTGAAAGTTGCATACTTAAGAAAATTCCGACGATCCATTGTAGGTAATTGAAATTCAACCAAAGTTAAAGGCAGCCAGATTAGTGGTCTACCTACAGGCATTCAAGAATCAACAGTCAAGAGTTATCTAAATTACAGATAACGATATAAGCAGCCTAGCACCGTGATTTACTGATGATAGCAATTACCTAGCCGAGTATGCGATCGCGCTTCCTGTATTAACGTTGGATTTCAGTACAGGTAATAGGTAATGGGTCATGGGTCAGATTTTTTTTGCAATTACCAATTACCAATTACCGATTACCGATTACCAAATTCAGACAAGATAACTAACAACTTAGTATATTATTTTAGTTATTCCATAAATAGCGAGCGCCTAAAAGTAGCAAAAAGATGCCATACAGCTTCTTCATTGTCTCGCTACTAATAAAAGGCTGATTGGCAAACAATGCCCCAAATAAATTGCCGACTACTAAACCGACTGCAATAATTACAGCATATTTAATATTTAGTTGACCATTGCGATAGTAAACTGCTGCTCCTAAAATCCCAATTGGTAAAATTTGTGCAGCAATGGAAGTACCTGTGGCAAATTTTTGATCCAATCCTATCAGTAATACCATTGCTGGTACCATAATTGCCCCACCACCAATTCCAAACATCCCGCCAGCAATGCCAGCCACCAAACCAATTAGCAACATTTGAATGAGAATATTAGACATAATCAATGGTCTTTGATTTTTAATTACAATCTGTCATCTATCATTGATAAGCAATTTTTCTGGCACTGCTCACCATTTGATATTTATGGGTTTTGGGCAAATATTAGACAATATCTACGCTACTTACTTCACCAATTGATTTTATGAGAAAAAATTGCTTTGGGTAGCATTCCATGAATGCCTTTTTGAGGGCTGTTGACAACTTGGGTAATGCGAAAATTCACTGCTAAACTGCACAATACATACGCCTCTTCGGGCGATAAATTTGTAAAGCGCTCCAAGAAATCAATCATATTTTTCAAGGCTAATTCTAAGGCGGCATCTAAGGTTTCACCAAAACCCATTGTGATGATATCAGTAAGAGTTTCTGCGATTGGTGTTGTGAAATGCAAATCTTTACGTAAAGTGAGCTTAATTTTACCGTTCATCGAAGTTTCAATAGCGGTAACATTAACTTCACCATCTCCCTGAGCCGCATGACCATCACCAATAGAAAATAAAGCACCTGGAACAAAAATTGGTAAAAATATCCGAGAACCTGCTTGTAGTTCTCGGTTATCAATATTACCGCCGTAATAGCCTGGTGGAATAGAAATTCGTGATTTTTCGGGAGTTGCAACACCAAGGATACCAAAAAATGGTTTGAGGGGAATTTTAATGCCGCTATTTGTGGGAAATTCCGCAATCTTGTTTTCTAAATCGAGGGGAATAAATCTCAAAGCAGGTTGAGGAAAGATTTCTGGTAAAGCGCCCCAACCAGGACGAATGGCGTTGAAGCCTACAGGTAAACTGGGTGCGATCGCAGTTAATTCTACTTCCAAAACATCCCCTGGTTCGGCATCGTGCACATAAATAGGGCCAGTGAGTAAATGCGGCCCGCCAGCAATTTTACGTTCCGCCGCTAAATTATGGCAGATATCGAGAAATTCTGGTGTGAGAAACTCCGGTGGCGCTTTGTCGTACACATAATAACCACTGTAAGTTTCTACCTCAATCGTGTCACCTGAATCAACAGTGAGTGCTGGTGCTAGTAAATGAGAAAAACCACTGAGATGTACTGTATCTTTGGTTGCTTTTAAAATGTGATGTGTCATCGGAGCATCATTGATATTGAAAAAATCTTGGCAACACATCAATTCTCTGTAGAGACATAAAGCTTTACGCCTCTACACAGATTTTGCCTGAGTCATAGCCAAAATTGCTTATTTTTAAGAATATAGGTAAAACTTGAAACCTAGACTGGGTTTCACCCTGCTAGGCTAGAACCCCTAATAGGCGATCGCATCATAGGGATTTGGCAATTCACAATCATAATGATTTCATCCTTTTTCTTTGTTATTTTCCTGTGTATTACTGATTCTCTATCTTCATAAATAAATTTCTAAATAAAATAGGATTCCTATATATCAAAAATTACATATTTTCCGTGTATACACCGCAGTCACTTATAACTTGTTTTTAATAATATAAACATATTCACGTCTGTGAGTGTGGCTAATTAAAGTTAGTCACTGTTGCTGATTGTTGGGAAGGTGTAAGGACAACCCTTCTAGGGGTTTTCCTGCATGACGGGCATCTCCAAGAGATGCCCTTTTTTATGTATGTTCTTACTCATCAAATTATCAAGAATATAGCATTAAAAAACTCAGGATTTTTCCATGAAATCATGCTCTTCAGAGTTGGGAATTTTCACATCTTCTTTGGGTTTATTGACGCTCAGTTTTGTTATATCTCTGCCTGCTAAAGCAGCGATTGTTTGTGAAACAGGTACTATTAATAATTACTCTAATGGTTCATTAGCAACTTGTATTCTGAGCCACGATATAAATTTACAAATCTCCAATTCTCGCACAGGCGGATCAAATTTTTCTTGTAAAGCCAAAAGTTATATCTTTTTTGATGAAAAAGGACAGTTAAAAAGTTGCCAGCTTGCAGAGGAAATAAAAATTATTCAAGGTAATTTAGTAGAAACTTGCCCAGCAGAATACAGGGTAGATATTGCAATTGCTGAGGATGGTAGTTGAGCAATTGATTGTCACCGTTATTAGAGATATCGTCTGGTACACCCGGATTTTTCACAAATCTTTGCTGTAATATCCATCAATCCTTTATTTATGGGTTGAAATTAAAAGGCTATTAACAATACTGTAGCCAAATTACGAGGGTTCAACGGCTGTAGAAGCATTGTGAATACGACCAAGAGAGGTAAGCTTGGCAAAAATCTGGGATAATAAAATAGGCTCTGGTGGTTCTGGAAGCATTTTTAACATTTCCCGAACATATCGAAAACCACGACAATAAGCCAGAAGATCAACAATGCCAGAGCCAGGATTATCTTGACGGAACTGAGCTAGAAGATAATGAGATAAATTGACCATAAAAAATGAAAGGTTGACAGCATTAGTCACAGCAGTTTGACCCCTGTTCATGAAATCTTCCAATCCCCAAAATTGTTTGGCATCACGAAAATTAAATTCGATTTGGAAGCGCAGTTTATAGTAGTCGATTATTTTCTCGTATGATAAACTTAGGTCACTAGAAAACAAAATTATGTGACTGCGATCATCTGTTTTCAGATTAGTTCTTACCAAAATCACTACATTCAGAGGCTGGGCAAATTCTTTGTGAAGGAGAGTGCATTGATAAGTATCTGTTTGGATATCTTCTTCAATACTACTTTGATGCAAATATTCCTGGGGAATATTACGCCAGTCCAGCTTATCACCGTATTTACGACGAGAACGATGATTGGGGTCAGAATGTTGGTAAGGTATATATAACGCAGAATCGTGGCGCAACTTGGAAATTATGTGTAACTTTACCTGCCTAGCCATCTGCAAAGCATTATTGTTCCCAAAGTGACCATCTACGACTAAGTAAGTGAGAGGAAGAAAGTTAGCTATTAACTTAAATAGCTCATTAATCATCTTCTGAATTCTTAGTAATTCAGCTGTAAAAATCACCTCCTGTTTATTTTTGTTCTTACTTCCTTTTGGTCGTCCGCGCCCACGTTTTTCTTGTGGTTTTATTTCTGGGCTTGGTGAGACAATACTTTTTTCTACATCGCTCTTGATTACCTGTTCTATCTGAATCGGAAATGAGTGTCTTTTTTGAACACTGACTAATGATAATGTAAAAAAAGAAAGACCCGATATTGGTTTACTTATTAGACTGGAAAAGAACCTATCTAATCCATAAGTTTTTTTCCCGGCTTTGCTTATTACTACTTCGTCTCCTGCCAACAAATAAACATCATTTGGGCAAAACAAATGCCGTCGAAAAAATACCCACAACACCGTTGCCCACGGTATGACTGTACGAAAGAATCTGATTACCGACCGATAACTACCACCACTAAGCGTCCAACGCGAAATTCCCAACATCGTTACTCGCCCACTCATGGCTAACATCGCCATAATGATCTGGCTCAATTGCCGCATCGTCGTCACTTTTATTTCTGGTAGCAGGCATTGCAACAGTGCTAGTATGTCAAACATGGGCTGTGTGTGGCTTTCGAGTTGTTGTTTTGGAAGACTATAACTCTACTACATCAGCCCTCTTTTTATACTCTTTTTTTGGCTACAGTATTGTATTAAAGGAAATAATAACGCCAGGAAACGTAGGTAAAATTAAACTATACGCTACGTGGTCAGGCGCGCTCGAAATAAAAACTAAAAATTTATACCCATATGGGTTGACAATGTAATTTACATCATTTAGTGTAAACACTTATTGATGTAAAGTAAATATATGAAATTTGAAAGCGTGCGTCAATGGCAGGGAACTGCAGAGGTACTGACAAAAGAACTTAAACACCAAATTGAACAACTGAGACTGTCAGTAGAGTCACCTGCCTTGCGAACCGTGCGGTCGTGGAGAGCAAAGCAACTTCTATCACAACCCAAAGGACAAGAATTTGGATTTCGGCAAATTTTGGAAGGATTGGCAACAAGTTTACTGTTAAAGAAAGGTTGGACACTAGCAGCGATCGCGCAAGTATTACCTTCTTTCTCTGAAGATACTTTGGAGTTGCAAATTCTGGCGGAAGCTCAAGGTCAAGACCCCACATGGCTACCCACCATCACAACAACTTCTTTACCGTTACCAACTGGACACAGACCAGCGACGGATCTGGCTGAAGATGCCGTAGTTTTGTTAGCACAAGGAATTATCCGCCAATATGACCGAGTGCTACCGAGACAACAAATTGTCCGTCAAGAGGATAGTACATTGCCGCCAGAACTCTATCAAGCAATGTGCAAATTAGGTCGTCTCTATATTGAAGAAGGACAATGCGATCGCGCGGCTTGTGTACACACTGTTTTAGATAACGCACGCTACCCGCTTGGTTCTGAGCGTTGGGGGTTAGGAATATTTAGCCAATCAGACTTTCGCTTTGCTAACGCAACTATCATTGATCCAGATTTGCGAGTTCCTACATCAGATTGTGCCGAGATTGCCAACCTCAGTGGCGGTTTTGGGGAAAATAATGTCATTGAACATCGCCTTTATACTGACTTATGCGACGCAACTCAAAGGTTGGGTGGTCGCCGTCAACATAAGGCTTACACTGCACTACGAGAGTTGCTTGGTAGGTATTCTCTGATTGGACAACGCCAACTATTTGATTACTTGGTTGATAATGACTTAACTCCTTTACAGGGAATGATTCTTGATAATTTTTTCGATTTAGTACCGGATATTTGGCTAATTGATGGTTTAGCAAACCGTTGCGCCCACTGTGGCACACTTATGCGACCTCACCCTAACAATAGACTTTTTCCACAAGGGCGTTGTCCCATTCGCCAGTGTATTGGTCATGAATTGCCAAAAGTATCTGAGACACTAGATCCAGACAAAGATATTTTACGAATTGCCAAGTCGCAAATTCTCACCTACTGGACAGGCCCAGCCATTGATGAATTAAAGATATTTGATACAGCTAGACAAAACGGATTAGATGCTGAACTTTATCCAGAGTCGGATTTATGCGATATAGCGATTAATGAAAAAGCAATTGGCATTGATGCTAAATCCTACACAAGTCCGGTGACTTTGGCTTTGCGTCTCAATCGTAGTATTGGCGGTTTGATTTATTATCGTCGTCGGATTTTGGCTGTGAGCGATCGCTTAATTGAAGATAACCCAAGCTACATTTCCACCCTCAAATCAACACTTGATAAAAAAGGTGATGCGGCGAGTTTAGAGATTATGTCAGTTTCCTCAGTAATTGAGTTTTTAAAGAAGATGCCCTATGCGAACCAAACCTGATTTTTGGAAAGGTGCAGAGCGAATTTGTTGGCTTTGCGTCTTCATGGAAGAATTTATCGGCACTAATTCACTGGAGTATGCGCCAGTAGTCATGTCAGGTATGGCGAGCATTTTAAATGCACCTACCTTTGCACAAGCTCGTCAGGCTATTTTCAATATGCGTCAGATGTCACTGGCTTATGTAACACATCAGTCAGTGAAGCACGCGATCGCTCTCTATAACAATTATCATTACTCCAACAATACTCAAGGAACCTATGAAATTGATATTGAAACACTTCAGTTTCAAAGGACTGACGCTTTAGAAGATTCGTCAATTACAAAGGCGCGGCAAATTCTGAGTAACCCTTTGCCATACGAAACTTATGGTTTTACAGTTGCTGATCCTCGTCAGCCAATGGCTGTGGCGTTAGGTGAAGACTCAACCTCCGTGAAGTTAGACATTCCGCGTATCTCTGCCCCGATTGCTACACGTCGTACCCATTCCCTCAACCGCCAACCAAGAGGAAAGATTTGCATTCCCCTAAAAGAACTGCACGATTTGGCTCGTGAAATGGACGAACGTGAACAGCAAGATCCTGAACGACGATTAGGTAATTGGGCTGATCGCTTTGAACGCTTTGACCTGATGGTATCGGAGGCTGGAAAAGGACTGCGGAAAGAAGATGATGTGTTGGAATTGGAGGATATCAAACACTTAATTGGTTTACCTGGGTCAGGTAAAACAACATTGTTGGTGTTGATAGCTGTCTGGTTGGGGCTACATGACTATAAAGCCATGTTTGTGTTTCCCTCTATTGAAGTTGCTAGACAGTACATGGCTGATTTGGCATTTCATCAAGTTAAAGTGGGAATGCTTGTCGGTCAAGGTGATGAAACTCGTCGTCGCCACGCAGATAATATTGCCGAAGCGATCGCCGCTATAGGAAATAATGGTGGTTTTGCTTACAGCTTAGAACAGGCGGAAGTTTTTGGACTCAACTGCGTTCTACCAGCCTTTTCTACTGCTGATATGTCTTTTTGGGGCTTTGGTTATGCACCTTGTAATGAGATATTGCAAGGAGGGGGGAAACAGGGAAAGATGAAAAAATGCCTGTGTCCCCTTTGGACAATGTGCGGTCGCAACAAAGCACAGCGAGATTTATTAGATGCCAATATTTGGGTTGGTCATGTGCGATCGCTTGATACGCAAATATCACCCCATGCAGCTTACGAACAATTACGATATTTTGAATTAATTGCCCGTACCTTTGACCTAGTGGTTTTCGACGAAGGCGACATGGTGCAGAAAGTATTAGATGATTATGGGGCTGCAACTTTAAGTATTTCCGGCTCAGAACACTCAATTCATAAAGTAATTCTTGAACAAATTCATAATCGCTTTGCTCGTGGTGAAAACTATCGATTATTTGATCGGGATATAGAACTTTACAGCCGTGACTTAGCGGAATTTGGCAATCATAATACCTCTTTGATTACCACTATCCATAATATGTCAGGGTCGCGGGTAAAAGAACGCTACGAAAATCAATTGCTCACTGTATTACGGATTGTTAGCGAACTCTTGAATAGTGTTAAAAAATCCACTAAACAAGATGAAATTGATGAACAAGAAGCCAAAACAGAAGTTACCAGAAGTCGAGCCTTAGCTGAATTTTGGGAAAAAGCAGCATATAACGCCTTTTATGACCGTACAGGAGTTAATAATCCTCAAGATTTTAAAGCAGATTTTTGGCCTCATTATATAGGCATAAATAAAGATACCTTAGAACAGCAATGGAAAACTCTCATTGAGCATTTTCGCCGCTACTTAGCTGAAAATCTGATTAAACAACGTGACGCGATTGTCCAAGAAATTATCGATTTATTTTTCAAACTCTATTTTCCCAAGCATCAATTAAATATCGAAGCAGAGGATTTAATTAAACTACTAATAACTGTTACATTCGTAATTCTGGGTTATCAGCGAATTGTACCAGGGACAAGAACAATGGTTGCAGAAGGTTTTATTCGTGAACCCATTGTAGAATCCACTGCATCACCAGAACTCAGAAAATTTATTCCCGAAAGCATTTTAGGTTCATTTTCTGGTGTGCGATACAGTTTTTTCAAAGCACTAACAACGCGCACTGCTGCTAGAAATATGGAGTTATCTTACATTACATTTGTAGGTGCGCCTCGGATGTTAATGCACCGCTTTCATCGGTTGTTAGAGGCAGATAATGGACAAGCCAGTCCAACTATTTTAATTACCTCAGCTACATCATTTTTACAAGCCAGTCCTGCTTATCATATTAACGCCGGGCCACATTATTTACTCAAAGCACGTCAGCCAAAAAATCAGACATCAGCAAAAAGCACTTATTATTTCAAATGGTTTTCAGATAGTCAACGGGGCGACCAACCTCTACTATACAGTGGCGCAGGCGATCGCAACCTGCAAACACGTAATCTTCAACTGATAGTAGATGCTCTTATTAAAGGAGGAACGACTAAATCTGAAATTTACAAAGCCATGAATAAATTTGATGTCAAGTCTGGTATTCGCCGTAAAGCAGCTTTAGTTGTTAATGGTTATGACCAAGCACGCGATATCAAAAAATATATCAATACCTATTATCCTGATGTTGGTAGGCATACAAAAGCAGTTGTGAAGTCTCTAAGAGAAGGGGAACAACCAAAGGATTTTGTCACTTCTGCTCAATGTGAAGCATTAGGAGATGATGAAAATTGCCACATTTTAATTTTTCCCATGCTGGCAATTGGTAGAGGTGTCAACATCGTTTTTACCAAAGGGGAAAGAAAACTAGATGCAGCAATTGGATCAATTTATTTCCTCACTCGTCCTCACCCTACTAAAGATGATATGCAGCTTTTGTATAGTTTGACAGGGCGAGCAACACAAGAATTTGATAGTCGAGTTTTTAGTGAAACAGAAGATTTGAATGCCATAGCAACAGCTTGGCAACAATCAAGAAAAGACCTCTGGTTAACTGCCAATAGATTGTTACGTGAACCCTTAATGGCAAGCCGTTTGGGGCCTGAACTATTCAAATCATTTACGGCTAATCAAATGGTAGCTATTCTGCAAACAATTGGTCGAGGAATGCGAAATGGATGCCCAGTATCAGTTTACTTTGTTGATGCAGCTTGGGCTAAAAAATCAACAGAAGATAAACCCGATTCTGGACGAGATAGTATGCTGGTTCAGATGCGAATTATTTTAGAAGAATGTGTTAACCATGAAGACCCTGTAATTCGAGAAATTTATCAAGAACTGTATAGCGCATTTCTAGAACCTTTACAGCGCATTCAAGGAGTAATTTACCCAGATGAATTACATTCCTTAGAAGAATCGGCGGATGAAGAAGAGGGTTTTGACGATTTTTCAACAATATTGGAGATGTAAAAATGATTAATAACTTTGATAATGAAATTGAATTGGAAGAAGATTTATTTGCAGAAGAGGAAGAGGAAGAAACTGAAGGTGATTTAGTCTCAGATACATTGTATATCCAGCCAGGGGCAAGCAAATCAATTGCAAAATTTCCTTTAGCTTTTAGCGTACCAGATAAACTACCCCCAATTATAGTAGAGGGTTGCACTCTTACTTGGACAAAACCAGCGTTGCAATGTTTTGGCGAGATTCAACAAGGAGCTAATGTCAAAAATCTTCCTTATGGCTCATTGCGAAATTTTCTACAGATAGTCTTAAAAGATGCAGCAAGAATTGAACCAGAGATAGGTCTTAGCAAAAGTGCATTTTATCATGCTAACAAGGGAGATGAGCCAGAACCTTTTGTTTACATTACTGGTGGTAATGAAGAAGAAATCAATAGAATGCTTCGCCCAATTATTGATGATTGGTTGACAAACTATCTCAAACCATTTGCTGAAAAAGAGGATATATCAATAGGGATTATTGAACGCTTGGAAGATTTGCAAGAAACAGGAGAGTTGATAAAAGTTTCTGCATTCAAATCTCAAGTATTACCTTGGGGTTGGAATTCAAAGACGGATACAACTCAACCTAAAGATAAATATGCCTATCGAATGCTGGCAGATTATGTAGCTCGTCAACTTGCTGGACAAGTTATTTTTCCAGATTTAAGGCCGATGAAACGGGTTATTTTCAGCAATGGTACATTTTCTTCTGGTATTGCAGAACTGATTACAGATCCGATCACTTTAGATAACAAAAAGGGAAAATTCAGTTTTGTAGTGAAATTGGAAGTTATTACTTATCCATCTTTACATCAACCTTTATTAAAAGTTGAGGTTTCTAAACGTCGGTGGTTAACTCAGTTAAAAGCTCCTGAATATGACCGTAGAAATATTAGCGGTTTCATATTTTCTCAAGAGCATACTGATCGCGCCTTTAGCTATCAAGTCAAAGCTGAGGTAGACAAAAACAGCAAAAAGGGTAAAAACAAAAAGCAAGAGAAGGTAAAATGGGTTTGGAGAACAGATAAGGATTTTGAAATCCTGCGGAGAAAATTAAATCTGGGGTCATCTAGTGATGGACAAGAAATCGCTTTAGGTTCAGCCTCTACTGATAGCTGTCAGGTACTTCTAACTTACCGTAATGGACTTCAAGATAATTCAGAAGATGACGAAGAAACTTCAGAAAAATACGGTATCGAAACAGGTGTACCAGAGATTGATAAATTAGATGCGTTTGAAGCGATCGCTGAAATTCTTCAACCACTAGGAATGGAAATATTTGATAAATATTCTTTGGTTAAACAAAGCCATGACTTGAAGGAAACAAAGAAAGCGACACGTATGATTAATCTTCCTACACTGCTTGGTGGTGTTTTGGAAGCTCTTGAAACAAATACCAACTTAGAGTTTACTCCAAAATATCTCGATCAACTCAACGAGGAACAAATTGATGACTTGCTAAGTAAATATTTTGGCATTCGTTTAGAAGGTATTCATTGGGGAATAAAAGCTCTTCAATTCAAAGGACGCACAAAGAATCAAACGGCTGAACTTCAAGACTTAATTCAAGCAAACCAGACGGCGATGCAGAGATTGTATCCCAATGAACGACCTTTATTATTTATCTTTTATGAACCTGAATTACAAACAGAAGTGAAACTGTTGCAGAAGGTTACTCAACTTCTGTGGGGAGACACACTTAAAGTAGAAATTAGTCGCTTGCCAGAAAATACCCACGGAACAAGAGAAAGTTTACTAGGAAAAGAGTTGAAGGCTAAAGAGCGATCGCGGGAGAGAATTAAAGCATGGGAGTCCACAGCACAACAGATTAAAAAGCTCAATCAGCCAACTTTCTGCTTAATAATGGCGCGGCAGTTTTATCCAAATTCTAATGGACAAAACAATGTCAAACCTGACGATAAAATTAATAAACCATCAACCCGCAAAGCATTAGCAATGGCTGGTGCTGGTGTGCAGTTCCTATTACCCATTGGAAAAATACGCAATACAAACCGTCTTAAACTTGCAGATTTTTTCCATAGGATGCAGTCAGCATTAAAAGATTTAATCTTTGCCCATTCTGGCCGCATTGATGGTGTAGAAGAAAAAATTGATAAGTACCTGCAAAATATTTCACCGGAAGCAAGACCAAAAGAAATTATTGTAATTACAATCGTCCGTAAACAAAAAGGTCGCGTTCGTGGCAAAATAGAAAGTACATTTTTACCAATAGCTATCCATATCAATGTGGATACAGGTAAATGTGAATTTTGCTGTGCTTATGATAAAGGAAATTTAGTAATCAGTTCATGGATTAGTTTTTCTGATGCGCGAGCTTTTGTTGCTGAACTTACTCCTATTAAATTGGCTGATAAAGAAGAGGTACGCCAGACCAGATTCATGGACTTTGTGGAACAGGTTGTTTCTGATTCTGTGGAAAGAGGTAAACAACCATTGGTTATGATTGATTCTTCCAACTGTGTTCAACTATGGCCTTGGTTAGCTGATATTAGAATAAATGCTAATCAAATTAACCTTGGCCAGCAGTATGAAAACATGGAGGTTAACTGGCAAGGAGCACGTATAATTCGCATACGCCAAGAACTAGCACCTGGCATTATTGAAAAAAAATCCAGACATTTAATAGAAACTTCTATAGAAGATACCAGAACTAAAGAAGAACTAAAAAAACTGCCACCTGACATAGAAATTCCTTCAGCATCTAGTGCAACTGGCTTATTTCGACTCAGCGCGACTAACAAAACTGGATGCGTAGCTTATCTATCTGTGGCGCGTGAACTACCACAAAGAAAACCTCGTGGGCAAAGTTGCTATCGATCAACCTACAGTCTAGATAAAAAAACTAATTTACTCACTAAACAAGCTCCGTTTGCAGGTCGCTGGCCTACTCCCAACCCCCTTGAAATTGTCGTTACCTTGCGCCAACCAGAAGATAATCCTGATGACTTAGCAGCCCTTGTGGAGTCACTGCGCTATGGCTTTGGTCACTACAGTGATTGGACGGCCTTACCTGCTCCCTTATTTTTTGAGCGTGTTGTACGCGATTACATCAGCGATTTTACAATTGAAGACGAAGAAACTGAAGTGGAATCAGACTCCTAGAGGTAATTCTCAGTTTTGCTGGATTGTATGATTTCCTCAGAAGCTAGCTTAGTAGAGACTTTAATTTCCTTGGTATAAGGCAGGACAACAGCCTGCCAGGGTGTAAGCACTCGGTAGAATGGTTTTGTCTGTAATCAAAAATTCATGCCTCCGTAGCCAAGCTTATGCTCACAACAGCTGATTTTCTTCAATATACCCAATGGTCAGGGATTGCCACGTTGGTATTTGCCGCTTTAGCAGTCCTGAGTTTTATTTTCAAATGGGGTATCCGCTTTCGGCTGGTGGGTACAACTGGCTTTATGCTAGTGGTCACAGCTGGTTTATTTGCACTTTCATTAGTACCTTTAAGTCGGACTGTGATTCCTGGTGCAGTCCGCTACTCTCTGGTTTATGACAATGGTTCCACACAAGCCGTCATTGCCATCACACCCAAAATTACCACCTCAGAATTAGATGCAACTTTGCGTCAAGCGGCTAGTAATCTCTATTCTTATGGACGTTTAGGAACTAAGGCTGATAGTCAGCTGACAATTCGCGCCCGGACTTTGACCCACCCAGAACCAGGGTTAACTGTACCTGTATACTTGGGTCAAGTGAAGCGATCACTCGTTAGTCGCGAAGACTCTAATATCACTGTGGAAGTTTACCCAGAAAAATTTGCTCAGTTGCCAAAGCCTACAGCTTAGAAATGTTGGCAAAATCAGGTAAAGCCTAACAAAAGGCATTTTTTGGCTTCATCTTCCAGTTCAATCTTGGCAATACATCAATTTTAGGGGCGCAAAGTTTTGTGCCCCTATTTACGTAGCGATCGCATTCTCTGTTTCCTGAATTGTCTGGGATTGTGTTGTTTAAACTAGTTAAGCAATCAATATTCTTCCATCCAAAGATTTATATTGTTGATGTATGGCAAGGTTTTTGCAGAAATATCTAGCTTGATTGAGTAAGTATATTCTTGTAAATAAAAGTAATTTTTTCTGTTATCAGGAAAACATAGTTTTTTTTGTATTTCAGTATACAATAATGATTTTTTTTAGTTTAAGATATTAACTTAGCAATTCCAGTAATAAGAAAAAGTTAATCAACCTGTCGGTAATCGGTGATGGTAGTAGGAAAAATTATTGGCTGTTCCTTAAAGCCCAAACCCGAATACCCAAAGACTTTTCCTCAGTATCTGGGAGTGGTATTGTTAATTAACTATACGGTTATTCAAAACTTTGATAGTTCGGAATTTCAGGATAATGGGCAACATAGAATTAAGCCATGCTGTCAAACTGCTTCACCAGTTGGCAACAGGCTTAGTTGATGTCATTCCCCAATTTTATTAGTTGAGTCATCAGAATTGCTGATAGTGGCAAACAGCTTAACTTATAACTATCCGGCATCATCATCTATTTGCGCTTTTAAGTTGTTAAGAAATATCAAGGTTTTGGCAAACTAGTTATATGCCCAATCAAATTTCTACTCAAACCTTGTCTACTCAAACACCTAGTTCATTATTGACGCTGGCGATCGCGCCAGCAAAAGTAATTCGTGGTTCCAGCATATTACAGACGGCATCAGCAGAGATTGCGCGTTTGGGGAGTCGTCCCTTAATTGTGGCGGGAAAGCAAACTCTGGCGATTACCAAAGAGAGTTTGCAGCCAATTTTAGAACAAGAACATCTAGATATCGCGGCAGCTGATTATGGTGCAGATTGCTGTGAAGCTAGCTTGGAATCTTTGCGGAAAGCAGCAAAAGCACATAAAGCTGATTTGATTATCGGTGTTGGTGGTGGTAAAGCACTGGATACAGCAAAGTTAGTAGCCCATCAGTTGCAATTACCAGTGGTAACAATTCCCACCTCTGCGGCTACCTGTGCAGCTTGGTCGGCGCTGTCGAATGTCTATTCTGAGACAGGGGCGTTTCTTTATGATGTGGCGCTATCTCGCTGTCCAGATTTGCTAATCCTCGATTACGACTTAATTAAAACCGCACCACAGCATACCTTAGTCGCGGGAATTGGAGATGCGATCGCCAAGTGGTACGAAGCGTCAGTTAGTAGTGGACATTCCCAACAAACTTTAATTATTGGTGCTGTGCAGCAAGCACGAGTTTTGCGCGATATTTTATTGCAAAAGTCAGTCGCCGCCTTGCAAGCGCCTGGTAGTGAAGATTGGCAAGCAGTCGTAGATGCTTCAGTATTAATGGCTGGGGTAGTTGGGGGACTAGGAGGCGCACAGTGTCGTACCGTTGCCGCCCATGCAGTGCATAATGGTTTAACTCACATTGCCGGACATAGCAGTATTCATGGTGAAAAAGTTGCCTATGGCATCTTAGTGCAACTGCGTTTAGAAGAAATGGTACAAGGCAATCAACTAGCAGCCACATCCAGACAACAGCTAGTGAAATTCTATGCAGAGATTGGATTGCCACAAAAATTAAGTGATTTGGGATTAGGCAACATTACCCTAGCTGAACTGCAAACTGCTGCGGAAATCGCCCTCAATCCAAATTCCGATATCCACCGACTACCGTTTAAAGTAGCGCTGGAACAGTTAATGGCGGCGATGGTTTCTACCACTGCACCAGTAGATAATCGAGATGCGACAAATCGCGTCTCAGTCAGGGGTATCAGTGACGAGGTTGAGCAATGAGTTTGGATTGGATTGTCCCAGCAGAACGTATACAGAAGCTACCACCTTATGTATTTGCTCGTCTAGATGAGCTAAAGGCAAAAGCGAGGGAGCAAGGGTTAGATTTGATTGATTTGGGGATGGGAAACCCGGATGGCCCAACACCGCAACCGGTGGTAGAAGCAGCAATGGCAGCTTTGCAGAATCCCGCCAATCATGGCTATCCGCCCTTTGAAGGAACTGCAAATTTCCGTCGTGCCATTACTAATTGGTACGATCGCCGTTACGGTGTCTCTCTGGATCCCGATAGTGAAGCTTTGCCCCTACTGGGTTCCAAAGAAGGATTAGCTCATTTAGCGATCGCCTACATCAACCCTGGTGATATCGTTCTGGTACCATCTCCTGCTTACCCTGCCCATTTTCGTGGCCCGGTAATTGCTGGTGGACAAGTTTACAGCTTGATTCTCAAGCCAGAAAATGACTGGTTAATTGATTTAGGGTCAATTCCCGATGAAGTGGCACAAAAAGCCAAAATCCTCTATTTCAACTATCCCAGCAATCCCACCGCAGCCACCGCACCTCGGGAATTTTTTGAAGAAATCGTTGCTTTTGCTAGAAAACACGAAATTCTCTTAGTACATGACTTGTGTTATGCCGAGTTAGCCTTTGATGGTTATCAACCCACTAGCTTATTAGAAATTCCTGGTGCCAAGGAAATTGGTGTAGAGTTTCACACCTTATCCAAAACCTACAATATGGCAGGTTGGCGCGTCGGGTTTGTGGTGGGGAATCGCCATGTCATCCAAGGTTTGCGGACTTTAAAAACCAACTTAGACTATGGCATTTTTGCTGCTTTACAAACAGCCGCAGAAACAGCCTTACAACTACCAGATGTATATTTGCATGAAGTCCAACAACGCTACCGCACCCGTCGCGATTTCCTAATTGAAGGGTTAGGCAAGTTAGGTTGGGATATTCCCAAAACCAAAGCCACAATGTATCTCTGGGTGAAATGTCCTGTAGGCGTTGGTTCTACAGATTTTGCCCTAGATGTCTTGCAACAAACCGGCGTTGTCGTCACTCCCGGTAATGCCTTTGGCGTTGCCGGCGAAGGATATGTCAGGATCAGTTTAATTGCAGATTGCGATCGCTTGGGTGAAGTTCTGCACAGATTTAAACAAGCTGGTATCCATTATCAGTAATGAGTGCTGAGTTGCAACAGACGCGATTAATCGCGTCTGTACAAGAGTGTTGAGTGCTAAATTACAAATACAGACAATACCTTCGCCAAGAGTTTTACTAAATTAGCGAAGGTATTGATTTAAGAAATTGACTAGTCCTGATCCTTTCCCCTTTCTCCCTTTCCCTTTTACCCTTGTTTCTTAAAACACCCCAATTCCTCTGGCCATAACAGCCGCTAGTAAAGGGATTAAAGTAAACCCGAATAACTCTCCTCTAATCATCCAAGAAATTCGCTGCACCTTTGCTAATTCCAAACTCGGTGTTTTGCCATTGCGTAAATCTTTAATCCAAGACAAAAAAGAGAACGTGGGATATAAAGACAGCAAACTTACCAAGATAAAAATGCTCACCTTCATATAGAAAACCGAATTGCTGAGATAGTAATCGGTTCCTTTGCCAAAGTAAACGACTCGCAGAATCCCTGTAATCAGAATCATCGTGGCAGATAAGCCATAAACCGCATCAGCCATTACAACTTTCCAGGCTGACTCTAGGCTAAAATCCTTCTTCAAAAATTGGCTTTCTACAATCAAAGCACCAAAAGCCAGCATGAACCCTAAGTAATGCAAATAAGCCGTAATAGCACTTCCCCACATCGGTTTTTTATCCGTTATCGCTCAATTTAAACTGCAACAAAACATAGCAAAGCTGGATGTTTGAATAGGTAATCAACGCCACCATGATTTTGCTACGTTATTCAATATAGCTAATTAACTATATAAAAGTTCAGTAATTACGATAGAGAAAATTATCTTCATGTGAGTAGCGATTCCCTTCGGGATAGCTCCGCTTCACGCACCTGAGCAATATTTTCTAGTTCACAATAAAGGTAGATTACCCTTATCGAACTCTAATTGATGCCAACATCCACTGCTAGCACTCCCCATTTAATTGTTGCCGGCTTTCATGCGCTTTCCGACCCCTTAAGGATTAGCGTGTTGGAACTGCTCCGACAGCGAGAACTTTGTGTATGTGATTTATGCGATGCTTTGGAGGTAAGTCAATCAAAGCTTTCCTTTCATCTCAAAACCTTAAAGGAAGCTGGCTTAGTTAACTCACGTCAAGAAGGACGCTGGATTTATTACAGCCTAAATTTGCCACAATTTAACGTTTTAATGGATTATTTAGCAGATTTACAAAATCAGAGTTTAATTGTGCCTACCCGTTCTTGTTGCGATTAGAACAAGGTATCAGTTTCCTGGTTTTTTGGGAGCCTCATAGTAATTTATTTGACCCGAACCACTAAGAGCAGTAATATTGCTGTCTGAGATATTGAAGGTGTTCGAGTACTGTTGCTGTGGAGAACTGACATCCTTAGATTCAGCAGGAGATTGAGGATTTACTGTTGGCGCTTCAGCTACAGGTTTGGTTTGTTCTTGTTGGGGAATGATACGTGCTGCAATTGGCGCTATATCTTCGTCACCAAGACCTAAAATTTGCTGTAACTTTTTTAATTCACTGCGAGTACTTTCACTTAAAATCGGCTCTTGTTGAACTACCTCAACTAGCACCTGCTCATACTGCTGTAATTTCTTTTTGTACTCCCGATGAGGCTGCAAAACCTCAGTTTCAATAGCGCTAAGTTCCTCTGGATGCAATCCCAAACTTTCACCAAATGCATCTAATACTTTTCGCCCAACAAAAGAAATCTCCCCTTGGCTGGCGTAAGCTTCAACTTCTTTGCGGTATCTCAACTTGGCATCGCCTATAGGAGCTTGAGCTAGTATAATTTTGTACCCTTCTTTCACTGCATAGATTTCTGGCTTCATAGCTGGTGCTGCTGCTTGCACTTTGTTTTTGGCATATTCATGCAACTCATCTACAGAAATTACGCCATTGCCATCTCGATCCGCCATTCCGGTTTCAATACCTTCAACTAGATAGCGAGTATAAATTGAGAGGTCTGAGCCTTGCTGCTCGAATGAATATTGGGTTGAGGTAGAAGAGGTGAGAATAACTCGCCCTTCTCCACCTAATTGAGTTTTGATATCAACAGCACCGTCATCTTTAGCTAATAAACCCTCAACAAATGCGCCACTAAAGCAACAATCAAGAATCACCACTTGGCGTTTTGAGCGGCTGTTGCTCATAATGTCATGGACAAAACTAGTAGCAACTGCTGTGGATTTGCGGAGTGCGCCGCGATCATCTTTGCGTGTCAAGCGTGTCGCAAAGTAAAGCCTACCCGCATCATCTTTAATGCCATGTCCCGAGAAAAACAATAACACTAAGTCATCCTTAGCACGACCAGAGAACAAAGTTTCAATCGCCTCTTGCATTTCCAGGGGATCGGGATTATGCAGGATTTGGATATTTGAAAAATTGCCAATTTCCGGGTGTTGTAAAATACGCTGTATCGCCAGCACATCATTTTCAGCCGCAGGTAGAGGAGTTAAACCAGGCTGATATTGGCTTACTTCAATGAGCAGTGCTAATTTTGCCATTTTATTAACAATAAATTTATCAATAATTTAGGGATGAGCGACGCTGATCAAATTTAAGTTTTCTGCTGTTTGGAGATTTTAATCGGTGGCGAAGGGAAGCAGGTTGCTTGTCCAACAATCTTACCAGGCTTGCCATTGACAAGATTACGCACATCCTTGTCGTCATCTAGTCGCCAGTAACCAACCAAGTCTTTCTCTTTTCCTGTCAACCTTCGAGACATATTGGCTTTAATCTCATCCTGAGTACGCGCTACTTTCCAGAGTCGGACATCAGCGATCGCCACACTATAATAAATCTCTTTCTCTTCTTTGCAACCAATCTTGAGAGGTTCTGTAAGTTGCACTAAAGGCCCTGTAAATAAGCCAATACTCTTAGCTTTCCCAGCAAAAATAATAGTTTTAGATTGCCCTTCTATTACACAGTCCTGGATTCTACCGTCAATATAAATCGAAATTTCCCCAGATTCTTGATTCCAAGTAAAAGCAATATGATGCCACACCTGATCCTGTGGAGCATTTTCTTTTGTATAAACGGTAGTTGTTTCTGATAAATTTTGCATAACTACACGAATTTTTCCGTTGTCCCAAGATAGAGAATAGCCATTTTTTTCTCTATCGACTCTACTCACAATGAAACAACTACCAAATTTGTGCTTCAACCAAGCTTCAACAGTAATTACTGGATTGACATTGAGAGTTTCATCATTGCCACAATCTACATAATTGTTTTTATCATCAAATTTTAAAGACGATGGTAATAGGGGAGCAGGAAAGTTAGATTGGCGTAACCATTTTGGCTCTCCATAAATTTCTAGAATCTGATGATTATTCGTAGATATGAGACTATTTATTTTATTTCCCCTGCCTTCTTCAAATTGCCACTGACTAATCAGAACATTCTTCTCATCCTTTAGGCAAACTTTCGCCATCGCACCTCTAAAGAAACTCCACAAATTACCTTTACAGGGAAAATCTGGAATAGAAAGGTTTTTATTTGAGTAGGCACCAATAATTATCGGACTTCCTTTAGTAATATCAATATTTAAGGCTGCATTTTTGGTCGTCTGTTGAATTATTCGCAAATCTTGATTATTTGGTTTTTGGCACAAATTTAATTTACTGGAATGTCCGTTAATTTGAATATCTATTTTTAAATTTTCGTTTTCTTTTCTATAAGTTAGATTAATTTGATTAAACTCACCAAAATTAACTACTTCTTCAGTCTCATAGTCATAAGACTGAATTACAGTAATCAATTTCTGCGTCAGCGGCCCACAAACACCATCTGGTTTCAAGCCAAAATCTTTTTGAAATTCCTTGACAGCATTGCTGGTTTCTTTATCATAGATACCATTCAGTTGACCATTATAATAATCAAGATTCATTAACAAGTTCTGAAGCCCTTTAACTATTTCTCCTTGACTAGGATTTTCAGAAACAGGAATTTTTAAATTGTTTTTTTCATAAGGTAGCTGATCAAGAGCATCATAGTTAAGTTCATATAAACCCAAAAAGGTAATTTGGGAATTTAAATAATTTAATATTTGCGGATCTATATCACTAATATCTTGTGTGGGATCAAAGTGAATGTTTTCTTCTTGCAAATTTACAACGAATTGTTGTAATGCATTTTTAGTAGCATCATCATATATACCATTCACGCAAATATTATAGCTAAGAATTTTCAGAATACTTTGCAGATTAAATATAAATTCTTGCGCTCTACTGTCTTCTTGAGGTATTTCTAGGGGGAGAGTTGGGAGTGTATACATTTTTCGGGAAAAGATAATTTTTCCCTGTTTATTTATATATACTCGTAAAGCATCATAACCTAGTGTTGCTATACAGTTATTAGAAAAAGCCTGGTAGAACTTACTAAATACTGTACTTTCAACTTCATTAGAGTAAGGACAAATCAAAGCCTCAATACTAAATCCATTACTAAATTGAGGTTGCTCAAGGAATTGACAATCTTCCGCATTCTTTAAAAGCACATAATCATTAAATCCATCTAATTCGATAGCAAATGCTAGAGGCGGATTATTTAGCTGTTCCGAGGTAATAACAAAATCTTCAATAAAATTTCTGAGTTTCCGATAATGAAAACTCTTTTTCTTTAAATCTTCAACGATACGACAAATTCTGATACCTTGTTGAGCAACTATTTCCACTTGATGATTTTGCTCGTTTTCATGGTAATCTTTAGGTACAGCTGCATGATGTAATGCTACTGCTTCCCATTTACTATTAACAACTAAACCGCCAGAAGAACCATAATCAGAATCTACTTTATATCTGAGAAAATTTTTATATAAGCCATTTTCAATAACTTTATTATTACTAATATCAATCTTTTTTTGCTTACCTTTAGGATGGTGAACAATAAATATATTATCGCCACTATTTGTTTCTTTTTCTAGCTTAGATAAAAGCTCTAAATCTTGAGAATTGAGATTACTTTTTATCTCTGGGGTTAACCCAGGGAAAATATTGATATCGTTTTCAATCAGCTGAATCCAATCAAAATAATACCCAGCTTGTCTAGTGAACATACTAGATTTTAGTTGTATAAGCGTGTAATCTAAACTTGGCTCATTTACAAATAAGATTTCTGGATCTAGCTCATAATCTAGAGTTTGCTGCGTATAACCCAGACTATCTTCAGTGTAGTTAAATTGGGCAACACATTGACTAGCTATTTTTTTATCGCTGATCACGTGATGATTAGTAATTAAATGAGTAACACCAACTAAAAATCCAGTTCCTATGGGAATAGGATTAAGAACAGACAGTTGGCTTTCAGAAATATTTTTTAGTTTTTCTAAGTAAAACAAACCCTTTAAAGGCTCATCACTTGGTGCTTCACTTTCTAGCAATAATTTATTAAATATCTCATCTGGTATAGAAAATATCTCTTTTATTTTTGCTGGTTGATTGAAATTATTATCATCCCTTCGTTTATCAATCTCCTGCTTAATATATTCTATAAAATCTCGAAAATCTTTAAGAGGAAAGAATCTCGCAATTCGACATACAGCTAAACTGCGTTTCATCCCCACTTGTAGAGAGGAGACAGGGAGAATATCCCGCTCATCAGAACCTACAGAAACTGATGATTTTTGATTATTGAGCAAGCGCAATCTTTCTTTAACAATTGCTAATATTTTGTCTTTATCTTCTAAAGCAAGGTTGATTAAAAAGTCTGGTTTTTCAGGTATACCAGAGAGGAATTCCCAACCTCCTAGTCCACCTTGCTTAATCCAATGTGCTTGAGAAAGCGAGGTAAATACATCAAAATTAATTTGCATAGATGTTCTGTTAGCTAAAAAGGTTTGTATTTAGTATTTATAGTATATATTAATACAAAATATCAGAAGTAATGGTATTGGTATGCAAGGTAATAATCAACAGAGTTTAAAAATCAAAAAAATCCTAGGTCGATTGTATGCACAAGAAAATATAGAAACTGATATGAGTGGCGCAATTGCTGGGCAAAGTACCTATGGCAAAGTTTTCTTACTATTTTTAGTAACTTTTATTTGCATTTTATTGAGTATTGTATCAGGATACTTAGGCGGAATTACAAGCTTATATATCAGTGTAGACACTCAACTACGTTTAGGGTATTCACTGATGATTTTCGTTTTAGCTATCTGGTTTTTGACTACGATTTATCAGGGTGGGAGTAGGTCGATACTATCAGCTATTTTAGCTGTATTCGTAGCTATCACAGGAGCAAGTATATTTGCAAGATTAGGTTTATTAAAACTACATGAGCAGTTTTTTTTCACAACTTCAGTATTAATAATAGTAGGGTTAGTAATATGTAACAGTTGCTTTTATTTATTCCGTTTTACTGCTGCCTTGTTTGATATTTTGCTCCCTAAACATCGCTCGGTATGGATAACTTCTAGGCTGGCAAGTATTTTAATTTATTCCTTGGCTGCGAAAATTGGCTCTGATGTAGCATTCTCTGCTGCGAAAAATAATGCGGCTTGGCTGAAGGAAATTTTGCCGAAATTACCAGAGATAGAACAATTAACCCTAAATAAAATTGCTATTTCTAGTGGAATTTTATTAACTTTAATACTAACTCTCAGTAGCTGGTGGGTTAATTATCACCAAAATGTACCTTGGCGCTATCCTGATTTGCTACGTTCCTGGGTATTAGCTGTTGGTTCTTGGTGTGGTACTTCTTTCCAAAACTTAGATTTAAGCGGAGTAAATTTTCACAAAGCTAAGTTAGCGAACACTGACTTGCGAGCCAAAAAACTTTATCGCACTTGTTTCCAAGGTGTCACCGGATTGGAAAGAGCTAGAGTTGATAGCCGCTATATGGATTTAGAAAATCCTCAAGTCCAAAAACTTTTAACTCACGGATATTCCGAAACAAAGGACTTGCGTGACCTCAATTTGCGAGGAGCTTATTTGCAAAATGCAGATTTACGTCAACTAGATTTTACTGATACCGATTTGACTGGCGCAGATTTACAAAATGCAGATTTGCGAGGCAGTATTTTGGTGCGAACTCAAGTTATTGGGGTAGATTTTACTGGCGCAAATTTAACGGGGATTTGTATTCAAGATTGGAGTGTGAATAGCCAAACTAATTTTACGAATGTGGAATGTGAATACATCTATCGCAAATTAAATGACAAAGGCGAGCCAAGCGATCGCTATCCTTTAGAAGGGCAGAGTTTTGCACCCAGAGAGTTTGAATCCCTGTATCAAGAAGTGGGTAATGTTGTGGAATTAGTTTTTAAAGAAGGTGTTAACTGGCGCGCTTTTGCCTTTACTTTGCAAAAGCTACAGATAGAAGATGATGGGTTAGGCTTAGAACTCAAGGGTATTGAAAGACGTGGTGATTTGTGGGTGGTCAAGGTGAAGCATAATGAGAACGCACCCAAAGAAATTGTGGAACAGCGCCTGAATGGTCTTTACCCCGAAATGCTGAATCTGCTGGCGACAAAAGAACAACAAATTAATAAGCTATTAGGTATTGCCGCAGATCAAGCAGAAGCTTTAAAAGGTTATAGTAAACAGCCTTTTGGTAATCATTTTTTCATTACTGGTAGTACGATAACTAACCTTGCTGGCTCTGGTCAAATTGATTACGATGAAGCAGCTGATCAAGTTCGCAGCATTGTTGCTCATGGTAGTAATTTAGATGCAGCCCATGCCAAAGCTCAAAATCTCTTAAATCAACTGCAAGGACAGAGTGTCGCTACTACCTCGGATCAACAAGCAGAACTCATCCAACAAGTTATTCTCACTGAAGCCAATAAAGATCCTTTTTTCAAGCAGTTTTTGCTGCAACAAGGTCAGCAAATTACTACCACAATGCCAGAAAGTGCGATGAATAAAGCTATGCAAGCCGCAATCTCTCAACTTAGGTAATTGAAAAAGTGCGATCGCTAAAAGAAAATTCGGTTGAGAGAGAAACATCAAAGGATAAGCCTAGCTAATACATCAACTTTTTTTGATGAATTTTTGTGTATAGTCCTCTACCTGCGATTGACATATCAACTTTTTTTGAAATGATAGAGACATAGCTTCAATACCACCTGTATCGGTAATGCCAATGAACGCAGCACAGCCATAGCGATCGCTTTTGGGATGCGCGCTACCTAATAATCAACTCAAACTCAGCATTTTCAGCTTCATCTCAAACACTGAGGTTTTGAGGGAATGCGATCGCCTAACCCATCAATTTTTATTGATGTATACCACTTCTCTAAAATTCGCCCACTAATTCAAATCTCGATGAATACAAATCCACAGATAAAAAAAGCACCTGTACAAGCAGGAAGCCAGCTAAGTTTCTTTGAAAAATACCTCACAATTTGGGTATTTTTATGCATTTTTATAGGCATAGCATTAGGAAGATTATTTCCCAAAGTAGCAGTAATACTGGATGCAATCAGTCTTTATCAAGTATCAATTCCCATTGCAATCTGTCTATTTTTCATGATGTATCCCATCATGGTAAAAATTGATTTTAGCCAAGCTGCTAATGCAATTCGCGCTCCTAAACCTGTAATTCTCACATTGGTTGTGAACTGGTTAATTAAACCATTTACGATGGTAGTATTTGCTCAGTTCTTTATAGGATGGTTATTTCGTCCTTTAATTACAGGTAGCGAATTAATTCATGGTAGTGAAGTAGCATTAACAAATTCTTATATTGCGGGGACAATTTTATTGGGTATTGCTCCTTGTACAGCAATGGTATTGCTGTGGGGGTATCTTTCCTATGGTAATCAAGGTCACACCTTGGTGATGGTAGCAGTTAATTCTCTAACAATGTTGTTTTTATATGCACCTTTAGGCAGGTGGTTATTAGCAGCAAATGATTTAACAGTTCCGTGGCAAACAATAGTTTTATCGGTGTTAATTTATGTCGGCTTGCCATTAATAGCAGGAATGTATAGCCGTTACTGGATTTTGAAACATAAAGGTAGAGATTGGTTTGAGAGAAAATTTTTAAAATATCTTAGTCCAATTGCCATTACAGCATTGTTAATTACTTTGATTTTGCTATTTGCATTTAAAGGAGAATTAATAGTTAGCAATCCCTTACACATCTTGTTAATTGCTGTGCCGCTATTTATCCAAACTAATTTCATTTTCTTCATTAGTTATGTCATAGCTTTAAAGCTAAATTTAGCTTATGAAGATGCAGCACCCGCAGCATTAATAGGAGCCAGTAATCACTTTGAAGTTGCGATCGCAACAGCTGTAATGCTGTTTGGTTTAAATTCTGGTGCAGCACTTGCAACAGTAGTAGGCGTTTTAATCGAAGTCCCAGTTATGTTGATGCTAGTGGAATTTTGCAAACGAACAGCAGCTTGGTTTCCACGAGAACCAGAAAAAGCAACATTGCGAGATCCCCGTTGTACTAGTTCTTTCCATTAAGGAGTAAATTTATGTCAGTTCTCAAAACTCACGTGGCTTTGAACGTTACTAATATTGAAAAATCAGTAGAATTTTACCGAGCGATGTTTAGTGTAGAACCCGTGAAATATAAAGCTGACTACGCTAAATTCGATATTTCCAACCCAGCCTTAAACCTGACATTGAACCTAACTGATAGTGTGCAATCAGGCGGTGCATTATCTCATTTAGGTGTGCAGGTAGAAACTACACAAGCAGTAGAAGCTGCAATCCAACGATTTAAGGAAGCTGGACTAGCATTGTTTACCGAAGAGGATACTAACTGCTGCTATGCTTTGCAAGATAAGGTATGGGTAACCGATCCCGATGGTAATCGCTGGGAAGTATTTGTAGTCAAGGTAGCAGATACAGCACCAGAGGAGAATCTTAAAGCTAATACCAATTCTTCAGAAGTAGCACCAAGTATGCAAAAGCCTTGTTGCGCTTAAAAAAGCGATCGCTATGCATAGATATAAAGTTTAGAGCAGCGATTTTTGCTGCTCTACCTTTTGTTAACAAAGAATAAGCAAAAATATCATGAAACGCGTAATGTTTGTTTGCAAAAAGAATTCCCGGCGTTCCCAAATGGCAGAGGGTTTTGCACGTACTTTCGGAGAGGGAAAAATTCTTGTCTCTAGTTCTGGTTTAGCTGCAAGTGAGGTAGATCCCGTGACTATAGAAGTGATGTCAGAAATTGGAATTGATATCAGCCATCAAACTTCTCAAGCTTTAAGCGACTTTAACCCCCAAGATTATGATGCTGTAATTTCTTTATGTGGTTGTGGGGTAAACTTACCGCAAGAGTGGGTATTACGCGAAGTCTTTGAAGATTGGCAGCTTGACGATCCCGAAGGCGAATCAATTGCTACCTTTCGCCGCGTTCGCGATGAAGTCAAGCAAAGAGTTGTGAATTTAATTGAGACTCTTTGTGCAACAGTTTGAATCTATGGAGTTAATCTAAAATCGAATACCAAATCAAATAATGTTTGCGACACATCAATATATTCTAGAGGGCAAGGCAGTGCCTTGCCCCTACCATCTGGCGCATTTTATTGTCAAACTAGTATAAAACCTAAAATCCAAAATTGTATGACCAGCTTGTTAAAATTAGGCGACACCTAATAAAGAAAATAGGCAATGCAAAAAAAAGTTAAAGTAAAACCTAATTCCAAACAGCAAAAAATTGAAGAACAAGCTGATGGTAGTTTGAATGTACATTTAAAATCTCCACCAGTAGATGGAAAAGCTAATGAAGAGTTAATTAAATTACTAGCTGAAAAATTTAATGTACCAAAATCTTATATTAGGATTAAATCTGGTGCTACTTCTCGGCAAAAGTTGGTAGAAATTGACACTGAAACTTAGTATTTCAATCCATGCATGACAGTCTCAATGGATTTTTGACTCAGCAATCACAACTAGGAACTCAGCACTTTCAAATCAGTGGTCAGTTAACAGTGATTAATTGAAAGTTAACCTCTGTTAACTGATAACTGGTAAAAAAATCATACTGTCATTCTTGGTGAATGGTTATATACCCAGGTTGAGATTTAACACGTTCTATCCAAGCTTGGATAGCAGGAAATTGTGTTAAATCAAAACCACCTTCATCAGCTACATGGGTGTAAGCAAACAAAGCAATATCAGCAATAGTATAGCGATCGCCCACAAAAAAGCTGCGATCGCTTAAATGATTTTCCATCACTTTCAAGGCAGCGTAACCCTTATCAAGCCTAGATTTCATCGTTTCTTGGTGTTTTTCAGGCTTGCCTAAAATAGAGATTAAAAATCTTGATGTGGCGATAAAAGGTTCATGGCTATTTTGTTCAAAAAATAACCATTGCAGTACCTGAGCGCGCAGAAACCTATCATAAGGTAGAAATTCTGTGCCTTCACTTAAATACAGCAAGATAGCATTTGATTCTGCTAAATATTTCCCTGGTTCAATCTCCAAAAGGGGAATTTTACCGTTAGGATTTTTACTCAAAAATTCGGGTGTTCGAGTCTCGCCTTTAGTGATGTTGAGTTCAATTCTCTCAAATGGCATACCGATTTGCGTCAAGAGAAGACGAATCTTATAGCCATTACCTGAAGGTAAAAAATCGTACAGCCGCAATGTTTCCATGCCAAAAATATAATAGGGAATATGAGCGAAAGAAGGGGGGGTTTAAAATACAATATCTTACCAAATGATTTTCAAAAAACCGGATATTTTTTTATTTATATTCAGCATCAGAGTGAAAATAGAATTATCTGAAGAAATAAAAAAATATCGATGATTGATCGGATTTATACGTCTAATTTTAATCTGCGATCGCAAATAAAACTATGTGTGGAAGATTTACTTTAAAGCAAACAGCCGCAGCATTAGCGCAAGCTTTTGATTTGGAAACAGTGCCCGATTTAGCAGCGCAATATAACATTGCACCTACGCAAATGATAGCAACGGTACTACATAAACCCGAAAGCGATCGGCGCGAATTTCAGCAGTTACGTTGGGGGTTAATCCCCTCATGGTCAAAAGATCCCAGCATAGGGGCCAAACTCATCAATGCTAGGGCAGAAACTGTTGCCGAAAAACCCTCTTTTCGTTCAGCGTTTAAGCGTCGGCGCTGTTTAGTGCTGGCGGATGGCTTCTTTGAATGGCAAAAAAAACAAAACAAAAAACAGCCATTTTATTTTCGTCTTCAAAATGAAAAACCCTTTGCTTTTGCTGGATTGTGGGAGAAATGGCAATCGGCTTCAGGAGAAGAAATAGACTCTTGTACCATTTTGACCACAGCAGCGAACGAATTACTCGAACCCATCCACGATCGGATGCCCGTGATTCTGGCTCCTGAAGATTACAATCAGTGGTTAGATCCCCAACTGGAAAGCCCTGAAGTACTAGAACCGCTATTACGTCCTTATCCAGCCGCGTCAATGACTAGCTACCCAGTTAGCACCTTAGTCAATAAACCTCAGCACAACAGTCCAGACTGTGTTGTGCCAATCAACGACAACAATACCTGACAAATTTAGTTAAATTAGTTATTAACTATACGGATGGCAAAATTACCACGTGGATATAATTCGCGGCTCCCCCCTTTCATATGGTTGGCTTTAGAGGGAAAATAAGGGTGTTCGCCTATGCCCACAAGACGTAGAGAATTATTATCGCGTCTCAACAACGGCTAAACAAACTCTCCGGGCATTGTTCACGCCAATAGCTGCAATCTCACAGAGGCAAATATGCCAAGAACCCAGAAAAACGATAACTTTATTGACAAATCCTTTACAGTCATGGCAGATATCATTCTCAAGATACTGCCAACTAACAAAAAAGCTAAAGAAGCGTTTGTTTATTATCGAGATGGCATGTCGGCCCAAGCAGAAGGCGAATATGCTGAAGCCTTAGAATACTATGAAGAAGCACTCACATTAGAGGAAGATGCCAGCGATCGCGGCTATATCCTCTACAATATGGGCTTAATCTATGCCAGCAACGGCGACCATGACAAAGCTTTAGAATTGTACCATCAGGCAATTGAGTTAAACCCACGTCTACCCCAAGCCTTAAACAACATCGCCGTAATTTATCATTACCAAGGCGAAAAAGCCAAAGAAGCTGGGGATAATGATGGTGGTGAAGCTTTGTTTGACCAAGCCGCAGACTATTGGATTCGCGCCATTCGTATGGCTCCCAATAACTATATTGAAGCTCAGAACTGGCTGAAAACCACTGGGCGATCGCAAATTGACGTATTCTTTTAGCCCAGAGTCAAGAGTCAATAGTGTTGACTTTTGACTCTTGACTTTTGACCCTTTAAACCTTTGACCTTTGACACAATAATGATTGATCGTGAATTAGTCCATAAAGTAGCCCTACTTGCTCGTTTAGAATTAACCTCCCAAGAGGAGGAGCAATTCACCACCCAGCTAGGCAGTATTCTAGATTACATAGAGCAGTTAAGTGAACTCGATGTCAGTAATGTACCCCCAACAACCAGGGCTATTGATGTCAGCAATGTGACAAGAGAGGATGAATTACAACCCTATCCTGACCGAGAAGCCATCCTCAGCTGTGCGCCAGAACAAGAAGGAGAATTTTTTAAAGTACCAAAAATTCTTAATGCTGATTAGTTATTAGTCATTAGTCATTAGTCATTTGCTAATGACTGGTACTCAATTAAAATATTTGATTTTTAAAGTTCGCGTAGGATGCGTTAGCGATAGCGTAACGCATCAGTGCCAAAGCTGAAATTTTTCAGAAATCAAACCGGATTCCTATAATTAGAAAAAGTCTTTAATAAGCCTAAAACAGCGCATTCAAGTTGTACATTAGGTCGCGTAATAGAATTTTGCTTCAAAACCCTTACTTTCATTTAACTTTTATTTAATAAATAAGTTTTAATTTTATTTGAGATTTCTGCAAAAGCCTGAATCGAAAATCCAAAATTGTTATCAGGAGATGCTTATGGGTTTGGGAATCCTCAAAGATGGTAAATGGGTGTCGGAACGGGATCAGGAAGATTCCCAAGGGAAATTTATCCGCCCATCAACCACTTTTCGCAATAAAATTACAGCAGACGGTTCTAGTGGATTTAAAGCTGAACCAGGGCGATATCATTTATATATTTCTTGGGCTTGTCCTTGGGCTTGTCGCACTGCAATTCTCCGTCAGTTAAAAGGATTGACAGATGTAATTGGTTTATCGGTAGTTGCTGCAGAAATTGCTCAAAATAGCTGGGAATTTAATGATGAAGCAGGCGCGATTCCCGATACAGTGAATAACGCTAACTATCTATGGCAAATTTATCTTAAAGCCGACCCCAACTACAGCGGTAGGGTAACAGTCCCAGTTTTATGGGATATCAAAGAAAAGACCATCGTTAATAATGAATCTCGCGAAATCATTCGGATGTTTGATACAGAATTCAATGATTTTGCCAAAGCTGATGTTGACTTTTATCCTCAAGATTTACAAAAGATAATTGACGAAACCATTGATAAAATTTATCAACCCATAAATAATGGTGTTTACCGGGCGGGATTTGCCACTACTCAATCAGCTTATGATGAGGCGGTAACAGAATTATTTGCTGCACTCGATTACTGGGAACAAGTATTAGATAAACAACGCTATCTCTGCGGTGATAGAATTACCGAAGCTGACTGGTGTATGTTTACTACCCTATTTCGCTTTGATGCTGTTTATTATGTGCATTTCAAATGCAACGTACGGCGAATTGTGGAATATCCTAATCTGTGGAATTACCTCAAAGAACTCTACCAAGTACCGGGAGTTAAAGAAACTTGTAATCTAGATCATATCAAACGGCATTATTATCGGAGTCATCCCAAGGTTAACCCGACGCGCATTGTACCGAAAGGGCCGTTGATTGATTTTGATACACCACATAACCGCGATCGCATCTCTGTATGATCTGCTTGTTGCTGAGGGCGATCGCTCTAAAAATTCAGCCCGCCTTTGCGGGCTAAATTATTAAATTATTTAACAACTGCTATTTAGGTGCAGAGAACCCAGCTTTTTCTGCTGTTGCTGTATCTTTAAAGCAGATATCAGGTTTAACTTTGGCATAATCAGGCGCTTTCGCAATGTGGTAGATATTGCCTCGCTTTTTGGTAATCTTCCCTTTAATTGGTGCATTACTAGGACAAGCCGTTTCTCCTTCAGGCTTGACACCTAGCTTTTGTGCTTCTGCGGGAATTACAGTTTGATTTGTAGATGTTGAAGTAGCACTCTTAGCCGTAGGCTTCGTTTGAGAAACAGCAGTAGGATTTTCAGTGTTACTGCTAGCAGATTCTCCCGATTTTTGACCACAACTTGCTAGCATTAAAACAGTTAATAAAGTTAGCCCAATCCCAAATTGACGAGCCGAAATTTGAGTTTTCATTGACAGTCTGCTCCTCATAAAAATAGCTAATAAATTTTAGATTTTAAATTTTAAATTGTTTAATTCTTCAATCCAAAATTTAACCCCTAAAATTTGCAAAACAAACAATACTAGCCAACTCCTACTTCATCAGTCACAACATCAGTAGCACCACTAACTCCACCAGCAATCTCTACTAATTGATTTAAAATGTCTTGATCTGGTACTTTTCCTTTTAAAACTACCGTACTGCCTAACTGAGCAACATAAATTGTACTAATGTCATCAAAGCGAGAATCTTCATCAAAAGCCAACGCAACTCTTTTTGCTAAACCACTTTGATCATATTCCCCATTTAGTCCTACTCGCTCAAGCGGAATGCTTTCGCCTTCAGAAGATTTCTCAGCCACTAAAGTTGGCTCAGGGTTCACTTGAGCATCTTCTGGTTTTTCCATGCCAAAGAGTCTTTGTAACCAACCCATAACTCTATTATCTCCTTGCAAAATGTCAGATTTACACAAGTATTTTCACTTGTTTGATATCTAGATTATTATAAGTAATCTTATGTACAAAAATATTGAAAAAATAATATAGAATTTAAAATATACCCTGTACAACATTAGATTAACTAAGTAAACAATAGTTAAATTTATAATTTTTCCTATTCTAATCAGGTACAAATTTATCGGCGTTTATATGCGTTTATCCTCTTCCATCTGCGGTTAATTTTTATTGCTGTAACTCACCAATAGGGGAAGCCATATAAACTATTTTGTATATTACATAAATTTCCTCATTTCCTCCTTAAACGGAGATGTTACAGCTTCAGCCAGCCTCAACGCTGAGGTTCATGTGGCTTTTAACTCTCAAGTACCAGTTAATTCACTGATAATCCTCTCAACTGTGTTAGTTTGCCTTGATCCTTGACCTTACCAGGAACATTTAACACCACATTGGCGACAAATAACTGAGGTGCGTTTGTAGATTTGTTAACGCACCTCAATTTATCATAGGGATCAGAACACTCTTGAGGGATTGAGGACGATGACGCTGAACAACCAACTTAAAACAGTATGTGTTCAACCTCTTAGTTACTTAACACTGAGCATGATCACGACAATGATTAGCGCGTCATCAGTGTTAGCGGTAACATTGCAAAATTCTTTTCATTCCCCAGAACAGTCTGCTGAAAGATTAACTCCACAGCGCAACGTCAACATTACAGAGCCAAAAATCGCACAATTACAGCAAGACACAGTTCTTCAAGAGCGATCGCAGTTTATTCAACAAGCTAATGCTCAATACAGTCAAGGTGATTTTAAAGGAGCAGAGGAAAGTTTACGTAAATTTCTCAAAAGATTCCCCGAAGACGCATTTGGTCACTATCAACTGGGAAATGTACTTTTTCGGCAAAATAGGCTAGAGGAAGCAATTACCTCTTACCAAGAAGCCATCCGCCTTAAACCCAAATATGCCCTAGCTTATAATGCGATCGGTATTGTTTACGCTAGCCAAAGCCGTTGGGATGAGGCTATGAGCGAATATCGCAAAGCTTTGGAAATCAATTCTGATTATGCCGATGCATTAACAAATTTAGCACTAGCATTATGGCAAACAAATAAACGCGATGAAGCTTTAACTTCTCTCAAAAAGGCTATAAATATTTTCAAGTCGCAAAATAGAAAGGAAAAAGCTTCCCAAGTTGAACAAATTTTGCAAAAAATCCAAAATTCCGATAACCCTGGTGTTTCATGATTACAAAATTTCATTGCTAGATGGGTAATTTGAATTCACCATCTAGCAATAAATAAACTTTCAAAACAATTTCCATCCATGTTTATTGAAAAAATAAATTGCTGATTGAATATTCACCATTGTTAACTTCAGCGATTTATATGAGCCTTTCGCCCAATGATGAAAAATATGCACATGAGGATAAAAGATAGTTTTGTATTTTTTAGCCATTCTTAGAGTTATATCTGCATCTTCAAGATACATAAAAATCTTTTCATCAAAATATCCAATTTCATCTAAATACTTTCTGCGGAATAACATAAAACAACCAGAAAGGTATGGTACATCAATAATTTTGTTATAGCCAGTGTCTCTCATCTCATACCAGTCCAGATGCTTTTTGTAAAATTCTTGTAATTTTTTTGGTAGAAACCGCCTTGCAAAGAGTAAAAACACACTTGGATAACGTTTACAGAGATACTGAAGTTCACCTTTGGGATAATATATCTTAGGTGAAATTAAACCGATTTCTTGATTCTCCTGGAGATATTGCAACAATATAGGTAAAACATCTTGATCAAAATAAATATCAGGATTAAGAATTAAATGATAATCACTATTTGGAATTTTAGATAAAGCTATGTTATGAGCTTTCCCAAATCCAAGATTTATACCTTGAGTATGATGATACTCTATATCTAGATCAGTAAAAATTATTGCTAATTCCGCAGTAGGAGAATTATCTATCACATATAACTTCACATTTACTGGACTTTCAAGAACTGATATAACAGCCTTACGCACCATCTCCTGGTCATTTTTGTACAAAACTAAAGAAGCGCTGAGGGTTACTGAATTATCTATAATACTTGCCATTAAAAGTAAATCTTGAAATTTATATATTTACTGCGTATCATTCATTTGCTTTAAATACAGTACTACTTACTTGGCAATTACAACAAATACTATAACGATTCATAAACCTTGCGAGTCTCTTCTGCACATATATCCCAACTAAACTTAGTAGCTCTGGCTAATCCTTGTTGAGATAATTGATTCACTAAATTATCATCCAGCAATAATTGCTGCAAAGCATTAGCTAGTCCCTGTGTATCGTCAGGAGCAATTAAAATTGCTGCATCTCCCGCAACCTCAGGCATAGAAGAGATATTAGTTGTAACCACTGGGGTTCCACATTGCATCGCCTCCAACACTGGTAAACCAAATCCCTCATATATAGAAGGATAAACAAAAACCCTACTACCATTGTATAAACCTATTAAATCTGGTTCTGGTATATGACCTAAAAAGTGAACCCTATCTTGTAAACCCAGTGAACTGACTCGCTCAAATATCTCATCATACATCCAAGCTTTTTTACCAACTATAACCAGTGGTATATCTATAAAATCTGCTGCTATTTTTGCATAGGCTTCAATCAAAATAGGAACATTCTTGCGTGGTTCTAAAGCTCCAACATAATAAATATACTTTTTATGTTTCAAGTTATAGCGATTACATATCTGCTCAATATCTGAATTCGGTAGTACACGGAAGTTTTTATTAGCTGCTAATGGAATAGTAATAATTTTGTTAGCTTCAATCTTCAGTAATCTTATAGCATCTTGGCGTGTACTTTCTGAAATCGCGATCAGCTTATCAGCATGTTGAGCATTCCAAGACATCATTAGTGGAAAAAAAATCCGTTGTATAGGTCTATGCTTTTCAGGTATTAGCTGAAACGTCATATCACAAAAGGTTACCACTGACTTACAAGGCTTAATAATGGGCGCTGTGTAATGTGGTGAATGTAAGATTTCAATTCGCCATCTTTTAATTGCTAATGGTAAACCAGTCTGTTCCCAAAGTAAGCGAAGTGCCTTACTCGAAATATCCACAGTTATAAAATGGAAATTAGGATTACTAATACGCCATTCTTGGATATGCTCTGCTTTTGCAAATATATAATAATTATTTTTAATATCAACTTTACTTAAACTCTGAACCAGACTGAAGATATAGTTACCAGCACCAACTCGATTGCTAGGTATAGCAGTGGCATCAAAACCAATGTTTAACATAAATCATTTCTGAATATTTACTTATCTATTTAATATCTTTAGTTTTTAATAGATATTTATTAAATATAATATACAAAGCTAATGACTTTTAAAAATAACACATTTGCTATTTTTATTTATTATAAATTATCGTCTACAGATAAATAACCTTGAGAAACTTTGTGTGCTTTCAAGAAAAGATAGTTAGCATATAAAAATGCTAAACCTATCCAGTAGTAAAAGCTCCAATTTGAATCTACAAATATTGAATGAGTAATTAAAGATGCAACACAAGCGGAACTTGATGCAGTTAAAGTAATTATAGGTTCTAACTGAGACCTCAATGCAGTCTTACAGTTGACAATAGCAGCCTTGATAATAGCCAGCAGGATAGTGAAATAAACAGTTATCCCTATTATTCCTAATTCTACAGCAATCGTCATAATAGCATTATTAGCACCAATTCCATCGGCTACTATCCTCATTTGATTTATTCCCCAACCTAGCAGTGGTTTTTCCATAAATAACTCTTGGGCTAAAGTTATAGCATTTGCGCGGTCACCTGCTGAGGTCGCACCCCACTCATTATCAAATTTGTCCAGCCAAACTATTTTATAAACTTCTGCTAAAATTTCTGGAAAAAGTAAAATGCTGCTTAATAATGTGATAATTATCAGAATAATAATTATTAGATTTTTATTTTTTTTGTTTAGAGTAACTGAATTATTAGTGAGTGATACATAAATTAAATAACCTATGCAGACTGAAAACCATGCAGCAGTCGAAAAGGAAAAAAAGAGTGCTAATCCTTGGATTAAAATCATTAACTTTAACCGCCGAATAGTTATTGTTTTAACTAATGTCGAGTAACCTAAAGTTGCAAAGATTGATAATTCTAAAAAATTTGCAAACCAACCTGGTTCAATAAACATTGATTGGCAACGAGGTATTCTCAATCCTAACAATCCAATATATTGTTTTGCAAAACCTAAAGCTCCATAATATACGAGCTTGTAATCATAATCAACTAAACCTTCAATTGCTGTTTCATTAAACTCTGAAATTGGTTGTATATCAAAAATAGCAACACCTAAAACTAGGAGCAAACTTTGAGCAGAAAATAGCACTCCCATGAATGCTATTACTTGCAGTAGCTGTTTTAAATAATTTTTGTCATTGCAAAGATAAATAATGATTAGAAAAACTATTACCTTAAAAAACATAGAAATAAGTAACCTAGCACCAAACCCTGGATCTGGAGCATATCCTAATGACAAGGCAGAGTATACAAAAAAAATACATAAAGGTACGTAAATATTTAAGCTAATGAAGTTAAGTTGACGTGCAATAATCTTCCTGGCAATGATGAATATTACCATAATCCATATGGATACTAAAGCAACTAATGGGTATTCAGGTAAAATTAAGAAAAGACCATTAGGTTGACCAAATACAGATAATATAACAATCAAATAAATTAAATAATTCATCTAATTTCTTCTCTAATTAATGCCAAGAGTTTATTTTTACTAGCTTAAAGTATAAATTTTAAAATATTAATTAAAGCTGTTACTATTGATGGCAAAGCTTATCATAAATGTCACTTACTCTAGTTGCAATTTTTTCTCGGCTATGCTCTGCAAAAACGTAGTTTTGAGCTTGCTCACTCAGTTGCACCCTTAAGCTTTGTTCATTAACAAGTCTAATGAGTGCTTGTGCAAGTGCATCAACATCATTGGGAGCGACTAAAATACCTGTCTCTAAATTTTTTATTTCTTCGCTAATCGTACCTACATCACTGGCAACAATAGCTAATCCAGCCGCCATAGCTCGCATCAAAACTCCACTGGAAGAATATCCTGGACTTTGAATGTAAGGTAGTACAAATATATCGGAATTCTGCAAAGTAGCATCTACAGAAATCGGTTCAATGTAACCAAGTACTTCAATAGCTGCTTTTACGGGAGACTTGTCAATATTATTGAGAATTGAATTGACATATGTCTGGTTGATATTATTTTCTAAAAGACCTCCAGCTAGGAGTAGTTTTACATTTTGTTTACTTCTAGTAACTACTTGAGTGAAAGCATTCAACAGAATTTCAATGCCTTTATTTGCTCCCCAAAAACCCATGAATAGTATACTTAATGTTTCGGATATAGGTTTAATTTTCTTTTTCTGCAATAAACCTTCCGAATGAAAATTAATGTGGGGAAGACTTTGGATATTAGCTTGTTTACCTACAATTTGGCTAAGAGCTCTTGCACCTAAATCTGAAAGCACAAATGAACAGGCTGCACTAGATAAAACAAACCGAATAGTTGATCTACCTAAAAAGGTATAATCTAATACACGACAAGCATGTCGAATTAATTTTGCATTCAAGCCACAACTCAAATAGTATAAAGCTGGTGCGATTACTAAAGGTGGGTCATGAACTGTAATGCAATATGGTAAGTGTGGTAGTAACCGTTTAATCCAAAACAAAGTATAAAATTCTCTATGCTGTGCATATCCAATTTCTGCATGTACTAGGGCAACATTTTGGAAAATACCATCAGTCTGCCACTGTTTAACTTGCCGATAAAGAGTCAAAATATCACTGATAGAATTCCCTGTAATTTGTTGTTGATTAACAATTTCTAAATGCCAATCTGTATACTCTTCAATCGCCTGTTTGTAGGAAACAGCATAATCTGCTATTCCGTTGCGTATTGGAGGAGAAGGCGTTAGATATAATACTTTACGATTCATTGCATTAAAGGTTTCCAAATCGGATTATATTCTAAGTTTTTTTCCCGCTCACCTATAATTGTTGCTGGTACACCTGCAACAATTTTGTAAGCAGGTACACTCTTCGTAACCACTGCTCCTGCTGCTACAACAACACCTTTTTCCAGCGTTACACCTGGTAATATCGTAGCTCTAGTACTAATCCAAACATAGTCACCAATAGTTACTGCTGCACGTTCTTCTGCAAATATGGGAGAATTTACATCATGTTGAGCCGTATATATTTGTACATAAGGGGAAATATTAACTTGCGAGCCAATATACAGACCACCGCGACTATCTAACACACATTCACGATTAATCATTGTGCGATCGCCAATTATTAAATTACCGCGGAAATATACATAGCAGTTCATTTGAATAGCTACGTCTTTACCTAATTGATACCCTAGTAGATATCTATAGATCCAATACCTAAATGTGTAAGATGGTACTTTATTGAATACATGATTACAAAAGTAATAAAATATGCCTGAATAAGCTTCAGCTAGACGAGAACGTTCTGAGTTAACTGAATTGTGCATGAAGATAACCCTTCAAAAAACCCAGAAATCTGCGAGGTAATGCAACTGGAAGTAACCAGAGCGGACAATGTCGCCAGAAAAAGCGTGTTGTCTCCACTATATTGGTTGGAGAACGCCGAGAAATATATGCTTCAATGAGCTTTTTAAAACCCTTACGAAATCCGTAGCGAGGAAAACTATTAGGATTTTCGCTATCCCAAACAATACTTTGGGGATGCACTACAATCTTGATTCCAGCAGCCTTAGCTCGGAGATAAAAATCTGCATCCCCATGATAATGAGGAAATGAAATTGAATCAAACATACCAATTTTTTTAAAAATAGAACTTGCAATTAGTACACCTTGACCACCTAAAAAATCAGCATCAATCATCTGCTGATATTGACCCTTATATTCATTTCTATAGTCTTTTAGAAAAGGGCCTCCTTTAAACCAGTTAATTCCTGCACCAGCATAGCCAATAATATTTGTGCCTTTAATCAAAACTAAGGAACCAACTATAGTTTGTTCAGTATTTTGTGCATAATTCAGTAAATTGTTAACAGCCCCGCTCGCTAGTACATTATCATCATTTAACAATAAAATATATTTAAACCCTTGCTCTAGTGCGGCTTTAATTCCAACATTAATTGCACCTGTCCACCACAGATTGCCATCTCCCTCTATAATTTGTGTCTGAGGATATGCTTGCCTGACGCGCTCAGTAGTACAATCTTTCGAGCCATCATTAATGATGAATACTTGTAGCTGTACATTTTCTTGCTGATAAATTGATTCTAGACATTCCAACAATTCTTCTACACGATTATGTGTAGGAATAACTACAGCAATATCATCATTTGTTTGATAATTAGGCATATAATTAATATCCTCTAATTATTATTAATAAATATGCTATCTGCTTGCAGAATTTTGCCATCTTGAGGATTATACAGTTGATCGAATGCACCAGCATAGGTAAATCCCCAGTCTTTTAGTTGAAAATAGATATCATCAAATAATGGTTGACCTTGATACAATCCTGTAAAAGATGTTTCTATAATGATGAGTTTGGCACGTTTGATAGTTGCTTTGCCACCACTTAATACTTTGTCTTCATAGCCCTGAACGTCTATTTTTATTAGCAGTGGATCGGTCAGTACAATTGTTTCTGATACTACGTCTAGCTTTTCTATTTTTACATTAATAGGATGACTATCAACTGTTTCTGGAAATGCTGTTTTGTGTAAATTTGTCATTTGCAGAAAAGACGATGATTGTGAATAAATATTCTGTTGAAATACTAAATCTCCTGCTTGGTCACCAATACCAAGATTAAAGGCAGTAAAATTTTTTATTCCTGCCATGCTAGCTTTTAATTGATGAAAACAATCTGGTATTGGCTCAAACGAGTATATTTTTGCTTGTGGTAAAGCTGCATTAATGCTAATAGCAAACTGTCCAATATTGGCACCAATATCAATCACAGTAGCAATATTCAGTTTATGTATCCATGGTTTATTTAAAATAGCAAATGTATCTAACATTACTCCACGCTGGCGCAACATGAATAGATATGGATTTTCCATGTAGCGTGCTAACGAATTCAACCGACGAGTAAGTTCAGTCAATATAGCCATGTTTTAATCTGTAAGATATATTAATCAGTTGTAAGCAATAAAGTTATAGATTTTCTTGCCTATTTCATCATTATGTTCATCAACATTTACTAAATCCCCACTGGGGTTCAGATAATAGATTGTTAATCCTAAATTAATCAGTTCTTGCAGAAAATTATGGACTGAATATCCAAAACTAGCAGCATTGATCTCAGCGGCTTCAAACAAAATGATCATTTTATGATGTGATAATATATTTTTTGCGCCTTCCAATACTAGGTGTTCTGCACCTTCGACATCAATCTTAATAAAATTAATTTTTCCTACGTTAAACTCTTGAATAAAATCATCTAGGCTAATTATTTCAACTGTTTGCCATTCTTTAATTTTTTGTTGAGGATGATTAGTTACCTTGAATGAATTCATAGCTCCATCATGAGAAATAGCAAACTGAGTTTTACCTTTCTGGTTGCTTACGGCTTTTTCTATAACAGTGACATTTGACAAATTATTCACTGCAATGTTGTGGCGAAGTAAACTTAACTCACGGAGTCCTGGTTCAAAAGCGTATACATGACCTGTATGACCTATTTGTTTAGCTGCAATCACAGTATATAAACCACCATTTGCACCCACATCCAAGAAAATATCACCTTTCTTTAGAGACTGACGCACAAATTCGATTTCAGATGTTTCAAAGCTTTGAATAAATAGAGCTTGACCTAAAGCGCTTTTAAGGGAATAATCGAAACGAGAACCATCAATCAATGTAAAGGTTTTAATTGTATTAGGTTGTATCCAACAAATAATTTGCCACAAATACAACTTGATTCTGCGTTGTAGCTTCCAGACAATATGCTTAATATTCATAATTTATAAGGAAAATTTTTTGCGAATTAGCTGGAAAGTATTAGGATTAATTTTAAGAAACCATACCAATAAAACTAGGCTTTGACAGGTTAAGAGCAAAATTTTAAATGCTATTTTATCGCTAATAAAAATACTTGCTAAGAATACAGATGTAACCCAAAGCAAGGGAAAACTTAACCATCGGCTCCACAATTTTAGAGGTATATGTAATTTTTTCATTCCGACTACAGTGAGTAACCATACTCCTAGGTATCCGACATTTCCTAATATTGCTCCTACAAGACCAATTCTATTTGCTCCTATCGCAATTAAGAAAAGTGAGACGACTCCACTAGCTAACTGAATAGCCATACATGATTTAACTGCATTCATTCCAAATAATAGATAAAATCCTACTGCGTTTACAGAATATAGTGAATAAATTATTGTAGCGATGGAGAAGGCTAATAGATACTTAGATGAGGGGTAATTTGTCAGAACTAGAGGTAATATTAAGGGAGCAAGTATTAAAAATACAGAGCCAAGACTTAATGCCACTAAACTATTAATTTGCAGTGCTTGCTTAACTTGCGATTCAATGAATGTGTGGTCAATATTTTTTTGTGCCATGAGACCACTGATAGCAGGTAACAGTGGTTGTACAGGTAAAGAGGAGAATGTATTAATTTGAATGGTAATATTGGTAATGGCTGCATAAATGCCAAGTACCTCTGTACCTAGTAAGGCTCCCACAATTATGCGATCGCACTGGCTAAATAAAACTCCACCTAAGGAAGTAAGCCAAGCCATCAAACTATAGCGAGCAATTAATAATATCTTTTTACGTTTCCATACTGGATGGAACTGAATCTCTCGCATCAGTAACAACCCTAGGCAAACATGGGCAAATAAGATAAATACATTGATTATGGCCTGATACTGCATTAAAGCTAAAGTTTTTCCTCCCAATCCTGCGACCACCAACAGCCCTAAATTAATGACTACAGACTGTAAACTGATGAGAACGTTCATCGCACCATATTGCTCATAGGCTTGTTCTATACCAATGAGTACTTGCTGCAGTAATCTAGTCCAGACTACTAGTCCAGCAATTTGCAGTGCTTGTATCGCTACTAAATGTTGTTGAGCCGCCAACTTAGGAAAGAAATTTATCAGAGTCTCTGCACTAAAACAAAGAGCGATCGCTGCTAAAGTAGCTAATATCAACATTGCTCCGATAGTGACGGTCAAAGTCTGCAATAGACTTTCATTATCTTTCCTAGCTAAATCCTGTGATACAAAAACAGTTGTTGTTGTAGAAAGGCCAGCCTCTGCTAAATTTACCATTGCGACTACCGCAGAAGTTAGTGTCCAAAGCCCATATTCTTCAACTCCAATTAAGCGAATTAGTAAAGGTATTGTGAGTATACCTAAACCAATTCTCACTACTCCAGCAGCAGCATTGTATAGCCCATTTTTTAATAACTTATGGTTCACTGATAAAATTTTAATTTTTAGTTAATTGTTGCATTTTATATTACCTTGATCGACAACTTCCCTCTTTGTTCAACTTAAGGTAACTAGAAGTAGACCCCGAACAACAAAAGCTAAAGCATTCTATTAATTACATACGAATTTTGAGTGTCTTAACATCAACTTTTCCATTTTGCGAGTGACCATTTTGATGGTAGTAACCCTTGGAATAGTAGCCACCATAGCTGCTACCAGCAGTAACACCATTGACAACCATTCCCAAAACCCGCTGACCAGATTGTCTTAGCAGTGTTTGCGTAGCCGCAGCTGCTGCTGAGTCAACTACACCAGGACGTACAACTAGCAAAATCCCATCTACTAATTTGCCCAATATTTGGGCATCTGCAACTGCTGTTAAAGGTGGAGCGTCAATAATTACAAAGTCATAGTTACTGGTAGCCTCTTGTATCAAAGCAGCCATGCGTTTTGACTCTAATAGTGCAGCTGCATTAGGTGGAATTGTGCCAGCAGTTATCAAATCTAAAGTCATCAATGCTTCTTTAGTCGTGGTTTGTAACTCAGCTTGATTCACTAAAATATTGCTCAGCCCTATGAGGTTTGATTGTTCCCAAATTTTGTGCTGACGAGGGCGACGCATATCTGCATCTACTAATAGTACTCTTCGTCCAGTTTGTGCTGCGGCTACGGCCAAATTAGCGGCTACAAAAGATTTACCCTCACCAGGAATTGAACTACTTAAAGCAATTACTTTCAGGGTCTTATCAGAAATACTGAAACCTAAGTTAGCTTGGAGCATTTCAAAAGCTGCGGATTCAGCCGAGTAAGGATTGTTGAGTACAGGTAATTCTGCTCCCTCTTCGCCATCACTATCCTTAACTTTTTCAGCTAACGGAATAGTACCCAGTAAAGGGTAGCCTAACAGTCTCTTGACTTCTTCAATAGTCTTGAGAGAATTATCCATAGCTTCCAGAATTAGTGCCGTTCCCAAACCCAGCATAATACCCATAAACCCGCCTAATGCCAAATTTAAAGGGATAATAGGAGAAATAGCTTTATCTGGCACTAATGCTTGAGAAATCACTCTGGCATTTCCAATGTTCTGGTTCTCTATTACTTCAACTTCCTGCAATTGCTTTAGTAGTTGTTCATAAGTTACTCTTGCTACTTGCAGCTGTCGCTGTAGCTGTAGTTGTTGTTGTTCTAGCCTAGGCAAAATATCTAAGCGCCTTTGGTTGATTAAGTATGCTTGGCGCAACTCGGCTACTCGTTTTGCTAACGCTAACCTTTCTACTTCTGCCTTGACTAGATCCTGGCTTAAAATCTGCTTCAGTTGTCCTATCTGCAAATTTTGCTCTGGTACAGATTCTGAAGTACCTACAATTTTGCTAACTCTTCCTTCTAGTTGGCTTCTTAAAGCTGTGGCTTTTTTATCTAAATTAATGACTAAGGGGTGTTCATCACTAAAACGAGTCCTTGCTACTGCTAACTCATCTTGTGTTTTTTGATAGTCTGTAAGTACCTGTTGCACTCCAGGAGATTGACTTAAGGTACTAAGTTCTACAGCCTGTTGCGTGTTTAATGCAATTTGATTTTGCAAAGCTTGAGTGCGAGTATTTGCATCTACTAAATTAGCTTGGGCTTTAGTAATTTCCTCTAATAAGTCCTTAAGGCCTTCTACCCCAACTTTCGCTTCTACATCTAAAGCCACTACCCTATTTTTTTCTTTAAACCGACGCAAGGCCATTTCTGCCTTTAAAACCCGTTTCTCGACTTCTGGTAATTGCCGATTTAAAAATTCTCTTGCAGACCTCGCCTCTGCACGGTTTGTCCGTACATTACTTTCTAAGTAATAGTTCATCAGGGAATTAATTACAGATGCGGCTTCTTGCGGATTCGTGCTGCGGTAGGAAAGCTGCATGACATCCGTTCCCCGGATGGTTTTCAATTTGAGTAATTTCAGAAACTTTTCAATTGTCAGCGGTTTACCCGATTTATCCTTGAGGTTAAGGCTGGTAATGGTTTTTAGGACGATAGGGTTTGAGCGGATGACCTCGGCTTCTGTATCTACTGGATTGCTGAGGTTGGTTAAACCGCTCAGTTCTCCTACTTGGGAAGACAAACCAGTCAGTGATGACACTCCATTTTGTTTGTTAAATAATAGTTTGGCTTGTGATTCGTAAACTGGTTTCTGGAGGAAGGTAAATAGGCATGTTAGCCCAAACACAGAGCCAATCACAACTGTTGTCACTGGCCAACGCCTTTTGAGAACTGTCCAATACTGTTGGACATCAATCACTTCACGCTCTTCTTGCTTAGTAGGCATAAAACAGTTTCCTGAAAAACCAGTAATAAATTGGGTTGGGGCTATTATTTATACCAACACAATTAATGACCAAACCAAAGGAGGATGGCTCGTCTTGCTATGGATCAGAAGTATTCGCAAAATCTTTCGATCAGAAAGTTTCTCTCAAATGTCTTGATTCCCAAAACGTCCCGATTATTCTATACTATTTCCTGTTCTTTATTCACTATAAATACTATGTTTAACAAATTCACTAGTATCTATAAGAACATTTTATTTTGATTAGTCATACCTATAAATATTATTTATTTATACCTAAAAGTTTGACTAATAAGTAATCGGTAAAGCACCAGTTACATAGAACCAAAAACTATGTGTAACAAGTATATACCTTGCAATAAAAATATCTCGAGAACATCTACTAAGAAATTACAAGTTATGTAAAGTAATTGTTATAAAAATCACTATATTCTATGTTAAATTTATTTGTAATTTTTCTTTGTAATTAAAGGGACTAGTTATTCTCCCTGAAGCACTTAAAATACTCTTAAACGGAAACTGAGCTAATCAGCTTTGCCAAATTTGCAGAGGAAAATTGGCAATTGCTAATCAAGACTTCTATTGATGAATACTCAGGGTTAAGCATATTTAAGCAGCAAAAATCTACTACCTATAGCTCGTTTACTTCGGAATTAAGAGTAGTATAAAATATTTATGTTCAATATACCATTTCACACTTACAGGGGAAGCATTCAAGTAATTACAATCCCACGCTTCATGCCTGTATTACTTTTGGTAGGAGATATTTTTGGCCTAGTTGTCTGTTTAGGGGTTGCCTTTTGGTTACATCTAGGTCAGCCAATGGCGGGATTTGATGGAGTGGTTTGCGGATTCATGCTGCTGGTTCTGGCAGGGCTGTATCTGGCAGATACTTATCATCCAGACACACAAATAGCAGGTTTGCGCGCTCCAGCGCGGATATTGCTAGCTAGTTTTATAGTTGCTGCGATTACTTCTGCCCTCATTTACCTAACTGGAACTTGGGGACAGCATCCGTTACTGGGAAGAGGCATTTTGCTAGTCAGCCTGGGAATATTTACCATCTGGGCTGTAATTTTAAGAATATGGGCAGTTAAGTGGTTGCGATCGCACGCCGAGCAAAGTCAGTGGTTGATGCTGGGAGGTGGCGAGAGTGGGATGAAATTTGCCCAAATTTTCCTAGAACATAACCCACTAGGGCGCTTGGTAGTACTTGCCGAAGCTAACCAAGATATCGCTGAATTAGCAAAAACAGAATCGCATCTTAGTTACGGAGGCGGACTGAATAACTTGTCAGCTTGGATGCAGCAGCCTTTATCTGGGGTAGTAGTTGCCAGCCCTATGGATTTTTCTGATATCCAAGTACAGCAGTTGATGCAACTCAGGCTGCAAGGTATCCCAACATACAGGTTACCAGATATTTGCGAAACTCTATGGTATAAATTACCCTCAGAGGTGCTAGAAGATAGCTGGTTAGCTTTTAGTGCTGGCTTTAACCTAGTACCTGGTGGTATAAGTTTGAAGGTAAAGCGGGTCATAGACCTGATACTGGCAAGCCTATTACTGATATTTTTATTTCCCCTGATGCTATTGGCAATGCTGGCTATTAAGTTGGATAGTCCCGGCCCAGTTTTTTACAGTCAAGTACGCACAGGGTTATACGGTAAACCATTTAGGGTTTACAAATTTCGGTCTATGTATCAAGATGCTGAGAAGCGGGGTGCACAATGGGCAAGCCAACGCGATCCGCGAATTACCAGGGTAGGGTATTGGCTGCGAGTTTTACGGATTGACGAACTACCACAGATTTTTAATGTGTTGAGGGGAGATATGAGTCTAATTGGCCCTCGTCCTGAACGACCGGAGTTTGATATCAAACTTAAAGAAGCTATTCCATATTATGAATTACGTTATTTAGTCAAACCTGGAATTACTGGCTGGGCCCAGGTACTTTATCCTTACGGTGCTTCAGTGGAGGATGCTGCCCAAAAGCTAGCTTACGACCTCTATTACATTAAAAATTATTCTTTATGGTTAGATATTGCGATCGCCTTTAAAACTGTCAGGGTCGTTTTGTTAGGTAAAGGTAGATGAAAACGAAAGTATTAGTAACTGGCGGTGCAGGTTATATTGGTTCCCATGTCGTGCGCCAATTAGGGGAAGCTGGTTATGATGTGGTGGTGTACGATAATTGTTCTACAGGTTCACCGAAAGCGGTACTACATGGTGAATTAATTATTGGTGATTTAGCAGATACAGACCGTCTTTACCAAGTTTTTGCCAAACACCGATTCAGCGCAGTGTTGCATTTTGCTGCTAGTCTAATTGTACCAGAATCAGTTGCTCATCCTCTTGACTACTATAGTAACAACACACGCAATACTCTTAATTTGCTACGCTGCTGTAATGTTCTAGACGTTAACCAATTTATTTTTTCTAGTACAGCCGCAGTTTACGGCGAACCAGAAGAAAACCCAGTTACCGAATCTACATCTACTTTACCAATTAACCCCTATGGGCGCTCAAAGCTGATGAGTGAATGGCTGATTCAAGACCACAGCTTAGCGTCGCGGTTGCGATATGTAACTCTACGCTACTTTAATGTAGGGGGTGCTGATCCTGGTGGGCGACTGGGGCAAAGTTTACGTAATGTAACACACTTAATTGCAGCCGCTTGTAATGCAGCACTTAAACGTCAGCCGGAAGTCAAAATTTTTGGCACAGATTTTCCTACTCCTGATGGGACGGGAATTCGAGATTATATTCATGTGGAAGACCTAGCGGCTGCCCATGTGGATGCTTTACGCTATCTAGAAGCAGGTGGAGAAAGCCAAACTCTCAATTGTGGTTATGGTCAAGGCTATAGTGTGCGCCAAGTAATTGAAAGAGTCAAGGCAATTTCTGGTGTAGATTTCCCTGTGATTGAAGCTGAACGTCGTCCTGGAGATCCAGCTTGTGTGACAGCTTGTGCCGATAAAATCCGTCAGGTATTGGGTTGGCAACCCCAGTATAATGACTTGGATACCATTGTCTACACTACTTTGGCTTGGGAAATGCAACAAGAAAATCTGCGTCCGGTAACAGGAAATAGGCAGAAGCTAGTATTAATCAACAAAGAAAGACCTGTAAGATCTAAAATTGCTGAAATTGCTTATCGGCTACCGCAGTAGAGTTGCATCAATAAATGTAGAAGAAGGCTGAGCGCAAATTTTAGTACCAGTAGTTTAATCAGAAGAGGGTAGCAGATAAATTGCCCCAGAGATTAATGTCAGAATTACAGAAACCCAAAAAGCAATGATAGCTGGGGTTTGCCAATCTGGTGATAAGGGTGCAATTAAAAGTGCGATCGCAATGATTTGACTGACAGTTTTAAGCTTACCCCAAATATTCGCCCCAGTAATTTGAGTTTGATTGACTCGCCAACCTGCGATCGCTAGTTCTCGCGCTAAGATAAGAAACACTCCCCAAGCGGGGACTTTGCCTAATTCAATCAATACCATCAACGGCGCAAGTACTAGGAATTTATCAACTAAAGGGTCAAGAAATTTGCCTAAATCGCTAATTTGGTTGAGTTTCCGTGCTAGATAGCCGTCTAACCAATCAGTTAATGCAGCTACTAAAAAGATTGTTAGGCATATCCATTTGGCTTCGTTGGTAGGATTGTATAAGCCATAAAGGAGAAATGGTATTCCTAATAAGCGCGAAAAAGTAATCCAGTTGGGTATGGTCATCAGCAATTCTAAATTAAGTAGAGCGTTGCAATTAAAGATAGCTGGTAAAGGGTGTTATTTGTTATTTGTCATTTGTCATTTGTCATTTGTTATTGGTCATTGGTCATTGGTCATTTGTCATTTGTTATTGGTCATTTGTCACTTGAACTTAAAATTTGAATCCTAATAATTTTAGTGGTATTCTGACATCTACAGTTCTAAATTGTATCTGGATCGATATTCAACTCTCGCAACTTAGCAGCTAATCTTTCTGCTTTTTGTTGAGCAATTTCTTTTTGCTGACGTTCTGATTCTACTAACTCTGCGATTTCTTCTGGTGTCGGAACTAAATCACCTTCTGGGGTAAAAAATCTTACTAACCCTTGATAAATACCCAAATATAAGCCTAACTGTTGACTCCACAAATTTCCTTGATTGTTGGGTTCTAGGGGTTGATATTTACCATCAAGTAAATGAAATCCTGCAAATTCTAAGGTGTAGGGATCAAACCAAAAATAATCCGGAGTCCGAAAAGTATCTTGGTAAAGTTTTTTCTTTAATCCTCTGTCTGTCTTCGCTGTTGAGTCCGAAAGAATTTCTAAAATTAAATTCGGGTATTTACCATCTTCTTCCCAAACCACCCAACTTTTACGAGTTTTGCGTTCTGTATCGAGAACCACAAAAAAATCTGGCCCTCGGAATTTTTCATCTTTGCGTTTATTGTAACTATAGTAAATTGTCAGGTTGCCAGCAGCATAAAAATCATTGCGATCGCGCCACAACCATTTTAGACATTTAAGTAAGAGCATGATTTGCTCTAAATGTAGTTCGGTTTCCAAGGGAGGTTCATCAGAGTATAAATCACCTGGAGGAAAGATAACATTTTCTGTGATGTCCTCGATAGCTGCTGGGGTAGTTTCTAATTCTTTAGCCAGGGACATGATTTTGCTGAGGTATTGGTAGTTTATGGGTTTATTTTAACCCTCGCTGAAGGAGAGCGATCGCTTGATATCAATGCCATCAGCGGTTTAATTGTAATTGGAAATTAGGACTTGTGAGTTGGAGGGACAAGGGGACAAGGAGGAGAATAGCAATTACCCATTATCCATTACCAATTACCAATTACCAATTACCCATTACCCATTACCAAACACCAAATCTCTACCTAACCGTGGGATGATCTGTGTTCTGAGATTCTCTAAAATCATACTTACCATGACTCAACAAGCAGACTCCCAATTTCGCATAGAACGAGATTCGATGGGCGATCGCCAAATTGCTAGTAATGTTTATTACGGTATCCAAACGCTGCGGGCGATAGAAAACTTCCCAATTAGCGGGCTGAAGCCGCTACCTACTTACGTAGATGCTGGCTTATTAATTAAAAAAGCTACCGCAATTGTTAATGGTGAATTGGGATGCATTCCCCAAGAAATCAGTCAGGCGATTGTACAAGCAACTGATGAGATACTTGCAGGGAAGTTACGCGATCAATTTGTGGTTGATGTTTATCAAGCTGGTGCAGGGACTTCGCACCACATGAATGTCAATGAAGTGCTGGCGAATCGCGCTTTAGAAATTCTTGGGGATGAAAAAGGAAACTACAAGCGTGTCAGTCCCAACGATCATGTAAATTATGGGCAGTCTACCAACGATGTCATCCCTACAGCAATTCGTATTGGTGGCTTATTGGCACTGACTCATACATTACACCCAGCTTTAGATAATGCGATCGCAGCCTTGGAAGCCAAAGCCACAGAATTTCAAGATATCGTCAAATCTGGTAGAACTCATTTGCAAGATGCTGTACCTGTGCGCTTAGGCGAGAATTTTCGCGCTTGGGCGTATATACTTGCAGAACATCAAAACCGGATTTACACAGCCTCTAGCGATTTAATGGTGTTGGGTTTGGGTGGAAGTGCGGCTGGTACAGGTATGAATACTCATCCACATTATCGGGCGCGGGTGGTGGAAGTACTAGCCCAATTACTCAACTCGCCTTTGCAACCTGCACCGCATCTCATGGCTGCAATGCAGAGTATGGCACCATTTGTAAATGTTTCCGGTGCTGTACGTAATTTAGCTCAGGATTTAGTCAAAATCTCCCATGATTTGCGGTTGATGGATTCGGGGCCAAAAACTGGATTCAAGGAAATTCAACTCCCGCCAGTGCAACCTGGTTCTTCAATTATGCCAGGCAAGTACAATCCGGTGATGGCAGAGATGACATCGATGGTGTGTTTTCAAGTCATGGGTTACGACAATGCGATCGCCCTCGCAGCCCAAGCGGGACAATTAGAATTAAATGTGATGATGCCGCTAATTGCCTATGATTTGATTCATAGTATCGAAATTTTGGGTAATACGATCGCTGCCTTAACTGAACGCTGTATCAAGGGGATTACTGCTAACCAAGAACGTTGTTTGGCATACGCGGAAGGTAGTTTGGCTTTAGTTACCGCCTTAAATACCCACATTGGTTATCTCAATGCAGCTTCTGTGGCGAAAGAATCTTTGGAAACTGGCAAATCTTTAAGGCAGATTGTCTTGGAAAAAGGGCTGATGAGTGAAGCGGAATTAGCCACTGTGTTAAATCTCGAACAGATGAGCGGTATCATACCCCTCACTCCAGAATCAGACAACCTGGATTAAAAAGATAGTAGGAAGATATATGTAAAGAAGAATTTCTTCTTTCTTGATCTTTACTACTTGTCTAAATAATCCATGCAGACACAAAAACCATCTGTCAGCTTAATCCGTGCTAATTCTTACGAACGAGAGACTTTACGCGAGTCACTAGAAACGCTGCTGGAACCTTTTGGGGGGATAGCAGCTTTTGTTAAGCCAGGCGATCGCGTTTTGCTCAAACCTAATTTACTCACAGGTGCGCGTCCTGGTAAAGAGTGTACTACTCGCCCCGAATTGGTTTACACAGTTGCCCAGATGGTAATAGAGGTTGGCGGTAAGCCGTTTTTAGGGGATAGTCCGGCTTTTGGGAGTGCAAAAGGTGTGGCTATAGCCAATGGCTATGCACCCATTGTTGAGGAACTTCAGCTACCAATTGTCGATTTTCACGGTCAGCGTTACGAAACCGTTAGCGAAAATTTTAATCATCTGTTGCTATCAAAAGAAGCAATGGCGGCGGATGTGGTGATTAACTTACCCAAAGTCAAATCCCATGCTCAACTAACATTAACTTTAGGCGTAAAAAACCTCTTTGGTTGCGTTCCCGGCAAAATGAAAGCTTGGTGGCACATGGAAGCCGGTAAAGATGCCAACCGCTTTGCAGAAATGTTAGTAGAAACTGCTAAGGCTATTAACCCCAGCTTAACCATTTTAGATGGGATCATCGGTCATGATGGCAATGGCCCTAGTAATGGAGAACCACGTGCATTAGGTATCTTAGCAGCATCATCAAATGTGTTTGCCCTGGATCGGGCAATGGTAGAAATTCTCAATGTCCCACCGCAGCAAGTACCCACAGTCGCAGCTTCCCAAAGATTAGGACTATGCCCAGAATTAACAGAAATTGATTTTCCTCATTTAGAACCTGATTTACTCAAAATACAAGATTGGCGATTACCAGATAAGCTAGTCCCCATCGATTTTGCGATGCCACGTGTGATTAAATCCACATTTAAACACCTTTACATTCGTTTTATTAAAGAACCAATGACTGCCTATGGTAGACGTTAGTTGTGCAAGTGCAAACTTAGCTACAACTATTTTTCAAACAGCAATTTAAGCTATAAATACCCTCCGATTGCTTAACCAAACCGCCCTAGATTAGCGGCGGTTTCCTCATACTCAATTTTGTTATAAAATTACGATCAAATACTGCATTATTGCGGTATCTAGTGCTGAAAAATTTGCTAAATTTATGTAGATATATAGTATCTAAATATCTTTTAATCTACCTAAATATAGATTGACAAAATCAGAAAGTATTAATAGTAACAATTACTCATATCTTGGTAATATTCTTAGCATCCTAACTAATTTAATACTGTCGAACCAGGTAGATATGGCTGTATTTATTCAGTGTCGATTTATGGTTACAAAAAGCAACAATATTGGTTAATCTAAAAACATGACACCGTTTCAGTATAACCACTGTGGAATATTACTCTATTGAATAGATAATCAGTGATTTTTCGGTAAAAATTTTAAGTAACACAAATTAACTACATATCCCTAAAACTACCTTAGACAAAGCTTTTTCAGATGTTATACTAATGCAATCAAGCCCAAAATTGATTAAAAATTGCATCTGCACTCAACTGCAAAAATGTAATTTATGATTCTCTAATCCTAAATCAAAAGTAGCAAAAATGATACAAGTAGAGCAAGTGAGATTTAATCTTAGCTACCACATCAAAGCCCAAAATGTTTATCTGGAACTTTGTATCAAAAGACTTTTGTAGCGTAGGAATATTATGACACTTGTAAAAGTGGATAAGATTATAAATGTATCCCCTGGTTACATCTAAAAGTAGTTAAAATAGGATCAAGGCTCTCTTCGGAGAGTAAAGCTCAAAGTGAAGTGGTGAAGTTCAAATTTTTTGTATGAATTCAAATAGTCAGTCTGCCAATACCGATACATATTCCCATAGGTTGGCAGACATTGTGGGAACCGCGATCGCTCTACTGACTCTGACATTACCTGTATTTGTCATTGCTCATTATTCTTCGACAAATGTACACAACAATCAACAGCCTCTGACTTATAATCTACCCAGAAGCGGGGATTAAACGATCAGACTCGAAATTCACAACTAAATAAACCCAAAGCGGAAACAGATAATTCAGCAACAACAAATGCTTATACTCTCTGTAAACAGGTGAGAGATGAAGCATTGACAATCTTTCCGCTACAACAACTGAATAATCTCACGCGCTGATGATACAGCGCGGATATGCGGCGATTCTTTAGGGATCGCCGCACTTTTTGTCACCATAATACTTTTCGGTAAAAGAAAAAGGTAAAAAGCAAAAGCCATTTCCCTTTTACCTTTTCCCCGGAATTCAGTAGTATTGAAGTCCATCTTGGCCCTAAAATTCTACACGGGGAGGCAATATTGCTTATATCCCCGATGTACTGTTTTATAAGAGGAGCTTGTTTGTGGATTTATCCCGTATACCACCCCAACCAAAACCTGGTCTAATCAACGTTCTGATTGAAATTGCAGGCGGGAGTAAAAATAAATACGAATTCGACAAAGACTTACAAGCTTTTGCCTTAGACCGGGTACTTTATTCGTCGGTAAAATATCCTTATGACTACGGCTTTGTCCCCAACACTTTAGCTGATGACGGCGATCCTCTAGATGGGATGGTGATCATTGATGAACCTACCTTTCCTGGTTGTATAATTGCGGCACGACCCATTGGCTTCTTAGAAATGATTGATGGTGGCGATCGCGACGAAAAAATTCTTTGCGTTCCTGACAAAGATCCGCGCTACGCTCAAGTACAATCTTTAAAGGATGTACCATCACACCGCTTGGATGAAATCGCTGAATTTTTCCGCAGTTATAAAAATCTGGAAAAGAAAGTAACTGAAATTCTCGGTTGGCAAGATGTTGATAAAGTCAAAGCTTTGGTAGATAAGTCCATTAAAGCTGCTCAAGGATAATTGATAATAGGTAATGGGTAGTTTTTCACTGGTCAGTAGAACTAGAAGCTAGGAACAAGGGACTTAGAGTATAAAAGAGAAATAATCAAGACGCAATTAATCGCGTTTCTCCAACTCTTAATTCTTGACTAAATGCTATCTTTGTGATATTGACTAGTGAGTAATTACCCATTATTCATAATTTTTCCATTTTCAGCCTGCAAGTGCTGACTAGAAACTCAAAACGCCAACATTGCCACCGCACCCCTAAATCAAATGCAGCGTACTCTCCTTTTGGCAAAAATTCACAACTGTACCCTCACAGGGGCCAATATCAACTATGTGGGTAGTATCAGTATAGATAACGTTCTGTTGCAAAAATCTGGAATTTTACCCTATGAACAGGTACAAGTCGTGAATAGTGCTAATGGTGAGCGTTTTATTACCTATGCCATACCTGCTCCAGCCTATTCCGGAATTATTGAGCTAAATGGGGCTGCCGCACGTCTAGGCATTATAGGCGATCGCCTGATTATAATGGCCTACGGGCAGTTCACCACAGAAGAGTTACAAAATTACTCGCCTACGGTCGTCATTGTAGACGAAAACAACCGACCATTGGAAGTAAGGCACTACGATGACCTGCTCAGTAAGGCCTAAACTGCAAAGAAAATGTCAAATACTGAACTGTCGGTTTCCCAAAGCCATTTAACTGAGAAACAACCTACTCCGCTTACAAGTCCACCTGGGGAATTTGCGGTGCAATTCTGGGGTGTGAGAGGTTTGGTTGCGACTCCCAGCAGCAACACTACGCGGTATGGCGGAAATACTGCTTGTGTAGCAATGCGTGTAGGCACAAAACATTTAATTTTTGATGGTGGTACTGGCTTAAGGTTACTGGGTAAAACTTGGCAAGAATTAGAACAGCCACTAGAAGCCTATCTATTTTTTACTAATTCCCAGTCCAATCGCATTCAAGGGTTTCCTTTTTTTGGCCCTGCGTTTGCTGCTAAAAATCGCTTTCATCTTTACGGTTCAGCCGCCTCAAACAGCGCCTCAATTAAGCAATGTCTGTGCGATCAAATGCTGCAACCACACTTTCCCTACCCGTTACAGGTGATGCAATCAGAATTGCATTTCCACAATATAAATCCTGGTAGCGAGGTAAAGCTAGGAGAACTGACGATTCACACAGCATTAATTAACAAACATCAGCGTTCCGTTGGCTATCGAGTTAATTGGCAGGATTTTAGCGTCGCTTACGTCACAGATTTGTCGAAAAATCCTGAGCAAGTAGAACAAGAAAAAATTCTGCAGCTAATTCAAGGGACTGATTTGCTCATTGCTAACAGTACCTACACTACTCCTAATACTCACAACCACGATTCTTCTAATGTGCAGTGGCAAACTGCTGTGGATTTAGCTAGCAAAGCAGGAGTTAACAGCTTAGTTATCTCTCATTATCACCCAGATGATGATGATGATTTTCTCGATCGCGTACAATCGGAAGTCAATTCTGCATTCCCCAAAGCATTATTAGCACGTGAAGGTATGGTGTTATCTGTAAGTCATGAGCAGACAAACGGAACAAAGACAACAAAGAAGACAAAAAAGACCAAGGAGAAGTAATTAATAACAGTTAACTGTTGACTGTTAACTGTTGACTGTTAACTAATTTTCTCAGGTCTTGGAGTTTGGCCGCGACTACGCCAGTAGTGAATAATTCAGAGGCTTTGGCAATACCCGATCGCATATCTGGAGAAATACCACTGCGCCACAGGTAAAATCCACCATTCCACAAGGCTGTTTGCATCAACTCTGTGGGTTTACCAGCTAAAACCTCTTGCATCTCGCTGAGTAATTCTGCGGTAGTCTCAAGGGGGACATTTTTGGTAGTAAATCCATAATCACGTGGTGCAAGGTGTAAACGTTCTAGCACTCCTGTATGTGAAGATAAGCCGATAATTGCAGTGCGATCGCGTGGTAAGTCACAACTACCTTCTAATCCCTTCACTAAGGTATATTTTGTGACATTTTGTAAAGCTAGCGTTTCCTGAAATAGCGCTTCTGTTGGTGGATGGACAAAGCCAGGGATCATATGAACATCGCCAGCATAAGGACACCAAATTAGCTCCATTGTGGCCAAGGGGGGACGCTTGCCTAATTGGTCGCGGTAATCCCAAATACTTTGGTTTAATGTAAAATGCTTAGGATTGTAAACAAAGCCAATTCCTGTTTGCTCCAATATTTCCTGGGTTTTTGCTAGTGGTAAGGTTGTCCAATCAACCCCTAAACCCTGCCAAATTTCTACCAGGGGAAGTCCGTACTTAGTCGGGAGGCGATCGCCTCCGTGCATTACCACTGGTTGACCAACAGCAGCTAATAGCAAAGCAACAATTGGGCTAATTGGCGCAGTCCGGGTTCTGCCATCATAGGGTATGCCTAAGACTATTACTGGTCGCTCCGCCGCAATAGGTTGCAGTTTTGGCCCTAGTTCATTGTAGGCATCTAACATTCCCGCTAACTCTTCTGGCGTGGGACGCTTGATTCGATGAGCAATTAAAAACGCCCCGATTTGGGCGGGTGTGGCTTCACCTAGCAACATCATTTTGGTAGCTGTGGCGGCTTCAGCACGAGTTAAATTTTCTCCTGTGTGATTTCCACTTCCTACCTTTTTTAATAATTGCCTAAATAAGTTGCTCATGGTACTCAAAGGTCAAGGGTCAACAGTCAACAGTCAACAGTCAACAGTCAACAGTTATTGGACTCTAGACTTATGACTTTTGAGTCATCATAGCCTTAAGAAGCCGATCGCTGTTGATTAATTTGCGGTGGGATGTTTTGTCGCACTAGTTGCCAAAAGTGGTTGATAGGGGGAATTTGCAAGCGATCGCCAGTGGTAACCATAACCACCCGACGAGTCAAACTCGGACTATCAGACAGATTACTGTTACTATTACAGGCTAAAGGACGTACTGCCAAGGTGGGATCTAGCCGCGCTTCCATGAGTGCGGAATGGGGTAGCAAAGCTACCAGTTCTCCTTGGCGCACCACTCCCCGGAAAGCATCTAAAGTATTGACCTCTAAAGCTGCTTGGAGTGTAGCTTCTAAACGCTCAAACCTATCTTGTATTAAACGTTGCATCCCATAACCATCTTTAAAAACCACTTGGGGGTAACGAATTAGCTCCGACCAAGGAATATATTCATATTGGGCTAAGGGATGCTTGGCAGAAGTTAATACCTCAATGGGTTCTTCATATAGTACTTCTACCACCATTTCGCGGCCAGTGGTTAAGAAACGATTATTCATCACGATCGCTAAATCCACCAGTCCATCTTTGAGGACTTTTAAAGCGCGATCGCTACCCAAAGAAGTTACCCGCAATTGCACCTCTGGGTAATCACGACAAAATTGTTGTAACACTGGCGGTAAATACGATCCACACATTGAGTGAATCGCTGCAATACACAACTCTGGTTGTTTACCGGCAATTAAATCTGTTAATTCCTCTGTCGCTATTTGCCACTCCTGACAAATTTTTCGCACCCGGGGTAGTAAACGTTCACCGCCCAATGTTAGCTTGGCGTGAGTCGTGCGGTGAAACAACTCTAGTCCCAAATCAGCTTCTAAGGCTTGTATTTGACGGCTAATTGTCGATTGAGTGACACCACATTTTCTAGCAGCTTGCTGAAAGCTGCCGGTTTCCGCGATCGCTAAAAAGGCTTGCAACTGCTCTAGTCGCATTTTTTTGTAGCCTGAATTACATTTATTAATTTCATTAACTTAACGGATTTTCTACCTCAATTTGGTACGGTTTGTTACAAGTGCTTTCCTCTGCAATATTTTAATTTAACTTTTTCTGAAAGTCGTTTTATATTTTTTCTCATTAATAGTCACCCTGAAGCCTCATTTGTCGCCAAATCTCCTCAAGACGAGATTTTAAATTTTCTTTAGTCGTATCTAAATATCAAGACAAGGGATTGGGGACTGGGGATTGGGGATTGGGGACTGGGGATGAGGGAGATGAGGAGAAATTACCAACACCCAATTACCAATTACCCATTACCAATTACCTATTACCAATTACCTATGCCCCATGCCCTATGCCCCATACCCCATTTCTGGTGCAAGATTTTTGAGGGCAGCGATCGCGTGTAGTCTGACTGATGGTTCTGCGTCTGCTAGTAGTAGAGTCAATGGTTCAATCGCCTCGATATTGCCTAGTTGTCCTAAGGAGAGGGCGATCGCATTTTTGATGTTGGCAAGTTCTGTGGCGGGATGCTTAGATTGCAGAATTGCCAATAAAATTTCTGTGGCTAATGGCGTTAACTCTGGCTGTTGTACTCGCCCTAAAACTGTGACAATTTCCTGCCACACTGTTTCCGAGGTGCTGTGATCAAATGCTTGTTGAAGATATACTAAACTTGTAGATGTTCCTAACCAACTCAGCGCCCGAATAATTTCTAATTGCAGCTTGATGGATATATTGGGTGATATTAAAGCCGCAAATAAGCATTGAGCCGCATTGTCATTACCCATACGAGCTAGAGTAATTGCAGCAGTGCAAGCAACGTCTTCGTTTAAATCATCAAGTCTAGGTTGGAGTTTTGTTACCAAATCTAATGTTTCGCATAATTCAGGGCGAAAACCTAAACCTTGGACTGCGGCGTGTCTGACTGAGGCGGCGACATCGTCTAAAGCTTTCACCAATACAGGCGGAATACGTTCATCATGAAAGCTGCTGAGGGCTTCAATGACTGCGGTTCTAACTGCGGGTTGTGGATCTTCTACTACATCCAAAAGCGGTGTAATGGTTTCTGTGCTACGGATATAGGAAAGCGATCGCACTGCTAAAAGTCTGGTATCTTCCGCAAGTAAGAGTTCAGTTAGTGCAGCACTAGCAAGGCGATCCATTTTCCCCAATGCATTTGCTGCCATTTCCTTGAGTTCTTGGCTATCGCTAGTTTTTAATAATTGCACCAAAGGCGCGATCGTCTCTGGATGCTGAAGTTCTCCTAATATCCTTGCTGCATACCAGCGAACTTCCTCGTCTGCGTCCTCATCTTCTAAAATTTCAACTAATCGCGGAATAGATAATTTTCCTAGATACTGAAAAACCTTAGCAATCTCCCAGCGTTGCTGAAAATCACCCATTTCTAAGATAGAGATGGTTAAATCCAGCAAAAGCTCTTGGTTTTCCAATATTTCTGGATGTGTAGACTCTTGTTTGAGAATCAACTGTTGTAGATATTCAATCAGCAATGACCAATCAGCTGCATCATGTGCTGCTTGTGCTTGCACCAAAAGCTGGTTGATATTATTCACGATTCTTACAAACCTCTACACTGGTCATCTTTTATATTTTCTCAGGATCTATACAATATAGCCAAGGGTTCCTAGTACTCCACCACATTAATTCTGATGGGTACACGCCAGAGCGATCGCACAATCACACATTGGCTGTTGAAGATTTTTAATTTCGTCAGATTCCTGTGTTTTTGGATATAATTTTTGCAACTTGACACGAGCATCATCATTTGTAAACCGCCAGGTAATAGTTGCTTTTTCTTGATTTCTTGTCTGCTCCCAAGCAGCGATTTCAGATTTTAAAATTTTCTGATTTGGGATGCGTCGATTTAAACATTGGCGAGAAAGAACTGACAATTCAATTTCTGCCATATTCAACCAACTACCATGTTTAGGAGTATAATGAAACTCTAGTTTTTTCAAAATTCTTCTAGCTTCTTCGGGATGAAAAGCTTGGTATAAAGCAGATGGCGTATGAGTATTTAGGTTGTCCATAATAATCCTAATTAACTCAGCTTTTGGATAATGAATGTCTACCAAATCTTTCATACAATGAGCAAAATCTACCGCAGTTCTTCTATCTGTAACTTTAATGTGTCGCCAACCTTTTGTTGGTTCTATAAACGTGAATAAATTACAATTGCCCAAGCGCTCATACTCGTAATCAACGCGTCTTGCTTGTCCTGGTTTTGCCGGTATGGGAACTTTTGTATCACCAAGTAATTGTACCGGACGCTCGTCAAAACAAACTCTCGGACGTTTTGGATCATCTGTTTGAGCATATAAATCTAAGACATCTTCCATTCGCCACACGAACTCCGGACTGACTGTTGGAATACACCATTGCTCTACTAGCCACGGCTTGATTTCGTTTTTTTTAAAGTTCGACGTACAGTTTCATCGCTAATATTATCTACAATTTCAAGTTGTACTAATTTATTAGCTAGTAATTCCATTGTCCAACATTCTCGCCCTGAAGGTGGATTACTACATGCGGTAGCAACTAAAAAAGCCTCTGCTGTCCCATTTAACTTTCTTACTTTACCTGGACGGGGTTTTTCATTTAAGGCTGACTCCAATCCTGACGATACAAATTTTTTCCGAATTCGCTCTATAGTTGCTACACTCACACCTATTATGTTGGCTATCTCTTCATCTTTATATCCAGCAGATGACATTAATAGTATCTGCACCCGTTTTAGTTTTCTTGCCTGAATTTTTCCTTTTTTAGTAATTTGTTCAAGTTGTTCTTTATCCTCAATGGTTAAGTTGACTTGATGTTTGATAGCCATGATGAATAAATTTTTATATCCAACTTACTAATGCCTTAATTATCCAGCTTATACTAGTATACGATCGCTCTGGCGTGTACCCATCAGAATTAATGTGGTGGAGTACTAGTAGTCTGGCAACTCAACTTTGCTGGGTGAAGAAACGAACCACGTTCGCGAAGCGTCTCGCAGAGAAGACACGAAGTACTCAAAGAAAGAGGAAAAGAAGAGAACTAGAAAATTTAATGCACCTAGCATAGTTCCCTTGTCAGACTACTAGTGGTCTGTCCCATAAGTTCTGAGGAGTTGAGGAACGAACCGCAAAGGCGCGAAGTACACAAAGGAAGAGAAATGAAGAATGAGTTCACCCAGCAAAATTAATGGGACAGACCACTAGGCAACAATCCAGTATAGAAAATCCAGACCTAATGTTCTGACTATGAACTTAATACAAAATCAAATAATGTTTGCGACACATCAATATATTCTATAGGGCAAGGCAGTGCCTTGCCCCTACAATCTGTCGCATTCTTTTTTCAGATTGGTAGAAGGATACTTAGGGATTTCCAGAGAATAAATTATCTTAAGTTACTGACATTGAGATAATTTATTCTCTCCCTGCTCCCTGTTCCCTGCCAAAAAAGCGATAGTATATTGTTCTAGCTGAAAGTCATTTATGTTGGCTGGACAACAACAGAATCGCCTTCTATTTTAGCTGTGTAAGTTTTGAGAGGTTTATCCGCAGGGCCTTCTACTACTTTGCCATCTGCTGCAAAGTCAGAACCATGACAAGGGCAAACAAACTCTTTGGCAGTTTCCTTCCAGGCGACTGTGCAACCTTTATGAGTACAGGTAGGGTTAACAGCAATTAAATTTCCAGATTGAGATTTACCAACTACTAAGACAGGCCCAACTGGCGATTCTTTCAAAAGTAACTGACCAGTTTTATCTAATTCTGCAACAGTTCCAACTTTTACCCCATTCCCAGATGTTGAAGATGTGGTTGCAGGTGTAGTTGCGGTTGTAGATGTCGTTGTTGTTTCGGAACTACAAGCTGCGATCGCAACAGGTAAAGAACTCGCTAGCCAACCTAAACCCACCCAATTAATAAAATCACGACGTTTCATAAGTACTGGAAGAATTACGTAAGTTTAACTAACACAATAAAGTAAATCATTTGGTGGTGGGGGTTTGGTAATGGGTAATTGGTAATTGGTGTTTGTCTTTTATTCTCCCTCATCCCCAGTCCCCAATCCCCAATCCCCTTAAAAGTTATATCCAAAACTAAAATAAAATCCATGATCTTGGGCATTATTACCGCGATCGCTTAAATCAACTAGGGGAAGTGCGTAGTCCAAGCGACCGGATAAGTGGGGAATGGGTTCCCAAATTAACCCTAAGCCTAAACCTGCTAAAAAGGTTTGATTAGTTAGTTTGTTGGGATTGTCTGATTTGTTCCAGACGGCACCTACATCGATAAATGGTGCTAATTGCATGGTAGGCTGCCCTGAGTTGTTATAGTCAACTACAATTCGGTCTTCTACAGATAAGCGAAAGCCATTGTCGCCAGAACGAGCATTTTGTCGATAGCCCCGCAGAGATTGCCCACCGCCAATAATAAACTGTTGCGAGGGTAGCAAGCTATCAGGAGTAAGTTGCAAGTCTAATTGGGCAATTAACAAGTTGTCTTTAGATAATCGCTGTACGCGCTGTACTTGGGTAAGCCAACTGAAAAACGGCCCATCTGGAATGGGGTCGGGGTTGGTAGTACTATCTAAGATATTTAAGCCGATATTGAATTGCGATCGCAGCGCCCAGGCCCCTTGTAAATCGCGCTTGAGATAATCTTGCCCAAATTTCAATACTCTTGTGCGGCTGTTTCCTTCAGCATCGGGGCCAATACCAAAAGGTGTAGGTGTGTCGTTAAATAAGAATGTTTGACCATCTTGCCAAGCAAAGCCCAAAGATAAAGCAAATTCCTCACGGGGATTGCGAATTAATGGTTGGCGGTAACTAATTTCGTATAAGTTGGTATCACTGCTGATGCCAAAAACTTCAAACTCTGGGTCAGTAATTCTACTGTTACTTGGTGCAACCCGCAGTTGGATACTACCATTAATGGCATTTACAGGCAGGCGATATCTAAAATCAAAGGCATTGGAACCGCCTGTAGTTGAGCGATAGTAGGAAGCGGTAATTTCATCACCATTGCCTGTCAGATTGCGGTTACTAATAAACCCACCAAAACGCTCAGACCCGACACCAGGAGGTGAGTAATTATCTATACCAACAGAACCATAAAAAACAGGTGCCTCTTCAACACGTACTGTTAAAATACTTTGCCCTAATTCAGTTCCCTGTTTTAAATAAGCTTCTACGTTGCTAAATAGCGGATCGACTTTGAGTAAGCGCAGTTGGTCTTCTAATTTATCTTTGCTAAGAGGTGAAACAGTACCCAGTTGTAGCCGACTGCGAACATAGCTAGGATTAAGTTTTTCTATTCCTAGCACTTCGATTTTTTCCACCCCACCTTCAATTACCTGAATTTGTACAACACCGTTATTTATTGTCTGCTCGGTGAGAATCGCCCTGGAGGTAATATATCCTCGGTTGAGATAAAGCTCAGAAATCTGATCTACAGCCCCCTGAAGTTCCGTTAAAGTTACAGAACGGTCTTCTAGGGGTTTAGTAATGGTAGCAATTTCTTCGGGGCTGAAAACGGTGCTACCGATAACTTCTATTTTGCGAACCGAAATATTGACAGCCGAATCTGCTGGTGTGGGTGTTGGGGGTGGCGGGTTAGGTAGAGTCGGCTGCTGTTCATTTGTTGGTAAAGGTTGAGGCGTAGGCGGAGATTGGGGAAAGCGATCAATATTCGGGTTCGGTTGAGGCGGTACTTGCATTGGGGCTGTTTGGGCGATCGCAAATGAACTCGTAAATAATGCCAAGCTAGCCAAGAAGACCGACAACCAAAACCGATGAAATATAAAATACATAAAAATAAATAAGTATGAATCTTAAAGGATGAAGTATAAATTACTGCTTATAAAATTGCTAGAAGCTTTATGATGGGTGATTAAATTTAGATGTGTTTTAGTTAGTGAGTCACATTTCACACTTCAGCCTTCAGCCTTTACCAAGGGTTACCAATGAGTGTAAAAGCTGACCAGTAATATGGATGCCGTAATTCTTGGTTACCGAGTTCGACAAGAATGGGTGGTAGAGTCACACTCACATTAGAAGTTTTGAGTTTCCCGTCTTGCAAGCGGACTTGACCTTTAATCATGGCGATTTGCGCTTGGCGGAGTGCTTCGGCTTTGATGGGGGCTTTTTTTAATTGTTCGTAGAATTCACTCATTAATCCCAAAGTCCCTTCATCGGACACGTACCACAAACTCGCTAGTGCTGTTCTCACACCAGCTTGTACAGCAAAACCCGCAAAGCCTAACTCGGCCTCTTTATCTCCGATCGCAGTACGACAGGAACTTAAAACCACTAACTGCACTGGGGGATTGTTCCAGCCAAGTTTTCGCAGCTGATCCATTTTTAATTGGCTATCCCACATCTGAATGTAAGAATTACCGCGATCGCCTGGCTCAAATTCTGCGTGAGTAGCTAGGTGAATAATGCCGAAGGGTTTTTGCTGACGTTGCTTTTGCAGATTTGTCAGCGTAAAGCTTTCGTTTAAAAAGAAACTACCTTGCCATAACCGGGAAGTAATAGTTACCAATTCTGTGGGAACTGCTGGTAAAGGATTTTGGTTGCGGAATTCCGATGCACCCATACCCAAAACCTCAGCCTTTTTGATGTCCACAAATTTGGTATCAGTCAGGCTGAGACTGGGCATTAAACCGACGCTATAGCTTTCTACCAAATACTTTTGTCCATCATAAAGAGCCGCAACAGGAAGCGATCGCAATCCTGCATCCATGATGAATGCAATATTATTAACCTTGCGTGCTTGCAGTTCAGGTTCTAAGGGTGTAATCAGCCATTCATACAATTTTTTAGCTGGATCTTTATAGCTGTTATTGCGTGAACTCTTGGTAATATCCTTAATAAAAGTTTGGGCTGTACCTATAACTTGCGATCGCGTCACAGGTAATACCTTACGAATTGGTAAACCTTGGGCAGTCACTATTAGCAATTCCAAGCGATCATTTGGGGATGGTTGAATTTTTGCTTTGTTCTGCTTGAGTGTAATCGCAGGTGAAACGCTGGTAGGGATGAAATTGACATAAATTAGTGCAGGTTGAATACCTGTGGCATCACTAATTTGTTGCAGAATATTACGGGCTGTGTTGGGGGCTTCAAGATTAGGTTTAGCTTCTTCTCCCAAGTATTCTTTATACTCAGTAGTGTATTCTTGCTCAATATTTGCTACAGCCGTATCAAGTACAACCTCTGGCGTGGAATTGATAGTTACTGGTATTTGTGTAGAGGGCGGTTTCTTCAGAACTTCTGGATTGGGCGTATCAATTGGAACTGTTGGTGTAGTTGGAACTTCAGAAGCAGCATTATTAGTCAAACTGAAGTTGGCAGGTGTAAGTGCGCCACTGTTAGCTGTAACTGTGTAATTACCTTCAACTGTATTGGCTGTGACTGGGATACTCACATTACCACTGCTATCAGTCGTCAGGCTGGTATTACCTGTGAAATTAGCAGTTGCGCCAGTTGTAGGTGCGTTGAAGGTGACATTGGCGTTAGCGATCGCATTCCCATATTGGTCTTGAACTCTTGCTTGTAGCGAATTAGTAAATGCAGTATTAACGATAGTAGTTTGTGGTGTGCCACCTGTAGCGATAATGGAGAAGGCAACATCAGGATTATTAATCAAACTAAAGTTAGCGGGTGTAAGTGCGCCACTATTTGCCGTGATGTTGTAGCTACCTGCAACGGTGTTGGCTGTGACTGGAATGCTGACATTCCCAGCGCTATCAGTGGTTAGGGTTGTATTTCCTGTGAAACCAGCAGTTGCACCTGATGTCGGTGCGTTGAAGGTTACAGTAGCGTTGGCGATCGCATTGCCGTATTGGTCTTGAACTCTTGCTTGTAGCGAATTAGTAAATGCAGTATTAACGATAGTAGTTTGCGGTGTCCCTCCTGTAGCGATAATCGCCGCTGCAATATCTGGGTTATTGGTCAAACTAAAGTTTGCAGGTGTGAGTGCGCCACTACTGGCTGTCACTGCATAGCTACCTGCAACAGTATTGGCTGTAACTGGAATGCTGACATTTCCAGCGCTATCAGTCGTCAGGTTTGTATTTCCAGTGAAACTAGCAGTTGCACCAGATGTCGGTGCGTTGAAGGTGACTGTAGCGTTGGCGATCGCATTACCATATTGGTCTTGAACTCTTGCTTGTAGCGGGTTCGTAAATGCAGTGTTGACGATAGTACTCTGTGGTGTCCCACCTGTGGCGATAATGGAGAAGGCAACATCAGGATTATTAATCAAACTGAAACTTGCAGGTGTGAGTGCGCCGCTATTGGCTGTCACTGCGTAGCCACCTGCAACAGTGTTAGCGGTGACTGGAATACTTACATTCCCAGCACTATCAGTTGTCAGAGTTGTATTTCCAGTGAAACTAGCTGTTGCGCCTGTTGTGGGTGCGTTGAAAGTGACAGTGGCGTTTGCGATCGCATTACCGTATTGGTCTTGGACTTTTGCTTGTAGCGGATTAGTAAATGCAGTATTGACGATAGTAGTTTGCGGTGTCCCACCTGTGGCGATTATGGAGAAGGCAACATCAGGATTATTGGTCAAACTGAAACTGACGGGTGTAAGTACGCCACTACTGGCTGTAACTGCATAGCTACCTGCAACGGTGTTGGCTGTGACTGGAATGCTGACATTACCAGCACTATCGGTAATGAGAATTGTATTTCCAGTAAAGTTGGCAGATGCACCAGTTGTAGGGGCTGTAAAATTAACTGTTATTCCTGGAATTGGTTGATTAAAACCATTTTCTGTAACTGTTGCCTGCAAAGGGGTTGAAAAGGGATTGTTTGCGATCGCACTTTTTCCAGATCCAGCAGTAGCGCTGAGAGTATAACCGACCAATTCAAATGCACCAATATCTGGTGTTGTGTCTTGAGGTCGGCTAATACCACGTTGATCGGTGGTGATGTTAGTATCAGCAATTCCCGCATTGATAGCAGGACTACCTGGTAGCAGGGCGAATGTCTGCGTAGAACCTCCATAGTTGCCCAAAACAGAGAGTAGAGGATTAATTGGTGTAACGGCTGTACCCACCTGATTACCGTTTACGCCGTTGCTGATACCTGTTGTACCAGTACCGTCACCAATGAGGTTGTTGCTACTACTCCCAAGCAGAACCCCAGAAACATCAGGATTTTGGGAACTAGTGTTACCTGCAACAATAGTGTTCTTCAGGGCTGTTGGCGAACGAGATTCGATCAAGATACCACCACCGTCGGTTGCCGAATTACCGCTGAGGGTACTGTTATTGACATTTAGTGTGTCAAGGGAGTTGTAAATGCCGCCACCATTGCCGTTAATCGCAGAATTGCTACCAAAGGTGCTGTTGTTGACATATAACGAGACACCATCATTGTTGTAAATACCACCACCATTGATTGCTGAATTAGCATTGAAGGTGCTGTTGTTGACAGCTAGCACATTTATAAAGACACCCTCGTTGTAAATGCCGCCACCGCGGCCGTTACTAGCTAAATTACCGCTGAAGGTACTATTATTGACATTTCCTGTAGTATCGTAGTTGTAAATGCCACCACCATTGCCGTTAGTCGCTGAATTGCCAATGAAGTTGCTGTTGTTGAAATCCAACCTGCCTCCATTGAAACCATCGTTGTAAATACCTCCACCATCGATTGCTGAATTACCGATGAAGGTGCTGTTATTGACATCCAACCCGCTTTGATTGTCACTGATGTTGTAAATACCTCCACCGCCGCCGTCACTAGCTAAATTACCGCTAAAAGTACTGTTATTGACATTCAGTGTGCTATAAGAGCTGTAAATGCCGCCACCATTGCCGTCGGTTGCCAAATTGCTATTGAAGGTGCTGTTGTTGACATTCAGTGTGCCATATTCGCTGTATATAGCGCCGCCATTGCCACCAGCTTCTACATCAAATGCTGTCGAATTACCAGTAAAGGTAACATTGTTCACATTCAGCGTACCAACAGAGAAATAAGGATTACCACCGAAATAAGCAATACCACCGCCATCACTACCAAAACCTCTACCGTTAATAATTGCCAAGTTATTGATGGTGACTGTCCCCTCACTGGCAATGCCAAATAATTGGTTAGTATTAAGACCATTAAGTATGGTATTACTTGCCCCAGCACCATTTATTGTCAACGTTTTTTCAATAATGATGACTGTGTTACCTGTGTAAGTGCCTGCACCTAAGTTAATGATGCTATTTCCTGCTACTGTACCAATTGAGTCAATTGCATTTTGAATTGAATCAGTAGATGCATCGCTCAGTGGGTTCACCTGATTGAGATTAAACGTTAAGTTACCCGTACTAGATAAATTAATAGTTGCTTCATCGGGATTGAAAAATTGCCTACCCGTAAGGGTTAGAGATGCAGTTCCATCACCAGTCTGGTTAATACTGTCCGTTAGCGTAATATCACCATTACCTCCTGTACCACTGGAAGTTGTGATGGTGACATCTGTGCCATTATCTAAGACAGTTGCAATAGTTAACGGATCGATATCACTGTTATTGGCTGGATCAAACAGTCCCCCTGATGGTGTTCCACTACCACCAGTAACGATATTGATATCGGTTGGATCTAGTAACCAAGTACCTGGTTGTCCTTTAGCAGCACTAGCATCGACTTTGCTACCAGTAACATTCAGGGAAAGTTTTCCTGAGGTTTCGACTAAGCCGCCATTACCTGCGATCGCACCTCCTCTCGCTGTAATATTGCCAAAGAAGCGAGTAGTATCATCTGCCCAGACAATTACTTTACCGCCGTTACCATTACCCCAAGCATCAGCCGCGATCGCACTATCGCTACTAACAAATGTATGGGTTGCATTGGGAACAGTTCCTTTACCTTGGTAATCTCCACCGATTAAGACGGTACCACCATTACTACCAGAAGCATTGAGATTGGCATTCAATAGGGCAACGCGATCGCCTAAAATATTAATCTGCGGTATATTATTAGACTCTTGGGAATTACTAACAGATATTTTTCCGCTAACAACAGTTGTACCAACATCTGTAGGAATTGCTGTATTGGTACTAATTAGCTTTACTACACCATTTTCTACAGTCACACCCGTAACTTTTTTAACGTTTCCCCCAGTTAATAGTGATGGTAGCGATCGCGGTGAAAATGGTTGTGGGTTAATTTGGGTTTTTGTCTCTACAGGTAAATCCAAACTCAACAAACTATTGCTGGGAGTTACCCGCACAACTTTCTCGGTGGGGACTGCCATAATTGTGACGTTACCATCAGGTGCGGTAAGGGTGCCTGTATTTAGCACCATTCCACCCAGTAACATTAAGCTTTGTGCTTCACCCACAGCCAAATTCCCAGCGTTGAAGATACTTCCTCCCAGGCTGGTGGTAAAGGCAAATCCTGTAGGATTACCAATTAAATTAGCGTAATTATTGGCACCAATCGCATTAAACCATTGGTTATTACCAAACCCAATCCCATTGGCAGTTGTGGCTGTAAACGCAGCCGGGACATTTAAACTCGCACCAGAACCAAATATAATCCCCGCAGGGTTCATTAAATATAAATTAGAATTGCCACCTGTAACTTGAATTAATCCGTTAATTAATGAAGCATTGTTACCTGTGACACGCCCTAAAATATTTTGAATTGATGGTTGCGAAAGAAAGTTAGCTGTTTGATTTGCATCTAGCCCAAATTGAGAGAAACTGTGAAATAGATTAGTGCGATCGCTACTCAAACTACCACCGCTAATATCAATCTTGTTGCCTTCGGTAGTAATTACACTTCCAGTTCCATCATTAGCTGGAGTGATTGATTGGGCTTTGACAAGTGGAGAAAATAGCCCAAAAATCATTGCTAAAGTTGCTAGCGGACTCATGAACCTAGCAAATATAGATTTGAATCTGATTACAACAAAAATTATGGGCATTCTCATCATTAAATTTTCCTGAAATAGCAAATAGTAGAAAAAGTAGTATGTAAAAAATTAGCCTTTTAAAGCACGAAATATTGTCAAAGATAAGGAAATATATCGACAAATAGGTAATTTAAAATTTTCAGATTCTCAGTATATGCTGCTTTTTCTGTTACAGCTACTATAAAAGATATGTAATAATACTTAATTTAAATTATTATTACTATCTGCATATTTAATTAAGAAGTTTCACATTAATAAATAAGCTATTACGCATTGAAATTTTATATTTCGCACTCAGGTTGTCAAGTTGTCCAAAGTCAACAGTCCAAACTAGCCTTTGACCCTGGACTTTTGACTATTGACATCCCAAATCAGAATTACTTATACCTGTTCGTCAACTTTGCATCACTGTTAACAAACATTTCAACATTAAATAAGCAGAAGTAGCTCCTGGATCTTGATGTCCAATACTTCGTTCTCCCAAATAGCTAGCTCGTCCCTTTTTCGCTAACATCGGTGTTGTAGCCTGTAAACCTTGTTCTGCGGCTGCTACTGCTTGCTGCAATGCTGTTACAGTGTCGCCACCTTCACCTACAGCTTGTGCAAAAGCCGTCACTGCGGGAGATAAAATATCCACCATTGTCTTGTCTCCCAGTTGAGCTTTACCACGCTGAAGTACGCCATTTAAACCAGCCTGAAGTAATACCAACAAATCTTGTTCATTCAGTTCTTGCTTTTGACCTACATCCGTACTAGCACGTAAAAACCAGGTTCCATAAAGCGGGCCACTTGCACCCCCAACACTAGAAATTAAAGTCATGCTGACTGCTTTTAAAATGCTACCAATATCTTTATCAGCAACCGTTGGTAATTGACTAACTACCTTTTTAAAACCGCGATCCATATTAATACCGTGGTCAGCATCACCAATCGCTGCATCTAGTTCGGTTAAATATGCTTTATTTTGCTCTATTTCCCTGGCAAATGCCTGCAACCATTGCAAAATCTGCTCTTTGCTTACCATCTGTAACCTTTGAAACCTAGATTTGCTAATATTTGGCCAAGCTAGCGTAGTATTCTATCCGAATTTTTACGGCTAAGTGTGTTTGGCAGATGTAACAGTAAGAAGTACTGAAGCTCATCTTACCTATAAAAGGAGTGGATTTCGCGAGTTGATGGCATAAGAAAAAATACTTATGCTCCATGAATACCCTAAGTCGGTGGGTGCAGTTGATTCCACTCTGTAATTAGTGTGCTTTCCTGCCGACTTTCTGTAAATTAGCCAAGGGAATATACGTTTATGATGCGTCCTCGGTCATTAGTCTTAAAACTACTTCCTTTGTTATTCTTAATTGCTTTCTTCACTACTACTTGCGTTGACTATAGCAAAAATAGTGATAATCAGATTGCTGCCTTTGGTGCTGCGATCGCCAAACCAAAAGAGAATATTATCTATCCAGAAAATGCTGGTGTCATCAATGTTACTTCTCCTGAATATGGAGCGATACCTAATGATAGCCAAGATGATACAGAGGCTATCCAAAAAGCATTGAGTAAGTTTCCTAGTGGGGGGAAAACTATCTATTTACCCAATGGCGTATATAACATCTCCGATTCCTTACATTGGCCTACAGGTGAGCGTTTTCGCTCTGATTACAAGCGAATTGTGCTACAAGGACAAAGCAAAGAAGGAGTAATTATTCAACTCCAAGATGCTGCTACTAAATTTCAAAACCCTAAACAGCCTCGACCAGTTATTTCTACAGGTTTTGACCCAGACTTAAACCCCAAGTCTGAAAATTTCAAAGCCAGTTTGGTAGCTCAACGCTTTGGTAATTCGGTAAGAAACCTGACTATTAATACAGGGAAAAATAATCCAGGTGTAGAAGGATTAAATTTTGCTGCCAATAATCAAGGAGCAGTACGTAGCGTTAAAATCATCTCTGGTGATGGTCAAGGAACAACAGGTTTAGCACTGACTCATGGTGAAGTTGGCCCCTTGCTAGTTGAAGATGTAGAAATTGTGGGATTTGATACTGGAATACGTACAAATAACGGTATTAACGGTATTACCTTGCAGAATATTACAGTTCGCAATCAAAGAAGCGCTGGTATATTCAATGGCGGTCAAGCAATGAGCCTTGAAGGGTTCACTAGTTTTAATGCAGTCCCAGCAATTATTAACGGTAAAAATCCGAATGAAGGTAACGATCCAGGAAGTACATTAACACTAGTAAATGCCAAGCTAATCGGTCGTGGTAAAGCCAAAACAATCTCTGCAATTACTTCTGCTGGGTTTATCTATGCCAGAAATGTAGTATCCTCTGGCTACAAAGATATTCTTGCCAGTAATGCCAAAAATGCCAACAAAACTATTAAAAAAAGTGTCATCGACGAGTTTACTTCTCACCCGATCCTGGCTGAATTTCCTTCACCATCAAAATCTTTAAGACTACCAATTAAGCAATTTCCTAAACTAGCGTGGAATAACCCCAAAACTTGGGTAAGTGTAGAGAAGTTTGGCGCAAAACCTAATGATCAAAAAGATGATACAGATGCTTTTCAAGCTGCTATAGATTCTGGTGCAACTACAGTATTAGTTCCCCAAACTGGAACTTTTACAATCAATGGTACTGTTCGACTTAGAGGGAAAGTGCAAAGATTTATAGGAACTGAGGGTTGGATTGAAGGCAATGGAGAGATAGTTACAGAAAACGGCACTCAACCCATCTTAATTATTGAAAACTTCTTTGTGGGATTTGGCTCAAAGTTGAAATGGAAGACAGTTGCTAATCGGACGGTTGTTTATCGTAGTATTACTCACCTGAATCTAGAAAGTAAAGGCTCTGGCGACCTTTTCATTGATGATGCTGTCATGGATAAACTGAGATTCAACAATTCTGCTCAACACATTTGGGCACGCCAGTTGAATCCTGAAGGACGTTCCGAAACTAATATAGTCAATAGTGGCGCTAAACTTTGGATTTTAGGATTTAAAACCGAGCAAGGTAAAACTAAAATTGCAACTATCAAAGGCGGTGCAACCGAACTTTTAGGTGGGTTGATTTACGCTGCTGGTAAACAAGATCCAAAAGATCCACTATTCCGCGTTGTTAATGCTTCTGCCAGTTTTGTTGGCATTGCTGAAGCATCTTTTGATGGAGATAGCTATCAAATATGGGTTGAAGAAACACGGGGTAATACTACCAAAACCTTGGTGAGATCCAAGATTCCAGGTAGATATACAGCTAATGGAATAGTGATGTTAATGTATTCAGGTTTTGATCAGCCAGCAAAATAATTATCAGAGTAGGGGGGATGAGGAAGACTGGGAAAAGCAAGGGAGCAGGGTGCAGGAAGCAGGGGGAGAAATAATTAATGCTGAGGCATTATGAATATTCGCATCGATTAAGTAGGGAGGCATAATTATTTGTAGGATGGGTTAGCGATAGCGTAACCCATGCGGGTGTTGGGTTACCCTACGGGAAGCCGCTGCGCGTCTACGTTCCTCAACCCAACCTACGTCCATCTTATATTTAATTCCCACCAGCTACTTAGTGAGTCTGAAAAAATAGCTATTAGTTGATAAATTCTGTCTAAGCTAGAGACGAGAATCGACCTAAAGATATAAATCTTTTGTGTAAAAATTCCTTAGCCTAACTACTAGGTTAACCAAGCCCAAAATTAAAAAAATGCATAAAAACTGAAGTTGCTGCTGGCAATAGTAAGGATATTAATGGCTGATAGCGAAAAGCAGACTATTGTACGGGATATCATTGTCGTAGGTACTTCGGCTGGGGGAGTTGAGGCACTTACTGAGTTAGTTAAATATTTGCCGCCGAATCTGAATGCATCTGTCATTATAGTGCTGCATTTACCTAGTCATAGCCCTAATGTTCTGCCAGATATCCTCAATCGTGGTAGTAGATTACCAGTTTTTCTGGCACAAGATGGGCAAGCAATTGAGAAAGGACATATCTATGTTGCGCCATCCGATCGCCATTTGTTAGTGAAACCAGGATATTTGCAATTGTGGCAGGGGCCAAAAGAAAATGGTTCGCGTCCAGCTATCGATCCATTATTTCGCACCGCAGCACGGGCTTATGGACAGCGGCTCGTGGCGGTGTTACTAACGGGTTTACTTGATGATGGTACAGCAGGATTGATGGCGGTAAAAATGCGGAATGGTGTAGCTATTGTGCAGCACCCTGATGATGCATTGTATGCGCCAATGCCCAGCAATGCGATCGCCAATGTCGATGGCATTGACTATATTTTGCCACTATCGGAAATCCCATCCACCTTAGCCAAACTAGCTAACACTCCCAAGGAAGTAGAACCAGAAAAACCCGTAACTAGGGAGATGGAATTGGAATCGGAGATGGCAAATTTTGATATAGAAGAATTAGAAAATGACGCTATACCAGGGAAACCATCACCCTTTGTCTGTCCTGATTGTGGTGGGAGTTTATGGGAAATCGAGGACGGGAAGCTGTTACGGTTTCGGTGTCATGTAGGCCATGCTTTTAGTGCTAAAACTCTGCTAGCAAAGCAATCTGATAAATTGGAAGATGCTTTATGGATTGCAACTAGGGCATTGCAAGAGAAAGCTACTTTGGCAGATCGTATGGCTTCTAGAATGCGCGATCGCAATTTATCTTTAGCAGCACAAAGATTAGAACAACAATCAGAAGATGCTCAACAGCAATCCGAAATTATTCAGAACGTGCTAAAGATGCTGAATGGTAAGAGTGCTGAGTCTAATTAAAAATAAGCTACGCGTAGCTTACTTTCATCAGTATTCAAATAACCTATTATTAGTGTGTAATTGCTAGGTAAACATTCTGATATCATCAATTTTGTCAAATAACTACAAAATTGATTATGGAAGCCAGCTTTTTGACGGCCGTTGTTTTACCTGTTGCCCTGGCTATCATTATGCTAGGAATGGGTTTATCTCTGATTCCAGAAGATTTCCAACGCATAAAGAAGTATCCGAAAGCTGTCGCCATTGGCTTGATTAGTCAGTTAGTTTTTTTACCAATTATTGCCTTCATCATTACTAAAGTTGTACCCATGCAACCTGCGATCGCTATGGGGTTAATGATTGTGGCATTATGTCCAGGTGGGGTATCCTCAAATGTCATCACATTCTTGGCTAAAGGTGATGTTGCCCTTTCAGTCACTCTTACAGCTTTTAGCAGTGTAATTACAGTATTTACAATTCCAGTAGTAGGAAATCTGGCATACCAGCACTTTATGGGACAGACCGCTGCGATCGCTTTACCCATTGGTGCTACTATATTACAAATTTTTCTGATGACGCTGCTACCTATAGGGTTGGGAATGGGTATACGGCAGCTATTTCCAGAAGTTGCTCGTCGTCTAGAAAAAGTGACTAACCGTCTAGCAGTTTCTTTCTTAGCGTTAATTATTCTGCTGCTGATTATTCGTGAATGGAATCGTCTACCTAGCTTTATTGTGCAAGTAGGAGTTGGTGTAGCGCTGTTAAATGTGATTTCAACGTTGGCAGGGTTTTACGTTGGTAAGCTATTTAACCTCAATCCGCCGCAGCAAATCTGCATTGCCATTGAAGTTGGCATCCAAAATGGCACGTTAGCGATCGCAATTACTGCTGGGTTACTCAATAACCCTGATATGGCAGTACCAGCAGCGATTTACAGTTTGTTTATGAATGTTACAGCTTTGATTGCTATCAGCTACGGTAGAAGGTTGGCTGCAATCACTCCTGTTCAGCAGCCTGTAGAAAGTCAGGTTTAACAATAGGCAAGGGGGAAAGGGTAAGGGGTAAGGGGGAAAGGTTTTTGTATTTTCCCTTCGCCTTTCACCTTTCCCCTTTTTCCCATTACATAGACTGCAAGAAGTAGGGAAAAGGGTAAGGGGTAAGGGGGAAAGGTTTTGTATTTTCCCCTTCCCTTTCACCTTTCACCTTTCCCCTTTTTCCCATTACATAGACGAGTGTAGACAATTGCTATTAGCGGTTAACTGTACTCATGTCAGCATAGCGATCGCCTGCTGCTGTTCCTTTGGGTGCAACGGCTTCAATTTGGCTTAAATCTTCCTGAGTTAAGTTAATTTCGGTAGCAGCAATATTTTCTTCGAGATAAGTACGGCGTTTTGTGCCAGGAATAGGGACGATATCTTCACCTTGCGCTAACAGCCAAGCTAAAGCAAGCTGGCTAGGAGTTGCGCCTTTAGCGTTGGCGATCGCTTTTACTTTCTCTACTAATTCCAGGTTTTTGTGGAAATTCTCACCTTGGAAGCGGGGAGCATTGCGGCGATAGTCATCAGCTGCGAGATCATCTGGACTTGCGATCGCACCTGATAAAAATCCACGCCCTAATGGACTGTAGGGAACAAAGCCAATTCCTAATTCCCTCACTGTAGGCAAAATCTCATCTTCGGGATCGCGACTCCACAGAGAATATTCTGTTTGCAAGGCGCTAATTGGATGCACTGCATTTGCCCGACGAATTGTGCTAGACGCAGCTTCCGAAAGTCCTAAATAGCGGACTTTGCCTTGCTGTACTAACTCCGCCATCGCGCCTACAGTATCTTCAATGGGAACATTGGGATCTACCCGATGTTGATAATAAAGGTCGATGACATCAACTCCCAAGCGTTGCAGCGAAGCATTACAAGCTTCATGCACGTATTCTGGTGTACCACAGACACCTTTCCAGCCGCCATCTTCTGTGCGAACATTACCAAACTTAGTTGCTAAGATTACACTATCTCGACGGTCTTTAATCGCTCTGCCCACTAACTTTTCATTAGTAAACGGGCCATACATATCTGCAGTATCTAAGAAATTCAGCCCCAATTCTAAAGCGCGGTGAATAGTAGCGATCGCTTCTTGCTCATCTCGCCCACTATAAAACTCCGACATTCCCATACAACCTAATCCCAGTTGGGAAACTTCCAATCCTTGTTGACCAAGTTTTCGTTTTTTCATATTATCTCCTATTTGTTATTGGGCATGGGGCATGGGGCATGGGGCATTGGTAATGAGTAATGAGTAATGAGTAATGAGTAATGAGTAATGAGTAATGAGTAATGAGTAATAGTTTTTCCCCAATCCCCAGTCCCCAGTCCCCAATCCCCAGTCCCCAGTCCCCAGTCCCCAGTCCCCAATCCCCAATCCCCACCCTACAACACATAACTCCGCGGGCTATGCTGCACAGTCACCCAGTGATCGGTGGTAAATTCTGCGATCGCCCAATTGCCACCAAAGCGTCCGATACCACTGTTCTTTTCGCCGCCAAAGGGTGCGTTTGGTAGGTCGTTGACGGTTTGGTCGTTGATATGAGTCATTCCTGCTTGCATTTTGAGGGCAAAGCGTTGTCCTCGTCCTTCATCACGTGTAAATACTGCACTGGATAAACCATATTCGGTATCGTTAGCAACTTTTAAAGCTTCTGCTTCATCACTAACTTTAATGATAGGAGCGATAGGGCCAAATAACTCTTCGCGGGCAACCGACATTTGATTATTGACATCAACAAATACATGCGGGGGTAACATTAAGCCATCTGGTTGTCCACCGAGTAATTGCTTTGCGCCTTCTTGATGGGCTTGCTGAATATGCTTGAGGTGTGAATCTAACTGCGCTTGATCGATAATGGGGCCGATATCGGTATCGGGATCGTTGGGGTCGCCTACCTTAAGATTACGGACGCGATCAACAAAGCGATTAACAAATTCATCATGTAGGTGCTGATCGACAATTAGCCGATTAATGCTCATGCAAATTTGCCCGGAGTTTAAGAATTTGCCAAACACCGCAGCGTTAACAGCTAATTCCAAATCAGCATCGTCTAAAACTACTAAAGGACTGTTACCGCCCAGTTCTAAGGAAGCGCGTTTCATAATCGGGCTATTCATTGCCAGATCACCGATGTGTCTACCTGCTTTTGTGGAGCCTGTGAAGGTAACTACACGGGGGATGGGATGACTGACAAATTCATCGCCAATTTCACGAGCAGGCCCAGCTACAACGCTGAGTACTCCAGGCGGAAGTCCAGCTTCTTCAAAAATTTTGGCAAAGATTAAGCCGCCAGAAATGGGAGTATTGGAAGGTGGTTTGAGGACAACGGCGTTTCCTAATGCTAAAGCGGGAGCAACTGAGCGATTGGCAAGATTAAGGGCAAAATCCCAAGGACTCACCACAGCTACAACTCCCACAGGACAACGATAAACTCGGCTTTCTTTACCGGGGATATCTGATGGCAAAATTCGCCCTTCTGCACCATAAGGAGCAGAAACAGATTGTTCCATGACATCACGCGCCGCTTTCCATTCTAAAAAAGCTTTTTTGCGCGGGCTACCTGCTTCTCGAACTGACCAAGAAATAATTTCTTCGCGGCGGGTATCCATAATTTCCACCGCCCGACGCATAATTTGCGATCGCTCGCTTGGTAATACTTCCGCCCAAGCTATTTGCGCTTGTTGGGCTTGTTGATAAGCATCATCTAAGTCACGCTGATCTGCTGCTGGAATTTCTAGAATTGGCTGTTGATTGTAGGGGTTAATTACTGTTAATTTATGCTCAGAGCGACCTGTAACCCAGCGTCCACCAATAAATAAGCGCTCAAATCCTGTGTAAGGAGCAGGTGTATTAGCATTGGTGTTAGTTGGGCGGCTGGGGGTTGTGGCTGTCATAAACAAAGCCTCCTGATAGATTAGATTTAAAACTGGAAATTAGCTATTGAATGAAGTTTGAGAAGTTGCTGATTGCGAAAACATTAATTACGGTTTCGGTGTGCAGATTTAATAGAACGCACTCGCCCAAATGAAGGCGATCGCAACTTATTGATTAATTTGTAAAAATAACTTTGGTAACAGCCTTTATGTTTTAACTGCGATCGCACTGCGGTTTCATCTACCTTATGGCGCGAGACAAAAACAGGGTTTTTGTTGTAACAATCACAATTGGTAATTTATTAGTATGAGGTGCAAGTGCGATCGCATCACCTTGGATCGTTAATGTAGAGCATGACAATGCCAATGCATCACCTTGGATAGTTAATGTAGAGCATGACAATGCCAATGCATCACCTTGGATCGTTAATGTAGAGCATGACAATGCCAATGCATCACCTTGGATCGTTAATGTAGGGCATGACAATGCCAATGCATCACCTTGGATCGTTAATGTAGGGCATGATAATGGCAATGCATCGCTTTGTTATATTTTTTGTTGTAATGGGCACATTAAATATATGATTTTGCTTATATATACTTATGGCTGACCCAGACCAAAAACGCCGTTTATCACTACAAGCGATTAATCAAGATATAACCTCATTTCACGGTTTGCAAACCATCAGCACTTATACTACAAAGCGTACTGATGCTTCGGCTGCACATTTACAGCAAGCTTATCAAAATATGTTGGCACAGCAACAAGCCAAAAATGAGCAATCAACTTTATACCAGGCTGCTGCTGATGCGGCTCGATTGGCGGAATGGGAATTTCACAATGCAGTGTTAGCCATGAAAGAAGCCGTACTTGGGCAATACGGAGGAGATAGCGAGCAAGCGCAAGCCGTTGGGTTTAAGAAGAAATCAGAGCGCAAGCGGCGTATGCGTAATAGTTAAAGCATTAACCTTCAATCCTCTGTGATGCGTTACGCTGCGCTAACGCATCCTACACATTAAATGTTGAATTTTTTTAATTTTAAATTGCTATGACTAACTATCGGCGAATTGCGCTCGCAGGTGGTACTTATTTCTTTACTCAAGTGACTCACGAGCGTTATCCTTGGCTATGTTATGCCAATGCTCGGGCGTTATTGCGACAAGCAATTATCGAAGTTCGCCAAAAATATCCATTTACAATTGATGCGCTGGTACTCTTGCCCGATCACATTCATTGCATTTGGACATTACCGCCAGGAGATAATAACTATGCTAAACGCTGGCGATTGATTAAAACCTACGTCACTAAAAATAAAACCCGCGATTTAGAAATTGATATCAGCATTAATGAATCACGAGAAAAGCGAAGAGAAAGCAATCTTTGGCAGCGAAGATTCTGGGAACATTGGATTCGTAATGAGGCAGATTTTATCCATCATTGTGATTACATTCATTACAATCCGGTAAAGCATGGATTTTGTTCTACACCTAATGAATGGCCATACTCTAGTTTTCATCGCTTTGTAGCGCAGGGTATTTACCCAGCCAATTGGAGAGAAACCCCAGCACCAAAATCGTAGGATGCGTTAGCGCAGCGTAACGCATCTAATGTTTTAATAAATCAACCCCGTAAGATGCATTAGCGCAGCGTAACGCATCTCATGTCGCTTCATAAATCAACCCCGTAGGATGCGTTAGCGCAGCGTAACGCATCTCATGTCTAACGCATCCCACCAATTCTAAGGAGTATTAGGAATCAACCTACCACAAGGATAAGTCGCTGCTTGCTGAGATGCATCTTCTGCAACAGCCGCAGGGATTTTATCCGATGGTTGTGATTTCGCAGCCAGATAATCTTGTCGCAGTGTTTCCACAATCGCATCACGCTTGTCATACAGCCGCTTCAATGGGCGAGACTGACATTGTTTGAGAACATATGCTGTCACCAATGGTAAAGCGATCGTGCTGTCGGTGTAACAAACAATGGTGCTGGGCAACTCTTCCGGGTCGATCTTACCCCAACTTACAGCTTCCGAAGGTGTCGCCCCAGATAAACCGCCTGTATCAGGACGTGCATCGGTAAACTGCACAAAGTAATCATGTCCCCGTTCTTCTAAGCCTAGTACTTCGTGCAGTTGCGGTTGAGTTTGTAGCAAGAAATTCTTAGGACTACCACCGCCAATAATTACCGCAGCACTTTTACCTTCAGCTTCACGTGCATTGTAGGCGATCGCAGCTGTTTCGTTCACGTCAATTGAGGGATCTAAAATTAACTGCGAACCTTCTAACGCCAAAGCTGCAACGTTCATCCCAATTGAACTATCGCCAGGAGAAGAAGTATAAATGGGTACGCCATATTCATAGGCTGTAGCTAGCAAGCAGGAATTTTTTACACCCAATTGCTTTTCGATTTCCCAAACATACTTACCTAATAAATGGTGAAACTCAGCAGTTCCCATGCGCTTTTGGAAAGGTTCAGCTTGCAGAATCTTGCGGATAAACGCATCGGTTTCTAACAGCACATCGTAGCCGAAAATAATGTCATAAATGCGGATAGTTCCTTCCTGGCGAAGCTTCACATCATCCAAAAACGGATTACCAGCAAAGAGTTCAAAACCCAAGCCATAGTGCATATCATGATAAAGATTTGCACCAGTACTAATCATCCAGTCAATAAAGCCGTTGCGAATCAAAGGTGCAAGAACAGAAACACCGAAACCTGCTGGTGTCATAGCACCAGAAAGGCTCACACCTACCGTTACACCATCAGTTAGCACCTCACGACTCAGCAGTTGGCAAATTTCTCGCAAACGCGCCGAGTTGTAAGCAGTGAAGTAATTATCAATCAAATCAACTACCCCAATATCTGCTGACATCGGTGTTGGTGCTATTTTTTGACCTAGCTGTTTTGACATTTTGAGAATCCCGAAAAGTAAACGCGCCGAATCTAATGTTAAGCTGTTACGCATTTAAATTGTAGATTTACTTTTCAAGGTTATCCTTAGTCATTAGTCATTTGTGTTTGCTTCACTCTCCACCCGTCATCTTGTGCCTTTAACTTAATAAAAAGCTTAAGTTAGCAGCTTAAAACCTTTATCTTTACTGGTGCAGTTTCAAGATTGATCGGAAACTTTAGTTAGCAATAGCTAAAGAACCCTAACTTTAGTAGTGCTTTTTCGATAGTGTTCAGAAACGTTAAATAGCAATTATGTAGAGATTAAGAAATTATTTATTTACTCTAGGGTGTGTTAGGCGCTGATTTCCAATATGATTTGTCACGAAATAACTAACCTAGCGCCTAACGCACCATCCACTCGGCGGTGCGTTACGGCTAAATTTCATTGTCTCTGTGTCCCAAATACTTTCATAGCCGTAACACACCCTACTTTCTAAATTGTCTCTAAAAGTTAGTTATTAAAATTTAAATGAGGATTAATAACAAGCAGCAATTCTCAGCAGACTTTCGCTTTGCACTTCCCATAGGGTATTACGAACTACGAATTACAAATTAGTATTGAGTTTCTCAATAAATGACAAGTTCAATTAAAATTGTCAGAAACTCACAATTCTGAACTTCCCCCAGCTTCAATGATTGATATTGCCCTAGCCCAGTCTGATGTAGAAATTGAGCGTTGTTTTGCTATCATGCAAGCACTTCGTCCCCATCTCATCGCTAGTGATTTTGTAACGCGCATTAGAAGACAACAACAGCAAGGCTATCGTCTTGCTTATCTTGAATATGAAGGGAAAGTCAGGGCAGTAGCAGGATTTAGAATATCTGAAAGCTTATCTTGGGGTAAGTTTCTCTATGTTGACGATTTAGTTACTCAAGAAGGCGATCGCTCTCACGGCTATGGTAGTAATTTATTAAATTGGCTAGTAGACTATGCCAAATCTCATGCTTGCGAACAATTACATCTCGACTCTGGCGTTCAGCGTTTCGCCGCTCATCGTTTTTACTTCCAGCAACGTTTAGAAATTAGAGCTTATCACTTTGCTATCAACTTGACTCAGAGTTAAAAGTGAGATAATTGTTGGTAAGTAATAGATGTACCAATACTTTTCGGTTAAGGGGAAAAAGGGGAATGGTAAAAGGGAAAGAAACAACCTTTCACCCTTAACCTTTAACCTTTTTCCCAAAAGCTATTTTGAGTTCAAAACGCTATCCCTTGTATGATTGATAGATGTACCTGTAGCAGAATTACGCCATCGCTACGCTATCCGCAGCTTTTGCTTATCGGCAATATTTTAATCTGAAAGATATTGTTGATTTCTCAAAAGGTGAAAGCTAATGTCGGATCTAGGTTTTACGCACATTGCTCTTGGGGTAAGCGACATCGATCAAAGCATATCGTTTTATGCCAAGTATGCGGCAATGCAAGTAGTGCATCGTCGTACTGATAAAACGAAGCACGTAGACGTTGCTTGGATTAGCGATTTAACTCGACCATTCGTGATTGTCTTGATTCAAGTTGCTGAATTAAAAAGCACACTTGCACCTTCATCTCATCTAGGCGTGGCTTGTCAAAGTCGTGAGGAAGTAGATCGTCTCTGCCATGAAGCACGCTTAGAAGGTGTGTTAATCGATGGCCCCCATGACTGGGGCTTTCCCGTTGGTTACTGGGCTTTTTTCCGAGATCCAGATGGTCATACCCTTGAGGTTTCCTATGGTCAAGAAATTAGTTTCACCGTTGAGCAAGCGGTTAATAAAAGTAACTCAAATTTAACAATTGAAAATTTTAGAAGATGAAGCATGATCGACAAAACTAAATTGCAATCCTTTGTGAAAAAAGTTGTTGCGGATATGAGAGCAAATATTGGGTTAATGACAATTTAAATTGTATATTTCGCACTTAGGTTGTCAAAAGTCAAGAGTCAAAAGTCCAAAAGACCTGAATTTTTGACCCTTGACCCTTGACTCTTAAATCAGAAAATGTGTGTACCAGTTGCGTAAGTCCTGTCAGTTTTGAAACCCTTACAATTTACTAGATAGTCTCAAAACAATGATGTTGGTTTAGCGCCACTCGCCTTGGAGAGTGAAAGGTGCCCAGAAATAAGGTGCGCTGTAGTCGGGATTGCGCCACATTTCTACTTGTGCCGCCCGTAATGCCGCAGCAGGTTTTAAGCCTTGTTGCAACATTTTGCTATACAACTTCTTCATTAATTCCGAAGTTCCGCGATCGTCTACACTCCACAGACTTACTAAAACTCTCGGACTACCCGCATACATAAATCCTCTTGTCAAGCCAATTAATCCTTCCCCCTTGACTTCTTCACCCAAGCCTGTTTCACAAGCGCTGAGTACTACTAATTCTGCTGGTAGTTTCAGGTTGAAAATATCATGAAGGCGCAAAAAGCCGTTTTGAGGTTTGCCAGTTTCATCAAATAACGACAGTACAACTCCTGATAATTCTGGGTTTTGACTGTTAAGGATGCCATGAGTGGCAAAATGTATGATTCGGTATTGACTCAACTGGGTATCGGTAGCCACTGAACGGTTAGCGGCAAAGTCATAGGCTTGCTTGCGTTCTTTTGCAGGGACTAAAGAGAGAATAGTATCGGCTTCTTGACGGGTAAAAGGTAACCGATCAAAAGCAATACTTGCTTCTCTGGCAGATCTGGATAGTTGTTGTAAGTCTAGGTTCTGATTGCTGTTTCCTTGAGTTGGGGGTTTAACCTTAACCCGCTCATCGTTGAGGGAGAAAATGGGGTCAGCAATCACAGCTAAGGCTTTTGGAGCAGGTTTTCGTCCAGCAGTTTCTTGTCTAAGAACCGCCAGCGTTGAGGCTGAGGGTAAGGTAATTATTTCATGGTTGACTGCTAATGGTTCATAGCTGTTAGTTTTGGCGCTAGGTGTATTCAGAGCTGCAAAGGGGATATATTGCAAAGCCCCATCAGCAATGATGACTAAGCGGCGCTGTCCTAATTGCTGGGCAACGGGCGCAAGTATCATCTTTGTCAAGGGAGTAGCGGCGGCGGCTGGGCTAGTCCTTTGAATTGGTGAAATTAAAACCTTGCGAAATTCTTGGACTGCGGCGGCAATTTCGGCGCGTTTAGGTAGTTCGTAGCTAGTAATGCTGTTTTTGCTGACAGCCCAAAGATAACTGCGTTCTTCGCCTAGAGCGTACTCTAAGAGTAGGGTGTTGTCATCTAATATTTGTTGCTGAATTTGCTTGAGTGACAGTGTTTGCGGTTGTGTTAAAGCCGCATAGCGGGGGCTGGTGGCTCTAATTTTGGCTTGCAGTTGTCGATACTGTTCTAGCAGTGTTTCTGTTTGCTTTTCTAGGTTTTGGATTTCGGTTTTGTTACCACTGCTAGATAATTTCAGCGAGAGTTTTTCTTGAGCATCAAGCTGTTTTTGTAAGCTGCGTTCACTTTCGAGTAGTTTAGGATCTATACCTTCGCGAATATCTGCATTAGCTTCTGCTAGTAAATCCAAAAGACTCCGGGCGCGGGCGCGTTCGCTGGCTTGTAAGGCTAAGGCATCGTAACCTTTAGATGGTTGCTGTTTGTGCGATCGCATCAACAAGTCAATGTAAAACTCGTAATATTTCTGAACTGAAGCAAAGTAAGAAGTCCGCAAATCTTGGCTAGTAACTCTGGTGCGGATATCTTCGACGATTTTAATGGTTGATTCGATTTGGTTGCGAGCAGCTTCTAGGTTATTGCGATCGCGTTCACTCACGGCGATATTATATAGAGTTTCAGCTTCACCAGTGCGATCGCCTAATTGCCGCAATAGCGTTAGTTCTTGATTGTAATTTTCTATTGCTTGCTGGTACTGCTTTAAGGCATTGTAGACTTTGCCGAGATTACGGAAAGTGTTAGCTTCACCGCTAAGTAAACCTAATGCCCGAAATTTAGAGTTTGCTTGCTGGGAGAAATCTAGAGATTTTTGATAATCTCCTGCTGCTAAGTACACCCTACCCAATAAACCAAGGGCAGAAGCTTCGCTGAAAGTACTTTGCTGCTTTTTTGCCAAGGTTAGCGCTTGGTTGGCAGTATCTAGAGCTTTGGGATAATCTTTCAGTGACTCATAAGCTCGAATCAAACCTGTCAGCGTCGCAAATTCTTGAAATAGCGCTCCTTGTGCGCGCCACAGCTGCAAAGCTTGATTGTAATAATCTAAAGCTTTTTCTGGCTTTGATGCCGAGCGGTAAACATTACCAATATGATCGAGGGTTTTAGCTTCCTGAGAGCGATCGCCAATTTTACGGAATTTATCTAGCGCTTGGTTATATGTGTCAACACTTAACTGATAATCTCCCAAGAACTCATATAGTTGGGCGAGTGATGTTAGTGTAGCTGCTTCTCCTGAAAATTCTTTGCTTTGACGCTGGAGAGTTAGCGCTTGGGTGTAGAAGTCTAAAGCTTGCTGATAATTGCCAAAGGATGCGTAAATATCACCAATATTGCCGAGGGTAAAGGCTTCGCGAGAGCGATTTTTTTGGGCGCGTTGGAGAGTTAGCGCTTGGTTCAAGACACCAAGGGCTTTTTGTTGTTGTCCTAATTCATCGTAGACAAAGCTGATTTGGATGAGAAGTTCAGCTTCGGCACTAGCACTACCAGACTTTTGAAAGAGCGATCGCGCTTGATTATAATATTCCAGCGCCTTTTGATAATCGTTAGCAACCACATAGGTTAAACCTATACCCATATAAGTGATTGCTTGCTTATTAGGGTCAGTTTGTGGTAGCTGTTTTTGTAGTTCTAGTACTTGGTTTAAAGTTTCCCTGGCTTTTTGATTGTCACCCAGTGAACTGTAGAGAGTCGCTATGTTCGTGAGAGTATCAACTTGCCCAGGAATATTCTTTCTAGTTCGCTGAATTTCTAAGGCTTGATTGAAAGCTATTAAAGCTTTTTGTGATTCACCTAATTGGCTATAAACTCGACCAATTGTTTCCAATGTGTTAACTTGTCCATCTAAATCCTGACTAGCACGTTGCAGATTTAAAGCTTGATTGTAAAAATCTAATGCCTTTTGGGTTTCACCAGAAGTAAAATAAATTCTGCCAATTCCAATTAATACACCAGCCGCAAAATAGGATTGTTTTTCAGCTTGAAATATAGATAAAGCTTGGTTGTAATATTCTAATGCTTTGGGCTTTTCTTCTAAGTTGTAATATATGCCAGCAATCGACTGAAGCATGACAGCTTCTCCCAGTCGGTCTTTGAGTTGTCGTCTAATAGATAGACCTTGGTTGAAAGATTCCAAAGCTTTGGAGTTGTCGCCTTGGACATAATAAATAGTCCCAATGCTTAAAAGCGTAGTAGCTTCCTGAGAGCTATCGCCAATTTCTCGCCAAATTTTTAGTGCTTCCAAGTATTTAGCTAGAGCCTGCTGACGAGAGGCTGGGGTTCCCTGTTGTAACAGTTGGTTTGCTGTTTGTAATAGCTCCTTTGCTTGCGCGTAAGCTCTTTGTTGAGCAGGGCTAAGATTTTGGCTGTTAGTGGTAGGTTTTTGCGCTATTTCTACATTTATTGCCCTTGCTGTCATACCTATAGATTCAGACAACAACATCATGCTGACAAAGACAATAAGAGTACGATGGCTAAAAATCGATATAAGCCGCCTGTGCATTAATTTAATTTCCCTTTTGATGATGTTTATTGATGATAAATCTAAATGTAATTCCTACTACTATTGTTAATTTACAAGCCTTAAACATCTATATCAGTAGGATGAACACCACGATTCGGGACTTCTAAATAGGACTTACGCAAGTGTCATATTTTTTTCGTTTAGGTTTGTCCAGGGTCAAATGTCAAGAGTCCAAAAAACCTCAATTTTTGAACGCCAGTCGCCTCAAGTCGGGAAACCCGCCCACGGCGCTGGCTCCCCTTGACCCTTGACTGTTGACTCTTAAACCAGAAGATGACTGTACCAGTTGCGTAAGTCCTGCTAAATAAAAAATAATCATTCGCTTTAGCAAGCAGGGGAAGCAGTCCCAACAGTTGCATGAAAGCCTAAATGGGATTTTTACTCTTGTACAGACGCGATTAATCGCGTCTCTCCAATTCCCACGGTTGAAGATGCTGTAGAATCGCCGATTCTCTGGGTTGCAAAATTTCTGTAGAGAAGCGATCGCTCTCTTCAAAATCATTCTAATTATAAACACTTAATAAAAGTCTCAAATTATACTTTAATAAATTTTCTCATTCTCTGTATTTAATATAAAGATTGTATAAAATTAATAATTTTGGCTTTCAATACTGCTAATCTTTGGATTAGCTTAGTCATTCTTACTGAATATATTCTTTGATTCTAATAAAAATTATACCTAAATTTAAAATGCCAGAATTGTTATGTCTACGTATTTAAACGACCATTTATATTTACACAACACAAAAACAATATTTTCGCCTAATGCTTGGACAATTCTCAAAAGAGTTGGCTTGATTGCAATCTGTGAGATGCTTTTCTTGATCAGTATCGTGGCTAAACAAGCTTCCGCTACACAGATCAGCGCTATTAATCCCAGTCCCTCTACCTGTATCAAAGGTAAGGATGCTTGCGTCCAGAAGATTGGCCATGACACTGTGACAGATAAAGACGAAGTTGATATATTTTTGCGGATTGAACCTTCTGCGGATAGTTCCAGCCAGCAAGGTTACAACACAGATGCGCTTTTAGGTAAGTCTCTCAGTACAGAGAAAGTTTCTCACTCATTAAAAATAACCGATGTACCAATAGTTAATATCGGTGGTACAGATTATCGTGAGTTTATCTTAAGAATTAACGAGCCAGCTATTACCAATAACAATCAAGATTTATCAAAAATTGTATTAGAAAAGTTAGAAATTTTTCTAGGAAATACTCCTGATTTAGCTAATTATCCTAATTTTGATGGTAATGCCACCAAAATTTTTGATATTGAACAAAATTCGGTGCTGCTTCAAGATATCAACTCTGACAATACTAGCTATGATTATTTCGTATATATAAAAGACAGTTTATTTTCATCAAAAGCTAAAGAACAACAAGCCCAGAAATACGTTTACCTATTCTCTCAATTCACTCATGCGGAAGGTGGAGTAGAAGAATGGGCTGTGAGAAAGGAAGATAAAAAAGCTATCATACCGCCCATAATACCTGATGGAAAAGCTGGAGGTGGTGGTGGCGGTACAGGAGAACTTTTATTAGGTTCTGTAATTGCAGGGCTAGGATTACCACATATTATTGGTGGTGGAAAAACAACTACTTCAAGTTACATCAGTCTACCAACTGTAAGCGGAAATAGCGTTTTACAAAAAATATCAGTTCCCCAATCAGAAGCATCCACACCAGACGCAACGTATTCAAGTGATGTACCAGAACCTACAACTTTGTTAGCTTCTTTGATGGGGTTGGGGTTAATAGTTAAAGCAAGGTCGATATCTCGCGATCGCAAAATTAAAAAATAGGAATTGGGTAATTGGTAATGGGGGAAGGGAGAGTAAATTACTGTTTCACTTCCCCAGTTTTTTGAGATTAGAAATTGGATGATATTTCGCTTAAATCTCCCTCAGTCATGGAATTAAGCAATGTCCACAGTTGTAAGCTGGTGAAATCTGGTATTGCAATGAAAGCACCTACTTCTAGTAAGATTTTGGGGTCGTGGGTAGAAGCAATACCAAGGGTGCGAATACCAGCAGCGACAGCAGAACGAATTCCTGAAGGTGAATCTTCTAGTGCGATCGCTTGATCTGCCTTAATCCCCAATTGACTCAGCGCAACTTGGTAAGGTGTAGGATCAGGTTTACCTGCTGTGCAATCTTCTGCTAAAACAACTATTTCAAAAGCTTCTTTAATGCCTAAAACTTCTAGCATAAATTCAGCATTTGCTCTAGGCGCATTTGTTACCAAAGCGCGCTTTAATTTATGTGTATCTGTCCATGCTAGTAATTCAGCAAATCCATTTAGAGGCTTTAAATTAGGTGCAAGTTCTCGAAAAAGTGCTTCTTTTTCATCAGCAAATTTTAGCCCTTCTGCGTCTGATAATTGTGGCAAAATGTCTTTCACAATTTCTGGGTTGAGTCGTCCGCTAATTCTGGATTGGTAAAAAGCCTCGTCAATTTCTATGCCATGATCAGCCAGCTTTTGTTGCCAAGCTATGTAGTGTATAGGGTCAGTGTTTACAATAGTACCGTCTAAGTCAAAGAGAATTGCAGATAGCATGGTTTTGGTATTATTTAAATATTTGTTAACTTTATTTACATAGTTTACATGATTTTTTTAACTTTAGATTTAATCCTGGTTAAAATTCCCAATTTTTAATTAACTATATTTTTGAGTAATTATTCCTTAATGGTAGAGAGCCAGCATATTCAACCGTCGAGTCAATCCAAAATCCAAAATCCAAAATCTAAAATCCAAAATTGTATAACTGCTATGAGAGTTACCTTTTCGGTAAAATAACTTGGCAGCTTTGGAAAAGATAGGTTAATTATCATGGCAGAAGCGCAGATTGGGATTATTGGTGGCAGTGGTCTTTACAAAATGGATGCACTCAAAGATATAGAAGAAGTGCAAGTAGATACACCATTTGGCTCACCTTCTGATGCTTTAATTTTGGGAACATTAGATGGCACTAGAGTAGCTTTTTTAGCTCGTCATGGTCGCAATCATACGTTATTGCCATCAGAGTTGCCATTTCGTGCTAATATCTATGCCATGAAGAAATTAGGTGTAAAATACTTAATTTCCGCTAGTGCAGTGGGTTCATTAAAAGCAGAAGCCAAACCACTAGATATGGTAATTCCCGACCAATTTATTGATAGAACAAAAAACCGGATTTCAACGTTTTTTGGTGAAGGAATTGTGGCACATATTGCCTTTGGCGATCCGGTTTGTCATAACTTAGCTACTGTATTAGCAGATGCGATCGCATCCTTGAATTTAGCGGATGTCACTCTGCATCGTGGTGGTACTTATGTCTGTATGGAAGGCCCAGCATTTTCCACCAAAGCGGAATCCAATCTTTACCGCAGTTGGGGTGCAACAATAATTGGGATGACGAATTTACCAGAAGCAAAATTAGCACGGGAAGCAGAAATTGCCTATGCAACTTTAGCGCTAGTTACAGATTACGATTGTTGGCATCCCGATCACGATAGCGTCACGGTAGAAATGGTAATTGGCAATTTACAGTGCAATGCAGTTAATGCTCAAAAAGTAATTCAAGAAACTGTACGCCGATTAAGTGAAAATCCACCTCATAGTGATGCACATTCGGCTTTGAAATATGCAATTTTGACTCCTTTAGATAAAGCAGCAACGGCGACAAAAGAAAAATTGGGATTGTTGTTGGAGAAATATTTGAAATAGAGAATGGGTAATTGGTAATTGGTAATTGGTATTACGCAAGTGTCATAGTGCCAGTTGTGTAAGTCCTGTAAATATCAATTTATTACAATTTTAAGGGCACAAAATATTGTGCCCCACGGTAATTTTGAATCAATTAATTGTAGTTTGGTGATAGAAATATAGTGTGAGAAATACTATGTCCTGATTAAATCCTCTCTCATTTTTTATGAGGATTTTCTTTTGCCTTAATCAAAAGCTGTAGCCTAACGTGTTGACTTGTTTCTATCTATATTGAATAAAGATTCTAGTTTTTTAACATAAATTTTTAATGCTGTTTCATAGGCAGCTTGCTTGGCACATTCTGGCAAGCTCTCTTCTACTTTAGTGTTTCCATGTAGTAAATACTGCAAACAAATTATGAATTTATCTAAATTACCAATAATAATTTGTGGAAATTGATAGCCTATAATTTTTAATCCTTCCCACTCTCTGTCTAAATTTCTCAGCCCCATTGCCGCTACTATTTGTATAGTCACAGCATGATGATTGGCATAATTAGTCATGTTTGATATTGCCTTATAAGCTTTTTTTAAATCATTGGGATTATCAAACATACTAGCGAAGTAATGACAAGTTAAATAAACTCTTCTGATGTTCTCTACTGCCTCAGTTCCTATAGGGTTTGTATCAAAATTTTCTAGTTCTTGAATGATCTGAGTATACATATAGCACTCTCCTTTGTTTTTCTGTAACAGTTATAACAAAATGACTTTCAATAAGCAATCCATATGCTTTTTGTTTTTTATATAGATGTAGATATGTAAACTCTAATAAAAGTATTGCTGTGCTTGCTTCTTAAGATATTTAATGGTGAATTTTTTTGGGAATACAACAGAATTTTTCTGGTAAATTTAATAAATATTTAATAGAGTCAAGGGTCAAAAATTGAGGTTTTTTGGACTCTTGACATTTGACCCTGGACAAACCTAAACGAAAAAAATATGACACTTGCGTAAGTCCTATAATGTTGACGACACATCAATATATTCTAGAGGGCAAGGCATTGCCTTGCCCCTACTATCTGTTGCATTCTTTTTTCAAATTAGTATTAACTAAACCTTATGGGAATAAAAGCAATATTTATCAAGTTTTTTAGGAAAAAACATGAAAATTAAAATGGTAAAGGTGAACAACCTTTACCCTTAATTAATGAGGAAAATTCCCCATATCATCTAATTTAAGATTTTGCGTCGCCGTCTTTTACGCAGCCAAGTTTTACGTAATTCTTCTGCACCTAATAAAAGTGGCGGACAGATTAACAGAAATAACCATTGCCAAAGTGTCAATGGAGAAGTAGAAAAGATATGCCGCAGAGGGGGAATTTCAATAATGGCGAGAATCAAAGTCCATTCTGTAGCAATTCCCAGCCAGATAAAAGGATTAGAAAAGAATCCTAATCGCAATATAGAAGTACGCTCAGAACGACAAGCAAAAACGTTACCATCTTGACAAGCAACAATAATTGCTAAAGTCATAGTAGTAGCTTGAGCATAAATCAAGGCGATCGCAGGATCAGCAGTGCGAGAAAGAATTGCTGGTGCGATCGCTTGCAATGATGCCAAGTTGTAACCATAGCTTTGCCAAACCATGAAGAAGCCAGCCATCCCCAAAGCGGCTTCGATTAATCCTAAGAAACAGTAAGCGCGTAAAAGTAAAGAACGATCCAGCAGTGGTTTAGATTTAGCACGAGGCGGCATCTGCATTGTACCTACTTCGGCACGTTCAGCTCCCAATGCCAAGGCTGGGATGATATCGGTTCCCAAATCCACAATCAGAATTTGCATAATAATCAACGCTGGCGGGATTTTGAGGGTAACCATCAACAGAAATGGCACCAGTTCAGCAACATTCGATGCCAAAATATAGGTCATAAACTTGCGAATGTTCTGATAGACTGAGCGCCCTTGCTCAACTGCAGCGACAATGGTGGCAAAGTTGTCGTCTGTCAGTACAATGTCGGCGGCTTCTCTGGCGACATCTGTGCCGTTCAATCCCATCGCAATCCCAATATTCGCCGCACGTAGGGCAGGTGCATCGTTCACGCCATCGCCTGTAACTGCTACTACTTCCCCGATATCTTTATAAGCTTGGACGAGGCGCAGTTTATGTTCTGGTGACATCCGCGCAAACACTAAGCCTGTACGATATTTAACAATTTGCTGTAGTTGGGCATCGGAGATATGTCCCATGCCTTCACCAGTAACGACGCGTACCTTATCAGCTACCAAACCAATATTGCGAGCGATCGCTTCCGCAGTCAATCCATAATCGCCAGTTACCATTGTGACTTTGATACCAGCTTGATGACATTTAGCGATCGCATCGGCTACTTCTTCCCGAGGCGGATCGAACATCGCCACCAAACCAATAAAAATCAGGTTTTGCTCTAGATCCTGGGCTTTAAGATCCAGTAACTCTTGGCTACCCCGGCGCGCCGCCAGTCCCAAAACGCGAAATCCTTGCCTTGCTAAATCATCATTAGCTTGGACAACATCATCCCAAGCCTCGTGGGTTAATTCCTGTACGGTGCCATCATGCAGAATTGTATGGCAATGCTTCAAAACTTCTAGAGGCGCACCTTTGGTAAATGCTAAATAGGGCAATTCATCTTGCCATAATGCCGCAGCTTGCCAATTTAGCACCACTGTCATCATCCGGCGGCGGGAATCGAAGGGAATCTCACGCAACCGTGGTAACTGTTGTTGTAAATTTTCTAAATTCAGTCCAGCTTTGGCGGCTACTACTAGCAACGCTGCTTCTGTTGGATCGCCAATTTCTTGCCAACGGCTAGGGGCTGTCAGGTGAATTAGGCGGGCGTTAGAACAAAGGGCAGAACCGATGAGTAAAAGATTTGCTTTCCAGGCGACGGCGGTATCTGATGGTAATTTGACCTTACCAACCGTGGGATCGTAACCTGCACCTGTGACCTCAATCAAAGCCTGGGAACTAGAAGGATGAGACTCTTCGGGTAACCAGAGATAGCGCACCGTCATTTCATTTTTGGTCAGCGTCCCTGTTTTATCGGTGCAAATCACAGTGGTAGCGCTGAGGGTTTCCACAGATGACAGCCGCCTGACTAGGGCATTGCGCCTAGCCATGCGTCGGACACCAATCGCCAAGGATAAGGTGACAGTTGGTAATAATCCTTCTGGCACCAATGCCACAATGATGCCGATCGCAAAAATAAAACTTTCTTTGACCTCTATACCCACCAAAAAATACGCCAGCAAGAAAACAATAATTCCCATGCTGACAGCGATCGCAGTGATAATCCGCACGATATAAGTCACCTGGACTTCTAAGGTGCTGGGTTCCCGCTTGACTACTGTTGTTAAATGGGCAACCTGTCCAAATTCCGTCTGTGCACCTGTAGCATAAACCACCGCTACAGCACGTCCGGCGGCGACAGTCGAACCTGCTAAGACTAAATTGGCAATTTCCGAGGGATTCACCTTTTCTTGCATCGGTTGCTCACCTGACCGTAGCAAAATTTTACCGCCGCGAATCGGTACAGCTTCCCGCAACCTTACTGGGTAAGCATTCCGTGCCACGGGTAAAGACTCCCCTGTCATCACCGACACATCCAAATACAAGTTATCAGCAGAGACCAGACGTGCATCAGCAGAAACGCGATCGCCTTCTTCTAGCTGCATGACATCACCACGCACCAACTCTCGCGCTGGGATTTGCTTCAGTTCGCCATCTCGATACACTTTCACCTGCATCGGCAATACTTTTTTTAAAGCCGATAGCGCTTGTTCTGCTTGGAACTCCTGCCAAAAGCTAAAGATAGCGTTAATCCAGATTACCGCCCAAATTGCCCAGCCCAGTTCAGGTGTCCGCGAAATAAACGCTAAAATCCCTGCTACCCAAAGCAGTAAAGCCATGAAATGGGTTAGTTGGTCAGTAAAACGCAGCCAGAGGGGACGATGAGCTGGTTCTGGTAACTCGTTTGCGCCGAATTGTACAAATCTTGCTTGAGCTTCATCTGCTGATAAGCCATTGGTAGCGCTCCCTAGTGACTCATAGACCTCTTCAACCGATAATGCCCAGATAGGCTGATGAGACGATGCCATGATCTTGTTCGGTGTTGGGTTATCAAGAAAGGCAGAATTTAAATGCCAACTGTCAATATAATTCGTAATTAATAATTCGTAATTCGTAATTAATTATTCCATAACTTCATGCATGGAATAAGTAATTATTTAATAAGGTTGTACAGATAAAGTAAATTTCACGCCCATGCATGAAAAATCAAACTTTACCTGTAGATTGTTGCTCACAATCTTACCTTGATGGCATCATCTAATAAACCCAAGTTTTCTGCTTGTTTAAAGGCTTGTTCTAAAGACATCCCTTGCCTAGTAGCCAAATACATTAATACCATTGCGATCGCCCGCACAGAGCTATCACAATGTATGACAGTTGGTTTGGGTAGTTCAACAATTTTTTGAAATACCTGGACTGTATTTGCAGAATTAATTTCTGTCAGTTTTATTGGCAAATTAGCATAATGTAATCCCAGTAACTGAGCGTAAAGCTGCTCGCTGCTTTGAAAACCCATTTCGTCAGGCGATCGCAAATTTAGTACAGACTTATAGCCCTCATCAGCAAGCTTTTTTAATTCTTCGGAATCAATTTGTCCGGCAATAGTTAATTCGTTATTTATTTTTCTGATTGTGTCCATCCCTCCCTCCTCCCAAGCGGTGAATAATGAATTAAAGAAATAAGATATAAGTCTGGTAAATTACCCTAAATTGCTGAATAAAATCACCACACTAAAACGTTGCTTTCTTGACCCTACGCTTGAGCTTTGTAAAGTAGAATGCAGGTTGTTTTTGTGTGGTAAATTTCAGCAACATAAAATTTATCCTTTAATCCATTTCACCAAGGCATTAAAAATGTTTTTGTTCAGGAGGATCGCCTTCGTATGGTTGTACTCCTGTAGCTGGGTAATTATCGTTACTTGGTGTAAAAGCTCTAGCCGCGCCAGTAGAGATATAGCGAATCACTTGTTGCGGAACTTCAACAATCGCCTGTAAAATTTGCCCAATTTTAGTGGTAGCAGACATAATTTTTTCTCCAGAGTACAAAAAAGTTATTTAACTCAGAGAATGAAATTGCAAGTATCTATTATTAAAGACAGTAATTGTTTAAGATACTTTCATTCTTCATCCTGCAATCGAAAACTCTTCAGTGAATTCTTTCCGAGTTAGAGGTGCTTTCAGAGTGATACCTTCACCACCAAGGGGATAATTTTCATCCAGTAGCTTTCCGTCTATGGAAATAAAAACTTGAGCATTGGGTTCTAGACTACTGGCTGTGTACAAAACTTGAGCAACTCGATAAACCATTGAACTAGTACCACCTCCAGAGGCAAATTCACCTGACAGGTTGACATAAATTCCTGTGGGAGTGATTTGCAACCCTAATAACTTTGTATTAGTAGGAATTGTCGTACTCAAGTTATTAGTTTGAGGATTGGTCAGCATATTATTTAGTGCTGCTTTTAAAGCTACTTCTTTAGAAGCTTTTGCTTGCACAGTAACCGATTGCGGCACTAAATGTATTTTTGTCCCTTCAACTTTTACCCAATAAGTTTGAGGTTGTAATTGTATTACGGCTGGTTGAATTTTTGGTGATAATTTGACTGCTGGGTTAGTAAAAGTTGCTTGTGATTTTGGTGGAGAAACTACACTGGGTGGAACCTGTGAAGCCGGAGAATTGTCTAATTGGGAAGGATTAGTAGGTGAAGTACCTGGTTTTGTTGTTTGCCAAGCCCACAAACCGCTTCCTCCAACTACCATGAGCAGAAGTAGCATAAAACCAATTAGGTATTCATGTTGAACAGAATGATTATGTTGGTTTCTCATAGCTAGCTCCTGCAAACTGAGTGATTTAAAGAATTTTTGCAATAGCAATCCTCTAGCTACCCTAGAATCCAAAATTTATATGTTTAGCATTTTGAATTTTGAATTCCCACCGCTGGCGTAGCTCAAGGAGTTATACAATCTCGGCTTTACTTTCAAGTTAAAGGAAGAATTTGAGGAACTTGTGAGGATTGGGGATCGGGGTTTAGGGGCTGGGAATTGGGGAAATCGGGGTCACCACACCGGAGGGAGTAGGGATTAGAGGTAATGGCGACTGGGAACTCTGACAGGTGTAGGTTGATTACGTGGGGGTGAGAATTCAGAACTGGAAACTAGAAAATAAAGTATGAAACCTAGGGGGTATTAAAAACAAAAATATTAAAAAATAAGTATTTAAGTAAGCACGCAAAATTAATTACAGTCATTGCAAGCGTCAAGCCTTCTCTTCTCCCCTTGGGAGAAGAGAAGCAAAGCAATCCCCAGTCCCCCACCTCAAGATACTGAATGACCTAAATCTTTGAATTTCCATTTCATATAGGCTTCAACGGAAGGAAAGTATTGCATGATGCCGTCTAATCCTTCTGGTCTTCCCTGGAGGTAAGCTTCTAAATATGCAGAATCTTGGATTTTAGGCAGTAACCCAGCATCGCGATCGCGACATCCTTGTTGATAACGAATTTCCCTTAAGTGATTAAACATACTAATACACCCATCTATTCATATATATTCAGCTACTACTTATACTCTATGCATTCCGCAAGCTAGGAGCAAATACTCTTGTTTTTCAAACTCATAAATACAAGTTATTGTTAATACGGAATTATTCAAGATTTAATTGCTACTTTTTTATTTTTGCTATCAGGAGGCATGAAAAATAGATATTTGAAATTAGGCTGATAACATTTTTCTTGCGTTACGTCTACGCCTAATGCACCTTACAAGTAGCAATAATCGCCAGTAATCATTGCTCACGTTGCATATCTGCTGATAAGCTCAGCTTTTCTACCAGATATAAAATTGTTACAAGATATAAATACGTAGTATCCTAAATGATTGGTGTTTAAAATAAGTCCAAAGTCATGAGCAAAAACTTCTTAGGATTACTACTAGGCGGAGTGGCTGTTAGCTTGGGGCTTTCCTCTGGGTTAGTTCAAGCACAACAGCAGGTTTCGGATGCTCAAGTTACAGCAATGGTAGAAGCGCTACGAAAAGCAGCACCGCAAACTGGCAAGCAAAACGATGGACTATATAGTCAATGGCAAGTCAAACCAGAAACCCTCAAAGGTTGGGCAAGAACTTGTCTCAAAAAAGAGGTAACACCGACACAGTTTGAAAACAGTCCAGAAACAGCACGCCAAGTTGTCTCCTGTATTACGCGCCGAGAGTTAAATAACCAATTTCGCACTACTAAAAATAATGAAACTGCGACAGTAAATGGCGTAGCTTGTTGGTGGATGACTGGAAATTACACAGGCTGTAACAATGGCTTCACTGCTGCTTATGTGAAAAAAGTTTCCCAATTTTATCAGCAAGAACGTGCAAAGCCAGCAGCAAGTCCATCTACAGCGCCAACTAAGTCAGGGACTTCCAATTAAAAAATTAATCGCTGTGTAAGCACAAGCAAAGGAAAAAGGTGACAGGGAAAAGGTTAAAGGTTAAAGGTTGTCTTTACCTTTAATTCTTGGCCGATGAATACTTTTTGAGGGCACGGCATTTACAATCTTATAGTGTTTCAAATTATCTTATTGGTGCCGTGCCCCTACCCAGTTGTCCGGTTCTGTTTTTCAATTGGAAAGATTAACCTAGAAACAAAATCCAACCTCAGCACTGTAATTCTGGTTAATTAGGAAATTAGCGCGGATCAATAGCAGGTTTGGTTTCAACCAAGCGTACTTGATTTTGTTTAACTATTACCGTAATTAATGGTAAAGAACGCCCAGCAGGCCCCTTCACGACTTTACCCAAGGCATCATATTGAGAGCCGTGACAAGGACAAATAAAGTGATTTTTCTCCTGATTCCACTCAACAGTACAACCCATATGAGTGCAAGTTGGATTGATAGCATATTCTGCAATTTGCGGCCCGTCTTTAATAATTAGATAATCAACAGCATTATTGGGCAATCCTTTAACCGGAAAGGGAATACCAGGGGTGGCGGTTGCTAATATTGCATTAGCCGGAATCAACTTGCCTTGAGTATCTTTAGCCTCAACTCCTGGGAGATAATTTTGACAACGTGAGTTTTGCGGGAACAAAGAACAAAGAGTTTCTAAATCAAGTTCATGACTTTGGCTGGGTTTAGGAAAGAGATATAGCAATCCGATTTGATTTGTGAGAAAATACTGAGACGGCAATAAAGTATGATTTATAACAAGTTTTGAGTTGTAGCGATGTGGATGCAATTATTAGAAGATTTTATCAGACAAAGCTTGGATAAACGTGAAATTACACGGGCAATGGCAGTCAAAATGCTGCTGTGTGGATATAAACATAAAGAGATAATGCCAATATTGGGGGTTTCATCAGGCTTTATAAGTACATGGAAAAAAGCATTTTTTCAAAACGGAGTTGAGGGTTTAAAGTTAGCACATAAAGGCAGCAAGGGATTTTTGGATGCACAACAACATCGGTCTGTCATTGAATGGTTGCAAACCAAGGAGCAATGGACTCTTAATGAGTTGGAGTATCAAATTGCATCTAAGTATGGAGTGATATTTGAGTCCAAACAAAGCTACTATGATTTGTTTAAAGAAGCACGTATTAGTTGGAAGAAAGCTCAAGCTAATAATCCAAAGCATGATCCAGAATTAGTTGCCTTAAAAAAAAAGAAATTAGTAAATTGTTGGAGACGCGAAGAGCCGAAATCGAGTCTGGCAAACTAGTTGTGTTCATGGTTGATGAATGCCATTTACTCTGGGGAGATATCTGTGGATATATCTGGGGTCAAATGAGTGAGCGCATATTAATTCCAGTTGTCAATGCTCGTGATAAACAAACATACTTTGGTGCATTAGACTATAAAACAAAGGAATTTCTCACCTATTCTGCCAATAAAGGTAACTCGGAAAACACAATTAATTTCTTGGATTATCTTCGTTCACAACGCCCTGGTGCAAAACTTTTAATCATTTGGGATGGAGCTAGTTATCATCGGTCGCAAAAAATCAAAGATTATTTAGACTCTTTGAATGCGGATTTAGAAAAAGAAGAATGGGTGATAACTTGTGAAAGATTTGCCCCACATGCACCCCAACAAAATCCTGTAGAAGATATTTGGTTACAAGGAAAAAGACTGATTCGAGAGTTTTATTTTCTCTGTCATTCTTTTTCTGTTGTTAAGGCCTTATTTGAGTTGTCAGTGCATGGTCAAATTTTTAACTTCCCTAAGCTTCATGAATATGGTGTTTTCTCATGAATGATTTAGGATTGCTATATCCCCACGCTACTGAGGTCAGGCTACTACCAATTGCATATATTAAAAAATTACGTCTTGTTCTGTTATTCGCTACATTTCTTTTATTCTTCAGGGAAGCATCTTTCATAATCTTTTGAAAGAATATAGGAATCCGATTTTATTTATGAAAAAAATTAGTGCGGATGCGTTACGCTATCGCTAACGCATCCTACGTGAACTTCAACAATCAAAGACGAGTCCTATATTTCAAATAAGGTTAATTATATTGTGTTAAATATTGGCAATAAAAAACAAAAATAAGCATGGAATTGATATAAATATTCACGCTCAAAATATCTATTATTTCTATATAAATTGTAATAATTCTTAGTTTATTTGTAGAGATTATAAGTTAACCTAATAAACTGCGATCGCCAACTTGATCTACAAAATACAAATGGCGATCGCAAACCAACCTAACCTGATGCCCGATTACTTCTTAGCAATTACCCAAATTGCATGGACAATTCCGGGAATATAACCGAAAAAGGTCAAAATAATATTAATCCAAAAATCTTTACCTATCCCTACTTGCAAAAACACACCTAAAGGGGGTAAAAAAATCGCGGCGAGAATCCGAATTAAATCCATGTAAGCCTCCTGTGAATGTTAATAGTGAGCAGACATTTAAGTAACAAATTCGCAACTGCTCAGATATCTATTAATATTTCAACGATAACATTAGCCCATTTGTTGCCTAATTCTCGTAATTTGACAACAATCTCTACACTAGCCGCCGCTAATTTTGGCTTTATAACCCAGCTTAGTCAAAATTTCGACAATTTTTTGCTTGTGGTCACCTTGAATTTCAATTTCCATTTCCTTAACTGTGCCACCTGTACCGCATTGAGTTTTTAATTGTTTTACTAAATCATTGAGGGTTTCTGGCTTGGACTGAAAACCACTAATGACAGTCACAGTTTTACCTTTACGCCCTTTGCGGCTAGCTTGCACTTTCAGATTTTGCTGTTGCGGTGGTAGTTCGGCAATTGGTCTTTCTAAAGCTGGTGAGTCATCGTTGCCAAATTCACGATAAACGAAGCGCTTGTCTGAAGAATTGGAAGGAGACATAAAAAAGATGAAGTATGAGGGATGAAATTACGCGAGATTTAGTATAAATGCCTTGTACGGCTTGGTAGACATACAGTTAGGCTCAAAATATAAGAAAATTTGCGGTCATCAGCTTTGAGACTTTTGACTTTTAATTACCGCCGAGCGATCGCACTTCTTATTCTATGCAGCTCAGACTTTATCTATAATAAAGTTCGTTCTGTCGTAGAGATCAGTCCGTGACTACCACACCCATATCTCCAAGTTCCCCATCTACTGCTTCTGTTCCCGATACACAAGGACGCTTTGGACGCTTTGGCGGTAAGTACGTCCCGGAAACACTGATGCCTGCGCTGGCTGAATTAGAAGCAGCTTATCAGCAATACCGCAATGACCCTGAGTTTCTCAATGAACTGCAACAGCTGCTGCGAGACTATGTAGGGCGCGCTACACCGTTGTATTTTGCTGAACGTTTAACTGCTCATTATGCTCGCCCCGATGGTAGTGGGCCGCAAATTTATTTAAAGCGGGAAGATTTAAACCACACTGGCGCACACAAAATTAATAATGCCCTGGGTCAAGTGCTGTTGGCAAAGCGCATGGGCAAACGCCGAATTATTGCGGAAACTGGCGCTGGACAACATGGAGTAGCCACGGCAACGGTTTGCGCTCGGTTTGGGCTGGAATGCATTATTTATATGGGTGTTCACGATATGGAACGCCAAGCTTTGAATGTATTCCGTATGAAATTAATGGGCGCAGAAGTGCGTCCTGTAGCTGCGGGAACTGGAACCCTCAAGGATGCAACTTCTGAGGCGATTCGGGATTGGGTGACAAATGTAGAAACAACTCACTACATTCTCGGTTCAGTAGCAGGCCCCCATCCTTACCCGATGATGGTACGTGATTTTCATGCCGTCATTGGTCAAGAAACTCGTGCCCAAGCGCAAGAAAAGTGGGGCGGGTTGCCAGATATTCTCATGGCTTGTGTAGGTGGTGGTTCCAATGCGATGGGATTATTTTATGAGTTTGTCAATGAATCTTCTGTGCGCTTAATTGGCGTGGAAGCAGCCGGAGAAGGCGTGAATACCAATAAACACGCTGCCACTTTAACAAAAGGGCAAGTAGGTGTATTGCACGGCGCAATGAGCTATTTGCTGCAAGATGATGATGGGCAAGTAATTGAAGCCCACTCAATTAGTGCTGGTTTAGATTATCCCGGAGTAGGGCCAGAACACAGCTATTTGAAAGATACATCTCGCGCCGAATATTACAGCGTTACAGATGCCGAAGCCTTAGAAGCATTCCAAAGATTATCTCGCCTGGAAGGAATTATCCCCGCATTAGAAACATCTCATGCGATCGCCTACCTCGAAACCCTCTGTCCGCAACTCACTGGTAGCCCCCGCATTATAATTAACTGCTCCGGACGCGGTGATAAGGATGTGCAAACTGTAGCGAAGTTTTTAAATCCGGCGTAAATGGGCATGGGGCATTGGTAATTGGTAATTGGTAATTGGTAATTGGTAATTGGTAATATCCCCAGTCCCCAGTCCCCAGTCCCCAGTCCCCAGTCCCCAGTCCCCAGTCCCCAGTCCCCAGTCCCAAGTCCCCAGTCCCCAATCCCCAGTCCCTACCGCCCTACCAAACTCATCAGCTGTTTATCCAATTCGATGAGATAATCTCTGCCGTAGGTACCATTCTCTAAACCCATCAAGAGATGATGGGGGATGTCTTGTGTGATTTCTTGACTGCAAGAACCAGCCGCGAGGGCTATTGTGGCGACTGTATCCACATCTCCGGTGAAAGCTATACAGTCCTTTAACAGTTCGCTTATGCTGTCATTTCGCATTACTGCTGTAATTGCCGCTCTGACGCTCATCCATCCTTTAGACTTAACTGTACCTACCCAACGCTTAGACCATTCTCCAGAAACATAACCTTCGAGAAACTGCCCTAATTTGCGCTTAGGCCCTAGTTGGTAAATAAAATAATGGGTCATTAACGCGGCGGCAACGGCGGCGTTAATGCCATCTGGTGTATTGTGAGTTAGCGCTGCTTGAATAGTTGCGGCTTCTATGACTTTTTCTGGTGTAGCAAAAACCCCAATCGGCCCTGCACGCATTGCTGCACCGCTTTTATCGCTATCAGCGTGAATTCTAGCTAGGAACTCGCTTCCATCTTGGATACTTTCTAGAAAATCGTAGAAGCGACTAGCATAACCTTTTCTGCGATCGCGTTTAAAGCAGGTCACAAAACTCTCAGCTAAAACTTGCGGTGTCCAAGGTGCGCCGGAGACAATCACTTCTGCGATCGCAATGCTCATTTGCGTGTCGTCTGTATAGCTACCAGGATTGAGTCGATGACGAGGATGTGTAAAGTATCGACTCAAATCGTTATAAACGCTCATTTCGTTAGCGTATTCAAAGCCTGCACCATAGGCATCGCCAATTGCTAATTCTATGAGCATCTACAAGTTCCCACAATAGCTAAGAGGTTATTTATAAAGCCTAACCCACCATCCATGCGGCGGTGCGTTACGGCTGAATTTCATTGTCTCTGTGTCTCAAATCCTTTCATAGCCGTAACACACCCTACTTCTACGAGAATCTACAAGTTCCCACAATAGCTAAAGGTTAAAGCTGGGCTTCACCCTGATACGCTAACGCCTCTACAGGGTGAAATATCTGATGTTTTTCCCAGTCCCCAATCCCTAATCCCCAGTCCCTAATCCCCAGTCCCTAATCCCCAGTCCCCATCCCTAAACCAAGTAAGGACGCGCTAACAAAAAGCTAGAGATTGTTTTCGCATCTACTGGTTCACCGTCTAAAAAGGCTTTTTCCAGTTCTTCGGGGGTGTAATAGAGAATTTCAATATCTTCATCCTCTTCTTTCTGTGGCGGTGTCTCTAACTTTTCCAAATCTCGCGCCAGAAAAGCATAGAGGATTTCATCAGAATAACCAGGAGCCAGAAAAAACTCTCCTAGTTTGTCCCATTTGTTAGCACGATAACCAGTTTCTTCCTGAATTTCCCGCTGTACTGTTTCTAAGGGATCTTCATTGATTTCTAGAGTACCAGCCGGAAATTCGATAATTCTGCCTTGAATAGCAAAACGATATTGACGCAACAGAATTAGCTTACCGTCTTGTGTAACTGGCACAGCTAGAGCGCCACCTGGGTGACGAATACACTCCCATTCTCCCTCCGCTTTGTTGGGTAACCGCAAGCGATTCACTTCAAAATTAAACTTGCGCCCTTTATAAAATAAGCGTTGTCTCAGCAGCTGCGGTAATTCTCTACCTAATGGCATAGTATTAGTTGTTGTCTTTCGATACAAAGGCAAATATTCAGACTGGCTGTACAATCCAGAAGTTCTCTGTGTTTATGGGTGGTAATTTTAATTGCCCATGAATAGATGTACATCAGAACAGTCTACATCTTTAACCAGTTCTTTAATCACACATCCGGAAACTGGTTCTACCCAATTTGGTGCTATTTCTGCTAAGGGTACTAGTACAAAAGCCCGCTCCCGCATCCGGGGATGGGGAATTTGTAAATTTGGTGTGTGTAAAATCAAATCATCATACAACAGTAAATCTAAATCTAGGGTGCGGGGGCCCCACCTCTGTTGACGAATACGCCCAAATTTCTGTTCAATTGCTAATAATGTTTCTAATAATAGATGCGGTAACATGAATATTCGCAGTATTACACAGCCGTTTAAATAATCTGGTTGTGGCGGGCCTACGGCTTTAGTTATATACCAATGGGATTGGGCTTCAACAAAAATCCCTGGTGTTTTGGCTAAGGTGGCGATCGCTGCATCTAAAATCAACCGCGAATCCCCGATATTACTACCTAGAGCGATAGCTGCACCTACACCTGTAGCAATCTCAGCAGTTTCATCCATACTAGTTATCTGGTCTTTATACCTATACCCTTCGGTATATTTTTCTGCTGAGTCCACAGTCGGCTGAGTCCGAATAATTGATGAGAATTCTGTACTAATCTTTACGGAATCGTATTTAAAGAATTCTAAAAAGTCATCATATTTGACTTAATTTAGGTCTTTATTTATGGGATATTATACTAACACGAAAGTGGTACGCTAACCCCGTAATTTTTGGCTGGTGGTTAGGTGACAACTACATTTGAGCTGAGGAACTAACGTGGGGAAACTAACCTCCTGGTTCAAGCAAAGATCACCCGATTTCAGTGCATCTGACAAGGAGAAGCCGCGATTGTCGCCTGGTAATCATCTCGAGAACGAAGAATCTGTAAATGAGAACTTACCATCAACCAAGCTGGACAAGTTAAAGCCGGTACTGAGCCAGATGCAAAACATCTCATCTGGAATCGTTGCCAAACTTTCCAGCCGCGATAAACCTTTTTATCGTCGCCTCTGGTTCTGGGCTAGTTTGGGTGTAGGTGGTAGTGTGATTGCGATTAGCTACGGCATCGGGACAATCGATCGCACCTTGCCAGATAAATCGGAATTAAACGCTGTGATCCGCGAGCAGACATTAACTATTAAAGCTGCTGACGGGACAATTTTACAGCAGCAAGGTGAAGCAGCCAGAGAACAACTGAAACTGGAGCAAATACCAGATAATTTCAAAAAAGCTTTTATCGCTTCCGAAGACAGGCGATTTAGGCAACATAATGGCGTAGATCCGCAAGGAATAGTCAGAGCAGTTTTAAATAATTTGCGATCGCAAGATGTTGTGGAAGGTGGTAGCACTATCACCCAGCAGCTAGCGCGTATTCTCTTCCTTAAACAAGAAAAAACTATTTGGCGTAAGCTCAAAGAAGTCCGTCTGGCACAAAAGATGGAAAATGAATTGAGCAAAGATCAGATTCTTGAGCGTTACTTAAATTTGGTGTATTTGGGATCTGGTGCTTATGGTGTAGCGGATGCAGCATGGGTATATTTTAGTAAAACTGTAGACCAATTAACCCTACCAGAAATGGCTACCATTGCTGGATTAGCACCAGCACCCAGCCTCTACGCCCCAGATAAAAATCCCGAAGCTGCAAAAGCTAGGCGGAATTTGGTGTTGCAGCGGATGCAGGAAGATGGCATCATTACTGCTGCTGAAAAGGATGCAGCTACCAAAGAACCGCTAGTTGTGAACAGTAGTTTTCCTAAGCGACTGCAAGTAGAATCACCCTACTTTACTACCTATATTCAAAAAGAATTACCCAAATACGTTTCCCCTGATGTTTTAGCAGGTGGAGGGTTAGTTGTTGAAACCACTTTAAACCCTACTTGGCAGAAATTTGCCGAGGAAGCAGTTGCGAAAACCTTGAGAAATCAAGGACGCTGGGAAAACTTTAAACAAGCAGCGATGGTAGCTATTGACCCCCGTAATGGCGAAATTCAAGCGATGGTGGGGGGTAAAGATTTTGGAAAAAACCAGTTTAATCGCGTTACGCAAGCCCAGCGTCAACCAGGGTCAACATTTAAAGGCTTTGTTTATGCGACTGCGATCGCTAGTGGTAAGAGTCCCTACGATAGCTACCTAGATGCACCCTTCGTTGTAGATGGTTATGAACCGAAAAACTACAGCGAAAACTTCCGTGGCTGGATGAATATGCGCGATGCCCTCACCCGTTCCATTAATATTATTGCGGTGAAGGTGTTGATTGATGTGGGATTTGAGCCAACAATTAAGCTAGCTAAAGATATGGGCATTAAATCTGAACTTAAGCCCACTTATTCTTTAGCCCTTGGCTCAAATGAAGTCAATTTGCTGGAATTGACTAGCGCTTACGGTAGCTTTGCCACTCAAGGGTTACACACAGAAGCGCATGGTATTCGTCGTATCCTCAACCGCCAAGGGCAAGTAATTTGGTCATCTGACTTTACGTCTAAGCGGGCGCTGGATGCTGATAGTGCAGCTATTATGACCTGGATGCTACGTAATGTTGTAGAAGAAGGGACTGGTGCAGCAGCGCAATTAGATAATCGACCTGTAGCTGGCAAGACTGGGACATCTGACGAAGCCCGGGATTTATGGTTTATTGGTTACATTCCCCAAATCGTAACCGGAGTTTGGTTAGGTAACGATGATAACCGCCCGACTTGGGGTAGTAGTGGTAGCGCTGCTTATACCTGGCATGAATTTATGGAACAAGCCGTTAAAGATATGCCGGTCGAAAAGTTTCCCCCAAGGCCGAAATTAGATGGTCGTAAGGGGACGATTAAAGCCCAGCGCCTCAAGCCTAAAAGCATTGTCAATAAAGCTGTTCCTTCTAATGATGAAGATGAGGACAACTCTAATAATGAGGAACGCCCATCTAGAAGGCGTAGATATTCTCAGGACGATCAGCAACAAGATGAAACCCCAAGACGGCGGCGCAGAATTTATCAACAACAAAATGATGAAACACCGTCATATAGCAGACGGCGGCGCTATCGTAGCACAGAAGCTAGCAGCAGCGATTCATCTTCAGAATCTCGTCCTCGTCGGCGCAGGCGTGTAGAATCTCAACCTTCCTCACCTCGCAGATCTCGGAGTTCTGCTTCATCCTCTGGTAGTGGATCATCTGGATCATCTGGTTCCTCCAATTCCACCCCTACCTGGCGGGAGAGACTGAAACCATCTTCCTCGCAATAAGTCTGGTTAGTGCTGAGTTGCAACAGACGCGATTAATCGCGTCTATACAAGAGTGTTGAGTAATTTGAAGGGTAAGTATTCAAGTTTCCGTTAAATAATTGAGAACAATCTCAATTATTTAACGGATTTTTAAGGTTTGAGGCTATATTTTGGCTTGAGAAGCCAAAAGATTGATCAAATATTGAAAAATTTACCCTTGAGAGAGCCTGGGATGCTGTTTTTCACCTCAGAACTCAGAACTCAGCACTATTCATAAAATCTAAAATCTAAAATTGCTGGGTTCAAACTACAGAGGGATGTTAGGTGATACGCTCGTTTTATAGTGTGTTAAGCAGTGTTACCTACATTAGGAGAATATACTCATGCTTATATTCATGCAAACAGCCGCACCAATAGCAGATGGGCCTCATTTTCCTTTTGCTTTTACATTTGTATATGTATTTGGTTTTATTGCCGCTGTTACCATTGGTTCCATCGCCTGGTATAACTCTAAGCGTCCACCAGGTTGGGAAAGCAAAGAACGTCCTGACTTTGTACCCAAGGTAGAAAAAGAAGAAACTCCGGGTCTGGGCGAACCGAAGTCATAAGGGCTGACGAGTGCTGAGTTAAATTACGAAATTTAAAAAACATGGTCAGGCGCGAGATATCGCGTCTGCTTAAACCAATAATCATAAATCTCTCTTAATTTTGCACATCAACCCAACGGCGATACAGCTTTTGAATTTGTTTGAGTAAAGTATTGTAGGCTGATGGATGTGACTCACTAGCTTTGCCTAACTCCTGTAATTTGGTTAGGAGTCTTGCTTCTTCAGTCGCCACATCCCCGTCACTATAAATTAGGCCACTGATAGCTTCTATCAAACTTTCGCAATCTTCTAAGCTAGGATGATCGCCTAAATATTCTTGTACCCAGCTATAGCACTCATTTGGTTGTACAGGAACTAATTCGTACAACCAAGGCTTAATCTCTGGATCGCTCGCTACACCTTTAGCTTGGGCGATTTCGCGCAAATATTGGCGTTCTTCCGGTTGGATTCTACCATCAATCCAAGCTGCCCCGATCAGGATTTTCACTAAGTTTTTCACATTGGAATCAGTAACCATGCTGCATCCTCTGGGAGATTTCAACCTCGCTTAAATAGTACAATCACAAACAGTGTTCACTCGGAATTATTAGTTTTTCTTAAGCGCACCATAAAAAATCCATCCATGTCTTGGCGATGGGGCCAGACTTTACACCAACCTTCAGGGGTGGAATAGGCAAAAGCAGATGAATCTTTCTGAGGCGGTTCGATTTGCCAATCAGGAGAATTAGCCAAAAATTGGGTAATTACAGCCTCATTTTCTAAAGGATGCAGGGTACAGGTAGCGTAGACAAGCACACCGCCGGGTTTTACAAAAGTAGCAGTATGGCATAAAAGTTCTGTTTGCAGTTGGGAAAGTTCTTGCACAGTTTCAGGCGTTTGTCGCCAACGTGCATCAGCATGACGGTGGAGAGTTCCCAAACCCGAACAGGGTGCATCTAATAATACGCGATCGCCTATATTTTGAAACTGTAAAAATTCACGACTGTCACCAGTACAAATTTGAATCGATTGCAAATTCAAGCGTTTGGCGTTTTCTTGCAATTTTTTGAGACGAGAAGCAGTGCGATCGCAAGCCCAAATTTTCCCTTTATCCCCCATCAATTCAGCAATGTGGGTAGTTTTCCCTCCTGGCGCAGCACAAGCATCAATCACCACTTCCCCTGGTTGCGGGTCGAGTAAATGAGTCACCAATTGCGCGCTACTATCTTGGACAACCCACCAACCTTCACGGAAACCAGGTAAATTTTGAATCGGCCCACTATTACCAATTAATCTTAAAGCTTGGGGTAGGTGGGGTATCCGTCTGACTAAAACATCAGCTGATAGCAACGCCGCTTCCACCTCCTCAACAGAACAGCGAAGCGGGTTAATTCGCAAGTCAATTGTGGGTGATTGGTTCATCCATTCACACAACTGTTCTGTCTCAGCAACACTCAGTTGTTCCAACCACACTTGAATAATCCAGTCAGGAAAGCTGTGCAAAATCCCCAAGCGTTCCACAGGATTGTCTGGAAGTTGTAGGGGAAGATGGGATGCAGATGAGGTAGATTTATCTCCCTTCTCTTCCTCATCTAATCCCGCTTGTCTAATATATTGCCGCAATAGACCATTCACAAAACCAGTTAATCCCGCAAAGCCATTTTCTTTAGCTAGTTGCACAGTCGTATTCACAGCCGCAGAAGCCGGAATTCTCTCTTGATAGCACAGCTGATATAAGCCAAGATGCAGGATAGTGCGGAGTTCTTTGGGTTGTTGGTGAGATTTCTTTTTAGCGAATTGGTCAATTAACGCATCAAGAGTGCGTTGTCGCCTGACGCTACCATAAACTAATTCTGTAACTAAACGGCGATCCGTGTCTTGTAATTTAAATTTTTGTAGTACTTTATCTAAAGCAAAATCAGCATAAGCCCCTTTGTGAACATCTCGCAGGGCAAGAAAAGCTATTTGACGAGCATTTGTCATGGAAATCTTTAAAATGTTAGATTTTATAATCTAGAGAATTTTAATTATACTCAGGCTATAAATTTAAAAAAATAGCACTATTTAATCAAATATGGTCAAAACAGTTGGCATCAGCAAAGCAATTACTAACCTGAATGAAGTACACAATAAGTTCAATTTAACTCAAACTACTACGCCTGATTTTTTTACAGAATGGTTTGAGAATTTACCCGAACTTACTGATAATGAAAAAGCCTCTTTAAATCGGCTCAAGAGTCGTTATCTTTATTATGCAGCAGATGGTGCTATTACGGAAGGTACTGTCAATGTTATTATGCTATCTCCGTTTTTAGAATTAATGGGTTTATGCGATCCGCCTTTTAAAATTAAAAGTGAGGAGTTAGTGAAGGTTGAACTTCAAAACGGCGGTGAAGAAGAAATTATTTTAGAAGGATTTATTGACGCTTTAGTAGTTCAAAATAGGTTCTGGGTAGTCTTGATTGAATCAAAACGCTTTGGTTTTAGTGTTATGCAGGCTATTCCTCAAACCTTAACTTACATGATGGCAAATCCTAATTTAGAAAGACCAATTTTTGGTATGGTTACAACTGGAGAAGACTATCTTTTTATCAAGCTGAATCAGCAGCAGAGTCTGTATGCTTTATCCAATAAATTTACTCTGTCTAATCCTCAGAGAAATGAACTTTACGACGTGATGCAAGTGATGAAGCGAATTGTCAGCTTGTATTTATAAAGTTCAGTAATTTCAACTTACAAATCACAAACTTGAGAAGCATCACTTAAATCTAATTCACCAAAACTAATCAAACCTAAATATTCGGGGTTTCGCATCAATTCTTTGGCTAATAAAAATCCAGTAATTGTCCAAGTTTGATATCTTCTTGCTTCTTTACCAATTAATAAACCCCTAGTGCCATCATAATATTCTGGCCATTCATCTGTACTCAAGCGTGTTTCGGCAAGTGCGATCGCTTTTTGAGCGAGATTTGTTCTACCTGTTTTTTGAGCAGCAGCAGTTAACAACCACAATAAAACAGGCCAGCTGCCACCATTATGATACGACCAAGGTATATTTTTAGGGTCACATCCAGTAAAAATCCTGTACTCTTCTTTTTCGACAGCCGGGAAGCAGATTTTCATTGGCATTTCTCCCACTAGGTCTTGCCATTGTTCTTCAATTAGATTCATAATGGCTTCCGATTGGCGATCGCTTGCTAAAGAAGAAATCACCGCCATCAAATTTCCCAATGCAAAGAAGCGTGTATCTAGTTGGGAAGGCCCAACATTTCCTGCTAAATAACCGCCAATTTTTGGTAACCAGAGAGCCAAGTTAATATAAGAAATAGAATCTGCATAAATATTAAATTGATTAACTGCTGTCTGACCGTATTCCTCACCCTTAAAACGATAAATTATATTCAAACGCGGTATATCTATCCAATAATGATTGCGAATATGCTCTCTTAATAAAGGTAAGCGATTATTAATACCGATCACAATTTCTTCATTACCAGCACAAATTAATAGCTTGCGCGCTGCTCGTAAGGCTGCATAAAATAAAACTTGAATTTCTAAAGGATAACCATAAATACCTAAACGCCGATGAATCATACAAGAACCATCTGGAACTAATAGCGTTGGGTACATATCAAATCGCGTCGCCAAGCAGAGTTCCATAATTAACATGATTCCCTGCTGAAATTGCGGCTGTAAGGCAAATTTTATATCTTTTGTGGCTTTCACATAGGCATATAAAATCAGAATCCACCATAGACAAGAATCAACTGGTGTCACTCGTGCGATCGCCTGTTCACCAAAATCTGCTTCTAACGTTTCTTGTCCATTTTCTAAGACAACTTTAAAGCTAGCTGGTATTAAACCCCGTCCAGGAGTATATGCGTTTAATAGATTTTGTGTAGGTTGTAATTTTAAAGTCTCTTCTAAAAAATTTTGGACAATATCATATCTACCTTTAATCAGAAAAAGTAGGGCTGAAGAGACGAAATCTCGTACAAAGCAATGGTCATAATTCAATCCTGTTGATGATGGATCTCTTGCAGCTATTGTACCTACAGGGCGACCTTGATAATAGAGAATTGAATTTTCTAGTAGTTCCCACGCCTGCTTCTCTATATCATCAAATGTAAATAATTTCTCTTTTTCCATAGCAATAAACTCTCCATTTTGCTTGGATGTTGGCAATAGATGATACTTTTATTGATTACTGCAGCTTTAATGCTTTTTACTTAGGAATAGATACAGAAATATAGTTGCAGAGTATTTATCACACTTTCTCAGCACTATATTTCTTCATATATTCTTTCAGGATAGCCCAAATTTTTCAGTTAATTCATTTGATTTTATGACATATTATTGAATCTATCAGGAAGAACAATTGAGAAAAATCTAAAAGCTATTTTTACTACAAAATAGCCTAGAAAATATTATTTCTGTAAGTAAAGTATCTTGCAAGAATTCTTAATTGATGGTGCGTTGCGCTGCGCGACAACACACCCTACAAAAATTGATTATCTTTAATCAATTAATAGATGCAATGCACAAAAAAATCCCGCCTTAAACAGGTGGGATTTTTTTGTATAGCTATAATTATCTATTGCCAGGTATTTCTAACGTGATAAGTATGGATCTACACTGCTAATTTCAAACTCACAAGCTCGAGAAACTGCTTCTGGTGATAATTCATCAAAACTCACCAATTTTAAAGCACGGGGGTTAGCTATTAGTTCTTTTGCTAATAAAAATCCCGCAATTGACCAAGTTTGATATTTTCTCGCTTGCTTACCAATTAATCGCCCTTTCTTACCATCGTAATATTCTGGCCATTCATCTTCAACTAGACGTGTTTGGGCAATTTCAATTGCTTTTCTCACTAACCCTATTTTGTTAGTTTTAACAGCAGCAGCCGCTAACATCCACATCAACACAGGCCAGCTACCAGCATTATGATATGACCAAGGAATATTTTTTGGATCACAACCAGTAACAATTCTATACTCTTCATGTTCCAAAGCTGGGAAACAGATTTTCATAGGCATATCTCCCACTAAATCTTCCCATCTTTCTTCAATCAAAGTCATAATTGCTTGCGACTGTTCTTCAGTAGCCAGGTCAGAAATAATCGCCATCAAATTACCAAGCGCAAAGAAGCGTGTATCTAGCTGTGATGGCCCAACATTACCAGCTAAATAACCGCCTTTTCTTGGTAACCATTTGTCTAATTCATAATAGGGAAGAGAATCTACATATATATTGAATAAATTGACTGCACCTTTGCCATATTCTTCACTCTTGAAGCGGTAAATGGCATTGAGTCGATTAATATCTATCCAATAATGCTGACGAATGTGAGCACATAAAAGAGGTAAGCGGTTATCAATTGCGGCGACAACATCTTGGTTACCATCACAAATTAATAACTCACGCGCAGCACGCAGAGCTGCATAAAATAAAACTTGAATTTCTAGAGGATGACCATATATACCCAAACGACGGTCAATCATACAAGCGCCATCTGGAACTAATAGCGTTGGGTACATATCAAATCGATTCGCCAAGCAAATTTCCATAATTAACCGAATCCCAGTTTGGAATTCAGGCTGATAAGCTAGCGAATACTCTTTGGTAGAGACGACATAAGCACGCAATAAAAGAATCCACCACAGACAAGAATCTACAGGTGTGACTCTGGCGATCGCGTGTTCGCCAAAATCAGCCTCTAAATACTCTTCGCCATTAATAGATACAACTTTAAAACTAGCAGGAATTAAACCTCTCCCCGGCTTATATGCATCTAATGCTCTTTCTTTAGGCTGTAACTTTAAGGTTTCTTCCAGAAAATTGCGGACTATTTCTGGTTTACCCTTGAGCAGAAAAATTAAAGCCGATGAGACAAAATCGCGAATAAAACATTGGTCGTAATTCAGCGCCTCTACAGACGGATCGTATGCGGCCAATGTCCCAATAGGACGACCTTGATAATAGAGAATCGACTTTTCTAATGCTTGCCAAGCTTGTTCTTCTATATTTTCAGCTATTACCAATTCGTTTATTTGCATCGCCAGAATAACTCCACTAGATTTGTAAATTTGTGGTAGATGCGTTCGTTTTCATGTATGGACTTTGCTATCCCGATCATAACAAAGACGATTTTTTGGATAGCAAATGCAATGTGGGAATAAATGATTAACTCTACAAAAGCTGTCTATAACTGCCAGTTATTATGCTGCTTAATTGGCAGTTAATTTGCTTTTAAGCAATAAGCATCTTGGTGAAAAAGAAATATTTATCTCTCACCTTAAGAAATGATATTACTTTAAAAGCAGTTACGCAAAATATATTTTTAGCTTGAGCGCAAATCGACTTTTATGCCTGGAATGCTTGATTTCTCAACCAAAAATATATTGCTAACACTGTTGAAGATTTCCTTAGAGTTTCAAATAGTTAAAGTATTTTTACGTAGCTAGGATTTAGTTTTTGACACTAAAAATTATTCTATTCCCCTATAACTTAATAATTTATAACGTTTTTTCAAATTATGCAATATGAATTCTTAAAAAAAATGAATTGTCAATACATCTTCAGGGCTATGTATTGTAACCTATCTATTATAAAGTTGCTAGTATATAGAAGTAAGTAGCTAAAATACTCTGAATACCAGAGTGATAAACTCCAAATCTTTTATAAACTTGCTAATAAAGGAAAAATAGCTCATCTTAAGAGAATTTAAAGTAATTATTGTAACAAGAGCAAATTTTAAGAAATTTATAGTTAGCTAACATTAATGCTATTAGCTACAGTTCAGCTTAATATAAAGTTGCAGAGCGTTAGTAGGGTGTGTTACGGCTATGAAAGCATTTGGGACAAAGAGACAATGAAATTTAGCCGTCACGCACCGCTGCATGGATGGTGCGTTAGGCGCTATGATAGTAATTGTGTGGCAAATCATATCGAAAATCAGAGCCTAACACACCCTACAGTTATTTTATTTTTACTTTATAAATAATCTCTCAGAGGAAGACGGTAGAGAAATACGATACCTACGATAAATGCACTTACTCTATATAAGTTGGTAGCTTCTATTAATCAACTCTACTCGGCATCACCGTGCCAAAACGGGAAAATTGTACGCTAAGGCTGAAACCTATACTGTATAGGCATTTCAGCGATACCTATTTTCCTTAACCCGTAAAGGGCGCAACTTGTCCAAACTAGTCGCCTGCTTCAAATTCCAAACATAATCACCAGTGAGATTGATATGCTCCCACTCCAATGGTGACAAATGTTGCAAATATTCTTCACTGATATCCAATCCCTGTTGTTTCAAATAATCCACGGCTTTTTCTAAATACACCGTATTCCAAAGAACGATTGCAGCAATGACCAAATTCAAACCACTGGCCCGATAAAACTGGTCTTCGTAAGAGCGATCGCGTACTTCCCCCAGACGATTAAAAAACACCGCTCTTTTGAGGGTATGCTTCGCCTCACCCTTGTTTAGACCCGCCGTCGCCCGCCGCCGCAATTCTGGACTCTGCAACCATTCCAAAGTAAACAAAGTCCGCTCAATCCTCCCCAACTCCCGCAAAGCTAAAGCTAAACGATTCTGGCGAGGATAGGAAGCTAATTTCCTCAACATCAAAGAAGCTGTCACCGTCCCCGTCCGAATTGAACTAGCAAGGCGGAGAATCTCATCCCAAGACTCTTGAATCAATTTCACATTAATCTTGTCACCTAACAAGGGTGCCAAAACCGAATCAGCAGGAGTAGGTTCAAAAGTATACAATTTCTTATCAGGTAAATCTCGCATTCGAGGTGCAAATCGAAACCCTAATAAATGGCACATCGCAAACACATGCTCAGTGTAGCCGCTTGTATCCGTATAATGCTCTTGAATCTGTAAATCACTCTCGTGATACAACAAACCATCCAAAACGTGAGTTGCATCCCTAATCGTGGCGTTAATTACCTTAACGTGAAACGGAACATACTGGTCGGAAATATGCGTGTAAAAAATCACGCTTCTATCTTTACCATACTTGGCATTAATCTCTTCATTAAAACTGCGATGTCCGCCTGCTTTAAACCGTTGACCATCAGAAGAAGATGTTGTCCCATCACCCCAATAAGCAGCAAATGGCACTTGTGTGTGGAAATTTACCACCTCTGCTAAAGCCTTGGAATAAGTTTCATCTCGAATATACCAATCTGCCACCCATGCTAAACGCTCAAAGGACATCCCAATAGTTGCGTCAGCCATCCGCGTTAAACCTAAATTAATACCATCAGCAAGCAAAGCACTTAACAAAACAACCTTATCGGATACTTGTTCTCCCGAATGTAAATGCGTAAAATGCTTAGTGAATTGCGTCCAAGAATCAACTTCTACTAACAAATCAGTCAACTTAATTCTTGGCAGTAAACTATGAACTTTTCTACTAAATCCATCAATCTCCTTCGGCACAGCATTGGTGAGAGGAGTGATAATTAACATCTCGTTTTCTATCCTGACATCAACCAGTTTCTTCTCTGCCATTAAAGAAGAAACAAGCAATAATTGTTCAGATAATTCGAGTGACCGTTGTTCAATATAGGTAGTAAAATCTGTCGCTACTGCCACAGGTATTGTGTGAGAAGAACGCATTGACTGCCATGCACTATCTGCTAACAGATAATCCTCAAAATCTTGGAACTGCTTCGACCCTGCTACCCAAATATCCCCAGAACGCAAACCATTGCGTAACTCAGTTAAAGCACACATCTCATAGTAGTGACGGTCAATAGTATCGCCCTTAAATACGTGTTTTGACCAACGAGGTTTAACGAAACTAGTGTCCACAGATTCCGGCACTTTTCGACCACCAGATATATTTAATTCTTTAATTATCTCCAAAGCTTTTAGCACTGGTAAACTAGCTCCGGTAGCTTTGAATTCAAACACCTCCAACAACTTGGGTGTATAACGTCGCAACTGTGAATAACGGTTATCAAGCAGTTCAAGATAATCAAAATCTGCGGGTCTGGCTAGCTTTTCTGCTTCAGCAACAGTAGTGATAAATTTTTCCCAATCCAATACAGATTCAATCGCTTGATAGGCATCATTTGACTCATCTCTAGCCGCAATTAGCGCCTTACCCACTTGAGCATATAATCGGACTTTCTCATTAATTGCTTTGCCATCACGTTGAAACTTATCACCATGCTGATGCTCAGTTTTATTAAACAATTTACTCATCATTTTATCGTGCATACCTATGGCATAATCGACCAATGAGGCACTCCATTCAATGAGAAAAGCAACTAAAATAGCATAGCGTCTCAATTCATCCAACCTAGATAGGTGAGCAGGTGTAGACTTCGCGCCAATTCTAGTAAATTGCAGTAGACGATTTTGGTGTACTCGTTTCAAACATTCTTCTTCGAGATGAAGATGGCGAATAAACTCTAGTCGTTCCACTAATTTTAAAAAGTTTCTCGGATTAGCTTGACCTGGTGGTTGACGCAGCCAAATTAAATCAGTCAGCTTTTTACCAGGCTCGACAACTAATAACTTATCCAGTGCTGTCTTTTGTAATGTTGTTAAACTTTTAGTTAACTCAAGACATACTAATTTTTGAGCGCGATTTCTGACTTCCCAGGCTAAACGTTCTACTGTAGAAATAGCTGGGATAATAATTTGGCGCAAGCGCATCTCATCAATTAACGCTCCTACAAGTGCCATCCCTTTATCTGAGGATATGGCAAATGGTAATAACCATTTTGAGAGTTGTTTGTATATAGATGTATTAAAAGTCCGAAATCCAAAATTATTTTGAATTTCTGCTAAATGTTCGCGTCGAGTTGTATCCCTTTGGGAATATTCTGTTATTATTGCTGGGTCAAGTTTTAATTGAGATGCAATATAAAATAGTACAGATTCCGGTACTATTTCTCCTAGGTTCCAAACACGACCAGGAAAGCGTAGGTAACACAACTGTACGGCAAAACCCAGACGATTGTGTGGTCTACGACGCTCTTTGATAATTTTGAGTTCATCATTACTAAAAGTATAGTAGCGAGCTATATCTCTTGTGGTAATAGAATCGGGAATTTCAGTAAATTGTAGTCGCTGTGCTGGAGATAAAAGTTCGCGCGTTGCCAATTAAATACCTGTATATTTGATTTCAAGCAATAGTTTGATTTTGTTTGTAATTCGCGCCGCAGTAAGGGCAAAATTTGAATTTCAGCGACATAATTGGTTCATTGCAACGGGAACAGCGATTCCGTAAGGCTGTACCACAAGCAAAGCAATACTTTGACCGGAAGTCAGTCCACATTGGGTCAGGGGTAGTTCCTGGAGTCCAACATTTGGGGCAAAACTTGAGTGAAGTTATGGTTTCTGGAGAGACTTTCTTCGCTGCTGCATCCAAGTACTCTGGTGGTATCCCTAACGCCGAAGCCAGACCACCTTTAGCCTTTTGATTGAGCCTTGAAGTTTGTCCACCTTCAATTTTGCGGATGGTCTGGATATGTATCCCCGCTTTGAAACTCAACTCTTTTTGGGTTAAACAAAGATGACCTCGCAATCTCTGGACGTAATTAGCAAGCCCTTCTTCCCCCGTGGGAAGTGTCGAATGTTCTGTTATCACTATCAAAATATATCTAAAAGTATATTTATTAATAATAAATATATATCTACACTTTTATTCAAATAAATTGCCAAAAGCTCTCTAAAGTAATGATAACTTTAGCTGCTTTAGCCACCAAGTTTTTAGAACGTCCAGGACTAGCCAAAAGTACTCTGCGTTCTTATGAGTCTACGATTCTCCCCTTACTCAAGGAGTATGGGCGATGGTCAATAGAAATCATTGACAGACAAGTTTTAGTGGAATATCTCAATCATTTAACCGATGTTTCTTATACTACACACCACCGTCATCAAGCTGTAATCACGGCTTTATTCAACTTCGCTGTTGATATGGGATATCTCAAATCCAATCCAGTTGCGGGACTCGCAAGACGCAAACCCATTCGAGAGCAAGGAGAACACACTACAGATGAACTGGTGCGTTATCTTACTCCTGCTCAGTTAAGTGTCCTGTATCAAATTATCAAAACAGATGTGCGAATGTCTGCCTTGGTGCGTTTGTTGCATACCAGTGGCGCTAGGATTGCTGAGGTACTGGCTCTAAATTTAGATGACATAGACCTCAAAGCCCGGAAATTTCAGGTTATTGGCAAAGGTAATAAGCAACGGTGGTGTTTTTACAGTGAAGTAGCTTCTTTTGGTCTAAATCACTACATTAAATATTATAGACATCCCAACCATACAGCACTATTTACAGCTCAACAGCCAAAAACTTTTGTAGTCTCCCGTCTGTCATACCGGATGGCGCATCAATCTTGGAAAAGCTTAATTGAGAACATTCCAGAACTCCAGGGGATTCGACTTCATGACCTCCGACATACTTTTGCTACAGAGCGAGTGGGATTAATGGGCATTGAAGAACTTAGGGCGCTCATGGGACATGAAAGCATTCAGACAACATTACGGTATCAGAAAGTTACATCAGGGCGAGCCGAAGAAGTAGCACAATTAGCGTTTAAAAACTTACCAAATTTCTCAGAATAATTTCAGTATATAGCTTAATTATGTGGATATAAAAAACACTTTTTTTCCTAATTATTACTAAGGTGCAGGGAATACATACTACTCTGCACCAATAAAATTAGGGTAATCAGCCACTTAGGTAAAGCATCAGCCATAGCATTGAAAAACAATAAAACAAGATTATCCATCAAGTAACGAAAAGGGAATTTTGTAATGGAAAAAAATCATTCAGATCGCACTCAAGAAATAGCTCTAGGAATTCCAGATTTCGCCGATGATCCTGATAGTATTTCTACGCCTGAATTATTTTTTGAAGATGATGGGATATACGTAAATTGCTGCCACTGCGGAGGCTTAGGCTATTTGTATGGTGATAGTGGCTGGATTTGCCCTGAGTGCGATGGTTCTGGAATTGGGGGGATGAGATAAATTCAAAATGGAAAATGGGTGGCTAAGATGCCTATGGAGAAAGGCTTTTAGCCTTAGCGTACAATTTTCCCGTTTTGGCACGGTGATGCCTACTCTGGATGTGACTATTCCATTGCTCCAGAAACTTCTGATAAGCCTGATTTATAGCTTGCATTGAAGCTTGAGCATTCTCAGAAGCGTTAATATCAGGATGGTAAAATCTTGCTAATCGACGGTAAGCAAGCTTTATATCATCAGGATGAGCGTCCCTATCTACACCCAAAACTTCCCACCACAACTCAGAATCTATATTTTCGAGTGTGAATTTATCAAAGCTTTGAGTTCTTTGCCAAATCTGGACTGTAGCATTATTACCACCACTAATCAGGCTTTTGCCATCAGGACTAAAAGCTACAGGACTACGACCATAAAAAGTTTGTATGATTTCTCCTGTAGGCAGATGCCAAATGTTAATTACACCATCACTGCTGCTACTAGCTAAAGTGTTACCATCAATGCTGAGACTAATAGATAAAACTGCCGTTGAGTGTCCAGTGAGGGTGTGGAGTAATTCACCAGTATTGAGATTCCAAATTTTAATTGTGGTGTCTGTACTTCCACTAATTAAAGTTTGACCATCAGAATTAATTACAACCGTGTTAACTGCTGCTAAATGTCCAGATAAAATAGAGCGCTGTTTTCTAGTATTGACATCCCAAATTCTAATAGTTTTATCCGCACTACCACTCACAATAGTTTTGCTATCTGGGCTAAAAATAACGGCTAAAACTGCATCTAAATGCCCATTTAAAGTACATTTAATTGTTCCTGTATAACCTCCCCAAATTCTGATAGTTTTATCATTACTACCACTCACAATGTATTTACCATCAGGGCTAAAAGCAACGGAGTGAATAAAACCGTTGTGGCTGTAGGGAGAGTTTAAATAAAAAAATGTACGCAAGAATTTTCTTGTATCAATCTGCCAACTGCTAATTTTGCGATCAACACTACCACTAACAATTTTTTGACCATCGGGGCTAATAGCCACAGATAAAACCGCTTCTGCTTGTCCTGAGAAAGTATAAAGCCATTTTCCGCTACTTAAATCCCATAGATGAACTTGTTTGTCATTACTACCAGTAGCCAGGAGATTACTATCAGGACTGATTGCGAGCGCATTCACTGCTGCTGAGTGTCCCTTGAGTGTGCGTATACATTTCCAAGCTTCTGTTGTTGGAGTTGATGCAGGAATTATTTTTGTTTCAATCTTGGTAGGAGAAGGTTTAGGATTAGTTTGATTTTTTTCTTTTAATTCAGCCTTCAATTGTTCCAATTCATCTTCAATTTCTAAAGCCGCAAATTTGGGGTTGAGATCCTCACCAGATAAAAATGCCTCTAACTCCATCACAGCTGCGGCATAATAATCCATCCTTAGGACTTTCTCTTCCATGCGCTCAAAAACTTGTACAGGAGTTTCCTTACTTTCGGATTCATCTAACAGCTTGGCAATCCCATAAGCAGCGAGTCCCACTACCGCACCAACCCCTACCATAGGTACTGTGCCAATACCAACCGCCAGTCCTATTTTTGGCGCAACTAATCCCATCCCACCCACAACGCTAGAAAAGCCAGCACCAGCAACTGCGCCAATACCCATTGCACCAAAAGCTGCTGCATCTCCTTGGGCGATCGCACTAAACGCCCCATAAGCTGCTGCACCGCCTACAGCACCAATCCCAACTACTGGAACTGCGCCAATTCCCACAGCGCCAAATCCTCCAGCTAATCCCATCCCGCCAACTGTTGCGGAAACGCCAGCGCCTGTTATGCTGCCTCCAGCAATAAATGCTGCACCTGTTTGAGAATTTTGAGTCACTTTCACTGTATTTGGAGAATCTCTTCATCAACGATGCTCCAAATAAAAAACAGTTGAGAATGGAAAAAATACTTAAAAGTTTCTTTATCCTCTGGATACTCAATTTCTATCGTGAAGTTCATAGCCTGTGACGGTATTGTAGTAAAAGCGATGCCTGGATAAAACAAAGAATTTATATGACTTCGGTTTCTCCTCATAAAAAAGCCAAAGCCTTAAAACCCACTAGCCGCCGCCCTGCTAAAGAACTGTGCAGCGAGTGTGGACTGTGCGATACATACTACATCCACTACGTCAAAGAAGCCTGCGCCTTCATTAATCAGCAAATAGGGGAACTAGAAGCACAAACCCATACCCGTTCTCGCAATCTCGATAACCCCGATGAGCTTTACTTTGGTGTTCATCAAGACATGATGGCGGCGCGGAAACAGCAGCCCATCGAAGGCGCACAGTGGACAGGTATTGTCAGTTCCCTGGCAATTGAAATGCTGAATCGTGGGCTAGTTGAAGGTGTTGTCTGTGTGCAAAATACCAAAGAAGACCGCTTTCAACCCATGCCAATTATTGCCCGTACTCCAGAGGAAATACTGGCAGCTAGAGTCAATAAGCCAACACTATCGCCTAATCTCTCAGTTTTAGAGCAAATAGAACAATCTGGGATGAAGCGGTTATTAGTAATTGGCGTGGGTTGCCAAATCCAGGCATTAAGAGCCGTAGAAAAACAGCTAGGCTTAGAAAAGCTGTATGTTTTAGGTACGCCTTGCGTAGATAATGTTACCCGCGCTGGACTGCAAAAATTCTTAGAAACTACCAGCCGATCGCCTGAGACTGTCGTGCATTACGAATTTATGCAAGACTTTCGCGTTCACTTCAAACATGAGGATGGCTCTACGGAAATGGTGCCATTCTTTGGTTTAAAGACCAACAAGCTCAAAGATGTCTTTGCCCCCTCATGCATGAGTTGCTTTGACTACGTTAACTCTTTGGCAGATTTAGTTGTCGGCTATATGGGCGCACCCTTCGGCTGGCAATGGATTGTTGTGAGAAATGATACAGGCAAAGAAATGCTGGATTTGGTGAAAGACCAGTTAGATACCCAACCTGTAATGTCCCAAGGGAATCGCAAAGAAGCTGTACAGCAAAGCATTCCGGCTTACGATAAAGCTGTGACTCTCCCCATGTGGGCAGCAAAACTGATGGGTGTGGTGATTGAGAAAATTGGGCCGAAAGGTTTAGAATATGCCCGATTTTCCATTGATTCCCACTTCACTCGTAATTACCTGTATGTGAAGCGGAATCACCCGGAGAAGTTGGAAGCCCATGTACCGGAGTATGCCAAGAGAATCGTTGAGCAGTATAAGTTACCGGAAGAATAGCTCACGCAGAGGCGCAGAGGCACAGAGAGATTTTTTAGAGGTTATGAACTACCCTTGAGATACCGTCTTTGATGAGTGAGACATTAAAGTTGATTAGCAATCCAACTCGCTTGTTAGCAAGGCGCAAGTAAGTTAGTAGTTGTTTTTTGTGTACTGGATGAACGGTTTCCACTGATTTAAGTTCAACAATTACCTTATCTTCAACTATCAAATCAGCACGAAAGCCTTCATCCAAAATCACATCCTCATAAACAACAGGAATAATTACCTGTCTTTTTACCTGTAACTTTCGCCTCCGTAACTCAAAGTCCATAACTGTCTCATACACGGATTCGAGTAAACCAGGCCCCAAAGTAGTGTGAACCTTGTAAGCAGCATCCACAACTGCACCCGAAATCTCATTCTCAATCATTCTCCTCTGCGCCTCCGCGTCTCTGCGTGACACAATCATAACTCATGTTATTTATGTGACAATGCTTAAGCAGGGCCAACAGCTTCTATTGCTGCTTCTAGTGCGATCGCAATATGTGTCCAATGCGTACCCCCTTGGCAATAAACCACATAAGGCTCACGCAATGGCCCATCTGCGGAAAATTCCAAGGTGCTACCTTCGATAAATGTCCCCCCAGCCATCACTACCTGGCTCTCATACCCCGGCATTTCATCGGGGATGGGGTCAAGGTAGGAACCGATGGGAGAATTTTGTTGTACAGCTTTACAGAAGGCAATTAGCTTTTGGGCTGAACCGAGTTTAATTGCTTGAATTACGTCGCGGCGGGGTGCAAGTGGGGCGGGATTGACAGGATAACCCAGTTTGTCAAAGACATAACCTGTGAGGTGAGTACCTTTCATCGCCTCTCCCACCATCTGGGGCGCGAGAAATAACCCTTGGAATAGCAGGCGATTTTGGTCAAAGGTTGCACCACCATAACTACCAATACCAGGGGCAGTGAGACGACAGGCTGCGGCTTCTACTAAGTCAGCGCGACCAGCAATATAACCGCCAGCAGTCACAATTGTGCCACCAGGATTTTTAATCAATGAACCCGCCATTAAATCAGCACCAACATGGGTGGGTTCTTGGGTCTCGATAAATTCACCGTAGCAGTTATCTACAAAACATACGGTGTTAGGATTTTGCTGTTTAACTAGTTGGACAATTTTTTCGATATCGGCAATAGATAAGCTAGGCCGCCAAGAATATCCGCAGGAACGTTGAATTAATACTAAACGTGTGTTATCAGCCACGTTAGTGTTTAAAGCCTGCCAATCAATATTTCCATCAGGTGTTAAGTCTAATTGGCGGTAATTTATGCCAAACTCAGTAAGGGAACCTTGACCTTTACCCCGTAAACCAATCACTTCTTCGAGCGTATCGTAGGGAGCACCGACCACTGCTAACATTTCATCTCCAGGACGCAGCACACCATATAAGGCACAAGCGATCGCGTGAGTCCCTGAAACAAACTGTACCCTTACAGCCGCAGCTTCCGCACCCATTACTTCGGCAAATACTTTATCTAAAGTTTCTCTTCCCAAATCATCGTGTCCGTAGCCACTTACACCTGCAAAGTGGTGTGCACCTACGCGTTGATGACGAAAGGCATTTAATACTCGTTGAAGATTGTGCTTGACCTGAGCGTCAATTCCAGAAAAAATCTCTAACAGTGCCTGTTCTGCTTGCCGCAGCTGTTCCAAGCTGTTCATTGGTTCCTCATTAAAAAAAATTAAATAAATATGCGGATTTTGGGATCGCGCAGATTAGGCTTGACCTTTCCTATTCAGGTTACTCATGACAATTGCTACCTCAACCAAACTTCAAATTAACTGGGTTAATACCCTCTTCTTCGCTGCCTTGCACATCGGAGCGCTGTTTGCCTTGCTTCCTAGTAACTTTAGCTGGAAGGCATTTGGTGTCGGTTTATTGCTCTACTGGATTACCGGAGGTTTAGGTATTACTTTGGGTTTTCACCGCTTGGTTACCCATCGCAGTTTTCAAACTCCCAAGTGGTTGGAATATCTATTGGTGCTTTTCGGAACTCTCGCTTGTCAAGGCGGGCCAATTGAGTGGGTAGGTACACACCGTATCCATCATCTACACTCGGATACTGAACAAGACCCCCATGATTCTAATAAGGGTTTCTGGTGGAGCCATATGGGTTGGCTGATTTATCACGCACCCGCTCACGCTGAGGTTCCTCGCTTCACTAAAGACATTGCCGATGACCCAGTTTATCAGTTTTTGCAAAAATATTTTATTCTCATCCAAGTGGCTTTGGGTTTGTTGCTATTGGCAATAGGCGGTTGGCCGATGGTTGTTTGGGGGATTTTTGTGCGGATTGTTTGGGTTTACCACTGTACCTGGTTAGTAAATAGTGCTACACATAAATTTGGTTATCGTACCCACGAATCTGGCGATCGCTCCACTAATTGCTGGTGGGTAGCTTTACTGGTGTTTGGCGAAGGCTGGCACAATAACCATCATGCTTACCAATACTCAGCGCGTCATGGTTTGGAATGGTGGGAAATTGACTTGACTTGGATGACTATTCAATTGCTACAAGTGCTTGGTTTAGCTACAAATGTGAAGCTAGCAGAGAAAAAGTCCTAAGTCATTGATAGTCAATGACTTGTTGACTTTAGACAGTTGATAGTTTAAATAGTGAAAAATTTGTTTAGTAACCAAAATATTCATTCCCTAAATTTTTAAATAAGAGTGAGTTAGGTTACTATAATCCGAGACGCTAATGTGTATAAGCTTTACGGCAAACCACTTTGTGGTGTGTTGGTGGAAGAGTTTGTTGTTTTTCAGGTTTTCATGACTACATCAATAATCAAAATTCAAAATCAAGCTAATGACCTTGGTAGCTCCAACCTGAGGCTAAAAGATATTATTAAAACCCTGCCAAAGGAGTGTTTTAAAAAGGATAAACGTAAAGCTTGGACAAATGTGGTGACTGCCGTATTGATGGTGGCTTTAGGCTACTTCAGTCTGGCAATTTCGCCTTGGTTTCTTTTACCATTTGCTTGGATTTTTACAGGTACAGCTTTAACAGGCTTTTTTGTCATTGCTCATGATTGTGGTCATCGTTCCTTTGCGAATCGTCGCTGGGTAAACGATTTAGTTGGGCATATTTTAATGATGCCTTTGATTTATCCGTTTCATAGTTGGCGGATTCAACATAATTATCACCATAAGCATACAAATAAGCTGGAAGAGGACAATGCTTGGCATCCCATCACACCAGAAGTATTTCAAAGTTGGGGGCCATTCCGCCGTTCAGTCTTTGAAGGCTTTATGCGTAATCGCTTCTGGTGGGTAGGTTCCATTGGACATTGGGCAGTTGTACATTTTGATTGGCGTACTTTTAAAGCTAAAGACCAATCAAGTGTGAAATTTTCTGTGGCTGTCGTAGTATTGTTTGCAGCCGTTGCCTTTCCATTACTCATTGCGACAACTGGTATTTGGGGATTTGTCAAATTCTGGCTTTTGCCCTGGATGGTTTACCATTTTTGGATGAGTACCTTTACCTTGGTTCACCATACTGCTGCTGACGTTCCTTTCGCGGCAGCTAACAAATGGAATGAGGCTCTAGCGCAACTTTCTGGAACTATTCACTGCGATTATCCACGCTGGGTAGAATTTCTCTGCCACGATATCAATGTTCACGTACCGCATCATCTTTCTACTGCAATTCCTTCTTATAATCTGCGGTTAGCTTACAGCAGCATCAAGGCGAATTGGGCAGATTATCTGCATGATGAAAGTAAGTTTTCTTGGGATTTAATGAAGGAAATTACAGGCCAATGTCAACTTTACACTCCTGATGTTGGTTATCAAACTTTTGATGATTATTACGCAGGTCGATAAATCAAAGTTGCAGTCTAAGTTGGAAGATTGTATTATCTTCTGGCAAGTTGTGCTTTTATCTGTGTAATTTCACTTTGTTAGTGATTTGTATTCTGGCAAATCCTACTAAAGTCCAGTGTTTAGGAAATTGCCAGAACACATTTTTGTGCTGAACGAAGTTCAAAAATGTATCTCTCAATCTGCTATTGCAGAGGTCAAACAATTTTAGATTTGGAATTGGTTACACTCTCTAAGAGTGACTTTTAATCAAAACAAACTAAAATTCGACAATCTTAAATTTTCAGTCACATTTCCTTGTGTACAGCAAGGTTAGAATTTATCTTCCATCGAATCCAGTGCCATCAAATAGTATCCCTGCCGACAGCGTTAAGCTACTCCATCTCCATAGCTCACAATCATCTGAAGATTCCACAAAATTACCTTTTACTCTTCAGCAATTAAAAGCAGCAATCCCATCTGAATGTTTTCAGCCGGATTTAGGAAAATCTCTCTATTACTTTTTTCGAGATATCCTCATTATTGGTCTACTTTACGCAGTTGCTAATTATCTGGATTCTTGGTTTTTTTGGCCGATTTTTTGGCTAATGCAAGGAACAATGTTTTGGGCTTTGTTTGTAGTTGGACATGACTGCGGACATCAATCTTTTTCTAAAAAGAAATGGCTCAATGATTTAATTGGACATCTTGCACACACACCAATACTCGTCCCTTATCATGGTTGGCGAATTAGCCACAGAACCCACCATCTCAATACCGGCAACATCGATAATGATGAAAGCTGGTATCCTGTGAGCGAATCACAATATAAAGAAATGCCGTGGGAACAAAAGATAGGGCGGTATTATGTGTTTTTCTTAGCTTATCCGGTTTATCTGTTTAAGCGTTCTCCTAATAAAGAAGGTTCCCACTTCTTACCCAGCAGCTCACTTTTCAAACCTTCTGAAAAATGGGATGTGATTACTAGCACTGTACTATGGACTTGCATGGTAGCTTTGCTTGGCTTTCTTACATATCAATGGGGTTGGTTATGGTTGTTAAAAAATTATGCCGTACCCTACATTGTGTTTGTAATTTGGCTAGATGTGGTGACATTCTTACATCATACTGAGCCTGATATTCCCTGGTATCGTGGCGAAGATTGGACTTTCCTCAAAGGTGCTATTTCTAGCATTGACCGTAATTACGGTTTAATCAATCATATCCATCACGATATCGGTACTCATGTAGCTCACCATATCTTCCTGAATATCCCTCATTACAATTTGCTGAAGGCAACTGAGGCAATTAAACCAATTATGGGGGAATATTTCCGTGAGTCTCAAGAACCCATTTGGAAGTCATTATGGCGTTCCTGTATTAGCTGTCATTTTGTCCCTGATTCGGGAGGAAAAGTTTACTACACATCCAATATTAAGCCTTTTAAAGGTTCATCAGTAGAGAGCCTTTGATTACCTGAAAAAAGCACATCTCAGGAGATTGATAGTTTATTCTTATGCCAATTTTCCAAACTTCAGTCACAGATATAAACTCTCAAATTTTTGGGAAATCTGGATTGATTAATTTTGAATTTTGAATTGAGATTTCTGAATATCTCCTTAAGCTTTTTTACTTTTCCACTAACTAGTGCTAGCCTCCTATGAGGCAGCACTTTCATCTTGTATTTAGGTGAGTAAATTCCATGACAATAGCACCAGAAACGAGAGTCACTTTTACTAAAAACTTAGGTTTTAGAAAAGAACTAAATAAACGAGTTGATGCTTATTTCAAGTCAAATAACATTTCTACCCGCGACAACCCAGCAATGTATTTAAAAACATTGACTATTGCAGTTTGGGTAATTGGCGCTTGGACATTTACTCTGTTTGGCCCCCCACAAATTTGGTTGAAAGTGATTGGCTGTATTGTTTTAGGTTTAGGTATTGCTGCTGTAGGATTTAGTATCGGACATGATGCTAATCATGGCGGTTATTCGAGTAAGAAATGGGTCAATAATGTTATAGGTTCGATATATGATGTAATTGGCTTATCTAGTTACTTATGGCGTTATCGTCATAATTTTTTACATCATACTTATACAAATATCTTAGGACATGATGTGGAAATACATGGTGATGGCTTAGTGCGGATGACTCCTTATATGGAACACAAATGGTATCACCGATTTCAACACATATTTATTTTATCTATCTATACAATCATCCCTATTTATTGGTCTTTTGCTGATATTCATATCATTCTGTTTAAGCGTAGATATCATTCCCATGTTGTGCCTACACCCAAACCGCTAGATCTGCTGATTCTTTTTGGCGGTAAAATTATTTGGCTAGCACTGTTTATAGGAATACCTATCGCTGTAGGCTACAGTCCGATACAGACCCTTGTAGGATTTCTCATCACTTACATGACCTATGGATTTTGGATTTGCATAGTCTTTATGCTGGCTCATGTGATGGACACAGCAGAGTTTATCCAACCAGAGAGTCAACCAGAAGAAATTGATGATGAATGGGCAATTTTCCAAATTAGAACCACTGTTGATTTTGCCCCTAATAACCACTTCCTCAATTGGTATTTAGGTGGGCTAAATTATCAAGTGATTCATCATTTATTTCCTCAAGTATGCCATATTCACTATCCAAAAATAGCTCCTATATTGGCAGAATTGTGTGAGGAGTATGGAGTGAAATATAATGTCTGCCCAACATTTACATCAGCACTGGTTTCTAATTTTCGTTGGTTGAAATATTTAGGAACTACACCAAACGCAGAATATAAAACTCCAGCTTTAGTGAATAATTAGCACGACTTGGTAAGTGTTGTATGTAGTTATCTAAGCTGTAATATCAAATTTTTGGGGACATAGTAATACTATGTCCTTAATTTAATGTAAAAAGGGGATTGGTAATTGGTAATTGGTAATTTGTAATTGGTAATTGGTAACGGGAATTTATTATTTGTTATTTTTCCCTTATCCTCCTCATATTCCATTCCCCAATCCCCTAAAACCTCCCATTCCCCTGCACAATATGCTTAACAGTTGTCAGGGTTTCTAGGCTAATAAATCCCCGACGATGACCTTTTTGATTAGACATTCCTAAAAATATCGAGTCTCCCCGTGAAGGGTTGCGGGAAAAACGGGGGGAAGCGTTGATGTAGGTAGAGGCGCTATTTACTCCTAAAGCAAACTGGCGACTTTCTTGATAAGATTCGGTAACAATGCAGTCCGCATGACCGCTACTGTATTGATTAATCCACGCGATCGCAGCTTCTAAGCTATCCACTAATTTAAAGGCTACTGTTTTGGTTAAATAGGCGGTTCCCCATTCGGTATCTTTAGCTAGCTGCAATTGGGGAAAGGCTTCTACTAGTTCCGCGTCGCCTTTGACTTCAAAACCTTTGTCTTTTAAGCTGTTCCACAAAACGGCTAAGGATGACGGTAAGGCTTGGCGATGAATTAAGACTTTTTCAATGGCGTTGACGGGATCTGGATCGCTTTCATGGCTATCGATAATCATCCAGCGCACCATTTCTAAGCTGCTATTTAGCGACCAATAAAGGTAACAGTTACCCATTGCTGACTTTAACACTGGGCAAGTTGCTTGTCGCATGACTTGCTGTACCAAGGTGGAACGTCCGTAGGGAATAACTAAATTCAAGTATTGGTCTTGAACGACTAAATCCCGAACGGAAGCGCCATGTTCTGTGGTAATCAGTTCTAAACAGCCTGCTGGTAAACCAACTTCAGTAATCGCATTTTGGAGAACATTAGCGATCGCTTCGTTGGAATGACTGGCCTCAGTACTACCTTTAAGAATAATACTATTACCAGTTTTGATACATAAACCAGCTGCGATCGCTCCTAAATCGGGGAACGCCTCATAAATAAATCCAATCACTCCTAAAGGCATTAACTGGGAGTAACTTTGAGAATCATCCTGCTGATACTCAGCGTTTCTCACCCGCCGCAGCGGATCGGATAATTCCCCCAACCGTTGTAAAATTTCCACAGTCGTTTCTAGCCTGGTGGGAGTTAATTTCAGCCAATCTAAAATCAACTCTGGCACTGCCATTTCTCGGCTTGCTTCTAGATCTAATGTATTAGCCTCTAGAATGTCATCAAAAGCGCGTTCTATAGCCCGCGCCATTGCCAATACAGCACGACTGCGGTCTACTCCTTTTGCGATCCCCAGCTTAAGGGAAGCTTGGTAAGCGCGTTTAGCGCTATTTATTGGTTCGGGGATATCATCCAAAACTTCAACGGTCATTGAGTTAACGTCTGTAGGTAAGCCAGACCATAAGTGCTGGCAAAATAGCCAGAAGTACCGCCACCATTGCCCAAGCAATAATGGTGGAACCATTTGCTAAACGCAGTGCTAATGGTAGCCATATAATCACTAGCACGAAAATAATGCCCAGCGCTATCGGTAGATAGCTTTCTCCCAGTTTTGGATGGACAACGTGCCAACTATTACCCATCCAGCGCCAAGCACGTTTGTAGGGGTAAGTGGTGGAAAGTTGCTCTAGGACATAAGCATCATTTTCTACCACAAAGATTTGTTGACAGCGATCGCAACCAAATGCATCTGTCAGGGTAATCGGAATTAACCGTCCTCGGCGACGGCAAGGACAGGGATATTCCGTATTGAAGTCTATTTTTTCAGGTTTTTGAGATTGCACAAGCGTTCTAATAACTTGAGCTTATTTTTTACAATAGGTGAAAACACTATGCCTCGGTCTATGCCTTGGGTAGTGGTTTTCTGATTTTTTCAGATTGATACAGATAGGAGACAAAGCTGAAGTTGCAATGATTCCCCAGGATAAATGAGGCTGAATTAGGCTGTGATTACAGCCGTCTTCACGTTCGGGTTGTTAAATAAAGCTTATCTGGCTGTTGTTCCCTATGTTGAGCAATTTTTTTTAAGAGTTTTCTCGTCTGCATCTGTGGCTTAAAAAGTAATCTAGTAGTGTTTTTTAGACATTTATTGTTTTTGAATATCTGGCACCGTTTTTAGTTTAAGTGGCAATATCTCATAAAACAACCGTTCTCTGAGGTCTAGCCTAAAACTAATCAGTACCAGCAAATCAAGGTTAAGTTCTTATGTCAAACGACTTACAATTTACTCGTCAGACTAATCAGGAGTCAACAGTCAGTTAGTCTAAAACAGGCAATTGCAAAAGCCAATGAACTTAACAGTGCCGACTCTTGGTCTAGGTAGATTTTGGCTCACTTCACAGCCACAAGGCGCTTGACACCTACACAAAATCGCTATTAATCTAGCCACCCTTGATCCAGTGTAGTACAATGCATAAAAAACGAATTGACTACATATATAAAGATTAGATTAAGCCTGTATCTCACTCATTAGAGATTTACAGTTTCACTTTATCTATTCTTATTTTTATAAAGCGGGTAACGCGATTCGAACGCGCGACATTCACCTTGGCAAGGTGACGCTCTACCACTGAGCTATACCCGCATTGCTCAACACATTTATTATGTTGTCATAAATATCCTGGGTTGTCAACCCCCTGATTGAGGTTTTGAGTCAAGGAGGGGATTGGGGACTGGGGACTGGGGACTGGGGACTGGGGACTGGGGACTGGGAATTAGGGACTGGGGACTGGGGACTGGGGACTGGGAATTAGGAAAAAAATGACTTTTGGCTTTTGTACAGACGCGATGAATCGCGTCTCAGCGACTCTTGTTAGCCCAATTCTTCAGACTCAGGGGAGAAATTGCCGATGCTGGCGCTGGGGAAAGATGCTGGTAGAGATGGGCTATTACGGGCGTATGGTTCTGCGAGATTAGAGCGTAATTGCCGCATCAGGCTGGCCATTTCTAAAGCATTCATAGCGTATTCCCAGCCATGATTACTTTTTATCCCAGCTCTTTCTAAAGCTTGCTGCATGGTATCTACTGTCAAAATGCCAAAAATTACAGGCACACCAGTTTGAAAGCTGGCGGCGGCAATGCCTTTGGCTACTTCTGAAGAGACATAATCGAAATGGGGTGTTTGCCCACGAATAACAGCGCCTAAACAAATAATGGCATCATAGCGATGAGAAAGCGCCAATTGCCGGGCGACTAATGGTACTTCAAAGCTTCCAGGAACCCAAACGTAATCAACTTGCTTACCTTGGGGGTCGGGATCTACACCGTGGCGTTTTAAGCAATCTTGACATCCCTCTAACAGCTTTACGGTAACTAGGTCATTAAATCGACCAATTACCAATGCAAACCGCAAAGGTTCTGTTTGAGTAAAAGTTCCCTCAAAAACTGCCATGACCGCCTCTTTACAAACTATACTTCAAGGCTAATATACATTTCTTCTGTAAAGATGGAAGAGCAGAAGAACACAATCAGCCAAAAAGAACAAGGTGAACAAAGAAATTCACTATCATTACTTTTTAGCGTAGCTCTTCTGCTCTGGTAATATCTTTGCTATTTAACTGTGTCTCTAAGCGATCGCTTACACTACAAAAAAGTTTAATAGCCCTACTAAAAGTACCAAAGCGATCCAAACTCCAGAACCTAGCCAGAGTAGCTTTTTAGACTCCACCCAATTTTGGGGTGTCGCATAGGCAACAGGAACGCCAATAACTAATACAAAAGACAGCAGAACCAATCCTAACAAAGCAATTTGGAATATTATGGTCATTTTTGCTTCTCCCAAGACAGCGAAATACTAAAGATAGAATATCGTACAGGGCAATACTGACATTTCCTTATTTGTTAAGCTAGCAGAAATTGCGTCACTATAATCATTAATCCGCAGTCAAAAGTCCATAGTCAACAGTCCTATCAAAAATGACCCTTGACCCTTGACTTTTGACGTTTGACCCTTGACGCTTGACTATGGACTTAATTCTTTGCCACACTACGGCTGATTTTGACGCACTGGGTGCTGCGGTAGGACTGACGCGGTTACAACCAGGTAGCAAAATTGTACTAACAGGCGGCGCTCATCCACCTGTAAGAGATTTTTTGGCGTTACATCGCGATGAGTATCCCTTAATTGAACGGCGTTCGGTCAATCCTGAGAAAATTCGTTCCATAACTGTGGTCGATACTCAACAGCGCGATCGCTTGGGTAAGGCGGCTGAATGGTTCGATTTACCTACTGTCAAAGATATCATTATCTACGATCATCACCTGGGACAAGATACAGATATTCCCGCAACTCAAACTCATATTTCCCCAGTGGGAGCCACTACAACTTTAATGGTGGAGCAATTGCAACAACAGCAAATCTCTCTTACACCATTTGAAGCTACAGTGATGGCTTTGGGTATCCATGTGGACACAGGCTCACTAACATACGAACAAGCCACACCACGAGATGCTTTAGCCTTGGCTTGGTTAATGCAACAGGGAGCCAGCTTGTCTGTAATTTCGACTTATCGAGACCCTGGTTTGTCACCGCAATTACAGCAGTTATTAACTAAGGCGCTGGATAATTTGGAATATCTTTGCTTGCGTGGATATACGATTGCATGGGTAACCTTAAAAACTCATGAATTTGTGCCAGGGTTATCAAGTATTGCTTCCCAACTGGTGGAGTTAACCGAAATTGATGCTTTACTAGTAGCAAACGAATACCCTTTGACAGAAGATGAATCTCGGTTAACAATAATTGGGCGATCACAAATTCCCGAGACTAATCTCAACGAATTATTCCAACCTTTAGGCGGTGGGGGTCATTCGCAAGCAGCATCCTTAAATTTACGCGGAGTAGATTCCCAAGTTGTCCTCAAGCAACTTCTAGACGAGTTTAAAGCCACTATCCCCCATCCACTTACAGCTAGGGATTTGATGTCCTCTCCTGTCCGCACTATCCGGCCGGAGACCACAATTACGGAAGCACAGCGGATTATGTTGCGTTATGGACACTCCGGTTTATCTATAGTTGATGCTCAAGGGCAATTATTAGGTATCATTTCCCGCAGAGATATTGATATCGCTTTACACCACGGTTTTAGTCATGCACCAGTCAAAGGCTACATGACACCCAATATCAGGAGTATTACACCTGAAACCACATTGCCACAAATTGAGGCGTTGATGGTGACCTATGATATTGGACGATTACCAGTATTAGATAATGAGCAATTAGTCGGAATTGTGACGCGCACAGATGTATTGCGAGAATTACATCAAAATAGCGCCGAGTTCCGAGAAATAGATTCTCAGTCGCAATTTCCCCTCAAAACTCAAGATTTAGGACTCAGTACAGAATTAAAAAATCGCCTGACTCCCCAATTATGGCAATTGCTGACCCAAGCATCTCAAGAAGCCGAAAAACGAGGTTGGCATTTGTATTTGGTTGGTGGTGCAGTCCGAGATTTACTATTAGCTGAAGGCGCAAGCAAGACATTAATGATTAAAGACATCGACTTAGTAGTTGATGGCTTCCACAAAGCTGCAGATGTGGGTGCTGGTGTCGAACTAGCCAAAGCATTACAGCAAATGCACTCAGAGGCGCGCTTGGAAATTCACGGTGCTTTTCAAACTGCGGCTTTGCTATGGCACAAACACCCGGAATTAGATTCGTTATGGGTAGATATTGCAACGGCTAGAACTGAATTTTATCCTTATCCCGCCGCAAATCCAGAAGTGGAAGCGAGTTCTATTCGCCAAGACTTATACCGCCGAGATTTTACTATCAACGCTATGGCGCTGCGGCTAACTTCTTCCCGTCCTGGTGGGAGAACACAACAAGCTTCACCCCTACTCGATTTCTTTGGCGGATTAATAGATTTACAAGCCAAGAAAATTCGCGTTTTACACGCCAACAGCTTTATCGAAGATCCCACCCGCATTTATCGCGGTGTGCGCTTTGCTGTCCGCTTTGGATTTGAAATTGAAGCACAAACAGAAGATTATATTCGCTATGCCATTAATAGTGGCGTTTATGATCGCACTGCCCAAGAGAATAGCAGAACCCCAGCTTTACAAACTCGCCTCAAAACCGAATTAAAACATATTCTCGAAGCGCCTTACTGGAAACCTGCTTTACAATTACTCGATAACTTAGGCGCATTGCAGTGCATTCATCCCACCTTAAAATTAGATGAGGATATCTTAAGAGAATTACGTTTATTAGAGTTATGTTTGCGAAGATTTGACCGCCAACAAACTTTAATTCATTGGCAAATGCGCTTAGAAACTTTAATTGCCCACCTATCGCCTAAATATCGAGAGAAAGTGGCGAAAAATCTGCAAATGCAAGAAGAAAGTATTAGTAGACTGAACACCTTAGCCCAGATACAACCTGAGGTGATAGCATCATTATCTAATTTTCAATCCCCCAGTCAGATAGTAAATTTATTACGACAGCAGGATTTACAAACACTGATTTTAATTGCTTTGAAAAGTCCGCGAACAATCCGACGGCAGATTTGGCATTATTTAACAGTTTGGGCTAACGTCCAACCAATTCTCAACGGTAATGATTTAAAGCAACTCGGGTACAAACCTGGCCCCCAATATCGCCAAATCCTCGACGATTTACTCACAGTAACTTTAGATGGTGTAGTCAAAAATAAAACAGAAGCACAAGAATATTTAACCACGCATTACCCTCAATAAATTGCGCTTTCTGCTTTGGGTCTTTGCATATATGTGTGATAAAAACTCTATACCATTTTGAAAAAAGAACGCGAGCAATGGGTAAACAGGGGCACGGCATCAGTCAGATAATTTGATATACCACAATATTTTGGATGCCATTTTTTACCTGTTGATGAAAAACATCTTTAGCCATATTAGATGATGTTTTATTTTTGAATCCAAGTATATGTAATACCTAATAGCGAATATAACTATACGAGAAAAATATATTTTTTATTAGACAGTTGTTTGATCAAGCTATTTAAAAGTTCAGCAAAGACGCAAAGTAAATTTTTATTTTATTCTCTGCGTCTCTGCAACGTAAGTAATTAGCTGATAGTTGATTTAGCAATTACTCCTAATTGCATCCCTGATGGATAATTACCATCTTCTTTAATGCGTTTAACTTCGGCATCACTAATTCGCAAGTTTAACTTCTGTCCTACAGTCCGCACAATATCTCCGCGATCAATTACGCCAGCTACCGCACCAGCCGGAGACAGGACTGTAATCCGAGGTAACTTTTCAGTTTCCATTTTGTTAATTAATTCAGCTAAAGAAGTTGATTCTGCAACAGTCGGGATTTCTGTTAATGGATGCACAATGCTTTGCAGAGTTTGAGTTTCCCATTGGCTTCTTTCTACTAAGCGTAAATCGTCAATAGAAACCATTCCCCGATAACGTCCATCAGCCGCAGCAAAATAAACTTCTGGAGCATTAGTATCTAATAGATATGCATCAGCAAAGGCACGCAAAGTCTGATCAGCATCAACTACGCGGAAGTCACGCGTCATCGTATCAGCAGCTGCGAGTTTCAGCAAGGTTTCTTGTAAAGTGGTGACGCTATCATAGCTGTTGGCGTTGCGAATTCCAAACCAACCCAACAACACAATCCACAAACCTAAAGCTATTTCCCTAGTAAAAAAGTCTATAGCAAATCCCAGAGCGATCGCACTATAACCCAAAATCTGCCCCGCCCTAGCTGCTAAATGTACAGCTTGAAAGCGGTTACCTGTAAACTGCCATAGTGCTGCTTTTAATACTTGCCCTCCATCTAAGGGTAAGCCGGGAATTAAGTTAAATAAAGCCACTACTAAGTTGATTCTGGCCAAATCATTGACCATTTCACCCAGAGGAGTAGTATCAGGTAACACAGAACCCAAGAGACGCAGGATAAAAAATAGGGCAATACTCACTAAAGGCCCTGCGATCGCAACTTGAAATGCTTTACCTGGAGTTTTCGATTCTTCTTCAATCGCCGCAATCCCACCAAACAAAAATAAGGTGATGGAATTTACTTTAATCCCTTGCGATCGCGCTACTAAGCTGTGACCTAATTCATGTAACAACACCGAACCAAATAGCAGCAGCGCCATGACTATCCCCGCACTCCACGCTACTGTATTCCCCCATTCTTGGTAAGCTACCCCAAAGTTGAGAGTTGCTAACCCTAAAATTACGAACCACAGAGGATCTAAAAATAGTGGAATCCCAAATAAAGACCCAATTCTCCAATTTGTTTGCATGACATCTTCCTAAAAGTAGATCTTTGCCGTAGTAGATGATATAAATAATTCAAGTGTTCTTTTATACTATGAAGCGTGCCTATGGCGAACCTTGTGCCCCACAACTGTGACGATGCTCTAATTTCTAGAATAGACAATTAATCTTATTTAATCACGCAAAGAAAATAAAATTCTCATTTCCAATCTATAAGCTTCTTAATCATAAATATGGTGCAATGCAGGCTTAATCGTTGAGCATACCTGTATTGCAATAATTATGCGTTCAAGACATAAGAGAAAGTGGAAATGAAGCAAGAAAGCTTTTTAAACGCTTGTATAACGTTCACAAATCAGCATTTACCCTCAATCGAAATAGACTTTTAAATTTTATTCCTGCGAGTATTTTTCTGCTTTCAAAATTATTTATCTATAAACATTGAGGTGGCACTTTTTACAAGCAAGTAATATCAGGGACTGCCAAATCGCTTCTTTGAGTATGGAAAGCTGGCGAGGAAGAATTTTATGATAATCTTTACTCTCTACTCATTGCATAATTAATTTTCTGGAACTCCCGAAAACAATATGTTGAAAGTACTGAAGCAGTATTTTATTAAGTGAAATAAATTAGTGTCCAATAGGAAAACCCTAAATTTTGATGTAGTTCTTACTTAATAGATTTTTATTTTTGTTACTCTCACTAATAAATGAAAAGCGTATATACCATTTTTATTTGATTTTTGAAAGCCAAAGTAAATTTGTCAGTTCTTCTTTCCTATTTTTTATTCCCTACCTTAAGTAGTCATTTCCCAACTTCTGCAAGCATTGCTATATATCAATTATTTATATTTGTACATAGCTGAACTATTGTATAAGCAAGATTATGGTAGGGTGAGTTTAACACTGGAGTTAGTAATACTAGATTACCTGAGATAAACAGTATGCTTTTACCAGTTTTTTACATGGCAAGCATTGATGATATAGACACTGCAAATCTTTCTCGCGGTGAAATACAAGTGCGGAATATTGCTAAAAATATCTCCTTAATTCCGACTTTTGTTATATATGCGCTCTTTTTACCGTTGCTAATGATTTTATATTACTGCTACGAACCTGGGAAAGAAAAAATTCACGTTTTTATCTTTACTTTTATTATTAAACCAATTCGCTGGTTCTCATATAAGATAGTTTATTTGGTTTGTGATTTTTTCCGAAGGCTGAATAAGTAAGCAGGATTAACTGCGGACAAGAACATGGAATACAACTTACTTATTTGTGTCTTCGTGCCTTTGCGATTCAAGATTTTTACACAAAGGCACAAAGGCACAAATTTATGTTTAACTCAAGTGAATATAAAGCTGAATAGATTTCCAGCCTCAGAACTTACAAGAGATATGTAGTTAAGAACCTTGATGAATCAAAACTACAGACGACCGATGTTAGTCAAGCCCAAAACAATGCCCACACCGATAATGTGACCAAAAGCCATTGCTGCAAGGAAGGTAGTAGCACTAACGGGAAGGCCAGGTAATTTAGGGCCTACATTAGGATATTCAATTCTGGTAGACAGCAAAAGTGCTACGACACTGCTGAGACTGATGATAATGGCCACGGTTGGATTCCATGCAGGTGTTGCAGGAACGGATGTTGCTGCGAATAAGAGGGATGACATCAATTTTGTGCCTCCTAAAATAGGAAAATAAATTTAAACCATCAAGATTATAAAATTGATTAGGAAAAAACCAGAAAATAATGGAAAAATATCTACCTTTTTACAGGTAATTTTCTAATATAGATAAACCTCTATGCGAATTAAAATTTGTGGCATTACTCAACCTCAGCAGTCTGTAGCGATCGCTTCTCTTGGTGCTACGGCACTAGGATTTATTTGTGTGCCAACTTCACCCCGCTATGTTAATGTACAGCAAATCCAGGCAGCAGTAGCGCCACTACCCGAGCAAATAGACAAAATTGGAGTGTTTGCCAACTCTAGTATCCCAGAAATTACTCAAACAGTTGTAGAGTCTAATTTAACTAGCGTGCAGTTGCATGGTAATGAATCACCAGAGTTTTGCCAGCAGTTACGTCAAGCTTTGCCATCTGTGGAAATTATAAAAGCCTTGAGGATTCGCAGCCACGAGCATCTTCAGCAAGTGACTGAGTATACCAATTATATAGATACGCTATTGCTAGATGCTTATCATCCGCAACATCTTGGGGGTACAGGTCAAACCTTAGACTGGACTATGCTCCAACAATTTAGACCTGGTTGTCCGTGGTTTTTAGCTGGAGGATTAACTCCAGATAATATTTTAGATGCCCTGAGTCTAGTAAAACCCAATGGTATAGATTTATCTAGCGGTGTGGAAAGAAAACCGGGAGATAAAGATTTAGATTTAGTCGCCAAGTTATTTTTAACGCTGAATAGTTATGCGAGCGATCGCATAATCAGCGCCTGAAAATATCCTGGATCTAGCCTAAGGGATTTCCAGAAAATGGAATATTTTTGTAGTTGGAAGTCCCTAAGCGCCCTATTTTCAAGGATGAAGCCTGAAGATTGAAATTATTCATTCTTCATCCCTTACACTTTATCCTTTAAAAGAATGCTGCTTGGTGACGAATCAAATTCAAGAATTCTTCGCGAGTTTTTTGCTCATCTTGGAACACACCTAGCATCGCACTGGTGACTGTCCAAGAACCTGGTTTTTGCACGCCGCGCATTACCATGCACATATGAGTTGCTTCCATGACTACTGCAACTCCTTGGGGGTTAAGGATAGTCTGAACTGCTTCTGCAATTTGGCGAGTCAGTCTTTCTTGGACTTGCAGACGACGGGAGTACATCTCAACAATCCGCGCTAGCTTGCTGAGTCCCACAACTTTTTGGTTAGGAATATAAGCAATGTGCGCTCTTCCCATGAAAGGTAACATATGATGTTCGCACAAGCTAAAGAAATTAATATCCCGAACTAAGACCATTTCGTTATGGCCTTCGTTAAAGATGGCTCCATTAACCAGTTCTTCTAGCGATTGGTTGTAGCCACTGGTCAGAAACCGCATTGCTTCTGCTACCCGTTTAGGTGTTTTCAGCAAACCTTCACGTTCAGGATCTTCTCCCACACCTAATAGGATTTGACGCACGGCTGCTGTCATTTGCTCCATCTCTTCTTCTTGAGGAGGATGCAAATTAGGCTCATGTCCGTCGTGGGTATTGCGATCGGGTCTGATAGTGATGGCTTCTGCTAAATCAGGTATTAAAGGTGATTGTGAGCGATTAGAACCGTTAGGACTCGCGATAGTCATGATTTAAGTTTGGTAAGGGTTGATTGTCTGCCATTTGCCATTTGTCATTAATCATTTGTAATCAGCAAAAACAAATGACTAGTGATAAACCAACGAAGGACTAGTTTAGAGAACGCCAGCACTAGGCATGAGAGTTAATTCATCAATGACTGCTTGTGGTGGCAATAAAGCTGTGTGCAGAATCGACTGAGCAACAATTTCGGGTGTTAACATTTTTGAGCGATCAAAGTTGGCATTGACTGTTTCTGTATCCCAAAGTTCGGTATTCACAGCACCAGGATAAATTGCTGTGACGCGAATTCCGTGGGCGCGTTCTTCTTGTGCTAAAGCTTGAGAAAGGGCAATTAGACCAGATTTACTAACGCTGTATGCACCCCAATTAGCAAAGGCTTGCTTGCCAGCAATCGAGACAATGTTGATAATTGTGCCGCTTTGGCGATCGCGCATTCCTGGCAAAATCCCTAAAATACACTGGAAGACGCTGGTGAGATTTAAATTAATCACTTGCTGCCAGTCTTCTAAGGGAGTTTCGCTTAAAGTTCCTGTATACGCTATCCCCGCACTGTTTACCAAAATGTCTATATCGCCAAAATCATGGGCGATCGCTTGTATTTGTTCTTTTACTTGCCCAACACAAGCTAAATCGACAGCATAAATTTTCGCTGCAGCGCCTGTATGCTTTGCTGCTAATGCTACCGCCTCCAATTTCTCTAGGGAACGGCTGACTAAGGCGACATCTATTCCCGCCTTTGCAAATGCCAAAGCAGTTGCTTTCCCAATTCCACTACTTGCCCCAGTAATTAGGGCGCGTCGTTTCGGCTCAACGCTCATGCTATCTCCAGATTTGTTGGCGGTTCTGCAAGCTTCTACATACCCCATTATTTAAATCTCTCGGTTTGGATAGATTAAAGCAATCTAATTTATAGATTAAAAAAATCTAAAAAAGCCGATGATTTTTTGCGACAACTGCTATATTCGTTGCCAACATGGGTGTTTTTTTGGTTAAATATTTGTCCCTAGATGACCGCAAATGTTCATCTAGAAATTGCCATTGCCACACTCAATGTTATTACCAAATAACTAAATGTTAGACAAACCAATCATCCAATAGAGTTGATTTGCCCAAAAGCAAACGCCTATGACTGAGAAGATTGTTAAAAATCTTTAAGCGTCATAGGCAATTATAGCATTGCTGCTATGCTAAGCAAGCATCTGTAGGTTGTTACTGAGCAAGTTCAGTGAAAACGCCAATCTTGCGGAATTTTTCGTAGCGCAATTGACGACGTTCGGAAGCTGTTAAACGATTGAGTTCGTCGAGATTTTCCAATAGAGCTTGTTTGAGGGTTGTAGCGGCTTCTATGGGGTCAGAGTGAGCGCCACCAATTGGTTCTGGCAAGATTTGGTCAATAATACCCAAGTTTTTCAGGTCATGGGAAATAATTTTGAGAGCAGTAGCAGCTTGTGGGGCTTTGGTAGCATCTTTCCACAAAATAGCAGCACAGGCTTCTGGAGTGGCAACTGTGTAAACAGAGTGTTCAAACATCATTAAGCGATCGCCTACACCAATACCAAGTGCGCCGCCAGAACCGCCCTCGCCAATTACCGTGCAGATAATAGGCACGTCCAAGCAGAACATTTCGCGTAAATTGTAAGCGATCGCCTCTCCTTGCCCTTGATGTTCGGCTTCTACCCCAGACCAAGCTCCCGGCGTATCGATGAAGGTTAAAATCGGCATCGAAAACTTGTTGGCGTGTTCCATCAACCGCAGTGCTTTGCGGTAGCCGCCAGGGTAGGGCATACCAAAATTGCGGGCAATATTGTCTTTGGTATCCCGCCCTTTTTGATGACCCAACATCACTACAGGCTGTCCGCCCACACGACCAACACCACCCACTAAAGCCGGATCGTCACCGCCACAGCGATCGCCATGTAACTCCATCCATTCATCACTAATTGCTTGAATGTAATCGAGAGTACTAGGGCGGCGGGGATGACGAGCAACTTGCAATCGCTGGGATGGGGATAGACTAGTAAAAATTTCCTCACGCAGTTGCATAGCGCGTGCTTCTAGCTGGCGGATTTGACCAGAAACATCCACACCATTTTCTTCTGCGAGTTGGCGAATTTGATCGATTCGGGTTGCGAGTTCTGCTAGCGGCTTTTCAAAATCTAACAGTAGCGGTTTACGCTCGGTAGTTGCCATAGTTAGGGATTAGGATTAGGGATCGGGTATAGGGTATTGAATATGGGGGGTTGAAAATTGGGGATTGAGAACTGGATAATGGATATAAGAAATTGGGAATTGAAAATTGGGGATTTTTGATATCAAGGTTCTGAAGATTGGGGCATCAAGATGAGAGATGGGGTCTGGCTAATTTCCCTTTTCTCCTCATTATGCTCTTTCCAGTCCCCAACCCCCAGTTCCCAATCACTAAACTAGCAGTGGTCTAAATCCATGCTTAACTGAAACCTGACCAATCTGCTCCATTTTGTCTACGGTAATCTGATTCCGCCCCCAAGAAAAGTTCGTGTATAACTTCTCAAATTCCAGCAGCATCGATTCCGCAAAACAAGCAAACAATTGACGTGCTGGCACATCCATATTGACTATTTTCATAATTTTCCAGTCAATATCTAGAGAATGCTCTACAATCCCACCATTTAGCACATATACGCCAGGATGCTGAATCTTTGTCCCTAAATTTTTCGGATAACCACCATCAATCAACAAACAGGGTTGCTTTAATACAGTTGGGTCTATTTCTACGCCTTTAGGCATACTAGCAACCCAAACCACAATATCAGCTTGGGGTAATGCTTCCTCTAAAGACAAGATTTTTCCTCGCCCCAGTTCACCTTGCAAATTATGGAGACGTTCTTGGTTACGAGCTATTAACAGTAGTTCTTTGACATCTGTTTTCGCATCTAGCCAACGAGTAACAGCGCTACCAATATCACCCGTTGCGCCACAGACAGCTACAGTTGCTTTGTTTAACTCAATTCCTAATTGTTTTGAAGCCTGTTCCACTTGCCGACAAATAATATAGGCAGTGTGAGTATTGCCGGTTGTAAAGCGTTCAAACTCTAGTTTTATATTCCGAACTTGGCTAAACTGCTCCAAGTTAAAGTTTTCAAAAATGATGGAAGAAAACCCACCTAAAGCTGTGATATTAATGCCATGCTTTTGAGCATGGGCCATAGCATTGAGTACTTTGCGGGTTGCTGCTTTAATCCGGCGATTTGCTAGCATCTCGGGTAAGAAGCAAGATTCTACATACTGCCCTTCTATTTTCTGTCCCGTGACGCTAGTGACAGTAATTTTATCAACAATTTGCGGTGGGGCACTGCACCAAAAATCTAGCCCTTGATCGGCATATTCTGGGTATCCCAATTCTTTGGCTACCGCTTGAGCGTGTTCCAAACTAGTCAGATGTCCAATTAGACCAAACATGTATTGATATTTAAGCGCGTGCTGCGTCGAAAACGTGGAATCATAACCAAATTTTGGATACATAGAATGATGCGAGATTTCTGGGCTAGCCTTGTCACCAAGACTTTTTTTCCGAAATCTCCAATCTAAAATCCAAAATTGTTATGGGTGGGTTAAGAGGGAATAACTTACTCTTAAAAATACTACACAAAGCGTAAGAAGCATCAAAAGTATGAAGTATGAAGGGTAAAGTTAAGAATTTTATCCTTCATAACTTCATCCTTCATCTTTTTTAAGCGGCTACAAGTCCATAAGCTGATAGGCGCATGATGTCACGAGTAGTGAAGCCAATATTACTTAATGCTTCACCGTACTGAATCATGAAATCTTCAACCAAAGCATCTTTTTCCATTGCCAAAACTTGAGCATCATCTGCTACTTGGTTGAGCATTTTCCAAACAAGAGGAAGGTTTTGACGATTTGCCTCTTCTAACTCAGTTTTGGATGCCTCAAAGTTGTCTTTTAACCAAACTTCGCCAAAGTTGAGATGACTATACTCATCTTTGACTACACCCTCAGTAATTTTGCGGGCGAAATCATCAGCAACAGGGATATAGATGTTGTATGCTGCTATAGCAAAACATTCAATAATTAAAGCCTGAATTAGCAAGCAAGTAACTACTTTCCCTTCTGCCGCTGCTTTTTGGAAATTGCCGTGTAATCCCGAGAAAAACTCCTTAGCAAATTGCAAATCTGGCTCTACTTGTAAATTGCGACCACAAGCTTCAAACCCTTTCTTATGGCGACTTTCCATTTTGGAAAGACGAATCAAGTCTTCTTTATGTTGCGGCAGCAGTTGGGCCAGTTGAATGTAATTTTCATAGGCTTCTTGTTCACCTTCAATTACGATCGCATTGATGCGGCTGTAAGCGTCTTTGTATTTTTCGCTTTGAAAATCTATTTCAGGTTGCTCTGTTATCTGCTGCATGTTATCTTTACCTCTGTAAAGGTGAATCATTTGATACCAAAAATAAATTTACCCTATGATTTTAGGGTAACTGTCACTGTGATTTAATTTAACTTAACAAGTCACTTGTTTATAGATTAGCTGTTACTGGGGGCGATGCTCTACTAATAGAGAGATAAAGCTTCAGAGCAAAACTTATGTCCAAACCACGCTGGAATCTAAATTCTACCGATTTTTTAAGCTTAGGAATATTACTGCTGGGGGCTTTTGTCGTTTTGCTGCCCCTGTTTGTGGTTTTCCTGACCTCTTTTGCGCCTGCTGGAGCAACACCGGAAGTTTTACCCAAAAATAGCTGGAATTTAGCTAATTACCGCGATGCATGGCAGCGTGGTAAATTTTTGTTGGCGTTTGCTAATTCTACTTTAGTAGCGATCGCAGTCACGGCATTTCAGATTGTGACTTCGGCTTTGGCAGGTTATGCCTTAGCACGTTTGAAATTTCGTGGCAGACAAGCACTGCTATTGATTGTCTTAGCAACTTTGGTCATACCCTTTCAATTATTGGTGATTCCCATCTTCTTGGTGTTGAAGTGGGGACATTTAATCAATACCTACGGCGCGTTAATTTTGCCAACGGCGGTCAACGGCTTTGGCATTTTCTTGTTACGTCAGTATTTCCAGACAATACCTGTAGAGTTGGAAGAAGCTGCGGCTATAGATGGGGCAAACAGGTTACAAATTTTGTGGCAAGTAATGTTACCTTTAGCCCGTCCTGCTTTAGTAACCTTGTTTTTGTTCACCTTTATCGGTGAATGGAACGATTTATTTAAGCCCTTAGTATTTACCACACGCCCAGAATTAAGGACAGTGCAGCTAGCCTTAGCAGAATTTCAAGAGCAATTTACCAATAATTGGCCCTTAATGATGGCGGCGGTAACAATTGCAACTGTGCCTGTGATGGTGCTATTTCTCATTGGACAAAGACAGTTTATTCGTGGTATTGCGACGACGGGGATTAAGAATTAGGGGACTGGGGACTGGGAAATAGGGACTAGAAGAAGAAGCGGAGGAGCAATTTCAATTACCCATTACCCATTACCCATTCCCATCACTAAGTGATTTCTTGAATTTGCAAACGCACAGTATGTTCAACAGTTCCGCTGAGTTGCAATTCCATGATTTCGCCACCAAGGGGTTCTAAGTTACTGAGAAGCGATCGCAAGTTTGGTGTACTCGCACCTGTATCTACATACAACCGATCTGCTAAATTGCTGATCCGTTTCCAAGTCATGTATAACTTGGCAATCGTTTGTTCCATTTGCGATGCTTGATTAACTAAGTCAGCCGCTATGCTTAAACAGCCTACACGTTGCGCTTCTTCTAAGGCTGTTTCAATGTCTACTTCTGCTTGCGTTAGTGCTTGCACTTGAGCCGCAGATTTTAAGTATTTTGCCAAATAACGCGCTTCTGTAGTTACCTGTTTGAGGGTATCAACATCAGGATTGGCAGCAATTTCTTTTTGTAAGTATTTTTGGTGCGGTTCTGGCAGTTTTTCTAATTCCTTCACCAGAGGGGCAATGTAGCGCGGGGGAAGGGTGTTATCTGCAGCTTTCACCTTGACTGGTTCTGGTAGCAACTCCGAGGACATTGCTGTCCATTCGTCGCTGAGTTGACGTACTTCTCGCCGAGTGATGCGATCGCCTTTTTGTGCGGCTTCACTCACCATTTGTTGCACTTCCGGTGAAGCTTTGGAGGTTTCGACAAATGCCCGTTTACTAAAATTATTTACTGACCCTGGGTCAAGTTTGCCTTCTTCTAGGAGTGTATCAGCACTGTTTGCTAACTGAATCCAGGCGTAAGCTTGACTTTTACTGATTTCTCGTTCTTTGAGCCATTTGAGGAACCCAGTACCTCTACCATCACCGCCCTTTTTCTCGCGATCGCGAATCGCCCGCAAAATTCTCCCACGCCAAATTTCGGTTTGCAAATCAAAGCGATCGCACACCTGCCAAGCTACATCTAGCTGCTGTTGAAAATCTGACTCTGGAATCTGTTCGTCTTCTGGATCGGGTAGTTCAAAGGCAAGATCCGCTGGCTGTTGCAAAGCAGCAGCAATGTCGTTAATAGATTCGTTATATTCCACGACTGTAGCCGACTAGTGTATGCGTCGGCTTATTATGCCACAATCTGTGTGCTTTGGTAGTAATATCGCCTCAAATTTTACCTAGTTCATCTGTATTAATTGCTGCTATACATAGTTTCAGCCCCCAATATTAGGTGTAGATATTTGCGCGATCGCCCTCCTTGTAGAGACGCGATTCATCGCGTCTTCTTATCACCATCGCGTCTTCTATCACCCCTGCATAAGCTGCAAATCGCCAGAGATATAGTACCTCGTAGCGTTCAATCAACAAACTAACTGCGACCTATGACCAAGCAAGTTGAAAATTATTGGTCAACTTCCAGATTTCAAAGGCGATGGCAAAAAATTTACCAGCAAAAATAGCCTTCAATGCATAAAGCCTCAAAAATTTGGGTTTTATCTATACACAAAACTAATTTAGCCTCTACTCTCTTGGTAGGATACTGTCAATTAGGGGCAAGACCCCCCACCCATATAAACGCGAGGTTCAGCCTCAATAACTACTGCATTTTCAGTCTGAGATGGGAAATTTAATTTGGCTGCACCCTTCCTGGTGATGCTACTCAGACTTCATGCATATTGTTCGGAGAAAAAGAAAATTTTAACTTTTAAGTGAGGATAGATTATCTCATGACTACAAAAGCTATTTACAAACAATCTTTTGCGCTTTTTTTTGCAGGAATTTTGAGTGCTGTGGCTTTAGGGGGTTCGGTATCTGTGCAAGCACAAACAGAATCACAAGCTAGTTCTCCTCCTAAATTTACAAAATTCCAACCAGGCAAATTAAAAATCCAAGGTAATGGCAACCCATTCAAACCTTCGAGAATGAGACAGTCAGAAAAACCAACTGGAGGTAGGCGAGGAATTCCTGATGGGGTAGACGATCGCATTCCGATGCTGAGTCGAGATTATCCTTGGTCTGCGATCGGTCGGGTACAAGGAACAACCACGGATGCCAAAAGTTACCATTGTACGGGTACTTTAATTGCTGATGACATAGTGTTGACAAATTCCCACTGTGTTATTGATCCAGAAACTCATCAACTCAGTAAAAAAATTCTATTTCTACCAAATGTCATCAATGGTGAAGTCAGCAATGAAAGAGATATCGCCACTGTAGAGCAAGTAATTTATGGCACAGACTTTAGTGGTGATAGCACGATAAATCAGACTCATGACTGGGCAATTATGAAAATTGATAAGCCTCTTGGTCGTAAGTATGGCTATTTAGGATGGAAATCTCTCCCAGCCAGCGCATTGATCAAAAATAAGGAAAAATTATTCTTTGTCGGCTACTCTGGTGATTTTCCTAACCCTGAGAAGAAAGGTTATGAGTTCCTCACTGCTGGTAAAGGTTGGACTGCCGGATTTCAAGCCGGATGCAGTATTGTCAAGGAGGAGGACGATGTCTTATTTCATGATTGTGATACAGCCGGTGGTTCTTCTGGCGGGCCGATCATTGGTTTGATTGATGGACAACCATATATTGTGGCACTCAACAATGCTGAAATTAAAAACACCAGAACTCATCAAGATATCATCAACTTAGCCGTCAAAGTCTCTTTCCTGGATGAATTAGCAGGCAGTAAGTAAACTCAGGTAAATGGAATTATCTGAAAATACTGCCTTATTCCCGACTTTACGTCGGGAATCTGACAAAGTTAAGCCTTCAGTAATCATAAAAACTATGATGCGATCGCCTGCAAATCTTGAGAAGGCAGCTAATCAAATAAGTACCTTTTTATACCCAAAACCCATTTGCGTGATTTGCGGTTTTCAAATCCCACCTCAGCAGATTACATATTTATTTACAATAGCTCTGTAAAATATTTGCATCCTCATACTTGTTTTTGCTTTATCCTTGATACTTGTGTCTAAAAATATGAGGAACTTTTGAGTAGTCATAATTATCTTACTTTGCTGTGCTTGTAAAATTCATCTGATGGCAGCTAAAGATAATTTGTGAAGGGAAAAAGCGACTCAAAATTAGTTTAATATATCTAGGTTGAAAATTACATAGTTACAGTCAAAGTAAGAGTTCTGGGCTAAAACAACTTAATGGTAAGTTGAATAGTAGCCATATGTATTTACTTAAACTTGGGAAGAATGGTTGACAGAATAATTAGAGGTGCTGATTTGTAAATTGTAGAAGCTAAATCTTCAGTTTTGAGTGCTGAGTTTTCATGGAGGAATGGGGTTATATGGTTATTACGATCCAATTCGGCTGTTCCCTATATTTACCTCAAGTCTGCTGATTAATCCTGCAGTAATAATTTGAATACCTATTCCCACAGCACTATGAAATACCAGGTATTAGAGCGGATTTTTAATAAACCTTCCTTCCCACGTAAATTTGAACGCCTGGAACTCGATCATAATTTTCAGATTTTAGATAATTCTGAGCAAGTACACAAGTTTGCCGAGCGACCAGAAGAGGTGATGCAAGGTAAAGATATTCGGCTCAGTTTTCCTGAATTTATAGGCATGGAAGACATTCTGGTATCTATCCTTAAAGGGGAACAAGAATTATTTGAATTACCAGGAATTAGACGTTGCTTTGATAATAATCAGGAAATATATATAGATATATATGTAATTAGCGAACAAGTCGAATCTAAATCTACCAATCGATTACTAATTCTGATTGAAGAAGTTACTGATAAATTAGCATTTGAACAGAAGTTAGCACAGAAATATCATGAAGCGAGTCTGCTATCAAGTACATTAATAGCATACAAGAATTACATGGAACAAGTTATTGGCTCAATGGCAGATGCCTTACTAGTAACAAGTAATTCTGGAAAAATCAAAAAGATTAATACAGCCACAAAAAAAATATTTGGCTTCAGTGAAGCAGAATTAATAGGAAAATCAATTTCTTTGATAATTGATGATTATACTTTGTTCCAAAACATCCTCAATAAATATTCATTATCTCATCATCAATCCTCAAATATCGAGGTTGTTTGCCGAACAAAAAAACGAGAAAAGCTGTTAATAGCCTTTTCTTGTTCAGTTGTGGCTAATCATAGAGGTAGCTTAGAAGATATTGTCTATATTGGTCGGGATATTACTGCTCGTCAGCGTCGAGAGCAGCGGATATGTGCTCAGTATGCTATTACCAGGATACTCTCAGAATCCCAAAGCATAAAGGAGGCAATGCCAAAAATATTGCAAGCTATTTGCCAAACCATAGGTTGGGATTTAGGAGAACTATGGACACCAAATGAATATATCACTAGATCTATCAAACGACGTAGTAATCACAATATAGTCCTAAGATGTGTAGAAATCTGGTCAAGTCGAGTAGTTTCTGTACGGGAGTTTAAAGCGATTACTTGGCAAACTACTTATAAAACTGGCGTAGGTTTACCAGGTCGAATTTGGGCCAGACGTTCTCCCATTTGGATTAAGGATATTGTAGATGATGATGACTTGCTGCGATCGCAACCAGCCGCCACAGCTGGATTACACGCGGCGTTTGGCTTTCCTATTTTAGATGACCGTGAAATTTTAGGAGTAATGGTTTTTTTCAATCAAGAAGTGCTGCAAAAAGATATAGACTTCTTACAAATGATGGTTTCGATTGGTAACCAAATTGGTCATTTTATTAAATGCAAACAAACCGAAGCTGCTTTAGTAGAAAGTGAAGAAAGATATCGAGATTTATTTGAAAATGTTAACGATTTAATTCAATCTGTAAATGCCTATGGTCGGTTTTTATATGTCAATAAAGCTTGGCAAAAAACTCTAGGCTATAGCGAAGCTGAAATTGCTAATCTGACTTTGTTTGATATTATTCATCCTGATTTCCACCAACGCAGCCGTCAAAAGTTTTATAGCGTTATGTCAGGAGAAAAACTTGCACAAGTCCAAACTGCATTTGTTACTAAGAATGGTCAAACAATATTTCTTGAAGGCAATATTAACTGTAAATTTGTTGAAGGGAAGCCAGTGGCAATTCGGGGTATTTTCCGCGATATTACTCAAAGGATATTAGCACAAGAAGCACTCTACAATCAAAAAGAACAAACTGAACGTTTATTAAGTAATATATCACCAGTAGACATTGCCCTTCCCAGACCAGAAACAGGGTTAATATCCAAAGATTTTGCTGAAGTTACAGTTTTGTTTGCAGATATCATTGGCTTAAGCGAAATTGCCGCGTCTATGAGTGCAATACAACTGGTGAGCTTACTCAATCCCATTTTTTCGGCTTTTGATTGTCTGAGCGAACGTTATGGTCTTCAGAAGATTCAGACGATTAATGATGCTTATATAGTAATAGCTGGATTGCTACTGGAACGTACCGATCATGCTCAAGCGATCGCCCATATGGCCTTGGATATGCAAACTGCGATCGCCTTATTTAATAGCGAGCATCACCAAAATTTTAACATCCGGATCGGCATCCATACTGGCCCCTTAATTGTCGGTATGATGCAGGTAAAAAAATTTGACTATCATCGTTGGGGAGAAACCATACACCTTGCTAGCTCTATGGAATCGCAGGGACTTCCTGGACATATTCAAGTATCACAAACTACTTACGAGCGTTTATCTCATGAATTTTTTTTGGAAAAGCGGGGTGAAATTGAAATTACAGGAAAAGGTTTTATGAGCACTTATCTGTTGCTCGGGCGAAAATAATGATATTTAGAGATGATGTCTATATATAGTCATTCTAGATGATGACTAACTTGATAATAAAATTAGCAAAATAATTATTTAATTTTACTTAATCTTGGCTTTAACTTTTTGATTGGCAATATTTTCTTCTTCATTAATTTTACTTTGCTTCTCCGAATGTAAATTAATCTCGTATAGCAATCTACCAATAAATAGCGCTAGAGGAATACTTAAGATTACCCAAAGACAAACAATAATTACTAATGTAAAAATCATCAGAGTGTAACTAAATAGATTTTGTCAAGTTCAAGATAGCACACTCGTCTAGAAAAAACCCTCTACGACAGATGTCAGACAATATGAGATTTTACTCTCAGTCTTAGCAGAGATAACCTAAACAGAAGCGCCTGCTTTAATCTGCTTTAATTCTCCCAATAATATTTATATTCCAATACGGTTCAGTTAAGGGTAAATCTAGATTGGGTTCTAGCAAGCTCCCGTAGGGTATGAAGTGAAACCCAACAAAGCGCCGAAAATCTTGGGTTACCCTGCGGGTACTCCTTCGGATCACTCGTGAGAGTAGCCGCTGCGCGTCTACGTTTCTCAAACGCCACTTACTTGAAGCCGGGAAACCCGTAAGGGTGTAATGGCTCCCCAAGCTACGCAGTTTAAACTGTTTGACGCTAACTAAACCTTATTGATTTATAGTCCAAAGCAAAGAAGAGAAAAAATCCTTTGTCGGATTTCTTTTTCTCTGTATTTCTTGAGAAATTATCCTTTCCGAATCAGGCATTCTTATGCTAGCCTATCGTTTGCGAATGGGAAGTGTTCCTTGAGCTAAATTAAAAAAGCTTATTGTGCCATCAGTATTTATATACTTGCCTACAATTATTTGTTGAAAACCTCAACCAACGTCAAAGGGTTTATTGGCTGAATTTATATTAACGGTAAGCTATACTATCTCATTTTAAGGCTACGACCAATGGAGACCAACTGCCGATAATTCATAAATTTCATTCAATATCATGGGTACTAACTAGTAATTTCTGGCTTTGCGCGATCGCCAGCTAGTCGGAAGCTATAATTTAGTACATAAGTACTATTATCTACCCTCTAAGTAGGTTATTGCTTTCCTCCATTTTGAGGTGGTAAATTGCCAGGGTTTATTCAAGATTTATCTTCAGCTATTTGTTCCAGCAAAATTGGGCAAAATAAATCATCAGCAAAGTGCAAAATCGTAAAAATATCAGGGTAACTATACCAATTTTGTTGAATAAATTGAAATTTTAAAATGCAAAACCTACAACCTGTGTCTTCAACAGGAATCACCCACGATTTTTGGACATTGGAGCCAAATTTTCTATGCCAGATCCCAACATTGGTCGCCTACTCAGCAAACGCTACCAGCTGCAAGAGTTAATTGGTACTGGAGCAATGGGCCGAGTTTATCGTGCTAAGGATGTATTGTTGGGAGGAGTACCTGTAGCAGTGAAGTTCCTGGCTTTGTCGATTCAAAATGAAAAAATGCGATTGCAAGAACGTTTTGAGCGTGAAGCCAAAACTTGTGCCTTACTGGGACAAAAAAGTATTCATATTGTCCGAGTGATGGATTATGGCTTAGACGACAAGAACACGCCGTTCTATGTCATGGAATATCTGCAAGGAGAAAGTTTAAGCAATATTATTCGTCTACAAAATCTGTCTGTACCAAGATTTTTGAGTATGGCGCGTCAGATTTGTTTGGGGTTACAATGCGCCCATGATGGTATTCTGGTTGATGGTCATATCTATCCAATTATCCATCGCGATATAAAGCCCAGTAATATGTTGGTGCTTCAAGATGCTAGCTTTGGAGAATTGGTAAAGGTTCTTGATTTTGGGATTGCCAAGTTACTCCAATCAGATGGTAATGTTACTAACTACTATTTAGGTACTTTGGCTTATTCTTCTCCAGAGCAAATGGAGGGTAAAGAATTAGATAATCGCTCTGATATTTATAGTTTGGGCGTAATGATGTTTGAGATGCTCACAGGGAAGATGCCGTTGGTACCAACGACTTCCTCATTTGGGGCATGGTATAAAGTGCATCGTCATCAAGAGCCAATTTCTTTTGCAGAAGCAGCACCAGCTTTGCAATTACCAAAGGTACTGGAGGATTTAGTCAAGAATTGCCTTGCTAAAGCACCAAGCGATCGCCCGCAAAACATCAGTGAAATCCTCAATATATTATCAGATATTGAACACCATTTTCATACACGTCTGTCTTTACCACAAACTGATGCGGTGGCTGATGTAATTACGGCTAAGCCAGAAACAGAGTTACAAACAAAAGGTAATTCCCAAGTATCTAGTGCTAGTAGTGAAATTCCTGCCATCTATTCTTGGCCTAAAAATAAACCAATTGCCGATATTGTGTTTCCCCAAGCTATCCGCACTAATGCTGGGGTTGCACCTTCGCTGTGGGTGATGCTACAGCAAGAGGAAATTCAAAAGCGCTTAGTTTGTAAACGCTACAATCAATTTTTATTTATTACTGTTCCCCATCCTATGGCGCTGTGGATTACAGTACTATACAATCACCAACATGGTGCTAAATGGTTACCTTACTACCTGGATCTCAAAACTAATCAGGGGCAAGAAATAGCCAATCTCTTAGGTCAAACAGGTTCTTATCGCCTGTTATTTTTTGCTAGGGAGTTACCAGGTAGCTGTGCTCATATGCTTGTTTCTACAATCGCTCCAGCCCAATGCCAAAAGCTGCTAGAGTGGGTCAACAGCAGTAAAGTTATGGTTGCTTCGGCTGAACCGCAAATGAGTAAAACTCTACTCAAACGCGAGTACGAAAAAATTAAGCCGATGATCCTGGCAAAGCTAGAAGGAATGAATACTAATTCCCGATTTGACCTTTCTCGCTAAATAATTTGTAATTTACATAACTTATGTATTATTAAAAGTACTGCAAATAATTATGTTAACTTTTGTTAATAAAAATCTATATATAGTTGTAAGTTGTATTTATAAAAAATATAATGGGCTACGGTAAGACTTGGAGAATCAAATTTTGTATGAATATCTACAAAAAATACATTGTAGTATTTACAAAATTAAGTGGATTCTCAATAAGTATGGATAATTATGCTTATTGGTAGCTAACAGTAAATCAGCTGAGCTAAGGTTCATAGTGAATTTAGCCTCACGGCTCCAATAAATCGTCTTTGTGTTGTCAAGTTTAGAGATTGCCTATCGAAGTTGACGCCCCGGCATCCCCAGCTCCTTTCCTCCTTGGAACCGAGCAAGAGAAGGAGGTCGCCCACTGCGACATTAGAAAAGAATCTATGCCAAAGTGGAGCCTGAATCTAAGCCCCATTGGTGCTTAAGTAACTCTTGGTAAGTTGCTTCACGTACTACCATTTGCTCATACAGCTTAACTAAAAAGTCTTTAGCTTGGTCATGGCTCATGTGCTGTACTTGAGTAGCGAAAGAGCGGATGCTGAATTGTTGTTCCAAAGATAATTCGATTGGGTTACTCATATTTAACTCCAAAAAGAAACGCGTAAAGGTTATGTTGGTTTAGTTTGCAGAAGCTGCAAGAGTAAAATCCTGGGACTGGACTTCGTGAGACTTTTGTTCTTCTGATATTAAGAAAGATAACAATTGTTTGACGAATTGCCCACTCCTAAGAGATTGATTTTGCCCACTAACTTATGGGTTAGTTTTTGGCTGGCTGATCTACAACCTAAGTCTACTGGTATAGAACCGAAGTCTACCTGGGTAGCTTTCGGCTGTTTTGGCTGTTGATCAACCCTATTGGGCTAAACGCCTAATTCCCCTACTATCTCGTTTAACACAAGATTAAATGAGAAGTGAAAGGAGTTGGCGTAAATTATATTCGCTATACCGCATTAAGCGCAAGATGTCAATTTGACAAATCGTGCAATTTCAGCATCCTTCTGGTCAGTTGGAAGCTTAAAAATATTTTTATCAAGTAGTAAATAGGAAAAATGCTCAGGCTGAACAATTGCTGAGTATATTTACCAAAAATGGTCAACAGAACATAGGAACTCAGAGGGTGACAACCTACCTATAAAGTTTGCTGCATAAGAGATAGGGCATAAAAACCACGCTGAAAATAGAGCCGTTTATGGGGTTTGAGCGCAATCAGGCTCAGTACCCAATCTGTCCATAATTCCATCCCGTAACGCCATCGTTGTCCGTAGAGTCCAAAGCTAAAGTCACTCTGTGGTGGGATCTGTCCTTTGTGTTTTTGGATACGTCCAGCGTCAATATCTATCCTGAGTTTTTTCATCTGTTGCCCCTGCATTGTCGCCAAACTATAGGCCAGCGCAATCAACAAGACGATTATATTGCTCTTTCCTTCCCATAAATAGAGTTTTCCCGCCTCTGGAGTGCGATCGCCTATCCTCCGCTTTACAAAAATTAATAACTACGTTACACTTCGTTACATAGTGAATAAAAACGGGAAAATCTTATGCGTACAAATGCTTCTATTGTTGACGACCAAGGTTTAATGAATAACTTTGCGATCGAGCCTAAAGTATATGTAGATGAGCAAGGCGATCGCACTGGATTTACAACCTATGCAGAACTCCTCAATGGTCGTTTAGCAATGATTGGTTTCGTCTCCCTCATTGCATTAGAAGTTGTCACAGGACATGGCATTTTTGGTTTGTTAGCAAATCTGTAAATACTAATTTTAATTTTTAATATTAGAAATTTAAAAAAATAGAGAGGCGGGATAAATCTTGCCTCTCTATTTTTTTTCATAAAGCTTGATGCAAATATTCACAATCTGCTGTTTTATATAGTAAATTATCTACAACACTTTATTGAATAAGTAAGCTTACTTAAGAAAATACCGAAATTATTTGAGCAAAGAATTAGTAGTAAATCACTAAATAAGTAATTTAGACATTTATGTTCTATCGAGACTTTTGCTAGCCTCGTAAGTATCCATATATCAACAATGAGTTGATTATTTACTATCGCTCAGGCTATATACTTCATATTAATAATACAAAACTATTGGTTAACTGATTTATTCCTTAAAAATTCATACGAGATACACTGATTGGCAAAGAAATGATTATATGACATAACTTTATTCTAACCAAATACCAACCTATCTAAAGCTTATCAATTATGGATTTATCTATCATTTCAGCAACGGATCGAAATTATTTTAATCCTCTAGAAAACTCTATAATGCAAACAAATTATTATGGACTTACAGATTTATTAGGAGAATCTAAACATTCCGGGAAAATGGCGATAGAAATATCTTCTGTCCTCTTGGAAGTAGGCAGCAAGCTAGACAATTTTCTTCAGCAACCAGATTTTCTTAATCAGATGCAACTGGCTTTTGGGAAAGGCTGGGAGCCGCAACAAGCAACAAATTTGATAGTGGGGATAGTTAATGGCGAGTCTATACCTCAAATTGATATTTTGCCTATTGAGTCATTACAAGCTAAAGGAGCTTATGCCGGAGATAGCATCTATTTAGCGCAAGAATTATTCGGTAATTCAGCAAAATCAGAAGCATTAGTTGCAGTTATCTTAGAAGAACTTGGACATTATGTTGATTCGCATTTAAATGTTCAAGATTCCCCTGGAGATGAAGGGTCAATCTTTGCCAAACTCGTGTTAAACCAACCTCTGCAAGGTGAAGAACTGTTAGCTTTAAAAGCTGAAGATGACAGCGCAATATTAAATTTAAACGGCAAAAGCATTTTAGTAGAGCAAGCAGCTTTAGACTCTGGTACATTTACCGTCGGCTCAGATGGCAAAGTCAGCATTGAGTTTTTAGCTGATGCTGGCAGTTATCATAGCGAATTTGGTATTTTCAGCTTGCAGGGAATGGAAAACTTACAGCCAGCTTCCTTGGAATTTATCCAAGAATCTGCGCGTCGTGTTCTCAGCAATTCTAATTCTGGTTACCTGGCAATTTCTGATGCAACTGAAGGGGCAAAATTTAGCGGTGATTTAGGAGAAAGTGAAAGAAATGATGGCAAATTTTTAGGAGAGAAAAACTTTGCCATGACTGCTGGAGATCAGTTTGCGTTCTTACTGGTACCGGATGGAAAAATTAAGGAATTGTTAGATAATCCCAATTCAGGCAAGGATAAAAATCCGCTATTCTCCATCGCCTCAGCTAATTCTGACAGTTCTGTGCATTTTGCTCAGTTAGGACAAGGAACAACAAAAGGCGGGACTTTTGGCGTAGAGGATCAGTTGGCTAGCCAAGGATCAGATTGGGATTACAACGACTTCATATTTCAAATTAAAGGCGCTACTGGAAAAACTGCTCCCCTAGAGACATTTATTCAGTCAAAACAAGAATGGCGCAATACCCAATCAGGGAAAGAATTAATCGAATACGCTAAACAAGTCAGCCAATTTCTCACTATAGCTACTCCGTTCAGCAGTTCTTACATTGTCGCCAGTTTAGGTGAATTACCAGGATTACCAACTCCTTACGTAGGATTAGCCTTTAAAGCTGATGATCCTAATACTTTGTATATCGGTTCAACACCCCAAGGAGAAAAAGGCGAAATTTTTGCGATCGCACTCAAACGCGATGCTAATAATCACATTGTAGGATTTACAGGCTCAGCAAAGTTGCTCTCCTCAGCACCGGGACTCAATGGTGGGTTGAATGATGCTGGCTTGACCTTTGGCCCCAACAACGTTTTGTTTTATACAACCTGGAATGACAACACAGTTGGGCAAATAAAACTGGGAAGTTCTAGCCCTGACAAACAAGTAGAGTTAACTTCCCTTGGGTATCAGCCTTCAGTCGGTGGTATAACTTTCGTTCCTCAAGGTTTCTCTGGTGCAGGAAGGCTGAAAATTACCTCCTACGATACTGGCAATTTTTATGACACAACTGTGTCCGCCGATGGTACAGGTACTTGGAATATTGCACCTGCAACAAAATCAGTGCAAATTACCGGAGGGCCAGATGCTTTTATCTATGTATCTGCTTCCATGCCACAATTTACGAGCGAACGCATTTTAGTTGCAGAGCAAGATACAGATACAGTCAGCGCCTATAATATCGATGCTAATGGCGATCCCATTTCTACCACTCGCCAAGAATTTTTAACTGGGATAGATGGCCCCATCGGTGCAGCCATTGATCCTTTAACAGGTGATTTCTTCTTCTCTACCTATTCATTTGGCGATTTTAATCCCCAAGGATTTAATCAGGTGGTAGTCGTACGGAAGGGATAATTCAGGGGAACTAGGGATAATTTCGTAGTTATAATTAGTGATGGCTTGTACTTAGAGATAATTTATAAAGTAAAAATTACTATAGGGGAGCCAGCATCAATGGTGCGTTACGGCTAAATTTCATTGTCTCTAAGCTCCAAATCCTTTCACAGCCGTAACACACCCTACTGAATCTTTACTTTATAAATAGCCTCTTAATTACGAATTACGAATTAGTAATTATTTCCCCAGGTGATAACTATGGCTTTAACTGCATCTACAATGCTGCCTTTAGGTACGCTTGCTCCAGATTTTCAGCTACCAGATGTAGTATCTCAAGAGATAATTTCTTTAGCTAGTTTTGCTAATAAAAAAGCTCTGCTAGTGATGTTTATTTGTCGGCATTGCCCATTTGTAAAGCACGTGCAATCACAACTAGCGCTAATAGGCAAAGACTACTTTGAAAGTGATTTAGGAATTGTTGCTATCAGCGCCAATGATGTTGAAAATTACCCAGATGATGCGCCAGATTTATTAAATAAAATGGCTACAGAATTGGGGTTTAAATTTCCTTTATGCTACGACGAAACTCAAGAGACAGCTAAAGCTTATACCGCAGCTTGTACACCTGATTTTTTTGTATTTGATAGCAATCGCCAACTCGTTTATCGCGGGCAATTAGATGATAGCCGACCTAGCAATGGTAAGGCTGTAACAGGTGCAGATTTACGTGCTGCAATTGATGCTGTGCTGGCAGGTAAATCTATACAAGATGAACAAAAGCCCAGTATTGGGTGCAATATCAAGTGGAAAGCTGGAAATACACCGAATTATAGTTAGTATTCTGTAGGATGTGTTACAGCTTACGCTTAACACATCAAAGCTTTGGCTGCAAAATCCAAAATCCAAAATCTGTCTTCTCCCAAAGGGAGAGGCTACGCCAAGGAAAGTTTGCTCAACGGGGGGAACCCCCGCACGCAACTTTCCGCAAAATCTAAAATTAAAAAATATTCCCCAATGCTGTGACAGCAGAGGGGATGGTAAATGCACCTGTTGCACCATAAATACTGAGAATTTCATCCAAAGTCAAAAATTGAGGCAGGAAATTTAGTTTGATTGATCTCAAACTGTTGAATTAATAATTGGCGATTAGTGCTTAATTTCCAAATTGAGGATGTAGCGCCCCAATTGGACTTTGTCTGCCCATAATTCATATTCTATCCGTAAATGCTCTGGCAATGGATGACCAGTAAGCGCCATAACATTAGTAAAGTTCCGCAGGCGAATTGGCTCATTGGTTTGCCATGACTCAGTTGGCAACCAATAGCGACTAATACCATAAACACCCTGTTCCCAGAAATGGCGGTAACTGACTTCGGCGTTACCTTGCATGGTCATGATGACTCGGTAAGGAGAAATCTCTAACCACAAAACTCTGGGACTAGTGGGTACGTTGTTTCTCTTTTGCGGAAGTTTATCTTCAGGATTTAGGGAAGCCGCTACTTCGCAGGTAATTAAAGGCGGTGCGGTCAATAGTAAATGAAAGCGATCGGTATCTTTTTGATACAATGTCCCGGCAGTTTCCACGACAGACCAAACTGGCAGGTCAGTGGAAATGAGTGATAAGCACACGGGCTTGCGGTGATGGGTCAGCATGGGAGCGATAAGGGCTAAAAGCTAGTGAACAAAATGAAATCAACACCAAGGTCTCTATCAGTCTCAGGCCAAAAACTAATAGTAAAACATGCTTAGATATTAACTGAATCTGCTAATTTGGTAAGCCAGATCAACAAAAATGCAAACAGTTAGGGTGCTAATTTAAAAAGCAAAAATTGCGATTTTTCTCCGGAAGGGTGATTTAAAAGTAAAGTTACGGAATATTTTGTAAATAATCTTTAGATTCCGGAATTAATATAGCTGGATTATTCGCTAAAACACAAGAAGAACAATTTTCTTTGCTTTTATAAGAGCTACTATCGCAAGTGAATGCGCGAATAAAATTGTTCATTTCTTCACGTTTGGCCGTCCAAATTCCAGGTTAACCTTGTCTTTTAAGAGTTGACAACCTAAATGAGTAATTATGCTTGGACTGACTTGAAAGTGCTGAGTGCTGAGTGCTGAGGAGCCACTGCGTTGGACGGGTTTCCCGGCTTAAAGCAAGTGGCGTTGCTGAGTAAAAATGCCCGCCTCGACTTTCATACTTTGTGGTGAAACTTGTTTCATTGGGATAGCTTCCTCTGTATACACAGCAATGGAATATTGTTTTAGTTGAAAGTCCCTGATTGAGGTTGTGCAAAATCAAAAGTCAAAAATCCCATACATTTATACTTTTTTACAACTGCACATCTAACTTTACTGAGTTTGGAAGATTTGATTAAGTTTGAGCGAGCAAAAGACGATACGATACTAGGGAAGAAGTTCACAGTAGCGGCATATGCAGTCGCTCATGTACTTTCAATGTATTCAAAAGCCAGTGTATCCTAATGTCGGCTGCTGTTATAACCCTAGAAAAGCAAACAGACCTTTCAGATCAGTTAATTATTCAACGACCTCCTTTTGGGCTAACCTTACAAGGTCGTATTCGCATTCCTGGTGATAAATCTATCTCTCATCGTGCTTTGATGTTGGGTGCGATCGCCCAAGGTGAAACGGAAATTCAAGGTCTTCTCTTAGGGGAAGACCCCCGCAGTACTGCTAGTTGTTTTCAAGCAATGGGGGCGGAAATTTCGGAACTCAATACAGAGTTAGTGCGGGTGAAGGGTATTGGTTTAGGAAATTTGCAAGAACCAGTAGATGTCTTAAATGCTGGGAATTCTGGTACAACGTTGCGTTTGATGTTGGGATTGTTAGCATCCCATGCAGGGCGCTTTTTTACCGTCACAGGCGATAATTCTTTGCGATCGCGTCCTATGTCCCGGGTAGTTAAACCCTTGCAACAAATGGGGGCGCAAATTTGGGGACGTAAGGGAAATTCTTTAGCACCCCTAGCAATTGCTGGACAAGCCCTCAAACCAATTCACTATCATTCCCCCATCGCCTCAGCGCAAGTTAAATCCTGTATCCTCCTCGCTGGTTTAGCCACAGAAGGAAAAACCACCGTTACCGAACCCGCCCTTTCCCGCGACCATAGTGAAAGGATGTTACGGGCGTTTGGTGCAGAACTCAGCGTTGATCCCGAAACTAATAGTGTTACCGTTACCGGGCCAGCGCAATTGTTTGGACAAAAGGTAGTTGTCCCAGGCGATATTAGTTCTGCAGCCTTTTGGTTGGTAGCTGCTGCAATTGTCCCAGATTCAGAACTAGTAGTAGAAAACGTGGGCGTGAATCCCACCCGCACAGGTATTTTAGAAGCTTTAGAGCTGATGGGAGCAGATATTCAACTGGAAAATCAGCGAGAAGTCGCAGGTGAACCAGTAGCCGATATCAGGGTACGTTCTAGTAATTTAAAAAGCTGCACCATCGCCGGAGATATCATTCCCAGAATGATTGATGAAATTCCGATTTTGGCAGTAGCAGCAGTATTTGCGGAAGGAACCACAATTATTCGCGACGCAGCTGAATTAAGGGTAAAAGAAAGCGATCGCATTACCGTCATGGCTCAACAACTCAATAAAATGGGAGCTAGGGTCAGCGAACTACCCGATGGTATGGAAATTACTGGCGGTACTCCCTTAGTTGGTACAGATGTCGATAGCCATACCGATCATCGCATTGCCATGAGTTTAGCGATCGCCGCCTTAGTCGCCAATGGTGTAACTACCATTCACCGCGCCGAAGCTGCGGCGATTTCTTATCCGAGTTTCTTCCAAACTCTCACTGCGATCATTAATTGAATAGGAGAGGTTAAGGGGGAAAGGGGAAAAGGTTAAAGGTTTTTCCCAATCCCCAGTCCCCAGTCCCCAGTCCCCAGTCCCCATACTTTTGACTTAATTTACGCCCCTTCCCGTAACTTATCCAACACGCTGCGGTCTTCTAAAGTTGAGGTATCGCCAGATACTTCTTGCCCCGCAGCCAGATTTCGCAGTAAGCGCCGCATAATCTTACCTGATCGCGTTTTTGGTAAAGCGTCAGTAAAGCGAATTTCACCAGGACGGGCGATCGCACCAATTTCTTTAACAACGTGCTGCTTGAGTTCTTTACTCAACGCATCGCTGGCTTGGAAAGTCCCTTCCAGAGTTACAAAAGCCACGACTTCTTCACCTTTGAGTTCATCTGGCTTCCCGACAACCGCCGCTTCTGCAACTGCTGGGTGGGAAACTAAGGCTGATTCGACTTCCATTGTGCCGAGGCGGTGTCCTGATACGTTTAATACGTCATCTACCCGTCCCATTACCCAGAAGTAACCATCTTCATCTCTTCTCGCCCCATCACCAGCAAAATAAGTATATTTACCATCTTTGGGTGGTATATGTTCCCAATAAGTACGACGGAAGCGATCGGGATCGCCGTAAACTGTTCGCATCATTCCCGGCCAGGGGTGACGCACTGCTAAATAACCGCCTTGATTTTCCCCGACAGAATTACCATCTAAATCTACGATATCTGCAAGAATTCCGGGGAAAGGCAGGGTTGCAGAACCTGGTTTAGTCGGAATTGCGCCTGGTAGGGCTGTAATCATAATCCCGCCAGTTTCAGTTTGCCACCAGGTATCCACAATTGGGCAGCGTTCACCACCGATGACTTTGTGATACCACATCCAAGCTTCTGGGTTAATTGGTTCACCAACAGTCCCCAATAAACGTAACGAAGATAGGTTGCGTTTATTGGGATGATGTTCACCCATTTTAATAAAAGCGCGAATGGCTGTAGGTGCAGTATAAAAAATATTAACACCATACTTTTCAATTACATCCCAGAAACAGCCAGGATTAGAAGCACGGGGCGCACCTTCGTACATGAGAGTTGTAGCACCGTTGGAAAGCGGCCCATAAACAATGTAACTATGCCCCGTAATCCAACCGACATCAGCAGTACACCAATATACATCTGTATCTTGTAAATCAAAGATCCATTTGGTGGTGATGTGGCTATATAAGTTGTATCCCGCCGTGGTATGAACAACGCCCTTAGGTTTGCCAGTGCTACCAGAAGTGTAGAGAATAAATAGCAAATCTTCGCTATCCATTGGTTCAGCTGGACAATCGGCTGATACACCCTTTTGTAAATCATGCCACCAATGGTCACGTCCTGGCTCCATATGGGTTTTTTGGGCTGTACGTTGCACCACCAGCACATTTTTCACATTCGGGACAGCGTTATTAGCGATCGCCTTGTCTACTTGTTCCTTGAGGGGAACGATCGCATCTTTGCGCCAACCACCATCAGCAGTTACCACTAACTTCGCTTCCGCATCAATTAAGCGATCGCGCAAAGCCTCAGCACTGAAACCACCAAACACAACGCTGTGGGGTGCGCCAATTCTCGCACAAGCCAACATGGCGATCGCCGCCTCTGGAATCATGGGCATATAAATCCCCACGCGATCGCCTTTTTGGATTCCCAGTTGTTTTAGTACATTAGCAAACTGGCAAACTTCTCGGTGTAATTGGGCATAGGTGAGAGTCCGCGAATCTCCTGGTTCACCTTCCCAAATCAGTGCAGCTTTATTTTTGCGCCAAGTCGTCAGGTGTCTGTCAAGACAGTTGTAAGAAATATTAGTCTTACCACCAACAAACCATTTAGCAAAAGGTGGTTGCCAATCTAAGACTGTGTCCCATTTTTGGAACCAATGCAACTCACTTTCTGCCAATTCTGCCCAAAATTTTTGCGGATCGGCTTTAGCTTGATCGTAAAGAATTTGATAATCTGCCAGACTTTTGATATGTGCTTTTTGTGAAAATTCAGCAGTCGGATGAAATAAGCGGTTCTCTTGTAGGATTGATTCTATAGTCGGTTGGGACATATCTGTAATGAAATTGCGACTGACAACTATTCTGTACCGCAATTACTCATAAGTATTTTGATTTTCGTTAAGAAATCGCTAAAGCGCCCTAGTAGTGCATCACACAAATGTTGATGTCTCAATCAATTCTTAGGTATCAAGTTGTTATCCGCTTGCTTCTTCACTCACAATTATTTTTTGATACAGATCTTAAACAGCCTCACTCTAGGCAGTTAAGTAAAGCTTGAGTATTATAAATTACAGAGGCTTAAAAAAATTGATAACGAACAGTGGTATATAAACAAAGCGGTAGTAGCGAAGCGAACTACCAAACTTTATCAATGAGTTTGTTCGCGTTTGAATGTCATGGTCAACAATGGCAGTGGTTGATTCTACCTGTTCTCAGGGCAGCGAAACAATCGCCGTTATGAATAAACCAAACCACCAAGATGATGTAATTGTCCAACATGAGCGATCGCTGACTACTCTGAGTAGGGCAATTACCCATGCCCAAGGACGATTCACTTTAATTTTAGTACGCTGCAATTACGCAAGTTTACAAGAACAAATATTAGCAGAATTAAGACAGCGTTCTGGGTTAGAAATTTTAGCTATTAACCTACGAGCTTCATCCCATAGTCTTTATTCTACGATGACAGCCACAATTGGTTCTCCACATCCCAATGCTGTCATTGTATTTGGCATCGAATCACTGCAAAATGTCGATGATTTTTTAGTTTCCTTGAATCGCTTACGAGATGATTTTCTGCACAATTTTCCCTTTCCTTTAGTGTTGTGGATTAACGATTTTGTGCAGCAAAAACTCATCAAATTAGCACCAGACTTTTATAGCTATGCACCTGTACCGATTCGGTTTGCGATCGCTACCGAAGAATTATTTCCCTTTCTCCCACAAGAAGCAGAGGAAATATTCAGAAAAATCACATACCAATTATGTATGAATATGGGACAAAATATGACACTAAACTGGCAGACAACGGAAAATTAATCATAAAAATTAGATAGTAAATAATAGCATTGACCAGTTTATTGGCTGATTTTTGATGCTATCAATAACTAGCTGAAAAAATCTGTGCAGCCGTGAGATTTAAATCTGGAAATGTTGGTGAAATTAAAGTGTCATCACCTCTAAATTGCTTACCACGATATTCACCCTCATCACTTAAAGAGTAAATTGTGATTGTTGGTCGTTTGGGATCGCCGATCAACTCCTTACTACCCAAAGCTGCATAATCAACAATCCAATATTCTTGGATACCCATTTCTTCTCTTCGAGACGCTACGCGAACATAATCAGCAAACTTTTTATGATAATCATCTCTCCAGTTAGTACTAGTTACTTCAATTACTAGGGGGATTGAATCTGGGTTACTAACAGTCGATACTTGTTTCCATAAAGGTTCATTTTTTAAGTTAGGAAAGTTTAGTATAAGAATATCTGGATAGTAACCTGATTGTTTATTTTCTGGCTTTACGAGAACATTTTTACTGCTGATATCATAAGCAAGTTTAAGTTCTACTATTTTTAACAAAAGCATCCTTGCTAAAAACATTATTATTTGTTCATGTGTTCCCAGTGGTTGTGGCATTTTAACAATCTCTCCATCGTACAACTCATAATGAATGTTTTCTGGTTGTGTTTCTAGAAATTCTAAAAATTCATCAAATGTAAATAACTTTTGTAGAGATTGTGTCATGCTTTTTACCTTTTTTTAGTTCATCATCATTAGTGCGATCGCTTTTTCTAAACACTCTAAAAGCATGGTTAAATAGGCTTTGTTGTGATAGCCTCAGGCTTCTGTTCTGAAGGCTTTTTTATGTATTACTCAGTTTGTTAACGTTGGTAAATTTGTATTAACAAATGCAATGCTTCATTAACTGCTTCAGCATTAGGAAAAGCTTGAGCAACATCAGGATCTAACAATACCAAGTTAGTTCCTGCTTACTGTCGTTCTACATATTTTCCTCGAATACCACCTTTGAGTTGGGAAAAGCCATATTCAGAACGTAACTCATCTTCTGGTTTGTGTTTAGTTTCCTTCTTCATAAATGCGGATTTTAAAAATCTTCGTCATCAACAAAAAACTCGGCATCCTCATCTAATCGAGAATTACCGCGCCCATCAGCTAGTCCCCATAAAGGTTGCAGTACAGCTATCCCAACTAAGCCGATACAAACACAAAAAGCCAGCACTAAACCAACTGGTATTTGAATTGATCGGAAGCTCAAAAACTTTAAAGATACTAAAGTAGCGTTTTGTACTGAGAGAATAGCGATCGCCATTACCCACACAGCTATAACTACAGATATCAGCAAATTAGCAATACTTTTCATAACAAATTCAATAAAACCAAAGCTAAACACAGACGAACACAGATAATGATCAGCATTCCTCTGCGTTTAAGGCGGTTAAAACTCTTATTCTAGTTTAGCGATCGCCCTTTCCATTGCTTGAGCGATTTGAGTCACCTTTTCTGGTGAGTTGGTTTCTAAATAAACGCGCACCAAGGGTTCTGTACCGGAGGGACGCAGCAATATCCAGCTACCTGCTTCTAAATACAGCTTAATTCCGTCTTTACGACCAACTTCTTTGACTTTAAATCCTGCTACCTCTGTGGGGGGATTTTTGGTAAAGGAATCGATGACAGCCGTTTTGTGAGCCTCGGTCAGGTGTAAGTCTAAGCGATGATTGTACAACGGGCCGTCAGCTGCTGTGATCGCTTCTTGAACTAATTGACTGAGGGGCTTACCTTCGTAGGCGATCGCTTCTGCAACTAGCATATTGGCTAAAATGCCATCTTTTTCGGGAATATGCCCAATGATGCTTAAACCACCAGATTCTTCACCCCCAATTAATACGGTGGTTTCCCGCATTTTTTCCCCAATATATTTAAAGCCTACAGGAGTTTCATAAATTGGTAGCCCGTGTTTAGCTGCGAAATTATCCAATAAATGAGTTGTGGCGACAGTGCGGACAATAGCGCCGCTTTTACCTTTATTTTTGATTAAATGACTGGCTAAAACTAACAGCACAGTGTTAGGAGTGAGAACATTACCTTGTTCATCCACAATCCCAAAGCGATCGCTATCGCCATCGGTTGCTAAACCCACATCGGCTTGATCGGCGCGTACTGCTGCTACCAACTCACCTAATTGTTCACCTTTCGGTTCTGGCATTCCACCACCAAACAGCACATCCCGCCAAGTGTGGAAAGTTTCTAACTCTACACCAGTTTGTTGCAAAACTTCATCTAAGTAACCACGAGAGGTAGAATACAAAGCATCGTATTTTACCTTTAACTGGGCACTTTTGATTTTTTCTATATCAATTAAGGTGTAGAGAAATTGCAGATAATTGGGTTTCGGATCGAAAATAGAAATAGAATCCGATGGATTACTACTAGCCGGTGCATCTGATGCACTTTTTATATTTGCCACAATAGTATCAGTAATCTCTGGAGTGGCTGGGCCAGCATAGTCTGGGATATATTTTATCCCACAGTATGGTGCAGGATTATGGCTAGCAGTAAACATCAACGCCCCCGCCGAATTTAGGTGACGGGCGTTGTAGGCAATTACTGGTGTGGGACAATCCCGATTTGTTACTTTTACCTTCCAACCCAAGTCAGCTAAGACTTGGGCGGCTGTCTGGGCAAACTGGTCAGCTAAAAATCGAGTATCGTAGGCAACAAGAACTGGTCTATTTTTGCTGTAGGCCTTTTCCAGATAGCTAGCGATCGCTCTTGTGACTTTCCTCACATTGGGAAAAGTAAAGTCATCAGCAATAATTCCTCGCCAACCATCGGTGCCAAATTGAATTTTGCTGGATTTGCTACTAGCACTCATGTTTGCCACAGTTTCCCTTGTAACTTCTGTACTATGGGAAGCTTCGCGCAAAGCTTGTGTAGCCGCAACTATCCCCATCGTTATTTTTCTCACTGCTTGTTTGCAATGTCAATCCCTGATCGCCCTTTTGCCAGTTACCACCTTTGGTCTTTAGTTGCCCCAGCTACGGGACAAGAACGTTGGCATTGCCAGATGAGGCGAGGATTTGTCAAAGCCCGTCAGCATGAACCGAAAGTGAAAGCACTGTTAGCCACGGCGACTGCACCCCAGAGGATTGGCATACTAGCCCAAAAGGGGGTTTATGAATTTCATCATCATCGACATCTATTAAGCCAAACAGACGGTGTAGAAAAAGTTGCTCAGCTACTGAAATTAAGCCATTCCTCTGAAGAAGTGCAACAGCGGGTGCTGCAAATTTTGAAAAAATATCACAATGAGCCGTTGCTGTTGAATAAACGCATCATCCAATTAACACCTGGGGACGAAGGTTTTCCCAAACCGATTTTAATTGACCAAGATGATTATTGCTTCCGGTTATATGCAGCAATGGATTGTGTATTTATTGACAGCGATCGCACTTTACATATTTTAGATTTTAAAACTGGCAAAGCTGCTTTTGACCAGCGACAAGCTTTAGTTTATCTGCTTGCTGCGCGTTATCTTTATCCTGAACAAGAAGCTGTTGCTTCATTTTATAATTTAGAGCTTTGCAAAAAATCTGACTTAATTCACATCACTCACCAAGAATTACTCTCCTTAGAATTTGAATTGGCGCATATAGCCCGCAAGCATCAGCAAGATTTGCAAAAATATCATCAACAAACCCAAGATTTCAGCAAAATTTTTCCCCCAAATCCTGGTTCTCACTGTCGATATTGTCCATTTCGCTCTATCTGTGATTTTGCTGATAATCCCAAGTTAAAGTCTCAATCTATGCCGATTTTAAGGGTGAATGGGTGATTGGGGACTGGGGACTGGGGACTGGAGATTGGGGACTGGAGATTGGGGACTGGGGGAAAAATAGACAAGAGGAATAAATTACTTTTGTTTTGTGATGACAGACGCGATGAATCGCGTCTCTACAAGGTTTAGAAAGGTGGTAATTCTTTAAGAATTGTAAACCGGATGTGATTAATTGCTAGGTCGCCAAGGGGGATATCTTCTTTGGTGAGACGTACGCCTTGACTGCTGATGGTTTCAAAAGAAACTCCCTTGCCAATTTCGATGTGATACCAGCATAAGCCCATGAAAAAGCGGGTGGGATAGGGGCCAGCATTACCGATATCATCAGGGTTAGATTCCATTGGCAACCAACCGAAATTAGGAATGTAGAATTCTAACCACACATGGTTAAAATCTGGCTGCAGGGGTATACCTTGCAATTCTCCATTTGGCGGACATTTGTATCTACCGACTGTGCGACAGGGAATACCGTTCAAACGGCACAAAGCCAGCAATACGCCTACATATTCGCCACAGGAACCTACACCCCGTTCTAAAACCACATCTGGCGTATCAATGTATGGTTTAATACCATACGATAATTCATCGTAAACATAATTACGGATACTATACATTTTTCGCAGCAGATTGGTTTCCGAACCAACTGCATCGCGTGCAGCCCGGCGGACAATGCTAGTCTCCATTGCTAACTCATCATCATCTACCAAATAGCGGCTAGCAAATTCTGGGGCAAGTGGGGGAATATCTTCAACATCTTTGGGTGTAATACGATACTTAATGCCGCGCACTTCTAAAGTCGCTTTCCAGCCAAATATATGGCGTTCCCCAGGAGTGAGAGTATCAAATTTAAATACTGCTATCCTTTGCCCATCAATAACTTCTTCTGTAAAGGGTAGCCCAATAGGTTCAACTTGTTTGACTTTTTGGCGTTCGGTTTCTGAGGGTAAAGCAATCCGCCATTCTAAGTCTGTGAGATATACCTCTTCTAAGGGGGCAATTTCCTCGGCATAGGACATTTCAATGAGGTAGCCATTAGAGAGGGCGTAACGTTTCTCTGGCTCGTAATGATAATAGAGGGGATGAATAAAAGTGCGATCGCGATATGTCAATTCGTGATTCGGATCGGCATTGGGATTATCCCGGATATAAGGTTCTTCTGAGGCGTAGGCGACATAAAGACTTTCTTTGCCTGTTTCGCTATCTTTATGTACCGCGATACCTGTGGGCGAGTCAAAGGGCGTGAGTACGCTAAATTGAATTTCCCCTGTTGCCCGATCCATAGAATAGACTGTTTGCTCGGTGCGATCGCTCACCCACAGAGTATCTTGACTAACTGTTAAATTCTCTTGTCCTACACCTGGGGCATAAAATCTAGTAATTTCTTTACGGCTATCGGATTCATAAATCAAGATATAGCCTAACTTTTGGCAACTAATGTAGACCGTGGATTCCCACACCGCAATACCCTCAGCCGGATAAGGCAATGTCACAAAATGCTCTAGTCCCAAAGCATTCATCTGGCAGCGATAAACACTATTACCACGAGCCACCCACAGGGTATCTTCCCAGACTGCTATACCTGTGACATCAGTAAATTCCTTAACTTGATGAGGATTCAGGATTTTACTGTTGTCAGATATGGGGTCAATCTCTAGTAGATGTCCCTTAATCGTATCAATAGCGATCAGTCTATCTTGAATAAAAGCAATGCCAGCTAGTGCGGCAGCAGTTAGCGGTCGAATTGTTCTTTGACCAAACATCTGGCTAACGGTCATACTGGGGAGTGCAAAACTCATATTAAGCATATTCATTTAACCGTTTAGCACGCCTAGAATAAATTGTGGTACATCCAATGTGACCAAGTTTTCAGAGTGGTGCTGCTTACAATTATCAGTGCAATGTGTTCCAAAAAAACTCTGACTTAGGAAATAACACATAAAAATACCCATGAAGGATTAATCCTTCAGATGACAAATGTCAGGAATCACATCTAAACTGAACTGATACAAACTGGCGAGAGCCTTTATGTATCTTTAGCGGATGGTTTTCCGACCATCACTAAATTATGATCGAATTTTGTAACCTTTTCCTGTAACTTACACGATGTCTGCTAATTCTCTGCCTGAAAGTGCCGCCGTTTGGCATAGTTTAGAAGTTGAAAAAGCGCTAGACCTGCTTGATAGTAATGCAGACAGTGGCTTGACACCCCAAGAAGTGGAACAACGGTTGCACAAGTACGGCCCCAACGAACTAGAAGAACATGGTGGCCGCAGCGCTTGGGAGATTCTGCTGGATCAGTTCAAGAACATTATGTTGTTGATGCTGATTGCTGTAGCTATCATTTCTGGGGTTTTAGACCTTGTGGCTTGGCAAGGAGGTAACCTCAAACCCGGGGAAGTGCCATTCAAGGATACGATCGCAATTATGGCCATTGTCATCCTCAATGGAATTTTGGGCTATGTGCAAGAAAGCCGTGCCGAAAAAGCCCTCGCAGCCCTCAAAAAACTCTCCTCTCCCTTAGTGCGAGTCATCCGCGATCGCAAACTTTTGGATGTCGCCGCTAAGGAGATTGTTCCTGGGGATGTGATGCTGCTGGAAGCTGGGGTACAGATAGCCGCAGATGGACGCTTAATTGAACAATCTAATTTACAAGTGCGAGAATCGGCGCTCACAGGTGAAGCCGAAGCTGTTAATAAACAAGCCACATTACAATTACCTGAAGACACAGGATTAGGCGATCGCATTAATGTTGTCTATCAAGGTACAGAAGTTGTCCAAGGACGAGGCAAGGTTCTAGTTACTAGCACTGGGATGAAAACAGAGTTAGGCAAAATTGCTACTTTGTTACAGTCAGTGGAAAGTGAACCAACGCCCCTACAACAGCGGATGACGCAACTAGGTAATGTCCTAGTCAGCGGTTCTTTAATTCTGGTGGCAATTGTTGTCATTGGCGGTATTATCCAGGCCAGAGGTTTTAGCAACTTACAAGAACTCTTAGAAGTTTCTTTGAGTATGGCGGTGGCTGTAGTACCTGAAGGTTTACCCGCCGTGATCACCGTTACCTTGGCATTGGGAACCCAGCGGATGGTCAAGCAAAATGCCTTGATTCGTAAACTTCCAGCTGTGGAAACTTTGGGTTCAGTCACCACAATTTGTTCTGATAAAACCGGTACATTGACTCAGAACAAAATGGTGGTGCAATCAGTTTATACAAATAATTCTACTTTTAGGGTTACAGGCGAAGGTTACGCCCCCACCGGAGATTTTCAATTAAACGGACAAAAAATTTCTGCAGATGAATATCCAGAAATCTCCGCTTTGCTAGTTGCTTGTGCTGTTTGTAACGATTCCGTACTGCAAAAAGAAAAAGGCGAATGGGCAATTTTAGGCGACCCCACCGAAGGCGCATTAATGACCTTGGCGGGGAAAGCAGGTATTGAAAAAGACCAGTGGGAAAGTAAATTACCTCGTGTAGGAGAATTTCCTTTTTCCTCAGAACGTAAGCGCATGAGCGTGATTGCTCAGGTACAGGAGGTTGCTACTGGGGATGCTTCGGGAACAGGAATTGACCCCGCGATCGCAGGTTTTCTGCAATCCGAAAATTATTTAATGTTTACCAAAGGCTCTCCGGAGTTAATTTTGGCGCGTTGCAGCCAAATTTATCTGGGTAGACACTCAGCCCCCTTAACAGAAGAACAACGCCAAAAAGTTCTGGCGGAAAACGACCAAATGGCGAGTAAGGGTTTACGGGTACTGGGTTTCGCTTACAAACCTTGGGCAGAAATTCCCCCAGAAGGTTCAGACGAAGCCTCAGAGCAAGAGTTGGTGTGGCTGGGGTTAGTGGGAATGCTAGATGCACCACGCCCAGAAGTGAGAGCCGCCGTGCAAGAATGTCGGGAAGCTGGGATTCGCCCAGTCATGATTACTGGCGACCACCAATTAACAGCCAGAGCGATCGCAGCTGATTTAGGCATAGCAGAAGAAGGCTCTCGTGTACTCACAGGGCAAGAATTACAGCGCATGAATGATGAGGAACTGGAGCAAAATGTCGATTTAGTCAGCATTTATGCGCGGGTTTCCCCAGAACACAAACTGCGAATCGTCAAAGCTCTGCAACGCCGTGGTAGATTTGTAGCGATGACAGGAGATGGTGTCAACGATGCTCCTGCCTTAAAGCAAGCCGATATCGGGATTGCGATGGGGATTACTGGTACAGATGTCAGTAAAGAAGCTAGCGACATGGTGCTGCTAGATGACAACTTTGCCACCATCGTTTCTGCTACGAAGGAAGGTAGGGTAGTTTACACCAACATCCGCCGCTTTATTAAATACATTCTGGGCAGTAACATCGGTGAAGTGCTAACAATTGCAGCAGCACCAATTTTAGGCTTGGGAGGTGTTCCTCTGACTCCTTTACAAATTCTCTGGATGAACCTAGTGACAGACGGTTTACCAGCCTTAGCCTTAGCAGTAGAACCACCAGAACCAGACGTGATGAAGCGTCCACCCTTTAGCCCCCGAGAAAGTATCTTTGCTAGGGGATTGGGTTCTTATATGGTTCGCATCGGGATTATCTTTGCGATCATCACGATTATTCTCATGGAATGGGCATATTTCCATTCCAAAGCCGTAACGGGGCCAGGACTCGACCCAGAACGGTGGAAGACAATGGTATTTACTTCCTTGTGTATTGCCCAAATGGGTCATGCTATAGCTATCCGTTCCAATAACCAACTCACCATAGAAATGAATCCCTTCTCGAATCCGTTTGTTTTGGGTGCTGTGGTTGTGACAACGTTATTACAGCTGATGCTAGTTTACGTTCCACCCCTGCGAGATTTCTTTGGTACTCATTGGTTACCCCCAGAGGAGTTAGCTATTTGTATTGGCTTTAGTGCCTTAATGTTTGTCTGGGTGGAATTGGAGAAGATATTCTTCCGCTTAATGGGCAAAAAGACCGTTTAATTAGGGATGAGGAAGATGAGGGGGACGAGGAGGATGAGGAGGAAATGAGAAGCAAGACAAAAAGCTCTCTCATCTCCCCCTGCTCCCCCTACTTCCCTGCTCTCTCATATCTTTCGCTATGTTTCTTAAATCGATTCACCTGAGACAATTTCGTAATTACCAAGACCAAAAGGTTGAGTTTACGGCTGCCAAGACAATTTTGGTGGGTAATAATGCTCAGGGAAAGTCGAATCTGTTGGAGGCGGTGGAGTTATTAGCGACATTGCGATCGCATCGTATGGCCCGCGATCGCGATTTAGTTCAAGAAGGAGAAGCGATCGCCCAAATTAATGCTTCTCTAGAGCGCAAATCTAGTATTAGTGACTTGACTTTAACCCTCCGCCGCAATGGTCGGCGCACGGTGGCGCTCAATAGTGAAATTGTGCGTCGTCAAATGGATTTTCTCGGTGTTTTGAATGCTGTAGAGTTTTCTAGCTTAGATTTAGACTTGGTACGTGGTGGCCCGGAAGGTCGTCGTAGCTGGCTAGACACTTTATTAATTCAACTCGAACCTGTATATGCCCACATTTTGCAGCAATACAACCAGGTTTTGCGACAACGCAATGCTTTTTTAAAACAAACTCAAGATTCAGCACTCAGTAGCCAGCAATCAGAACAATTGGCTGTATGGGATGCTCAGTTAGCTTCCACTGGTACAAGAGTAATTAGAAGACGCGAGCGAGCGCTACAAAGGCTAGCACCAATTGCAACTAATTGGCACGCTAGCATCAGTGGTAGTACGGAAGAATTGCAAATTAAATATGCGCCTAATGTTTCCTTGGGAGAAAATTATCCCCAAGAAGTGCAGCAAGCTTTTTTAGAGAAAATTCAGCAGCGAGCGATCGCAGAATTGCGCCAAGGCACTACCCTAGTAGGCCCTCATCGTGACGAAGTAGAATTAATCATTAACCAAACACCAGCGCGTCAGTACGGTTCTCAAGGTCAGCAGCGCACCCTAGTACTAGCGCTGAAATTAGCCGAATTACAACTAATTGAAGAAGTTGTTGGCGAACCACCACTGCTATTACTGGATGATGTTTTAGCAGAGTTAGACTTATATCGCCAAAATCAGTTACTTGATACAATTCAAGACCGATTTCAAACGATAATCACCACAACTCACCTTGGTTCTTTCGACTCACAGTGGTTGAATTCATCTCAAATTCTCTTAGTAAAAGCCGGGGAAATATCATTGCCAAATCCGCTTGACTAAGCCAACATAATAAAGTGTGAAACTTCACCAACTTTCCAAAATCGACAGAATAAAGATTAAGGTGTTTAACAGCAAAATGACAAATTTTGCTTAATATTATTTCAGGCTATCAATGGAAATTTTTATTAAATAATTTTTATTGATAAAGTATTGGCTTTTTCATAAATTTTTATCAAGCTTTTTAGCATTATTGCAATTAAATTTCAGTTGCTTTTCTCAACTATTTTAGAGACTTCTATTTAAGCAAATAATAAAGTTATCATCATACATTAAGTTTTAGATATGCTGCAAAAAAATTATTTATTAAATAAAGATGAGATTGTTGCACTAGGCGCATCTTTGCGAGAAATTGAGCCAAAGCTACTCAAAAAATGTCAACAACCAGGAATAACAAGAATGTGGTTTCAAGGAGAGGAACCTTATTTAGATGTTTTCTTTGAATTAAAAGATGACGAAATATTATGGTTTCAATTTACTTTACGCGGTAAATCAGTTTCTTGGGACTATCAAAAAGGGCAATTACAAACTGGTACCACTAATGAACTAAGTTGCAACGATGTCAGCTTTTATGCAGCTAGCAAAACAATTGAAAATGATATACAACCTAATTTAGATTTAATTACTTCAGTAAAATTGATTCTCCAGACAAGAGCAGAAGAAGCTATCTTTGCTAAGGCTCTGAAATTATTTAATTAGATAAATTCTTTATTCTTAATTTAGAAATTGATTGTTTAAGAAACAATCAATAAAATAAATGTAGGGTGTGTTACGGCTATGAAAGGTTTTGGGGCCTAGAGACATTAAAATTTAGCCGTAACGCACCGTCGCGTGGGTGGTGCGTTAGGCGATTTTATAAATAACCTCTAATTCCATCTTTCTAATTTTTTAAAAAGATTAAGAACTAAAAAAGTGAGGAAAGCGCCAATTAAACTTAATTGCCACAAGTTACATCCCGCAGCAATTCCTAACGCTGCTGATACCCAAACAGCCGCAGCTGATGTTAGCCCATGAATTTCCGGACGCTGTGAATCGTTGGAAGATTCATGCAAAATCTCACCAGCACCCAGAAATCCTATCCCCGCAGCAATTCCTTGAATCACGCGACTGAGTGCATCAGCGTTAGCTTGCAACCCAACTGTATGCAGAGGTATGAGGGTAAACAGAGCAGAACCAAGACTGACTAACATATGAGTTCTTAAACCTGCTGGCTTGTGTCGCAGTTGGCGTTCCCAGCCAATAATCGCTCCACTCAACAATGCAATACACAGCCTAAAGATAATATTTAGCCAATCGTTGGTCATTAAGTATCAATATGATAAGTGTTTAATAATACCTAGCAGAATTCAGCGTTGAGCAACAAGTGTGACGGATAAAAATTGCTTATTGTTGATCATTCTTGTCTATATTTTCTCACGTAGCTTGAGAAGATATTCTAGAAATCTTTGAAATTTTTGCACTTATTAACGTTTTCATTCTTGACTCTTTTTGCAATAAATTCCTAATTGTCGGCTGATTTATTGGTAAAGTTCTACCTTAGGCTAGATACAGATTGTGCCAATATATAAGTCACAGAAATTCTTATCTTAAAGATAAAAATTTCTAAGTTTAAAGCTTATTATATCGATATTTAGTTATGTAAAATAATTTAATCTGCAAAATGCACTGCAAATTGCTAAATTTAACCATACACTCAATAATTAAATGAGATAACACTTTTGGAGAGCAGAAATATTATGAATTAGAAAAAATTATAGATTCCTTTATATAGGACAATTAAAGCACTAACAATTAGTGTTAAAGATGGTTAATTTCAGCCATCAGCTAATTCTGGTAAAGTTTTCAGGCTTTGCTTCTAATGCTCCAAAATGAAGTTGTGCTAGAAATAGATTCAAAAAACTAGAAGCGCATCGGTGAGTTAACAAGCGGTTCACAAGCAGGTGATATTGCGAGTATTCAACGGCGTAATTTCCCAGACAAACTCATCCCTGGTGACGACATTACCCATTCTCATTTACGCCTTTGCAAAAACCAAAAATTCCAACAGAGTAACTACTCTAACATTTAGAAGACGTAGAATCAGAGAACATAGAGGAATTTGACGTTAAGTACCAGAGAGGATTCGAGCTTAAGTTTATACAAACGGTCATTACGGTGACCTAAGCAATTGAATGACAACTGAGTACAAAAAATTGAGTGGACAAACTCTACTGGCTTGACCAAATTAAACTCCAAGACCGCGCCAAAGTAGGTGACAAAGCGTTTTACTTGAGCAGAATTATGCAGCGTGGCTACCCGGTAGTACCGGGCTTTGTCATTGGGGCAGAAGTTTTGCGAGAATTTTTAGAAACTCTCAACAGTTCAGAGTCATTAGTCGCGGATTTGCCATATTCTTCCTTGCACCTAGATGTTGCAAATTGGCGACAACTCCAGCAAGTAGCGGGGCGTTTGCGTCAGGAAATTGTTGCTGCCACTGTACCATCATCATGGATGAGTAAGCTTTTCAAAGCTACAAGAGAATGGGAAAGTGGCTATCTAATTTTGCGCCCTAGCTTAACGGTGCCAAATAATAACAAGCAAGTTGGTAAGATTTCTGGGTTGCTGGAGTCAATTTTTTGCCAATGCGATCAAGAAGCGATCGCCAACGCATTAAAGCAAACTTGGAGTCAGTTATTTCGAGCCAGAAGTCTACTATATTGGCAGCAGGCAGGAATTAACCTGCAACAAGTTAATTTAGCAGTTTTAGTACAACCAGTTCGCAATGCTATTGCCAGTGGTTCAGTCAAAGCGAGTACATCTGCGTGGGAAATCACCGCTACTTGTGGATTAGAAGTAGCGATCGCTAATGGTGAAGTTCAGCCGGATGTCTACTATATTCAACCAGATACAGGCAAACTGCTCGAGAAACATCTCGGCAATAAAATCTTGGCTTATGGTGTTGACGCGCCAGCTAGTACAGATGAATGGCAAGCTTTACCAGATTCGGTACTAATCGCAGATGATACGGCTTTAAATACCTATTTACTGCCAGATAACCAACAAAAACAATACGCTTTACCAAAAGAATACCTGCCACAAGTGATAGATTTAGCTAGTCAGCTTGTGAGTGAATTCGGTAAACATTTTTCTGTGAAATGGACGATTTCTCAGGAAAATTCCGCCCCTAAACTTTATCTAACACAAGTTAAATCTCCCCAATCTGCCATCCCTAATGTACACATCATCAAAGGATTAGGGGCAGCTAGGGGACGTGTCACTGCAACTGCCTATGTTGTTGCTAATTCCCAATTTCAGCCAGAAAAGCTACCCCAAGGAGCGATTTTAGTTGCTCGCTCTATCAAACCTAATTGGTTACCTTTATTGCAACAAGTTAAAGGTATTATTACGGAGCAAGGCGGCTTGACGAGCCATGCAGCCATCCTAGCCAGAGAATTGGGTATCCCCGCAGTTGTCAGTGCTACAGATGTCACCGCTTTAATCCAGAACGGTGAAAAACTCATATTAGATGGCGATCGCGCAGAAGTTTATCGCATCAAAGCAGATGTAGCCCTAGAAGAAGTTCAGTCAAAATGGGGTTCAGCAGAGGCTTTAGAACTGAATTACCTGCATTCTTCCATGTCCTCGCCTACCAATTCTTGGGAATCCCCTGATTCTGGTTTTGCGTCAGCCAAACCGCTAATTGCTACTCAGTTATTACTCAACCTCAGCCAGCCTAACCTTATAGAGCAAGTGCAAAATTTGCCTGTAGATGGAGTAGGGTTATTACGCTCAGAACTGATGATACTTAATATCCTCTCAGGCGAACATCCTAGTAGCTGGCTAGCAGATCAGCGACAGGCAGAATTATTAGAGTTATGGACTGAGCAGATTATGCGATTTGCCCGTGGCTTTGCGCCGCGACCAGTATTTTACCGCTCTTTAGATTGGCGATCGCACGAATTACCATCCTTCCCCAATCAGCAGCAATCTTCGCCAAAATCGGTTTTGGGAGAACGGGGAATATTTAGCTATTTACTCAATCCCGCAGTCTTTGAGTTAGAACTGAATGCTTTAGCAACAGTGCAAAAAGCTGGTTACAGCAACATTAACCTTTTGTTGCCCTTTGTTCGGAGTGTAGAAGAATTTACCTTTTGTCGGCACAAAGTAGAGCAAGCCGGATTAACCCAACAGCCGCAGTTTCAATTGTGGATGATGGCAGAAGTACCCAGCGTACTATTTTTACTGCCAGAATATGTGAAAGCAGGAGTAAATGGCATTTCCATTGGCACAAATGACCTCACGCAACTACTACTGGGAGTAGATCGCGAGCAACAACAACTAGCGCGAGTATTTAACGAACTGCAACCCGCAGTGATGAATGCGATCGCTCAACTCATAGAAATGTCTAAAAATGCCGGAATTCCTTGTGCCATCTGCGGTCAAGCCCCAGTGACTTATCCAGAAATCATCGATCATCTAGTGCGATGGGGCATCACAGCCATTTCCGTAGAACCAGAAGCAGTAAGCCGCACCCACGACGCGATCGCCCGTGCAGAACAACGCCTGATTTTAGAAGCCGCACGCCGACAGTTGAAGGGGTGAGGCAGAGGGGCAGGGAGCAGGGAGAGATGAGGGAGCAGAGGAAGAATTCCCATTACCCATTACCCCATGCCCAATGCCCCATTCCCCATGCCCAATGCCCAATGCCCCATGCCCTATTTTATATACCCCGTCTCACGTAGAAACTTGCGTAATTCTGTGAAAAATTGGGTGCGATCGCTTTTTTTGTAAGCTTGTTGTACTTGTTGCCAGCCTTGTTGTCCTTGACCGAGCATATATTTGTCTGCTAGGTAAGCGGCGAGGAATCCTTTACCGTCTTCACCTTGCTGGCGGATTTCGTTGTAGGTTTTCCAGAGTTCTGCCGCATTACTGGCAATCAGCTTGGGATAGCGGCGCGTAACATTCACCATTTTGCCTTGGCGATACTGCCAAATTTGTAGGGGGTAGCCAGAAGCAGCATAGGAACTGAAAGCATAAGCAAAGCGATCGTCTCGGCTATCAAACTCTGGTAATCCATCATTATCTAAATCCTTGAGTCGATAACCACCATTACCCCATTCATGACGAATTCTTTTATACTGCTTGGCTTTGCTGTCATAACGGTAAATTAAGGAATAGGTACAGCAATGTGCGCCGCCTGTAAAGAAATCGGCAATTACTTCTGGTTCTTTATTACCATCTAAATCTAGGACGGGAATATTCTTTTCTTGCCCTTCCAATAAGTCCCCTATAGGTCTGTCATATTCACTTTCTTGGGGTAGCTTTTTATCCAAAACAGTTTGACCGGAGCGGCTAATTTGCAACCGCATATTTTTATACTGATATTCCTGTGGTTTTTCGTAGGTAATTTGTGCCTGTACATTACCAGATTTGCCACTGATACTTTCTGCTGTAGCGCTTTGCAACAATACAGCTGACGCACTCAAAAAAGCTAAACCAACTAAAGATTGACTAATAAAGCTACGAATAGCACTCATTGATGGTGTTGTATCTATTAAGACTGTATTAGGACTTATGCACTTGGTACAGCCATCTTCTGGTGTAAGAGTCCAGAGTAAAAAGTCAAGGGTCAAAAATTCAAGTTTTTTGGACTTTTGACTCTTGAGCCTGGACAGCCTAAACGAAAAAATGTGACACTCGCGTAAATCTTACTGATTTAATACAACACCATCATAATCATCAATATCGGAAAATAGCTGCAACAGGAGTGCTGTAAGGAATTTGTTCTGGAGGAACGGCGTAAACAGTACCACCGTTTAATAAAGTATGAGTAGCAACCAAATCTAACAAATCTTCATCGCCAGTTTCTTTCTCCTCATGCAGATACACTGTTTCCGAACTGGGATCAAACAAACCCCATTGTTGCTGACCAACTGCAACTAACAGAGAATCAACTCTTTGGTAATAAGCGGCGGGAATGATTTGTTGTAAATCGTTGCTAGCCTTGCCAGTATCACCACCAAATAGCTGCTGAAAACGTTCTACAAATTCTTGTTGTGACTTTTGAAAATCAGCCTCAACAATTGGCCAAGCTTGCTCGTGTAACTCCTGAGCCGAGAGAATTTCTGGATTCCCAGTAATCCCTTCTGCCATTAAATGTTGATAGGAATTGGATTGTCTGTACAAAGGTAAAAGATACTCTACTCCAGCTAGAACCAAAGGTGCTGCTTCTTCTCGGAGTTTCTCGTGTAATGCTTGATCAATCAAGTAAAAGAATTGGCGAATATCTTCTTGGTGCTGATCCCTGTCAGGACTTCCCTGTCCGTGAAATTCACCGGGTTGTACAAAAGTATTAGCTGTTCCACCTTTAGAAGTACCAATCCGAAATTGACCATCTTTAGCCGTTTCATCTCTTTGCAGAGCTTCATCGACACTTTTAGGCGTATTTTCTACTTCTATCTCATTGATTGTGTAGCGCGTTCCCTCAAAAAACCTGACATCTTGTTGACTCAGAGCCAAAAGGTAGAACCGACCATTGCCATTTAAAATCGGTAGCAGTGGCTTGATATGGAATCTATCTGTAACTACAACCAACTCTTGAAAATTGATTGGTAAGGGATAGTAACGAAAGAAGTCTTCAGAAATAAAAATTGCCAGTCCTGGCTCTCCCATTTGTTCCCAAAATGCTGGGGTATCAAGGTCAATAGCTTTTTGCAACAATTGGGTTGCTTCTTGGGGTTCCAAACCTGCATCAACCAAACGTGCTTCAGCTTCTTTAATTAAATTTTTAAACCGAATTGGATCTTGTCGCACTTCTGGCCCGGCTGGGTGCGCTGGCATATAAATTGAAACACAATTTCCCTTAGGCTGTTCTAGTAGTGGCTTGATTTCTTCTCTAGAAATTATTTGCATAAATATCCCTCCTAGCAACGTGACCAGACAATGACATCAGCACCATACATTCAAAGAACTGATTTCATCTTTTTTTGATGCAGCCTTTGCAGCCACAATCCTTGAATCTGGACTTATTTCACGTCAAGGAGGGTAAAGTTTCATCTTTCTGTGGACTTACGGAGGGAGTATATTTTATGAGGGATTGGGGATTGGGGATTGGTGACTGGGTAATGAGTAATGGGTAATGAGTAATGAGTAATGGGAATTCCTCCTCTGCTCCCTCATCTCCCTCATCTCTCCCATCTCTCCCATCTCCCTCATCCATTTTTAGTCTGTTGCGAATTCATGGGTATAGGGATATTCCGTTGTTGAACCCAGCCTAAAGTTACTCGTTTCATGATGGCGTACAAACCTATCAGGATTACAAAAGTGATGGTAATAATGACTAAGGGCTGTTTACCTAAAATTTCCTCTGCACCTTTGGTAAGTAATGCATCTGGCTGTGTAATAAAATCCCAACTATTGAAACGCAAGAACCTTCCCCAGTAAATACCAACAGCAGATAGCGCATGAGTAATCAACTCAACCCATAAAATCCACTGGCTTTTGCCAATTCGGTGTAAATAGTAGCCTAAATTAATTAAAGAGACAACGTAAGCTTCAAATCCAGCGAAAATTACTAAAATATAGAGCGGAATTAACACTAATGTAATAACCCACACTGATTGAATGGTGCGGATATCATCTATCAAGTGAATGACATCTGTTAATAAATAGGGCGCATTTGGTAGAAAAGCATAGAAAACTAGAAATCCTAGCCACCAGACCCAACTTCTACCGCGATTTCTGCGAAATAGCCAAACGCTCAAAGCCAATGGGATGAAAGCTAGAAATAGATTCCAGGTCATCCATCCCATGTTAATTCGTAATACATGTACTAGTTTGATGAGCAATTCAACGAATTCTGTTTTCATAAGCACTATCTCACAATCGTTTAATTAACGTTGGTTTACTCTATACTGTTAAATTAATTGAGTGATTGTCACTACTCTCAAGATTAAATAAGGTTTTTATGCCCCAGCCTCATGAAATCTATTTATTGAATCCCCAAACAAGGTAATTTTCTTTGTAAGAACTAAATACTGGGTATTTGGTGAAGAAGTTACAGGGTGATTTTAACTTACATATGATGTGTGGTCAGTCCTACTAATGTCTCATTTAGTTATTAATCGGACTAATCCACTAGTATAACTAGAAAAACATGAGTGGCAAATTGAAGTATTTATAAATATGTTCGGTGATAAAAAGCACATTTTATTAATAAAAAATACATATCTTGAAAGCTGCTATTTCTAGATACAGCAGATTTCACCTGATTTACGAAAGCCTACACCAATAAGATTTAGAGATTATTGTGATGGCGCACAGTTATAGCCCTTATACCTGGTTGCCAAAAAAAGCGATACCTGAAATAACTGAAGAGTCATACATCTGTATGCCTCTTCCAAGGTATCGATCGCAAACATTATTGATAAAACGCTGTATATCTTTTTCTTTAGCTGTTAAACATAGAAAACAGAGAATGCAAGAAAAGGGAGAATTATTTCCTTGTGTCTTCATTCTCCCTCTTATGCTAATTCAGTGAAAATGAAAAATCAATTTTCGGGCTGACTACAGTATTTATTCAGATTGCCTACTAACTTATCAGATTCCTTACCAGCAGTTTTTGCTGCGGCTGTTAACGCTGTGTCAATTTGTGTTCTAGCTTTTTGCAGCTTTTCTCTACCTGCTTCCGAGGCTTCGGCGTTTTTAGCTGAACCAAGTGCTTGAGCTGCTTTGGCGATCGCTTGACTTAAATTCCGGAACACCTGGGCAAATTTGCCTTGAAATTCTTGTAACTTGGGATCTTTTAAGTTTAAGTCTTCTATAGATTTAGTTACAGCTTGTAAATCTTTAGATAGTTGCACGCTGGTAATTACTTGCTGTCCTTTTTTCTTATCAATCAGAGAATTACCTTCGTTTACCGCTTGAATTAGTCGCTGGCATTGAGAAGCTTTATTCTCATTGCATCCAGCCATCAACAACGCAATAGTCAAGCTAACAGGAACAATAACAGTATATTTACGTAAAATAAACATTAACTCACCACTAGCAGTAAAATCCCAATAATAGTACCCAATATTGCCACAATCTTGTTGTGACTTAAATCGGTTACTTGATTACGTTACTGGACTAGGGGCGAAGGGCTAGTACAACAAGGCAAAAGTAAAAAGTCAAAAGTAAAAAGAAAGAATTATTATACTGCAAGCTTTTTACTCTTTCCCAATGGTATGTTTATTTCCGCCGTTCTGTAGTAGGGACTGTTTTCCAATCCTCAATTAGACTCAACAACAAAAAGCGGGAATAACTACATCCCGCTTTGATTAGTGAATTAAGCTGATGCACATCTAAATTGCAGATTTTCTTGTTTAGGTCGTCAAAGGTCAAGAGGAGCCAGTCACGTCGGGAAGTTCCCTCGGTTGAATGAACTGGCGTTCCAGAGTCAAGGCTAAACTTAGACTTTTGACCCTTGACTCTGGACAATCCTAATGAGTAGTTATGCAAATTAAATGCGTAAAAGCTTACCAATCTACTGGCAAACCTAACCGATCTAAGGTATCCCCATCTTTTAAAAGTGGCTGAATCTCTCTGTCTATGGGAATCTGACCTCCAGCCAGTACCAAAGCACGTTGAGTAACTTTACCCAACCAATGGAGGTCATGGGAAGCAATTAATATTACTTGTACTGGCAATTTTAATAACACCTGTGCTAAATGCCGCCGCCATGCTGGATCGAGACCGTTAGTAGGTTCATCTAAAATCAAAATTGCCGGCTCTAGAGCTAAAATTGCGGCGAGAGCGGCTAAGCGTCTTTGTCCGCCAGAAAGTTGATGAGCTGAACGGTTGGCATAGGCTTCTAAGCCAAAATCAGCTAACAACTGACGCGCGCGATCAATTGCTAATGCTGGGGAAACACCATAATTACGTGGCCCAAAGGTAATATCTTCTAAGATGGTGGGCATAAATAATTGGTCGTTGGCATCTTGAAAAGCAAAGCCGATGTGACGACGCACTTGGGATAGAGTTTTAGGTTCTACGGGAATGCCATTAATGCAAATTCTCCCGCTTTGTGGTTGTTTTAAGCCAATGAGATTCTCTAGCAAAGTGCTTTTTCCTGAACCAGTGGCTCCCATCAAAGCCACGCGATCGCCTGCTTTTAATGTAAAAGAAATATCGCGCAATACTGGTTCTTGATTGGGATAGGCGTATACCAAGTTTTGCACCTCTACCGCAGCCGGGTGAGGGTGATGGGTTGGAGATTGGGGATTAGATGTTAAAGATTTCAAAATTCACAACTCGAAATTCACAACTGCGCTGTTACTAACAGTTAATAGTTAACTGTTAACTGTTGACTGTTAACTGGTAGGAACTAATGGTTAAACAAGCCGCGATCGCACAAGCTGCTAATAAAGCCATTCGCTCTTTTGGTCTTAATCCTGAGTCTATTGGTAACTGACCGTTGTAACCACGAGCGATCATTGCGGTGTAAACTCGTTCTGCCCGTTCTAAGCTCCGGAGATATAAGGCTCCAATCATCGCTGCACTAGCGTAACGCAGCCAGCCAGCAGAACCATTAAGACCGCGCAATTGAGCGCTGCGCTGCATTCTTGTGACTTCTGACAATAAAATTTCTAGATATTGTCCAGCTAATAGCAAATTCTCCTTTAACGGTAATGGTAAAGGTAAGCTTTTCAGCGCAATGCCGAAACTATGAGCAGGTAAAGATAACAAGAAACTATTCATCACAATCAAACAGATCAGAGAACGAACCAGCAAAAAGCTAGCCCGTTCCCAGCCTAAGGGCAAAGCTAGTAAAGATAAAAACAGCAACTCCGTACCGAGTAACTTTCCCAGTTGGGGAAGACGTACGCGCAGCAACCAGGCCCAGAAAAGTGCGATCGCACCATACACAGCCAAGTAAGGCCAAGCATGATGTTTTAATAAGGCTGCGCCAATCACAATTACCAGCGACAGTTGCAGACGCAATGGTAGGGAGATGTTAAGCATTATTCGGTCTCACCACCTTGGCTATGCCAAAGGCGACAGCAAAGCAAACCGCAGCTCCCACTAGCCCAGCGATACTGGTGCCTATTGTTCCCAAACCCTGGATACCGTAATCAGCTAAGGGTGTAGGCACAATGACCCGTACTTTTTCAGATAAGTTAATAAAGCCTAAGTTTTCGGCAACTCTTTCTAAGCCATCTGGCCAAGCTGAGGCAAAAAGTGACAGGACACCCGCCACTAAAAAAATACTAACAACTGGTACCGACCAACCGCGAAATTGCTGCTGTTCCCCTGGTAATAAATCTGGTCTCTGTCTAGCGAGGTAAACTAACACACTACCCGTAATTAGCCCTTCACCAATGCCAATCAGAATATGAGTACCAGTCATTGCTGGTAAAACTACAGCTATCGATGCAGTTCCAGAAAGCGCTAACTCTAAGGCACAAGCAATGGCTGCTACTACTACGCTGATACCAGCTGCAATCCCAGCCGCTAAAGGTAAGCGCTGTTTCGACCCTCCTAAAAGTCTTTGCAAAGTTTGAGTTAACCCCCAACCAACCCAAACACCAATAAAGGCCATATTCAAAATATTTGCGCCTAAGGCTGTAATTCCTCCATCTGCAAACAGCACCGCTTGGATAATTAAGACCGTCGCGATGCATAATGCTCCAGCCCAAGGACTGCCTAAAATAACTGCTGCTAAGGTTCCTCCTAATAAATGTCCACTAGTACCCCCGGCGACAGGGAAGTTAACCATCTGGGCAGCAAAAATAAAAGCTGTAGTTAAACCCAGTACTGGAGCGCGGCGAACCCCAAAAGCGTCTTGCGATCGCCTCAATGCAATTAAGAGTGCTGCCGCACTCGCTATACCCGTAGCCCCTGCTACGGGTATAGAAACAAATCCATCAGGAATGTGCATGATTTGCCCCGTGTATGATGTTTTGATTCACACAAATTACGTCATGTAATTGCGGCATTAAATTAATAAAAAGCAGAAAACTTCCCCTTTTTGCAATGCCCTCTTGGGGGATTTTATCCTGATACTTTCGACAGATTGACAATACAATATACGTTAAATAATATACTTATTTTTTAATATATCAACTTTTATTAATTTTATTTTTCAATTAAATACTAAAATTAGTGAAAATAAGCTCTCGATAGATGCTAAACCTGGAATCTACGCTTTTGCTCAATTGACAAATATTTATATATATCTATGATTAGATGCAAATTAATTTGATATCTATCTACGGTAAAAAACGAAAGCTAAAAATAAATTTATTTTTCTAGCCAACAATTCTCGTGAGACAAATTAGTGATATTTAATTCTGTCTCACCAATAAATTTGCTACTTTTCGCAGAAATAGTGTTGAAAAGTATTTAATAACACATAGTTAGCAGATTTCTTACCAATCAATTAGCTAAAAGCTATCCAGGAATCATAAAATAAATTTATTAGTATTTTTTAATCTTTATTAACAAAATTTAACTTATTAATGTTGGCTAATTAACTGGTGCATAGCAATTCACTGGCATGACACAAAATATTTTGCGTTTTTGCTAACGCCAATTTATCTATAGCTAAAAGTCAAAAAATTCTGACATCCACAAAAAAGTGGCAGCGATTATTGATGAGAAAAGATTTATTAATTTATTGACAATAATTCTTAATCACTCTAATATACCAAGAGTAATTGCAAAATATTTGCAACTTTCTATTCTAGCGCTAACCGTTATTTAATGTCATGCCCAACAACTTAGCTTTGGCAAAAGAACAACTTTGGAGCCGTCGTCAGTTACTGAAGCTGGGTTTAGGTGGTACTTGTGTGGCGGGAGCAGCGGCGCTGTGGCACGCAGCGAGTGTCAATAGTCAGTCAATCGTCAAAGTGCCACCCCTGGAAATTGCTGCATCTGAAGGCGTTACTCAACCCATGAAGATGCTAAGAAATTTCGATTATGGGACTTTGAAAAAAGAAAATGGACGCACTATCCGAGAGTTTCAGTTAACTGCGGGTACTTCTGTCATTCAGCTGAATAGTGCTGTTTCCTACAACATCTGGGATTTAAACGGTCACATACCAGGGCCGACACTACGCGTTAAACAAGGGGAACGAGTACGGATATTATTTCTCAATAAGGCAGGACATTCCCACTCTTTACACTTTCATGGGATTCATTCATCAGATATGGATGGTATTCGCCCTGTGAGTAATGGGAGTGCGACAATTTATGAATTTGATGCTGAACCCTACGGCGTTCATTTATATCACTGCCATATTGCACCAGTTACTCGTCACATTGCTAAGGGATTATATGGGATGTTGATCATCGATCCCCCAAAACCCCGTCCACCAGCCGATGAAATTGTGTTGGTCATGGCTGGGTATGACATTAATGATGATAGCCGCAATGAATATTACGCTTTTAATGGTTTGCCTCACTACTACATGGACAATCCCATCCGAATTTACAAAGATCAGTTAATTCGGCTCTATGTCCTCAATATCATTGAATACGATCCAGCCGTGACATTTCATCTTCATGCCAACTTCTTTGATGTTTATCGTACTGGTATGACGATGACTCCTAGTGAGAAAACTGATGTGATCACGATGGGTGTAGCCGAAAGGCACATTTTGGAATTTGCGTTTCGCTATCCAGGGAAATATATGTTTCATCCCCATCAAGATGCGATCGCAGAAAACGGTTGTATGGGTGTATTTGAAGTAGTCTAGCAATCTTTAACGATTGTATCAAGGTTTGTTCACTGCTGACTGTTGACTGTTATCGGTTAACAGTCAACAGTCAACAGCCATTTTTGAATTACCAGGTGTTGCTTATGGCGTTAGATTCACAAGTTGATTCTGGTTCCAGTCAGTTTCCACGACAGCTAGATATTGCACAAGTCGCTGTTTATGGATTAAGCATTTTATCTGCTGGAATATTTTTGTTTTTGCCATTCATGAATTTATTGCATCCTAGTCCTTGGCAAAGATGGATGGGGACAATTCATGGTTGTGGTGCATTATTAGCAACAGTTGTTGCTGTTTACACAGGACATTTAGCTTTTCCTTTATTGCGAGGAGTTAGTAATATTCTGCCTCAAATGCGTACTCTGACTTTTTGGTCGAGTGTCATTACTTTTTTGGGGATCGCTACAGGTAACTTAGCATATATGCGTTATCGTGCAGGTTTAGAATTTGGCGGTGCGCGTGCTTGGCTGAAAGAAAACTCGCCATTAACTCAATACGTATTAATGGAATATCACGAATTTAGTGTTCTGTTTACTCTGCCATTAGGAGTAGCTTGTACTTGGGTTTTGTGGAAGTATGGTGACTCTATTTTAGAAAAGCAAAATCGTCCAATTTTGACAGCTACTTGTGTAGCTTTAATGGCGATGATGTTCTTTTCTATGGGTGGATTAGTGACAGGACTTGGTATTGCAAAAATCCATGCTTTGTAAAATCAAATGCCAAGATGCAATCAAGGATTGACGTTAAGGATGCTTAAATGAGTAGAAAAAGATATCTTAGCCATGAATTACAATCTGAACCTTTATACAGCCAAATTTGGGAAAAATTAAAAGGTTTTCCCCGAACTTTAGCTGCAGGTTCAAATAATCCCCCAAAAGTTTATGGGCCAGCAGCAGCAGCTTTTTTAAGTGTAGGTATTGGATGTTTTACAATGATGGTTACGCATCACTTATCTGATACCTCGAAAGATATCGAAAATATGGTTTGGAATCTTGGTAGTTGGATACCAGGAAGTCACAACCCTAGCAAAATATGGGGAAATATTGGTAGTTATACAGGCAAAGAAACAATGTTGTTGATAGCCTGGCTGGTGAGTTGGTTTATTCTTTCTGTGTTATGGAATAACAAAAAAATTAAACCCAGAACCATATTTTTTTGGATGTCTACTTTAATCATTGCTGCTACTGCTATGAGTTGGCATCCTTTATTTCCCTACCTACCGTTGAGTTAATTACAATTTAAGGAAACTTGAAGTTATGGAAACACAAAAAAGCCAAATTTCCCGTCGAGAAATGCACAAATATATTTGGATGTTGGTGGGAGTTTTTAGCCTCTTAGCTGCTACTTATCCCACAGCAATGATTCGCGTGAGCCAAAAGCCAAAATTCCAAGGTTATCACGTCAAATCTTTGCAATTAGACGGACATATTGCCCATAATTCTGTAAAGTAAAGACCCCATACAGCATCAAGATTGATAGCTAATACGGAGTCTGATTAGATTTTCTTGTGTTTTAATTTTAGCATTCCCAGGCTTTTACCTGGGAAACCCCATAATACCTTGCATTGGCGAGAAAAATTACCAATCAAAGCTGTAAAAACCCTTAAAATACAATCGCAATCTTGGCTATTAGTTGATAAAAGATTGCATTTGTGATAAATCAAAATAATACCTAATGAAAAATACTATCAATATATTTTGATCATCTCTGGAAGTCATTAAATTATCGGCTGGAAAACTTTGTAGGAGCAACAATGATTAAATTTCGCTATCTCTGCTTGGCTATTTCTGCTTGTGCTATCGTTTCTCTCAGTTCTTGTAATAATACTACGCCAACTGCTAGTAATGCACCCGCACCAGTTGCAACTAGCTCCACTACCCAAGTTACGGAAGCAGGAAGTCATAGCAATCACGGTAGCAAAACAAAAATTAATATCAACACTGCTATCTTGTCGGAGTTAGATAAGTTTGAAGCCAAGCTAGGGGTTCCGGCGTTATCAAACAAAATTCAAGCCAGCCGTCCCTATGCAAGTCCAGAGGATTTGGTAAGTAAAAAGGTAATTAATCAAGAACAGTTCGACCAAATCAAAGATATGGTAACTGTGCAAGAAGTTGTACTCACAGGTGAGGCCAAAGATGTTGATTACATGACCAAATTGGGGTTAATGAAGGGACATCTGTTAGTAGCAAAAGAACTTTTAGATCAAAATAAACCCAAACAGGCTGAACCTCATATTGGACATCCAGTTGAGGAGATTTATGTTGATGTGGAAGAGCAATTAAACGAACGTAAAGTTAAAGAATTTAAGAGTAGTTTAGTGAGTTTGCAAGATTTAGTGAAATCTAATCCCAAGAATCCCAAACTGAAAACAGATTTTACTACTTCTGTGCAAGCCGTAGATGGCGCGATCGCATCTTTACCAGAAGCGCAACGTTCCAAGCCAGGATTCGTACTCCAGGTAATTAACGGCTTATTGGATGCAGCCAACTCAGAATATGGAGCTGCGATCGCCAATGGTAAAATAGCCGCAGCAATTGAATATCAAGATTCTCGTGGCTTTGTCGTCTACGCTAATGACTTGTACAAAAGCATTGCTAGCCAAGTAGCCCAAACCAGCCCTGAAGCCAATAAAGCAATAGAAGCAAGTTTTGCCGATTTAGTCAAAGTTTGGCCCGCAGCCATCCCGCCAGCTAGCCCAGTGAAAACGCCGGAAGATGTCACCAAGCTCATCAAAACCATTGAGCAAAACTCGCAAATAGTGATTGACAAAACTAGCACCCAAGCACAACAATAGCAATTCTGCCGGATTGGAGATGTAGATAGACGAGTTTAAAATGAGTGAATAGTGAGGAAATATTTAGAAGTTAAAAGTGAAGCTCGTTTCAACTTTTAACACTTCAAAAAAGTATAACTTCTAACTTATTTCTCATTACTCTACATTCGTAACCTTTGCTGAAATTAACAACTGATGCAAGAACTTGACCAAAAAAAGACCATTGATCTACTCAACGCCATCATGGAATTTGAACTAGCAGGAGTAGTGCGTTATACACATTATTCCCTGATGGTAACTGGCCCTAATCGCCTACCAATCGTGGCTTTTTTCAAAGCACAAGCTAGTGAATCGTTACTTCATGCTCAACAAGTAGGAGAAATTCTGACGGGTTTAGATGGACATCCTTCCTTGAAAATCGCCCCAATGGAAGAAACCTACAAGCATTCAGTCAAAGATATCTTGGCAGAAAGCTTATCCCACGAAAAGAAAGCGCTAGATTTATATAAGGCTCTTTTAGATACTGTCACAAATGCCAGCATTTATTTAGAAGAGTTTGCCCGTGGCATGATTGGTCAAGAAGAGATGCATAATCTTGAATTGAAGAAAATGTTACGCGATTTCAGTTAATAGTCAAGGGCTAAAGGTCAAGAGTCAATGTAATATTGATTCTTGACTATTGATTATTGACTCTGGACTCTTGACTTTGGACTCATAAAGATGAATTTTAGTACTGCCTTACCTACTTTTGTAATTACGCTCAGAGAAGGAGTAGAAGCTGCTCTCGTAGTGGGAATTGTGCTGGCTTTGCTGAAAAAAGCTAAACAATCTCGACTCAATTCTTGGGTATATGCGGGTGTTGGTGTTGGTGTTGTTTTAAGCGCGCTTATAGGTGTAATTTTTACTTGGTTAATTCAAATCTTAGGCGCAATTAATCCTCAATATACTTCGGTAGTTGAGCCAATAATGGAAGGCACTTTTAGTGTTTTGGCAATAGTCATGCTCAGTTGGATGCTAATCTGGATGACTAAACAAGCCAGATTTATGAAAGCTACAGTTGAGGGTGCTGTTACTGAAGCACTAACACAAAACTCGAATGCAGGTTGGGGTGTTTTTACATTAATTTTGGTGGCTGTAATTCGCGAAGGTTTTGAAACTGTTTTATTTATTGCTGCTAATTTTCAACAAGGATTTATGCCTGCATTGGGTGCCCTTGGTGGTTTATTATCAGCAGTAGTAATTGGTGTACTCTTGTTTAAATGGGGTGTCAAAATTAATATTCGCCAATTTTTCCAAGTTATGGGCGTTTTATTAGTTTTGATAGTTGCAGGATTAGTAGTTTCTGCGTTGAAACATTTTGACGATGGCGTTGCTAATTTAGCACTCAGCAGCCGCGCAACAGAAAGCCTTTGTTTTTACTACGAGCGCTTTACTAAAATTCACTCTTGCATTTTAGGGCCAATGGTTTTGAATACTTCTAAAATCTTGCCCGATGAACAATTCCCTGGCATCATTCTCAAGTCTTTGTTTGGCTATAGAGACAATCTCTATCTTGTGCAAGCAGTAGGCTATTTGACATTTTTACTGACAGTTGGTGGTCTTTACTTCCGCAGTATCACAGGTAATTCTTCTGCTCAAGATACAAAGAATTTGCGCTCTGTACAATAACCAAAAGTAGGGTGCGTTAGCTTTAGCGTAACGCACCATCAAGCATTAAAAAATCAAAATAACTTATATATTTTTCAGATTGCGCTCAATTTCATGATGAAGATAAAACTTGTGTGAGTTTCTGGCAAGCCTGTTGAATTGCATCTATACTCCCAGGATTCACCAAACCATAATAATCAAAACTATAAACTCGATTATTTTTAGTGGCTTGTAATTGCTGCCAAAAAGCTTCTTTTTTTAAAGACTCTAAAAGCTGAGGGTCTGTACTATTCACAACAATTAAAACATCTGGGTTTGCTTCCAAAACTTTCTCAGCCGAAAGCGTAACATACCCACCAATGGGACTTTTACCTTGAAAGTCTGCAACTAAGTTTTTAGCATCAAATTTAGCGAGTAAATCTCCAGCCCAACTATTTTTATTCGGAGCTAGAATTGGTTGACGGCTAACAAGCACCAAAGTTGAAGGATTATGAGTTGGTTTATCTGCTAAAAAGCTTTGGTAGCGATTTAATAAAGGATGAGGATCTACATCAATTAACTCAGCCAGTTTCTGTGTCAATTTTTCTAAAGATTCCCAACTATTAACTTGAGTAAGAATAGTAGAAATTCCCAGTTGCTTGAGTTTCTCAATCGGCTGATTAGAAAAACCTTCTGCACCAATTACTAAATCTGGCTGTAAAGCGATAATTTTTTCTAAATTAGGAGGAGTTTGACCTTCACTCACACGCGGAATATTAGCAAAATTGGGGTCGTTTTTAAATAATTTGCTACCAGTAATACCTACTAATTTAGTTTTATCAAGTTGATAAATAATATCAGCAGATAGCGAAGATAGCGCCACAACCCTTTTTGCGGATACTTTTGCTAACGCTTGAGGATTTGAGTTAGCAGTTGATTTATCCAATGGCTGCTGAATATTTGCAGAGTTACAAGCAAACAAAAAAATACTTAGTAAAATTGCTAAAGTAGATAATATCCAACGACGAAGCATCATGAATCCTTATTAATTATATTGGTGTTTAAATAACTTATACCAAATCAAATAATGTTTGCGACAAATCAAAAATATTCTAGAGGGCAAGGCATTGCCTTGCCCCTACAATCTGGCGCATGATTTTTCAAATTGGTATGAGTCAGTACTAAATTAATGAGAATTATATTCTTAGTAAATAATTTGAAATTTAAATTTGATGAGTATCCTAAAATTTACTATGTAAAATTCAATGAAATTTATAGATACAAATTATATATTTTATCAATTAAGAGAGAGGCAAGCAACATCTTCTCTATATTTCTGTAATGTATTATACATTTTAGTTTAAATAAAAAAAGACGAGTAATAACACTAGCCAAAAATCCTGAATCAGGTGTGACAGTGCTACTCGCCAGTAACTATACAAGGTTTATTGAGAAATACTATATTTAATATAGGTTAATAAGTAGTTAAAATATTGTTCATACAAGAACAAATATTGAGAAATTATCGATAGTTTATAGTAAATTATTTTACTTGAAAAAATGCTTCATCAAGCCTTGATTTCTGCTATCGAAGGTAGAAATTTTTATACTTTATACTTCACATTCATCAAGAGTGCGGGAACAAAGAAGCAGCTATCACGCACATGGGAATTTAGTTAACTTTCCACACATCTTCTGGAGTATTACAGTTAAACAGCATTTCTGGTTCCAGCAAAGGCAAAACTTGCACAGAATTTTGCTTCAACCACTGTTGAAATGAACGCCCACCTTGATTGATAAACTCTAAGAGTTGTGGTAAACATCTTTGGCGATAAAAACCACACAGAGGTTCCCATCCTTTAGCATGATGAGCCAAAGCTGCGATCGCATCATCCCCCACAGTATCTAATCTAGCTATCCACTCTTGCAGCACCTCAACTCTTAACCTAGGTAAATCGCAAGCCAGCAGCATCACCCAATCTGTTTGCACCTGCGCTAGTCCTTGCGCGAATCCAACTAAGGGGCCGGGAGATGAGGGGGATGAGGGTAATTCTTGGATAAATTGGCAGCCGGGTAAATGTAAGTTTTGATAGCGTTCTGTCCAGGGAGTGACTATATAAACGGTATCAGCGCAAGCTTGAGCAATGGCACAAACACGCTCTAACAAAGGTATTCCTTGAATTTTGAGTAAGGCTTTATCCTCACCCATCCGCGAACTTTGCCCACCCGCAAGCACAATTGCTGTTAATTTGGTGTTTGTTGTTTGGTGTTTGGTGTTTGGCATTTTTTATATCTCCCCAATCCCCAGTCCCCAGTCCCCAGTCCCCAATCCCCAGTCCCCAATCCCTAATCCCTATCCCCTACTCTGACTCTGCTGCACTTGTTGCCACATTTGTTCTATGCTTTCTGCTGGTGCAAGACATTTTAAACCTTGGCAAACTAAGGCAATACTGTTTTCTGGTAGATTTGAGACTGCGGCAAACACCACTGTAGGCACATACTTGGGAATTAAAGACTTGATATGTTCAGTATTGGTAGTGCGAATCAAAGTAGAATTGCGATACCAATCTAAAGCTGTAAATAAACTCGGACAGGCTTGAGTAGCACTACTCATCACACTCCGAAAGGCTTTTAAACCTTGTTCGGCTAAATTGAGATAATGCAGATTATCGGTAAGCAAAGTAAGACGGACAAGATTAGCGATCGCAATACCGTTGGCTGAGGGTGTAGCATTATCTGCATAACTGCGTTCGCGGACAATTAAATCTTGACTTGCATCAATTGCAGCATTGTAATAGCCACCCAATTCTACACTCCAGAGAAATTCGTTGAATTCATCTTGCAGTGCGATCGCTTTTTCTAACCAAAATGTGGGGGAAGATACATTTCCCATTCCCAAAGAAGCTTGGTGTAAATCTAGTAGCGCTTTAATAAAAAACGCGTAATCTTCAGACTGCGCTAACAGATGGGGTTGATTTTCATAATTCAGTCGGTGAAAACGCCCATCAACGAACTGATGCACCAGAATGAAGTTTGCCGCTTTTGCTGCTATTTCTAAATGTGACGCTTGTTGAAATACTACTGCAGCCCTTGCTAAACCAGAAATCATTAAGCTATTCCAAGCCACAATCATCTTTGTATCTGTGACTGCGGGAATGCGTCCCGGCCAGTTGGTAGTTTTGGCTTCTAAGTTATCGCGTGCAGGGGGAAATGTATTTAATGATTCAGCATTTACGCCGTATCTAGCCGTAAATAACTTATGTAAAGCGATTTCTAAGGTGTCACTTAGTTTGCCTGGATGTCGCCTTTGCAACACAATCTGCCCTTCAAAGTTACCATTAGGACTAACGGTAAATTCCTGTTGTAATTCCGCGAGTTCTTCATCTGTAAGCAGTTCTTCTAGTTCGCTGTAACTCCAAACGTAAAACGCACCTTCCTCTGGTTCTACGGCGGTGGAGTTGGTGAAACTATCAGCATCTTGGGCGGCGTAGAAATAACCTTCAGGAGCAGTCATTTCCCTTGTAAGCCATTCTACAGTTTTAGCGATCGCTCGCTCAAATGCTGGTTCTTCTACTCCTGCACTCCATAAATTCGCTAAATACTCCACAATCTGACCATTGTCGTAGAGCATTTTCTCAAAATGCGGTACTGTCCATGTAGGGTCAACAGTATAACGGTGGAAACCACCAGCCACATGGTCAAAAATCCCGCCCAGCGCTAAATCTAGCCCACGCTGAGTAACAACTTGTGCGCCATCATACCGTGATGGAAAATTTAATCTATTTAAACGTAATGCTAATTCGCCATAGGGAATCATCGGAAAACTATTCCCAGAGGGATTAGGCGTAATTATTGCAGTGCAAGTTTCCCAACCTTTGCGGAGTAATTCATTTTCTGCAACATCCCCACCTGTACCATCTTGCAACACAGCCGAAGTCAGGAGGGCTTCGGTAATTACAGCTTTGCGTTGCTGTAAATCATTTTTTTCTGTATCGTAGTAGCGCCGAATTGCTTGTAAAACTTGCAAAAACCCCGGACGACCGTAACGCGGTTCTAAAGGGAAATAAGTACCAGCGTAAAACGGAACTAAATCATCGGGAGATAGAAATGCATTTAATGGCCATCCTCCCTGACCACTCATCATTTGTAAAGCTTGCATATAAATGCTATCGATATCTGGTCTTTCTTCCCTATCTACTTTGATGGGGAGGAAATTAGCATTCATGTACTCAGCAATAGCTAGGTTAGAAAAAGCCTCACCTTCCATGACAGTACACCAGTGACAACTAGAGTAGCCAATAGAAAGAAAGATAGGTAGATTCTTTTCCTTTGCAGTTGCTAGTGCTTCATCACACCAAGACCACCAATCAATAGGGTTCTCAGCGTGTTTGCGGAGATAGAGACTCTTAGCTTCAACAAGACGATTAGTCATGATCGGATGGGAGTGAGTTGCCTTCTTTGCTCAGTCTATCGTTCAAAAGCCTGAGTGAAGCAAAATACACCTAGAACTATCTGATAAGTTGATTCATCCTGTAATTATTGTTTACATGTTTACGATTTCATCAATCGTAGTTTTCTTTTTTCTTCTTCCAACAAACTGGCATCAAGAAGTCCAGTTCTAGCTCCAAATCTTGTAGATACATGGGTTGCCAAAACGAACGCAAGATCAGCACATCCTTTAATATTTTCTCCTTCTAACAAGCCATACAAAAAAGCAGCAACAACTGCATCACCAACACCTGTTGTATCCAATGCAATCTTACTCCCATCACCAACTGTAAAATTTACGTTTGAGTGGCTAAAAAAACTCATATTTTCACCAGCGTTAGTAGCGACAGAAATATAATTTTCAAGTATGCAGCCAGATTGAATTTTTAGATTATCTTTTATTACTAAAATCATTGCATGATTCATTTTCTTACTAAGTTTCCATTTGAAGAAAAGGTTTATTTTTTTCTTAAGTGAAATATTTTCTCTAAATCCCTTTATATTCTTAGATGATTTTAGAAGAGTATCTAACTGTTCAACATACAAAAACATTACATTTGTATGAGCTAGAATAGGAGATAGTTCTTCAAGACCCTTCTCAACATAAAGAGCCCCTGGAGTTAAAGAAACTATAGTATCTTTATCTTTAAATTCTTGTAGAATCAATTCCTGCAAGTGTAATTCTTCGATACCAGTAAAGGATGACAAGTGAAGAATTCTAGAATTTTTTACTACATCTCTTAATTCATCTAGTAATTGCCTCTCTTTCAAAATCCTTGATAAATATTCATTTATTCCAGGTCTTACAGCAATTAATCTTTTTCCAGAATTCTCAACAAAAACAGTTGTTCTACCTGTATGGCAATAGTTTGTGTCATCTACAATCAATAATCTAGTATCTATAGGTATATCTTGAAAGGATTGGATTATTTTTCTACCTTCTTCATCATCATTTACACAACTAACTATAGCTGTCTTCTTGCCTAGCTTAGTTAATCCATAAATTGAGTTTGCACCTGAACCACCTGGATGTGCATCTTCACCCTTAATTTTACACTCATAATCTGGAAATATCTTATCTACTTTTATGAAATAATCATAGTTACAAGCACTTAACGCAACTACATGAAAATCTCTATGGTTAGTTCGTTGTAAAACCTCACTGATTTTTTGTAAAGCTTCAGATTTTTCACCTTCATTTGAATTCGATAGGGAAACTATTTCAACTATTTCCCGTAAAAGTGGGCCAACCCAAGGAAAGCCTTCTACTGCACCTGCTAATAACCTGACTATAGGTTTCATATAGTTCAAATATTTTGTACCGAACACTAGTTTTATCAATGTAACTAGTTGTGTTAGGAATCAGATTTTATTTCTGAAAAATATCAATGCCATATAGCTTGTGTTAGGCTTAGGCGTAACACCTGCAAATACTTGCCAATGGTGCTTTACGAGTATCGCTAATGCACCTTATGCAAATTTCAGAAAAAAATATTATTCCTAGTATATATTCTAAATATTATAGGTTAAATACAGGTTAAAAAAAGTAAATTTATCGTATTTTAAAGTGGGTATATATAAAAATTATAGTTATAAGTTCATAACTTATTTCAAATTTTACTCATATATTAAATAGTAGAAATTTTTGGTTATTACCTGTTAAATATTAAATATTATTATATAGCATTCGTAATACATGCATACGTAAATTTAATAAAATTACGTTGACAGAATAAGGCGTGAAAATTTGGCTGGAATAATTGAGTCAAATTGATTGTATTTTTAATTGGGCAATTACAACATTACAAGTTAGTTTTTATACAAAATATTCATATATATAAATACAAATTACCCCTTTAACAATATCCAGCATTAGCGAGATTGGTTAAAGAGGTAACTTTATAGCAGTCATAGTAGTGTGACTGAAGTCAAGAAGCAAAAAGTGTAGAGAATGCGAAACCAGTACGTAGTAATTCACAAAATCTTCTTAGCGCCCAGAGGGAAACAGTAAGCTGACAATTGAAGCTGGTGTTTCCGACATAGGCATAGCTGCTTTTGTCTCAACTCTAGTATTTGGGTTAATTCCTGCTATTAGGTGGAGTATGAAAGTTATAATGGCGGCTTGCACAAGTTTTTCCAGCATGGCAGGTCTCCCTTTCGGTGGACAGCGTTTCTAGATTGAATTAGTTACTCTAACTACACCCCGTACTATTGCATTACCGGAATTTAGTAAATATTCCGGATAATTACAGTTGGTAATATTAAAAAATGTTTAAAATGTTACCAACACCTGACAAAAAACCACCAGTTTAGGTGGAGTGTTGATGACTGCAAACACCATGCTACAAAGGTTTTGCAGCACACCCTAATATTTTAGGGTTGGTGAGCGTGATTACGGGATAAGTATTCAGACTCATACGATGAAAAAAAGTGCCTGGTAGAAGGGACTGGGGACTGGGGATTAGGGACTGGGGACTGGGGACTGGGGACTGGGAAAAAGCAGGGGAGCAGGGGAGAAAAATAACAAACACCAATTACCAATTACCCGTTACCTATTACCAAATGACAAATGACAAACCCCAAATCCCAACAATTAGCCGTTGCGCTCGATAAAATGGATTTAAATAGCTACAAGTAGGCTGCATGATTCCTATAGTCATTGAACAATCGGGTCGCGGCGAACGCGCCTTTGATATCTACTCACGCCTGTTGCGTGAACGGATTATCTTTTTAGGACAACAGGTTGATAACTCCATAGCGAACTTGATTGTTGCCCAACTACTGTTTTTAGATGCTGAAGACCCGGAGAAAGATATTTATTTGTACATCAACTCTCCAGGCGGTTCGGTAACTGCTGGTATGGGCATTTTTGATACTATGAAGCATATTCGCCCTGATGTCTGTACCATTTGTACCGGATTAGCTGCCAGCATGGGCGCTTTTCTGCTCAGTGCAGGTACTAAGGGTAAGCGGATGAGTCTACCCCATTCTCGGATTATGATTCATCAACCTTTAGGTGGCGCGCAGGGTCAAGCAACTGATATTGAAATTCAAGCGCGGGAAATTTTATATCACAAGCGTCGGCTCAACGACTATTTAGCCGACCACACAGGTCAACCACTTGAGCGTATCGCGGAAGATACTGAACGCGACTTCTTTATGTCGCCAGAGGAAGCGAGAGACTATGGCTTAATTGACCAAGTTATTGACCGTCATTCCGCAGGTAGCCGACCAATGGCTGTTGTGTAGTCATTGGTCATTGGTCATTGGTCATTTGTTTTAGTGGTGATAGACCTTCGTTGATCCCATTAATCAAAACCCCCCTTCAAACCTCTTCACCACTCAGGAAAGAAAGTTAAGGGGGGTATTTATTAATAACCAAGAACAAAAGACAAATGACAAACCCATCAAAATCCCATTAATGGATCTTTTGGCGTGGGTTGAGATTCTAAGTATTGAAGAAATCCGTGTAATTCATCTTCAGTCAGCAAAGTCCGCCCACGCTTACCATAGGTTTTAATTAAATGTTCCCGTCCCTGTTCTGGTGTCCAGCCTAAGCGCTGAAGTTCGACATCAGTTTTGGCAATCACATCAGATAAATCTACGGGTTCACTTTTCTTCCTTTTCTTCCCTGTTGTTACTGTTGGTGTTCCCACATCTTCAGAGGAACTGTAACTGCGAGGAGTAAAGGGTTTCACATTACTAGGGGTAATGTCTGGTAAAGGTAAAATTTCTGGCTCGTTGCTAGATGTAATGTCTAAATCGCCTGGGGTATCAAACTGGGCTTCTAACTCAGTATTTATCGGTAATGGTTGACCGAATTCTGGGCTGTAAGTAGCGGATTTACTGGCGTTGCGAATGTCGGTGGTAATTTTGTCTGGTTGGTTATGCTGTCCATTATCAGCCAGTATTGATACTTCTTTGCTGCTTGGTACTGACCACTGACTACTGCCAAAGTCTGGTTCTTTGCTAGGAGAATAAGCCGACTCATTAAACTTACTAGTTTTGTTCAAGTCAGGATGAGCTTGCAGAGGCGATGTGGGAGGTGGAGAAGTTACCACTGTTTCCTGAGTCGCGTTTTCTGTGCCTAAAACCATTAATGCCCGATTTCTGGCGTTATCTTCGGCTGCTTCGATTGTTTCTGCGGCTGCTAAACCAGTGGCGCGGGTTACGCCTTCGATTTGGACGCTAACACGGACAATATATTTTCCTTGAAAAATTTGCACTAACTCAGAAATAATACTACCTTTGGGATACAAGCTCTGGAATTGAGCCAACATCATAATGCCACCAATTTTAAGACTGTTGAATAAAGGGGGTTGATACTACCTATGTATACAAGCTAGTACCGCTAAAGAGTAAGTAAAAGTCACAAGAATTGTATTTTGAATTGATGAGACTTTGTGAGATGCTCTGTTGATTTCTACAGTAATGTACTAGTGTCACTATTAGGCATTGAAAATTCAAAAAGCCTATGCAATAAGCTTTTTCCTATTTTGAATAGTAGCTTTATTTCTGGCTGCTGTACTAGTATTGCACTAAAAAATCTTGAGAAATATCTTAGGCTTAAGTGCTGACTACGTACTCAGCGATCGCAAATCAACATCTTCTTTCCACAAAACTTATCCACTCATCAGTCTGGAGTGAAAAGCTGGCGATCGCGTACTTTGCCATATGCTTATGGATCAAAGTATTACTGGCACCTGACTCCTAGTCCCTGATTGTAGCAGTAGCTCTTTTGCGAGAAAATTTTTAGCTACTGATGGCAAAATCTGAGTAGGATCGCCTTCAATGCTATACTAATTACCCAATTCGATATGCAGAACTATTTTCTAGAAGTGCGCTCTAAATCTACAATAATGAAGATAAGGTTCGCCCTCACTGTATCTTAAGCTGCTTACCTAATTGTTACCGATTCTACATATGGGAAAATTAGGTTTATCGGCAGTTTCTCCTAGGTAAAAATCAGATTCTCATGCTGTAAAAGTACCTTCAGTCTAGACAATTAAACACCTGTTCCCCTGCATAGCGTTTTTGAGCAGCATGGATAGTTCTCACAACCAAGCATCTCAAAAATTGGTCGCGTAATTACCTCATGGGGCAAAATCCGATCAGGCGTGCTTTGTCCGTTGAGCTGGATGAAGGAACTCAACCGCAGAAGAATTTTGAGATTGTCGTGCAGTGAGAATGTAGTCACTTCTGCGCCTTTTCGCAGGGTGAGTCGGCTCCTTCCCTTGGAACTTCAGAATCCCTGCTTGCGGGTATTTAGTTTCTAGCTCGTATCTGTAGTCCGTGAGGGTATACAGGAAACAACAGATTAAAAGAAAAATGATGTTTTGACCAAAGGTCGGTTCACTGCATGGAATTTTCAATCGCTACACTCCTTGCCAATTTCACCGATGATAAATTGGTAGCTCGTAAAGTTTTGGAAAAGAAACTTGGCTGCGAGGATGAAAATAGTTTACAAAAACTTCACATTGCTCTAGACATCTTAGAAAAAATCGGAATTTTAGTCAAAGAACGGGGTAAATATCGCCGGGTGACTGAAGAAGGATTGATTGAAGCCAAACTCCGCTGTTCTAGTAAGGGTTTTTGCTTCGCAATTCAAGATGTAGAAGGCGCTGAGGATATTTACATTCGTGAAAGCCATCTCAGTAATGCGTGGAATGGCGATCGCGTTTTGGTGAGAGTCCTCAAAGAAGGTAGCCGTCGTCGTTCTCCCGAAGGCGAGGTGAAGCTGATTCTCGAACGCTCAAATCACACTTTACTGGCCCGGATTAAGCAAGTAGAAAGCGGCTTTCGTGCGGTTCCTCTGGATGATCGCTTGCTGTTTGAGTTGAAACTGCAAACCAATGGCATGAAATTAGAAGAGGCCCTCGATCACCTAGCCCATGTAGAAGTGCTACGTTATCCCCTAGCACAATATCCGCCACTGGGTCGAGTGGTGCAAATTTTGGGTAGCGACGCAGAAGCGGCGGCTGATATAGATTTAGTCACTTGTAAACATGATTTAGCCCGTAATTTCTCTGAGTCAGTAGCCGAAGCTGCTACCAAGTTACCAAAAAGACTATTGAAAGCCGACTTGAAAAATCGGCTAGATTTACGCAGTTTATTTACCCTGACGATCGCGGGCGCTAATGGCGATCCCAAAGTCGTAGAAAATGCCTTTAGTTTAGAAAAAACCGCTAATGGTGCTTGGCGTTTGGGGGTACATATTAGCGATGTATCTCACTATGTTCAGCCAGATGAAGCACTCGACCGGGAAGCTTTGAGGCGCGGGCGGTCTGTGTATCTGGGAGAATTAGTACTACCGATGTTCCCAGATGCGGTGGCTGATCGCTGTTCTTTAGTCGCGGGAAGCGATCGCTTAACCCTATCATTTTTAATTAATATCGACCCCAAATCCGGCGAAGTCATAGACTGGGAAATTCAACCCAGCGTGATTCAGGTAGATACCGCCCTGAATAAACAACAAGCCGAAGCCGTTCTCAATGGTGATTCTCACAAGCAATCTGAACAGGTTGTCCAAACTCTACAAAACCTAGAAGAGTTACGGAAAGCGGTGAAACAGGTGCGTTTGGCTCGCGGTAGCTTACAGTTAAATTTGCCGCCTAATCAAAATCCCTACTACGATGAGGGAATTTTGGGAGCTGTGGTAGTCAATGATTTACCTGTACATTCGCTGCTAACCGAGTTGGTACTGTTGGTCAATCAACTAACAGCTACTCACTTTAGCGCCCTGGGAGTACCCGCGATTTGGCGCGTTCAAGGTACACCGGATGCTGAAGATGTCCAAGAAATGCTGAAATTGGCGATTAATTTGGGTGTAGAACTGGCTCTAGAACCAGAAGTAGATATCCAACCCCTAGATTATCAGCATTTAACTAGGGCTTTTGTGGAATCTGCTTCGGAGCAAGTTTTGACCTACTTGTTGCAAGATACCCTAAAGCCATCGAGTTACACTACTACCAAAGGGCCCCACTTTGGCTTGGCTTTACCGCAATATCTCCACTTTACAGCCCCCTTGCGACGTTACCCCGATTTGCTGTTGCAGCGAGTGTATTATTCGTTACTGGAACACGGACGCGATCGCCGCAATACCCGCGTGAAAGAACGTGTGAACCTGCGCCACTCTTCTTCTCACTTAGAAATTAATTGGAATGTTTTACCGCCAGAATTGCAACAAGAACTGCAAAGCGATTTAACGCGGGTAATTATCCAAATTAACGACAGAGAAAAAGAAGTTCAAGAAGCAGAAGCCGATTTAGCCGGACTGCAAAAAGCTCAACTGATGAAACAACGCATCGGTCAAGTTTTTCAGGGTGTAATTACTGGTGTGCAATCTTACGGTTTCTTTGTAGAAATCGAAGTTCCCGCAGCGGAAGTTGCAGCTAGCGGTCATTTAGGTATACCACTGCGCGTTGAAGGGCTAGTACATGTTAGTTCCCTAAAAGACGACTGGTACGAATACCGCGCCAGACAACAAGCTTTGTTTGGACGCAAAAACCGTGCTTCTTACAGATTAGGCGATCGCGTCTCTGTACAAGTTAAGAGTGTCGATTATTACCGCCAGCAAATTGATTTAGTCACAGTTGGTAGTGATGGTGTAGCCAAAGGCTTAGATGTCAGTGCCCCCAGCGAGGATTTATCAGACATTTATTTATCAAACCATCTCGATCCCGATGACTTAGACCCTTACGGCGAGGATGAGTAAATACTTGTAAAGCAAAGTGTCTAATCATACTTATCCTTTGATTTTAGGCGTATCAGGCGCATCCGGTCTGATTTACGCCGTTCGTGCTTTGAAATATCTGCTAGCAGCAAACTATCAAATTGAACTGGTGGCTTCTAAATCTACTTACATGGTTTGGCAATCCGAACAGGATATTCGGATGCCAGCAGAACCAGCTGCTCAAGAAAAATTTTGGCGCGAACAAGCTGGTGTCAGCAACTCTGGTAAACTCTATTGCCATCCTTGGAGTGATGTCGGAGCAGGAATTGCTAGCGGTTCTTTTCGGACTTTGGGCATGATTATTATGCCATGTAGCATGAGTACCGTAGCTAAACTCGCAGTCGGCTTGAGTTCCGATCTACTAGAACGAGCAGCCGATGTTCAAATTAAAGAAGGTCGAAAGTTGGTAATAGTGCCGCGGGAAACTCCTTTTAGTTTGATTCACCTGCGTAACTTAACCGCTTTGGCTGAAGCTGGAGTCAGAGTTGTTCCAGCCATTCCTGCTTGGTATCATCAACCCCAAACCATTGAAGATTTAGTTGATTTTGTCGTAGCCCGTGTTTTAGATCAGCTTGATATTGACTGCATTCCCATTCAGCGATGGCAAGGCCATCGTTAAAGTATGAAGTATGAAGTATGAAGTATGAAGTAATTCTTCTGCTTTATCCTTCATCCTTTATCTTTATCCTTTACTAAATTTCTATGAATGTAATTCGCTTAATTCTGCTAGTGGCTATCTTGGGTGGACTAACGCTGTTGTTAACCCAAAATTGGACACCTGCTATATCGTTAGTATTTTTGGGTATGCGGACTCAAGCATTACCACTGGCGATGTGGATGTTGTTCGCCACCGCAGCTGGGGCGTTAACATCTGTATTCATTACCAGTTTGTTTAAAATATCAAATTATTTTGTCAGACAACCACGGCAAACACGCTTTAAATCAGCTACAACTTCACCGCGTAATAAAACTACCTTTAGAAAAGAACCTACTCCTCCCCCAGCTAGTACGCCACCGCCAGCTAGTAAAACCGAAAATACTTCCAGCGATGAAATTGACGACTGGAATACAAATAATCAAGATGATGACTGGAATTTTGAGCAGAAGCCGAGGGAAGCATCTCAAACAAGACAGCAAGCTCAAGAGTATGACGACTATAAAACCTACGAACGTCCGCAACAACCACAAAGTTCTTCTCAATCTGGTTCAGTGTATTCCTACAACTACCGCGATCCCAAAAATACGTCAGTAGGAAAGACTGAATCAATTTACGATGCGGATTACCGAGTCATCATTCCCCCCTATCAACCCCCGACGACCGATCAAGCGAATGATGATGACGATGATTGGAGCTTCTTTGAGGACGAAGATGATTTCCAAGATGAGAATGAGCGTCCCCGTAAGTAGGGATTGGGGACTGGGGACTGGGGATTGGGGATTGGGAAAAAGCAGGGGGGAAAGGAGCAGGGGGGAAAAATAACAAACACCAATTACCAATTACCAATTACCCATTACCAATTACCCATTACCAATTACCCATTACCAAATGACAAATGACAAACACCAACTTGCTACTTAATACCGCAACGCTCACGGGATTCCTGCTTAACATTTCCATTCATAGCGGCTTCTTGCAAAGTCATGAAAGCGTTGAAATCTTCCAAATCATACCGAGTGGTCAACAGATGTCTTAATTGATTTTCCGCCTCTAAAGTTAAATAACCACTTGCTAAAGCTTTTTGCACAACGTCACGAATTCGAGTCATGGTTCGCACCTCATACATACCACTTTGATTTCTCTGGACTGACTCAGATGAGCTTTACAGTAGTTTTTGTGACTAAAGTATTAAGTTGGCAAAAGTTTTTTGTATAATTTTTTTTGGAAAGTAAGTCATCATTTACACCTTTGTCTGCTAAATTGAGAGAAGAAAGCTTGTAAGAACTCAATCTGAGAATGCTTACGCTGTGCTACTAAAAACACAGTATTATGATTAAATAAAATCGCTCCACGAAAGACATTCTTAGCTATTCAGGTTGACAGTATTTGTGCGCTTAAAGTTTCAAACAATCTTTATTAAATTTCAGTTAAGCCTAAAGATAACCAAGCAAGAACCGCTAAGTCACCTAACGAATGTTATTAAATTCGTTATAAATTTATCGTTAATTTAATCCGATTTCATAGAAGAATCGTTAGTATATTGCCTTAGTTACATAAATTACATAAATAACGCTAATGGCAACCGATGGTTCTGCTCGAATGGAAGACGATTTTATCGAAGCTAAAAATTATTGGGAGTTAGAAAAATTATACGTAGATTTGGCATCAGCGAAAGGAAAAGCTTTGACACCTGTAGAAAAGAAATTTCTACGAGGTTTGCTTTGTGGTTGTAGTCCTGCAGAAATTGCCAAAGTAGTTTACCAAAGTGGAAGTAGCAGTACTGTTAGAGTTTATCTATCTAACGGATTATATAAATATATAGAAGAAATGCTGAGTAACCAGGCAGGTGACTCTGTCAAAGTTAAAACCTGGAGTCGGGTGACTCAGTTGCTAGAAAAAGCAGGTTATAAAAAAGGTTGGTTTCACTTACAACCAGTAATTAGTTCTATAAAAACAAATAGAGACAGAGATTTAAATTTATCAGCTGATAAATCAACACTGACACAACATAGTGATGCAGCCATAAATACTACTATGTTCCATGGAAGAACGCAAGAACTAACGCAAGTTCAAGCATGGATTTTGCAAGACCGCTGTCGGTTAGTCACCATATTGGGTATGGGTGGAATTGGTAAAACTGCGTTTTCAGTCAAACTAGTAGAAGATATTCAGGAAGAATTTGAGTATGTGATTTGGCGATCGCTCAATTTTGCTCCTCCTGTAGAGGTACTCTTGGAACAGCTAATTCAAGTTATCTCACCAAATTCGCATCAAAATATTCCAGAAACCCTAGAAAGTAAAATTTGGCAATTAGTAGATGGTTTACGCTCCTGTCGGTGTCTGATTGTATTTGATAGTTGGGATGCAATTTTAGCAAGTAGCGCAGGTATAAAAAATAATCATAATTCCCAGATATCTCAAATTCGATATCGTCAAGAATATCAGGGTTATGGAGAGTTAATTAAAAGATTAGGAGATATAGAACATAAAAGTTGTATAGTCTTAAATAGTAGAGAAAAGCCTCAAGAAATTGCTGCTCTAGAAGGGGAAAGATTACCAATTCGTTCTCTGAAATTAAGTGGTTTGACTCAGCAAGAAAGTATATTAATACTCAAAGCCAAAGGCTTAACTCATAAATCTACATCAGATGAATGTAGTGCATTACTAGAACGGTATGCAGGAAATCCATTATTTATTAAATTGGCAGCAACCACGATTCAAGAATTATTTGCTGGCAATATATCTGAGTTTATAGCCCAGGAAACTGTAGTTTTTGGGGAAACAAGAGCTATTTTAGACCAACAGTTCCACCGCTTATCGCAAATAGAAAAATACCTGTTGTATTGGCTTTCTCTCCATCCCAGCTTTGTATCTATCAGACAGTTACAAAAAGATACAGTATTACCAGGATTATCACCTCTAACTTCCCAAAGACTAATCTTAGAGGCAATGGAATTATTACAAAAGCGATCGCTCATCGAAAAACAAGCATCTCGCTTTTCCCTGAGTCCAGTGTTAATTGAGTATCTAGTTGAACGATTAATTGAGGAAAACTTAAATTTAACTCGCGGCAAAGATAGCTACTTAAGTATGAGTCAGACAATTTTGACAGAAAACTTAAAAAATTTTATCAGAGATAATTGCCTCAATGGAGATTTAAATTTGTGATTTGTGATTTGGGGTTTGGTAATGGGTAATGGGTAATGGGTAATGGGTGTTTGTTATTTTTCTCCCCTGCTTTTTCCCAGTCCCCAGTCACCAATCCCCAGTCCCCAACCCCCAGTCCCCAGTCCCCAGTCACCAATCCCCAGTCCCCAACCCCCAGTCCCCAGTCCCCAATCCCCAACCCCCAATCTCCTGATAAAGTTAGGAGTTAAGACAACTCATAACTGATAATTGGAGCGCAGCAACTAGTGAGTAGTTTATTACAAGGGGTTAACCTGTATTTAATTGGGATGATGGGTAGTGGTAAGACCACAGTAGGACGCATACTAGCCAAGCATCTAGGTTATGGATTTGTAGATACTGACGATGTCATTGTTCAAGTAGGGGGAAAATCCATTAATCAGCTATTTGCTGAATCAGGAGAAGCAGCCTTTCGTCAGTTGGAAAGCGATGTCTTATCACAAGTTTGTTCTTTTACGAAATTAGCGATCGCAACCGGTGGCGGTATTGTCACGCGCCAAGAAAACTGGAGTTACCTGCACCACGGCTTGATTGTTTGGCTAGATGCGCCAGTAGATTTACTGTACAGCCGATTGCAAGCCGATGATACAAGGCCATTGTTGCACGATGTTGACCCTAGGGAAAAATTGCGATCGCTTCTCGAACAACGACAACCACTTTATTCCCAAGCAGATTTGCAAATCACTATTAATGAAGGTGAAACACCAGAACAAATTGCTGAGAGAGTCATTGCAGCTATACCCAGCGTCTTAAAAACGCCAGTTTCTCACAATAACTGAGACATAATTGCATAAGTTATTAGCAAATCCGCTGTGGTGAAGCTCTCACTATGCGTAGCTTTCTCCCTCTCCTTCTGCTGTGGAGACGCTGCGCCAATAGTAAGAGCCTTTTAGTTTACCTATAGGGTTCCAAAGTCTGACAAACTATGCAAAGCCCGAAAGCTGTACAAGAACCTTACATTTAAAGCGGGCGGCGGGAATCGAACCCGCATTAATAGCTTGGAAGGCTATAGTTTTACCACTAAACTACGCCCGCAAATTTCCAACTTTAATAGTATAGCACAGCAGTATTTACAATTCAAGCCTTAATAAATTAAGGTAGCGGCTGTAGTCGGATACGTACTATCAGATTACTAGGCTTGGGATCGTTGGGATCGTTGTCATAAGCAGGTTCAAATTCCCAGTTATTTAATACTTGACTGGCTAAAAAGTCTTCATAGTAGCTTTTCTCTTCTGCGGAAATGCTTGTATCTTTGACAGTAACCATCTCCAGTTTACCCTTCTCTGAAATTGTTAATAGCGCTGTCACTTCTACAGGCTCGCCAATTTTTTTTTCTATGTACTTTACATATTCCAGACCTTTTCTAAATGGCTGGTTGCTAGGTTTAATTTTAGCTGGGTGAGCAATTATACCTCTATTTTCCTGTTGAGGTTCTCCTACTAAACTTGCAACTAAGCTTCCACCTGCTGTATTAGATGGTGTAGAAGATGATTCGGGGTTATTAGGATTACCAGAGTTCTCACGTTGTTGCTCAGCGAGTTCGCGTTGACGCTGTTCAGCAAGTTCGCGCTGCTGTTGCTCAGCGAGTTCGCGTTGACGCTGTTCAGCAAGTTCACGCTGCTGCTGTTCAGCGAGTTCGCGTTGACGCTGTTCAGCAAGTTCACGCTGCTGCTGTTCAGCTAATTGACGTTGACGCTGTTCAGCAAGTTCGCGTTGCTGTTGCTCAGCGAGTTCGCGTTGACGCTGTTCAGCGAGTTCGCGTTGCTGTTGCTCAGCGAGTTGACGTTGGCGTTGTTCAGCGAGTTCACGCTGCTGCTGTTCAGCTAATTGACGTTGACGCTGTTCAGCAAGTTCGCGCTGCTGTTGCTCAGCGAGTTGACGTTGGCGTTGTTCAGCAAAAGCTACAGCATTTTGATCTGGGACAGTAGGACTTGAGTTTTTTGCTAATCTATCGGATTTAACTACTACTGGTTTGGAAGAATTTTTTGGTTGTAACTTTTGATTTGTAGATACTGGTTTTGTTTGAGAATTAACAGCCTTTATTGTTGTTCTAGTTTTTGCTTTTGATTTCGGCTGCGAAGAAATTTCTATTACCTCAACTGGAATTGCAGCTTTGCTTTGCTGTTGCCACAATAAACTTGACTGATATGAGCGGATCAGCCAGAAGGCTAGCAAATGTAGGCTCAGTGAACCGATGACAACTGCAACCCATAAACTAGGTGGGTCTGTATGTCGTCTCCATACCTTGACTGAAGATGAAGTTTTATCTGCAACCGATGGTGTCATATTAAATTTCAAACTGGATTTAATAGGGCGCTCTTACTCTTTACTAAACTAACGCTTTAAAATCCAGTCTACTCTCAGCGATTAGCCATAATTTCCGATCTGACAGCAAAAGTCAGAACAGTTTCGTCTACTCCCTTGAGTTCTAAGGGGCTGACTTTAGTAATTTCTTCATCTTGTAAATAATCTGCCACAGCAGCAGAAACTAAAATAGTACCGGGAATAGCAGCCGCTTGCAACCTAGCAGCAATATTCACACTGGGGCCAATAGCAGTATAGTCAGCACGTTCGGCACTACCAAACATACCTACAACTGCAGTACCTTGATGAATGCCACAGCGGAATTTAACACCAGTATGTCCGTTAGCGTCAAATATGCCTTGTTCTTGCCAGCGTCGATTCAACTCATCTAATGCGCTATGCATTGCTCTGGCAGTATTGATGGCACGACGCACCTGTTCATTAGGAGTTAATTCTTCTGGCGCTCCATATAAAGCTAAGATGGCATCTCCCATAAATTTATCTACAGTACCGCCATTGTCAAACACAGTCTTGGTCATAGCTTCCAAATACTCATTGAGCAACTCTGCTACTCTTCGAGATCTAAGAGTATTTGCTAGTTGGGTAAAACCAACTATGTCACTAAATAAGACTGTAATTAAGCGTGGTTCTGGTCGTAAATCCAAGGTTAAATCTCCCATAGCAGCTTTTTTTACCAAAACAGGTGGTAAAAAGCGCTTGAGTACTGACTCTGTCAGGTAGGTATTTAACTCCATAACCCGGCGCTCATTTTCTTTCAAGGCTAAGAGGTTCCTAACTTCTGCCAGGAGTTCCCTGTCATTAAATGGTTTAGCTAAATAAGCATCTGCACCATGTTCTGTCCCGGCAATCCGGGTTTCTTCATCAACTTTAGCGGTGAGCAGAATGATTGGTGTGCCTTTCAAATTCTCCTCTCTACGGATCATCTGAATCATCTGTAATCCTGTCACCAAGGGCATCATTAAGTCCGTAATAATTAAGCTAGGTGCAATTTTTTGCGCTATTTTAAATCCTTCGGCACCATTACGGGCTGTATGTACTTGATAGCCATTATTGCGGATGATTTCAGATACGTATGTTCGTAAATCCGGATTGTCATCAACAACTAAAATTGAGTGTCCAGTATTCAAAAGACTGCCATCTTTATATCCTTGAGACTCTGGATTATCAGGAGTAGGTACTAATTCTTTCGGCAAGCTTTCAATATTTTCTGGGGTTGGCTCGACTAGCTCTAAATCAGCCAATTCTACACTGGCGCGGTTAGTATTCAGTTCCGCAGGGGTTTCCTGTATTTGCTGTGTAGGTAAGTGAGTACTACCAGTTAACAACCAGAGTGTAAAAGTTGTACCTTGACCGTAAACAGATTCTACAGTTATTTGCCCCCCATGCAGCTCAACCAATTCTTTGACTAATGCTAAACCTAAACCACTACCTTCATAGGAACGGTTTTCTGAGCCTTCAGCTTGGCGGAAGCGCTCAAATAGGTGGGGAATTTGTTCTTTAACTATACCAATTCCCGTATCTTGTACTTGTAATATGCAACTATCATCTTGAGATATGAGCCTGATCGTAATCGTCCCGCCTTCGGGAGTAAACTTCATGGCATTTGATAGCAGGTTGTAAACGACCTTATCAAATTTTTCTATATCTAAGTAAACTTGAGAACATTGACCCAATTCCGAGACTAGATGCAGTCCCTTTTTCTCACAGTAAGGGCGAAAAGATTCCACAATTTGGTTGACAAAATCGACCAAATCACAAGGACGGAAACTCGGCTGCATCCTCCCCGCATCTAAGCGTTGCAGATCTAATAGTTGATTGACTAGCCTGAGCAATCGCCGTGAATTACGCAAAGCGATCGCACTTTGGGCGTAAGATAAGCCATCGCCATTATTTACTGCTGACTCTAAAGGCCCTTGAATTAAGGTAATAGGAGTGCGGAACTCATGGGAAATATTTTGAAAAAATTCGGTTTTTTGTTTATCTAATTGTAATAAGCGCTCTGCTTGGTCACGAGTCTTTTGATATAAACGTGATTGTTGCACTGCGATCGCTGCTTGAGCGGCCACCGCTTTGGCTAGCTGAATTTCCGAAGATAACCATCGGCGGCTTTTGCTACCTTCACGCAGCGTAATACTACCAATACACTTACCGTCCGCTAATAAGGGAACAATCATTAGCGATCGCGCTGGTTTTTTCAAAGGCAAATCAAATCCCTTGATTTCATCCGCACAGTTGCTCATATCAGTGATTACCACTGGCTCCTGTGTCCGCAAAATCTCTTGCAGGATAGGATTATGCTTAATTGGCGCTTGAGAATGAGGTAATTCCTGATTGATATGGTGATGATTATTACTTAAGACTGTTTCCTGGGCCGACTTTAAAGTATGTTCTAAATATTGAGAACTGTCATAGAGTCCTACACATTCAACAAATTCATCTTCTTCAGTCCATAAAGATAAAATGCAGCCATTGACTTGTAAAGCCTGTCCTAATTGTTCGGTAATAGCCGCAAAAATATCTTGAGGATCTAAGCTAGAACGAATTGCCGTAGTAATTGTATTAATTAAAGACTCTCGTTTAGCAAGAGCGCGTACTTGTTCATAGGTATAAGCTTGAGATAAAGCCAAAGCTGCCTGATCTGCTACCATCAACACTAACTGCACTTCCTCTTCTCCCCAAATCCGGGGCTGAGAACATTGGTGCAGCGCTAGCACTGCCATCAGTTCTTGTTGGCAAATCAACGGCACAACTAAACTAGAGCTGATACTAGCTGCTAAAAAAGCTGCTCTACGTTGTTCGAGTTCTGGGGTATTACCCAGAATCCGTTCATCATCTTCTACATTATGAATAACTTGAACTTCGCGAGTTTCCCAAACTGTCTCTGCCAACACAGATGATGTGGGAAAAGAAGATGAGGAAGATTTGAGTGTTTCATCTGAATGCTCTTCCTGTTCTTTCTCTGCTGCGCTTGCGTCTTCTTGAGCAGCTTTCTGGTAAATAAATCCTTCATCTACTAACTGCCCATCTTGGAAAGGACGTAACAGACACACATCCACTTCCAACATATGCCCCACTGTATCGACAATTGTTTGTAAAATTTGCCGATAGTCTAAAGCACTACGAATTGTATTCGTGACAGTGTTCAGCAGTGATTCTTGACGGAGTGTACGCGTCAGTTCACGGGTACGAGCTTTGAGAACATTATGAGTATCCAAAGCCTGGCGTACTACACCTTTAAGTTCCTCAGCTTCCCACGGTTTAGTGACATATTTGAAAACTTTACCAGCATTGATGGCTTCCACTAAGTCTTCGACATCAGTGTAGCCAGTTAAGATAATCCGGATAATATCTGGATATTGAGTGGCTGTCAGGCTTAAAAATTCTGTACCGCTCATGATTGGCATCCGCTGATCGGAGATGATCACAGAGACCTCTCCTTCTTGTGCCAGTAGATCCAATGCGGCAGGACCAGAAGTTGCCCTTAGCACCTTGTATTCGCGATAAAAGGTGCGGTAAAGCAAGTCAAGGTTGTCTGGCTCATCATCGACAACCAATATTTTCGGCTTACTGTTTGCTTGTTGGGATTTCATGCACCGCTTTCCTGCTGCAACGGCAGTTGGATAAAGAATAATCTGATCAGACAGGGATGTTTCTGAGTCAGGTAAGAGCAGAGCATTTTGACCAATAAGGCTATTTGGCTATATGAGTGCTGATTGTGAAAGTATTTACTCACTGTAATTGGCCTCAATGGCTAGTAAAGATTGCGATTCGCTCTCAAGCAAGGTAATTGCTTTGATATTGAGTTTTGGTCTTACAGAGTTGATAGCTGCCAAATCTTCCCTCACCTCCGGCGAGAACTGTGAAAATACTAAACACATACAGCGCTCAAGGCTGGCTCAAAAATCCATCTGTAGCTGCATATTAAGTTTTCCCGTTGCAGCAGTGACACTAACACTTGTCAGTAAATTTTATTTATGCTAATCATGCTAAAGCCAAAAATTATGACTAAAATCAAACGTAACTGCTAAGTATACAATTAGACAAATAAGTTCTTCTAATTTAATCTGTTACGCCAATAATCTTCCATAGTGATGATTGAGAAACCTTACTTGAGAAGATTATCTGAGCTAGTTCACCATAGCGTGGAATATCAGTATAGTCTGACACTTGTATCAGATATATTATGTGAGTCGCGCAAAGCTATAGATAAATCAGGCTTTGGGAATTAAGTGACTTGCACTAACCTCAAGAAGGAACCTTTAACGCTCAGCACATAGTGCTTTTCCCAACATTTGCAAAGGCTGATCTGCCAAACTGACCCATTCTCATACCCAAGACTTAGGTTGTTTTCTTTATTGATCTCAATAAATATCTGCTTCGTTGCTTGTAGCTTGAGCAAAAAACAAAATACAGATGGGCAGGAGGAGGAAATTATCAGTGGTCATAATTGCGAGAAATGGTATAACCTGTCAATAGATTACCCAAAACCTAGCCCACTACGTTCTCACCTTGAAAAATCACCCTAGTAATCTATATCATCTATATCAAGGTGTACAACAATTAATTAAAGCAATAAGACGCACTGTCTGTTTTTCACAAAGGCTTTGCAGTTTGTTGGCTTGATGACCAAATTATCATTTGTAACCAAGTTGTAAATTCAATGTTTTGGGCATCTGATGTTTTTCACAAATTTTGTACGGTGTATTAGGATACTTGAAAAAATTTTCGTTGAATCCCATAAATACTAAACTAGCCTTGACATCCTGGTTTTTCCACTCATATCACCAAGAACCTGTCACAGTTGTCGCCGATCAGTCTGAGCGACAATTTCAAATTCGTGCTGCAACATCTGCCGATCTCTATAGTGTTGCTCAAATTATTACTGAAAGCTTTCATTCTCAAAATGGCTTTTGGGGATGGGCGTTTCCATTAATACGTTTGGGAATTTATGAAGACTTGAAGCAACGCCTAGCTTCTCCTTTACCCCATCATGTTTGTTTAGTTGCGACTGATACTACTAAGGGTGTTAATAATCTTGTAGGAACTGTAGAACTCGCTGTAAGGTTTAGTGATGCATGGACGCAAACGGGAAAAAGTTTTCCTTACCTGTCAAATTTAGCTGTTAGCCCACAATACCGTAGGCATGGTGTAGCCTCTAGCTTACTCACCAACTGTGAAAAAGTCTGTCAGGAATGGGGGTTTCAGGATTTATATCTTCATGTTCTGGAACGAAATCATCAGGCAAGACAGCTTTATTTAAAGCTAGGGTATCAGGTACATAAAGTTGAATCTCACTGGAATCTATTCTTCCCTAAATACTCAAGTCAAATATTATTGCACAAGCATCTGAAAACTAATTCTATGATGTGATTTATGTATCTCAATTATTAACTAAAAGCTGCCATTTATAAGCTAAATAAACGTCAAATAATATTACTGCACAAAATATTTGAGGTTTTGTTTGTCCCAGAGATTTTCTAGATTGGTATATCTGTCGCTGAAATTGTTTTTGGCTGTAAATTTTAAATATTTAACTTTCTTGGCTGGGTGATATTAACTGTACAGATATCAACAATGCTGTGCTGCTATATGTTATCAGTCTCATAGCCGATGAAAAATTGCTAAATTTAGAGTTAATTAATCCCAAAAAAATTTATTAATACTTATTACTCAAACTAAATTATTCAATCACGAAAAATATTAATATAGATTAATATATCAATTTTTAAACTTATTTTTTATATGAAAACAACAAACAATATTCTCAAATATATACATACAAAAAACAAGATATTTTTCAATAAAAGACATTATATTTAATCATTAATTCCTCATAATAACTTTGTATTTAAGATATTGATCTTTATAAAAACTTTAAAAAAAGTACACTTTAGTGAGAGACAAATCTAGTTAAATCTCATAAAATATGAGTACTTAATTGCTCAGACCGATCTAATTATTGCTATCTTAGCCAAATTGACCATAAAATTCTTGATAATAAGAAAAATCAAAAATTAACTTTGCTTTAACAGCAAGTTCCTGCTTTCAGTGCATACTACTACTCAATTATTCGCAAATCTGAGAAAACATGGATAGCGAACAACGCCGACGCTATCAGATTGCTATGGTATCAACCTATTCTCCTGACACCAGTGTCCTTGACCATATTGTCATGCCTGATGGAACTGAGCAATCGCACGGCTCGGATATCCTCACCCTGCTACGTACTGGAAAAGTTTTCATAGTCAACAGTCGGAAACGAAATGGTTTAATTCTCTATAAGCGCTACCATGCAGAGTTTGCTGGGCCTGGGGCAGCTGTTGGAGGAGAATATGATTGTGATTGCCAAAGTGTACTACCGATTGGAAATTTATCTTTATTAACTGCTGAATCTTATGAGGAGCGTCAGAAAGCTTATTTAATTAGGCGGCAATGGATTCGCTTAATTAAACAAATTACAGAAAACCCAGTGCCACAACAAAGAGTTCAAAAGATTCTCGATCAATTTGAACAGTACTTTCCACCGGAAACGGTAGCTCATATACCAGATGTTACATTTGCCCTTTTAGTAGGTGTACTCCCACAAACTGTAGGAGTAGTGCGACGTTTGGGCAATGAATTAGACAGTAGATTTAATTACTAAGTACATTATTGTTTAAAAATGAAGATTTGCCACAGCAGCCTGTAGCCGATTGAGGGTACGGGCGTTTTCTGCTTTTGAGCCGATAGTAATTCGTAATCCTCCGTTTAACAGCCGTACAAGTGTGCCAGAGTTACGCAATTGCTGATGAATAGTTTTTAAAGCAGCCGCTTGGGAGTTGCTGTTATTTGAAGTCACACGCAGGTAAATAAAGTTAGCGTTGCTGGCTGTAACTTGTAAGTTGGGATATTGTTTTAAAGCTGCGATCAGTTGATCGCGTTCAGTCAAGGTTTGGGAAATTGAATTGAGTAAAAGTTGGCAGTTTTGCAAAGCTAACAATGCAGCGGCGATTGAGAAGCTGGGAAGATTGTAGGGTAAGCGGACTTTCTCTAAAATAGCGATCGCCTCTGGATGAGCGACACAGTAACCTACACGCAAAGCTGCTAACCGAAAAGCCTTGGAAAAAGTTCGCAGGATCACCCAGTTAGGACGTTGTGCTAATTCTCCCACCAAACTAGTCTGGCTAAATTCAAAGTAAGCCTCATCAATTACTACCAAAATGTCTGTGCTGAGACTTCTTAACCATGCTAACTCTGCCGCAGTCAAACAATTAGCAGTTGGGGAATTGGGATGTACTACAAACACCACCCGAATTGGCGGGTTTTGAGTTTGAGCAATCGCGGCTTGTGCGGCTGGTAAATCTATCTCAAAATTACTTTCATTCCTACCCACTTCTACAACAGGAATACCCAAAGTTTTTGCCAAAATTGCGTACATTGAGAAAGTAGGATTGGCAACTAAAATACTCCCTTCTCCACCCAAACAAGTAGCAATTAATAAAGAACGGATTAATTCATCGGAACCATTACCCACAGAAATATTCGCAGCGGTAATTGGCGATGATGAAAGGGCTGCTGACTCATTAACATATTGCGCGATCGCTTGTTTGAGTGTTTCATGTCCCCCATCTGGGTAACGATTTGTTTCAATTACTTGCTGATAAGTCCAAGCTAGCTTTTCTTTTAAATCTGGCGGCAAATCATCGGGACTTTCATTGGTATCTAGTCGATCAAATTTTGTCTCGACTGCTTCGGCGTTATCGCTGCTGGGATGAGGTTTGTAAGCGGTGAATTGTGCTAAATCTGACCGGATGAAGGGAAGCATAGTTTGTAGTCAAGGGTCAAGGGTCAAAAGTCAAGAGTCAAAATTAATTACTTGCTATTTCTGGCTCTAGACTGTGTAAAGTAGTAGTCAAATCAATACTTGTCGGTTAAGGGGAAAAGGGGAATGGGAAAAAGGGCAAGAAAAAACCTTTAACCCTTACCTTTCACCCTTTCCCCAAACTAAATTCCGAGTTAGAAATCTTTAACCGAGCAGGATTGGTAGTCAAATAAATTAGGAAATTGATTAATTATTTGAGAAGTTCATATTTTACAGCTGCCTGGTAACTGGCAGAAGAGGTGAATTGCTTGCCATATTTCTGCCATGACATTTCCTAAGGCGTGATCGCTGTCAAGTTCTACTAAATTCACCCAAGGACGAGATATTGTAAATTCACGACTGGCTGTAATAGGAATGACTTCATCATTTTTGCCATGCAAAATGAGGGTAGGAATAGGGCGTTGCAAAACCGCTTCTTGATATTGCTGGGCATCTGTAACGAAATCGTAGCTTAAAGGTAGCGATCGCTTTTCCCCATAGTGATCAACCATGAGATACTTTTGTTGTTCCCAACGCTGTACCTGTTCATCTCCTAGCTTGGGTAACCAGTGAGATAAAAAACCGAAAGCTGGTGCTAATAAAACCAAACTTTGCACTTGGGAATATTTTTGCCCTAAATGAGCAGCAGTTAAACCACCCAAACTCGAACCAATCAGGGTTACTGGTGCAGAATCAGCTGGGAATTCTGCTGCAATTTGATTGATCTGACGAGTAATTGTTAGGTGAGAAAAATCACCTGCATTCAAATCGGGAATTGTGAGCTTGATACCGATTTGGGCAAAGCGATCGCTAATATCTTGGGCTTTGGCAGAATGAGGACTAGAAGCAAAACCGTGTAAGTAAATAAAGTAATTCAAAATTCAACTCAGCCAGTATTTTCAATACAGACGCGATCGCGCCTGTATCAAACTTACCGCATTGTGACAAATTCTTCGGCGGCTGAGGGATGTATCCCCACGGTAGCATCAAAGTCTTTTTTCGTTGCGCCCATTTTGACAGCGATCGCTATACCTTGAATGATTTCTGCTGCATAGTCTCCCACCATGTGAGCGCCTAGTACTTGGTCGGTTTTGGCATCAACTACCAGCTTCATCATAGTTTTTTCTTGGGCACCCGTTAAACTGTAGTACATAGGACGGAAACGAGTACGAAAAATTGTCACGCCATCATCACCGAGTTTTGCCTTAGCTTCAGCTTCAGTTAACCCCACAGTAGCCGCCTCCGGATTAGAAAAGATAGCTGTAGGTACATTGTGATGGCTAAATTCGCGGCGGTTATTGCCAAATTCGCTATCCGCAAAAGCCCGGCCTTCTCCAATAGCGACTGGTGTTAAATTTAACCTATCAGTAACGTCACCAACAGCAAAAATATTGGGTTGACTAGTTTGACTATATTCATTAACTGCGATCGCCTTTGCTGTCCCATATCCGTGGCCTTCTTCAGCACTGGCGACAATTTCAATTCCCGCATTTTCTAAACCCAGTCCATCTACATTGGGAACCCGACCAGTTGCGGCTAGAAACACATCAGCAATCACTGGTTCTTGATTTTCCCCAGATAAAGACAACTTTAATCCTTCTGGGACAGGCTCAACTGCTGTCACCAAGGTATTCTGAATCATGCGAATACCGTGGTTGCTCATGCCTTCTTGAATACCAGTACGGATATCTTCGTCAAAACCTGCCAAAATTTGGTCTTGGCGGTTAATTTGGGTAACTTGGCAACCTAAACCCCGCATAATCGAAGCAAATTCTGTACCGATGTAACCAGCACCAATGATTGCTATATGCTTTGGCTGTTCTTTGAGGAGAAAAATTTCGTTAGAGGTAATCGCGTATTCTATCCCTGGTACATCTGGTTTGAGAGGCTTTCCACCCACAGCAATTAAAATTTTGTCTGCTGTAATTTTGCGATCGCCAACTTCTACAGTATGGGGGTCTACGAAACTAGCTCGACCAGGAATTAGTTTGACACCAGCTTTTTCTAAAAAGCTGATATGTAATTGAGATAGCCGCTTGACTTCCTTATCTATAGAAGTAATGAAATGTTCCCAGTCTAATTGAGCATCACTTACTTTCCAGCCATAGCCAGCCGCATCACTGAACAGTGCAGGAAAATGAGAACCGTAGACCATGAGCTTTTTGGGAACGCAACCGCGAATCACACAAGTTCCGCCGACTAAATCATTTTCTGCGATCGCTACTTTTGCGCCGTAGCTAGCTGCTCGTTTAGAAGCTGCTAAACCTCCAGAACCAGCACCAATGACAAATAGATCGTAATCAAAAGTCATAAATTTGTTTATCTCTGTTGCAACAATTAAACTTCCAAAAACTTACACGGCAGATTAAATTTAACTAAAAAAGATATTAAGCTAACCGATGTAAGTCCTGTACTTGATTTAATCTAGCGCTAGCAGATGCTTGACCATCACTAGCAACAATATTCAGTCTTTGATAGCAGTAGTACTCTTTATAAATATTCGCAGCAATTTTTGTATTTAAATATACATTTAAATTAATTGCAAAAAAATCTAGGGAAAGCCGGGTATAAAGATGGCTTTCCCTAGATTTTACTCAGTTAATTAACTTAAGTTGCTTTGTTATGTAGGCAACTTCATATTTTTAAGTATTTGGTATTTCTGGTGATTTGGAAGGTTTGCCATCGGTTTTTGGTGGAGTATTTACACCATCATTAGGGGGTTGGCGTTGTCCCGCCACCTGGCGTGGGCGGTGTTGTGTCACTACCAGGCGTAGGTGATGTTATACCGCCACCTGGTGTGGGTGGTGTTGTCCCGGCATCTGGTGTAGGTGGTGTTGTCCCGGCATCTGGTGTAGGTGGTGTTGTCCCGGCATCTGGTGTAGGTGGTGTTGTTCCGCCACCAGGTGTGAGCGGTGTTGTCCCGGCACTAGGCGTTGGTAGTGTTATACCATCACCAGGGGTGGGTGGTTTGACTCCGCCATCATTGGGAGGTGTTATCCCACCAGCATTGGGAGGTGTTGTGCCGCCAGTATTGGGAGGTGTTGTGCCGCCAGTATTGGGAGGTGTTGTGCCGCCAGTATTGGGAGGTGTTGTGCCGCCAGTATTGGGAGGTGTTGTGCCGCCACTAGGGGTGGGTGGTGTTATCCCACCAGCATTGGGAGGTGTTGTGCCACCAGCATTGGGAGGTGTTGTGCCGCCAGTATTGGGAGGTGTTGTGCCGCCACTAGGGGTGGGTGGTGTTATCCTGCCAGCGTTGGGAGTTGTTGTGCCGCCAGTATTGGGAGGTGTTGTGCCGCCAGTATTGGGAGGTGTTGTGCCGCCAGTATTGGGAGGTGTTGTGCCGCCAGTATTGGGTGGTTTATTACCACCCTCATTAGGAGGTGTTGTGCCACCAGCATTGGGTGGTTTATTACCACCCTCATTAGGAGGTGTTGTGCCACCAGCATTGGGTGGTTTATTACCACCATCGCTAGGTGGTTTATTGCCGCCATCACTAGGTGGTTTATTGCCGCCATCACTAGGTGGTTTATAACCGCCACCGTTGGGTGGTTTATAACCGCCATCACTAGGTGGTTTATAACCGCCATCACTAGGTGGTTTATAACCGCCACCGTTGGGTGGTTTATTGCCACCATCATGAGGTGGCTTATAACCGCCACCATGATGGGGTGGTTTATAACCGCCGCCATCATGGGGAGGTTTATGGCCGCCATCATGGGGAGGTTTATTACCGCCATCATCTGGTTTCGGTGGGTTCCCGCCACCATCATCAATTACAGGTGGATTACCGCCATCATCTGGTTTCGGTGGGTTCCCGCCACCATCATCAATTACAGGTGGATTGCCACCATCATCTGGTTTCGGTGGGTTCCCGCCACCATCATCAATTACAGGTGGATTGCCACCATCATCTGGTTTCGGTGGGTTGCCGCCGCCATCATCTGGTTTCGGTGGGTTCCCGCCACCATCATCAATTACAGGTGGATTGCCGCCATCATCTGGTTTCGGTGGGTTCCCGCCACCATCATCAATTACAGGTGGATTGCCGCCGCCATCATCTGGTTTCGGTGGGTTCCCGCCACCATCATCAATTACAGGTGGATTGCCGCCGCCATCATCGATTACAGGTGGATTGCCACCATCATCTGGTTTCGGTGGGTTCCCGCCACCATCATCAATTATAGGTGGATTGCCACTATCATCTGGTTTTGGTGGGTTCCCGCCACCATCATCAATTACAGGGGGCTTACCACCATTATCTGGAATTGGTGGTTTTTGAGTAGTATCAGTATTATTACGTACTTGCTCATCTGATTGAGTTTGCCCATTGTCCACAATGGATTCTACTGGCAGACTTTCTTGGCTTCCGTTTAATGAAGATCCTTCTTTCTTAGTTTCGCTATTAGTTGCGCTGCTAGTTTCGCTTTTACTATCTTCGGAGGCAGCATCTTGAGTGGCAGAATTGGAAGAACTAGCTGTTAGCTGTAAAAATGAGGGATTTTCGACAACTCCCTCGCCTTTAAGTGGTGTTTGTGTAGCTACAGCTGCTGCTGTTTCTGCTTGAACGCTGGCGATCGCAGGGTCTGGTGTCGGTGCCAGATTTTGTCTAGTTAAATCCAGCCCTCGCACTAAATCGCTAGTTTCATAAAAATTTCTCAGGTCAAAATCGTATAAACCTTGAAATCTACCTTTAACAATAACCATCAGTTGCCCTGCTTCGAGCACCTGACTTTGAGAAGCTTTATTGGATACTTCTATCCCGCTATTGGTAAGCGCACCGACAATTGTCGTGTCGGTTTGTTCGTCATAACGGACAAATAATGCTGAACCTCGAATTGCTGCTGCTGCATTTGGTGTTTGTATACGTGTTTGCCCCCTACCAGGTGGAATCAGCAATAATACAGTGCCATTGGAAAGCCTAAAATTCCGAGTTTTCGGCAAAAACTGAAATATTGCTTGTTCTCCAATCCGTGCTAGAGAGCCATCGTTAAAACGTAAATCTGCAAGGGACTTTCTACCAGTGGACAAACCATCACCAGGAATCATCGCATCTGATTTGCGTGCTGGACGCTTCTTAGGGCTATTTCGGGGAATTAGCTGTACTAAGTTACGCAATTCCTGAATCTCAGCTCTGGTGAGAGGAATTGTTGCATTTGCCCGTCCTGAAAAAGGCAAGGCGATCGCTCCCCACACACCAATCACTAAAAGTGGTAAAAATTTTTGCAGCATAGTTCAGAGACTCAGAAGTATTAATTAATACTGTTATTGGTAAAAAATAAATTCTGATTTGAGATTCTATTTATGAAGTTATAATTTATACTTTTTTAAGTAAAGTATTCAATCTGGCGAAGCTTAGTCAGTGTATTTTAATAAAATGCGCGGAAACTTTATCATCCTTATTTTAAACTTAATACATTAATACTGAAATGCATAATAAAATTTAATGTTTCTACTTTAGTGGTTGAAGCAGTACAAATATCATATATAGTAATTTCTAATATTGATTAAGACTTTTCAGTACGAGAAGTAAACATCAGGGACGAGTTAATCGGAAATTGATATTTATAATGAGGAATTTCCGAGATAGCTTCTGGATCTACGTTGGGAAAACGCGATCAACGCCATCAAAGATGCAATCCAAGGGCTGGAAAAATTTTTTATTTGCGGTTTTGTTAGCTATTGGTGGTGCAAACTGGTATTGCATCAGGGTAGGTAAAGCATCGGCTGCAAGTTCTCATGGGAACTTAGCGAGTGAATTAGGTCTGCCAAAAACTGTAGCATCAAATGTCACATCTTTAGCGATCGCACAAATTGCTAATCCGCAATGTGATCTGCTGCAACAAGATGCAAATAACAATCAACTAGCAGCATCAGAAATTGATAAAATTTACAACCTACCAAAGTCAGCTCATGCAATATCTTTCTCTGGGCAGATTGACATTCAAAACTTAAATCAAAATGGTAGTTGTTTAAAAAAATTTCTGAAATCCGATAACTCTTTGCAGTCATTCTTGCTTGAGTCTGCTGTGGAAGCTGCGAAACCTAATTTCAACTGTCAACATAACTGGTGTCAAAAGCCAAGTAACTTAAAAGTTTTATATTCACAACAATTACCCAGACTTACCGCACCAGGACAAGCAACAGCCCAAGTCAATCAACAACCACCCAATACCTCAAATCCCCCACCACCTGACAACCCTGGAAATTTAGACGGGCCAAATAATCCGCCATCGAACGATCCGTCACCGAACGATCCACCCCCAAATAATCCACCACCGAACGATCCACCACCATTAGAAGTACAACCTAATACTGTTCCCAGTCCTTCCCCATCGCAAATAGAGCAACTCTTGGAAACTCCCCGACCTGATTATTCTCAAAGGTTAGAAAGGCTAAGACAGAGATTGCAACGACAAAGACAATCGCCATCTGAAACGAACAATTTAGAGTTGGGATTGCGGGTGAAGCCACGAACAGTAGAAGATCCACCACAATTAGAACAACAGCCACCAACACCAATAGAAAAACCAGTACCGCAGTTTCAACCTATAGGTATTCTAGAAGCTCGTGTTGGCTACTTTTATACAGATAACATTTTTTCTTCAACTGTTGACCCTATCCCAGACAGCTTAATTTTTTATGGACTGACATTAGCTTCTGCATATTTTCCTTTAGGTTCTAGGACTTATATCAGTGGTTCCATTGACGGCACCCAGATTCATTATTTCGATCAATCGCTTTATGATTACAATCAGTTAAGATTCAACGTCAGTTTGTACCAGCAACTCTCACGCCGGATGTATGGAGAAATTGCTTGGAGTAATCAGATGTTGTTCTACGCCAACAACAGTGATACGTTTCAATCAGGCGATCGCTTTTTAAGTGAAAACTCGATCCGGTTAGCCGTAGGACGGCGAGATCCCCTAAGTTCCAAATTATTTCTCGATAGCTTCTACGGATTAAGCGTCAGTTTTGCCGATCCAGAAAGCCGTAGTCGAATTATTAACTCTTTGTGGTTATCTTTAAGCTACTACGTGCAAAAACCACTACAAGTTGGGATTAACTATCAGTTCAACTTGTCAAATTTTACCAATCGTCCCGATGCTCGCGAAGACGAATTTCATCGCGTATTTGGGCATTTAACTTATCGAGTATCCAAAAATAGCAATCTTAATCTTCAGACTGGTCTTAGCTTTGGCGGTTCCAGCGCTCCCAACATAGATTTTAATGGTTGGTTCTTCAGCCTTAATTACAATTTAGAGTTAGGGCAATTTTAATTAAATTCAACCCTTGTAGAGACGCGATGAATCGCGTCTCTAATTTTCCCAATAGCTTCACGCCTAAAAAATTACAATTCACAACATAAAATTCCGACTAGCTATCAATTAACAAAAACCCAGCTATAAATTATTCGGTATTGTCTTAAACTTCTGGGACGAACCTAAAGAATAATCTTCTAATTTAAAATCAGCAAAAGGCTTCTTCTCTAATCTATCTCTCAAAGCTTCATCGAGAATTACACCATCTGATTTCTGCTTTACCCCAATAATAATAATACTTCTTTGATATGCAGTTGAATCTTGATTTGCCTGACAATCACTCCGCTGAAATTGTCCCAAATTCAATAAGCGATAATTTTTGACAGTACCACTAAATAATTTTTTCGCTAAAAGTTGGATTTGTTTAGAACGTTCTAAAGCCCGGCTTTGTTCAATTGCAACATCACCTTCGCAAGAAGCTGTACCTACAGAAATTATCTCTGTAGGATTTTCCATAATCTTTTGTATACCCTCTTGCTCTAAATTTAACTTTAAAACTTCTAAACTAATAACACTATCATTATATTTAATTTGAAAATTACTGCCTAGCAGCCACTTATATTCAACTGATAAAACTGCAATATTAAATGCGGCTACTCTCCCTTTGCTATCCCTACCTTCCTCATAAGGAAAATAATCTACCTTACCTTTTCTTTCCGGTGCTTGTCCATAATTAGGGATAAAATTCAGTTTTAAATTACCTAAAATTAAAGCTAGCACCCATAGCAATCCCAAGGAAGCAATTAGTGCAGCAATTAATGCCAAAAGATGCGGTTTGGGTTTGGTTAATAAAGTTTTACTAATTGGTGAATATGGCTGTTCAGTTTGAATATTTTGACCTAAATTTATTGTTGAATTTGCATTTATTTGCTTTTCGATTTCCTCTAACCGCTGTATAATTTCTTGGGCATTGGCGGGACGTTTTTCTATCTCTGGTGCCATTAACCAATCAATTAAATTTAACAGTAATGTTGAGATATGATTAGCACGATTGCGCCAGTGCAAGACATTATGCTGAATATCATACATATCTAAGGGATGGTATCCCGTCAATAAAAATACAAAGGTGCGTCCTAAAGCAAAAAAATCTGATTGCGGTACAGCTTCACCATGCATTTGTTCTGGGGCGCTATAACCAGATGACATAATTGCATTTACCCCAGTTAAAGACTTTGCTAATTCTTTAGCTGTGCCAAAATCAATTAAAAACAAATCTCCGCCATCTTCCTGAGTCTGGTTATCTGGAGAATTACGAATCATAATATTACATGGCTTAATATCTCGATGCAGGTATTGCTTACCATGTAATACAACTAAAATTTCTAGCAACTGTTTCAACCAAGCTATAGCTTGTGTTTGAGAGATAGGCACATTATCATGCTGCTTCAGCCATTGCTCTAAATTAATCCCGTTAATTTGTTCCATTACCAAGCAATGCAACAGCAAACCATCTCTGGTTTTATATTGAAAGTAACCATCAACCTTCGGTATACCAGGATGATTTAATTGTCCCAATACAGCTACTTCTTGCTGAAATAATTCTACTATCTTAGGGTCAGCACCAAGATTTGCTTGCAGTACCTTGATGATTTTAGGTGTGTCTTTTTCGTATGCTTCATAAACCTTACTAAAGCCAGAGTTATCGCATATCAGCCGCATTACCCGATAGCGTTCCAGCAAGTCCAACTGAGAACCACAATTTTGACAAAAGCGATATTCCTGCGGGCCTGATTGATGAGGTTGAGTACAAGCGGGATTAATACAAAGGCTCATGACTGGCTAGTAGGTAATATAAGGATAAAGGATGAAAAAAGAAAAATTAGAAATGACTTACAGAGTTTTCTTCATCCTTCGTAGTTAATAATTACAGATAACTTTGAGAGTTCCCGTCCAATAATCGTGAGATTTATTTCATTGCTGCTGTTTTAAGAAAGCTTCCACAGTTCGGTTAAATTCTTCTGGTTTTGTCAAGAATGGCCAATGATTCCCAGGAACTTGGCAGAGACTTAAGTTTTTGAGATAGGTTTTGTAGGGTTTAAGTTGCCATTCTTGACGGTTTACGCCTTTTTGTGGTTGCACAAACAAAGTTGGAAGATAAACAGGTTCTGTTAACCCAGGTACGCGCATCACATCTTCAAAAATACCATCGCGGGCGGCTATGGTAAATTTGCTACCCCAACTACCATCGGGTTTTTGTTCGACTCCGGCTTGAAAAACCTGCTGATGTAAGGAAGTCCAGCCTTGATATTGACTTAACTGCTGCGCTTGCTTTTCAGCTTCCTCATAACTTACGAAGGGGCCCATACTTTTAAGAAAAGGTAACACACGGTAAAGCAGTGGAAATGTCAGCTTGAAGTAGTTAGGCATTTTCCAAATGAAAATCGGATCGACCAGAATCATGCTGCGTAAACGTTCTGGATGCTGTCTCGCCCAAATTGCAGCTAACTTACCTGTCCATGAATGACTAACAACATGGGCACTAGACCATCCTAAATGATCCATGAGTGCTTCTAAATCCGCGATCGCACTCTCAAAAGAGTAATCTAATAGAGATTCCGGCTTGCTGCTTTCGCCATGACCGCGCATATCTGGCGCAACTATATGATAATCGGCTGCCAGATAATCCCCTAAGCTAGACCACACAAGGGCATGGTCACCTAAGCCGTGTAACAGTAGTAAAGGTACTTCACCTTGCTGCCATTCTAAGTAAGACAGTTGCAAGTCTGGCTTGGATAAGGTTTGACGTACAGGCATCATTACATATCTACCCATAGATAGAGCTTCGCGCTTATATGTTATCGCGAAAAGAAAAATGCCTGCACTTTTAAACAAGGAAACAGTGAATAGGCAAGAAGCACAGAAGCTTTAGCCCTGTTCAATAATGGGTTATAGATAATTGTCAGTTCAATTTTTTCCGATTAAATTAAGATTTGTGTCAATAAATCCTCAATTTTGGCTATATAACTTTATATTTTCAATTTGTGCAGTATCAAATGATCAATTTTTGTTTAATTTAACGAGATAAAATGTCAGGCAAAAGCGGTTATCTTAGATATGCGTTATAAAGTAAAGTTAAATAAAACTCATATAGGATATGCTATTTGGTGTCCTGCTTTACCAGGATGCTGGACTTTGGGGGAAACTGAAGAAGAGGCTTTAGAAAATATCAAACACGCAATTAAAGCCTATCTAGAAACGATGGACGAAGTAAATCAAAATGCCGAATTACGTTATGTAGAAGTGAGATGATTGTAATTGCTGCATAGCTGCTTGATAATATTGACCTTAATTCTTGACGCTTCACTCTTGATTTTTATTACTTAAATCGGCGTAATCCAATAAGTAATTCCCCGCACGACTTGTTTTTTAAATCCAAATAAAGGTAATTCAGCTTCAGTTAAACCTAAATAAGTCCAATGGGGAATATCATTCTCTACGGTTTGAAACCAACCATTTTGATTTAAAGCTTGTCTTTGCTTGGGATTAGAAACACGTAAATCTATAGCTAATCCCCACAGATGTTGTGATGATCCTGGTGGTGCAACTACTCCCAAGATAGCAGTTTCTTTACCCTGGCGGACTTTATCTAAAGTTCTACTATTAGCATATTTGTTCCAAAATCTTAAATTGGTAGTAAAAGTTCGAGTACAATCACCACCACCATAGCCAGATTTTAGGGGAATCTTTTGTAAGGCTCGTGCTTTATTAAAAGCTAATCCGGCTGATTCCTGTAAATAACAATCATTAGTACCATTAACTTTCACCATTTCTAAAGTAGATTGAAATTCCTTAGTTTCTTGCTCATTAGCAAATAGAACCTTTGGCGGTAATTTGGTTTCTGCTTTTTGATTAATAAATGGCGCACCATATTTACGCAACAATATATATTCAAAAGTTCCTGGTTGGGGAATTGTCGGTAATTTAATGGCAATTGTAGTTAAAAAACGCTGTTGCTCATTTAGTTGAGGATCAGGAGTAAAAGGCGTAATGGGAGTTTCTGAGGTTGTAGGATATGGTGTAATACATGGTGTAGAAAGATTGTTTAAACAACTGTTAAACTGTGCAGTGTTAATCACTGTTTGATGATGCACAATTCCATTACTAGCAACTAAAATAAAAGTCAAAGAAAAAATAAGTATATATAATGCTAATCTTCGTAATATTCGTTGCATAATTTAGTCTCTACTAAGGATAGAAGAACCAGATAAAATTATATTTATATGTGATATCCAAGTTTTTGTGAAAAGAATATAAAAAGCCCAAATAATTAAATAATAAATTGCTATATATCCATAAAATCTCAGAAAATCTCTGATATTTCCTCTCTGTGGCTCTGCGGCTCTGCGTGATATTTATAAAAATCTCTAATCACCATAGAAATTAGCATTAGTTCAGTAGTTAGTATAGTTCCAAAATAGATTTTTGACGGCTGAATTGTTTAACATCTGCAAATTCCTAACACATCCATGAAATTACGGTATCAGTTAAAATTGAACATAACTCTCAGTTTGTTGACCTTGTAAGTATGACCATGCACAATTCCATTGAATTTCAAGACGCTTTTGATGTTATTGTCGTCGGTGCAGGTCACGCCGGTTGTGAAGCAGCCCTTGCTACTGCCCGCCTCGGTTGTCGAACTCTGCTGTTGACGCTGAATTTAGATAAAATTGCTTGGCAACCATGTAACCCCGCAGTAGGCGGCCCGGCTAAATCTCAATTAACCCATGAAGTCGATGCTTTGGGTGGGGAAATTGGCAAAATGGCAGACCGGACTTATTTGCAAAAGCGAATTCTCAATTCTTCACGAGGCCCGGCTGTGTGGGCTTTACGTGCCCAGACGGATAAGCGAGAATATGCAGCCGTGATGAAAGGAATTGTCGAGAATCAAGAAAACTTAATCATCCGCGAAGCGATGGCTACAGACTTGGTGTTAGGCGCTAATGATGAAGTGATTGGCGTTGAGACTTACTTCGGTGTAGCGTTCCAATGTAAAGCTGTGATATTGACTACTGGTACTTTCTTAGGTGGTCGGATTTGGGTGGGTAACAAATCGATGGCGGCGGGACGTGCAGGGGAATTTGCTGCTGAGGGCTTAACACAAACTTTAAATAAGTTAGGTTTTGAAACTGGCAGACTCAAAACTGGTACGCCAGCACGGGTAGACAAGCGATCGGTAGACTACAGTAAAATGACTCTCCAGCCTGGGGATGAAGAGGTGCGCTGGTTTAGCTTTGACCCGGAAGTTTGGGTAGAACGGGAACAAATGCCTTGTTATATTACCCGCACCACACCAGAAACTCATCGCTTAATTCAAGAGAATTTGCACCTATCGCCTGTTTATGGTGGTTGGGTAGAAGCCAAGGGGCCTCGCTATTGTCCCAGTATTGAAGATAAGATAGTGCGCTTTGCTGATAAGGAAAGCCATCAAATATTTATTGAACCCGAAGGTAGAGACATTCCCGAACTATATATTCAAGGGTTTTCTACAGGGTTACCAGAAAATCTGCAAATCCAAATGCTGCGGAGTCTCCCCGGTTTAGAAAAATGTGTGATGCTGCGTCCGGCTTATGCGGTGGAATATGACTATTTACCTGCAACGCAGTGTTATCCCACATTGATGACGAAGAAAATTGAGGGGCTATTTTGTGCGGGACAAATTAACGGTACTACAGGTTATGAAGAAGCCGCAGCCCAAGGCTTTGTCGCAGGTGTGAACGCAGCCAGATTTGCACGCGATCGCGAAATGATTATCTTCCCCCGTGAGCAAAGTTACATTGGTACTTTAGTAGATGACCTGTGTACCAAAGATTTGCGTGAACCTTACCGTATGCTCACCAGCCGTTCAGAGTACCGTTTAATACTACGCTCTGATAACGCCGACCAGCGATTAACGCCCCTGGGTAGAGAAATTGGCTTAATAGATGATCGCCGTTGGGATATGTTTACCCGCAAACAAGCCCAAATCATTGCCGAAAAAGAACGGCTACACGCCACCCGCGTCAAAGAACATGATGACATTGGCAGAGCGATCGCAGCTGATACCCAGCAAGCAATTAAAGGCTCAATCACCCTTGCTGACTTACTCCGCCGTCCGGGATTCCATTACGTCAAGCTGGAACAATATGGACTAAGTAATACGGAACTCAACCAAGCTGAGAAAGAAGGCGCAGAAATTGACATTAAATATGCTGGCTACTTGGCGCGACAACAAAATCAGATTGACCAAATTGCCCGTCAAGCACACCGCCAACTGCCTGCTGATTTAGATTATTCAACAATTGATACATTGTCTAAAGAAGCGCGGGAAAAGTTAAGTAAAGTAAAACCGCTCACCATCGGTCAAGCCGCACGGATTGGGGGGGTGAACCCAGCAGATATTAATGCTTTATTAATATATCTAGAATTACGCAAAACAAAGAGCCAGTCAGAGTTTCCAGCATTGGTTTCAAAAAAACTTCATGAAGCTTGAGTATAGTAGTAGGGAAGAGATTGGTATGATAGATGACATGAATTAAGAACTGGCATCATCAGCAGTCTCTAGATTGTCAGTTGAATTTAATACCAGCAAGCAATCAGCCTGTCTATATTAGACAGGAGGTTGGATATTTAACCAAAATCTCTACCCCCAGGCAGTAGGGGCGGCTTTTCCCCGCCCTCGCAGCTACCATCACAAAGCCTATGTTAAAAGAAGCCAGCACCCGTTTCATTATTCCGGAAGCGTCAGATGAGTTAATCTCCAACGAACCTTGGACGATTGAAGTTTATGCTGATGGCTTGATGGATGAACTATTTGCCGATATCGACAATGTTCTGGATTATAGCGGTAGTTTTCCTACCCAAACTGTGAATGTACAATACATTCCTGTACAGACAGTAAGAATGCCAGAGATTGTCTTACCAGATGATCTACACCAAAATATCCAGGGAGTGTCTCAAATTAGAGACAACCCAGTGAGAAAGACTGTAATTGAAAATGCTCCTCGCAAAGCAGTTACCCGCAAAATTAAAAAAAGCAGAAAGCCTTTTGCTACCTTGCTGATTGTTGGCACAACAATTGTTGGTGTAGCGATCGCGGGGATTTTGTTTTTGCTCAACTCCAAAGCTTTCACCTTCCCCGTTGTCCCCAACTTAGCTACTAATCTTCAGATTGCACCCCGTGCTGTACCGCAGAAAGTTGATGTGCAAGCTGAGTTAGTTGACTATATGCTAGGTGCATTATCAGTCATCGATCAGCAAGAGAACAGAAACAATCAAAGCTACGCCACCCCAGGAATTGCTAATCCCAAACCAGCAGCCCTAGCAGTAGCTAACGACGCAAGAAATGTTGTCTTACCACAACCGCTAACAGCGAATAATACACCACCAGCGCCAGTCCGTTCGACAAATGTTGTTGAGCGCATATATATCCCCGTTTATCAAGCGCCTTCCCCAATGCGCTATACACCACCACTGCTGCCAGGTATTCCTAAAACCATATCATCAGCAGGTAGTGCGTCTCGGCTCAATCCGGTGAAAAAAGCCTTAAATTCACCTCGCAAACCAGCCAAGCCGGTGAGCGTTAATATGTATGCTGCTGCTGTGCGCCCAGATCTCAAAGCTGTAGGTGTGCGAACTGCGCCACTTGTCGTCAAGCAATCATCAAATTTACTACCAACATTACCAGTAGCATCATTCCGCGTTGCGCCACCACAATTGCCCACAGCTACAGCACCCGCATCTGCTGCATCCCAGCACCAAGTTGTAGCCACAGTTCCAGAAGTTTATGCTCCGACTCAAACTTTAGAAGGAATACTAGAGTTAGGCAACAAATCTGCGGCTTTGTTTAAAATTGACGGTGTCAGCCACCGCGTTGTTGTTGGTGAAAGCATCGGCTCTAGTGGTTGGACACTAGTAGATGTGAATAATGGTGAAGCGATCGTGCGGCGTAATGGCGAAGTACGTTCAATTTATACAGGGCAAAGCTTGTAAAACCTGTAAATCCTGTAAAACATTTATTCTTATCCTCACACATGAGGTTAATAGTTGACAAAAATCTAGGGCTGAAAAATTGACCGAAACATATGACTTACCATAGGTAGGGCTAATGCCTTACCTACTTAGTTTTGGGCGTGTACTATCGAACCACAAAGTAACGAGCAAAACTTGTGGTACTTAGGCATCAGCCAATAATTTGGTTACTTATATTCACCCATTTATTTTTGCCAGAATATATAGGCTCTGACTTATTTGACTAATAATACAGTAAATACCCTTATTTGGATAGTAGGGGTCTAACACCTCATTAAGTTTGCTCAGTTAGGGAAATCAGTATTACTCTCTAGGTTCAGGAATTAGTAAATTAGTATAAGAAAGTTACTAAATTATTCTGCGTAAATCTGCGGTAAAAAGGATTGGGGAGATCGGGGCCCTCTGAGGATAAGAGGTAATCAGGGTGGTTTCATACGAAAAAATAAAAATACATAACTGTACGTTCGCTCATTTTTAAAGGGTGAGAGGAATTAATGCCTTACTGTTAAAGGAAACAATACGATTTTGGATATCCTAAAAGCATCACCGTGTAATACATGGAAAAAGGAAAAAAGCCCTTTCCATGTATTACATGGAAGCTATGGCTCATTAACATCTCATCTGTAATACTGAATATTACACTTTAAACTTCACTAATTTGGGGTTAAACTTACGATGTAATACACGGATGAGGCGAATGTTAAAGCGGGATATTCAAGGGAAGTTCGCCCTCAAAGACGATGATTATCGTCAAGTGCGCTCTTTAAGATTAACGGATGAAACCTGGAAGGCTTTGGGGATCGCTGCCGAATGCTTGGGTATGACTAGAGCTGATTACGTTGAACAGGTGATTAGAAGGAATGCTCATCCAAGTATTACACGGGAAAAAAAGTTGGCACATAAAGCCAAAACTAGTGTTGTTGAAGTTGCGACCATGCCTCTAAAGGTGGCAACACTCGAAAGTTTACGTAACCAAGTAATATTGGAGTTGAAGTTAGGTAAGCAATCACCGGGCTACAAAGCAGCACTCAAAGCCCTCAATCATTTTATTGTGGTACTAAATAGCGAGTATACACAACAGTAGGAATTCGCTGTTTTGTATCAGTAAGCGGGGAAAACAGTGGACATAAGTTCTGAGCGGATTGACGATATTCCCGTCATCGTGGAATGGCTTGTTCAGATGGGGATAGCTAAATGTATTGACCAAAAACTCAAAAAACCACACGGAAACCACAAAGGCATGAGTTATGGTCAATTGAGTGTATTGTTACTGACATACATAATTACTCAATCAGACCATCGGTTGTGTGCAGTGGAATCATGGGTAAAGGCACATCGAAGGATTTTAGAGTTAAGTACAGGGTGGTCGATAGGAGAAAAAGATACCAGTGATGACAGATTGGCAAGGGTAGTCGAAGAGTTAGGTAAGCAAACACAAGCAACGCAGGAAATAGAGGTCAAGTTAGGACAAAATCTGATTCGCGCCTACGAATTGCCCACACAAGTGGCACGAACCGATACGACTAGTTTTAGCGTGAATCATCAACAGGGAGATTCTCCAGAAGAAAATATATTACGTTATGGCTATTCCAAGGACAAACGCCCAGATTTGTTGCAATACCGTCAATTATTGGCAACCCTTGACCCAATGGGAATGCCATTAGTCAGCACAACCCTTGAAGGTAATGGAGCTGACGACCCATTATATTTCCCCACTTGGCAAAAAATAGCACAAGTGATTGGACATAAAAAGTTTGTCTTCATCGCTGATTGTAAAGCTGGGTCGATTGCAACTCGCGCTCAAATCGCCGCTTCTAGGGGTATTTACTGCGTTCCTGTAGCCATGAGTGGGCAACACCCTCAATATCTTCAGCAATGGGTTCTCAACCCACCAGCGGAAATTGTGCCCATTCGTTTACCACGACAAGATGAAGAAGAACCTGCGGTGGGAAAAGGTTTTGAAGTGGAGTTAGGTAAGTTTTGGTTCAACAAACAAACCAACAAATGGGTGCGTTGGCTAGAACGCTACTTAGTAGTTTACTCCCAAAGCCTTGCCGCATCAATGATACGTGGACAACAGCAACGCATCTTGACTGCTGAAACCGCTCTCCAAAGTTTAGCTAACAAGCCAGGCTCAGATCGGGAGCTACTCACCCATAAAGTAGAAAACATTCTCCAGCGCTATCGTGTCAAAAATTTTTTCTCAACCATGATTACAGAACAGATCACTAAAAAAACTCGTCATCTCGGACGGGGACGACCATCAAAAAACTCGACCACAGAGGAATTGACAGATATTTGTCTTCAACTTCATATCCAGAAGATAGATACTGCAATTCAGGAGGCAGAAACTTTGGCAGGGTGGCGATTGTATGTTACTAATGCCGATAGTAGCCAGATGAGTTTACCACTTGCTGTGATGTATTATCGGGATGAATGGCTTTTAGAGCGAGGTTTTCACCGTTTTAAAAGGGGTTCTTTGCCAGCCCTACCCATTTACTTTCAAAATACTGACCGAATCACTGGCTTAATGTTCCTGTTGAACATAGCTTTGCGTGTATTTACTCTAATGGAGTTTGTAGTACGGCTGGCTCTTGAGCAAACCCAACAATCTTTGGCAGGTCTTTATGACGGTAATCCAAAGCGAAAAACTGCTCGCCCATCTGCTGAACAAATGCTCAAGGCTTTTTGTAATTTAACTCTTTATTTTTTACCTGATTCTACCATCTTCATCACACCAATTAACGCGCTTCAAAAACAAATTCTTTCTTTAATGAAAATGCCTGAATCCCTTTATCAGATAGATTCAGTGGTGCGCTCGACATAATTCATCTTACTCAATTACCTGTACCACTCCTGAAGGAGGATACACACAATTGAAGTCCCATTTCAATATTAGCAATTTCCGTGTAAGACACCGTAAATTGAACTTTGAATATTGCTACTCTTCCATGTATTACACTGAAGAGCTTAACTTCCGGTAACAGTCTCTCAATATATTTCTTTCATCCCTGTAATACACGCAAAGTCGCAATTTCTTTTACCATGTAATACATGGTAAAGCTCGTTCTCCTTTTCCCAAGTATTACACGGTGATGGTTTTAGGAGATCCAAAATCGTATTGTTTCCTTTAACAGTAAGGCGTTAATTCCTCTCACACTTCAAAAATAAGCGAACGTACAGACATAAGTCTTGATTTCTCGTTTTGTAGCATGGCTTTTTCCCTCTCTCCAAACCTCTCTCCCCGTGGGAGAGAGGCTTTGAAACCCAGTTTTAGTTTTTTCTCTGCTTGTATGAAACCACCCTGCTCTGAGGATAAGAGGTAATGGGGATTGGGAATTAGGGAGTTGGGTATTGCCTTCCCCTTTTCCCCCTGCTTCCTTCCTCTTGGAACGATTATCATTCTTATTAGCTGTATATTTTAATTTCTGGAAGTCCCTAATACCAATTCACGAAAAGCCTGATACAAATAAAGCATCGAGAATAAAGCCCCAACCTGTAATAGAAGCAACAATTGATGTGTTTAATTTCTCCATACGTTGCCAGATAGCTGTTCTTAACTCATCTAAAGTTCCAAAGCATTCCCAACTTAAATGCCTTTTAACTTCTTCCCATAACCGTTCAATGGGATTAACTTGTGGTGTATGTGGAGGTTGAAATAAGAGAATAACATTTTCTGGTATTTGAAGAGTCTGGCTTAAATGAAAAGCTCCATTATCTAGTTGGAGAATATGTATATCTTCCGAATATGTAGTCGCAAACTGTTCTAGAAAAATATTAAAACAAGCTGTATTGAGATGAGAAAACTCCCATATATAATATTCTCCAGTTAATGGTTCTACTAAACCGTATAAATAAAAATTTTCTCTCTTCCATTGCATTATGCCGATAGGCTTAACGCCACGAAGCGTGATTAGTCTTCCTGGTTCTGTTTTTAATCCTACACGGCTTTCATCGCCACACCAGTACCTAATTTTTTTGTGTTTATCTGTTGGTGCTATGACGTGTTTTTTGATGACTTCTAAGTATTGTGGCAGTTTTTTTTAAATTCTGATTCTGCTTCTTCGTTGTGTTTTACCCCTACTGCTCGTGGTACTTTTAACTTGGCTTTCATCCGATAACGTACTGTGTCGTGTACAACTTTATATGATGCTTCTACTCCTTCTTGTGCTTTCAACCATATTCGGATTTCTTCATAACTTTTAAATCCCTCTGGCTGTTCGAGTTCTCTTGAAAGTTGTTCTTTAGCTGAATTATTAATGATTGGCGGTCTTCCTGTACTCTTGTTTACTGACAACAGACCATTTATTCCTGACTTTGTATAAGTTGAGAGCCATCTTTGCACCGTCACCCTTCCTCTGCCCACAACCATAGCTGCATCCTGTACCGTTCTTACTTGACCCATTTTCAGCAAATACAAAGCTTGAATTCGTTCGCGGCTTGATGCTGTTTTTTGTTTTAAGAGTAGTTCATGCAACTCTTGGACTGACTCTTTTATTTCGACTTTAGTGACTCCAGCCATTTTTTCTTGTTCATATTTATTCCTTAACTATCTGTATCATACTTTTAGTGAAATGGTATAAGTTTTGCCATGCTAGCTAAAATCTAAAATCCAAAATCGGATTATCCCTTCACACACAAAACTTGTTTGAGTGTAGCGACAACTTCCACCAAATCAGCTTGATTTGCCATTACTTGGTCAATTGGTTTATAAGCACCAGGAATCTCATCTAATACGCCTTCATCTTTACGGCATTCTATACCCTTAGTCTGCTCAATTAAATCATCAAGAGTATAGGCATTTTTTGCTTTATTTCTAGACATTAAACGTCCTGCGCCATGAGAACAAGAACAGAAGCTATGAGCATTACCTTTACCTTTAACAATAAAAGATTTAGCTCCCATTGAACCAGGAATTATGCCATAGTCTTCAGTTTGTGCGCGGACTGCACCTTTACGAGTTACATACACATCTTCGCCAAAATGTATTTCTTTTTCGGCGTAATTATGATGGCAATTTACTACTAATAAAGGTTTGGTTGCTTTACCACCCGCAAGATGTTTTTCAATAATGCGCTTAAATCGCGCCATCATCACATCACGATTGAAACGTGCATATTCCTGCGCCCATTGTAAATCGTTCCAGTAGGCTTCAAATTCTGGAGTACCAGCTACAAAATGCGCTAAATCTGGATCGGGTAAATTATTATCTGCCAGCTTCGCTAATTCTTTAGCTGTATTAATATGGCACTGCGCTAAATTATTACCAATTTTGCGCGAACCAGAATGCAGCATCAACCAAACGTAATTCTCTGTATCGAGGCAAACCTCAATAAAGTGATTACCTCCGCCAAGAGAACCCATTTGTTTCATGGCTTTACTTTCCAGATTTTGCACACCACGATGCAAATCCTTAAAATCACTCCAGCGTTGCCAATTAGTAACAGATTTTTCAACTTCTTTATTTTCGTTGAATCCAGTAGGAATTGCTGCTTCAAGCTCTAGGCGAATTTTCTTAAGTTTACCTTCAAGTTTTTCAGCAGTAAATGGCATTTTCATCGCAGCCATACCGCAACCAATATCCACACCAACAGCAGCAGGTATAATTGCTTCTTTAGTAGCAAGTACAGAACCTACTAAAGCACCTTTACCTAAATGCACATCTGGCATCAAAGCTACATGTTTAAATACAAATGGCAGTGATGCTACATTCTTAGCCATTTTGGTTTCTTCATTACCCAAAGCGTGATTTGCCCAAGATAATACTGGTGTTGGTGCAGAAATTTCTAATTTTTCGTAGGGCATAATTTTATTAATTTCTAGTTTTTTGAGTGTAATTTGAAATTTAAGGTGAAATTACGTATTTTTATCAGCATTTATCGTATAAATTTACATATAATATGATTTTTGCTTAACTTCCACACAATGAGGAAGCTTGAATTTATTATACTACAAATGTAGTACTTGTATTATAAAAATGTCAACTCCAGCATCAAAGCTGTCCTGAATCAGGAATTATCATCTGCGTTAGCATTGGCACAGCAACTTGTAGAGAAGCCGAATGAAGGCATCGCTCCCCAATAACGGCAGATTTCTGAGAAATATATTAAAATTTGTAAATAATAGCACTGTGGTTTTCATCACCTATCCACGATTTGGCGCAATTCTATGGCGGTTCCTCAACATAAAATCTGGGAACGTTTGATATCCCCTGTAGTCAGCTTTTTAATTGATGAAGAGGGATTAGAGCGGTATGCTTTGAGTATTGACTGGAAAAAACAGAGCGATCGCTTCCATAGAGACGATGTAATCTTACCCTCTTACTACAGTAGCTATAAATTTCGTGGCATTGAGGGTGGTTATCTCAACCCCAAGGTAGTAGTTTCCTACGATCCAATTCTGCAATATCTGCTGCCACCAAATGAAACCCTTGTCCGCCAAGCTGCAATTGATGCAATTCAAGTCCAGCCACGACGCATACTAGATTTGGGTTGTGGTACAGGTTCAACTACCTTAATGTTAAAACAGGCTTTTCCCCAAGCCCAAGTCATTGGCTTAGATTTGTCTGCTTATATGTTGGTAATGGCAGAACATAAACCCACAAGTGCTGGTTTAGACATACTGTGGCGACATGGTAATGCCGAGAAAACCGCCTTTCCTGATGCTTCTTTTGACTTAGTGACAGCTTCTTTATTATTTCGCGAAATCCCCACAGCAGTATCCCAAACCATTCTGCGCGAATGCTTTCGATTGCTGGTAGTTGGTGGGCAAGTATTAATTTTAGATAGTAATCAAAAGGCCCTGCGTCAGCTAGAATGGCTCAAAGAAGTGTTTGAGGAGCCTTATCTGCGGGACTATGCTGCTTTCAATCTCCATGAGAGCATGAATCAAGCAGGATTTTCGGCTTTATCAAGCAAAGATGTTTGGTGGATGCATCAAGTAACTAGCGGCGTAAAACCCATATCAAAAGTTGATGTAACTAAATACAATACAGTGAAGCAGACCGTATCAAAATCAACAGATGGCAAAATCGATAATAATGATTTAGAGGATCTGGGCTCCCCAGTTTTTGGCATAAAGGCATGAGTTTAAAGGCGATTTTATTTGATTTTAATGGTGTCATCATTAAAGATGAGCAAATCCACCTGCGCTTGATCGATGAGATTCTGATTCAAGAAAATCTCCAACCGCAACGGGACAGCGAACGTCAAGCATCTTTAGGACGCAGTGACCGCGCTTGTTTTCAAGAACTGTTGTACAATCGCGGTCGTGTCCTCAGTGATGAATATTTAACTCAGTTACTCCAGCAAAAGGCGCAGATGTATATCCAAGAACTAGATCAGCTGGAAAAACTGCCTTTATACTCAGGAGTAGACGACTTGATATTTCAAGCGCGCTCCCATAATCTCAAACTAGGGCTAGTTAGTGGTGCCATTCGCCAAGAAATAGATATAGTACTGCAACGCGCGCAATTAACTGAATATTTTCCCGTCATAGTCGCGGGTGACGATATCACCACCAGTAAACCAGAACCCGATGGTTATTTGTTGGCAGTAACGCGTCTTAACCAAAAATATCCCGACTTGAATCTACAAACAACAGAATGTTTAGCAATTGAAGATACCCCAGCTGGTATCCAAGCCGCAAAAAGAGCGCAAATGCAGGTAGTTGGTGTAGCCAATACCTACCCCTTCCATATGCTTCAGCGCTGTTGTAACTGGACTGTAGATTATCTGACGGATTTGGAACTAGAACGAGTGCAGGAAGTGTTTTCCCCGAAAGAGTTACAACCAACCGCAGATAAATGGTAAGATGGAAAATAGTGAATATGCATAATTTGAAGATTATTCCTCAGATTTCGCTATCTACAATCTTAGATAAGGGGAATTAGCTCAGTTGGTAGAGCGCTGCGATCGCACCGCAGAGGTCAGGGATTCGAGTTCCCTATTCTCCATTTGTACATTAAATAATTATTGTCAGTTTTAAATAATTCTTATCCATTTTGACGTAGTTGTGGATAGTATATATCCATTCTACATTTTTCAGATAGTCTGATGAATATTGATTAAATAACAAGCGCTTTGTTTGCCCTTTCCTCCATTCCCTATGCTGTAAACGCTTTACCCATAGGCTTCTTGGGCATAAACATTTGTGACATCATTTGATTTAAAAACATTTAGATAATAATCAAGAGCCTAAAACTTGAAAAGTCTTTATGAGTGAGGATTATGACGATTAAGATTATGTATGTCAACCATGACAACAATTATTTAAATTGGACAAAAATTATTTATAGCGTTTCCCAGGCAACTGAAGTACACACGAACCTTTTATATCAAAACAATCAGCTTCAAAAACGTACCTCACTAGATTGAGAAACGCTATAATGGACATCAGTTAAGCCTTTAACGCCTGTGATGTTCATACCAACATAGGGTTTATTATGATTCAAAGTCTAAGAGCTACTTTTGATTAACTGTTTTTGTAAGGCAACAACCACAGCTTGAGTGCGATCGCTCACTTCTAATTTCTGTAAAATCGCATGGATATGAACTCGCACTGTTCCCGGTGCAATATATAGTGCATGAGCGATTTCTTGATTAGTTTTGCCAGCAGCTAACAATGATAGAATTTCTTGTTCGCGTACAGTTAGGGGATTGGAAGGCTTTGTGATGCTTTCTAACTCAGATGGTGATGGTTCAGCAGTCAAAGAAGAACGAATTTCTTGTGTTGCAGTTGCATCCCACCATGAAGCACCTGCGGCGACAGAACGTAGTGCTAACACTAATTTTTCTGCCGCGATTCCTTTGAGACAGTAGCCTTGCGCGCCTGCTTCAATTAGCCGCGTAATTAGCGGCTTTTGCGAATGCGAAGTAAGAACTAAGATTGGTAGTGAGGGATTTTGCTGCTTAATTTGTCTGCAAGCTTCGATTCCGCCAATCCCTGGTAAACCCACATCTAACAGCACCACATCTAGAGGTGTTTGCTTGACTAACTCGATAGCTGTTTCACCGTCTTCAGCCTCAGCGATAATCTCTAACTCTGGTTCTTGTTGCAATCGCACGCGCAAACCCAAGCGAAAGAGTTCATCGTCCTCGACAAGGAGAATTTTGATTGGTGTAGAGGACATTTCACACAGTAACAGCAGATTGAAATGGGTAAACAGGCAGTTTGAAAGCAAACATCGCACCAGTGGGTACTTTGTTCTCTGCCCAAATTATACCTCCGTGAGCTTCAATAATTTGCCGAGATAGGTAAAGCCCTAATCCCGAACCTTTGGCTTGGCGATCGCTATGTCCTTGATAAAATCTTTCAAATAGATAAGGAAACTCTTCTGGCGCAATACCTGCACCTGTATCCAAAATTTTTACTACTTGGTAAGAGGCTTGGGGTTCTAAAACTACTTCCACCCTTGCACCCCGCCGGGAATGATTAATTGCATTCAATAACAGATTATTAAAAACTCTTTGGAGTTGCAGTGCATCACCTTGAACCCACAATGCACGTCGCCAATCAGAATCACCATAACTCACCGAGAGATGAACACGACGATTAGCGGCTAATTCGATTAAACTATTAGATGCATCCTCTGCTAAGTTGGTTAAATCTACAGGTGCTAAGTCCAGCTTTAAGCCTTCAGTATCGTTGCGATAGATATCTAATAAAGTTTCTAAAAGTTGTAGGGAAGTTTTGTGGCTGCGCGCCATTGTGGCTAAGACTTGTTGCTGGGTTGGTAATACGGGGCCAAATTTTTCTTGTTGAAAAGCTTTGATTGTTTCAATTGCACCTAGCAATGGTGTTTTTAAATCATGGGTAAGCGTTGAGGCGAAATCTTCTCGGAGTTTGACTAATTCCTCTTGCGATTCTAGCTTGGCACGGGTGAGGGCGATCGCATCTTGAGAACGACGCAGGCGATCGCTTAAAATACCTGTGACAATCAAAGCCATTGAAGCGATCGCACGACTAGCAATTGTGGATGCTTTGATAACTCCACCCTCTGGTAACCAAAGATTTAAAATCGTTAAGCATACAGCAATCAAGGTTGCTTGTAAGGTTGCAATTCCCCCAAACCATGAGTTTGTTAATAATATCGGCCCTGTATAAAGATATCCAAATACATATTCAGTTGGTGTAGAAAACTCCATCAGCATGACAGCAACAAACAGGCTTGATATGACTGTCAATCTGCTGAATTGGGAGTTATTAGATCGTAATTTCGCTAAAAATAGTTTCATTGGAATGGGGCATTGGGCATGGGGCATTGGGCATTTTGAAGAAGTAAAAAGTAAAAAGTAAAAAGTAAAAAGATAATCTCCCCTAAATTTATTTAGGGGATTTAATAAGGACATATTATTTCTTGTGCTATGCATCTCGAAATAAATGTTTTGATTTTTTTCATAAATAAATTTATGGGCTTGTAACCATTTTTTTATTCTTTCTTTTGCCTTTTAACTTTTTACTTTTGCCTTGTTTGGTCAGCTATCCTTCATCCTTGATCCTGAGATTTTCTACAAAACTCTGGTGTTCTGCACTTGTTAAACCTTGCTGTAAAACTTCTAAGACTTTAGCTAAATTTCCGGTTAATAATGCCGCTTTTTCTAACCATAAACCCGGAAATATTTGGGAACAAATCACACCATCAGCATTAGGTGTAAGCTTTATATATTCGCCTTCTTGTAACTTAAACCAATCAAATTCACCGTCATAAACTCGCCAAACTAAATATTCTTGCACTTGATTGCGACGGTATACTTTTAACTTGTCGTGTAAATCTAAAGAAACACTACTAGCTGCAATTTCCACAATTAACTCTGGCGCACCTTCAATATAGTCATCATCGCTAACACGCGTTTGTCCCCCGTTGGCGATTCTTAAACAGACATCTGGTTGAGGTTCGTTATCTGCATCTAGGCGTACAGTGGAATTATCAGCGAGTTTAACGCCTGGTGTAGCCACTTTGTAAAGTCCCAACCAAGTAATAATATCAGCATGGGGTTCACCATGACCTGTAACTCGTAACGGAGATGCCATATATACAGTTCCTTCAATGAGTTCCGCTTTTTTCACTTCCGGCATAGCATGATAACGACGCTCAAATTCAGCGCGGGTAAGTTTATCACCATTTTCCAAAGGTGGAAGGGTTGAGAGAGGAATGATAATTGCGTTAGGGCGTGTAATCATATTTTGCTCCACAGCAATTTAACTATTAATTTCATTCTAAAGAGGCAAGATTTATGTCGGCAATGCCCACCCTACAGATGAATGTCACTATCTTTAGCGAGATTTAGATCCCCGACTTTTTGAAAAAGTCGGGGATCTGGGCAGCCACTTTTGCTTAAGTAAGTGCTATTCCACCCTAAATATACTTGCTGTGAATATTTTTGTTTAGTTACTTATCTAAACGCTCTAAACGCTAGATATAGAAATAATAAACGCTCTCTAAATAAAAAATAAACCTGTTTTTATATCTTCTATATCTTGTATTTCCTCAAAATCCAATTGATGATGGAAGTAAATTAACAATTTGTATGAAAAATTACGAATTACGAATTATCAATTGGTATAACTCATGCTACAAGGATGGATTCAAATAGCCTTAACGCTATTAATTGTGGTAGCAATTACTCCCTTTTTTGGGCGATATATGGCGCGTGTCTATCAAGAACAGCGCACTTTTCTCGACTCAATTTTAAACCCAATTGAACGAATACTTTATTCTTTGGTTGGTGTTGCCACAAAAGAAGATATGACAGGATGGCAGTATGCAAGAGCTATTCTGTACAGTAATGTGGTGATGGGTTTGCTGATATTCTTCATTATTATGAGCCAAGGATGGTTGCCCTTTAATCCTACTAAGATAGGTGCGCCTACTTGGGATACAGCATTACACACAACCATATCCTTTATTACTAACACCAACCAGCAGCATTATTCTGGTGAAACTTACCTTAGCTATGCCAGTCAAATGTGGGGACTGGGATATCATATGTTCACCTCAGCTGCGACTGGGTTGGCAGTAGGAATTGCCTTTATTCGCGGGTTGACTGGTAGACCTTTGGGCAATTTCTATGTAGATTTAATTCGCTCAATTACGCGGATTTTACTACCTATTTGTATTGTCGGCGGTATTGCTTTGATGGCGGCGGGTGTTCCCGAAACTTTAGCAGGGGCAGTTGTATTACCCACCTTAGAAGACCCTAACATTAGTCAGGCGATCGCACGCGGCCCGGTGGCTCATTATGAAATCATCAAGCAATTAGGAGAAAACGGCGGCGGCTTTTTCGCTATCAACTCAGCACATCCTTTTGAAAATCCCAATGGGTTTACCAACTTAATTCAGATTGTGGCGATGCTTTCAATTCCCACATCTCTGATTTACACCTACGGTTTGTTTGCTAACAACACCAAACAAGCTTGGTTAGTCTACGGGATGGTGGGTGTGATTTATATCGCCTTTATCATCGTCACTGCTATTGGCGAATATAACGGTAATCCAGCAGTCAATGCACTTTTGGGTAGTACGCAACCGAACTTAGAAGGGAAAGAAGTGCGGTTTGGGTGGGCGCAGTCAGTGCTATTTGCAGTTAGTACCACTGGAACTATGTGCGGTGCTGTGAATAGTTTGCATGACTCCTTTATGCCTAACGGTGGTTTTGTCACCCTGTCAAATATGTTTCTGCAAATCATTTGGGGTGGACAAGGTACAGGCACAGCTTACTTATTTGCTTACTTGATTTTGGCAGTATTTGCTACAGGTTTAATGGTAGGACGCACACCAGAATTTCTGGGACGCAAAATCGAAAAGCGGGAAGTGGTACTGGCGAGTTTTTTGATTCTCTTAGTCCATCCCATCGCCATTATGATTCCTGCCGGCATCGCTTTAGCATTTCCTGACCAATTAGCAGGAATTAGTAATCCCGGTTTTCACGGTTTTGCCCAAGTCATTTACGAATATGCTTCCGCAGCAGCTAATAATGGTTCGGGATTTGAAGGCTTAGGCGATTCTCAACCCTCACCGTTGGCTATTGCAGCTGGTGCAAAAACTACCGCAACTGCTTTGTGGTGGAACCTGAGTACTTGCTTCAGTCTCCTGGCTGGACGCTACATCCCCATTATCGGTTTGCTGTTGCTAGCAGATAGTATGTCCCGCAAAAAGCAAGTTCCTTTCAACGTTGGTACATTACGAACTGACACCGGACTATTTACAGGCGTAACCGCAGGCGTAATTTTAATCCTCGGCGCACTGACATTCTTTCCGGTTTTAGCATTTGGCCCCATCGGTGAAGCTTTTTATTTGGGGCATTAGGAATTGGGCATGGGGCATTGGGAATTGGGCATGGGGCATAGGGCATGGGGCATAGGGCATGGGTTTTAAAGGTGTAACTTTCAGGCTCAAAGGTGCAACTTCCGACATCAAAGCCGCAATGTTCAAGCTCAAAACCGCAACTTTCAAGCTCAAAGGTGCAACTTTCAGGTTTCAAGGCTCAATCGTCAGGCTCAAAGGCTCAATGTTCAGGTTCAAAGGCTCAACTGTCAGGTTCTAAGGCTCAATGTTCAGGTTCAAAGGCTCAACGTTCAGGTTCAAAGGCTCAACTGTCAGGTTCTAAGGCTCAACTGTCAGGTTCTAAGGCTCAACTGTCAGGCTCTAAGGCTCAACGTTCAGGTTCTAAGGCTCAACGTTTAGGCTTAAAGGCTCAATGTTCAGGTTCTAAGACTCAACTATCAGCCTCAAGGCAGCAAAAGACCTCATAAATTTATCACACAGTTTGTTTTACCAGTTTCTTTTCTACTCCTGTTGTCTTCCTTATCTCCTCAGTTCCCATAATTTATGACAACTAATATCGACTCATCCCCTTCACCTCGCCCGCCTCGTGTTCCCCAGGGAACGCGTGACTCGCGCAGACACACGCCTAAAGCAGATATGCGGGGGCTTTATCAAAGGGCAATTAAAGAATCATTTGTGAAGCTGCATCCCCGAATTGCTGTCAAGAATCCTGTGATGTTTGTGGTGTGGGTGGGGACAATTGTTACTTTCTTAGTGACTCTGAATCCCAGTTTATTCGGTACTTTACAGGTAGATGTCAATCAGCAACGCTTGTTAAACGGGTTAATTACTTTAATTCTGTTTTTTACAGTGGTGTTTGCTAACTTTGCGGAAGCTGTTGCCGAAGGAAGAGGTAAAGCCCAAGCAGATTCTTTAAGGTCAACACGTTCTGATACGATCGCGCGGAAAGTTCTTCCCGATGGTACGATTCAACAAGTTAATTCTACGGAATTACGCCGCAATGATTTAGTGAAAGTCATTGCCAATGACATGATTCCTGCCGATGGCGAAGTCATTCAAGGTATCGGTTCGGTGGATGAGTCGGCAATTACGGGGGAATCTGCGCCTGTACTCAAGCAACCGGGTACAGATATTGCCTCTTCTGTAACTGGAGGTACACGTTTACTTTCAGATGAATTAACAATTCGCATCACCGCCGATCCCGGTCAGGGCTTTATTGACAGGATGATTTCGCTTGTGGAAGGGGCTGAAAGAACTAAAACTCCGAACGAGATTGCTTTAACAGTATTGTTAGCTGTACTTACCCAAGTCTTCTTAATTGTCGTGGCAACCATGCCGCCCTTTGTCAACTACATTGCTAACTTTATCAGTACTGTATTTGGGGCGGAAGCCAGCAACAGTTTACGTGCAGGTGCTAGCGTTGCCATCTTAATTTCCTTGTTGGTAGCTTTAATACCCACAACTATCGGTGGTTTACTCAGTGCGATCGGGATTGCTGGGATGGATAGAGTTGCCCAATTTAACGTAATTGCTACCTCTGGACGCGCAGTAGAAGCTTGCGGTGACATTAACACCTTAGTGTTAGATAAAACAGGTACAATTACCTTGGGTAACCGCATGGCTGATGAGTTTATCCCTGTAAATAGTTACACTCTTGAAGATGTGGCAAGGGTTGCTTTAGCTGCTAGTGTATTTGATGAAACACCCGAAGGCAGATCAATTATTAAATTAGCCGAAGGTTTGGGAGTCAAGATTGATTTCGACTCCAAACAAGCCGAAGGTGTGGAATTTTCTGCCAAAACCCGGATGAGTGGGACTAATTTACCCAATGGGAAGGAAGTCCGTAAAGGTGCAGTCGATGCAATTAAAGGCTTTGTCCGTTCTCGTGGTGGTCGCATTCCTGATGATGTTGATGCAGCCTACGAGCGAGTTTCTCGTTTAGGTGGTACACCCTTAGCAGTCTGCCAAGATGACCAAATTTTCGGCGTAATCTACCTCAAAGATATCGTTAAACCTGGCTTAAAAGAAAGGTTTGACCAACTGCGGCGCATGGGTGTGAAAACTATCATGCTGACTGGTGACAACCGCATTACTGCTAGTGTAATTGCTCAAGAAGCCGGAGTTGACGACTTCATCGCCGAAGCTACACCAGAAGACAAGATTAGCGTGATTCGTGGCGAACAGTCTCAAGGTAAGCTGGTGGCAATGACAGGGGATGGTACTAACGATGCACCTGCATTAGCGCAAGCTAACGTCGGGTTAGCCATGAACTCTGGAACTCAAGCCGCCAAAGAAGCTGCAAACATGGTGGATTTAGATTCTGACCCCACCAAGTTAATTGATTTGGTGACTATTGGTAAACAATTGCTCATTACCCGTGGGGCGTTAACCACTTTCTCTATCGCCAACGATATTGCTAAATACTTCGCCATTATCCCCACTATCTTTGCTGCGGCTGGAATTGGCGCATTGAATATTATGGCGTTAAAAAGTGCTCAATCGGCAATTATCTCAGCTTTGATTTATAACGCTTTAATTATCCCTGTACTCATTCCCCTAGCTCTTAAAGGCGTGAAGTTTCGCCCTCTCACAGCCGATCAACTCTTAAAACGCAACATTTTTATTTATGGTGTGGGCGGAATTATTGCACCTTTCATCGCCATTAAACTCATCGATGTAATTTTACCTTTGTCTTAATTACAAATTACCAATTATCATGAAATCCCTCCAAAAATATACCCAAGTAATTGCAGATATTACCGAAATATTCTCAGACTGGCGCAAACAAAAACTGCCCTTATCCATATTTCTGGGAATGTGCTTCAACCTTGTGGTTGCGCCTGTTGTGTATGCAGCCACAGGTGAGGAATTTTCTCGCACTCAAGCCTGGGCTTTAGGATTGTTAGGACTAGTAACCCTAAGCCTTTCTATTTATTTATTTTTTGTGATGTTTGTACCGGAGAAATTCTAATGAGTTTTACCAGAGAAGCCAGCAGAGCAATTCGTTCTACCTTTGTACTTTGGATTATTGGCGCAATTATCTATCCATTGATGATGATTGCTGTGGGACAGATTGTATTTCCCTATCAAGCCAATGGTAGTTTAATCAAAGATAGCCAAGGTCAAGTTGTCGGTTCTGCCTTAATTGGACAACCATTTAGTAGCGATCGCTATTTTAACTCTCGCCCCAGCACCACTAGCTACAGCACCGCCGACCCCAAAAAAGATGATGCTAAAGTCTTACAAACAGGAGTTTCTGGTGCTAGTAACCTTGCTCCCAGTAATTCCGCCTTACTAGAACGCATCAAAGGTAAAGACGATCCCGATCCCAGCAAACGAGTTGAAGGTGATTTAAACCGTTTGAAAAAAGCGAATGTCCAACCCACCGCAGATTTAGTTTACACTTCTGGTTCCAGCCTTGACCCCCACATTACCCCGGAAGCCGCTAAAGCACAAATTGCCCGTGTCGTTAAAGCGCGAGGAATATCATCCCAAGAGTTAGAAACTTTAATTAATCAAAACACTGATGGTCGGTTTCTGGGAATCTTTGGTGAGCCTGGGGTCAATGTCTTGCAATTAAATCTCGCTTTAGATGCTTTAAAATCTGCCAGTTAAATACTATCAATTGTGATTGTTATACCAATTCAAATAATGTTGGCGACACATCAATATATTCTAGAGGGCAAGGCAATGCCCATTGGTGTCAACTTAAGCTAAAAGGAAGCATAAGATGTAATCTTAGAATATCAATTCTGATGTTCTAAGTGATACATCATGAGTAGAAAAAGACCAGCGAGAACAGGAAACCCAGATTTGCGGCAGCAAAAGCATGTACCAGCGCCGCCAATAGAAGAAATCGAGAAAGAAATATTTTCATTGTTATCTCCTGTGAGCTTTAAACCCTTGAGATTATATGAAAATGAACAAAACAAGAAATACCGGGACAGAATATTAACACTGCCGATGATGATGGCGATCGTGGTGAGTTTAGTATATCGGCAGATTCCTGGCTTAAGAGAAGTTCAAAGGGTATTATCACGCATTGGGATTGTTATGGGTGGAACGAATAGAAGTAACAGCCCAAGCAGTGTCAAAAAGATTGCGAACATTACCAATTGAATTATTTGTACAGGTTTTTGAGCAAGTAATCCAAAGAATTAATCATCAACCAAAAAATCAAGCAATTCCAGAGAATTGGCAGGCAGTCTGTCATCGATTCCCAGCGATTTGGATTGCGGATGGTAGCACCTTAGAAGCATTGAGAAGAAAGCTCAAAGCACTACAACAAAAGGAAAAAATACTGGCTGGTAAAATGATGATGGTGGTAGAAGCATTTCACCATCGCCCAGTCGCAACCTGGTATACAACAAATAGTAACGCCAATGATAAGACTTGGTGCGAGCAATTACTCGAGCGCTTACCAACAGGTGGATTGCTAATTTTTGATTTGGGATTTTTTAAATTTCCTTGGTTCGACGCATTCACCGAATCTGATAAGTTTTTTGTCACCAGATTACGAGAAAAAACTGCTTACAAGGTGATTCGTTGTGTGACCTGCGCCCAATTTTACCGTGATGAAGTAATATCTCTGGGCGAATATCGCTCCAATCCTTGTCTGCATCAGGTACGTCTGGTTTCTGTACTGTGGGGTTCAACTTGGTATTACTATCTCACTAATGTGATTGACCCGCAAATTTTATCTGCACAGCAAGTTTGTGAGTTATATCGTCGTCGTTGGCGTGTTGAAGATGCATTTTTGCTGACCAAAAGGCTTTTAGGTCTGGCTTATATCTGGGTTGGCGATCGCAATGGTGTGCAAATTCAAATTTTTGCCACTTGGATTTTCTACGCTGTTCTCAATCAATTATGTCTTGATGTTGCAATCGCATTAAATCAACCTTTAGACCGAATTTCTACAGAAATGGTTTTTCGCAGTCTATACCATTTTTCCCAAGCTGTTCTCCGTGGCGATGCCACTGATGCTGTCACCTATCTTGCTGAACATCAAAAGCTCTTTGGATTAGTCAAAACTAGGCGTAAGCGTCATCGTGAGATTGACGCTTACACTCAACAAATTTGGGCAAAATCTTCTTAAGTTGACACCAATGGGCAATGCCTTGCCCCTACAATCTGTCGCATTCTTTTTTAAAATTAGTATTAATTATTAAATGGAGACGAAAACTCAAAAATAAAGGCGATGCTGTTATCACAATTTAAATGCACAACAGCTTATTACTTTCCATGTGATAGTTTTCCATTACCAATTACCCATTAACAATTACCCATTACCAAAACTAAAAAATATCCTTCCGCTTTTGCAATAAAAATGTAAGTAGTAAATAAACGGCTGTATGTAATAATAACAATCCCCAATTTTCGGTTAAATTTTCCCAAGTAGCATTGTAAACTGCTGAGGGTTTAAAAGGTTGGGGAATTGTACTGCCATCAGGTAATTGGGTTGGTAATGGTACAAGGCTATTAACGTTAACTAATGTACCATAAGCTCCCACTGACCAACGACTGACCATCAGCCACGACAATAATTTATTGATAGCACCTTCAGTTTTAAATAAAACTCCAGAAAAGATAATTTGTGGTAGTAGTAGTAATGGTAAAGCGCTATTTGCTTGGCTACTATTTTTAACAGTTGTCGATACCAGCAAACCTAAACTGAAACTTGCTAATAAGGTGAGAAATGTAGTAATTCCTAATCCTAATGGCCAAGAAATGATTTCGGGGTCGGGCGATTTAAAACCTAAGAGAATAACTGCTACCATCAATAGAGTTTGCACAATTGCCAAAGCTGATAAAATTGTGACTTTGGAGGCTAAATAAGCTAATAATCCTAAATTAACTAAGCGTTCTCTGATATAAATTGCTGATTCTTTGACAATTTCTTGCAGAGAACTGGAAAGTCCTACCCATAAAGCCGCACAAGTAAAGACAAATAATACTTGCAAGGCTAGTGATGCGAGGGTGGGATCGGCTTCGTCGCCTGCAACAAAGGGGGTTTTATCCCGCAGCGCTAACATAATCAAGCCAATACCGATGGGTGCAGTGAACAGCGCTAACCCCAAATTCACGCGATCGCGTACAATTAATTGCCAGTAACGTTGCGTTAATAACAGCCACTGCTGCCAAAATGATACTTGCTTGGGAGTCGGTGCAAAAGATTTAGTTGACTGGAGATTACCAAAGCTGATTTGACTAGCTATATATTTTTGATAATAGCTAGATTGCTGGAATTGCAGCGCATATTTAACCACTTCTAACTCTTGCTCGAGTTTGATATAAATGTCTGCAAAGTCGTTAACACCAAAAAACTGTAATGCATCTTGAGGTGTACCAAAATAGCAGAGTCTCCCACCCAAACCGAGAAACACTATGCGATCGCATTCGGTAATGTTGGCTGTCGCATGAGTCACTAAAATAATCGTTCTCCCGCCTTGATGCGCTAAGTCTTTTAATAGCTGCATCATCTGTTTATCCAAGCCGGGATCGAGTCCGGAGGTGGGTTCATCGAGAAAGAACAATTTGGGATCGGCTAGCAATTCTACGCCAATGCTAACTCGTTTGCGTTGTCCGCCACTCAAATCACTAATTAAAGCATGACGGCGATGTGTCATTTTAATCGCTGCTAAAGCCTGTTCTACCACAGATTCCAGATTACTATCCGGTGGTAAACGCAGCTTGGCTGCATAGGTCAGCACTTCTGCAACGGTCAATTCGCGGTGAATAATATCATCTTGGGGAACATAACCAATTTGAGTGCGGTACAAATTAAAGTTTTTCTGCAAATCTACGCCGTTAATCTGCACAACACCTTGAGTAATTTTCTCAATCCCCAACAATGTCCGCATCAAAGTTGACTTCCCCGCACCACTACCGCCAACTAAAGCCACAAACTGTCCTGGTTCAATAGCAAAAGTTAAATCATCAAGTCGCCGTTTACCTTTAGTTTCCAGAATTAAGTCATGTGCTTCTAGACGAATGCGATCGCCTTGGTCGAGAATTTCTAAATTATCATCCCGTACTACTAAGGTATAAGGGCCAATGCGGATTTTTGCCCCATTTGTCAATACCACAGAACCAGTGACTTGTTTACCGTTAACGAAAACTCCGTTAGTACTGTAATCCCGCAGAATGTAGCGTCCTTGATTATCAGTGTCTATGGTGGCGTGGCGACGGGAAACCGTTGGCGTATCTAACTGCAAGTTAGCTTGAGGATCGCGTCCTAATAAAACCGAACGCTGTTTTAGCGGAATTGTATAAGTTGTTGGTGTGGTAACTGAATGTGCGTTGCTGGGATTGAAATATCTTACCTGAATTAATTGATTTGGGTTTTGGGCAATTTGCAGTTCCACACCGTGGTTTAAGTAATAGCCTTCTATCGGGGTAATTAGAGAGTGACTGACATATAGCTTATTACTACTGGGTTGTTGTCCGTCACCATCATAGATGCGGTAGTCAACGCCATCCTGTCGTAATACTGCTTGAAACCGAGATACAACATTCCAATGTTGGGGAACAACTAAATCAGCCACATTGGGATCGCGTCCCAAAATATGCTGTGGCTTTTTTAGCTCAAAGTATAAAACCTCACCTTGATTATTTAATTCTAAATAAGGATTGGTGCTGAGAACAGTCTGACTTTGTGACGGTAGCTGTACCATAATCTTTCGGGACTGGGGACTGGTGATTGGGGATTAGAGACTGCGTATTGGGGGACAAGGGGAAGTAGGAAGATAAATCACTCTTGACTTTTGACTCTTGACTCTTGACTCTGAAGAAATACCAAACACCAACATTAAGCATCAGATAACATCATCAAAAAGTGTGATGTAGTTTATGCTCTGTAATTACTATGAATCTTAAACTGATTGAATCTAATACTTATTTACTTATCAAAAATTAATTTTATTTGAAGAGAATATATTCAATTAATATATCAAAAGTTTATGATATTGAAAAGCTAATTACAAATTATACATAAACACTGACCAGCCCAAATATTATGACGTTAACATTATTGAATAATCGTTATCAAGTACTACGCGTGCTTGGTAGCGGCGGTTTTGGGGAAACTTTTTTGGCGGAAGATACTCAAATGCCCTCTAGCCGCCGTTGCGTAATTAAGCAACTGAAACCTGTAGCGAATAATCCGCAGGTTTACCAATTAATTCAGCAACGATTTAAACAGGAAGCAGCCATCTTAGAAGAATTAGGCGATCGCAGCAATCAAATTCCTAAGTTGTATGCTTATTTTGTCGAAAGTGGGCAATTTTATTTAGTGCAAGAATATATTGAAGGCAACACTTTAACTCAAATCATTAAACAGCAAGGATTATTGAGTGAAAGTGCAGTCAAGGATATTTTAATTAATATTTTACCAGTGCTAGAGTTTGTTCATAGTAAGCGCATTGTACATCGAGATATTAAACCAGATAATATAATTTTGCGGTTTGCAGATAGCAAACCAATTTTAATCGACTTCGGTGCAGTTAAGGTATCAATGGGTACAATTATGACTGCTTCAGGTAACTCCAGTCAGTCAATTGTCATTGGTACGCCAGGGTTTATGCCAATGGAACAATCAGTAGGCAGACCAGTTTTTTCTAGTGATTTGTATAGTTTAGCACTGACAGCTATTTATTTACTGACAGGTAAGTTACCGTCAGAATTTCCTACAGATCATGGTACAGGGGACATTTTGTGGCGAAATGCTGTCCCGAATACCAGCGCAGATTTTGCGGCTGTTTTGGATAAAGCAATACAACAATCACCGCGCGATCGCTATCTCAGTGCTAGAGATATGCTAGCAGCATTGCAGACTCCGGCTGCACCCACTGTACCGATTATCGCGCCCACAATCATCACTACACCTACTCCACCAGTTTCCTCTGGCTATGCAGAAATACCAACAGTCGCCGCATCGCCAGCACCGCAATATCAACCGCCAACTCCTCCCCCCTCGCCTTATCCCCATCCACCCATACCTACTAGCCAAGGTTTAGGAACTTGGCAGCAAGGTGTAATTATTGGTGGTGCCATAGGTATAGTTGTTGTTGGTGGTTTATGGTTAGTGCAAGGAAAATTATCTAATCAACCGCAACCTGTAGCTAGTGTATCTCCTTCTAGTTCACCTTCTGTTTCTCCACAAATCACAGATACAGAAGTATCATCAGGTAACTCTTCAACTAAAAATAATACAGATACATCATCAGGTAATTCTTCAACTAAAACTAACACAGATACACCAGTTGTTAAACCTACTACTAAAGCAGTAATTCCTGTTCAAACAAATACTCCAATTCCCAGTCCTCAAACAACAGAAAACCCTGCAGATACAATCGAAGTATTGACAGAAGCCGAAGCCAAAAATTTAATTAATAATTGGCTACAAGCAAAAAAAGTCATGTTTGCACCTCCCTACAATTCTCAGCCGGCTGAGGAATTAACTACGGGTAAACAATATGAACAAGTTGCGGGATATGATGGCTCAATTAATTCTCTCAAAACAGACGGTCATTATTACAAATATGGCTTACAGCAAATTGACAGCGTAGATGATTTCTTCGTTGAAGGAAAAGAAGCAATTATTCAAGTAAAAGTTACTGAAGACCGGAAGCTTTTTGATAGAAATGGCAATATCTTACCTAAAGAAACTGACTTCAAAACCAGAACAGTGCGCTATGAATTAGAACTTGTAGACCAACGCTGGAAAATATCTGCTACTGAAATCCTTACCAAATAATTATGAGATTTTTATCTAAATTACCTTATCTGGCTCGCATCTTAATTATTGCCACAATTGTTGCCTTTAGTATAGTAATTTGTGGGACATTAATGATGCGATTTTCAGCATCAAATCCAGCAGTTCAAGCTACAACTGCACCCACTACACCTAGTGTAGTTACTACTCAACCAACATCACAAACAAAATCAGATTTACCTGTACTACCAACAGCAGCTTTACCGACGAATTCTACTCCTCTAACAGTAGCTAGAACTAGTTCAGGTAATCAAAAAATTAACTCTAATCAGCTAGCTTATGGGCATTTTCCCTATACGCAAGCCGATCCCGATCAAATGAAATTGGTTGGTAGTTATGCTAGTGGTACAGATCAGCGCTTTGAATCTTTAAATATTGAAGCTGTACAAGCATTTATGAAAATGACTTATGCAGCCAGAGAAGTAGGAGTTTGGATTATTCCTGTTTCTGGTTTTCGCACTATTGAACAACAACAAAAGTTATTTCTACAACAAATTAAGCGCCGTGGTTCGGAGAAAGAAGCTGCAAAAATTAGCGCACCACCGGGATACAGCGAACACCATACAGGTTTTGCTTTAGATTTAACAGATGGTAAATTCCCCAAACAAGATATTACTTTAGAATTTGAAAAAACTGAAGCTTATCGTTGGTTGACTAGCCACGCTAAAGAATTTGGCTTTGAATTGTCCTTTCCTCGTAACAATTCTCAAGGTGTAAGTTTTGAACCTTGGCACTGGCGATATGTAGGTTCCGCAAATGCAACTGCTGTATTTGCTAATGCTAGAAGTCAGCGATAAATAATTAAAAAATGTAAAAAAAGCTTATATAACTATATAGAAATAGTAATCTTATATTCATTATTAATTCTTATTTTTAAAATGCTTCTAAATAATCGCTATGAAGTGCTTCAAACTTTAGGAGGCGGTGGATTTGGGGAAACTTTCCTGGCAGAAGATACCCAAATGCCCTCCAAGCGTCACTGCGTGATTAAACAACTCAAACCAATTCAAAATAATCCCCAGATTTATCAGCTGGTACAAGAACGGTTTCAAAGAGAAGCAGCAATTTTAGAAAATTTAGGTTCTCAAACAGATCAGATTCCTACGCTATATGCTTACTTTGAATTAGTTGGGCAATTTTATCTGGTACAAGAGTTAATTGAAGGACAGACTCTCACCGCCAAATTGCAACAGCAGGGATTATTCAGCGAAAGTGCAGTCAGGGAAATATTAGTCAATATCTTGCCAGTATTAGAGTATATCCACTCCCAGGGAATTATTCACCGCGATATCAAGCCGGATAATATTATTTTGCGCGTGCGAGATTATAAACCTGTACTGATTGACTTTGGTGCAGTGCGGGAAACAATGGGAACAGCACTCAATTCCCAAGGGCTACCTACAAGTTCAATTGTGATTGGCACACCAGGATATATGTCAAGTGAGCAAGCAATGGGTAGGCCAGTATTTGCCAGCGATTTATATAGTTTGGGTATGACAGCAATTTACTTGCTGAGTGGGAAACAACCACAAGAATTAAAAACAGATCCGCGCACAGAGGAAATTACTTGGTCTTATCATACTTTAAGTGTCAGCCCGAAATTCAAAGCAGTAATTGATAAAGCGATCGCTTATCATCCCCGCGATCGTTATGGCAGTGCGAGAGAAATGCTGCAAGCCTTGCAAATGGGGGCAAATAACTTTTCACCAACAGTCCCTTATGTCCATCAACCTATAGTTAATCCGCCACCCGTCACACCTCAAAATACAATTCCTATCAGTCCTGGGCTATCATCTTACCCTACCAATACAAACAATGAAAAAAAACCGATATTTCTAGTTCTGTTAATTGTTTGTAGTTTAATTGGTGTAACAGCGATCGCTGTTAATCTACCTAGTAAGTTGTTCATTAAACCTCCAACATTTCCAACGAGTCAGCCTTTATATCGTGGTTGGATTAGACTTGGTGCTGTCAATAATACGTTAGGTACTGCCACAGTTGGAGAACCTTTAATTAAAACATCTCAACCTGTGACTATTTATCCCTCTGTCGTTCCTAAAGTTGGAACTCAAGTGACGGTGATTAATGGAGTCAATATTAGGCAAAACAGACCGCAAAAACCTGATTATCAATTAGCAGAACAGATAGGTGTACTAGCCACTGGACAAAAAGTAGTTATTCTTAACTTAGATTATTTTATTGATCCCACTTCTTCCTATCAAAAAACTGTTGTTTGGGCAGAAGTTGGCTTACAAAATTAAAAAAATCTATTGATGGTAAAACTTTTGTTAACCAAATTCCCAAACACTTTCAGCAAATGCGCGATGTGTAAGTAAGGGACTTCCAACTAAAAAAATGTACTATCACTGTGTAGGCAGAGGGGCAGGGGGCAGGGAGCAGGGGGAAAAATAAAAATATCTTCTCTCGCAAATTATTTCCGTTCACATTTTTGACTGTTGATGGTTCACAGTTACCAGTCAACAGTTAACAATCGCTGCGGGAATATTTTTTACTTGGAAATACTTAAGTTACTTACAGTATGACCAATTACCAGAAACGAGGTAAAGTATACAACAAACACCCTTTGACTGGCTCACGCCAATTTATGCAAACCCTGCTAAACAATCGCTATCAAGTGATTCAAACTTTAGGAAGCGGTGGATTTGGAGAGACTTTTTTAGCAGAAGATACCCAAATGCCATCCAAGCGTCGCTGTGTGATTAAACAACTCAAACCAATTCAAAACAACCCCCAGATTTATCAACTGGTAAGAGAACGCTTTCAAAGAGAAGCAGCAATTTTAGAAGATTTGGGTGGCGCTACTGACCAAATTCCCTCTTTATATGCTTATTTTCAGTCAGAAGGGCAATTTTATGTAGTGCAAGAGTTAATTGAAGGACAGACTCTCACAGCGAAATTGCAACAGCAGGGATTACTCAGCGAAAGTTCAGTTAAGGAAATATTAGTCAATTTATTACCAGTATTAGAGTATATCCACTCCAAGCGCATCATTCACCGCGATATCAAGCCGGATAACATTATTTTGCGTTATCGAGACAACAAACCTGTACTCATTGATTTTGGTGCAGTGCGGGAAACAATGGGAACAGTACTCAATTCTCAAGGTAATCCTACCAGTTCGATTGTGATTGGCACACCAGGATATATGCCCAGCGAGCAAGCAATGGGTAGGCCAGTGTTTTCCAGTGATCTATATAGTTTAGGCATGACAGCAATTTACTTGCTGACTGGGAAACAACCGCAAGAATTAGAGACAGATCCGCGCACCGGCGAAATTATTTGGTCTCATCATGCTTTAAGCGTCAGTCCCACATTTGCAGGAGTGATTGATAAAGCGATCGCATATCATCCCCGCGATCGCTTCGCCACAGCTAGAGAAATGCTCCAAGCCTTGCAAATTGGAGCAAATACCTTTCCACCAACTGTCCCTTATGTCCCACCAACAGTAGCCAACACACCAGCAGCAACTCATCCTTATGTTCAACCGCCAGTAGCCAACACACCAGCACCTACTCAATATACAATCCCCGTCAGTCCTGGGGCATCTCATCAACCAAATCCAATTCCTGTTAATTCACCGCCATCTTATCAACCTGGGAATCCCAGCAATCCCAGCAATGGACAAAGAGGAGTCTTTATTGCCAGTTTAATCGCCGGGGGTTTGATTGGCGCTGCCATAATTATTGCTTTTGCGCTTCACAACAACAAACAACCCCAAATCATAGGCGAATCAACACCTGCAGCCACGGAATCTAATACAATTGGCAATCAACCCCAGGAAACTGCAACACCAACAACCAGCGAAACAACAAGCGATCGCCCATCACCAGAAGTCGCGATTCAAAATTATTACGCCAATATTAATCAAGGAAAATTTCAAACTTCTTGGAATCTGCTAACCCCCAGCTTACAAAATAATCGCAAACTCCACCCTAATGGTTATCTTTCCTATATAGATTGGTGGGGAGGTAGAGTGCAAAGCGTCGATGTCACACAAGTGAATTCAGTGGAAGCGAACGCAGAAACAGCCACAGTAGACGCAAGTTTGCGATTTTACTTGAAAAACGGCAAAGTAACCCCAGCTTCCGTGCGCTTTTCTCTATTATGGGATGCTCAAAATAGCAGATGGGTTGTCAGTGATGTCCAGTAAATTGGTTCATTGAAAGCGGCGGCAAACTCCATCCTCTTGAGGGTGGAGTTTTTTATTAACGCTGTTAGCCAAATTTTGTCAAGCCATGTTGACAGTTTGTAACAATTTTGTTAAATTAGTTTACATAAGTTAATAAACAAGCGATAAAAAAACTATGTACACCACAATTAATGAAGACGGCGTTCTCAACAACTATCCAACTGAACCCCAGGTATACTGCGCTGAATACCCAGCAATTTGGGAACAACGCAACTACCTGATCCAAGGTGCAATTGCAACTATGTTTGTTTCTGCTGTTATGTGGGTTGCTTTTGCAGTTAGCTAAAATTTTTTAATTTCGATATCGGTATATTCCATCACATTTAAACTTCTCTCTCTAACCTCAGCTACCAAGCTGGGGCTTTTTGTTAATGTTGAGTCTTATACAAATTTGAAAAAATAACGCGACAGATTGTAGGGGCAAGGCAGTGCCCATTGGTGTCAACTTAAGCTAAAAGGAAGCATAAGATGTAATCTTAGAATATCAATTCTGATGTTCTAAGTGATACATCATGAGTAGAAAAAGACCAGCGAGAACAGGAAACCCAGATTTGCGGCAGCAAAAGCATGTACCAGCGCCGCCAATAGAAGAAATCGAGAAAGAAATATTTTCATTGTTATCTCCTGTGAGCTTTAAACCCTTGAGATTATATGAAAATGAACAAAACAAGAAATACCGGGACAGAATATTAACACTGCCGATGATGATGGCGATCGTGGTGAGTTTAGTATATCGGCAGATTCCTGGCTTAAGAGAAGTTCAAAGGGTATTATCACGCATTGGGATTGTTATGGGTGGAACGAATAGAAGTAACAGCCCAAGCAGTGTCAAAAAGATTGCGAACATTACCAATTGAATTATTTGTACAGGTTTTTGAGCAAGTAATCCAAAGAATTAATCATCAACCAAAAAATCAAGCAATTCCAGAGAATTGGCAGGCAGTCTGTCATCGATTCCCAGCGATTTGGATTGCGGATGGTAGCACCTTAGAAGCATTGAGAAGAAAGCTCAAAGCACTACAACAAAAGGAAAAAATACTGGCTGGTAAAATGATGATGGTGGTAGAAGCATTTCACCATCGCCCAGTCGCAACCTGGTATACAACAAATAGTAACGCCAATGATAAGACTTGGTGCGAGCAATTACTCGAGCGCTTACCAACAGGTGGATTGCTAATTTTTGATTTGGGATTTTTTAAATTTCCTTGGTTCGACGCATTCACCGAATCTGATAAGTTTTTTGTCACCAGATTACGAGAAAAAACTGCTTACAAGGTGATTCGTTGTGTGACCTGCGCCCAATTTTACCGTGATGAAGTAATATCTCTGGGCGAATATCGCTCCAATCCTTGTCTGCATCAGGTACGTCTGGTTTCTGTACTGTGGGGTTCAACTTGGTATTACTATCTCACTAATGTGATTGACCCGCAAATTTTATCTGCACAGCAAGTTTGTGAGTTATATCGTCGTCGTTGGCGTGTTGAAGATGCATTTTTGCTGACCAAAAGGCTTTTAGGTCTGGCTTATATCTGGGTTGGCGATCGCAATGGTGTGCAAATTCAAATTTTTGCCACTTGGATTTTCTACGCTGTTCTCAATCAATTATGTCTTGATGTTGCAATCGCATTAAATCAACCTTTAGACCGAATTTCTACAGAAATGGTTTTTCGCAGTCTATACCATTTTTCCCAAGCTGTTCTCCGTGGCGATGCCACTGATGCTGTCACCTATCTTGCTGAACATCAAAAGCTCTTTGGATTAGTCAAAACTAGGCGTAAGCGTGATCGTGAGATTGACGCTTACACTCAACAAATTTGGGCAAAATCTTCTTAAGTTGACACCAATGGGCAGTGCCTTGCCCTCTAGAATATTATTCATGTGTCGCTTCAGGACTTCCTAATATAAAAATATGCGATCGCTAAGTTTAGCAGGGGAGCAGAGGGAGAGAAAGAATTTACTCAATATCTTCTCTCTTGCTGATTGAATAATTTAATTTCTGGAAATCTCTTATACCAATTTAAAAAAGAAACTAATAGCGAAACCCAACAACACCGCTTTGCTGTTGGGTTTCGTTTTTCTTTTGGAGATTTAGCGCTGTTTTGTCACTTTTATACTAAAAAGCGCCCTCCCAATTGGGAGGGCGCTTTCAATTCACAGAGAAGCTATTACTTGATGGCTCAGAAATTAGCCGTTGATAGCAGGAGCACTCATAGCAACAGGAGCAACTTCACCAGCAGCCAAGTCTAGAGGGAAGTTGTGAGCGTTACGCTCGTGCATTACTTCCATACCCAAGTTAGCGCGGTTGATGATATCGGCCCAGGTGTTAACTACACGACCTGTGGAATCAATCACAGACTGGTTGAAGTTGAAACCGTTCAAGTTGAACGCCATTGTGCTTACGCCCAACGCGGTGAACCAGATACCGATTACAGGCCATGCAGCCAAGAAGAAGTGTAAAGAACGGCTGTTGTTGAAGGATGCGTATTGGAAGATTAAGCGACCAAAGTAACCGTGTGCAGCTACGATGTTGTAGGTTTCTTCCTCTTGTCCGAACTTGTAACCGTAGTTTTGAGATTCGTTCTCGGTGGTTTCACGAACCAAAGAAGAGGTTACCAAAGAACCGTGCATTGCACTGAACAAAGAACCACCGAATACACCAGCCACACCTAACATGTGGAAGGGGTGCATGAGGATGTTGTGCTCAGCTTGGAACACAATCATGAAGTTGAAGGTTCCAGAGATACCCAAGGGCATACCATCGGAGAATGAACCTTGACCAATGGGGTAGATCAAGAATACTGCGGTTGCTGCTGCTACTGGTGCAGAGAATGCTAGGCAGATCCAAGGACGCATACCCAAGCGGTAAGACAATTCCCACTCACGACCTAGGTAGCAGAATACGCCGGTCAAGAAGTGGAAAATTACCAATTGGTAAGGGCCGCCGTTGTACAACCACTCATCAAGAGAAGCTGCTTCCCAGATGGGATAGAAGTGCAAACCAATAGCGTTGGAAGAAGGAACGACTGCACCAGAGATGATGTTGTTTCCGTAGAGTAAGGAACCTGCAACAGGTTCACGGATACCATCGATGTCTACTGGAGGCGCAGCGATGAAGGCGATTACGAAGCAAGCGGTTGCAGCTAGTAGGGTTGGGATCATGAGGACACCGAACCAACCGATGTATAAACGGTTATTGGTGCTGGTAATCCATTCGCAGAAGCGATCCCATACGTTAGCGCTAGAGCGCTGTTGTAAGGTTGCTGTCATGGTTTTATGATTGCGGTTATATGTATGAATTAGGCGTGTTCTTGCCTATGTGAGTAATTTACACTTGTTTACAAAAGTTAATCAAGTACTTTAACTTTTGTAAATGTAATAAAACATATTAGCTGTACTTATTGAAAAGTCAGATATCTTAGCAGATATCAAGATAGGAACTCTTTTAGCACCAAGTATTAGTTTTAATAAAAATTTAGCACGTTAGTAGCGAGTAGAGATGATGAGAGCGTTTTAATCCCTAATAGGGGTTAGTTTTAATTGCAATCATTAGTAAGCCATTGCAATTAAACTATTTCCACCCAATAAGCTGTTAAGCATTGAAATTGCATAGCCGTACCTCACCAACTTGCAACTTGCTGTATTTGATTGTCAATGTCATAAAATTTTTGTCATAGTCTATCTGGTATACATTGGAAAGGGCAAACTCTAACGACCAGCAACTAGGCATTCACGCTTTTAAAGAGCATGACAATAACCCTTCTCAACAATCGGTATCAAGTTATTCAGGTACTCGGTGCGGGTGGTTTTGGCGAAACCTTTCTGGCAGAGGATACTCATATGCCTTCTCGCCGTCGCTGTGTAATTAAACAGCTAAAGCCCATCAGTAATGATCCGCAAACTTACCAAATCATTCAACAGCGGTTTGAGCGAGAAGCCGCTACTTTAGAGTCCCTGGGTAAAAATAGTGACCAAATTCCGGAACTTTATGCCTATTTTTCGGAATATGGGCAATTTTACCTCGTTCAGGAATGGATTCATGGTCAAACCTTGAGAGATATTGTTACCGCTAATAATCACGTTAGTGAAACGGCTGTGAGGGAAATTCTGTTTAGTCTTTTACCAGTATTAGAATATATCCACAGCAAAGGTATTATTCATCGGGATATCAAGCCGGATAACATTATTGTTCGTTCTCCCGATAGCAAGCCAGTTTTGATTGATTTTGGCGCGGTTAAGGAAACTATCCGTTCTGTAGTGACTTCCCCAGGAATTCATGCAAATTCAATGGTAATTGGTACGCCAGGATATATGTCTAGCGAACAGGCTTTAGGAAGACCAGTGTATGCTACTGATATTTATGGTTTAGGTTTAACGGCAATTTATTTATTAACTGGTAAACAACCCCAAGAACTAGAAACCAACCAACAAACAGGGGAAATCCTCTGGCGAGATTATGCGCCTAATGTTTCGCCTAGTTTAGCAGCAGTATTAGATCAAGCAATTAAACCCAATGCTAGCGATCGCTACACCACTGCTAGTAAAATGCTCTATGCTTTGCAGTCCGCTAGCTATATTGCACCAGCCACAGTCACTAGACGGCCTACCACAGCTAACGCATCTATTGGGAAAACTCAGCCATTATACGCACCGCAACCACAAACGATTGCTCCCAGTAATTGGCAAAAACCTGCTGCAATTGTTGGCAGTTTAGTTGTGGGTGGTTTGATTGGTGGATTAATAATTTCTAATATTACCCGTCAACCAGAAGTGGAAACGCCCATTGTGCAAAATTCCACTCCTTCGCCAGAACCCTCTGCTAGCATTACCCCACTTACCGAAACCCCTACCCCTACGCCAACTTCACCCGGTGCATCACCATCACCAGTGGAAGTTATTCCTGCACCGATTCCCCCTCTCAACCCCAGAGTCGAATCCAATCCCCCAGACACCACAACATCAGCACCAGAGCAAGAGCCTGTAAATTCTGATACTCCTGCACCAGTCGCCACAACTGCACCAGAGTCAAAAGCAGAAAATCCGCCGCCTGTAGTTGCTACACCAGAGGCGCGTTCCACACCAAAAAATAATGATGAGCCTCGAAAATCGGCTAGTAGCAATGTTAGCCAAAGCATTCCAGCATTTCCTACAGGTACTTCTAGAAGCAGCGTAGAAGCTACTCTTGGTAAAAAGAAAGATTTAAGAGGAGTATGGCGCAATACTCGCGCTGTCACCTATAACGTAGTCCCAGACCAAATTGACTTAGGCTACTTATTCGACCGCAAAACCGGAGCACTGCGCCAAACTGAGGCAGCTTTTGCTCAATCGGTAGACCCCCAAGTCATGCAGAATACTTTAAATGGAATGTTAGGCGGTCAAGCTACAGCAGAAATTAAACAGGGATTACAACAAATACAAAGCCGTCAGTCTGATAATTTTACATTTAGCCAAGGTGGAGTCAAGGGTCAGATTGTACGGCAAGACTGTGATTTTATTTACATCAGTATTTGGGACGCAGATTTACATGATTTTGTAAACCCTGCTTCCGCGAAACAGTGTAGCTAGTGGTCTGTCCCATAAGTTCTGAGGGGTTGAGGAACGAACCGCAAAGGCGCGAAGTACACAAAGGAAGAGAAATGAAGAATGAGTTCACCCATCAAAATTAATGACATAAACTACTAGTTTTTAGAAAAGGGAACAGGGACTCCCAACTAAAAAAATATACTATCGCTTTTTTGGCAAGGGAGGAGGGGGGATAAAGAAAATATTTTCTCTCGGAAATTTGGATAATTTAATGTCTGGAAGTCTCATCGAGAAAAGGATGTGTAATTAAATTTGTTGAAGTATCTCAAGTAGCATTAATTACGAACTACAAATTAAGAATTACGAATTATTTCAAGCATGGCAAAATCATCTCGTAGCTTGTCACGCTCAAATAACCCAGCCAAGCGATCGCGCCTCAGAAATGCGATCGCTCATATCAAAAACTGGATGTTTTCCCCCCAGGCGATTTCATGGCTACAGTTGGCGAAGATGGCAGGAAAAATGGCGATCGCAGCCACAATTTCTTTAGTGATTGCTCAAGGGTTGCGCTGGGAATATCCGTTTTATGCGGTGATTGCGGCGATTATTGTCATGTCATCAACTCATGGCAGCACTTTAACATTAGGGATACAGCGTTTAATCGGAACCATTATTGGTGCTTTATCTGGAGCCGTTTTTGCTGTTACATTAGGTACTCATCCCTGGTCGTTAGGATTGTGTGTCTTTATTACCATCTTTACTACTTCTTGTGGAAAATTCAACGAAGCTGCAAAGTTGGCGGGGTATGTATCTGCGATCGTCATCTTAAGTTACAATCATTCGCCTTGGTTGTACGCCTGGGGTAGGTTACTAGAAACCTTGTTAGGTATTGGTGTGGCGCTGTTGGTAAATAAGTTTATTTTTCCAGCAGCAGCTGGTGTACAGTTGCGAGAATGTTTATTTCAAACCTTGGTAGATTTAGAAAAGTTTTACCGATTAGTAGTTAATTGCGCCTTTACAGGAAACTACGATCGCCCTTATGCAGATGCTTTAAAAATTAGTATTATTCGTTCTTTTGGTCAAGGACGGGAACTTTGGAAAGAAGTTAGACAAGGTTTGAGCAATGAACCGCCAGAAATGCGAGTAAATCCAGCTTGGGAATTTCTCATCCGGCGAATTTGGGAGCATATTCTCACAATGGAACATACTGTACTCGCCAGACAACAGGATACATTTTGGCAAATGCTTTCACCTCAACTGACTCCCTTGGCGCAAGAAACTCAAAATGTCATGCTCGTACTAGCAACAGCGGTGAAATCTCATCAGCCACAATTATCTATTTCAGAGATGGAAGTTGCATTGACAAATGCCACAGAGCAATTCAATCATTTGCAAACAACACAACATTCAGATTATCCCATTGATGAGTTATTGCGGTTTTTCACCTTCTTTTACATCATGGAAGAAGTAGGGAGAAAGCTGCAAAGAATGGCAGCTACTCTCAATCAAGAGTAAAACCTGCATTTTTCATCAGCAGCAGAGATAGCAGATATATGTTGGTTTAAGCGCAGCACAACCTAACATGAATCTTGAAAGCTTAACTATATTTCGGTGTTGGTTGGCGACAGGAAACTCAATCCACTACTACTCGTTTAAGCGTTTTGAACACAAAATTGGTTAAGGTTTTTTCTGTCCCTTTTCCCATTCTCCTTTTTCCTCTTAACCGACAAGTATTGAAACCCAATCTACTAATCTATATAGGCTATTATTGCACTGGCATTTCGCCTTAACATTTCTTATTTAAATTTTGTGAAATTCACGTTTGCTTTATAGTCTTTTCGGGAAATCTAAATCTAACAGAAGACTGGGTAAGTAGAAATTTTGGTTAAAGCTTAACTGGGAAGCAGATCAGCCTTTTCCAAAGCACTAAAGTGCTTACTAGGTGAAAGCTAAATTTTTTGGCTGAATTTAGTAGGTAATTGGCATGACTTGTGAAATTGTGAAAGTGTACTAAATCTACACCTATTAAAACTTTCAAAATTTACAAGCTCTTGGTATATGCAACAGCCATTTCAATTAGAAGATGTAGAGTCGGCAGCTAAATATTCGCGATTTTTCTCTCTTTCCCTAGACTTACTTTGTATTGCTGGTTTTGATGGTTATTTCAAACATATTAACCCAGCTTGGAGTAAAACTTTAGGCTGGTCAAATCAAGAGCTATTTGATAAACCATTTATTGATTTTGTACATCCAGAAGACCGTGAATCAACGATTTTAGAAGCACAAAAATTAACAACAGGAGTAGATGCAATTCGCTTTGAAAACCGCTATCTTTGTGCAGATGGCTCTTATAAATGGTTGTCATGGAATTCTACAACTTTTCACGGTGAAAACTTAATTTATGCCGTAGCTCGTGATATTACTGCCACTAAAGAGCAGGAAATGGCTCTCCGGAATTCTCTGCAAGACTCAGAAAACTTAAAATATGCTATAAATGCTCATTCTTTGGTAGCAATTACTGATAATCAGGGAAGGATAACTTATGTTAATGATAAATTTTGCAAAACCTCTCAATACTCCAGAGAAGAACTGATAGGAAAGAACCACAGAATTATCAATTCTGGTTATCACAGCAAAGAATTTTTCGCGCAATTATGGGAAACTATTTCTCAAGGGAAAATTTGGCAAGGAGAAATTAAAAATAAAGCCAAGGATGGTACTTTTTATTGGGTAGAAACAACTATAGTACCAAAGTTATCTGCAGACGGACGACCGGAGAAATATGTCGCGATTCGTACTGATATTACCCAGCGTAAATTTTCCGAGTTAGCAATTCGAGAGCGATCGCACCTTTCACTTTTAAGTGCAGAAGTGAGTTTAATATTAGCTCAAAGTGGTACCCTGACTAACATTATTCAACAGTGTACACACACAATATCGCAATATCTAAATGTTGCTTTTGTGGGAATTTGGACTGGAGAAAGGCAGACAACAGATATTCAATTTCAAGCAGGTGTAACTTGTACAGATAGTAGCTGTAGCGTCTTAACTAACCTACAAAATTTCCCTAACCAAACGTTATTAGTTAATAGTGTTATTGACACAATCAATCAAAATCATCAAGCAATATTAAATCAAGACTTACAAACAAATTACCAAATTGGCAATCTAGACAATATATCATCAAGCTTACTTTTTTCAGCATATCCATTAATAGTGGAAGAAGAATTAGTAGGAATTATGGCTTTATTTAGCTGTGAGTCTTTGAGCCAACCTACTCATAATATGCTCAATTGGATTGCTAATAATATTGCTGTAGCTATTGATAGAATTTGGGCAAAAGCACAGCTTCTCAGCCGTCGGGAAGCTTTACTGCTAGGTCTGGCTAGCCAAATTCGTAGTTCCTTAGAACTCGATACTATTTTAGAAACTGCTGTGCGAGAAATTCGCAATTTATTACAAATTGACCGTTGCTACTTTATCCGTTATTTACCTGAGGTTTCTCAAATCAGTTTGTCTATTACTCATGAAGCACATCAGCCTGAATTAACTACTATATTAGGCATAATTTCCATAAAAACATATCCTTTTTTAGCAAAACATTTACTTAACCAAGAAATAATTTGTATTCACAATATTGATAGCGATCGCCAAACTGAAGGGCATATCCAAAAATTCTTAAATGAGTTTAATATTACTTCTTTATTACTGCTACCAGTTAATAGTAATACAGGAGAATTAGGAGCAATTGTTTGTAGCCATTGTAGCGGCGAACGTATTTGGGAAAATATTGAAATTAACTTGCTACAAGCTGTCACCGATCAATTAGGAATTGCCATTGACCATGCACAACTTTATACTCAAAGTCGTGCTGCTACCTTAGCAGCGCAAGCGCAAGCCGAAAAACTCAGTGAAACTTTGCATAAGTTGCAACAAACTCAAGCACAACTTATTCAGCAAGAAAAAATGTCTAGTTTAGGACAATTAGTTGCAGGGATTGCCCATGAAATTAATAATCCAGTTAATTTTATTCATGGTAATCTTACCCCCGCTGATGAATATGTCCAAGAGTTGCTAGAGTTACTTAAACTTTATGAAAAAAATTATCCTCATCCTGTTTCCGAAATTCAGGAATTTTGTGAAACAGTTGATTTAGAGTTTATTGCCAATGATTTATTAAAACTACTCTCTTCAATGAGAATTGGTACTAATCGCATTCGGGAAATTGTGCTGAGCTTACGCAACTTTTCACGCTTAGATGAAGCAGAGATGAAAGCAGTAAATATTCATGAAGGTCTTGATAGTACCCTACTAATTTTACAAAACAGGATAAAAGCCAAGCCAGAGCATCCCATCGGCATTGAAATCATCAAAGAATATGGTGAATTACCTTTGGTAGAGTGTTATCCCGGTCAAATGAATCAGGTATTTATGAATATTATTAATAATGCTATTGATGCTCTGGATAATTACCATCATCAGCATTGTCAATCAGATACTCCAATCAATCGCGGACAAATTATCATCCGTACTGAACTTGTGAATAATAATCGCGTGATTGTGAGAATTGCCGATAATGGGCCAGGAATCACAAAAGATATACAGTCAAAACTCTTTGACCCATTTTTCACAACTAAGCCTGTAGGTAAAGGTACAGGCTTAGGCTTATCTATTAGTTATCAGATTGTTGTAGAAAAGCACGCGGGAATTTTAAGGTGTGAGTCAGTACTGGGTAAAGGAACAGAATTCTGGATTGAAATTCCTTTAAAGCAGGGAGAAACGCCGATTTTATCTCAGGAATTACAGCAGATTGCCAGTTGCTAAGTACAGATAAGTTAATACAGTTCAGTTAAGCTCATTAGGGATTGATTTGTCACTTATTAAAGAAGCCAGAAGAATTGGGGGATTCTCCCCCAAACCCCCGATTGGGTGACGGTTGCGTCCCCCAAACCCCCTCCAAAATTATTGTTCGGTTTTTTTGTTGAGTAACTAGTATTTACAGATAAGTAGGGCACAGCACCAGTAAGATAATTTGATGTAAGTAAGTCGGTGGAAATAAACCAACCCATATTAAGAAACGTAAACAGGCTTGAAATCCTTACCAATGACTAATGACCAAGGACAAAGCGCAAAGTCTGAGCGGAGGTTTCCTCCGTAGACGCGCAGCGGCTTGCCGCAGGCATCAGAACTTTGTAAGAATGACAGCCTCAGTCAGTTATCTTTAATTTCGCCGACCTACTTACCACAAGATTGTCGATGTTCCCTACATGGACTTTATCTGTTGCAAATATTATTTGAATTGGGATCAGCCTACACTGAAGCTATTTCTAAATTGATTAGTTTTTGCCCGACTGATAAGTTTTAAAACCGCCACTGAGGTTATAAGCATTAAAACCATTGAGCCTTAAAGCACGAGTAGCGTAATAACCTCTTTGTCCGACTTGGCAATAAACCCAAATCTCTTTTTCCGCTGGTAGTTCACTCATGCGTTGACGCAATTCAGGTAAGGGAATATTAATTGCTCCTTCTACATGGCCTGCTGCAAACTCATTCACTCCACGCACATCTAAAAGTAAGCCATTTAATTTTGGTAAATATTCCCAATGTGCCAAAGGTGCATCTTGATTTAGATCGTTAGCTGCAATCATCCCGGCTACATTTACTGGGTCTTTAGCTGCACCAAACTGAGGAGCATAACATAATTCGGCTTCTTCTAAGTCATAGACTGTTGCTCCTAGTTGAATTGCCATTGAGATCACATCTATACGCTTTTCTACCCCATCTTCCCCCACAGCTTGCGCTCCGAGAATTTTGCCATCGACGGGAGAAAACAGTAGTTTCATATTAATTGGCTTGGCGTTGGGATAATAACCAACATGATGCCCAGGATGTAGGTAAACTTTGTCATAGCTCCAACCTAAGCGCTTGAGTGTTTTCTCATTGGCACCTGTGGAAGCGATCGCTAATCCTAACAAGCCACAAACTGAGGTTCCTTGTACACCTCTAAAATTAGTATTTCTATCGAAAATTGCATTGGCCGCTATTCGCCCTTGACGGTTAGCTGGGCCTGCCAAAGGAATGAAAGTCCATTCTTTAGTGACAAAGTCTTGTACCTCCACTGCATCCCCTACAGCCCAAATGCGGCGATCGCTAGTTTGCATCTGTTCGTTAACGCGAATCCCTCCACGCGCTCCAATTTCCAGCCCCGCAGCCTTAGCCAGTGTGGTTTCTGGGCGAACACCAATTGCTAAAATTACCAAATCAGTGGTGTGGATTTCTCCAGATTCTGCGATCGCGTTAATGGTGCCATCAGGGTTAGATTCAAATCCAACGACTCCATCCCCTAGACGCAACTTTACACCATGCGCTTCTAGGCGATCGTGAATTGGCGCTGCCATTTCTGGATCTAAAGGTGCCATCACCTGAGATTGATTTTGTAATAAAGTGACTGCTATGCCGCGATGGAGAAGATTTTCGGTCATTTCTAAACCAATAAATCCCCCACCCACAACAACAGCGCGCTTGACTTGCTTTTGCTCAATCCATTCTCGAATCCGACGGCTATCAGGAATAGTTCGCACAGCAAAAATTCCCGGTAAGTCAATTCCTGCTAGTTGCGGTCGAATTGAGGCTGCTCCGGGTGCTAGTACTAAAGCATCGTAAGATTCTTGGTAAATTTCGCCTGTTTTATTGTTTTTTACCTTAATGGTGGCTGCTTCTTGATCTATGTCTAGTACTTCATTTTCTAATCGCACATCAATATTAAACCTATCTTTGAATAAGTCTGCATTCGCTACGATCAGCTTTTGCTCATCAGTAATCACATCACCAACATAGTAAGGTAATCCACAATTAGCAAAAGAGACATACTGACCTCTTTCAAACATAATAATTTCTGCATTTTCCGATAAACGGCGCGCCCTTGCTGCACAAGAAGCACCACCAGCAACACCACCAACAATCAAAAGGCGTTTTCGTTCACTTGTCATTTTTTTAACTCCATAAATGAGAATAGATGTAAGAATAGCTCAAACAACAAAACGTCAGATTTTCTGACATTATGCTCACAAACACCGAAATAACAATAGAAATGGGTAATTGATGCTACAGACTATAATCTCATTCTATTCTCTTATTATACTACTATATAGTAATATAGCAAGTTGATGTACTGTTGTTGACTGTGAAGTGCCAATGACCAATGACCAATGATCAGCTATCTTTAATTTCACAGCCCTACTTAAATACAGTTAAGCACCCTGGAAATAGAAGTTTGCGCTTCAATCACCAGGATGCTTAACGATAAAAAATTGTTGTCAATTCAACAATATGGAAAGATAGTTTGATTGATTTGTAAGCTATATTTCGTTAGCTGACAGAAACTTTTAAACTGCTGGGTTGTGCGAGATTACCTTGAAAGACTACGCCTCGTTGATTGGCGTGTAGATGACGCAGAATTTTGTAAATAGACTCAATTTCTTGAGATGCACCTGCTTTCTCGGCAATTTCATCGAGAGTTAGAGCAGATTTTGCTGATTGCAGAACTTCTAGGACACGTTTTTGCAAGTCAAGAATCGCGGCGGCGGCTTTTTTACCAGCTTCAACCCCTGGTTGATGATAAGCGTTGATGTTGACTAAGCTTGCATACAAGCCAACAGCACGTTCATATAAAGCAATTAACGCCCCGACAGTACGCCCATTGACTTGGGGAATAGTAACTGTGATGGAATCACGCTGATTTTCATACAGCGCTTGTCTGGTTCCTAACAAAAAACCAGAAAGGTAATCGCCTGATGTTACACCAGGATCAATTTCGGGAGAGGGACTTTTACGATCTTCTAAAACTTCGATTAAGGTAGCAAAGAAATTGGGTACACCTTCGCGCAACTGTTGCACATAGGCGTGTTGGTCGGTTGAGCCTTTATTACCATAAACAGCGATACCTTGGTAGACGGTGTTACCATCTAAGTCTTTTTCTTTACCCAAGGATTCCATAACCAACTGTTGCAAATAGCGGCTGAACAATAGCAAGCTATCTTTGTAAGGCAAGACTACCATGTCTTTTTCACCCTTACCATTACCGGCATAGTACCAAGACAAAGCCAGTAAAGCTGCTGGGTTATTTTTCAAATCTGCTACACGAGTAGCATCATCCATTTCCTTCGCACCTTCTAACATGGCGCGAATATCAATCCCTTGCAATGCAGCTGGTACTAAACCCACAGCAGACATTTCTGAGGTGCGTCCGCCCACCCAATCATACATGGGGAATCTTGCCAGCCAGCCTTCAGATTTTGCGACTTTATCGAGGTTACTATCAGCACTGGTAATAGCGACTGCATATTGAGCAAAGTCCAAATTTTGCCCAGCATAGGCTTTTTTCACTTCAATCATCCCGTTACGTGGTTCTGGTGTACCTCCAGATTTGGAAATCACCAAAACTAAAGTGCTAGCGAGGCTATTTCGTAACTGAGTCAGAATGCGATCGATACCTGCGGGATCGGTATTATCGATAAAGTGAATTTTCAGAGGTGGGAAATCAGAGGACAGGGCTTCAGCGACAAATTCGGGGCCAAGCGCAGAACCACCTATACCTATAGAGATGACATCGGTAAAACGATTAGCTCTAGGAGGATGAATAGCACCTGTTTGGATTTTTTCTGCAAAGGCTTCGATTTGTTCTAAGGTTTGGACAATTTCTTGAGTGAGTTCTGGAGTTGGTGCTAAATCGGGATTCCGCAACCAGTAATGTCCAACCATGCGATTTTCATCCGGATTAGCGATCGCACCTTTTTCCAGTTCCGCCATATCCGCAAACGCCTGATCAAACTTCGGCCGCAACGACTCCACAAAGGCATCATCAAACCGCATCCGACTAACATCAAGATACAGCCCTAATCCCTCGTGGAAATATAACCAATCCTGGTATCGTTGCCAAAGTGCTTTAGCATCCATAAGGGAAATCTCAACTTAACGTGTTTTTCACAAACCAGTTTAATGTAAGGCTATAGCGATCCCTGCTTTGCCTTATACAGTTTTAAGTGTTGACCTAAGCTCTATCCTTAGACATCTGGCATAGGGATGACACGCAAAAATTTGACGATTTCACCCCTCACTTCTATGCCCACTAAATATTCATCTATCGTAAAGCGGTGAAATATTCCCTCATCATCAAGCTGACGGAATTCTGGGAGCGATCGCATCTGCCAATGGTGAGCAAACTCGCTAAAAACAAAATTATACACCCGCTCATAAGCAGATGTTTCTAAACTTTTCAGGTCTACGAGAAATGACCTGGTATAGCGTACTTCCAGAATCACTTAAGTTTCACTTCCAAAATACATTAACTGTCTGATCGCTTCTTCTTGGGTTAATATATCCCACGGCTGTTGCGATCGCTTGGCTTGTTCTATCGCTTTGAGCATATAACAGTCACAATGCAAATTATAGATAGCAGTCCAAGTACTTGGCAGATCCTCATCCGCTAACTGCTCGATTAAGTGATGAATCCTCATTCGCAGCAAGTTCATGTCTCTCCTATTAGCCCTCACCACACAATAGTATGCCCATTTGTTCAGCAATGGTTATAAACTATGGGGAATTGGGCATGGGGCATGGGGCATTGGGCATGGGGTAATAGGTAATGGGTAATGGGTAATGGGTAATGGGGAACAAACACCAAACACCAAACACCAAATGACAAATGACAAATGACTAAATACCTATGTTTGAATATTTAATATTTTTAGCGATTTCTACAGCCACATTTGCATTGTTTAGTTTGGGACTGAATTTGCAGTGGGGTTTTACAGGGTTAATTAATTTTGGTCATATTGCTTTTATGACCCTGGGTGCTTATACAACAGTATTATTAAGCCTCAAAGGTGTTCCTATACTTGTGTCGGCTATTGTTGGGGCGATTGTGGCGGCGTTGTTGGGGTTGGTAATTGGGTTTGCTACTCTGCGCCTGCGGGAAGATTATCTAGGAATTGTCACCATTGGGGTGGGCGAACTAATTCGGTTGGTAGTAAATAACCAAGATTTACCAGTGGGCAATACTTGGATATCTGGGGCATTTGGTGTACAAAGTTACCCTATTCCTTTCTCGGAAACGCCGAATTTATTTTTCAGATTTGTGATGATGGGATTGCTAACGCTGCTTTTAGCGGTGACTGCGTTTTCATTGTGGCGATGGATTAACAATACCCGTGCGTCTGGTGCTACTGAGAAATTAACGCGCAAAACCAACAAACAGGAATTTGTATCACGTTTAGTTGTGGGGATAATCTTGGGGCTGCTGGCAATAGCTGTTTATGTTTCTGGCATCATCAGTTTATATAACTACATCCCCAAAGCAGGTTTAATGTTGGTGGCGCTGTTAGTCTTAGCATTCGTTTTCTGGCGGTTGGAAATGTTAGTGCGATCGCCTTGGGGTAGAGTACTAAAAGCGATCCGCGAAGATGAGGAAATTCCCAAGGCGCTTGGAAAAAATGTCTTTTGGTATAAACTACAATCACTAATGTTAGGCGGTGCGATCGCGGGGATTGCTGGTGGTTTCTTTGCTTGGCAACTCAGTGCTGTTTACCCCGATAATTTCCAACCTCAGCTGACTTTTGACGCTTGGATTATGGTAATTTTAGGCGGTTCTGGGAATAATATCGGCACAATTTTAGGTACGGTGATTTACTTTGCTTACGATGCCATTACCCGCGAAGTTTTACCGAAAATTATTCCCCTAGACGAAGCCCGTCTGGGTGCATTCCGCATCATGGTGATTGGTTTAATTTTGATGGTACTAATGATTTGGCGGCCACAAGGTATCTTAGGGAAAAAGGAGGAACTTACCCTTGGTAAATAACCCATCACCCCCACTTCCCCTATTAGCGGCTACTGGACTTTCTAAAAGCTTTGGTGGAATTAAAGCTGTGAATAATGCCAATATCGAAGTAGCCAAAGGCAGTATTACAGGCTTAATTGGCCCCAATGGTGCTGGTAAAACCACCTTTTTTAACTTACTATCTAATTTCATTCGCCCAGATAAAGGACGAGTGATTTTTGACGGTGAACCGATTCATCACCTGCAACCATACCAAATTGCCCAGCAGGGAGTAGTCCGCACTTTTCAGGTAGCCCGGACTCTTTCGCGGTTATCGGTATTAGAAAATATGCTGCTAGCGGCGCAAAAACAAACCGGGGAAAATTTTTGGCAAGTGCAATTACAACCCCACGTTGTCGCCAAAGAAGAAAAGCAGCTACAAGAACAAGCAATGTTTTTGTTAGAGTCCGTCGGTTTAGCCAAAAAAGCCCATGACTACGCAGGTGGTTTATCTGGGGGACAACGCAAGCTGCTAGAAATGGGACGCGCCTTGATGACAAATCCCAAGCTGATTTTATTGGATGAACCAGCTGCCGGCGTAAATCCCAGATTAATTGATGATATTTGCGATCGCATTCTCAACTGGAACCGCCAAGATGGCCTAACATTTCTAATTATCGAACACAACATGGACGTAATTATGTCCTTGTGCGATCGTGTTTGGGTACTTGCCGAAGGACAAAATTTAGCCGACGGTACACCAGCAGAAATTCAAACTAATCCCCAAGTTCTCGAAGCGTATTTAGGAAAATAATAAATTGGGCATGGGGCATTGGGCATTGGGCATAGGTAATTGGTAATTGGTGTTCGTTATTTATTGCCCTTTTCCCCCTTCCCCCTTCCCCCTTGTCCCCAATCCCCAGTCCCCAATCCCCAATCCCTCATATCCGCCAATAAACTCCTTCTTCTCGCGTCATTAGCTTATAACCAACTAACTCTCGCCTTAAGGTAGCGTAGTCAGGATGGTAAAGCTGAAGAGTTTCATTCACTAAGGGTTCTGGATACTGAACCCCCTCTTCAAATTTACTCGCCAGCCACTTAAGAATGACTAAGCGCTTTTTGCGGCTAGCGGGAATTTCTTTGAGGCGTGGTACTTCCTCAATATTCTTGCTGTCACTCTCCAAATAGTTCTTTAGGACTTTGCTTTCCCAAGCTGCAACATCCACATCCTCTATTAACGAAGCCATTTTCTCTGGGGTGAAAATTTCTTGGCTGAGATTTTGTAGAACTTCGCTATCCAACTGGTAAAAGCGGCTGTTACCCTCTGGGCGCATAGTTACTAAATTTAATTCCTTGAGTTTTGACAGGTGATGTGACACCGTCGGTTCTTTAAGTTGCAATAGCACTGCTAGCTCTTCAACACTACACTCTTGGTTTGCTAATATACCTACAATTTTTAATCGACTCTCGTCTGCCAACGCTTTGAAAAATTGCAGTAGGGTTTGAAACTGTTCTTTCCTCATAATTTGTTATAATCGAATTCGATTCCAATCTAATTAGAAAGAAATCGAATTGGTTATCTTGTCTCCCTCTAAACAAGCGGGGGGTGTTTTGTCGTGATTGTGAATTATTGTTAATTCTGCGATTTGTTCGGTCAGAAGTTGAGATTTCTTAAGTAGTTCTTCACATTTCGCCATGTTCAGATCATTCACAAATCGAAAGAGAAGGAACGGAAGTATACCTAAACAAGGTACTTCATTTGTACAGGCTGCTAGGTTTTTAGGTGTAGATCAAAGTACTCTCTATATGGCTTTGCAAAAAGGGCAAATTCCCACTAGCAGAAGAAATGGACGCACTGTAATTAGTCAAGGCGCTTTAATGGACTATAAAGCTAGAACTCGTCCTATCTTATAAGCTATTCTGAGCGCAAGTATTAACAATTTAAAACAGTGGCTATCATAACTACCAAAAATCCATGTACCCCGAACAAGGATTTATAAGTTTGGTAGTGAGGTATTTTCTATTCCAGCAATTTTCAATTTAATCAGCCACCTAATAAAGGCACAACATTGTTTGTGTCTTTATTTATAATAATAGGACTTACGCAAGTGTCATATTTTTTTCGTTGAGGTTTGTCCAGGGTCAAATGTCAAGAGTCCAAAAAACCTAAATTTTTGACCCTTGACTCTTGACTCTTATGCCAGAGGATCACTGTGCCAGTTGCGTAAGTCCTGAATAATTTAGGTTGCAATATCAATTATTAATTACAAATTTTCTTAATCTTCGTCATTTTCTGCAAAATTAACTTTCTCGTAAAGGTCTCGCAATTCAATTTTAAAATCCACAGTTTGCAGTGATAAAGTTGCAGATTCACCTTCAATTTCTGTAAATGACCATTGACTCGCGGCAGTTTTTACATATTGCATTACATGATACTGATATTGGTCAATTAAAATATATTCTTGGAGTTCTGGAATAGAGCGATAATAAAGAAATTTATCGCCTTGGTCATAGTTTTTGGTAGATTTTGAGAGAACTTCCGCAATTAATAAAGGATTCATTACTGTTGTTGTGCTAGTTCCTGTGTAAATCGGTTCTCCTTCGATTACCATGACATCTGGATATGTATGTTGCCGATAACGGGGTATCCACAAACGGACATCACCAATATAAACATCATAATTTTTGCCTTTTAAAGCAAACTTCAAATAAGCATAAAAGTTGCCTGCAATTTTATTATGATTGGTAGTTCCACCCGTCATCGGTACAATTTCTCCATCCCGGTACTCGCTTTTATATTCTGCTTTTTCTTCAATTTCCAAATATTCTTCAGGTGTGTAATAGCGCTTTTGTGTTTCTAACTGCATAAATATAGCATCTATAATTGTTTGACTATACTAAATTCTTTTGAAGCAAGTGATAATTTGCAGATTTTACTTTGCTACTTATTCCTATCGTACTCAACATTTTTTTGTTGGACACTTAAAGGGTAAATAAAAACTTTTGCCCCTTACCCTTCTAAGGGACTTCCAACTAAAAAAATATCCCGTAGCTGAGTAGGCAGGGGGGCAGGGAGCAGGGAGCAGGGGGAGAAATAAAAATATTATCTAAGTAAATTGGATAATTTATTTTCTGGAAGTCCCTAAACTAAATTACGAGTCCAAAATCTTTAACTTAGGGAACTCCAAAAAATAAATTATTCCGTTCAAGTCGTTGAATGTTGACGGTTCACAGTTAACAGTCAGCGGTCAACAATGAACAATAGCAATGGAATATTTTTTACTTGGAGTCCCTTAAGACTTATTTAATTGTAATAATTTCTTTTCTTGACAGTTCCACTATCATACCAATTATTCTTGCTCTGTCTCAATTAATACTATGACAGGACTTACGCAAGTAAAATTTGTCATTACGACCGTAACGTAGTCTAGGGAAGCAATTCCATAATTTTAGGCGATTACGTCGCTACGCTCGTAATCCTGTAATTCCGTGACTTTTGCGTAAGTCCTAATATGGTATGAGCATAAATATTATATTACCATATAGTATAATAGTATAAATAAACCCATAAAGTATTATTACTTTTCTATGTCAGAAGTTTTTCCTGGGGCATTAAGCCCAGTTGCTGACTATTTTAAAGTCTTGTCTGAAGTTAGTCGGTTACAGGTGTTATGTTGTTTGAGAACTGGTGCTAAAAATGTTACGGAAATTATTGCCTTAACTGGACTCGGACAGGCAAATGTGTCGAAGCACCTAAAAGTCTTGACTCAGGCGGGTATGGTTAAAAGAACACCAGAAGGTGTCAGCGTCATTTATGAAATCGCTGATCCTATATGCTTTCGATTATGTGAGTTAGTATGCGATCGCCTCGCTGAAAGATTAGAAGAGCAAACCCAACAGCTACAAAGCCTTAAGCCTCTAGCTACTACTAGCAAAAGGTTCTAATCTGGAGTCATTGCTGGTGCGTGGGAGCAAATCCTGACGCACCAATGATGTCTGTAGACTTAGCTAAACTGTTCCTCTGCATCTAGGTTAAATAACATTTGCAGAGTCTGCATACATTGCCGTCTAGCTTCTACATCTTGCTGCGCTCGCAATTGCACCATCGGATCGTGTAAAATTTTGTTAACGATGCCTCTCGTTAAAGCTTCGATGACTTCTTGATGCTTTTCTGCGAATTCCGAACCCAAGCGCGACAAAGCCTTTTCCAATTCCTGTTCGCGGATGGTTTCTACTTTATTTCGCAGACAGCTAATAGTAGAGACAGTTTCTAAACTGCGCCACCAAATATCAAAAGCTTCTACTTCCTCATCCAGGATTTTCTCAGCTTCTTGAGCCATCTTGCGACGGCTTTCATAGTTTTGTGCCACAACAGCCTTCAAATCATCTACGTTAAACGCCTGGACATTTTCTAGCCCATTTACGTCAGAATGGACGTTGCGGGGCACGGAAATATCAAATAGCATCAGAGACTGGTTAGGCTCTAACACCATTTCTAATTTCGCACGATCCAAAATCGGGTCTGTAGCGGAAGTACTAGTAAATACTAAATGACTGTTGGCAATTACTGCCATCATTTCTGATAGCGGATGAATTTCGATTGGCTGATCTGGGAACAGTTTAGCCAATTCTACGGCTCGTTGATTTGAGCGATTTAAAATACTAATTTGCCCAGCGCCTTTAGAAACGAGGTGTTGTACCAGCAAGCGAGACATTTTACCAGCACCGAGAATAGCGACTCGACAAGCTGCTAAATTTTCTACCTTCATGTGCGCCAATTCCACAGCTGCAGAACTGATGGAAACTGCGCCAGTACCAATGCTAGTTTCAGTACGAACTCGCTTACCTGCTGTTAAAGCTTGTTTAAATAATCGATTGAGAATTGTTTTTATACCGTTATATTGTTGTCCCAGTTTGTGGGTATTCTTCACCTGAGCGAGAATTTGCCCTTCTCCCAGTACGAGACTGTCTAACCCAGCAGCTACACGCATAATATGCATCACAGCATCTTCATGCAACAACATGAATAAATGTTGCCGTAAAGATGTTACAGGTAATTTGCTGTATTCGCCCAGAAACTGAGTTACTTCCCGAATCCCATGTTCGGTTTCACCAGTGACGATGTAAATTTCCAGACGGTTACAAGTGCTGAGAATAGCAACTTCGTCAATATGGGGAAAGCTGGTAAGTTGAGCGATCGCGCTTTCTGTTTGAGGTTCTGGAATACTCAGCTTTTCCCGGATTTCTACTGGGGCTGTTTTATGGCTTAACCCCACCACTGCTATATTCATCTGCTAATTAGTAATTGCTAAATGGTGATTGGTAAGTGGTGATTGGTCAGTTAGGAGTTCATAGGATTCATAACTCCTAACTGAAAAAGTGCTGAGGAATAATCAAGAGACTATAGTCTGGGAGTACTACTGGGTACTCAATACCTCAGCGATTCAGTCAGAGTGGCGAAAGCCGCCACTCTCAACTGCGGTGACTCCGCGCTACAATTGTTTACCGCAATTGTACGGTCTTAGGATGATCAAACATGTGGATGGTATCCACAAACCGAGCGGTGTTTGACTGATTGGAAATAACTAGGCTTTGAGTTCTGGCTCCACCTTTGAAGAAGCGTACACCTTGCATCAGATTTCCAGAGGTAATACCACTAGCAGCAAAAAGTACAGTTTCACCAGATGCGAGTTCATGAGCATCATAAACCTTATCAGGGTCGTTGATATTCATGGATTTCAAACGATCTAGGTTAGCTTCTTTGCTTTCGCCAATTAAGCCTGTTTTGACGATTGCAGGGTCATAAATCAACTGACCTTGGAAATGCCCACCTAGAGCGCGCATAGCGGCGGCGGAAATTACCCCTTCTGGTGCTGCACCAATACCCATCAGCGCATGGATATTAGTTCCAGCGAAACCACAAGAGATGGCTGCACCCACATCACCATCGGAAATTAGTTGTACTCTCGCCCCAGCATCGCGGATTTCTTTAATCAAATCGTTGTGGCGTTCGCGCTTCATTACAACTACCACAAGTTCTTCAATAGAACGATCTAGACACTCGGAGAGAATTTTGAGGTTTTCCGTTGCTGACTTGTTAATGTCCACCTTGCCTTTAGCTGCTGGTGGTGCTGCTAACTTCTTCATGTAGAAGTCAGGAGCAGCAAATAAGCCACCTTTTTCTGAAATTGCCAATACAGCCATTGAGCCTGGTTGGCCGTATGCTACCAAGTTCGTACCTTCACATGGGTCAACGGCAATGTCAATTTCAATCAATTCATCTGGGTTACAGAAGTCCTTAGCATCTGGACGGGCGCAGATACCCACCTCTTCCCCAATATATAACATGGGAGCATCATCACGTTCGCCTTCGCCAATGACAATGCGACCACGCATATAAATTTTGTTCATTCTTTCCCGCATAGCTTCCACTGCAACTTGGTCAGCAGTGTTCTTTTCGCCCTTACCCATCCACTTGGCGGATGCGATCGCGGCTTGCTCTACTACCTCAATAATCTCTAATCCAAGTGTATTTTCCACAGAGTCGCCCTCTCAACTGCTTGACTTCGCGTCGTTTTTTCTAGCTATTCCAGTCTTCAAGTCTACCAAAGGGCGGATACACGTGGAAAATAGTCTTAATGAGGCTCTATGTTAATTTTTAATGCTAACTAAATTTTGAAGTTTCATTTATAACAACTTCTTACTTAACTATACTTATATCTAATCGCTAAAAATTCTCAAAATAGAAAACTGTATCTGTAGAGCAATATACAAAACATCAACTCAAAGGTATTTTCTAGTAAACGCTCTGGAGATAAATCATGTTTATTGACTACATCACTCTGATGTTAATCAATATGGTAGCTGGATTATTTCTACTAGCAGATTATGTCTATCGGGGGATAGTTAGCGATCATCAGAAACATTGGATTCCTGGCTTTGGGGTAACAGGAGCGATCGCATTAACTACGGGGTTACACATGAGCTTTACTTGGCCCGTTCGCGGTAGTTTTAACATTGCTTTTGGTGAAACTACAATTTTATTAGGAATTTTATTTATTGGTGCTGCGATCGCGCTGGCTTTGGGATGGGATTTACTCACACTTGCAATTTACGCATTCTTTGCTGGGTTAGTTGCAGTTGTTATCGGTTTCCGCATTATTAATTTGGGACTGACAAAACAACCTTTAATTTCAGGAATAGGTTTTATCCTTACAGGCTTAGGAGGTGTTTTTGCTGCACCTACTCTCTACCTCAAAACTAACCGAACTTGGCGCTTACTTGGTGCAGCCGTTCTCATCGCCGCAGCCTTAATTTGGGCATTTATCGGTTATATGGCTTACTGGAATCATTTAGAAAGTTTCCAACAATGGGTTCCTGCGCCAATGCGGTAACCTACAATAGCTTCAAAAATTAGTAATTTGTAACTCTCATCTACTTTTCAATTACGAATTACGAATTACGAATTACGAACTACGAACTACGAATTAATAATTGTCATGTTTTAAGCTAGAGAAAATTCAGATAAATCTACCATCTCTTAAAATATGCTGGACTTTCTCAATCCGCTTTTAAATCGACACCCAGAGCGAGTAAAAGCCAATGTCGAAATTTATACTTGGCAAACTTGCCCTTATTGCATTCGCGCTAAAATGCTGCTGTGGTGGAAAGGTGTACAATTCCAAGAATACAAAATTGATGGCAACGAAGTTGCTAGAAGTCAAATGGCAGAACGTGCTAACGGTCGGCGTACAGTACCACAGATTTTTATCAACACTCAACATATTGGTGGTTGTGATGACCTTTATGAGTTAGATACCAAAGGTCAACTTGACCCCCTGTTAGCTGAACCTGCTTAACTTGCAATACTTGTCGGTTAAGGGGAAAAGGGGAAGGGTAAAAGGGGCAAGAAAAAACCTTTAACCTTTACCCTTTCTCCTGCGGAGACGCTACGCGTAGCTTGCTTAAGCGCAGGGGTACACCTTTTCCCCAAACCAAATTCCGAGTTGAAAATCCTTAACCAAGCAGTATTGGCTTAACTTGCATTTCTCACAAGTAGCAGAGATAGCAGATGTAGGTTGGTTTAAGCGCAGCGCAACCCAACATGGATTTTGAAAGCTTCACTTTCCTTGTTGGGTTTCCTTACTGGCTCCCCAACCTACTAATCTGGTGGGAAGTTTGGGTCATGCTTACTATTACAGCCCTTTTGAAGTAAGTGAGGTACATCATGAGTAATGAGTAAGAAATTTACTTATTACTCACTACTTATTACTCATTACTTTTTTCAATTCCATCGCATCTGCTGTAATTTATCTCCGCAAATTCTAGAAAAATATTACTGATGTCATGATGGTTCTGACCCCTCATAATTAACAGTTTTATAAACTTTTCAGAAACAACACAGAAAGTTTATGTACTCTTGTCTTTACTAAAATAAAAAATTCAATAACTGTCACTACATTAAAAATTTAAATATAACCAAAAATTAAACTTTAAATTTTATTAAAAATTACATTAAATTTCATTTAAAAAAACACACTGTAGGCGCTTTTTTTAGCCATGAATTGTGGCAGATTTCAATGTGTCACAACTCCGGAAATGTTCCCAAAAAATGACTACAATAAGTATATATAGTTACTTATAAAATTGCTTGGTGGAGGACTACTATGAAAGATTTTCGCCTCCGGATTAAATCTCAATTAGCCTGGCTTTTAGCTCTAGGTGCTGCTATCGTCGCGCAACCCGTAATAGCACAGACAGCAAACTTTGGCACACTGAAGCTATCAGCAGGCTTTAATCCAGCGCAAGGAGTTGTGGAAGGATACACAGGCGGATCTTACTCACTATCTGCCATTAGTAACCGCGATCGCGAGAAAAAAGCCTGTATCGGTTTTGCAGATCCCCAGCCAGATCACATCATTACCTTAGAGAAAGACTTTGCTCGCCTCAAATTCCTAGTTAATAGTGGCGGTTACGACACCACTATGCTCATTCAAGGCCCAGACGACTCAACAATTCGCTGTGGCGATGATACTGGTAAAAGTAAAGATGCCAGCATCGATGATCGCAACTTCAAAAGCGGAACCTATCGCATTTGGATAGGTACATTTAATTCGGGAGACAAGCATAACTACACTCTGACAGTGCAGCAGCCGTAGAGGGATTGGGGATTGGGGACTGGGGACTGGTGACTGGGGATTGGAAAGAAAAGAAAGAAATAACCCTTGACCTTTGACCTTTGACTCTTGACTCTTGACTCCTACCCAATTTGTTACGAGTTACACCGAGAAAGATAATATGGGAAGGTAGCTCGTTTTGCTTTCCGAGGTTACTATCTCGTGCTATCTACAATGCGTGCCGACTTTAGCATCATCTTTGAACGTGACCCAGCTGCTCGCAACTGGTTGGAAGTTTTATTCTGTTACCCCGGTTTGCAAGCTTTGCTATTTTATCGGCTGGCTCACTGGCTGCATATTATTGGTATTCCTTTCATTCCCCGTTTAATATCTCACTTGGCTCGGTTTTTGACAGGGATTGAAATTCACCCAGGTGCAACCATTGGACATGGCGTGTTTATTGACCACGGTATGGGTGTAGTAATTGGCGAAACTGCGATCGTGGGAGACTATGCCCTAATTTATCAAGGTGTCACCCTTGGTGGTACTGGTAAAGAAAGCGGCAAACGCCATCCAACTTTAGGCGAAAACGTGGTAGTTGGTGCAGGTGCAAAGGTACTAGGAAATATCCAAGTTGGTAATAATGTTCGCATCGGTGCTGGTTCAGTAGTGCTACGTGATGTCCCTTCTGATTGCACTGTTGTGGGTATACCTGGCCGGATTATCTATCGTTCTGGAGTTCGGGTTGCACCTCTAGAACACAACAACTTACCAGACTCCGAAGCTGAAGTCATTCGTGCTTTAGTAGACCGAATTGAAGCATTAGAAGAACAAATACAAGTTCTTCAGCGTAACCAATCTGCTGAGAAAATACCTGTTTTGGCAGGTCACTTAGCTGTTAATGAAGAGGAACACACCAAAGAAACCGCTTGGTGTAACCTCAGAGATAAAGCCATTCAGCAGTTCTTAGATGGTGCTGGTATATAGCAATTGTCATTGGTCATTTGTCATTAGTTATTTCTTCTCGTACCCCTACCTTTTAATTACGGATTAATTTCTTCACTAGACCATTCTTGCTGGTCATGGCGATGGTACAACCAGCGATTTTGTGGTTCACCGCGTAACTTTAAATGATCTACTTGTGTAGGGTCTAGTAGGAGTAAGCAAAAATTGGGTAAAGGCTGACTAGGATCTGGTGGGGGTGGAGAAAAGGTAGCTTGTTCATCTTTATTTCTTACTTTACCTGGATGAGGCCAAGCAAATTGTATCCGCGCTGCATCGCTTAATTCTCTCCAAGTAGAAATACGTGCTAATGCTAATTCTGGTTGAGAATTATCGCTTTCGACTAAGGTTAAGCTACCAGTAATCCTAAATTGCTCTCTGGAATTGGGGAAGTACCAGCAGACTTCTGCCCAAGACTGTTGCTGTATCTGTTCAGCTTTCTCACTGCGAGAATCAGTAATAAATTTTAGCTGGTTGGTATCTGCTAAAAAGCCACGAAAAACTATAGTTCGATTGGCAGGTGTACCATTTGCCCGTACTGTTGCTAATTGCACGTAACGGGCATAAGCCAGACTGCGATTTTGATGGAGGGCATGAGTGATCGCACTTCGCCAAGGAGCAAGAGACATTACGCTGAAAAACGGAAACAATATTATACATTATCGCTGGATGTTGCATTTTGTACTGTTGTAAAGTAAGCGCAAGTTGTCCCTTTTGGCAATCTTTCATCCTAAATCTACTTAGTCTATAGTCTTAATCTGTCAGCACGCAACAAGACTGGATTTATGGTTCGAGAGCTTGAAAGAAAACGCCAGAGTACAAGGTTTCCTGAAACTGCTCCTGCAGCTAATCCTGTGTTTTTCAGAACCTATAGCCGCCGCAGCCCGGCAGGTTTGAGAGAAACTTGGGATGAAGTATGCGATCGCACTCTAATTGGCTTAGTGGAATTGGGGAAACTCAGCCGTGAAGAAGCCGAGATTTTAGACAAGATGCAGCGTAATATGAAAGCCCTACCCAGTGGACGCTGGTTATGGGTTGGTGGTACTGATTGGATAGCCAAGCCAAAAAACTTTTCTGGGGCTTACAATTGCACTTCTACCAACCTACAGGACTGGAAAGCCTTTGGGTTGATGATGGATTTAGCAATGATGGGCTGTGGTACCGGAGCCATCATCGAACCAAGATATATTAATCAGTTACCGCCAATCCGCAATCGCCTTAATGTCAAAGTTCAGGGTGAAATTGGTGCTACTCCCAAAGACCAGCGTCGAGAGTATACGGAAATTTCTATACAGGGTAATCAAGTTACTATCTACGTTGGCGATAGCCGTGAAGGTTGGGTGGAATCTTATCAAACCTTATTAGAACTTTCTACAGATGAGAAATTTAGTGGAGAAGTTCAAGTATTTGTTGATATTAGTGATGTTCGCCAAGCTGGAGAAACCTTAAATGGCTTTGGTGGGGTGGCTAATCCAGTTAAATTGCCCGTCCTTTACCAAAATTGTGCATCTATCCTAAATAAAGCTTTAGGAAGGCAATTAAATTCTGTTGAGTGTTGTCTATTAATCGATCAGGCTGCTGTAACAATTGTTGCAGGTAACATTAGAAGAAGTGCGGGCATGAGGCAGTTCAAGTCTGACGATGAACTAGGCGCTACTGCCAAAGATAATTTATGGCAGCAAGATGCAGAAGGTAACTGGAGCATTGATCCAGAGCGTGATGCTCTCCGGATGGCAAACCATACCAGAGTGTTTCATCGCAAGCCAACATTAGAAGAATCTATTGATGCTGTTCGTAAACAATATTACAGCGGTGAAGGCGCAATTCAATGGGCTGGAGAAGCTGTAGCTAGATCTAACATTGATTTACTACCAACATCAGCATTGAAAGTTGATTTCTTGAAGGCTTACGAACAGGGAACAGCAAAAGATTGGTTGCAAAAACGTTATCCAGAAATGGATGCTGAGGAATTAGAGCATCGTTTAGCTCGGTTTGGCTTAAACCCGTGTGGTAAGTAGTTTTGCCTCACGTAAAAAACCCTGCAAATACGGGGAAAGCTGAGATGCTAATCCCGTGGTAATCAATGGATCTAAAAAGCCGTTGACACCGTACAGCGTAGAGAGTGAAACTAGATTGCAATGAAAATTGTTTTTTAGAATATAACCTCTCCAAGAGTGTGGGGGTACGTGTGACTAGTACTTTCTACGGCTACTCAGGTTTTTACGGTGAGCATTGTCTCCGGTCTAGTCTTGAATACATTTACGCAAGATATTTAGACTATATGAACATTGGTTGGACATATGAACACAAAACCTATTCACTCTCCAACGGAGTTAGGTATAAACCTGATTTTCTGCTGGAGACAGGAGAATATGTTGAAATCAAGGGTGCTTTCAACTTTCAGTATGACCTACCAAAAGTTCAGCTTTTTGAGTCTGAGTACAATGTAAAAGTTAGCATTCTGCAAGAAAAAGACTTAAGACAACTCATCAAACCAACTCCTTTTATATTTGAACACTTAAAACACGAATGGAAATCTCTTGCTAAAGTCAGAGGTATGAATAGCTTTGGGAATAAAAACCCAATGTATGGTGTTAATCAAACTCAAGAAACCAGAGCAAAAATTCGTGCCCAGGCAATAGCCAGATTTGCAGATCCTGAATTTAAAGAGAAGTTTCTCAATAGTCCCAAAAGGAAAGCTTATCACCAGTCTCGAAAAGGGCAAAAAACAGGTCTAATTGCCCCTAGATATACTTTAATTTGTGAGTTCTGCCAAAAAAACTTTGAGGTAATACGGCATAAAGTATCTCAACGACGTTTTTGCTCAAAGCATTGCTCAGTCCAAGCGCAACATGGCAAAACATCAATCACAAATCCAGGTATCCAAGCCCTAGCCTATACTTTTGCATTAGACAATTCTGAGAAACTGTATTCTTTAAAACTCAATAAGCTGAAGGAAGTTTTTCAGCCTTTGTGGGATTTAATTCAAGAGGAGTACAACATTTTGGATATCAGGACTATCTGCCAAATTGTTGTAGGAAAACCCTGTAGTCGTAAGGAATTTCTCTATTATTTACGGTCATACGTACAAAATGTACGCGGAGCTACAGGGAATATAGAACCTGTAGAACTAGAGGATAAAAAGCCTCTAGGTTAACAAAAATGGAAATTATTGGTAGTAACTTTCACTGTAATTTGTCAGAAATTCACCTGAATCAACTTGACCCAAAAAATTACAAAGAACAAGAGGAAGCTTTCACTGCTGGGGCGCTTTCTGTAGCCTCACTGTTAAATCATAAATTCCTCGAACCTCGCTATCAAAAAAGCCGGGAATTAGACCCAATTGTTGGGGTTTCTTTTACAGGCTTATTTGATTTCTTTGTTCATGCTTTTGGTGTTGATTGGTTGCGTTGGTGGGAAGCAGGAAGACCCGCTACGGAACAAGGATTAGCATTTAAGCGCCAAGAAGCAGAATACCTGAGTTACTGGAAGGATATTGTACATCGGGCAGTTTGGGATTACTGCGATCGCCATAATCTCAAACGTCCTAATCGCTGTACAACTGTCCAACCTAGCGGAACTAAAGCACTATTAACAGGTGCTAGCTCGGGTTGGCATCCCCCCAAAGCGCAAAGATTTATTCGCCGGATTACTTTCCGCAAAAATGACCCCGTAGCCTTAGCTTGTATTGACTACGGTTACAATGTGATTCCCTCTCAATCTGACAAAGATGAAAATGGTCATTTGCTAAATGATCCCTTTGATCCTCGTGTCAGCGAATGGTTAGTAGAAATCCCTGTAGCTGTACCTTGGGCCGATTTACCTGGAGCTGATCAAATTGATGTTTCTAAGTTCTCTGTGTTAGCTCAATTAGATTTTGTACTGCAAGTTCAGAAGCATTATGTCACTCATAATACTTCTGCAACTTTAGAACTACGTTCTGATGAAGTCGAGATTCTAGGACAGCGCATTTACGAAGCTATTCAGAATGATGAAGGATATATTTCTGCAGCGCTTTTAGCTCGGTTTGATGATTTACAATCCTTCCCTCGTTTGCCTTTTGAACCAATAGATAAATCCACCTACGAACAATTGAGTCAAGAAGTCAAAGCACGAAGAGTTACAGATGATTTCTGTGCAGTACTAAGTCGCTATGATTTAGGTGAATTGTCTGAAGCAGGCCCATCTGGTTGTGATTCTGATAAATGTATGTTCCCTGAACAGCAACCAACCTCATAAGGCACAATAACAAGCAAATGAGGATGAAGTAAAAATCTAGATACCCGACTTATTAAATTAAGTCGGGTATCTGCGTATTTGGGATTTTTGTATATTAGGCTACTAATAATCTAATTTTGATTTCCACGTTACGATCAATAAAGAAGTAATAATTTTATAAGGCTATTACCAGGAGACTCTTAATGTTCATTGATGAATTGTCACCTATTTTCAAAGAACTTACCCAGCACCCAGTCTCATTTTTGGGAGGGTTTTTTTCAGGTGTGTTTCGGCTTAACCTTGCTGATGATCCCGTGAAAAGCTGGCTAGATAAACAAACTGGCTCAACCACTTACACGCCAACTGGAACTGACGCTCATAATGGTAAAGCATCTGGGCCTCAACAGATTACGATTGATTAAACCTCCGCATCAGGCAAATCCAGCTTGAAAAACAAAGCTAAGGATTAGCAACTAGTAGTCCACCACTTTGATAGATCAATCAAATTTAATGTGGTGTACTACTAGTACCGCTGTGCTAAATTCAAAATTCAAAAAGTTTATAGCTCCAGGCTGTTAGCTAGTTGACTTACGTAGCAATGTACTAGACAAATTTACAATCTTCACTATTAGGTAACTCTTATATATACTCAGTATAAAAATTAACTATCGTACGATAAAATTAGAAAAATATATAATAACTATTAATTTTATGTTATGAGTGTTTGTAAAATCTCATACTTTGAAAAATATCACGATCAGTTATTATATGAGCGTATGAGTAAGTTCAGCCACATGGCCCATCTAGTTGTACACCACCCTACAATTAGGGTTCCAGCGCTACAACATTCGCCATCTGTGAATCAGAGGAAACTGTGCCAGAGTTGCAAGTTATATATATCTGTTTTTTAGCTGAACTCATCGCTCCTTGTTGAAACTTACGTGATCCCACATGACTATTTACGTTGGAAATCTCTCCTACCGCGCTACCGAAGCGGATTTAAGAGCAGTTTTTACAGATTATGGCGAGGTCAAAAGGGTAGTTCTACCTACAGACCGAGAAACTGGCAGACTTCGGGGCTTTGCATTTGTTGATATGACTGAAGATGCCCAAGAGGATGCTGCTATTACTGAATTAGATGGTGCAGAATGGATGGGCCGTCAACTCAGAGTCAATAAAGCTAAACCACGAGAAGATAATCGGCGAGATAGCTGGGCTAAAAAACAAGAGATATAAAATCTATGAGATACGATAATAGCAAATAGGTTTCTAGTTACGCAATACCTGAGTAGGTAAAATCTACTAGAAGCAATTTTCCTTCACATAAATATCTAAAAATTAGATCCGACTAGTTGCGATCGCTAAACAGATTCCGATCTCTGGTCGGTTTTTCGCATTTTCAGCAAAATCAATACATGGCTGTGCAGGCTACATAAACTTTGAGATGGGATGTAGCTACAGGATAAAATTGCCAAATAATTTAAGTATATTTGCTTAAATCTATTACTTAAGGCGTAACAGCCAATAAATCTTCATTTCTTTAGTTTATCTAAAAACAGATATGGGTTATCAAATTACCTTTCTAAGATAGAGGCAGAGACTAGATAAGTTGCCATCAACGGCATCAGCCGAACGAACACAAAATCCTAGGGAGAACAACAAAATGGCTCAAGCACCTGAATCTTTAGATTTGTCTAAAAAATTCGGTGGAGATAGGGCTTTAGATCGTGATTGTACAACGTTATCCCGTCACGTTTTACAGCAATGTCAAAGTTTTGCAGCAGAGGCGCAAGATTTGAGCGCGCTGATGAATCGCATCGCTCTAGCAGGCAAACTAATTGCTCGTCACATGAGCCATGCTGGATTGATGGAAGGTGTTTTGGGATTTACTGGAGATGTCAATGTCCAGGGAGAGTCCGTCAAAAAGATGGATGTCTATGCCAATGATGTATTTATTGCAGTTTTCAAGCAAAGCGGCTTAGTTTGTCGCCTAGCATCTGAGGAAATGGATAAGCCTTACTATATCCCAGAAAACTGCCCTATTGGTCGCTATACCTTGCTCTATGACCCAATTGATGGCTCGTCTAATACTGATATTAATCTCAGTTTAGGTTCAATTTTTTCTATTAGGCGGCAAGAAGGCGATGATACTGATGGCAAAGCATTAGACCTACTCAGCAATGGACGCAATCAGATAGCGGCTGGATACATCCTTTATGGCCCCAGCACTATGCTTGTCTATACTATAGGTAAGGGCGTTCACTCATTTACCCTCGATCCCAGCTTAGGTGAGTTTATTCTCACAGAAGAAAATATCCGCATTCCGAATCACGGCGCAGTCTACAGCGTGAATGAAGGGAATTTTTGGCAGTGGGAAGAATCCTATCGGGAATATATCCGCTATGTCCATCGTACAGAAGGCTACACTGCTCGCTACAGTGGGGCGATGGTCAGTGATATTCATCGAGTGTTGATTCAAGGTGGAGTTTTCCTCTACCCAGGGACAATTCAAAAACCAGAAGGTAAGTTGCGCTTGCTGTATGAAACTGCTCCCCTAGCTTATTTGATTGAACAAGCAGGCGGTCGGGCGACCACAGGATTGGTAGATATCTTGGACGTAGTACCGAAAAAACTGCATCAGCGCACACCTCTAATTATTGGTAGCAGAGAGGATGTAGCTAAAGTGGAGTCTTTTATTCAAAACGGTCACTAATACTCAAAGGTCAAACGTTAAAAAGCTGACATCATCAGCTTTTTAGAGATTTTAACTTTATTGCATGAGGAGTTAGAAGCTTATACAAAGACACTGCGAACATCAGCCTAAAGTAAATAAAAGTTAACTATGGCGATTGGGAATGCAGAATAGCACTTTTGGCAAGTGAATTAAACATTATCTCACGTGGCCGATGCAATAAGTGATTGGCAACGCCAGAATGCAAAAGTCACCATCAAACTTTGATGGGTTTTGCCAAATTCACTTAGAAACATCTTTACAGGAGTGAAACAAACTAGAGCTATGGCAACCAATCATTTATTGGAAATTAAACAATACGGTCAAAGTATCTGGATGGATAATTTGAGCCGTGACATTATCCAATCCGGCGAACTCAAGAACTTAGTGGAAAATCAAGGGATTTGTGGAATTACCTCCAACCCTGCGATTTTTGAAAAAGCGATCGCTGGTAATGTGATTTATGATGCCGATATAGAAGCAGGAGTTCGTGCTGGCTTACCAACATACAAAATTTATGAATCTCTAGCTTTTGCAGATATCCGCAATGCTTGTGATATTTTGCGCCCTGTATATGAAGCATCAAATGGGCTAGATGGTTATGTGAGTATAGAAGTACCGCCAACCATTGCCCATGATACTGAAGCCACCATTAAAGAAGCCCGTCGCTATTTCCAAGAAGTTGCGCGGGAAAATTTGATGATTAAGATCCCTGGGACAGAAGCTGGTTTACCAGCAGTCGAACAGGTGATATCTGAGGGGATGAATGTCAACATCACATTGCTATTCTCAGTAGATAGCTATATCAATACAGCTTGGGCTTATATTCGCGGCTTAGAAAAACGGTCTGCAGCAGGTGAAGACATTAGCCGCGTAGCTTCCGTCGCTAGTTTCTTCCTCAGCCGCATTGACAGCAACATTGACGCTAAGATTGATGCTAAGTTGAAAAAAGGCGTTGATGATATTGCCATCGAGGCAAAACTGAAAGCTGTGAAAGGGAAAGTGGCGATCGCAAATGCTAAGATTGCTTATCAAGAATACACCAAGATTATTGGAAGCGATCGCTGGCAAGCTTTAGCCGCAAAAGGAGCTAAAGTACAACGCTTACTTTGGGCCAGCACCAGCACTAAAGACCCTCACTACAGCGATGTGATGTATGTCGATGAGTTGATTGGGCCTGACACTGTTAATACCGTCCCACCAGCTACAATTGCTGCTTGTGCAGATCACTGCGATGTTGCTAATCGCATTGAAACAGGTATAGAAGAAGCTTACAACCTGATAGCCAACCTCAAAGATCCGGACATCAATATCAATATCGATACTGTGATGGACGAACTTTTGGTTGAAGGAATTGACAAATTTGTTCAGCCTTTCCAGTCCTTAATGAACTCTTTAGAAGACAAAGTCAAGCTATTGTCACCAGTATAGGGACTAGGGACTAGGGGCTAGGGATTGGGGGTTAAGGAAGATTAACCAATCCCCCTTTTCTCCCTCACCCTTCCCCTTTTCCCCTTCCTACATCCCAAATCTCAAACCTCAAATTGCAAATTCCTATGGTCAGTCTCTTAGAAAATCCCCTGCGCGTTGGTCTGCAACAGCAAGGGATGCCCGAACCCCAGATTATAGTTATTTTTGGCGCTTCCGGTGACCTTACCTGGCGCAAACTCGTACCCGCACTTTTCAAATTGCGGCGGGAACGGCGCATCCCCCCAGAAATCACCATTGTGGGTGTGGCGCGTCGTGAGTGGAGCCATGAATACTTCCGCGAACAAATGCAGAAGGGGATGCAAGAGGCTCATAGTGATGTCGAACTAGGAGAACTCTGGCAAGATTTCTCTCAAGGTCTGTTCTATTGCCCAGGGGATATAGATAACCCCGAAAGCTACCAAAAACTCAAAAATTTATTGAGCGAATTAGATGAGAAACGGGGAACAAGGGGAAACCGGATGTTCTACCTTTCTGTCGCTCCTAACTTCTTTCCGGAAGCGATTAAGCAACTAGGGGGAGCAGGAATGCTAGACGATCCCTACAAACACCGTCTAGTCATTGAAAAACCCTTTGGTAGAGACTTAGCTTCTGCTAAAAGCCTCAATAAAGTGGTGCAGAAATACTGCAAAGAAAACCAAGTTTATCGGATTGACCACTATTTAGGGAAAGAAACTGTTCAAAATTTATTGGTATTTCGCTTTGCCAATGCGATTTTTGAACCTTTGTGGAACCGTCAATTTGTTGACCACGTGCAAATTACCGTGGCAGAAACCGTAGGAGTGGAAGACCGCGCTGGCTACTATGAAAAAGCTGGGGCGTTGCGGGATATGTTGCAAAACCACTTGATGCAACTCTATTGCTTAACTGCGATGGAAGCACCAAACGCAATGGATGCTGACAGTATCCGTACAGAAAAAGTTAAGGTGCTACAAGCTACGCGTTTGGCAGAAGTAAATAACTTATCTCGTGCCGCAGTTAGAGGACAATACAGTGCTGGGTGGATGAAAGGTCAACCTGTGCCTGGGTATAGAGAAGAACCTGGGGTAGATCCCAACTCCACAACACCCACTTATGTGGCAATGAAGTTTTTAGTCGATAACTGGCGCTGGCAAGGCGTACCCTTCTACCTGCGTACCGGCAAACGGATGCCGAAAAAAGTCAGTGAGATTGCAATTCACTTCCGGGATGTGCCTTCTCGGATGTTCCAATCCGCCGCACAACAAAGAAATGCCAATGTTTTAGCCATGCGGATTCAACCGAACGAAGGAATTTCCCTGCGTTTTGATGTGAAAATGCCCGGGGCTGAATTCCGCACCCGTTCCGTTGATATGGACTTTAGCTATGGTTCCTTTGGTATTCAAGCTACTTCTGATGCTTACGATCGCTTATTCCTTGATTGTATGATGGGCGACCAAACATTGTTCACCAGAGCAGATGAAGTAGAAGCAGCTTGGCAGGTAGTGACACCAGCCCTTTCCGTTTGGGATGCACCCGCAGATCCAAATACCATTCCTCGGTACGAAGCAGGTACTTGGGAACCAGCAGAAGCGGAATTCTTGATTAATCAAGATGGTCGTCGCTGGCGCAGACTCTAAAAATTAGTCATTCGTCATTAGTCATTCGTCATTAGTAAAACCTCAATGACAAATGACCAAGGACAAATGACAAACAACAAATGACCAACAACAAAATTGACTATGACTTCTCAAGCTCCTACGATTTTCTCACTGCAAGCACCAAAGGATATTTCGCTCACAGAAATTGAAGCGGAATTAAATCAAATTTGGCAAAGTTACGGGATCGCTGGTGATGATGGTGCGCTACCTGCGGCGACTCGCGCCACGACTTTTACTTTAGTTGTCTACGAGCCAGAAGAAACCCAGTATCTTTTGGCAACTTTAGGTTTTTACAATGGGCCGATTGATGGCATTTTAGGACCTCAAACCCAAGCAGCACTGCGGGATGTACAGCGCAAATTTGAATTGCCAGAAACCGGAACCGCCACCCCTGAAACCCTGGCTGTGTTGCGCGAACAATTAGTCAAAGGTCAGCGTGGATCTGCTGGAGATGGTGCTGTTTCTTATGCAGACACAGCTAGCCCTAGAATTGCTGATGAAATTGCGATTCGCAACCCATGCCGGATTATTGCCCTGTTTCCCATTGCGGGAGAGGATGAAGGGGTAAAAGCGCAAGTTTCTGCTTATTGCCCAATTCAAAAGCAATCCTCAAGCACACTTATTTGTTGCGAATATATCACTTTGTCTGGAACTGCTAGCGCTTTGGAACGGATAGGCGGGATGATTCCAGCTTTGTTGATTGGTGGTTTACCTAAATTTTTGTGGTGGAAAGCAACACCAGATCCCAACAATTCTTTATTCAAGAAGCTGGCAGCAATCTGCAATAATGTCATCGTTGATTCTTGTAATTTCAACGAGCCAGAAAGTGATTTACTGAGTCTGCAAGAATTGGTAGAAACAGGCGTACCTTTAGCGGATTTAAACTGGCGGCGTTTGTCAGCTTGGCAAGAATTAACAGCGCAAGCTTATGACTCACCTCATCGTTGTGCGGCGTTGAAGGAAATTGACCGAGTTAACATTGACTACGAAAAAGGCAACCCCACACAAGCATTGCTGTTTTTAGGTTGGCTAGCTAGTCGATTGCAATGGATGCCAGTTTCCTATCAAAAAGAAAGCGGAGATTATGAGATAGGTAAAATTCGCTTTGTTACCAACGACCAAAAGCAGGTGGAAGCTGAATTAGCAGGGGTTCCAGTTGCTGATGTGGGTGAAGTCGCAGGTGATTTAATTGCCTTGCGTTTGAGTTCTACTAATCCCCAAGCTGACTGCGGTACAGTGATTTGTTCCGAAACCGGCGGTTGTATGCGGATGGAAACCCACGGTGGGGCGCAGTCTGCAGGTTTGTTCCAACAGGTCAGTTCACTGTCAGAACAAAAAGCAGAAGCCTTGCTGAGCCAGCAGGTACAGCGTTGGGGACATGAGTCACTGTTTGAAGACAGCTTAGGAGTGACAGCGAAAGTATTGAACTTAGCAGGGAAAAATTAGCACCGTTGTGCGGAAGTCAAAAGTCGGATACGCGATTAATCGCGTCTGTACTTAAAAGTCAAAAAAATTGTATATCAAGGCTTTTAGGTAATTGACATGATTTCTTGATTTGCACCTGCTGTCATAGGTTAAAGGGAGTTTCCCTAAATAAAGAAATACCTCCAGAATATGGAGGTATTTTTATATATACGCACTTTGAGAAATATTTGCTCTTTTTAAAACGAACCGCGAAGGCACAAAGGGCGCAAAGGTAAGAGAATTACAGGGGTAGGTCGCGTAGGTAGTAAAAGCGATCGCTTTTCCAATCACTACCTTTTTCTCGTCCTAAGTAACCTGCTAAAGGTGACGATAGTTCAATTAAAATTTCGTGCATCTCTTGAGGTTTTACTGGCTGTGGTGGATTTGAGCCAAAATACGCACCATGTAAACTATCGACCCCAGCAGATTCTATACCTGAGTTTTGTAGATAATTTTTGACAAGCTGAACGATGTGTGATCGCAATTTAATTTGTCTCTCAGCTTTATCAATATATTCATCAATTTTATAGTCAATTTGCCCAGGTTCTAGATATTTCTGTAACTCGACCAAATTAATACCACCTGGATATTTTGCTTTGAATTCAACTAGCTTTTGTAGAGACATAGCATTAATAATACTTACTTTCCATTTTTGTGCGGCTTTTAGTAGATCTGCAGATGGATTACCTGGGCCAATTACTAATTTTGCTGAATCAATAAATTGATCAGCACCTAAATGCATTCCACCTAGCTTAATTAATTCCTCAACTGTACCGCTAGGAATAAGCTTACCCGCTTTACACTCGCAAACAATAGGGTAAGGTTTTGAACAATATAAATCTAAGCCTCCAGCACCACCTTTGAAAGCACTTTCAACGTTGAAGCCTAAAAACTCTAGACTTTGACGTGCGATGTTTTCAAAATCTGTACCAGCTTGATAATTGCTTTTTTTCTCATCTTTTTCGATGCTGCGATCGCCCAATTTCGCAATATCATTTATCCAAGCTAAGTTTGAATCGGGTTGCTTAATTAGCTTGTCACGACTCCAACCCAAAAATACTTTGATATCGTCGTCTAATTGTTTCGCTTCCGGTTGGCTAATGGTTAGGGATGCGAGCGAACTCTGCAATTCTTCCAATTCTGGATGCAGCGGGGGTTCTAGCTGTTCTAATTGGCGTTTGCGTTGAGCGAAGTTGCGATCGCTTAATACTAGTGATGATTCAGCACCATTAATAGGTTGTGATAATACAGCAAATTGACTGTTTGAATTTACTTCAATTTCAATTGATTTATCCAACTTATATACTTGCAGATATGCCAGAAAAATATTTTGACGTTGCTTGAGTATTTCTTGTAAACCTTTTGTTTTCCAAATAGTTAGCTCTGACAAAGCTGCTAAAGATTCAGCATTATTTAGAACTTGGCACAGTTCACATCTTGCCCAAGCTTTAACTAAGGCTATTTTAGAAACTTGATTCAACAAAGAATTTATGATGTCGGTTTGCAAGAAACTTTGGCGATAATAATCTTCATCAGACAATAAGTTGATTGAACTTTCTACAGCACAGAGAGCAAAGGAACGCCCCGGATGAATAAAAGTCCGGGGTATAGCTGTAATCATTCGACCTTGCAGTAGAGCTTCAATATCTAAATAAGGTAGACATAAAGCCGTATTAATTAAAGTAGAATCACTCATAAATTTAGTTTTATAAGTAAATTATCAAGCATTGCATTTAAATCTTCGGTTGGTTTTGTTTGTGGTGCAGGTTGTATAAAATCAAAGGATTCCTCATCAACTAAACCGCTAGGCATTTGTCCAGATGGATCGCTTAAAATCTCACGAATTAGATAGTTATTAACTGCTATATTATTTTTAACTATAAATTCTTGAATTTGTCTTTCGTCTACTTCGTAATCTTTAGCAGATTTGCTTACAAATAAAATAGCTAGTAGAGGTTTAATATCATCGTGATTAAGTTTGATAAATTCTCCTCCTAACTCTTTTGATAGAAGCTTGTCTAAATACTCTTTTCCTTTGCTGTTTGGATTAACTTCTTTAGCTCGAATTAAGCAACCACGAGTAATATCAAACTTGTTATAGTCGATCAATCTTTTCAAAGCAGCACTCACAAATCTCGCGCTAGATTCCTGAATAACTGCTAATCCTATTTTAACAACTCTGCCGTTTTCATTACCAATAATTCTAAAACTTAGGTAACCTTGGTCTACATTTTTAACTTGAATCTTCTCAATTTCTTGAATTTTTACTTGTTCTAAAGTTGTGCCTTTAATAGCTATTAAACTAAAAATCAAGGCATCAGCTATAGTATTATTCTCTTCTAAGTAATTTTCTATTGTGTGGTCGAGCGCTGCCAGTTCTTTATTAAATGCTGTTTCTACTTTATGCAATGGAGGAGGAATTTTTTTATTTAAACCATCAGGATTTTGCCAGTTATCTGAACACCACTGTAAAACTTTCCTAACTATTGGTTTCTCTTTTCCAAGCTCTCTTAATTCATCTTCTGAAAAGGGATAGACATGATGAGGAGGAGTGAGATTATTTGTTTCATAGAATTCTTTTAACCAGTACGAAACAAGAGTTACAACGTCATCGCTGTTAAGATGCCTTAAGTCAAATTTCTTTTCACCAATTCTGTGAATTACTGAGTCTGCCTGTGGTAAAACTTTAACTTGTTGTGACCATGTTTCATCAAACATCGCAAAAATTAAAACTCCACGTTTAATTTTGCTATATAGGTCTTTTCCAAATAGAGCAACAACCTGTGCTCTGGTAAAACCTTGATCATTACAATTGACACTTTCCAATTCATCAAAGCAGATGGTAACTGTTCTGTAATCACCAATTAAGTCTAGAATTTGGCATATAATCTGAAATGCTTCAGCTTCCTGGCTATCTTGGCTGCTATTTGGTAATCCCATTGCATCAGCCTGTGATTGTGCTAAATCTCTTCCAGAAAGCCAGTTAGTTGCAAATGAAACTTTATCTAACGAAAGTGTCCATAAAATAGCCTGAATCACATAGGGATTATCAATTTTTGGCTTGAGTTTAAGAACTTTAGCAGTCAAAGCATCAACTACTTTAGGATTTTGAGCTAAAACCCCAGGAAATCTTTTTATTAAGTGCTGAGGTGTATAATTTGTCTTGTATGCTTCATTAACTAAAGCAGTAGCCAATTCTTGCCATTGCATCACACCTTGGCTACCAGTCTGTTTCAGACTATATGTTAATGTTGTTAGAAATTTAGAATGAATTTTGTTTAAGTCGCCATAATCTACTTCACTCATGTAGATGAAGAAACTTTCATCTTCAGATTGAAGACGGTAACGTATTCGGCTAATCAAGTGGCTTTTTCCTAAGCCTTTCTCAGCTTTGATAGTTATACCAATAACTGAACGTTTTTCTGTACGAATATTCTCTATTGCTTGAAAAACGGCATCAGATGCATGAGCATTTATGGAAGATACATCAGGGAAGTTTTGATTCCAGATATCATGGCTTCTATAGCAATCCTAAATCATTTGTGAAAAATCACAGTTGTTGATATGGTGAACATTAGAAGTCATTGATAGGGTGCATGGCAGCACAAATGGAAGAGTTGATAGAGTTCATTCAGGCTACCTCAGACTCCAGAGAACTAAAACGGGCACTGGCAGTACAAATGGTGATGCAAAACTATAAACATTCAAAGATTGGAAATATTCTCGGAGTGTCTGTTGGTTTTGTAAACAAATGGAAATATATATTTATAGAACAGGGTATAACCGGATTGAGGCTAAAATACAAAGGGTCAAAAAGTTATCTTGACTCTGCACAAAGACAAGTAGTATTAAACTGGCTTCAACAGAAAAACTATTGGCATTTATCAGAATTAAAGGAGTACGTAGAAGATAATTTTGATGTTGTATTTGAGTCAAATCAAAGCTATTACGATCTCTTTAAAGACGCTAATATAAGTTGGAAAAAAACACAAAAAAAGAATCCTAAAAAAGACGCAGAACTAGTAGCTAAAAAAAAACTAGAAATAACCGCATGGCTGACGGCACATGAGCGTGAGATAGTATCTGGGGAACTCATAGTTTTTTTTGAAGATGAATGTCACCTATTATGGGGAGATATTTGTGGTTATATTTGGGGAAATACGAAAGAACGGATTGAAGTTCCAGTGATCAATGAACGACAAAGACAAACCTATTTTGGCGCTCTAAATTATTACACACAAGAGTTTCTAATTAAGCCTTGTAAAAAAGGTGATTCTAGCAACGCGATTGCTTTTGTACAATATTTAATTTCCCAGTATCCAAAAAGCCGTATTGCTTTAATTTGGGATGGAGCTAGTTATCATCGTTCTGCTGAATTTAAAGCTTACTTAGATAATCTGAATCAAGGATTAAGTGAAGATGAATGGAAAGTTACTTGTATGAGATTTGCACCCAATGACCCAACGCAAAATCCTGTAGAAGACATCTGGTTGTACGCTAAAAAATTTATTCGAGAGTTTTACCACTTATGTAAATCCTTTTCTCAGGTCAAGAGATTATTTGAACTCGTTACTAATCATCAAGTTTTTAATTTTCCCAAAATATTTATGTATGGTTCATTTTTTTCACAACTCATTTAGGATTGCTATAACTACTAATGATCTATCAAATGGGTTGTGACTTGTAATAGCTTTGTTTATGTCTGAAATTGAAGAGAGAGTACTAGTCATTTTTGCACCTATAATAAAAAATTGGGCAACAAATAAAGCTTTCGAAACTAACTGTTTAGATTTAAAAATTTAGCAGTTTAGCATAACAGCGCAATCCACTGATTTTAGTTGTGATAGAATCTTCAATCTTGTCTGGTGCACTATCTTCTATACTTCCACCTTGAAGTTGGAAAATATCATTAGCTTGCATTTCTAGTAGCCATTCGCTAAACTCTGTACGGCTAACGCGATCGCCTATTTCTCTTCTAATCCTGTAAATTGGCACTAGGTCGTCTAAGTTATAGTCTCGGTTCAGCTTGTCGTAGACTTCCAAGGCTACTGGCTTGAACTCTTCGTAAGATGCGATCGCATCTCTCGTTTTACTTTTTACTGATGCAGATGTACTAGCTACTGCCACATTTATCTGATTAATCCACCGCACCAACGCATTTGCAGCCCAAGTTGCAACCATTGTCCCTTCAAACTTAAAATCGCTATCTTTCAAACCCTCGCCCAATACCTCTAAACCCTTGGGAGATGCTAAAGAGTACCCCTTTTTGGAAATTGCGATCGCTCCTTGTTTTTGCAATTCCTCAAATATGATTTGATAATCTGCTACCTTCTTACCCTTGGGTACAATTCTCTTAGCTAGTAAAGCTTTTGTTACTTCTTGCTGCGTCCCTCCTAAATCCCATAAAGCCAGCAGCAGACGAGTTTTAGTTTGATTTGCAGCCTGGAAATTATTATTGTTTGTACCCATTTGATGTAGCCTATTTAACTTGCTTACACCATGATAATTTTAAGTTTTTTACATTGCCTACTTAGAAAGCACGGAAAAATTGCTGAAAAGTTTTGCATAATTCCTGCATTCGTCAAATTAAAATAGATACTAAAATTTTTATTAAGTAATAATGCTTAGTAAGTAAACAAACACAAATTAGATTTGTAGATTTTTACAGCTTATAGGCAGTGAGTGGTATAAAATCTGTGCGCTAAAAATAGCGATCGCTCCTCCCAACGCAAAGTTAGTTGGTTAATTCCCAACATATTACCTAGGGATGAAGGCGGTTTATTTCAAAGGCGGGATGGAATACTTGCAAATCTGCATCACCATAACAGTGAAACGCTTTACTTGTGCTGTTGTGAATGAGCTACCAATATTTTTTCAATTTCAGAAAAAATACTTGGAATTCTAATTCTGTATTTTGCAACAGCACGGCTTGAGCAAATGCAGGTCATAAAAAACGATGAACACAACTTACAAAGAGCGTAAATGGGTTTCGCGTCTGCTGGCGGTTTGTCTGTCAGCATTACTAATAGTACCCGTGCTGACTAGCTGTGGCGGTTCTCGCAACGCTTCAGTTTCCCCACCAGTTGATGATACGGCTGGAAGAACAGTGAGCGATCGCAACATCTCAAACCAAACCCAAGCTAAGAAAGGGCTAGGTACAGGACAGAAAGTAGCAATTTTGGCAGGAGCAGCAGCGCTTTACTACCTCTACAACCAGCATAAAAATGCTTCACAAGAAGGAGCGCAAGGTAAGTACTACCTTTCTAAGAATGGGCGTGTCTACTACCGCGATGCTGAACATCGCGCCCACTGGGTAACTCCACCCTCAGAAGGAATCCGAGTCCCCGAATCGGAAGCGCAGAGATACCGCGACTACCAAGGCTATAACGGGCGCTCTACAGGTAGAGATTTAACTGGGATCAGTGCAACTGAAGCTCCAGCATTATAGATAAATAAAACGTGTGTGCAATTAACAGCGGCTTCCCGAAGGATAACGCCTGTCGCGCACGTGGAAACCACGAATTAATCAGGAGATAGATCATGGTAGATGATTTTTTCCGCAAAGCGAAGGATTTTTTCTTAGGGAACAATAATCAAGCTGAAGAAGATTACCGCGATCGCGATGTTCGTCCAGCCAGCGAAGATCCCTATGGCGATCCCGCAGATCAGGACGTTTACAGTAACGCCATCCCAGCCAGCCAAGACCCTTATGGTGACCCCGCTGATGTTTACGGCAACGCCATCCCTGCTAGCCAAGACCCCTACGGCGACCCCGCAGACCAGAACGTTTTCGGCGATGTCCGCCCAGCTAGCGAAGATCCCTACGGCGATCCTGCGGATGAAGAATACCGTTAACAACAGATAATAGTGGGATCAATTCTTAAACTTGTTTTGAACTAAAGCAGCGGCAATTAATGCTACTGCTTTTTATTTATTTGATTTCTTAATATAAAAATTTAGTAATTGTCAAAATTAATACTAACAGCTTCGCCTCGATATCAGATTGATTATGCATAAATTTTATAAATCAAAATCAAGGCTAGTATATATTTATTTTGAGGATTATAAACTAATTTAGAAATTTATTTATACAAAACACAATGTTAGTAACTGATAAATAAATGACAGGCGTAATCTGTAATTTTTCTGACTGGGCACATAGCTATAAGATATCGCTATATTGCCGCTGATTGCCGCTGATTGCCGTTCAAATGTATACTTTTTGCATTGAGATATATCTATATAACAGAGGTACATCACCATGAGCCAAACTCCTATAAATAAAAGTCTGGCTAGAAAAGTATGCAAACATAAGGCAGGTGATACTTGGGACGAAGGTTGTTGTGGAGAAGATTTTTTAGCACAAAATTATTTTGGCAATCTTGAGGAGCAAGAGCATGAGAGTACAACATCTGTGAAACAACTGACAATTAGAGACACTTTGAAACAAATCAATTGATGAAATAGAGATTTAAGTAATTTATAATACTTAAATTAAGTTTGTTTACTGTAGTGCAATACCATTTCTCTAAAATCTGACTAAACGTCAATCTCCGCTTCTCTTTGTCCTTGCATCAGCGCATGTTGAGCTTTTAGTTAGTTTTGGAGAATTGGTACAAGTAGCCTTCATTAACTGCGTATATCAATAACTAATGAGAAGTGGCTAGATACTAGGGATTAAGGCAATATTTTTTACTTATAAATCAGCAATTTTTCAGTTCAATTCTCCATTAATATTTACCTTTAATACAAGGCTGAAGGAGTAAAAGAATATGATTATCTACCTAAAGTCTTAGTACGTATAATTCATTTTTGTCTATGTATTCAATTAGCTTGATATCAAGTAGCTAATGCTTGTCAGTCTCTAGGCAGAAGGTTGTTTGTCATGATTAACCACAACTAGTAAAGGTTTTAGATTATCAAAACAACTTTGTCAAACCATCTGAGAACTAAGTATCTTATATCGCCTAATTTCCGCTAATTTCACTTATATTGCCGTTTAATTTAACCCAAGAATGCCGTTCTATTCTGTCATATTATATGTAGTCAAAAAAATGGCCTAGATTCAAACCCAGAGGCTACCTAGACCACGACATAAAACTATTATCTAATTTTCAGATTATCATACTTGCCAAAGTATGAAACTAAAATCTGATGCTGTGTGGTTTTCTCTGGGTTTTAGCTCTAGAGTCTTGACTCCAATATCTTGAAGAGGAAAGAACAATGCCTAACACAGATCAGTCAGTTAATAGCAATATTTCAGTAGATGCTTGTGGTTCAACACCTGTACATATCAAGCCTACAGAAGAATTTCCCCCGAATAGTATAGCCAGCTTGATGATTGCTACAGCAATTCTATTACGAGCATTGACAGGACTAATTCAGGTTTTAGTTTCTACCAAACAGCAGAAAGGCAGTAAAGATAAAGCAAAAAGTCAATAGTCAGGATTTCTATCTAAATCTTAGACTCCTACCCCCAGCAACAATGCTGGGGTTTTTTATTCAAATACATATTTAACCAAAAATTTGAAAGCATTAAACGGCAATAAGCGGTAATTAGCAGTAATCAACGGCGATTTGAGATAAAACTATATTTTTAGCTCTATCATAGAAGATTGGTAGCTTGTTACGCTTTCACCAAATTATCGAATTGTTTTAATAATGAATTTATGGTGATGTAGCCACACAATTATCAAGCTATAAGCAGTTTCAAGATTAGATTACTTGTAGGGATAGAGCGAGCTTCCGAATAGCAACACAGTTATCAACCTATAAGCGGTTTCCAGGAGTTTAACAATGGCAGCAATTGAAGTTAATCAAGAAGTCTTCAATAGATTGAAACAGGCTTATAGCCAAAAATTTGGCAGTTCTCCAAAAAGGCTTATGTCAAAACTTAATTATCAATTTCAGCACGATATTGATGGTAATAACTTAATCTCTGAAAGAACCATTCGTAATTTTTTTAACAATTCGCCGACTCCCAAGATCCAGGAGACAAATCTTAATTATCTATGTGATATTTTACTATCCTGCGAAAGTTATGAAAAAGCAGTGAAAGAATTTGCACCTGTCAGTAAACACGTCAAACGCAGCTGGTTAGAATCGTACTTAAATTATCTCAGAAATGAATGTAACAGCGTAAAAGTATTAACTATGGAGAAGCCTGTTAATTTAGATGAGATATTTGTCAAGGTAAATATTGTAGAAAGTATTAAAGGACGACGAGTTATATCAATCGGTGAATTAGAAGATAGTAGTGTAGATTGTAATCGATTTGGTCAGGTAGTATATCAAAAAGAAGTGCCAGGTATAGATGTAGTAAAAAAACACCACAGGTTAATGATATGGGGGATGGCAGGAGCAGGTAAGACTACTTTTTTAAAATATCTAGCCATGTACTTTTTACAGGAGTTCAATAATCAGAAGAATGATGACGAAAAACTATTGCCATTTTTAATTTCACTAAAAAAATTTGCAGAAGATAAAAATAATCCAAGCCTTATAGATGCTTTTATACAAGAAGTGGCTAAATGTATTGATGTTGATATCAACAATATTAGCAATAATTTGGAGCAGTTCATTAAGGAAAATTTGGAGCAAGGAAACTGCTGGATTTTGCTAGATGGATTAGATGAAGTTTTAGCTCAACATACTAATGATGTATATAAACGTATTGATGAGTTTAATGCTCAGTACAGTAAAAATCATGTAGTGATTACTTGCCGTCATGGTGCTTGTGAATATGTTTTTAAAGATTTTGTAGAAGTAGAGATAGCCGATTTTGATGATAAAGAAATAGAAGACTTTATCAGAAGATGGTTTATTAATAGTCAAAAACAAGATAAAATAGAAAATCTTATACTTAAGTTAGAAGCTAACCCTTCTATCAAAGAATTAGCTAAAAATCCTTTGTTACTAACATTATTATGTCTCGTTGCAGGAGAAAATTATGATTTACCTATAAATAGATACTCACTATATCAAGAGGCTGCAGATGTACTACTACGAAAATGGGATGCTACTAGAAATATAGAACGACAAAAAATTTATAATGAATTTTCTCGCTGGCACAAAATTAATATGTTAGGAGAAATTGCATATAATGCTTTTATTCAGAATCCACAAAAGTATTTCTGGCATAAGTGGGAATTAGGAACCCAAATTCGGAAATTTATTGAAAATATAGAAGGTTTTAAAACTACAAACTTAGATGATGATAGTCAATATATTTTAAAAATCATTGAGACTCATCATGGACTTATGTCTGAGCAAGCTAAAGGTATTTATGCATTCTCACATTTAAGTTTCCAAGAATATTTTACTGCACAATATATTTTAGAAAAGCGTGACACTATTCCTTTAAATAATATTATCAAACAATATGCGACAAATTATCAGTGGCGAGAGATATTTATAATTATTGCTTCAGGGCTTTCACAAGCTGATTATTTTATAAAATTAATTTTTTCATATGCAAATGAATTCGTAAAGAGTGATGAATTACAAAAAATGCTGAAATGGCTAGATAAATTAACGACTTCATTGCAGGTTTCATCTAGTTCGTGGAGAGCTTTTTACTTAACTATAGATTTAGATACAGATTTATATATTGATAATGAGATAAATGTTGACCGTAATATTGCTGAAAGTTTATCTGTGAAGCTTAGACAGATTAACGAAAAACGTAATAAAATTATACCTACTAAACCCAAAAATATAATTGCCAGAAATTTATCAGTTATTCACAATTTTGCTTGTGCTCGCGCAGACAATAGAAGCTGGAAAATTTACAAAGCTAGTAAATTTATTCGGCAACGTTTAGGTGTAAATAACAGTTTTTCTTTAGAAGAAAAATTGCAAGAAACAATAAATATTGCAAGAGATAATAGCGATTTTAATTTAGCAGATGCTTTGCAAGCTTTACAAGATTGGCAACCTTCCAGCCATGCTAATTCACCATCAGAATGGCAAAAGTGGGCAGACGAATTACAAAAAGTGATGATTGACAATCTAGATATTGGTTACAATGTCTCATTCTCCGAAGAGGATGCTAAAGCTCTAGATAACTACCTCTATCTTAGTAATCTTTTATTAGATTGTATTTTAGCAGGTAGCTATACCAGTAAAGATGTCCGAGAAGAACTGATTGATAACTTACTGTTGCCAAGAGAACGTATTCTGCCACATCTTTTTCGAGAAGGAGCTAGCAATAGCTTACAAGAATGATTGAAGAGCTTTACTCAACTTGTTGGCAAAAGTATATCTATTAAGCTCAAATTCTGGTTGTTGCTAATATTTTCTGTGCTTGGTCAATATTTAAACGTACTGATTGAGCAGAAACACGTAAAGCAGATTTCTCTTCATCGGTGAGATTTAATTCCAAAACACTCTCAATTCCGCCGCAACTTAAGCGACAGGGAACGCCGATAACAATGTCGTTTAAACCATATTCACCTTGAAGATATGCGGCTATGGGCAACAACCGTGACTGATTCAGCAAAATCGATTCTACCATTACGCTAACAGCAGAGGCAGGAGCAAAAAAAGCGCCTCCTGTTTGCATCAATTCCACTATTTCTGCACCACCATTACGGGTTCTCTGTACTAAGCGTTCTATGGTGGCTGCATCTAATAATTCTGTAATGGGAACACCATTAACATTGGCATAACGGGGTAAGGGAACCATTAAATCGCCGTGGCTACCTAATACCATTGCTTTGACATCAGCTGGTAAAACCCCTAATTCCAGCGCAATGAAGGTTTCAAAGCGGGCTGAGTCTAAAACGCCAGCCATGCCCATAACACGATGTTTAGCGACAAATCCCTGCTGGTTGGGGCGAGTTAAGCCTGTAGCTTGCCCAACTAAATAAGTCATCACATCCAAAGGATTAGTGACGACAATAAAAATAGCATTAGGAGAGTGAGCGATCGCATTTTTGGCTGCTTCTACTACAATCTTGGCATTGATGATCAGTAAGTCATCCCTAGTCATGCCTGGTTTGCGGGGAAGTCCGGCTGTAATCACCACAATTTCCGAACCTGCGGTATCAATATAATCGTTGGTGCCAATAATCCGACGATTATGTAATTCAATGCCCCTAGACTCCATCAAATCCAAAGCCAATCCTTGAGGCATTCCAGGGACGATATCTAATAAAACTACATCTGCAAGATTTTTCTCAGCAATCCGTTGGGCTAGGGTACTACCAACTCTACCTGCGCCAATAATACTGACGCGAGGAAAACTACAAACAATAGAGGGATCGGATGAATAAAACATAAGCTGGGGTAGGTAGTGCAATTTTGTATAAACAATAAGTCGTAGTAAGCATTTGAGTGCTTAAAAACAGCATTCAAGCCTTTACTACAAACTTAACGTACCCCTGAAGCTTAGGTGTTATTGAAGGCGGCGATAAAATTCATTGAAAGTGGCGGGAAACTCATATCCGTGGGTGGACAAGGTTATTCTCCCCATCACTTAGGGTATTGAGCATTGGTAAATTCTTCCCCATGCCCAATGCCCCATGCCCCCTTCGGGTGAATCCTTCGGATACGCTACGCGAGCGCAGTCGCCTGCGGAGGGAAACCCTCCTGCAGCGCTGTCTCACCATGCCCTATTCCCTTATTTAAATTCTTCCAATTGATCCAAACGTAACCAAATATTTGGTGTTGGAACTAGTCCAAACTTCACTAAGGCGTAATCACCTTTAACATCTACAATTTCGCCTTTGCTATCAAACAAGTAAGCCGGAAAGCGAGAATCACTGGCTTGTGCTTCTAAACTATTTTCTAATTTTTCGCGGATAGCGCGAACCATATCTCCTTTTTTAACTGCCATGAGATTCCCTCAATGTTTTGTTAATTGTTTTATACAGGATCTTAGCTTGCAGTAATACTCAAAAATACAAGCCTACTATTTATATGTTTCTATGATTAGAGTTAGCTAAACTAATGCTGACATTCGGGGCAAAAATGACTAGATCGCCCTGCTAACTTAATTCGCTGTATCACATTACCACAAACTCGACAAGGTTCTCCGGTGCGGTTGTATACTAACGCCACACCGCCATAATTACCATTAACGCCTTTGACATTGAGGAAATTGCTAAAAGTTGTACCACCAGCCGCGATACTGGCTTCTAATACTTGAATAATCGCAGTTCGCAACAGATCTATTTGCTCTCGGCGCAAATCGGTACAAAAGGTTTCTGGTAAAATCCCACTCTTGAAAAGCGCCTCATCAGCATAAATGTTACCTAAGCCCGCGACAACTGACTGATCTAATAAAGCAGTCTTGATAGGACGGCGGCGATTTTTGAGTTTTTGCGCCAAATATTCAACTGTAAATTCTGGTGAAAACGGATCTACTGCTAATTTTGCTAACCCAGTAATGATATTTTCTACCGCTACATTTGGTGGCACCCACCACATTTGACCAAAAGTACGCTGATCGACAAATCGCAATTCCTGTTGATCCCCAAAAAATAATCTGACTCGCGTGTGCTTATGTAATGGTTCATCTCGATGCAGCCATAGTAACTGACCAGTCATTCGCAAATGCGCCCCTAGCCAAGCGGGAGAGAGGGGAGATGAGGGAGAATTTGGGTGTTCTCCTTGTGCTGAGGCTTGGGGATCGGGAGTCAGTTGGGCGAGGAGATATTTACCACGACGATACCAACTGGTAATAGCACTCCCTTTAATGCCATCAATAAATTCACCAACAGAAAACGGGTAGGCAATGGTGCGATCTAGCAACACATCACCACCCGTGATTTCTTGATTCAGGGTCAATTGATTAAGACCCCTGCGGACTGTTTCAACTTCAGGCAGTTCAGGCATTCAAACAGAGTTAAGCAAGCTATTTGCTTGTTGAGGATAGGGAGTAGAGAGTGTGGAAGTAGTAAATTACCTCCAAAGTTCTCAGGGTTGGCTTGTGACCCTAGAACTCCTCTCCATCATCCCATTAAAGAATCCCCTTGTAGCTTCGGCGCTTACTTGCCTGCTTTTGCTTTTGGAGCTTCAATTTCCAATAATTCGCTTTCAGCAAAGTTATTGGTATTGATTCCTGAATAATTGACCTTGTCAAAACGGACAATCACAGAATACTTGATACCGCTTTGGTCAATAGACGCTACGGTACCTACATCTTGAAACCAGTAGGACTCTGGTCTGAGAATACGTACTTTAGAACCACGTTGAACCATGAGTTTTTTCCCTTTTAGTTATCAATCGCCAATGTATGAAGGCTAATTGATTTCACTCTACAACCTGACGGACGTAGCAAGAAGCATTGTTAAGTTATTTTTCCTATTGGGGCATGGGGCATGGGGAATTGGGCATTGGTAATTGGTAATTGGTAATTGGTAATTGGTAATTGGTAATTGGTGTTCGTTATTTGTTCCCCTTATCTCCCTCATCATCCCAGTCCCCAGTCCCCAGTCCCCAGTCCCCAGTCCCTTTTTATAAATACCTGTGAAATATTACTTGACAAAGGCCCCGTTATCGCTTAAGTTCGTCTCGTTCGCACATAAAACTTTAGGAAACGCTCACACTTTGCTTAGTACAAATAAACTCCCCTCATTACCTCTACCGATTCGGAGATCGTTATCTAAATAAGTGATATCCAACCATCCTTGTTGTCTATCACTGTTAATCGCAGTATCAATTGCCGTAAATTTACTACCAGCTTCAATTTCTTGAATAAAATTTTCTGGGGAATTGTAACCTAATAGACGTTGCCAACCAATGATACTTCGATTAAATTTAACTTGGACGCGACGACCTGAGAGTGGCTCAAATTTGGCAGCAACACTGACCAATCCTTCAAGATAAGGTAGGCCATATACTTCGGCTATATTGTAAACGCTAGTATTTTCTACGCGGATATACTGATAAATTTGTCCGAGTTTAAAGAAAGGTAATCGATCCAGATTTAATAGTGCCTTACTTGTGGTATATATTAATCGCCAATTACCATCAAGTAAGCTACTAGCTTCTACAGGAAGTGGTGTGGGATTAAGGTCTTCCAAAGTGGCGATCGCAGCTAAAATAGCTTGTTTCTGCTTTTCACTAGCCAGTAAACCGCGATTAGTACCCGCGATCGCATCTAAGAGAGCCGTTTTTCCAATCATCGCTAATCACCTCAAAATCATCAGGATGAAATCAGCATTAAATATATAGAAATCCCAAATGTAATTAGCCCAACTACATTACTATTAAACTCCTGCCATCTACCATAAGGTAATTAAATAAATCTCTTTTGATAGATTGCGGATTATTCAACCTTTGAGTTGAATCAATAACTAAATTATCTCGTATCCAGTGATAGACTCTAAATGTCTAGTTACTCGAATGTACTTGTTTATTGTGCGATATGTTGAATTCTCCGTTACGTGAAGAACCCCGCAACCAGCGAGCTGCTGTGATTCCCTTAAAACAAGAGACTTCTCTTATAGACTGGTTACAATCCAGCGGTCGGATTATCGCGCGTGACGTTCACGAGCCTGATTTTCAGGATGAAGAAGAAGAAATCTCAGAGTTTCTTGGTGGAGAAGACGGTATCGCTGACTTTGATGATGATGACGACGATATCGGTATTGCCGAAGATTAATTTTGATAGGTGGCATCAATCGCCACAAATGTTCAGTTTTGTAAGTGTGGAGTGAAGGGAAATATCCGTGGACGCTAAACTATCTCCTGACCAAGAGTTAAACTTTTCTGGAATCGGTATCGCTTCTTGTTTGGCTTTAGGGCTAGGCGGGGCTGCATTGGTTTTGGATTATATAAGTAATAGATTGCCTTGGCAGGGTATGTCTCTGACCCTGCCACTACTATTGGGTGCGCTATGTTCGGCAGCTTTAGGCTTCTGGGTAGTTCCACTGCTACAGGCACTCAAAACTGGGCAAATAATCCGTGAAGATGGCCCCCAAGCCCATCTGAAAAAAGCAGGTACACCAACAATGGGGGGTATATTCTTTATTCCCGCTGGCGTAATTATTGCCTGTGTATTGTCGAATTTTGCCACACCAGTGCTTGCGGTTTCCGCATTGACACTCAGCTATGGTTTGATTGGCTGGTTAGATGATTGGCAAATTCTCCGCCGCAAGTCGAATAAGGGTATATCCCCAAAGATGAAACTTGGTTTGCAAATTGCTTTTGCATCACTGTTTTGTCTGTGGTTGATGTTTAATCAACCAACAGGGATTACAAATATTGCTTTACCCTTGGTAGGTATTTCAATTCCTTTAGGATTACTCTTCTGGCCTTTAGCTGGTTTTGCTTTAGTAGCAGAGAGTAACGCCACAAATCTCACCGATGGTATTGACGGCTTAGCTGGTGGAACAGCCGCGATCGCATTTTTGGCACTTGGTGCTGTAATTGCGCCCACCTCACCAGAATTAATGGTTTTCTGTGCCGCTTTAAGTGGTGGTTGTTTAGGCTTCTTAGCCCATAATCGCAACCCAGCTCGTGTTTTTATGGGAGATACTGGTTCATTAGCTTTGGGTGGCGGTTTAGCTGCTGTAGCGCTGCTAAGTAACAGTTTGGTTATGCTGTTCATTCTCAGCGGTATCTTCTTTGTAGAAACTCTTTCTGTAATGGCGCAAGTAAGTTATTACAAAGCTACTAAAGGGCCAGATGGCAAAGGTAAGCGCCTCTTCAAAATGGCACCCCTACACCATCATTTAGAACTAACAGGCTGGTCAGAATTACAAGTGGTCTCCGTGTTTTATATCATCGCCGCATTCTTAGCCACAATCTCAATGGCGATCGCTTAATTCTCAACCTGATTTAAGAAAAGTATTTGAAATAAAATCACCAAACCCCGCATTTAGTGGGGTTTTTTATTGGTAATTGGGGTTTGGTGTTTGGTGTTTGGTATTGGTAATTTCCCCTCTTCTCCCTCATCCCAATCCCCAGTCCCCAGTCCCTAATACCCTATCCCCTTACCTGGCTGACTAAATGAACCAGTTCTGGCACAATTAGCTTCTCCATACCCAAGCGCACGGCGTTACTGGAACCAGGGAGGGAGAAGATTAATTTATTTTGGTAAACACCAGCAACGGCGCGAGAGGCGATCGCACGGGAGCCGATTTCTTGGTAACTTAAAAACCGAAACAATTCGCCAAATCCTGGTAATGTCTTCTCCAGCAATTTTTCAATCGCATCATAGGTGGTATCTCTAGGTGCAATACCTGTACCACCATTGAAAATCACCACATCTAGGTTTGCAGCTTTACCAAGCTGTTCTATCTGTTCTTGAATTTGTGTTGGTTCGTCTTTGATAATTTTGTAGGCTGCGATCGCATGATTCGCAGCCAAAAGTAATTCCTGAATTAACTGACCGCTTTTGTCTGTCTCTAGGGATCGGGTATCGCTGACAGTGACAACAGCACAATTTACCGCCATCCCTGGTGCATCTGGGTGAGGTTTTGTCATACCAATTTATTAAAATGCTACGCTGTTTGGGCATGGGGCATAGGGCATAGGGCATAGGTAATTGGTAATTTTCTCCTTGTCTCCTTTCTCTGCTTCCTCTGCGCCTCTGCTTCCTCTGCACCCTCTGCTTCCTTGTCCCTTAAGACTTACTAAATCCCAAGTCATGTTCATCAGCGTATCGCTCCATGAAGCGCATAAAGCGATCCCATTCGTCGGCAGATTTCATCAGGTAAACTGCTTCTAATGCTTCGGGTCTACCGTTGACAAATCTTGCCTTAACTTCACGGGTGATGATTTCGCCTTCTTGATCAATCATGTACATCCCGGTGATATCTTCGGTGGTGGTTTGAGCTAAGGCTTTAGGATTTTCAAAAATAAATGTTGCAGTACCACTGTCACCACTACGCGATCGCGTCAGGCGCACATCAGGAACTACATCTTCGTCTATACCTCTAGAAAACTGGATTTTCGCCATGATGAGTGAACTTAAAGTTTTGTAATGTTTAATTTAATATTCTCTCATCATTTTAGAACTAAGCAATCTAGCTATTACCGAACTTCTGTATTTACCGATAAATACTTAATTTGCTTCTCGCTCAAGTATTAAAGTTACAGGCCCGTCATTTTCGATAGCAACTTGCATCATGGCACCAAATTCACCAGTTTCTACTTTTAAACCACTGGTGCGTAATTTGGTAACAAATTTTTCATATAAATCTTGGGCTAGTGGGGGGACAGCCGAACGGTCAAAGGAGGGACGGCGACCTTTGCGACAATCACCATAAAGTGTGAATTGGCTGACTACTAGCAACTCACCGCCAATTTCTTGTACAGATTTTTGCCAACGGTCGCCTCCTGTTTCATCAGGAAACAACCGCAATTCCAAACATTTGCGTACCATCCAGTCGAGTTCAACTTCGGTATCAGTATTGGCAATACCTACAAGTAAATTTAGTCCACGACCAATTTTGCCAACAATTTCACCGTTAACGCTAACTTGAGATGATTTAACTCGCTGGATAATTACGCGCATAAAAAGGATAAAGGATGAAGAAGTTAATATCATTAAATTACTTCATCCTTCACATTTCATGCTTTATCGTTTCCCGAATCCCTTACCTCGACTTACAGAAGGAAGACAAAGGCAGTTTTCTAGTTGACTCAGCAAAGTATCAGTATCTAAGTTTTGACCAATCAAAACTAGTTGGTTTTTAGGTTGACCTTTCCACTCATCATCATCCATTGTGAAACGCTTACCGCACAAGTGGAAAATATGGCGTTTGGGGCTTTCCTCAAACCACATAATTCCCTTAGCACGAAAGACATTAGTAGGTAGCTGATTATCTAAGAAATATTGGAATTTCCTAATAGATAAAGGCTTATCACTTTGGAAAGATATGGAACTAAAACCATCATTTTCTAAGTGGTCGGAATGATGGTGATGATGCTCATGTTTATGGTCATGATCGTGATGGTCATGACCACAGGTAGAATGGTCATGATCATCGTGAATGCAGGTGGAATGGTCATGATCGTGGTCGTGGTCATGATGAGCGTGATCGTGATGATCGTGTTGCTCTTCCGCATTATCAAAGTACTTATCGGACTCAAACAGACCAACACTCAAAATTAAAGGAAGTGGTACTTCAGAACGTGTCGTGCGGAGAATTCTTGCCCCTTCTCTAACTTCACCAATTTTCTTTTCTAATTCATCCAAAGCAGCTTCACCTACTAAGTCTGCTTTATTGAGGATAATCACATCACCATAGGCAATTTGACTATATGCAGCCTGAGAATTAAATAAATCTAGGCTATAATTTGCCGCGTCTACTACGGTAATAATTGAATCTAATCTAGTTAAATCCCGTAATTCTGTGCCGAGAAAGGTTAAAGCTACAGGCAATGGATCTGCTAGTCCAGTTGTTTCCACAACTAAATAATCTAACTTTTCTTCTCGCTCTAGAACTTTATAAACGGCATCAACTAAATCACTATTAATTGTGCAACAAATACAACCATTACTTAATTCCACCATGTTTTCATCGGTGGATACAATTAATTCATTATCGATGCCAATTTCACCAAATTCATTGACTAAAACAGCCGTTTTTAAACCCTGCTGATTAGTCAAGATATGATTCAGTAAAGTTGTCTTACCACTACCGAGGAAACCTGTAATAATGGTTACAGGGATGCCTTGTTTCGGAGCATCCATTGCTTTAGATTCGGGAGTAACTGCTGATTGCATAGCGCTGTAATCAAAAACAAAAAATTCAAAAATTTAGAAGTGTAGCGCAGATAGTATAGAAAACACTAGGATAGGGATGCTGGACTATCATCCCAAGTGCTTTACCCTATTATTACGTATCTACTTATTGCCAAATTACTGTGTTAACTTGCCCTTGCTTGAGGTTGAATAAACATAAGTAGCCAGGATGATTGGCAGAACTAGGTTTTCCCATTTTGAATTGCGAATTGAGAATTTTGAATAGCTTATGACCCTAACCCTTTACAATACCCTCACCCGTCGTCAGGAACCCTTTGAAACAGTAGAACCAGGCAAGGTTAAGATGTATTACTGCGGGGTGACGGTATACGACTACTGCCATTTGGGTCATGCTAGAGCTTGTATTGTTTGGGATGTAGTACGCCGATATCTCCAGTTTAGCGGCTATGAAGTTCGCTACATCCAAAATTTTACTGATATTGATGACAAGATTTTAAACCGAGCCAGAGAAGAACGCTCATCAATGGAAGCGGTGGCGGAACGCTATATTAAAGCCTATTTTGAGGATATGGCGAGGCTGGGAATCAAAGAAGCTGATGAGTATCCCCGTGCTACCCATACCATGAACGGTATTCAACGGCTGATTCATGATCTAGAAAATAAAGGCTATGCTTACCCCGCCGATGGCGATGTATATTATGCTGTGCGGCAATTTGCTGATTATGGTAAGCTTTCTGGGCGCAAGCTAGAAGATATGCAAGCGGGTGCTAGCGATCGCGTCAATATAGAAGATGCCGAATATCAAAAAAAGAAAGACCCCTTTGATTTTGCTTTATGGAAAGCCGCAAAACCCGGTGAACCATCATGGCAATCACCTTGGGGTGCAGGTCGTCCCGGCTGGCATATAGAATGTTCCGCAATGGTGCGCGATCGCCTGGGCGATACTATAGATATTCACGCTGGCGGTGCTGACTTAATTTTCCCCCACCACGAAAACGAAATTGCCCAATCGGAAGCGGTAACAGGCAAACCTTTATCTCGTTACTGGCTGCACAACGGCATGGTAAAGGTCGATGGCGAGAAAATGTCCAAGTCGTTGGGTAACTTTACCACCATTCGCGACCTCCTGGATCGAGGAGTGGAACCAATGGCAGTGCGGTTATTTGTCCTGCAAGCCCAATATCGCAAACCCATAGATTTTACCGACGAAGCGATCGCCGCCGCCACCAACGGCTGGCACACATTGAAGGAAGGATTGCTGTTTGGTTATGAGTATGGGGAGAAGCTAGGGACTGGGGACTGGGGATTGGGGACTGGGGAAATACTAGTTTCTAATCCCTTTGTGCAGCGATTTAAAGAAACTGTAGACGATGACTTTAATTTTCCAGGTGGGTTAGCAGTGATATTTGAATTAGCCAAAGAACTGCGGCGCGAGGGAAATATCATTGTCCATGAAGGCAAAACTACAACACCTGCTGCAGAATTACATCAACAATGGCAAACACTTGTTACCTTAGCTGGAGTCTTAGGCTTAGAAGCCAAGCCAGAAGCAGAAAAGCCAGCGAGTAATAATTTAAGCGATGCCGAAATTGAAGATTTGATTGCACAACGCCAAGCAGCCAGAAAAGCCAAAAACTTTGCCGAAGGCGATCGCATTCGCAATGAACTCCAAGCCCAAGGTATTACCTTAATTGATAGTAAGGATGGTACTCGTTGGCATAGAAGCTAAAGCAATTCAATCAAGATTTTAGATGCTCAATCAGAAACTGTAGGATTGAAAACAATATGTCTGCCCAATCAGCACATACCTTAGACTTAAATATTCTTTTGGAAAAAGATACAACTGGCAAAGAAACTGCCATTGTACTAGAAATTCCCGACTGTCGAATTACAGCCGACACCCGCCAACAAGCATTAGATGGAGTACGTCAACTACTTTCAGAACGTCTGGCTAAAGCAGAAATTGTTTCTTTAAAAATGCAACTGCCTGCAAATGCTCATCCGTGGATGAAATTTGCTGGTATGTTTCAAGATGATCCTTTATTTGCCGAAATTAGCCGGGAAATTAGACAAGAAAGGCAAGAAACCCAACAGGAATCTTCACCAAACATTTTATGAGCAGATGGATACTTGATACCGATCATGTATCACTGTTCTTGGAAGGCGATCGCACAGTCATCACAAAAGTTATTCAAACATCCTCTGTAGCGATAACAATTATTACAGTTCAAGAGATATTCAACGGTTGGATGGGTAAGCTTAACGATCCCTCCCAAGCTAGTTATAGAAGATTGGACAGTGTAATCTGATGTCGCTGAGGAACTGTAGCAAAATCAAAGCGATCGCATCCCCAGTCCCCAATCCCTAATCCCCAATCCCCAATCCCCAATCCCCAATCCCTAATCCTATGTGGTCAGAATTAACAAAAGCGATCGCGCATATCAATGTTCCTGCTGATTGGGTCGGTATTAGAGTAGTTAAAGAAATATCTTCTAACCGCCATGTTCGTGATGGTCTACCCCAAGCTAATGGCAAATACTCCACAATGGGGGCAATGCTGGAAGTCTTGGTTAATGGTTGTTTGGGTTATGCAGCTACCAATTCTCTAGACCTGGCTAGCTTACAAGCTGCGGCAGAAATAGCATATAAACAGGCACTTGTAGCTAGTGAATGGCGGATCTATGATTTCGGTGTCACTGAACGTCCCAAGGTGGTTGGTGAATATAACTCGCCGTTTTTGGAACCGTTGGATAGTCTCTGTCCTGGCGAAATCAACGATTTGCTGGTGCGGATATGCCAAACCCTCAAAGTCAGCGACAAAATAGTCCAGGCTACAGCTAGCATCACCAGCAGCGAGAAAGAAAGCTGGTTTGTCAGTAGCAATGGCTCTCAAGTGTATCAGAAGTTTATTTCCTTTGGTAATCATTACGGTGCTACTGCCCAAGATGGTGCAATTGTCCAGCAGCGCACCAACAACGGCTCCCACGCTAATTGTTACCAAGGAGGAATGGAACTCTTAAAAAGAGATACCTTATGGCAGCAAGTCCGGCAAGTTGGAGAACAAGCTGTTGAACTATTAACCGCCGAGGAATGTCCCACCACCCGCACTAATTTAGTGTTAGCACCAGACCAAATGATGCTACAAATTCATGAAAGTGTCGGGCATCCCCTAGAAATTGACCGGATTTTAGGAGATGAGCGTAACTACGCTGGTGGTAGCTTCGTTAGTAAAAGCGATTTTGGCAACCTAGTTTATGGTTCGCCACTCATGAATATTACCTTTGACCCCACCGTTCCTGGTGAATTTGCTAGCTATGGTTTTGACGATACTGGCGTTGTAGCTACACGTGAATATGTAATTAAAGAAGGCGTACTACAACGGGGTTTAGGAAGCCTAGAAAGCCAAGCCAGAGCAGGTGTAGCAGGTGTAGCCTGTGCGCGTGCTTCCTCATGGAATCGTCCCCCAATCGATCGCATGGCTAACTTAAATTTAGAACCAGGAAACGCCACCTTTGCGGAAATTATTTCTGACATAGAACATGGCGTTTACATGGAATCTAACCGTTCTTGGTCAATAGACGATCACCGTTATAAATTTCAATTTGGATGCGAGTATGCCAAATTAATTGAAAACGGCAAACTCACCAAAACCTTACGTAACCCCAACTATCGCGCTACAACTCCAGAATTTTGGCAAAGTTTAACTAAGGTAGGTAATGCTGCCAATTGGCAAATGTATGGTACTCCTTTCTGCGGAAAAGGTGAACCTAATCAGGCAATTTGGGTAGGTCATGGTTCCCCCGTTTGTCTATTTGCGAATGTCGAAGTATTTGGCGGTGGTAGTTGAAAAGTAGGATGCGTTATGAACGCATCTTACATCTGAGCAATATTTTTTTGAATTTACTAAAGTTCCCATGAAAATTGATGACATCTCGGCTTTAGAAAGCAGCTTTAATCAACTAATCGAAACATTAATTATCAAGAAAAATTCTACTGAAGAATTCACTGTCAAACTTAGCAGTGAAAGAAGCCAATTTACCCGATTTAATCATGCCAAGGTGCGGCAAACTGGTCATGTTGCTGATGGTTGGATTGAATTAACATTGATGGAGAATCAACGCAGCAGTTTTCGGCAATTTCCATTTACAGGAAATTGGGAAATTGATTGGCAAACAGCATATCAATATTTACAAGAATTGCGTGAAGAAATCGGCTTATTACCTGTCGATCCATATTTAGTTTTACCAACAGGAAACAACACCAGCCGTGAAGTACATTCTGGAAAATTATTACCCATTGATGAGGTAGTACCCGCAATTGTCCAAGTAGTTACAGAATTAGATTTTACTGGTATCTACGCTGGCGGAGTTGTCATTAAAGGCTACGGCGATTCCCAAGGGCAAAAACATTGGTTCGCTACAGATACTTTCACCTTAGATTACTCTTTATTTACTCCCTCTGGACAAGCAGTTAAAGGTACTTTTGCAGGTAGTAATTGGGATGAATCTGCTTATATTCAAAAAATTAGCCAAGATAAAAAACAATTAGAATTACTTGCTTTTTCTCCTAAAGAATTACCGCGAGGACAATATAAAACTTACTTCGCACCTGCAGCAGTTGCTGATTTATCAATGATGCTTTCTTGGGGTGCTGTGAGTGAAGCAGATTTACAGCAAGGTAACAGTGCATTAGCTATTCTGTCTCGCAAAGATAAAGTACTGTCGCCAAAATTTAATCTAAAAGAAAACTTTAAACTTGGGTTAGTCCCGCGCTTTAACGCTTGGGGAGAAATGGCAGATCCAGAGTTACCCATTATTGAAAAAGGAGTTTTAGTTAATACTCTAATTAACTCGCGAACTGCTAAAGAATATCAAAAAACTGCTAATGGTGCTAATAGTTCAGAAACCTTACGCGCACCAGAAATAACACCAGGAAATTTAGAATTTGCAGAGATTTTACCACAATTAGATACAGGCTTATATGTATCTAACTTGCATTACTTAAACTGGAGCGATCGCCCCAATGGTAGAATCACCGGTATGACTCGTTATGCCTGTTTTTGGGTAGAAAATGGAGAAATTATCGCCCCCATAGAAAATCTACGTTTTGATGAAAGTTTATATCGATTTTGGGGAGATAACTTAGTTGATTTTACCAATTTCCAAGAATTTATTCCCGAAGTCGGAACCTACGAGAGCCGCGAACTCGGAGGTGGTTTAGTTCCGGGAATGCTTGTAGAAGACTTTACCTATACCTTGTGATTGATTTCAAAATTGCGTCAACCGATAGTTGTTAGCCAAGCCAAGTGCAAAATTTTGGCTGGATTTATTACTGTATCAGTTGTTGAATATTAACACTCAAAAAATAGGTTGACGCATTTCTATTCCAGCATTTAAGATGCGAAATCAGATTAGTTTTTTAAACCGAAATTTAATTTTCCATCAACAACAATTGCAGAAGTTTTTAATGCTCTAGCTAACTGTGAACCAAAAATTTCTAAATTGTACTTTTGTTCAGCTAATATCCGCCCACGGTTACCCATTTCTTGAGCTTCTTCAGGATGTTCTAACAAGTAATTAACTGCTTGTTGCCAACCTTTCACATCATCTGGTTCTACCCATAAACCTATTTTTTCTTTCTCCACATCAATATTAGCTTGTCGATGTTTTGTCATAATTACAGGTTTTCCCATAGCCATTGCATCTAAAAGGCTGGTTACCCCATACAGAGGTGTTGTATCGATTCTGTGGGGAGGAATATACAAGGGAATAGTAATTGCATAGGCTTTAGCATATTCTGACAGCAAATCTTGCCAAGAAATAGCTTTCCAAGCTAGAGCTAAAGTTTCTCGTTGACCATATTGAATTGTGATATTGGAAGGCAAAGGATTTATAGTAGGAGCCGACTTTCTAGAACAATATATTTTCAGGGGTATATCTATTTCACTAAACGCCTGGGCAAGAGTATTATAATCTCGGCTTTCATTTCCTGCACTAACAAATACTTTTTCGGCACTCATATCATAATCAGGAAATTTATAATCATCATAAGATGGTAAATCTGCTCCCCAATCTAATAAAGCAAGCTTATCTTGATCAACTCCAAAATCATTTATTAATCGATTTACTGTTTGGCTACTCAAACAAAGAATTTTATCGTGTGCTTGAGTAAAAAGCTTAACTAATATTTGATTTAATTGATTCTTTTTAAATGGACGTTCTAGCTTGACAACAAGTGGCGTTCTAAAAATTCCCACAATGCGTAATAGTCCTAGCAGCAATGTACTAGTCTGGCAAGTAGAATAGATTAAATCGTAATTGTGGGCAAGAAAAATTACTCTTAACTGTTGATCCAAATCTCCAATTTTCAGTTTTTCCCCTATTTTCTTAATGAGTCGGAATTTTTCATAAGGTAGAACATTGACATCAATACCATACTGATGAAGATGAGTAATCCCCCAAAGATGATGTTCAGGACTCTCTCTTTCTTCTTGATTTTGCCAGCGTTCCCAACTCCGATCTGCGGAAGCATAATCAAAAAGACATAATATCTTCATAGGTTTGCTCCATAAATATTTGCGTACAATCATCAAAAGTACGAGTTATATGCTGACAGAAAACTCATTATATAAACTGTCTGGCAAGGGCGTACAATACGTATATTTTGATTCAGGTAATAAAAATAGAGTTTAATTGCCTACGATGATAATTTAAAAGTTCCGGAAGGTATAATATTGAAGTTTTTCATGAGGTAAAGTGTTATAAAAATTTACACTTTTGGTCGTTATTGCCTTAAATTAGGTAAGTAATTAACTTGATAAATGCTGTATAAGAGCAACCTGATTTATATGTGAGATAATTTATTTTTTGAGATTCTGTAATTATGCAAAGCCTAATAAATCTCTGTTTATATCAGGGCTTGCAAAAAAGAAATTATTTAATTTAATGAGATAATATTTATTTTTCTGCCCTGTTCCCCTATCTCCACAGTGATCAGATATTTTGATTATTTTTTTATTTGGAAGTCACTGATCGATTTCCCTAAAGCAGCACTAGCTACAAGATCACCAAAGTCTCTACAATTCCTTTGTTAGTTACAAAAATTTTGCTCAACTTATGACGAATCAAGCTCCTATCCCAGTTATTGTCAACGGTGCTGCTGGCAAAATGGGACGCGAAGTGGTGAAAGCTGTGGCGCAAGCATCTGATTTAAATTTAGTCGGTGCAATAGACAGCAGTCCCGAACATCAGGGTAAAGACGCTGGAGAGTTGGCGGGTTTAGGTGAAGCTCTAGAAGTGCCAATTACCAATCAATTAGAACCAATGCTGGGGTATGTGGCTGGCGAAAGACAAGGGCCGCCTGGAGTTATAGTAGACTTTACCCATCCCGATTCAGTTTATGACAACATTCGGAGTGCGATCGCCTATGGTATTCGTCCAGTTGTGGGTACTACTGGTTTAAGTGCAGCACAAATTGAAGAATTAGCTGACTTTGCTGAAAAAGCTAGCACTGGTTGTTTGATTATTCCTAACTTTTCCATAGGTATGGTACTGCTACAACAAGCAGCGATCGCCGCCTCGCAATATTTCGATCATGTAGAAATTATCGAACTACATCATAATCAAAAAGCCGATGCGCCCAGCGGAACAGCAATCAAAACCGCACAATTGCTAGGAGAACTAGGTAAAACTTTTAACCCAGCCGTTGTGGAAGAAACGGAAAAATTAGCAGGAGCCAGAGGTAGTTTAGCAGAAGAAGGCATTCGCATTCATAGCGTGCGCTTGCCGGGACTGATAGCCCACCAGGAAGTTATTTTTGGCGCACCAGGGCAAATTTATACCTTACGACATGATACAAGCGATCGCGCTTGTTATATGCCAGGAGTATTACTAGCAATTCGCAAAGTCTTACAGCTAAAGTCGTTAGTATATGGATTAGAAAAGATAATATAAACTTCAACATTATGGGGCACTAGGCATTGGTAATGGGTAATTGGTAATGGGTAATTGGTGTTTGGTGTTTGTCATTAATTATTTCTCCCCCTGCTCCCTGCTCCCTGCCCCGTTGCTTTTCCTAGTCCCCAGTCCCCAGTCCCCAATCCCCAATCCCCAGTCCCCCAAAAATCACTCATGTTAGTTCCACTGACTCGACAGAAATTTGAACAAATAATTCCCTTAATTGCCAGTGGGCCGCAATACAAGTACTACTGGGGAAAGTTTTCTAACTTCATACAGCGGCTATTAATTTCTGTAGTTGCTGTAGTTGGAATTTTGCTGGTTAAAGTCTTTTTTAGGATTGAATTAGATTTAGTCGTATTTCTCTTAGGGATAATTGGCGCATTTTTTTGGCTGTGGTATCCCGTATTTCAAGCAAGTGTGCGGAATGTACAATGTCGCCGTTACAAATACAGTGGCTTTTTCCGGGGTCGCATACTGGATTGGTGGATTACAGACCAGTTAATCGGTAAGCAGGAAACTGTTAATAGTAAAGGGGAATTAGTAATTGTAGAAAACCGAGAAAAGCGGATTAACTTAGAAGTCGGAGATGACACAGGATTTAGCATTGAATTTAATGCACCACTCAAACCTGCTTACAAAGTGATTACACGTGGTCTAATTGCCGAAATGATAGTCATGTCCAATCGCCGAGATTTAGGCAGAATTGAAGAGTTCAGCGATATTTACATTCCCAGCCGTGACTTGTGGGTAAGTGATTATCCCGTGGTACGACAAGATTTCTTTAGCGAAACCAGTCGCCGCTTGCGTGAAGACCCAAATGACAGACCTCGTCGCCGTCGCCGTCAAGAAGAAGAGAGATACGACGACGATTACGATTATTAAGTGCTGAGTGCTGAGTTCTTAGTATTTCAGTTATTTTTTATTATTATCAATTACCAATTACCAATTACCAATTACCCATTCCCCATTCACCTTCCCCTATTCCCATCTTGCCCATAAGCTTGCCAAGCCAAGTCTACCAATCCATCAACGATCGCAGCTGCTACCACTGCATTACCTTTGCGCCCTTCGATTGTAATGTGGGGAACTAAAGCCTCTTGTAAGCTTTGTTTAGCCGCATCTACATTCAAAAACCTCACTGGTGTCGCAATTACCAAAGCAGGGCGAATTTCCTCTGCTTCAATTAAATCCATCAGTGCTGTTAGTGCTGTTTGCGATTGACCAACTATAAAAATACCTTCTGGATAGCGCCTTGCTAGGGTTTCTATTCCCCAAGCTACCCGAGTCTTTTCGGTTTGCGGGCGTGTGGCTGTTTCAAAACTACAATATACCGGATTAGCAAAGGTATTTTGAATATCGTAGCTAATACCTACTTGTACCAAGGGTACATCTACCACAATCGTGGTACGTGCTGCTAAAGCTGCTGCGCCAGATTGCAAAGCATGTTCAGAAAACCAAATTAAAGACTTATACTCAAAGTCGGCTGTCGCGTAAATAACTCGCCGAATAATCTCATATTCCGCTGGTGAAAAGACATGATCGCCAATTTCACTATCAATTATTGCCAAACTTTGAGCATCAGTTACGTGCCATTCCATTTCCATATAGCTCTGAGATCTCAGCTTTCAGCTTATCAGCTTCAGAGCTTTCCGAGTACTGAGTCATCTAACACCGCTAATTCATCACTACCCAATATTTAGTAGCGTGCGTTGTGGCGGAAGCGATCGCGCACCGCCAAAAAATCAAGATAGTGCTTGACGATGAACGCTTTGATGTTAACGCACCCTACCTAAGAAATATTGGATACTTTTAGTTTTTGGATTTTTTCTGACTCTCCTTAGGATTCAGCATTAGAAGAAGAACGATTGAAAATTGGAGATAGATAGGCAACTAACGCGCCAATCAGAAATCCAGCGATATTACGAAATAGCGGTAACCAGTCGCTAGTACGTGTCACTACAGGCCCAATCCCGAAGGCAATAAACAAAATTCCCCACAAAGGCGAGAAAATTAAAGCCCATTGCCAAGAGAAAATTTGTCCCTCACGCTGGGGTTGAGCAGCAAATCCACAAACCACTCCACCGATAACTGAGGTAATCAAAGTGAGAATCCACTGTTCCCTGGGTAATCCGGGAACAACTTTGCAACCACCTTGAAGTAAACAACTTTTAACGGAATTTAAAGCTTGCAGAATCGCTTGGTCTTCACCTTGTTCTCGCACAAAGTACAAATTGCCAAAGCGTGTTTGTAGTTCTATCCAGAAAGTTCGGGGTAAAAGCTCATAAACTGCATCGCCAACGCTAAAGCTGAGGATATTACCACCCCTAGCATCGGCAACTAGCAGAATGCTTTTATCATCCAAACCCCAAAAATTGATTACTGCTCGACCTGGTGTACGGTCATATTGAGTTAAGACTCGCAGTTTCCAACCAGTATCAGCTTCAAACTGCTCTAAATCTTGAACCAGGTTTTCTTCTTGGACATCTGTAAGAGATTTGGCTAAGTCTACAACTGGAGTGGTTTCCTTAGGAAGCAACTCCGGATTGTCATAAGCCAGCGCTGGGGGAGAATGCATTACCCAAATTGACCCAGCCAAGAAAAATGCAGCAATGGATAATAGAAATCTTCGCCAAAAACAAGACTGCATGGACGTTTTTATACAAATATGAAAGGTAGAAGTGAACAAGTTGTTTTAAAAGGTACGGGAAAAGTGATACTTCTTTACACTTGTTTACTTTACTCTAATCTTAGGGATCAAAGCTATAACGATCGCAGCAAAAAATGACGGAGGGCATTGGGCATTGGGCATTGGGCATTGGGCATTGGGCATTGGGCATTGGGCATTGGGCATTGGTAATTGGTGTTTGTTATTTCCCCCCTGCTCCCTGCCCCCTGCTTTTTCCCAGTCCCCAGGGTGGTTTCATACGAAAAAAGAAAAATACATAAGTCTTGATTTCTCGTTTTGTAGCATGGCTTTTTCCCTCTCTCCAAACCTCTCTCCCCGTGGGAGAGAGGCTTTGAAACCCAGTTTTAGTTTTTTCTCTGCTTGTATGAAACCACCCTACCCTGCTTTTTCCCAGTCCCCAGTCCCCAGTCCCCAGCCCCCAGTCCCCAATCCCCAATCCCAACTATTCCTCATCATCAAAACTAGCTTCCCAGCCAGGAGCTTCGCTGTAACCGTCATTACTGCGGTAAACTTCTGATTTGGCGCGGCGATTTTCTGGTCTGAGTGCTTCTCTTTCTCGTGATGGGAGGGATGTTTTATCAGGACTTGGCAGACGATCAAGCGATCGCTTTGGAGGTTTTTGGCGTGTGAAGGTTTTCCAGGCGGTTTTTACACCCACAACAAGACTGCGTGTGCCTACTTGAATGTTTTGAGCCTGCTTTCTAGCTGTTTCTAAGCTTTGATCTACTTGTTTAACCACTTGACCCGCGCTTTTCACGCCTTCGCTGACATCATCGGTTAAATCAGTAATTTCTAAGCCTGTGGCCCGAATCGCATTCAGAGTAGGTGGTAACTCTCGCGAAAGAGTATCAAATAGCTTTTCTGCACTGCGTGCCGCACGTGCTAATTCCTGCAAAGCCGGTATAGCCGCCACTAAAACAGCAGTCAGACTAGCGGCGACTAAGAGTATGGACAGTCCCAGCCAAAACAGGGGATCGATCACGGTTATTCTATCTATGAACGTTCTAGTTGCTGGGCAAGAGAATCTGAGTCTTCCTCTGGTTCAGAATCAGCCCTGCGGTTTTCGACGGCGTTTTGCCGCTTTAAGAGTTGACTTTCTCTATTACTAGCATCAAGACCTGCAGCGATCGCTTCCCGTAGTCGGTCTAAAGTTTCATCCCAATTGCGTAGTGCATTGGCAGAGAGACGATCTGCTTGGATCTGCACACTGGTTGATAAATCTTCTGCCAATTCTGGTAAAGCATCGGCAGATTTTTTTAATAGTTTACGCGTTTCGCGCCCTGTGCGTGGAGCGACGAGCAAACCTGTCAAGGCCCCGATAGTTGCCCCTAGCATCAAACCGCCAAAAAATACTCCAGAACGCTTGTTAGACATTGTGATATTGTTTCTCTCCCTACACCCATTTTAGGTGGGTTTTCTCCTGTTGCAAGACTCAAGCAATTTTTATTATTTAAACTTGCAGTGACTATATGTGCCGCAGAAATGTTGCTTTACCTTTAAATGGGGCTAAAGAAGAGAGTTGGTCTGGCTCTACCTTAATTTTGTGACTGTCTTCTTACCATTTGTAGACCCTAGCCTGGGAAAAGAGCGCCGCCAAACTTGTCTTCCGAGAAACAAGAGACTGACAATTTGCCGCACTTGCTGGATTTGCTCTTCTAGCCTTTGATTTCCCTGTCGCAAGTGATAAATATTTTGCTGGGCAGCAGAGATTTTTTCTGGCGCTGTATAAAGTACAGCATGGCTACAGCGTTCATAATGGGTAAATCTATCTGCTATCATGCCAATCTCTTGTTTTAGCTGCCACACACGCCACGCTACACAGAGTAATATCAGTGATATTAAAGTATTAATTACGACAACTAATATTACCATTGTTTCCCTTTAAAGAATTATCACTACCAGCTACGGTAATTTTTTTAAGTTTTGTTATCAATTACGTTGAGATAACAACAGCACTAAGAATAAATCCTGATTTAATTAACACATTTAAGCTGAATCTTGTTTTTTGTTTCTATAATTTTCAGACTTCAAAGACAGCTAAATCAATCTCAGTTTTTACTTGTCATGTAACTTTATCAATTTTTTACCAAGGTTTCATCACCTTTTTGGTTGCTAGTAGTCTGCCAACCCAAAAATGTTAGGTGGAGCTTGGGGAAAGGTGCAAGGGAAAAGGGTAAGGGACAAAAACCTTTCACCTTTGCCCTTTACCCCGCCAAGTTGCCTTGCTATGCACAGGCTAGGAAAGATAGTTACCCCTGCTGCAATCTCTAGCAAAGCAGGCACATGAAAAGCCAGATTGACAGTATTTCCCGGTAGCATACTAGTTTTAACGTGCTATAAATTACAAAGCTAGGAAAAAATTGACGCATCTGCCAGGAAACCCATAGTTTTTTCAGAATCGGATTTAATAGCATTTTTCTCAATTCTGGGACAAAAGAGGCAGGGGAGCAGGGAGCAGGGAGCAAGGGGGAAAACTATTTCAGAGATGATTAACCATCAGCGACAACTCAAAGTTTTCACTCAAGACAATGGAGAAATTGAGTCTTAGCATCTGAATTATGGTTGAAAAACAATAAAGTTAGTCATATTTTGTGGCTAGTCTCTATCTTTGGGAAAGCTAAGCGAATATCTGTAAATTGCCCGAAAAAGTTGGGATTGTAGTTAATAACCTGGGCACAATTAAGTTCACACTCACTCTTGGCTGAATGAGCGTTTGAGTCAATTTTGATGGGCAATTGAATTTGCATCAGTACATATGAATCAAGAGACTTTAGCTAACCAAATCAATCAGCTTCGTACTACCCTAGGAAAAATGGAGATTGCCCTAGGGACAGTAGATGAAGCGATTGTCTGGACAGATAGCCAGGGTAGAGTAGAGTGGTTTAATGTAGCTTTTTCTGGCTTGGTAGCTCAGCCAAACATTTCCATTTTAGGTAAGCAGCTATCCCGCATATTGCCTTTACAACAAGCAGGGCAAGATTTGACAACTGCGGCTCATCCCGTCTCGATGGCGTTGACAACCCAAGCTAAGCATCGAGGCTATTATGAATTTGCCAAAGATTCCCAGGAGTTAATTTTAGAAATTTCTGCATCTCCCTTCCAGGTGGAAAACACCTTACAGGCTGAACCAAGTCAAACCAGCGTAGTTTTAGTGATTCGCGACATGACTGAGCATCAGCGAACAGAAAAAGCCCTGCTGTTAGCGAATCAACAGTTAGAACAGCGAGTTGAACAGCGTACCCAAGAATTAAGTTTTGCTAATCAGCAATTACAGACAACAACATCACGTCTCAGCGCTCTGATTCAAAATCTACAGGCTGGGGTTTTGGTAGAAGATGAATTAGGGAAAGTAGTCTTAGTCAATCAGGAATTCTGCCGCTTGTTCGGTTTTGCAGCCGCACCAGAAACTTTAACTGGAGTTGATTGCTCAAAAGCTGCTCAAGATGCTCAACAACTGTTTATTGAACCAGAACGCTTCATGACACGTGTAGCAGAAATTTTGCTGCATCAACAAATAGTGACAAATGAAGAACTACAATTGCGGGATGGGAGAATTTTTAGCCGAGACTACGTACCGATTTTTATCGCAGAGCAATACTATGGTCATCTCTGGTTATATCAAGATATTAGCCCCCGCAAGCAAGTAGAAGAAGCCTTAAAACGTCAAAGTCAGCGATCGCATCTTTTTGCTGAACTCACTCTCAAAATTCGTGAATCTCTGCAAATCAATGAGATTCTACAAAACAGTGTAAAAGAAGTGCAAAAGCTGCTCAAAGCTGACAGGGCATTAATCTTGCAAATACAACCACAAGGCGCTTTAACTGTAGTGCAAGAAGCAGTACTTCCTGGCTTACCTGTAGTTATGGGACAAAATATTGATGACCCATGTTTTACAGAGGGCTACATCGAAAAATATACTCAGGGAAGGATTAGCGCCATTACCGATATAGAAAAGGCTGATATCCTACCTTGTCATATTCAATTACTGCAACAATTTGCTGTTAAAGCCAATCTGGTTGTTCCGATAATTCTTAAAAGTGAACTTTGGGGATTGTTAATCACCCATCAATGTTACTATCCTCGCCAGTGGACTAGTTGGGAAACTGAGCTGTTGCAGTCACTAGCCGACCAAATCGGTGTAGCATTAGCCCAAGCTCAATTACTAGAAGCAGAAACATTTCAGCGCCAAGAACTAGAAATTGCCCGTCAACAAGCGGAAATGGCTTCTCAGGCTAAAAGTATGTTTTTGGCAAACATGAGCCATGAAATTCGTACCCCGATGAATGCTGTGTTAGGGATGACTGGGTTACTGTTAGAAACTACCTTAAATGAAGAACAGCGTGATTTTGTAGAAACAATTCGTGTCAGTGGCGATGCACTGTTATCTTTGATCAACGAGATTTTGGATTTATCCAAACTTGAAGCAGGGGAGATGCTGCTAGAAAATCTCGATTTTGATTTATCTACTTGTGTAGAAGAAGTTTTGGACTTGTTAGCGCCCCTGGCTCATCATAAGGGGTTAGAAATTGCAGCATTGATTCATCGCAATGTGCCTACTTTTCTGCAAGGTGATGCTAGTCGTCTGCGGCAAGTTTTAATGAATTTGATTGGGAATGCGATTAAGTTCACTGCTACAGGAGAAGTAGTAGTACAAGCAGAACTCAAAGCAGAAACCTCTACTCAAGCTAGCATCTACTTTGCAATTATCGATACTGGACTAGGTATTACTCCACAAGAACAGCGCAAACTCTTTACACCATTTACCCAAGTTGATGCTTCCAATACTCGCCAATATGGTGGTACTGGTTTGGGATTAGCTATTTGCAAACAAATAGTAAATTTAATGGGCGGAGAAATTGGCGTACAAAGCAATCTCGGGAAAGGCTCAAAATTTTGGTTTGAGGTTCCTTTTAACAAACAAACTCAGCCAAATTTACCAGGAAAAGAACGCGAATCGCTGAAAAATCGCCGCTTGTTAGTAGTAGATGACAACGCTACTAATCGCAAAATTATTCACCATCAAGCCAGTAGTTGGGGAATGCAAGTAGATGGTGCGGCTTCTGCTGCAACTGCGCTACAAATGCTAGAGGAAGCAGCTCTACTGAGAATACCCTATCATATCATCTTAATAGATATGCAAATGCCTCAAACAGATGGCATGACTCTGGCACAACAAATTAAGTCGAATCCTATTGTTGCTGATATACCGTTAATTCTGATTACTTCTACCAATCAAAAGAGTGAATTAGAAAACTCTCGTAGAAGCGGATTTGCGAGTTATTTAATTAAACCAGTCAAGCCATCTCGACTGCTAGATACAATTTTAAATGTCTTGGACAACCAATCAACTATTGAACAACGTTCATGTCCATTACCGATCAAGAAAATTGCTAGCTCTACTAAATCTAAGTTAAGAGTATTGCTAGCAGAAGATAATCGAGTAAATCAAAAAGTTGCTCTCAAGCAGCTTCAGAGTTTAGGCTATGAAGCTGATGTTGCTGCCAATGGCGAAGAAGTTTTACAACTGATAGAAAAAGTTCCTTATGATTTAATTCTCATGGACTGCCAAATGCCAATTCTTGATGGCTTGGAAACTACCAAAGAAATTCGCCGACTACCAGAAAATTACTTTGCTAGTCATTCCCAACCTGTAGTAATTGCTATGACAGCTAATGCGATGGCAGAAGACAAACAACTTTGTTTGAATGCAGGGATGGATGATTATTTAAGTAAGCCTGTAGTTAAAGACAAGTTGGCAGTATTACTGGAGCATTGGAGTCACATGATACTTACGCCAGCAGAAGAAATGGCTGCTGTGTCAACATTTACTACCACAAATGAAAATTTATCTGAACTGCCGATTGATTGGGAAGTACTAAACCAAATATCAGGCAATAATACAGAATTTGAGTTTTATTTATTGCAAATATACGTGAAAGATTGTCTATCTCATTTAGAGGAAACCAAAACTGCGATCGCATCTCGAGATTTTCCGCAAATGGCACACACAATCTCTCAGCTAAAAGTCTCTAGTTCCTATATTGGAGCTACAGCCATCCAGCAAACTATAGAAAATTTAGAACAATTAGCCCAGAATCAAGAATTGGTAAATACACCTCAATACATAGCAGAATTAGAAAATTTTGTGAATAAAATTCAAGCTTTTTTAATTAGTAAGCAGCAGCCTTAATTCATAACCTAACATTTCCAGGGGTTTGTTCCTGTATTTCTCTCAAATCTGATTGTTTCATAGTGGCTTGATACGGAAAATTAGCATTACATCTGCCTTTAGTAAGGTTAAATTATTATTTTTGACTGCTACTTGAGATAGCAAAATATTATTTTGCAAACTAGACTTTCTTGGCTATAAATCCTTAAAACCTGTGTTTTTGCCAGAATTTAAAGATTATTTTTGCAAATTTATATACTTCTATCTTCAGTAGGGTTAAACCACAGAATTAACTTTGTTACGGTTACCTAAGTAATCGAAAATTTCAGCGGAGTTTGTAATGACATACACCCAAACCAACGATCCAACTATCAGAGAACACGTTCAAGCTTGGCAAAAATTGGATGTGGATCAACAGCTTGCTTTGTTTTGGTTTATCTACAAAGAGATGGGTGGCTCAATTACACCAGCAGCGCCTGGTGCAAGTACTGCTTCTTCAGATATTGCAGAAGGGTTATTCAATCAAGTTAAAGAATTATCTCACGAAGAACAATTACAACTTCAGCGTGATTTAATTAACAAAGTTGACAATCAACTTTCTCGTCAATACGGTTCTTTAGGTGAAACCACAAAGTTACTTTTTTGGTATCGCTTATCTCAAGGTATGGATAACGGTACTATTATTCCTATGCCGTCCGATTACAAGCTATCTTCAGATGCTCAAGCTTTGTTAGATAGAATTAAAGGATTAGCTTTTGAGCAACAGATTACTCTTTTCCGTGATTATGTTGCACCTATGGGTGCGGAAGCGAAATCTGGTGCAGCACTTTAATTTTTGAATTCTTCCATCTGCTATAGGATGCGTTAGCGTAACGCATCCTACTTGAATTTCAAAAATTGAGTATGAGTATTATAGAAGCGATCGCTCTACTGTATTCATTAAGTTGCTATTGCTATATAATCATTCGGTAATATAAGCTAAATTATATTTTTTACCAAAATTGTCTACCCTACTTCCAGATTGAGTATGATGTGCCCAAATAAGAAGCTGGTATTTTAGTAGCAATTATTTCACCCAACTACAGATTCAATCGCACGGATTAATTGTTGTTTGGTGAATGGCTTAGTTAAATAAACATCTGCTCCTTGTTTCATTCCCCAAATTCTATCAATATCTTGATTTTTTGAACTACAAATAATAATTGGTAGTTTTTGAGTAGCAGGGTTTTTTTTCAATTGACGACAGAATTCAAAGCCACTAAGTCCTGGCATCACTACATCTGTGATAATCACATCAGGCTGGTGATTGACTGCTTGATTAAGACCGTCTTTAGCATCATAAGCCTTGAGTACGATGTAACCACTATCTCCCAGATAACTATTAATTAATTCTAATTGAGAGGGAGTATCTTCAACAACTAAAACGGTGGGCATATAATAATTCCAAATCACGAACTGAAAGTAATGTAATCTTTATTTAATCAAGCCAAATGCATAAAGACAAGCTTCAATAATTCGGCACGTGTAAAAGGTTTAGTAAGATAACCGGAAGCCCCTACCAAATTTGCCTTGACTTTATCTACCAGCCCTTTATTACCTGTAACAAATATAACAGGAACGTGCTTGAACATAGAGTTATTTCGTATAATTCGGCACAACTCATAGCCATCAATACCAGCCATATTTAAATCTAGTAAGATTAAGTCTGGCTTATGCCTAATAATTGACATGACAGCTTTGAGTGGATCTTCAATAGTTACTACCGCAAAGTTTTCATCCTCTAAAAAACGACTAATTTCTTTGAGGATGGTAGGACTATCATCTACAGAAATAATTTTGTAAACCTTTTTGGCAGTTGCAGTAGCAGTGGTTACTCTTTCAGGAGCCAAATTTATGTTATTTGGTAATGTTAATTCCTGATGGTTGTCCAAAGAAGGAGAAGCAATATATGATAATTCCTCAAGAGGCTCTATATTCTCTACAGGGATATCTGGGGAGGCTTTAGCAGAAGTATTATTGACTTCTACGACTTTATTAACTAATCCCGATTCCGATGGTTCTGTTATATATTGAGTAGAAGATAGTCTGGGGCTAAATGTTTTAGGTAATTTATCAAATGGCGGATCAGCTTCATGTAATATAATTCCACCATTGACAATGTAGTGATATAAGTGTTGAGCCAGCTGGATTTCATCTTGGTTCATAATCACAGCAAGATGACGCAGGCTAAAACCCTTCATCCAATAAGTTAAATTAGGTTGCAGATCTACAAATATTTGATTTTGAATTGATTTGTTAATAAACAGGTAAGGACGCTGATAGGGAGAAGAAATATGAGGAGCAAAAGATTGCCAACGCTCTAATCTTGCTTGGCAACGTTCGATAATCTTTTCTACGTCAAGCCTGCAAATTTTCGGTACATGAGGCGGTAAATCACTTAATTCATAGTTTCCTACTTTGATTAACAGCAGAGATTCAATCACTTCTTTGACTAATTCTTGAATCAGTACTGCTGCTTGTGTGGAATGTAAGTGTCCTTGATTGACAAGCCAGACAATTGCTTGATAATCCGGTGGTTCGTTATCTGAATTACCCTGATGTTGCATCAGTTGATTTGGTGAGTCAACTTCAAACATCAGACGTAATTGCACGCGAGTTTCACTAGTAAGTAAGGGGATTTGATGGCTGAGACGACGTAAATGACGTTCTAGTCGATCAAAGGGTTCAACTGAGTGGGTAGCATAGGTTATTTTCCCCTGCTCCAGGTAAATCGACCAAGTTACAGAGTTGCTAAATGCTCGTAAATAGGTACTGTCAGAACTTTTAGATAACTGACTTAACAAACTTTGGGGACGTAGTTTGGTGAATGAGCCAGAGAGATTCATACTTTTCGAGGTTTCCGGAAAATCAACGTGAATCAAAGTAAATTTGAAATAACGACAATGATTATGGCCTCTTAGCAATAATTTTTCTCTAAAAACAAATTATTGCTAAGAAATATCTACATCCCTGACTGACCTTAAAAACCACAGTATAACTTGTTTGTTAAATTTTGTACCCTGAGAACAGCCTAGTATTTTTACGGTGCTTTGGCCTTACATTTGACATATTGAACTGAGGATAATTCTGATAATGATGATGCTTGCGATTCCCAAGGATTTATTCTTTTCATATAAAACTACTGCTTTCTACACAGAAGCTTTAAACTTTTTTGTGGGAAAATGCTGGTATTTATTGTATTGTGAGTTTACTAGAATTATGAAGTTCACTAAATGGCTTAATGCGATTAAAGTAAACTATATGTAAATTCTTCTTGACTCAATCGCCTATTAATTAAGGTTTTCTTGAATATGTAGATAATTGAGTGGGAAGAATCTCATTAATAATTATTAAGAGATCTACAAAGAAAATACTCATGAATGTAGTTTTTTTTACCTAAAAACTATATACTGAGAGCTAATAAGGAAAAAATACTTTGAATTATAACATAACACACAAAGTTATGCATGATACATTAAGACTTGATGAAGTAGTAGAATTTGCGGAAAATCCTGAACCTCGATGCCCTTGTGTGCTCTTGCTAGACACATCAGGTTCGATGCAAGGAGATCCCATAGAAGCTTTAAATCAAGGCTTGCTGAGTTTAAAAGATGAATTGGTCAAAAATTCTTTAGCAGCTAGAAGAGTAGAAGTAGCTATAGTCACCTTTGACAGTACTGTGAACGTAGTACAAGACTTTGTGACAGCCGATCAATTTAACCCACCAATCCTGACAGCACAAGGATTGACCACTATGGGTTCAGGGATTCATAAAGCCTTGGACATGATTCAAGAGCGCAAATCTCAATATCGTGCCAATGGTATCGCCTACTACCGTCCTTGGGTGTTTATGATTACCGATGGTGAGCCACAAGGAGAGTTAGATCAGGTCGTAGAACAAGCAAGTAAACGGTTGCAAGGTGACGAGGCCAATAAAAAAGTAGCATTTTTTACTGTAGGGGTAGAAAATGCTAATATGACACGTTTGAATCAGATAGCTGTACGTACTCCTTTAAAACTGAAGGGATTGAATTTTATTGAGATGTTTGTCTGGTTATCAGCCAGTATGTCAGCTGTGTCTCACTCACAACTTGATGAACAAGTAGCACTACCACCAATAGGTTGGGGTACTGTTTAATAAATATTGCAGCTTGATACTAACACAGCTAGCTGTTGCAAAAAATCTATGAATATGTCAAAACAGATACCTCAATGGCAAGTAGTAGCTGCATCAGTATGTGGTACTAGCCATTTAAAAAACAAACAGCTGTGTCAGGATGCTCACCACTGGCAATTATTATCGGATAATGTGTTAGTGGCAGCAGCAGCAGATGGTGCAGGTTCAGCCATTCAAGGCAAAGTCGGAGCGATGATTGCTGTAGAAACAGCGATAGAAAACATAGCTATCAAAGAAATCACTCGCGATGCTTTAGCGGATGATGGAGTCGTGCGATCGCTGTTGACAGACGCGATGTTAGCCGCTAAAAAAGCGGTAGAAGACGAAGCGGCCGCATGTAATAATCAGCTTCAGGATTTAGCAACTACCTTAATTGTGATGGTCGCCACACCCGAAGTGGTAGCGGTGGCCCAGATTGGTGACGGCTTGGCAGTAGCAAAAGATAGTACAGGGAATCTACTGGCATTAACCATGCCTGACAGTGGTGAATATATCAACGAAACTACTTTTTTGACTTCGCCAGGAGCCATAGAAACAGCACAGATGAAATTATGGCGTGAATCCATAGTCAATGTCAGTCTGCTCACCGATGGGCTACAAATGTTGGCTTTAAATATGGTTGTTGGCGAACCCCATAAACCATTCTTCTTTCCCTTATTCGACTTTGTGGCGAATACTCAGGATAAGACGGTGGCTAAAGAACAATTAGTGAAGTTTTTAGGATCTGAACGGATTACACAGCGCACTGATGATGATTTAACACTCATCATCGCCGCCCTTAGCAAACCGTAAGCCCAGATCCGCCAGACGATTCAGCATTTTAAGTAACCCCGTTAACCGTAACTCAATCATGCAGGTACTACGTTGTCTTCCTAAACAGGAAATTCTGAATCTTAACGTCAGTCTAGGGCGTGGTGGTGAAGCTTGTATCTATGCAGTACCATCCCAAAGTAACTTAGTGGCTAAGGTTTATCACAAACCCACAGCCGCCCACGCTTACAAACTCCAAGCAATGCTGGTCAATCCGCCAGAAAACCCCACAGCTAATTTAGGGCATATCTCTATTGCTTGGCCGCAGGATGTATTACGCGCAGTAGATGGCAGCGATCGCATTGTGGGCTTTTTAATGCCGCGGATTCGTGGGATGCGTCCCATTATTGACTTTTACAATCCCAGAACCCGCCGCCAACACTGCCCATTATTCAACTACCAGTACCTGCTACGTACGGCAAGAAATCTGGCGGCTGCTTTTGCGGCTTTGCATAGTAGCGGATATTGCATTGGTGATGTCAATGAGTCCAATATCCTGGTAAGCGACACAGCACTGGTAACCTTAGTCGATACAGACTCCTTCCAGGTACTCGATCCCGATACTCATGCTGTTTACCGATGCCCTGTAGGTAAACCAGAATTTACCCCACCAGAACTGCAAAACAAGATATTCTCACAGCACGATCGCGAAATTACTCACGATTTGTTTGGGTTAGGAGTACTGATATTTCAACTGTTGATGGAAGGTACCCACCCATTTTCTGGTATTTTCCAAGGTGCTGGCGAACCACCCGCTTACGAATCACGTATTGCTTCCGGTCATTTTACTTACAGTCAAAGGCGGAAAGTTCCTTACCTAGCTACTCCCATAGCACCCGCTTGGGACATTTTGCACCCCAGCTTACAAGAACTGTTTTTACGTTGTTTTGAGGATGGACATAACGATCCTCATGTTCGTCCCAGCGCCCAAACCTGGATGCTAGCTATAGCTGAAGCTGAAGAAAGCCTAATTACTTGTAGCGTTAATCCTCAGCATAGCTACAACGAGCATCTACATTCATGTCCTTGGTGCGAACGTACTAAACGCTTAGGTGGACGCGATCCCTTCCCGTCACATCGCGCGATCGCTGCCAAAGAACACCTCAAACCCCGCATCCCCGCTAGAACTCGCTACAATCAGCCGACTCAAAGGCCACAACCTGTAGCCCCCTTACCCACACATCAATGGCAAGCCACATATAACAAAAAAGCTACTTTCCCCAATATCCTCAAAAATCGCAAATGGTACCCAGTAGGCTTGTGCGTACTCGGTTTTGGTTTGTTGGGGTATTTAGATGTCATGGTGAAATTAACTAGCCCAGTTGTTTCCCAAAATGCTTATACTCAGCAAACTTTGATGTCTAATCAGACAATCAAAAACAAAAACCTCAGCTTTGATGACTACTATAAACAGGGTCATGCGGCTTACAAAGTGCGAGACTATGGGCGGGCGATTGAGAATTTTAACCAAGCTTTAGAAAAAGAACCCAACCACGCCAAAGCTCATGTTAACCGCGGTAACGCCCGCTACAACATGAAAGACTATGAAGGCGCACTCAGCGACTACACCGCAGCTTTGCAACTCAACCCTAGAGAACTCAAAGCATTTGTGAATCGGGGTAATGTGCGCTATATGCTAGCTGACTATAGCAACGATCCCGATCGCGAATATACCTTAGCGATCGCTGACTTTAATAATGCGCTGCGTCTTAATAGTAAGGAAGTAGAAGCTTACATCAGACGAGGTGTTGTCCGCGCCCAAGTTGCTAAATATAGTGGCGACTCGCAACAAGATTATCAGCAAGCCATCAATGATTTTACCAAAGCCATTGATATCAATGCCTCACAACCAGAAGCTTTCTACCAACGGGGTATTGTCCATTCGCAGATTGCTCAATACAGCAACGATTATGCGCGCGAGTACAATAAAGCGATCGCTGACTTTAACCAAGCCTTAAGCCTCAACCCTAAACAGGGGAAAGTCTACCTCAAACGAGGTATGATTCACTACGAACTGTCACAATATGGTAGTCAAAATTCAGAGGTAAATCGGATGAAAGCAATTGACGATTTACAAACCTCTGCCAAAGTCTCTCTAGAACAAGAAGATATGGACAACTACCAACAGGCACTCAGTAGCCTCTGCATTGTTGTAGAAAATAAATGTGATGCTTTATTCCAAAGTAGTAATGTTTTGGATTCAGCAGAAACAAAGTAAATAGAGGCTAGAGGCTAGAGTTTAGTTTGATCGTTCATAGCGGGTGGTGGGCCGCCCGTAGATATGCTCATAAAAAGTGTGGTGGAGCCAGTTAATTGCTACACCCCTATTAGGAAGCTACGCGTAGCGTCTTCGTTAGCAAAGGCGGCGCGTTGCGGTATTTTGTTTTGTCTAGATATTTGAAATTCCTGACTGCTAGATACATGCAGTATCTTCTTTTAGCATGGATAATTGGTGTGTAGCATTGCCCACAAATTCACAATCGGGATTTGAGGAAAAAACATCTTCCAACTTCCAATAATCATTTTTCTATTCAAAAAGTAAATTTCATCACTATTCAATTATTGGTAAGTATGAGGAAATCATCAATAAAATCGGGTTTAGCATCTGCTAAATCCGATTTATTTTTGGGTTATATTGCTCATCTATTAAGTAACTAATTTTCACATTTTCTCCGTATTCATAAAGCTTTTATATAACAAAGATTTTTATTTACCTTGTCTTTACAGAAAATCGAAAAAATCTAGTTAGATTATTTACGGAGAAAGATAAATGGTAAATAGATTTTTCTCTATTCCAGGTGCAATCGCTTCATTAGCAACGAAAAAGTTAATTATTAAACTACCTGCAAATCTTGAGGAAATTGCATGAAAGCAGTGATTTTGGCTGGTGGTCTGGGTACACGCTTAAGTGAAGAAACAAGTATCAGACCTAAGCCGATGGTGGAAATTGGTGGAAAGCCAATTTTGTGGCACATCATGAAGATTTACTCTGCCCACGGCATTAATGATTTTATTATTTGTTGTGGATATAAAGGTTACGTCATTAAAGAGTACTTTGCGAATTACTTCTTGCACATGTCAGATGTCACCTTTGATATGCGTTTTAACCAGATGAATGTGCATTCTGGATATGCTGAACCCTGGCGTGTGACCTTGGTAAATACGGGTGATAACACCATGACAGGTGGACGCTTAAAGCAAGTCAGAGAACATTTAGGTAACGATACTTTTTGCTTTACCTATGGTGATGGTGTTTGTGATGTAAATATTACAGAACTAATTAAGCTGCATAAAGCACAAAATACTCTAGCCACACTGACTGCAGTACAACCTGCAGGACGTTTTGGCGCAATTTCTTTGGGACAAGAACAAACTAAAATTACTAGTTTTCGTGAAAAACCTGAAGGTGACGGTGCTTGGATTAATGGCGGTTATTTTGTTTTAGAACCACAAGTAATCGACTTTATTGCTGATGACAGTACAGTTTGGGAAAAAGAACCATTAGAAAAATTAGCAGATATGGAACAGTTATCTGCTTACAAACATAATGGTTTCTGGCAACCAATGGACACATTACGTGATAAGAATTATCTCGAAGACTTGTGGAAGAGTGGTCAAGCACCTTGGAAAGTATGGTAGTAGAATATTTAAGAGTTGCGAGATGAATCAATTTTGGATTTTGGACTTTGGATTTTAGATTTATTCCCAGTCTCTTGCTGATTGTCAAGTGCCTATAAATCTAGATGATTGAAAATAGTTAAAAATTAGATTTTCAATATAAAATCCCAAATTTAAAAATCTAAAATTCGCTAAACTCTTAAATTGGTTGTTTTTAAAGGTGCGATAATACTAATGTACGACTTTGCAATTATTGGTGGGGGAATCGTTGGACTTTCTACAGGGATGGCTTTAGGCAAACGCTATCCCAATGCCCGCATTTTAGTATTAGAAAAAGAAAGCAAATGGGCATTTCACCAAACAGGTAATAATAGCGGTGTAATTCACTCAGGAATTTATTATAAGCCTGGCAGTTATAAAGCTAAATTTTGCCGTGACGGTGCTAATTCAATGGTGGAATTCTGCCGAGAATATGGCATTGCTCATGAGATTTGTGGCAAAGTAATTGTGGCAACTTCAGATGCAGAAATACCACGCCTAGAAAATCTCTACAAACGCGGCTTAGAAAATGGCATTAAAGTCCAAAGAATTAGTCCAGAAGAAGTTAGAGAAATTGAACCCCATGTCAGTTGCGTCGCTGGCATTAAAGTATTCTCTACAGGTATTGCTAATTACAAGCAAGTTAGCGAGAAATACGCTGAGTTAATTCAACAGCAAGGAGGCGATTTACGCCTCAACACCAAAGTAGAGAAGATTAGACCTAGTGGGAAAAATCAGGTACTAGAAACCAACAATGGTAGCTTTGAAACTCGGTTTGTAATTAATTGTGCCGGATTACATAGCGATCGCGTGGCGAAATTAGGTAATGTGGAACCACAAGCGAAAATAGTACCCTTCCGGGGAGAATATTACGAACTCACCCCAGAAAAACGCTACCTGGTGAAAACTCTGATTTACCCAGTACCTAACCCAGATTTTCCCTTCTTGGGTGTCCACTTTACTCGCATGATTGATGGTAGCGTTCATGCAGGCCCCAATGCTGTATTGAGCCTGAAACGCGAAGGTTATCACAAAACTGACTTCGACTTGCGTGATTTTGCTGAGGTAATGACTTATCCTGGTTTCTGGAAACTAGCAGCCAAACACGCTGATGAAGGAATTCAAGAAATTATCCGTTCCTTCAGCAAAGCTGCCTTTGTGAAGAGTTTGCAAAAACTCATTCCCGAAGTGCAAGCCCAAGATTTAGTTCCTACCCATGCGGGAGTTCGCGCTCAAGCTTTGATGAATGACGGTAAGCTAGTGGATGACTTCTTGATTATCCCAGGGCAAAACTCTATTCATGTTTGCAATGCGCCTTCACCAGCCGCCACGTCTTCTCTAGAAATTGGCAAAGCAATTGTGGCGCAAGTTCCTGAACCATCACATCTAGCAGCATCGGTTATTTAACCCATCAAGGGTATCTGATATTTTGCAGCATTCTCAATAGGCATAGGGTGGGCACTGCCCACCATATCCATATTTCTGAGTTTCGCAATATCTCTCTCTAAATTGCCTCTCTCTGAGTCTTCCTTGCTGCTGTAGTTATTGATTTTCAACTTCACCTGTGTGCTGATAGAATCCCATTTTCAATTCCCAACATCAGCTAACAAATATCTAGGTGAAAGTTATGAAAGTTATATCAGATATGCAGCCAATTGCTGTTGTTTGCGCTGCTGATAATAACTATGCAATGCCTCTGGCGGTAACAGTACGGTCTGCACTTGCCAATATTAAAAGTAATCGCCAGATATGCTTATATATCCTGGATGGCGGAATTAGTGAATTCAACAAGCGTAAGATTATTAAATCATTCCCCCCAGAGCAAATTGATATTTCATGGCTCAAGATAGATAATCAACTGTTTGAAAATTTGGTTTTAACCAGACATTTAACAGTTACTTCTTATTATCGGTTATTGATTACCAAATTTTTAAGCCAGAAAGTAAATAAAATAATTTATCTGGATACAGATATGGTAGTAACAGGCGATTTAGAAGAACTATGGAACATTGATTTAGGGGATAATTACGCCTTAGCTGTCCAAGATGATGTTGAATTATATATTTCTATGTCAGAGGGGTTGAGGAATTATCATAAGTCCGGAATTTCTCCAGATGCAAAATATTTTAATTCCGGTCTTTTGGTAATTAACCTAGAAAAATGGAGAAGCGAAGCAATCGGAGAAAAGGTCATTGAATATATTAGACAAAATCGAGAGTATGTGAGAAATGATCAGGATGGACTAAACGCAATTCTGGCAGGTAAATGGCAAGAAATTCATCCGCGATGGAATCAAATGCCGAGAATTTATAATTATTCATCCTGGAAAGAAAGTCCTTTTGCTGAAGATATTTATAACGAGCTATTGCATCGACCCTACATTATTCACTTTACAAATTCTCCTAAACCTTGGTGTGCGGGATTGCGAGTGGAATGTAAACATCCTAAAAAGCATTTGTTCTTCCAATATCTAGATATGACAGCTTGGTCAGGATGGCGAGATACATTTGGGAGACGCTTGGGTCGAAAATTTATGAAATTGGCCCGCATCAATACCTCAAAACTCTGAACTCATGTGAAGAAGAAATAGGCAAAATTCAAGAAGATTTTTGCGCCTATTTAGTAATAGCAAACACAAGCAACTCATCAATACAAAGGCTTCACAACAATGAAAGTATTAGTCACTGGTACAGAAGGTTATCTTGGTTCTTTATTACCTCCTCTGTTAATGGAAAGAGGACATGAAGTTTTAGGAGTAGATACAGGTTTCTATAAAGCTGGCTGGTTATTCAACGGTACTGATGTGACAGCCAAAACCTTAAATAAAGATATCCGCAACATTACACTTAAAGACTTACAAGATATTGATGCGATAGTTCACATGGCGGAACTGTCTAACGATCCCACTGGACAACTATCGCCTACCATCACCTACGACATCAATCATCACGGTTCAGTACGCCTAGCTAAGTTAGCTAAAGAAGCAGGTATACGTCGCTTTGTATATATGTCTTCTTGTAGTGTTTACGGAGTAGCTACCGAGGGTGATGTCACAGAAGAATCTCCTGTCAATCCCCAAACAGCCTATGCAGAATGTAAAACTTTGGTAGAACGAGATGTCATGCAGCTAGCTGATGATGATTTCTCTCCTACATTTATGCGAAATGCTACAGCTTTTGGGGCTTCGCCGAGAATGCGGTTTGATATTGTTTTAAACAACCTAGCTGGTTTGGCATGGACTAGCAAAGAAATCAAAATGACTAGTGATGGTACACCTTGGCGGCCATTAGTTCATGCATTAGATATCTGCAAAGCAATTGTTTGTGTCTTAGAAGCACCCCGTGATATTGTACACAGACAAATCTTTAACGTTGGGGATACTGCAAACAACTATAGAGTGAGAGAAATCGCAGAAATCATTGCAGATGTCTTTACAGGCTGTCAATTGTCTTTTGGCGATAACGGTGCAGACAACCGCAGTTACCGGGTATCTTTTGAAAAAATCAACACCATGCTACCCGGATTTAAGTGTGATTGGAATGCTCAATTAGGTGCCGAACAGCTATTTAAATTGTTCAGTCAAATAGATATGACTGAAGATACTTTCTTGTTCAGAGGATTTACAAGATTAAAGCAATTAGAGTATCTAATTCGCACCCAACAAATTGACAAAGACTTTTTCTGGCAAAAAAATTAGTACCTCTGTGCGAAATTCATAATTTCAGCAGGTATAGACATTAAGCTGGCTTACTTTATAATATCCCCGACTTACTCAAAAAGTCGGGGATATGAGCAAAAATCAAAAACCTTCGCCACTAGGTTTTTGATTATCTTTGGTATGGCATGAAATAACCCAATGTTTAGAATGCTAAATTATAGCTAAAAAAGGGAAATTATCCGGAAATATACTCTACATAGAGAATTATCTCTTACAAGAATTTATTTTTCTAATTAATGAGCTTTTAAAGAAGGCAATGAATAAATTACTAACAATTGCTATTCCTACTTATAATCGAGCGGAATTATTAGATAAGCAGTTAGCTTGGTTAGCTGAAGCTATTAAAGGTTTTGAATCTGATTGTGAAATTTTAGTTTCCGATAATTGCTCTACAGATAAAACTTCAGAGGTTGTAAAAAAGTGGCAAGCTATACTCAGCCATATCACCTTTAAGTCTCACCGCAATGCTGAAAATTTAGGCGTAATGAAAAATATTCTTTACTGCCTTAATGCTGCCACAACTAAATATGTTTGGACAATTGGTGATGACGATCCGATTCAAAACCGAGCTATTGCTTATGTCATCAACAAAATCAAGAAGCATGAAGATTTATCATTATTATTTCTCAACTTTTCTGGACGCAATAAAATTACTGGTGAAGCAGTTCATCCACCAACAATAGTAGGTAATCGTTGGTTTGATGCTGATAGTGAAGATGGTCGTGGTGATGGCAAGGCAATATTTGAACATTGCTTTGCTAAAAGCGTCGGTGCGGTCATATTTCTCACAGCTACAATCTATCGCGCTGATTTAGTGAAAGCCGCTCTACAACGCTGGCCAAATGCTGCAAATAATTGGATATGTTTAGCATATTTAGCAGGTTATTGTGCCGCTCATGGCAGTGTGATTGTCACCAAAGAGACTTTTTTAGAATGTATTGTTGGTGTGAGTTATTGGCAGAAAGAGCCAAGGTCTGCACTGTTAATGCAATACAAACATATCCCTGAAGTAATTTTGAAGCTGGAAGAGAGCGGGTATTCTAAACAATTTTGTAAAAGAATGCTTTTGCAAAATGGTAAGGAAGCGAATTTAAGAGTATTTTTCGGCGCTTTAAGAAGATGGCCTGTATCTGCTGTGAAAACAGTTGTTCCTTTTATAGCTTTGATAGGATTAGCAATGTTTGATGTCATAGCTATTAAAGAAGCGAGTATGGCAGAAACAGCAGAAGTATGTACTCACCAAGTTCAAAAAAAAAGAGAATTAAACCTCTGAATTAATCTGAAATCAACAAGGATTATTATCATGTTGCAAACTATTAAACGTAAAGTATCTGCGCTGTATTCTGACTTAGCTTGTGCCTTAGCTAGATGGAAACATAGAAAAAATCTCCCATCATTAGCAGAATGCGATCGCGCTATTCTTAAGGCTCTCAAAAAGGATGGAGTATATGCTACAACCCTGTCTGATTTAGGGCTAAACTCTACTTCCGAATTACTCCAGGCTGCTTATCATCAATTATCCCAGATGGAAAAAGCCAATAACGACGAGCTAGACGAAAGGTGGCCCCAGATTTATACAGTTACAGACATTCCTGCAATCTCTGCTTGGGCTACAGAAAAACGGCTACTCAACATTATTGAAAATTACATCGGTCTTCCTGTTAAATTTCATGGTGTACATTTACGCAAAGATTTTCCTAGTGACCATCAATTTGGCACATTGCTTTGGCACAGCGATGCGGAAGACAGACGGATTATCAAAATCTTTCTTTCCCTGAAAGATGTAGATGAGAAAACAGGGCCTTTTGAATATATTCCCCGTTCTTTAACTTCTGTATTCAGGTGGCAATACTATTGGCTGTACTACAAGCTTTGGCAGTTAAGCTATATGGGAATTGATGATGAAATCGTCAAAAAAGCCATTCCTCAATCAGCTTGGAAATCTTGTAAGGGGCCAGCAGGTACAGTGATTTTTGCTGATACTAAAAATGTTTTACATCACGGAACTGTACGTACAGAAGAACGAGTAACATTATTTTTCTGCTATACAGCTAATCCTCCCGAAAGACCAGACCTTTGTACTCAATATTGGGATGATACATATCCCAGGATGGAGTTAAATTCTGCACTAGAAACCGTTTAAGTAACAAACTAATTGTCACAAATTAGCTAGTTATTTACTCCTAAATAAAAATTAATTCTGAGGTAAATTATGATTTTCATCAAAACTTCACTGAAAGACGCATTTATTGTTGAATTAGAAAAAAAGCAAGATAACCGTGGTTTTTTTGCTCGTTCTTTTTGCGCGCAAGAGTTTGTCACCCACGGCTTAAAATCTATAGTTGCTCAATGTAATGTGTCGTATAACTACAAAAAGGGGACATTGCGAGGGATGCATTATCAATTAGCGCCAGCAGCCGAAACCAAATTAATTCGCTGTACCAAAGGCGCTATCTATGACGTAATTATTGATATGCGTCCTGACTCTCCCACCTTTTTATCTCATATTGGTGTGGAACTGACTGCCGATAATCACCGCGCTTTATATGTACCAGAACTATTTGCCCACGGCTATCAAGCGCTGACAGATGATGCTGAAGTTGTCTATCAAGTTGGTGAATTTTACACACCAGGTTATGAGCGTGGTTTACGTTATGATGACCCATTCTTTAATATTGAATGGCCTTTAGAAGTCACAGAAATTTCTGAGAAAGATTTAAATTGGCCTTTATTAAGCATGATGCCCGTTGGTGGAGCAGAAATAGAGGCTAAAGTCTAGTACCGCTACGCGGAAGTCAAAAGGAGCCAGTGCGTTGGGCGGCTTTGCCGACTTGAAGCAACTGGCGTTCAAAAGTCAAAAGGTTAATACATCAAGGCTGATGACTGTTTGAAATGGTAACTTGATTTACGCCGCGTTGTTCTAGGGAATAAAGGCTAGGGGAAAGGGGAAGAGATTTTTAACAATTATTGTGTATGTAGGAAATAGAAAAATGATTATTATAGACCGCGCTTTAGAAGCCCGTGCAGCTTTAGGTAGACCCATCAAAGTGGGCATGATTGGTGCAGGCTTTATGGGTAGAGGTATTGCTAACCAAATTATTAATTCTGTGCCAGGAATGGAGTTAGTTGCTATCTCCAACCGCCAAATTGATGCAGCCAAGCGAGCTTATCTAGAAGCAGGGATTGAAGATATTCAGGTGGTGACAAATATCACCGATATGGAAGATGCGATCGCTCAGGGTAAATATGCAGTCACAGAGGATGCAGAGTTACTGACTCGTGCTGATGGGATCGAGGCTTTAATCGAAGTTACCGGTGCAGTGGAATTTGGCGCACATATCGTCATGAGTGCGATCGCACATCACAAACACGTGATTATGATGAATGCTGAACTCGATGGCACTATTGGCCCTATCCTCAAAGTCTATGCAGACAAAGCTGGTGTAATTCTCAGCGCTTGCGATGGTGATCAGCCGGGGGTAGAAATGAACCTCTACCGCTTTGTCAAGAGCATTGGTTTGACTCCCCTATTGTGCGGTAACATCAAGGGCCTGCAAGACCCCTATCGCAATCCCACCACTCAAGAAGCCTTCGCTAAACGTTGGGGTCAAAAAGCCCACATGGTAACTAGCTTTGCTGATGGTAGCAAAATTTCCTTTGAGCAAGCGATCGTCGCCAACGCTACCGGAATGAAGGTTGCGAAACGGGGAATGCTGGGATATGACTTCACAGGTCATGTGGATGAAATGACCAATATGTATGACGTAGACCAGCTTAAGGAATTGGGCGGTATTGTTGATTATGTTGTTGGTGCTAAACCAGGCCCAGGGGTATTTGTATTTGCAACCCACGATGATCCTAAACAACGCCACTATCTCAACTTGTACAAACTAGGTGAAGGCCCGCTTTACAGCTTCTATACTCCTTATCACCTGTGCCATTTTGAAGTTCCTCTCTCGGTAGCCCGTGCGGTTCTCTTCCAAGATGCTGTTATGGCTCCTCTGGCTGGCCCAGTAGTAGATGTAGTCACCACCGCTAAAATTGATTTAAAAGCCGGAGAAACCTTAGATGGTATCGGCTACTACATGACCTACGGACAATGTGAAAATTCTGCGATCGCACAACAGCAAAACCTCTTACCAATGGGATTAGCTGAAGGATGTCGCCTCAAACGCGATATTCCCAAGGATCAAGTCTTAACTTACGAGGATATAGAATTACCCGCAGATAGACTTTGCGATAAATTAAGAGCCGAACAAAACGCTTATTTTGCCACAGAAAAAGCTCTCGTAGCTGTCGGTTAAATTAAGTTTGTAGTCAGGAATTTATTCTTTTCACTATTAAATTCCTGACTACATACCAACATCTTTTTCTACTATTCCTTAGCGTCCTTAGTATCCTATTTACAAGACGCTGCTGGAAAACTGTTTAATTTCAACTCAATCTTCTGAGATTACAAATAATTAAGCTTCTTAGAGGTTGTTTTAAAAGTGGTTCGCTGTGAATTTAAGCACTTTTAAATTGCCAATATTCCCCTTGAAAAAGCGGATTTCTCAGCATATAAGGGACTTCCAAGAAATAAATTATTCCATCTTGTGGGGCGGGCATCTTGCCCGCCACATAAACTGGGCGGACAAGATGTCCACCCCACAATAAATACTGGGCTATTTTTTTATTTGGAAGTCCCTAAAATTATTTGATAAATCACTAAATCCTTTTAAAACATCCTCTTAATTACGAATTACGTAGCGCTTTGCGCTTCCCGTAGGGTACTACGAACTACGAATTACTATTACTTGCTGGGAAGTATTCAAGCAAACCTGAAAGAAACTGGAGATTGAACTGATGAAAATTGCTCTAGTCCATGATTACTTAACCCAGCGCGGTGGAGCAGAGCGCGTGTTTGAATTGCTTTGTAAGCGCTACCCTGAAGCTGATATTTACACCTCTGTTTACAATGAGCAAAAAACTATAGATTTAAGTGAGCGGGTAGTTAATACAACTTTCTTACAAAAAATTCCTGGTGCAGTCAAATATTTTCGCTTGATGGCTCCCTTTTATTTTTCTGCTTTTCGGGCTTTAAATTTACAAGAATACGACTTAATTATCAGTAGTAGTACGAGCTTTGCCAAAGCCGTGAGAAAAAAACCTCAAGCGCTACATATTTGCTTTTGCCATAATGTTACGCGTTTCTTATGGGATACAGAAACTTATTTACGAGAATACGGTGATTATCGCTATTTTGCACCGTTACTAGAAAAAATATTCCAAGTCATGAGAAAGGTAGATTTGGAATATGCACAGGAACCCGACTTATATATTGCTAATTCTAGTATTGTGGCTCGACGCATTCAGGATATTTATCAAAAGCAAGCTATTGTCATTAATTATCCCATTGATACCAGTAACTTCATTTTCTCAGACCAGAAAGAAGAATATTATTTGGCATCTGCGAGGATGATCAGTTATAAACGGTTAGATATAATAATTGAAGCTTTTAATTGGCTAGGGTGGCGTTTATTAATCTCAGGAGACGGGCCAGAACAAGCGCGGTTAAAATCCAAAGCTTTAGATAATATTGAGTTTTTAGGACACGTCAGCGATGCAAAACGTAAAGACTTATTTTCTAAAGCTAAGTCTGTGATAGTTGCGGCTTTAGAAGATTATGGATTGGTTCCAGTGGAGGCTAATGCTAGCGGTACTCCAGTTATTGCTTATGGAGCAGGTGGTGTTTTAGATACTCAAGTTCCCAGAAAAACAGGAGTCTTTTTTAAGAGACAAACACCAGAATCTTTACAAACTGCATTACTAGAAGCTGGGGAAATAACTTGGGATTACCAAAACATTAGGAATCATGCAGTGACAAATTTTTCAGAAACAGCCTTCTTTAGTAAAGTCGAACAAATTATTGACCAGGCTTGGAGAGTGCATCAATCAAGTAATTTGTTAACTTAAGGATAATAAAAGTGGTTCAAACTAGTCTTAATCCGAGTTTTAATCCCAATCCGCATACACCTCCCGAAAATGAAGCGGGTTACGGACAGATGTTGGCCGTAATGGTACGCAGATTTCCCTGGTTTGTTCTTGTATTTTTCACTTCCGTTACTTTTGCTGGTTTTATCACTACCAAAACCAAGCCTACATACAAAAGTTCTATGCAGTTGTTGGTAGAACCCAATTATCAAGTTAAACAAGGAACAGCAACACCAGAAAATCAATTTACCGAACCTACTATTGAAATAGACACAGCAACCCAACTCAACATCATGAAGAGTTCTGGACTGTTGCAAAAGGCTGTTGATAAAGTTCAGCCAGACTATCCAGACTTAACTGTTGAAGATGTTAAAAATGCTTTGGTTTTGAATCAAATTAAAACCAAAGAAGATAATGTCTTGACTAAAATTTTCCAGGTTGAATATAGCGATCGCAATGCAGAAAAAACCCAAAAAGTTCTGAGTGCGATTCGCCAGGTATATTTGGAATATAACAAGCAACAGCAAGATTCCCGCTTACAGAAAGGGCTGCAAGTTATTAGAGAACAGTTAAAAAAAGCTAGTGATGAAGTTAATGCTTCTGAAACTAATCTGCAAAGATTTCGCAGAACTCAGAATTTAATCGATCCGGAAGCACAAGCAAAAGCGTTAGAAGACGCTTTGAACAAAATTCAAGAAGAACGGCGCACTACTCGTTCTCAATATCAAGAAGCTATAGCGCGTCAGCAATCTTTGCAAGTGCAACTTAACCGTACACCACAAAATGCTTTGGTTTCTTCGCGTTTGAGTCAGTCTACTCGCTATCAAGGTTTACTCAACGAAATCCAAAAAACAGAACTGGCGCTATCACAAGAACGCTTGCGGTTTACAGATGAGACTCCTAGCGTGCAAAAGTTGCAAGCACAACTAGAAGGACAGAAGCAATTATTGCAACAAGAGGTGAGCAGAACTTTAGGCGGCTTGCCTGCTAGTGCTGTTGCAGATAGCGGAAATCTCCTAGAACAAGGACAACTCGGACAAATTGACCTCAACCTTGCAGGTGAGCTAGTAGAAACACAGACAAATATTGTTTCTCTAGCAGCTCGCGATCAAACTTTGGCTCAGAAAGAGAATGACTTGCGTTTTCAACTGAAACGCTTTCCGCCTTTGTTGGCTTATTACAATCGCATATTACCGCAACTGCAATTTAGTCGTGAAAGGTTAGAGCAGTTGTTGAGAGCTGAACAGCAAGTGCGTCAAGAACTTTCTAAAGGCGGATTTAATTGGGAAGTAGTTGAAGAACCCCAAAAGGGTACATTAATGGGCCCCAACCTACAGCAGAACTTGTTGTTGGGTGCGGTGGTTGGCTTAATGTTGGGAGGTATTGCTACCTTTGTACGGGAAGCCTCTGACGATGCTGTTCATACTACTGCTGAGTTAGAGAAGCACGCGGCTCTACCATTGTTGGGTATTACTCCCAAGTTACCCCCTGTTAAACCTAGAGAGTCAGTAATTAAGTTGCCTTTTGGTAAACCAGAAGAGCTTGCACCTTGGACAGTTCAAGTATTACAATCTCCTCCCAGTTGGGAATCACTAGACCTAATTTATAAAAATATTGAACTGCTCAATACTGTTACCAGTTTGAAATCATTAATGATTACCTCGGCTTTACCCGATGAGGGTAAGTCCGCTTTGGCGTTAGGTTTGGCAATGAGCGCGGCGCGGTTACACAAAAAGGTACTATTGATTGATGCTAATTTGCGTGAACCAAGTCTACACAATCAACTCAATCTTCCCAACGATCAAGGGCTTTCCACTCTCCTCACTAGTGAAGGCTCTATACCTAATCAAATGAGTATTCAATACTCAGGCTCATCCTACATCGATATTTTAACCGCTGGGCCTACACCGGCTGATGCAGCTAATCTTTTGAGTTCGCCACGGATGACACAATTAATGGCAACTTTTGAAGAGAACTATGATTTGGTACTGGTAGATGGTTCTCCTGTCCTCGGCTTGGTAGATGCGATGTTGACTGCATCATCTTGTCGTAGCGTTGTGATGTTGGCAAGCATTGGTAGAGTAACTCGCAGCCAAATGGCTCAAGCTACAGCGATGTTGAGCAAGTTGAATCTGATTGGAGTTGTAGCGAATGGAGCCACCAACGCTGACAGCACATACGTACCTTATACAAAGCCACAAAGATTTGCGCTGCAACAAGCAATGGAAAAATACAGCTCTTCTCGTTTGAGTGAAACAGGTTCTCGTAGGGAAAGAGGATAAGGAATCACGCAAAAATTGGTTTTGGGGAAAAGGTTAAGGGTTAAAGGTTTTTTATTTCCCTTTTCCCATTCCCCTTTTTTCCCTTAACCGACAAGTATTGCCTAGAGTAGTGTATTTCATTTAGTGAAAACCACTATAGGTGTTGTTCATTAGCTGTAGTCTCAGCAGATTTTAAGGCACAACATTGTTGTGCCTTAATGTTTGGGTAAATTTGCCATGAAAACTATTCTCTAATTTACAAAAACTTAATAATTCTCTGGAAAAAGCAAATAATTTATCAAGAATACATAAAGAATTTCTCTGACCAAGATTTATTCTGAAAGTGTCTTCTATCCTAGATATCACAGCCGTTTCAAAATAGCTAAACAGTACGCTGAGACTGATTTTGACAGATTAATCGCATCATTAAGTTGGTGAGAGTAAAATCCTGTTTTCTCACCTCTCAAATCAGATAAATTGCAGCAAAGAATTTTGATTAACGCTTTGATATCAGGTCAAGAATCTACTTCTCTACATATCTCATGACCTATGACTATCTCAATAATTCCCTCTCTACATAATTCCTACAAGCTAACTGAGCAACATCAACCAAATTCAGATTCTCCATACTGTACGCTATTGTGGCGGCGGGGTCAGTTGTTGGTGAAGTCTCCCAAATATATCAAACAGCCATATCTACCTTCTTTAGATGACAAACAATGGTTAGTCGAGTGCTTAAAACATTCCCCAGTGAAGTTGGTAAGCATCGATGCCAAGCTAAGTGAGGATTTGTTGCGGTTTTGGGCGGAAGCTTGTACAGCAGCTAATAAGCCAATTTTTCTGCGCTTTCCCTCTGGGAATCAACCGCTAAAAAAAGCTCATCCTGTTGTCAGACTATGGAAGCAGCTTTTTGATAGGGTTTTGGCTTTTGTGTTGCTAGTCCTGCTAAGTCCAGTTATGCTGGGACTGGTTTTGTTGATGCAGATTGATTCACCAGGGCCAGTGTTCGCGCGGGAGTGGTTGGTGGGAGAGCGTGGTAGGCTTTTTCTAGCTATCAAGTTACGGACAACTAAAGCGCGCCACGTCACACCGCTGCGGCGTTGGCTGAGTAAATCTGGTTTGCATAACTTTCCGCAGTTGTTGAATGTATTGCAAGGTGACAGAGGTTTAGTGCAATCGCATTGTTGGACTTTAGCAGATGTGGTGCAGTTAAGTTCCTCTAAACAACGAAATCTCAATGCAGCACCAGAAAAAATCGATTCATGGCAGGTAGAAGCTACGTTGAAGCCGGCTGAATCTTAAACCGCAAATGAAAAACGCTGCATTATAGATTTTTGGTTTTATGAATCAACAACCCCAAAGTTGTGAGCAACTTTGGTGGTTAAAAATACAAATTATTTGCTGAATGTAACGAGATGCAATTATGCAAACAGCTATATGTACTGTTTTTGAAAAAGACTACCATTATGGTGTCGGGGCTTTAGCTAATTCTCTATACCATCATGGGTTTCGCGGTGTGATTTGGGCTGGTTACCGCGGAAATTTACCACCTTGGGCGAAGTCAGTTAAAGCTGGTAAGGGCTATCAAGAATTGGCGATCGCAAATGGTTGTACTATTCGATTTGTAAAACTAGATACCCGTAAACATTTAGGCTTTTATAAGCCTGATTTTATGAGTTTATTATGGGAAAGTTACTGCCCAGATGTAGATGCACTATTTTACTTTGACCCTGATATCGTCAATAAATGTAGTTGGGATTTTTACGAAAAGTGGGTGAGTCGGGGAATTGCGCTGTGTGGGGATTCCTGGTATCACGTCCCGGCAAATCATCCTCGACGGTTAGCATGGCAAGAATTTGCGGAAAGTAACGGCTTAGTTTGCGATCGCCAATTAGATTATCACTTTAATAGTGGTTTTATTGGTGTGAATAAACGCTGTCAATCTATTCTTGGACTTTGGCAGAAACTGATAGAACTGGGTGAGATGGCTGGACACTCAGATTTACAAGATTTATATGGCGATAAATCTTTTGGTCATTACCCCTATCTTTATGGCGATCAGACTTACCTGAACTTAGCGCTCATGGTATCGAATCTACCTCTAAGTACGGTAGGGCCTGATGGTATGGATTTTATTCCTGGCGGCACTATTATGTCTCATGCCATCGTACCAAGTGTGAAGCCCTGGCGGAAAAAATTGATTATTAGCGCTCTTCAAGGTAGCCGTCCTAGCATTACAGATAAATTGTTTTGGCGGCATAGTCAAACACCAATTCAAATGTATTCTTCTGTCAAACTTCTGCAACAAAAATTTGCCATTCTTTGTGGCTCGGCTATTGGTCGCTTCATCTATCGCCATCCTATTTAAGACCCTGCAATTAACTTAATTGTTTGGTCTGTTGTTTAATTGAAAGCTTTGTCAAAAATTTATGTATTTTAATCTTCCACAGTCAACTCGTAGATTCATCAAAACTAGTAGCTTTTGGCAAAATCATTATTTGATTCTACGAGAGTTCAAAAAATTCCCTCGACTGGCTACATTAGCGATAATTTTGTCGCTCTGTGCTGTTACATTTGAGGGTTTTGGACTGGGTTTTTTATTAGCATTTTTGCAGAGCTTAACTACTCCTGATGCTGAACCCATAAAAACTGGATTTCAATGGTTTGATGTCGTAATCTTAGATATTAATGGTTCTCCCAATGAGAGATTGTACAGAGTATCGATTTTAATTGTCGTTATAACTTTTATCCGCGCTTCGTTTAATTACCTCGCGCAACTTTGCATCCAACTGAGTGAAGTAAATTTAGTAGACAATCTCCGAAAACAGATATTTGAGCAGTTACAGGCACAAGAACTCAAATATTTCGCTAAGAAAAGTTCTGGTGAATTGATTAATAGTCTCACCAATGAAATGGAGCGGATTAGACAGATTTTTGGGGGTGTGGCTTTTGTCATTACTAGATTATTAACAATTGCCGTCTATGCTCTATCGCTGTTTTTAATTTCTTGGCAGCTTTCTATTATCTCTGTTTTACTGTTTAGTCTCTTAGCTGTGGGGCTAACATCTCTCAATAGAAATGTGCGGGAGAAGAGCTTTGGTGTTACTAAAGCTAACGATAAATTTACTGCAAGAGCGCTAGAATTTCTGGAAGGTATCCGGACTATTCATGCATTTTCTACCATCGATTTTGAACGGCGACGGTATTACAAAGCTAGTCAAAATATAGTCACTACTTGGAAATCAGTTTATTGGCTGTCTTTATCAGTGAGACCAATTACTGAGAGTGCTGCCACATTAATTCTGGTGATGATGATTATTGTGGCATTAACAACTGGCTTAATGAAGGTGGCTTCATTGTTGACATTCTTCTTTATCTTGTTCCGCTTGGTGCCAATGATTCAAGATTTGAATGGCGTAGTTGCTTTTTTAAATACCCAAGCAGGCGCAGTTGAAAATATTAAGCAGTTGTTGACACCAGAAGATAAAGACTATTTTCAAAATGGTAAAATTCAATTCCCTGGATTAAAACAAGGAATTGATATAGTATCTGTAGATTTTGGTTATGAGCCTAATAATTTAGTGCTACATAATATTACCCTGAGCATTGAACAGGGACAGATGATTGCCTTAGTAGGAGAAACTGGTGGTGGTAAAAGTACCCTGGCTGATTTAATTCCTAGATTTCACGATCCAGTACAAGGACAAATTCTCATTGATGGCGTTGACTTGCGAGATTTTGAAATTAACTCGCTACGTCGCAAAATGGCGATAGTCAGTCAGAAAACATTTATCTTCAACACTTCCATTCGCAACAATATTGCTTACGGAACTCCTAATGCTACCGATCAGGAAATCCGCGAAGCCGCCCGTCAAGCCCATGCACTAGAATTTATCGAAAAATTACCTGGTGGCTTCAATACAATTTTAGGTGCGGACGGAATTCAACTCTCTGGCGGACAACAGCAACGAATTGCGATCGCGCGTGCTTTAGTACGCAAGCCCGAAATTTTGGTATTAGATGAAGCCACCAGTGCTTTAGATGCGATTACACAGCAGACAATTCAAGAGTTTTTAGAAAGTTATGCTGTGGGACGCACAGTAATTGTAATTGCTCATCGTCTCTCAACCATTGCTCAAGCTGATAAGGTTGTCGTCCTCGAAAAAGGACGCATCGTGGAACAGGGTAAGTATCAAGAATTACTTGAACTTCAAGGTCAACTATGGAAATATCACCAGACACATTATCAGATGGGAAATAGCTGATTGGGGATTGGGGACTGGGGACTGGGGATTGGGGACTGGGGATTGGGGATTGGGGATTGGGAGAATTCATTATGACTTTTTCCCTTTCCCACAGACGCGATGAATCGCGTCTCTACAAATTTTCTTTTATAGACGCGATGAATCGCGTCTCTGCGTCTCTTATTTAAACTCAACTACTGTACTAAATATTATGTCTAACAATTCTGAAGTAGTACAACCACTGGTTAGCGTAATTATTCCTACCTATAATCGACCACAGTATCTCAAACAAGCGATCGCCAGTGCAGTGAGGCAGACTTACCAAAATCTGGAAATTATTGTTTCTGATAACTGTAGTCCCGAAAATCCTCAAGGGATTGTGGAATCTTTTGGTGATTCACGTATCAAATTTGTGCGACATCCAGAAAATATTGGAATGTTTGCAAATCAGATGCATGGTTTTAAGATAGCAAGTGGTAAATATGTTGCTAGCCTACATGATGATGATTTATGGCATGAAGATTTTTTAGCTAAACTTGTTCCCATATTAGAAGCGCATCCAGAATTAATAATTGCTTTTAGCGATCAATACATCATTGATGCTCTAGGCAATATTAATTATTCTGGTACGGAAGCAAATACGCGTTGTTTTAAGCGCGACACACTAGAACAAGGAATATATAAAGCCTTTTATAAAATGGGTTTACTTTATAAAAGTATCCCTACTGCTGCAGCTTGTGTATTTCGAGCTAGTCTCATAAATTGGGATAGTATTCCCCCCCAAGTTGGCGGTTTATGGGATATATATTTAAGCTATATTTGCGCTACGTCTGGTTATGCGGCTTACTATTATCCCGAAAAATTAACTTACTATCGCGCTCACGAGCAAACTGATACTATGCTCAGTGGTCATCGCAATGCTGAGGCAAAAATTCGCAAAGCTAAAAGCGAATTGTTCTGTTATCAAGTTTTCATGGAAGACCCTCGTCTTGAAGAGTTTAAGTCATACTTCCAAAAGAAATGGTTAGAAGCTAATACCACTTTGGGGATAGGTTTACTGCGAAATCAGCAAATATTAGAAGCGCGTTCTTATTTTTGGCAAGCACTAAGTAAACAGAAATTTAATCTGCGAACTATCGCAGCATTAATTCTGAGTTTTATCCCCCAACCTCTAGCAGCGGCTTTACTAGATTTGTTGCAGTTCTACCTAGAGTGGGTAAGTAGTAAAAAAAATAAGATTTTAAAAAAAATTAACTCTCTGAAAAAAAATCAGATAAGCATGAATCTACCTCAATCAATCAATTAATTTCAGGATTTTTTCCGAAATCAAACCGGATTCCAATACTGGTCGGTTAAGGGAAAAAAGGGGAATGGGAAAAGGGAAAGAAAAATCTTTAACCCTTAACCTTTTCTCCAAAACCAATTTTGAGTTCAAAACTCTTAACCGAGTAGTATTGAACCGGATTCAGCTATTTAGGTGCGTATATAAGTTAATCGCCGCAGGAGGTGGTGTGTGAAAATTTGTATTGTGACTCACAAATTGAAAAAAGGTGATGGTCAAGGACGAGTTAACTATGAAGTTGCGAAAGAAGTGATTCGTCGCGGTCATCAACTAACATTATTAGCGAGTGAAATAGCACCTGAACTACAAAATCATAGTTTAGTTAATTGGGTAGAAATTCCAGTTCAAAAATTCCCAACAGAATTTATTCGGAATTTGGTATTCGCCAAAAAAAGTGCAGATTGGTTAAATAAACATCGGGCTGAGTTTGATTTAGTCAAAGTAAATGGTGCGATTACCACAGCCTCTGCAGATGTGAATGCTGTACATTTTGTTCACAGTTCTTGGTTGCGATCGCCTGTGCATATTTCTCGCACTCGGCGCGATGCTTATGGTTTGTACCAGTGGCTTTATACTGCCTTAAATGCCCAATGGGAAAAACAAGCTTTCCAACAAGCGAAAGTCGTTGTGGCGGTATCCGAGAAGGTAGCGCAGGAATTAGTCAATATTGGCGTACCGCGATCGCAAATTCAGGTAATTGTTAACGGTGTGGACTTAACAGAGTTTACCCCTGGTGCTAGCAGTCGCCAAACTTGGAATTTACCCGAAAATGTGCCTCTAGCGCTGTTTGCTGGCGATATTCGCACCACCAGAAAGAACTTAGATACAGTTCTCTATGCCTTAGCCAAGGTTCCTGATTTACATCTAGCGGTTGTTGGCGATACTGAAGGTAGCCCCTTTCCCCAACTAGCAGCATCTTTAGGGTTAAGTGAACGAGTACATTTTTTAGGCTATCGGCGTGATATTGCTGCCATTATGCGGGCTGTGGATTTATTTGTATTTCCTTCCCGTTATGAAGCTTGCACCCTCGTATTATTAGAAGCCCTCGCTTCTGGGCTACCAGTCATTACCGCCACCGCCACCGGAGGCGCAGAACTGGTGTCACCAGAATGCGGAGTGGTTTTGTCAAATACTGATGACATCGAGGCTTTAGCCACAGCACTGTCATCATTAATCTGCGATCGCCCTTTGATGCAGCAAATGGGTAAAGCAGCGCGTTCTCTTGCTGAACAATATAGCTGGATGACGATGGCACAAACTTACGTGGATCTATTTGAGGATTTAAAGGAAAATTCCACTTTTTTGGGCATGGGGCATAGGGCATGGGGCATAGGGCATGGTCAGACAGTGCTGCGGGAGGGTTTCTCTTTACAGGCGACTGTGCTTAACCACTCGCAAGAAAATGCAGTTTCTCGCCGACTTTCTATGAAAAACACTGTTCTTATCCCCACTTATCGCCGTCCTCTAGATTTGTCTCGTTGCCTTTTAGCACTACAGGCGCAAACTAAACCAGTTGATCAGGTAATCGTCGTTGTCCGCGATACAGATAAAGAAACTTGGCAATTTCTCGCGGATTTTCCCACCGATAAACTGCCACTACAAACAGTTACAGTTAGCGTACCAGGGGTAGTAGCAGCCTTAAACGCTGGACTAGCCGCAGTGGAGGGAGACATTGTTTCGATTACAGATGATGATGCAGCCCCCCATCCTGATTGGTTAGAGAAAATCAACGCCCATTTTCTGGCAGATAGCCGTATTGCTGGCGTTGGTGGGCGTGATTGGATCTATCAAGGCAATAAACTGGAAGATGGTTCTGAGTCGGTAGTTGGGAAATTGCAGTGGTTTGGACGGGTGATTGGAAACCATCACCTAGGAGTGGGAGAAGCGCGGGAAGTTGATGTTCTTAAAGGCGTGAACATGAGTTTTCGTCACGCTGCGATCGCGCGATCGCATTTTGATGAAAGAATGCGTGGTACAGGCGCACAAGTCCATTTTGAAATGGCGTTTACCTTCGCGCTAAAACGCGCTGGTTGGAAGTTAATTTATGATCCCCTAGTGGCAGTCGATCATTATCCAGCACAGCGTTTTGATGAAGACCAACGCCATAATTTTAATGAAATTGCCTTTATTAATTTAGTCCATAATGAAACTTTAGTTTTATTAGATCATCTGCCGCCGTTACGTCGTGCAGTGTTTTTATTATGGGCAATATTTATAGGCACAAGGGATAGTTTGGGCTTATTACAATGGTTGAGATTGTTACCTATTCAGGGACAATTAGCAGGTAAAAAATTCCTGGCTTCTTTGCGTGGGCGCTGGTTAGGTTGGCAAACACATAAACAATTCAAAATTCAAAATCCAAACTTCAAAAATAAGTTTGTTTTGTTTTGAGTAAATTAGCTCTCTTCCTTCGTGATCTTCGCACTTTTGCGGTTCGCTTAAAAAGTAGTAATAAATATTACGCAAAGGCGCAAAGAATAAATTTCGATTTTCTGTACTCAAATCAATACCAATCCAAAATCTAAAATCTAAAATTGAATGCCTTCTAAACAGAAACAGATACTTTACAATCCTGTTTTGCAGGAAAACTTCTCTCCTCAAGACCGGGCTGCACAAGCTTGGATGGTAATCTTGGGTTACATATTGCTTACAATAGTTTGTTACTTTACTGGTGCAGCAACAATGTTGCGGTTAGTTTTTCCGGCAACATCTTTATTAGTAGGTTTATTTCTTTATTTCCGCCATCCCATTCTCTATATTGGGTTTACTTGGTGGATTTGGTTTCTTACGCCTTTAGTTGCGCGGTTGGTAGATTATCGAGTTGGTTGGGATCCTACTCGTCAGATACTGATTGCACCTTATTTAGTGGTATTTGTCACTATTGGCACTTTTATTAAATATTTGCCTAGCAGTGTCCGCCAAGGAGGTTTACCTTTTCTTTTGGCGTTTATTGGGGTATTTTATGGGTTTTTAGTGGGTCTGATTTATAATGCCCCTGTGCCTGTAGCGCGTGGTCTTTTAGATTGGCTAAGTCCGATTATTTTCGCTTTTCATTTATTTATGAACTGGCGAGATTATCCGACTTACAGAGAGCAAATGCAGCGTGTATTTCTCTGGTGTGTGTTAATTACTGGTGCTTATGGTATCTATCAATTTGTGGTAGCGCCGGAATGGGATAGATATTGGTTAATCGAATCCAAAATGTTTACCAGTTCAGGAGATCCAGAACCATTTGGGATGCGTGTTTGGAGTACGTTGCACTCAGTTGGGCCTTTTGGTTCTGTGATGCAAACTGGTCTATTGTTATTATTTACCAGAACTGGATTTTTAATTTTTCCTGCTTCGGCTGTGGGTTATTTGTCTTTCTTGTTAGCACAAGCACGTACTAATTGGGGCGGTTGGTTATTAGGCGTAATTATAATTTTGGGTTCAGTCAAAGCTAGAATTCAAATGCGCTTAATTACTATTATTGTAGTCATGGCAATATGTGTTGTTCCCTTAACCACTATTGAGCCAATCTCAGAGGTGGTGGCTACTCGGTTAGAAACTTTTTCTAATTTAGAGAATGACACAAGTTTTAAAGATAGATCGGGCAGTTATGATCGCAACTTGAGCATTGCTCTTTCTAATGTATTAGGTAATGGTTTAGGCAATATCTGGAAGGTCAATGAAAAAACTGGACAAATCGAAGTTTTTGTAATTGACAGTGGCGTTCTAGATATGTTTTTTACTTTAGGTTGGGCTGGTGCTATCTTTTATTTAGGTGGCTTAATCTTGACACTTATTAATGTTAGTAAGTACAAAGAAGGACGTTTTGATAGTTTTGTCAGTGCTGCCCGTGCGATTGGAATCAGTGGTTGTTTTCAGTTAGTCATTGGTAGTGGGATGTTGAGCGTTGCTGGCATGATTTTATGGGGATTTTTGGCTATGGCTATGGCAGCACATAAATATTATCAGGAGCAAAGCAATTTGCAATATCCAATTATCAAGTATCCTGGCTCTATCCCACAAATAGGTAATTCTAATTAACTATTTTCTTGCTTGATTGTAAGGTAGTTATATGGGAAATAAAAAGATAATCTGATTACTCAGATCATCTTTTTATTTAATAATATTAGTATCAATAATACATCCATTCTATTTCAAGTAAATAAGATATGTATGTAGGGGCAAGGCACTGCCTTGCCCTTACGATGATCTGTACATCACTACTTACAATCTGCTGTATAATTGAAATTATATTAGATTTATAAAATACCTGGTTAACTTAACTATAAATATAGGATATACATATTATTCAAAAAATATTTGATTATTATATTGCCGCTTTATTAAAGTGTGTTTATACTTGTGATAGCTTGATATATCAGGCATAATCTAAATTCGTAATAGTTCAGAAATCTGAAATAAATTCTATAGTTCAGTAGTATTAAATTATTTTGATTTCCTAAATAATTGAGAAATTCTATCGATTATCTTGGCTAGCCAGTGATAGTAATTGAAAAGTTATCGGGAAGCGAAAATCTATTTATCTATAGGATTATGCATTGATTTTTGAATACATAAATGGTTCAGATATTGCTTTGCACTAAACTTAAGAGCAACAGCAATTTAATTCTAAGTTTTCGCTTTACTGTGGCTGTATGAACGCCAAAATTACAACATTAAAACCTTCAGATTGTGAGTTACAGAATCTGATGTAGAAGAGCTTTCCAGGACTTCAGCTTTCCTACAAATACGAAGAGTGTGGCAAAAATTCATCGGATTGCCATAGCTTCCATATCAAGTAAAAACTAGTAAGAATGGATAGACATTATGAAAGTGATTGCTATTATGCCACTGGCCGAACAAAGAGGTGGTGGGGAAATGATGTTTTGGGATTTGATGCAACAAGGACGACAAGCTGGGATTGAATGGATAGCGGTATTTTTAGAAGATGGCCCAATGGTGGAACAGGTAAGGGCATTGGGTATTGATACTAGAGTGATTGCAAGTGGTCGCCTGCGTCAAGTTCATCGGATGATTAGTGCGGTGTTTCGCATTGCTATGTTGGCTAAACAAGAACGTGTAGATGCGATCGCCAATTGGATGTGGATTACTCACATATATGGAGGACTAGCTGCGATCGCAGCTGGTGTACCTGCTGTATGGTATCAGCTAGAAGTACCTAATGCTAAGTCTTGGTTGTTGCAATTGGCGACGTTATTACCAGCACGGGCGATTATCACTCTCTCGAAAGAGGGTAAGGAAGGACAGGCGAAGATTTGGCCTTATAGACCAACACACTTAGTATATCCGGGTGTGGCTTTAGACAGATTTGAGCCGACTGTTCTACCTGCGCCAATGGCAGCACGGTTAAAGTTGGGTTTACCGCTACACGGGCCTTTGATTGGGATTGTGGGACGTTTGCAACGATGGAAGGGAATGCATACTCTAGTAGATGCTATGCCACAAATATTGCAGAGATATCCTGATGCTAATTGTGTCATTGTTGGTGGTAAGCATGATTTAGAGGCTGATTATGAGGACTTGTTAACAGCACAAATAGCAGATTTGGGTTTAAGCGATCGCGTGTTGATGGTAGGACTACAACGGAATATTCCTGAGTGGATGCAGGCGATGGATATATTTATCCATGCTTCTGATAATGAGCCTTTTGGGATTGTGATTATCGAAGCTATGGCCCTCGGTAAACCAGTAGTGGCTGGTAATGCTGGCGGCCCCACAGAAATCATTACAGATGGGGTAAATGGACTATTGACACCTTATGGTGATGCAGATGCATTGGCGATCGCAATTCTCCGCTATCTTGACGATCCAGAATTTAGCGCTACTGTCGGAGTTGCAGCACGACAACGGGCCCTAGATTTTTCCACACAACGTTACGCCCAAAACTTTATTAATGTAGTTCGTTATGCTGTTTCTCATGTGTCTAAAACCATCACAACTGTGAAGACCAATCCTTCAACTTTGAATTAAAAATTGAGCCTTGGTACCTATTGTTATTAACTCCGCAGAAATCATAGTTTGGTAGCATTTTCTCGCTTTGTTTCTTATCCTCTAAATATTTGTTGTTTGATCAATAGAACCACAATGAATATTTAAAGGATGTAGAGAAGTTCACATCTGTATTCAATACTTGTAGGTGAAAGGAAAAAGGTAAAGGGAGAGAGAGAAGGAAACACACCTTTGGCTCATTCCCTTTACCCCAACCTGGTTTACCAGACTCAGCAGTCAGTGCTAATACTAGAAAACTGCATAGTTAAATATGAAATTTTTAACAAGCGGATAATTTTTCTCTGCCGAAAGTAGCAGCCTTGTGTTCAGCCTTTTGGTAATTTTTTTGGATGTGAAATCCTTGTATAATAAGACTTGTAGGCTATTTTGTGTAAGACAAAATTTTATATACATATTTAGGTTAAAAAAACTAGCTACTTAATCATTTATTTATAGAACCCTTCATTTTCAGAGTCTATTTAAAGATATTACTGAGAATTTTATTATATTCATTACATTGTGCTTTAATAGCTAAAATAAGTGTTTTCTATTTGATTCTCATGAGTTCAGCCCATCATCCAAATCTTTGATGTATCAATCTTATTTAGGTTATTTATGTTGAACAAAAAATATTTTTGTTAATTTTAGTCCCAAAAAATATGGGTAATAACTGAAAATATTTTTGAGATGATGATGGAAAATTAGCACCATATTAGTAGAGTGTTGTTATTAACATTCAACTAAGCTGATATTTGGCAGATATCGGTCAAATTTAATTCGCTTTTGATCAAAATCTTTTCCCAAACAGGGATGAGGATAAACCTAGAATTGCCCACACCAGTACTTGCTCAGCATAATCTTAAAGGTAAGCAAATTCAGGATATCCACTATTATAAATCACAAATTGTTAACAATCATTTAATTAAATAATTGTAGTTATGACTAATAAAAATTCTAAATCTTCTCAAAAATCTAAAAGTTTTGAAAAGCTGGATTCCTCACGCCAGAGTAAAGGCAAAAATCAGACTACAGATAAATGTGAACCAGTATTAGCAGATTTATCTCTGAGTCAAAAAATATCTGATAAATCTTTATTTGTAGGTGATGAGGTCTCTTTTACCCTAACGTTAAAAAATAGCGGACCAGCCAATGCGACAGGGGTGAAAATTCAAGATTTACTACCTTCTGGTTTTAGCTTCATTGGTGCTAAGGCTAGTGTGGGAACTTATGATAGCACAACTGGAATTTGGGATGTTGATTGTATTAAGTCAGGCTGTAAAGTCACCCTCAATCTAAAAGCCAAAGTTTTGAATGCCAATGATGCGGCTGCTTATACTAATGTGGCGGAAATTATTGCCTCCGATCAAAAAGATCCAGATTCAGTTGTGCATAACGGCAACCCCAGAGAAGATGACTACAGCAGTGCCACTGTATGTGTAGTTAAGCAAGCTGATTTATCTCTGAGTCAAAAAATATCTGATAAATCTTTATTTGTAGGTGATGAGGTTACTTTCACCCTAACGTTAAAAAATAGCGGCCCAGCCAATGCGACAGGAGTAAAAATTCAAGATTTACTACCCTCTGGTTTTAGCTTCATCAATGCTAAGGCTAGTGTGGGGAATTATGACAGCACAACTGGGATTTGGGATGTTGGTTCTATCAAATCAGGGCGTAATGTTACCCTGACGCTGAAAGCCACAGTCTTGAATACTGCTGATGCAGCTGCCTATACCAATGTGGCAGAAATTATTGCCGCCGATCAACCAGATCCAGATTCCGTGGTAAATAATGGCAACCCCAAAGAAGATGACTACAGCAGTGCCACTGTATGTGTAGTTAAGCAAGCTGATTTATCTCTAAGTCAAACAATATCTAATGAATCCTTATTCATAGGTGATGAGGTCACCTTCACCCTGACTTTGAATAATAGTGGCCCAGCCAACGCTACAGGAGTGAAAATTCAAGATTTACTACCTTCTGGTTTTAGCTTCCTTGGTGCTGAAGCTGGTGTGGGAACTTATGACATTACAACTGGAATTTGGGATGTTGGTTCTATCAAATCCGGCGATAATATCACCCTGACCTTGAAAGCTACAGTCTTGAATGCCACTGATGGGGCTGCTTATACTAATGTGGCGGAAATTGTTGCCGCCGATCAAGAAGATCCAGATTCAATTGTGAATAATGGTGACCCTACAGAAGATGATTACAGCAGTGCCACGTTATATGTAATTAAGCAGGCTGATTTATCTCTGAGTCAAACAATATCTAATGAATCTTTATTTGTAGGTGATGAAGTTACTTTCACCGTAACTTTGAATAATAGCGGCCCAGCCAATGCTACAGGGGTAAAAATTCAAGATTTACTACCTTCTGGTTTTAGCTTTATCGGTGCTGACGCTGGTGTGGGAACTTATGACATTACAACTGGAATTTGGGATGTTGGTTCTATCAACTCAGGCGATAATGTTACCCTGACGCTGAAAGCCACAGTCTTGAATGCTGCTGATGCGGCTGCTTATACTAATGTGGCGGAAATTGTTGCCGCCGATCAAGAAGATCCAGATTCCGTGGTGAATAATGGTGACCCTACAGAAGATGATTACAGCAGTATCCTGGCACCTGTAGCTAACCTATCTGTAGAGAAAGAATTTACCTTAGTTAATCAACAATCCTTTAGTAGTCTGAAACAATCTGTTGATTACAACAACGATGGTAAAGCCGATCAGGTGATTGCGCTGCCTGGAGATGAAGTTACATTTACAATTACTGTCAGCAATAATGGGTTTGGTGATGCCACAGGCGTACAAATTGTCGATGACCTCAGACAGAAATTGCCTATTGGTTTAGATTTTGTCAGTTTTGCTGATCTCGATGGTGGTACTAGCATTGACACAGACAATAATGCTCAAACTCTAGAGGTGTTGTTTGACAATATTGCAGCTGGAGAAACTAAAACTATTACCGTCAATGCTAAAGTTAGTACCGAAAATATTACATCTATAAATTTAACAGGCAGACTCGGAACTACTAACCCTAACACAGGTGATATCAATCCGGCTTTGCCTGAATATTATGAAACACCTTTTAATGGTGTATTTTTCCTCAATTACAATGTGAAAAAAAGTGCCAATAACGATAGGGTAGAATTTGGCTTTTTAAATATTCAAAATCAAGCCGAAGTTGTGGCAGTCAATGGTAAAACCCTGAACTCCGGTACAATTGCCGCTAGTAGTAGGTTAGATGTTTCCACATATAAACTTGAAGGCACTTTAAATAACGAACAGCCATTTAGAGTGTTTTCGGTGGAGAATTTCAATAACCCCAACAATACTAACGCCTCGTTCTTCTTTAATCCCGATCCTATTAGTGGTTCTGTTAGTGTTGGCTATCCTTACCAAAATCAATCCGAATTTTTACAACCAGGCCAGATTGGTATTGCGGGATTTGAAGCAAACTGGTTAAAAAGTACAGATCCGCAATATTCAGCTGATTTAGAATATTGGAATGGGCTTGGGACTGATGGCAGTTTAACTACTGCTGGTGAAACTACAACTGCAGATGAACAAGCTGTAATCAATGCTTTGGTTGATTTTATCGCCGATGGTGTTTATAGTCGCGATCGCTTTGAGAACGGTTCATTTACCTTTAATAACGGTACCCAAATAGAAAAGCTCATCTTTCAGGCAGGTCAATACTCTCCTGGGCTGATTAATTTTGTCAATATCTTAGTCACAGATACAGGTGTAGTCTTCACAGAAAATAACCCGCAAATTAATGGGCTAGCATTACCTGATGCTCAAATTGAGAGTTTTAGCACAGTTGCAGATTCACAATTTAGCGACTTACAAGCTATCTTTGACTCCTTTAAATTTTCCGTTCCCACAGGAGTTAATATTACGATTCAAGATTCTAATGGCGATGGCAACATTAATACACGCTTGCAAGAAATAGGCGGTTACAAAAATAATTGGTTAGTCTCTAGCATTACGATTGATAGTAATGTGAATCACGTGACTTTTGCAGCTTGTGGAAGTGGGGCAAATTATGATTTTGCTTCGCAGAATTTGATTGTTGCTAATCCCAATACTAGTTTTACTTTGCAAGGTAGCGAACATGACAAAAATACAATTATTGGTACTCGCTTCAATGATGTAATTAAAGGTGGAAATTGTGCTGATAGTTTATCCGGTTTTGATGGCAATGATGTGATTTGTGGCGGTAAAGGAGATGATTTAATTACTGGTGGTAGAGGCAATGATGATTTAAGTGGTGGTGAAGGGAAGGATCGCTTTATCTTTGGTGCTAACTTTGGTAACGATACCATCCGCGACTTTTGTAAATGGCAAGATAAAATCGACCTCAAGCAACTGATTTTGACTCAAGGTACTTTAGATAGCAATAGCGATGGTGTGGTTAATAGCTGCGATCAACTCGCTTCAATAGACAATTGCAACCTCAAGCTAGATCTAACCTCGATAAATGGTGGTACTATCACTTTCACAGGAGTCACTTCGGTTAACATCACCGATTTTATTCTTTAAGTGATAATTTTCATGCCGATTTATCAGGGTAAGGCAAGCAAAACGCAGCTAGGGATAATGTGGTACAGGCTGCTGGGAATTTTCGCCAGTAGTAGTGCGATCGCCTGTACGCTAGGCTTAACTACAGGCGTAAACGCACAAATTATCCCTGACAATAGTTTAGGTAGCGATCGCTCTATTGTGACCCCGAATGTGCAACAGCAAGGTAATGTCATCGAACGTATCGATGGCGGTGCAATTCGGGGTAATAATTTGTTTCACAGCTTCCAAGATTTTAACGTTAGCGATCGCCAACGAGTTTATTTTGCCAATCCCTCTGGTATTGAAAATATCCTGGGACGAGTGACGGGAAACCAAGCCTCAAAGATTTTCGGGACGCTGGGGGTGTTAGGTGGTGCTAACCTTTATTTGATTAATCCTAACGGCATTATTTTCGGGCAAAATGCCCGCTTAGATATCTCTGGTTCTTTTTTCGCTAGCACTAGCAGCGGTGTGTTATTTCCCAACGGCGAGAAATTTAGTACTCAAAACCCCCAATCGCCGCCTCTATTAACTATCAAGCAACCTCTAGGGTTAGATAGTTGGTTACCTCCCGAAAGTACTATTACTAATTCTGGTAACTTGTCTGTAGGGCAATATTTGACTTTATTTGGTCAAAATCTCGACTTACAAGGACAGTTACAAGCTGGGCGGAATTTAACTTTGCAAGCTAGTGATACAGTTAAAATTCGCGATAATGTTAATAACCCCTTCATCGCCTCAGCCAGACAACAACTATTAGCCCAAGGCAATAAAATAGATATCTTTGCTTTAAATAATCCAGCCAGTGGCTTGTTCGCTGGAGAAAATCTGCTGTTACGTTCAGCTAATGCAATTGGTGGGAACGCCCAATTTTATAGCAATGGTAACTTTCGCCTCGAACAATTGAATGGTACTGGCGGAGATTTATCCAGCACAGACGATCCGGTGATTCGTGCCAGTGGTGATGTGAGTTTTAATAGTTATACAGGAGCTTCCTTACATATTTTTGCAGGTGGCAGTGTCACCATTGATAGTTTAAATATCACAGGCCCTGATACCACTAATTTTATTAATCAAACAGTCACCTTATCCGATGGCGTAACCAAAGTTCCGATTAATGGCAGTGTAACACCAACTGTTGATATTAGAGCCGGAACCACTGCTATTAATCCACCGGGAATTACAGGAGAACCCGCTGATTTTTCTCCTACTCCTAATACCAATGGCAATCCCAGCAGTGCCAATATCACCATCAATCAAATTAATAACCAGGGAGGGTTGGTTTTTTTAACTAACCAATATCAACCTAATCCGGCTTTATCCGGTGATATTACTGTGACATCTTTACTAGGAACCTACGGCGGTGTGGCTAGCGGTGGTAATGTGGTGATTGACTCCCGGGGAAAAATTACCACTCCCAACGTTTTAGATGCTTCGGGATTTGATTTTGTCACTTTTTCCTTTGCCAACCCTGGAGGTAATATCACACTGTTAGCTCAAGGTGATATTTTCATGCCATCAGGATCGCAAATTGTTTCCTACGGTTCTGCTGGCGGAAATATTACTCTCAAGAGTCAATCAGCGATTATTCAAGCACCAGCACCTCTAGGAAATTCCTATATTGAAAGTGCAGGCTATGGTTCGGGACAAGGTGGTGATGTCACATTAAACGCACCTTTGATTTCTCTAAGTAACTATGTCCAAAGTAATTTGTATGCAGGGGCAACAGGCTCTGGTGGTAAGCTGATTATTACCGCTAACTCTTTAGAAGCCAACCAAGCAGAATTATCAAATTTTACTCTCAGTGGCAACGCTGGCAACGTCATCGTTAATGCTGACAGCATCTCCTTAAATAACTCTAGATTAGGAAGCCAAACTATCAGTGCCGATGGTGGCAATGCTGGCGATGTGGTAATCAATACCAAGACATTTACCGCTACCAATGGCGGGCAGGTATTTTCGCAAACTCAAGGTGTAGGCAATGGTGGTAAAATTACCGTCAGAGCTACAGATGCGATCGCTCTCACGGGTATCTCTGATGGGGGGGCTTTTAGTGGTTTTAGTAGCGTTGTCTTTCCTAATGCTCAAGGCAACGGTGGCATTATTGATATTCAGACTAACTCTCTATCTTTGCAACAAGGCGCGCAAATTAGAGCCTCTACAGAGGGATTTGGTGATGCAGGCAGAATTGAGGTAAATGCAGCCAAATCTCTTCTGATTGATGGGGCAATTTTATTTTCTCCTGGCAATCTTCCCCAACCACAGGTAATTCCTAGCGGTATTCTGAGCGAAGTTTTACCCGCTTCCCAAGGGACAGGTAATATTATTAACATCAAAACAGGTCAACTATCGGTCACCAATGGCGCTGGGATAAGCACTAGTACCGCTACTGATTATGATGCAGGTAGTATTTTTATTAATGCTACAGAATCAGTAGCCTTCGATGGTAATCCTGGCGAACCTTTTAAACCTAGCGGTGCATTTGTCAGCACCTTAGCAGGTGCAACCGGCAAAGGTGGAACTTTACAAATCACTGCACCCTCTTTATCGGTTACTAATGGTGCAGAATTAGAAGCATTAACTGCAGGTGGTGGTAATGCAGGTAATATCGCAGTCATCGTGAAAGATAAAGTCTTGCTGGCTGGCGCAAATACAGGCGTATTTTCCAATACCACGGCTGGTTCTACTGGGAATGGCGGCAATATTTTCATCGATCCCGAACTGGTAGAGATTCGGGATGGTGCAACTGTTTCAGTGAATAGCCAAGGCACTGGAATTGGTGGCAATATCCGGATTGAAGCCACCAGATTAACCTTAGAAAATCAAGCTGTCATTTCTGCGGAGACAGCCAGCACCAATGGCGGTAATATAAGCCTGAGTTTACCAGATTATTTATTGTTACTGCAAAACAGCCGCGTTTCCACAAATGCCGGCAATGGGCGTGCTGGTGGTGACGGTGGTAATATTCTCATTGGCACAAATTTTATTGTGACTGTGCCCAAAGACAATAATAATATTACAGCCAATGCTTTCTTTGGACGTGGTGGCAATGTAGATATTACTGCCACAAGTCTTTTTGGGATTGGCAATCAACAGCAAGGTACCTCTGGAAATAAGATTACTGCAAGTTCTGAGTTTGGCGTTGCCGGCACTGTATCGATTAATAACCTTGACATCGATCCGGCTTCCGGCTTAGTGGAGTTACCAGATAAACCTAACGATCCTAGCGATCGCATTATTGCTAGTTGTGCTGCAACTGAGGGTAATTCCTTTACAATCACGGGAAGAGGCGGCTTACCAGTCGATCCCACTACAACTATTCGCGATCAAACTCTGTTGTCGGATCTGCGAGATTTCACCACCCCACAGAACCGCAATCAAGCTAGTAAGTCTCCACCGCCAACTCAAAAATTTATTGTTGCTGCAACCAGCTGGAGAATTAATGCCCAAGGAGAAATAGAATTGGTAGCAGCTGTACCTCAAGAAACTTCACCCCAGCAAAGATTTAATTGTAGACATTCATAAACAAGACTTAAGTCAAGAGTCAAGCGTCAAGAGTCAAAAATTCAGCATTGAGTTGGTGCTACGCGGATTGCAATAATTTAATAAGATGAAACATAAATTTTTAAATAAAAAAATCTCTTTGCCGAATTTTGGTTTATCTTCCAGCCGAAAAATCAAGATTTACGGACTTTTTGTACTCAGCATTATCCTGACACTACTATTAGTAACAAAGGATGTTTCTGTTGTTGCTAATCAACCAAATTTACTAAATTCGCAGTCTATAACTCAACAACCAGATAATAATTTAGACTTACTACAACAAGGAAAAAAATACTATCAAAAAGGGCAATATACAGAAGCAGCTAAAATATGGGAACAGGCGCTTAAGTCTTATCAAAATAATCAAGAAGTTGTCAACCAGGTGCAAGTGCTGAATTATTTAGCCTTAGCATATAAAGATTTAGGTAAAATCCCACAAGCTCAAACTACAATTGCCGAAAGTATTAATTTAATCAAAGCCTGGAAAACTTCGGATAATCAGAATAGTTTGCTGCTAGCACAGGCTTTAAATACCCAAGGGACAATTCAACTACTCCAAGGACAAACAGAAACAGCTATTGATACCTGGAAGCAAGCCACAGCAATATATGAACGCGCGGGAGATAACACAGGTAACCTCATTAGCCAAATTAATCAAGCACAAGGTTTACAAAATCTAGGACAATATCGCCGCGCCAAAACGCTGTTAGAGGAATTAGTCACAGCATCACAAAGTCAACCTGATAGTTTACTGAAAGCGCAAAGTTTAAGAAGTTTAGGTGTAGCGCTGCAAACTATTGGTGATTTGAAACAATCTAAAACAGCATTAGAGAAAAGTTTGGCAATTAGTAAACAATTAAACTCGCCCAAAGATGTGAGTGCAGTTGTATTTAGTTTAGGTAATATCGCCCAAGATTTAACAGAATACGACGTGGCGATCAGTAATTATCAAGAAGTAGTTAATTTATCCCCGGAGATTCAAGAAAAGTTATCAGCACAATTAAATCAGTTAAGCGTTTTAGTTAAACTCCAAAGATGGGAAGCAGTAGAGGCGCTAATTCCCACAATCGAAACTAATCTGGCTCAACTTTCTGCGAGTCGTCCGGCTATTTATGCACGGATAAATTTTGCGGAAACTCTGATGACAATAGAAGAACAAATAGAAAGTGGAAAAGCAACTTTAACTTCTAATAATGCCAAAATCGCGCAATTATTAGCAACAGCTATTCAACAAGCCAGAGAAATTAAAGATTCTCGTTCTGAAGTCTATGCTTTGCAAGAATTAGGTAAACTCTATCAAGACAATAGCCAGCTAGCAGAAGCGAAAAAACTCACACAACAGGCTCAAAATATTGCTCAAGAAATGAATGCATCTGATTTGTTAGCTTTGACGGCGACACAAACAGGCGCAATAGCCAAATCCCAAGGAGATATTGATAATGCGATCGCAGCTTATGAAACTGCTTTTAATAACATCCAATCCCTCAGGGGTGATTTAGTTGCCATCAGTACGGATGTGCAATTTGATTTTAAAGAAAGTATTGAACCAATATATCGAGAATATGTAGGATTGTTGTTAGAAAGAGGTGATAATCAAAAAAACCTCAAACAAGCACGTCAGGTAATTGAAGCGCTACAAATAGCTGAATTAGATAACTACTTTCGAGATGCTTGTGTAGATAACTATCCTGTAAATATCGACCAAATTGACGTGCAAGCGGCTGTTATTTACCCAATTATTTTAAGCGATCGCTTAGAAGTCATCCTTTCCATTCCCAAGCAACCCTTGCATCACTACACCACAAAACTATCAAAAAAGCAAGTTGAAAATACCCTGAGACATCTTTATTCATATATGTCCCGTGGTTATATTCGGGAAGAGAGTTTCCGTCTATCTCAAAGACTATACAAATGGCTGATTGCACCTGCAGAAGAGAAACTGAATAGCAATAACGTCAAAACCTTGGTATTCGTGCTAGATGGTTTATTACGCAACTTACCCATGTCTGCGCTTCACGATGGCGATCGCTACTTGATAGAAAAATATAATGTTGCGCTCAGCCCTGGGTTACAATTATTCCCTCAAGGATTGCAACGCAAAAAACTTGATATATTAGCGGCGGGATTAACAGAAGCACGTCAAGGCTTTAGTTCTTTACCTGCAGTAACAGGAGAAATTAAAGAAGTAACCAAAGAATTTCCAGCGAAAACCTTGCTAAACCAAGATTTTACTCGCGATAAATTCAAAAAAGAACTGGATAGTCAACCATTCCCCATCGTTCACCTAGCAACGCACGGTCAATTTAGTTCTAATCCCCAGGAAACTTTCTTACTGACATGGAGCGATCGCATTTCTATTTTAGATTTTGATCGGTTATTCCAAAAAAGAAGACTGGGAATTTTAGAACCCGTTGAACTCTTGGTGATGAGTGCTTGTCAAACAGCAACTGGAGATAATCGCGCCACTTTAGGATTAGCTGGGTTAGCTTTGCGATCGGGTGCTAAAAGTACAATTGCTAGTTTATGGTCAGTTAATGATGAATCAACTGCTAATTTAATGAAAGAATTTTATCAACAGTTGAATAACCCGCAACTTAGCAAAGCTGAAGCATTAAGACAAGCGCAAATAAAAATTATGGCTAATCCCTTATATCAACATCCCTATTTTTGGGCTTCTTTCGTGTTGGTAGGTAATTGGTTATAAGCTGTGCGCTGATCACCTTCGAGATTACTTTTGCTCACAAGTTCCTCACAGTTATTGCTTATCTTTGTAAAAAATCAACCTCAACACTTAACGAAAGCGTACTGAGGTGAAGAATTTATTACTAGAGACAAAGTAAAATGAATATGACACACTATATGGAACTTTTGGCAACCAATCAGCCTTGGAATCTGCTCATATTTATGGCTTTACCTGTAATTTTAGCAGAGACCATTGCTGTATCTGAACTATATATTTTGTTTACCCGCGATTTACATGGAAGAGTCAGAAAAATAAATAAATTAGCCGGGATTATTGTTGGCTGTTATTTTCTAGTTATATTCTTCTATCTATTGTTTAAAGCTGTTATTCCCATTACAGCGGCGGGAGAATGGCGAACAATTATTGATGTCATCGCTGTTGTATTTTATTTATTAGGTGTTATTCCTTTATTTGGTATCAGCCTCTTAGAATTTGGTGCGTTGGGCAAATATAAAGGTGAAGAATGGAAACTCAAACTACACGCTAAATTTGTAGCCTTATTTTTGATTGTGGCGCATATTGCTATGATATTTGGAATGCTTAGCCCCTCACTTCTTGATGCAGGCTTTCATATGCATCAAATGTAAATTGCTGCATCCGTCCTGAATTGGAGTCAAAAACACTTTGTTCGAGTAACGCCATTCCAGAATACTCTTTGTATTCAACTGCCATAGCAGGCGTGCTGAGTAATAACAAAGCAGATACAACCAACCTGAAGATTTTCATTAGTTTGTTAACAAAAATTGTTGATCAAACTATTTTCTAGCCTAAAAGATAAATTTCATTGACGGAGTAATTACAAAGTATCAGTCCGATAGATGGATTCAATCAATTCCTCAACTTCTTCTTCATCTAAGCATTGTTTTACTTGGGTATTGAACCACTTTATCTCTTCGGGTTCTGTGTTTTGGAGTTGGTAAACGAGTAATGTTCCTGCAACACGGGCAAAAGTCAAGGGTGATGGGGAAAGGTGGCTCAGTAGTTCGGATGCATTCTGATATATTTGCATGACTGATGTTTCGTCCAAAGGAGACCCCAATTGAACAGAAAGCTGTTTTAGGTTCTCTTGAATAGACAAAGAAAAGTCTGGCTCTTGTTCATGTGAAATAGGGTTACTCATAAACGCTAACTAATTAGTGCAACAAGTTGACGGTCTAGCCTGGCTATTTCGGCTCGAATGTCTACCATATTTTCACATTCATTGAGTATCTTCATCGGCTAAAAAGCATAAATAATGAAATTAGTTACCATCAAGACTGGTTAGAAACTTTTGCCGCAATGCACTAGTGCTTAACCTGGATTTCTCACAAGACTTTAGAAAAGAGGGGTCAAAAACTGCCAAAATGTATATTGCAAAAGAATCTCAGCAGTTTAAAGTATGACCCCAAATAAAAATCATTGTATCCCGGAGCAGTTCATTTTCGGACAGGTACAGTCATCCTCAGTTATAGTTAATTTCAAGGGTGAGCCTGTAACATCGGATGCAGGATTAATATTAATTGCGGAATTAGACAAAAAAAGAGAAATAACATCACGATTCGCAGCATGTTTCAAAGACTACCGAGACCCAAATAAAATTTTATATCCAGTTCATAGTTTAGTTGCACAAAGAATATATGGCTTAATCATGGGCTATGAAGATATAAATGACCATGAAACCCTTCGTCATGACCCAATATTTGCGCTCGCAGTTGGAAAAGTAATTAACTCAGAACAAGAATTAATGACTTTAGCAGGGAAAAGTACCTTAAATCGTCTCGAACATTGCCCAGAAGATGTACCTTCAAGAGAAAATAGTCGGTATCACCGTATTGAATATGATTCCGAAGCGATAGAAACGTTGTTAGTTGAGCTATTTTTTGAATCTTTTAAAAAGCCACCACGGCAGATAATTGTAGATTTAGATGTTACGGATAATTTAATACATGGTAATCAGGAAGAAACATTTTTCAACCCTTACTATAAGGGATATTGTTATGCCCCACTTTATATTTTCTGTGGTAAACACTTACTTGCGGCAAAACTTCGTGCATCCAATTTAGACCCAGCAGCATGGGGGTTAGAAGAATTACAACGAGTCATAAAAATAATACGTTCGCGATGGGAAAATGTGAAAATTACTATTCGCGGAGATAGCGCTTATTCCAGAGAAGATATTATGGCATGGTGTGAATCCGAAACTGGAATTGATTATGTGTTTGGGCTGCCTGAAAATAATCGTCTAATTCAACTATCTCAGTCAATCAAGTATCGTGCATCCCAAGAATACTCAAGAAAAATTGAACCCGTAGTTGAGTTTTTTGAAAGCTTATTTCCTGGAACACCGGATTTAAAAAAAGATGCTGCAATGTGTGTTGATAATTCAGTTTGGTATTGTTCACTTGATTATCAAACGTTAGACAGTTGGAGCCGTAGCCGTCGTGTTGTCGCCAAGGTTAATTATAGCTGTGAAGAAGTCGATACTCGCTTTGTAGTAACTTCGCTCCCTGTTCATAAAATTCCTCCAGGACAGCTTTATACTCATAAATATTGTCCGAGAGGCAACTTAGAAAATTGTCTAAAAGAACAAAAATTAGATTTAAAAAGTGATAGAACAAGTACCCATACATTTGAAGGAAATCAATTACGTTTATGGCTTGCAGCTATTGCTTACATTTTAATGAACACCATGCGAGAGAAATGTTTAGTCAATACGGAATTTAAAAATGCAACGATTGGAACTATACGCACAAAATTATTAAAGCTAGGAGCCGTTATGACTATTAGCAGACGAAGAATTTTAATTGCAATTAGTAGTGCTTGTCCTTATCAGGACATTTTTGCAACAATTTATGAGTGTTTATCCCGACTGCCAAGCCAATTACTAATGACATAATTGAATTCATCAGTAATAGCTAATTCTAATTTTAAATAACTATTAATTGGGTTATTTTACTTAATCTAGTCCAACAAACTGGCATATCAATTTTTATTACTAATTTCTTATTTCCTCCGTATTTTTCAAATTTAATGTATCCTATCCATCTTTTGTGTACTCGGTTTTTACTTTGAACTACTCATAATCTGTGGGGAGTTTGATAATGTATCAATTAAGTTATCCTAAATCTGACTAACCCAAGTATTTTTTTCTCACCCGTGAGAAATCCGGGTTAATTCTGGATAAAGTCGGCCTGAGAAAGTTTATAGCTTTTTATTATTACTCAAAGTTTCATTGATCGCCGTCATTAATAACTCATTTAAAGGGATGTCGGCTGCTTTTGCCATAGAGGAAATCACACTTTTAGGCGCAAAAGAACAATACAAGCCAGCTTCTAAAAACCAAGGTTCTCCCTTTGAATCTATGCGGAAATCAAACAAACTGTAGTGCCGACAACCTAAAGCTTGATGACACTTTTTAGCCACTAGCTGAACCTTTTGGGTAATGGGATCGCTGGGGTCTACAATCCAGGATTTTTTATTATCTTTAGCAGCAAAACCTAAATTACCATCTTCTGTTTGCTGGAGTTTATCAGCATAGCTGCGAATAGGTTTTTCATTGGGATCTACGAGATACTCTTCCAGAGGTAAACCCACTAACTGCCCATCTTTAACGATGATGCCGCATCTAACTTCTCGGCCGAGTTCGATGAACGTTTCTACAATCACCTCCGACGCATATGCAAATGCTTTCTTTAAGGCAGCATCATATTCACTCAAATCTTTAACTAAAACTACCCCTAAAGAATTATCGGCACTTGCAGGTTTAACGATCGCAGGAGGTGGAATTGTCGGTAAGTCTCCTGGGTGTAGCAGTTCTCCATCAGGCACTTTCACCCCTGCGGCTGCAACAATGGCTTTGGTTCTGGCTTTGTGGGCTGTTATTGCCATGATATCTGAAGTATTGCCGATGTAAGGTATCTTCAGTAGGTCGAATAAAGCTCGATACTCAGTCATTCCGGGAATGCAAAACATTTGTGGTAAGACAAGGTCAATGTTTTGCGCTGTTATAAACTGTATGGCATCACCTAGAGTCATCGGGGGAGCAGCAGCAATATCTTCTTTGCTCAAAGAAGCAGGAAATCGCCATTGGCGATCGGGTGTGATGTATGCAATCAGAAAATCATAGCGCGATCGCTCTGCTGTTGCTGTTAGACAATCTTGAGCGTAAAGGCGTGACAAATCACAGTAAAAATCATTGTAGGCAGAGCCAACTAAATGCAGAATACGCAGTACTGACATGATTCTATTTTTTAATTATGTATAATTTTTGCTTTTTAGTCGCCGCCTAATTCCACGAGTTTGCCAATGTTGAAGTCTATTTTTACCCAGCCTTTGAGTTGTTGCAGATTCTTAAGCAAAAGTAAGGGTATTTGCCAATGATGCAAAGTCAAAAATGGTACAGGGTCATTAAGGTTGTAAATTGCATCAGTACCTCGCAATAAGGTATTAACCGATGTTTGTAATTGTTTCCAGGAACGGATACCAGTTAATCGCCAAATTTCGTGATATATCCAGTAAGTAGGCTTGCTACTGGCTAGAGGTTCTAAAGGTGCAGCTAGGGGCGTTTTACCAAAATAAGCATCTGCAACACCATGATGATTGTAGAACATGGTGATTGCTGAATGAGTCCGGGGATTACATTCAATGGCGTAAACTGAACCGTCTTCAGCTTGGATAAAGTCAAAAGAAACTTGTCCAGTTAGTTGCAAACTTTTAACAAACTGTTGCACCCATTCACAGATTTGGGGATTTTCGACGTTTTCATAGTTGATTTGAAATGCAGAAGAGTGACAACAGCAATGCAATCTTAATTCCCCATCTCGCACTGTACTATGTGTACAGAACTCCTTACCAGGAATAAATTCTTGCATAATCCAAGGATTTTCAGGACTGATGGGTAAACTATTGACAAAGGCGGCGGTTTCTTCTGAAGTATTGCAGGGTAGTTTAGTTAAATCTAAGCGGCGCACGGAGTCGTAAGCAATACTTTTAAGTATATATTTGCGGGTTTCTTGACTAAAATCAAAATTAATGACTTGTTGAGGGTCGGTAATTTTAAATGACTTCGGGACAGATAAACCAAGCGATCGCGCTTTATCGGTAAAGGCAAATTTATCATCTAACATCTTGGTAATATCTGCATCAAAGTGGAAAACTTCGCAGTATTCTGATAACGCAGGCTTGGCTAAAGAATCATAGTAACTAGCTATAGGACTGCATACAGGTACATAAATGTCAACTTTTTCCTGTTTAACGATTTCTACTAACGCCTGAATATAGCCTTCTGAGTCTGATTGCGGAGCAGGAACTGTATAAAAACGACTCACAGCTTGGGAAAATCGATGCCCAGACAACCAGTATTTGTGACCTTCTATCAAAATAACTCTGTGTCCAGCTGCATGGAAGGAGCGAGCAAGTTGCAATGCTTTGGTCATCTTGGCTCCACTTACCAAGATAGTCTGAGAATGGGCAGCGACGACAGCTTTTTTTGTAAAGGGCGATCGCACAATTCCCCACAGCAAAGCTATTAAAACTATCAAAGCATTAAACGGCAAGGCTATGAGTAATAATGTCAGAGTCCCGAGAGTCTTGAATAGAGCCGCTATCTTTACGCCGACACTCGTTGCAGGCGTTGTAGATTCAGGTAGAGATAAAGAAATTGATTGTGCCATAAGTTTTTCCTTGATGTTGATTTTAGAGACGTTGCAATGCAACGTCTCTACTTCGTTAGGCGATGCGTCTAATTAAAGTCACGCCATCGCGTATAGGTAGCAAAACTTGCTCTACACGCGGATCTGCGGCAACAACAGAGTTAAACTGCGCGATCGCTTCACCATTGGCGGTGCGTTGTTCTGGTGGTAGGTAAACTTGTCCTTGCAACAAAGTATTGTCCACGCAGATTAACCCATCGGGGGCTAATAAGTTACTATCCAAAATGGTCTGGAAGTACTTTACATACTCCTTTTTATCGGCATCGATGAAGATTAAATCAAATGATTCTTTTCTCGCTGCGAGTTTGTGGAGTGTCTCTAAAGCAGGTGCTACTTCAACAATAATTTTGTTACCGTCAGCAGATGCATCAAAGCAAGCTTGAGCAAATTGAGCAACATAAGAGTCTACTTCGCAAGCTATCAGTTGTCCATCGCTGGGTAATGCTTCTGCCATTGCCAAGGCTGAATACCCTGTAAACATTCCCACTTCGAGAATCCGCTTGGCTTTGGTCATGTAAACAAACATTTTCAATGTCTGTCCTTCAAGATGTCCTGAGAGCATTTCCTGCTCTAGTTGACGTACTGTTTCTCCATCACTAAAGCGTTTGCTCCAGTCTTCTTTGCTGGTTTTTTGCGCTAATGCTGTTAATGCGCTCGATTCTGGCGTGGTGTAATCATCCAAGTAGGGATCTAAACCTGCTGCTAATTGCACCGCTTGCTGTAGAGAATCTAATATCTCTGCGGGAATGTTTTGCTGTTGTGCTAACTTGAGGGTTTGTTGTAGCTGTGCTACTAAAATGCTGTGTGGCGTAATTGGTCTAGCTGTTGGGAGTTTTACAACACTTGTCATATTTTCATACCCCCAATAGCTGCGTTTCTTGAGTTTCAATGTATGCATCAATACCTTCCCCACGACGAGGGTATTTAGCACAAAGAAGTTTGTGTTCAGATAAAGCAGCAACTAGTTCTTCACGCTTCAAATCGTTGACAAAGAAGCACTCACCAATCGGACGAGGCATAGCTGCGCGTTGTTTGCCATCTCGTGTCTGACTAATAGATTGGGTTGCATACCAGAGTAAATCGCCATCAAGGAGAGGATGATCGAGGGATAGACCGATACGACTCATCAACTCAAGAATGCGATCGCGCTCTGTTGAAGGAATATAGCCACGCCGTGCGGCAATGGTTGCAGACAAGGCCATATCTATATTGACTGCGTGACCATGATATAGCGGTACACGCGGCGCTAATTCTAGGGTAGGACTCCAAGTATGACCGTAAGCAATAACGCGATCGAGGTCTATTTCATGCAAGTTTGGAGTCTCTAATTCCAACATAGTTTTGATTGCTTCATAGTTGACTTTATGGGCAATTTCTTTGATTTTTTCTGTCCCATCCACATGACCAAAGTGAGTGAAAAGCAATTCTTCGCCATATTCGTAGAGCAATTCAAATACTTCTGAGTTAGCAACTACAGCAATTTTTACTAACTCTGCCATCCCATTACGAACTTGAGCCGTTGGTAGGGTTTTCAAAAATGAGAAATCGAGAATTACTTTCAAAGGTGCATGATATGCTCCTAAGCGATTTTTTAACTTGCGATGATTCACCGCTACCTTAATCGCTACACCTGCATCAATTAAACCAATCAAAGTGGTAGGAATCCGGATATAGTTACTCTTGCGACGGTAAGCCGCACAAGCAAACCCAGTCACATCCGTGATTAAACCGCCACCCACAACTAAGACTGGTTCCTTACGAACTAAGCCAAAGTCTGCAAAAGCGTCAACAATTTTTTCAAAACTTGCAAGTGTTTTAGCTGGCTCAGTAATGATGATTGGAAATACTGTTAGCTGAATGTCATAGTGTTTAAAATACGACTGGATTTGCTTGCCGTAAAGTTCATAGACATTAGCATCAATTACAGTCAAACAACGGCCAAATTTGGCATAGCTATCGGCAATTTCTCGGTTTTCAATATTAAATGCACCATTCACATAGACAAGACTAAAATCTATTTTTTCGTAACCTTCTACGTGAAATGCAGTTTCTGTCGCTTCAAATGATGCTTGAACGTTATTCATGTCTGTTGACCTTTATTCAAAGTAAAAAATCGTGAACTTGCAGTAACAATTCTGATTTAGCCTAATGCACGCAGCAGCAAGTAATGCTCTTTATTTTTGGGAAATTAAAGGCATTACAAAAGAAGCTTTCAATCTAAAAGCTTACTTGCATTACTGTTTGGTATTGTTATTAAACAACACCATCCATTTGAGGAAATTCTGTAATACCAATTCCATAAAATTCAACAACGCATCCAAATTTATAAACCCTTTGATGATTTGGATTTACTAATTTTGAATTTGAATTTTAAATTGGTATAAGTGGGTTAACCTTTCATTCGGTATAACCTCTAAACAAGTCTAACTAATCCACTGGCAATATCGCTCTATAACGCTTACATTCTTGCCTGAGAATGGTTAAGTTTCTTGAGATTAAAATTATCCGAATTCAGATTTATCCCACTATGTTTAACTTTAGCGGCTTGCCAATAGTCCGATTTCGGAAAACTTCTGTTCTGGAAAAAAATTCGTATCTTTGGTTTCCAAGCTTGAATTTGAGATTGGCACCTAAATTAATTGTAAGCTGGGTGTTTTTTAGCATTATTATCAAACCTTTATATTAATTGCTACATTCTCTTTGGCGCAGGATGACTGTGTTTTTTTTATTTTACCTGCATTTAATTAACTCAACTATCTTTTTCTCTAGCTAACTGCCAATATTTCGATTTGACAAAACTCTTATAGTAATCAGAATTGAGTTATGAAATTACTTGATTACGAAGGGAATAGGGAAGAAGGGAATAAACTTGTACCTTGCGTGCAATCAGAAATTTGACTTGTTTGAATTGGCTTTTTAGTTCTAAATTAAGCTCTTAGCTTTAACCAGTAACTTAAAGCAGTGTTACAAAGCATAACATATACAAATAAGTTGAGGTCAATCTCTCATCCGACATGTACTAAGTCACAAAAAATTCTCACTAATTTATATCTTAAGATAGATATTTTATACAGCCGACTCATATCAGAAACAATACGATTATGTTAAAAATTTTTCGTCATGGTTTTGGGGTTGTGGAGACGCGATAAATCGCGTCTCTACAGGATTTAAACCTCAATCTGTCTTATCCGAGAGGCGAATTACAAAAAACAATATTTAGAACTACAGCAAGAAATAGAGTGTTTAAAAGTCAGTAAATATTTAGATAGCTCTAATTGGTCGAAACAACAACCAAGCTATTAGTGAAGCATTTGTGGATTTCATTGATGAAGCTTTGAGAAATTATGCCCAATGGTTTGAGACTCTTGACTGCGCTAGTTATAACGATTGGGTCAGTCGCTTCTCCTACGGAGACGCTGCGCGAATGCTCCAATTCAAAATTATGAATTCAAAATTCAAAATTATCAACCACGGCTAAAGCCGTGGGCTTGTGTCCCACAACTAAAGTTTTTAAGTAGTTTTCCATTTTTGAATTTTGAATTTTGAATTGTTTTGTCAAGCCCCGTTGTAGTTGGGAATTTATCCGATTGTTAAAGCTGGTTCATCACAGAAATTAAATAAGGCTGACTCAGTTTCTGATTCATCTTCAAAAACAGCAGATATGTACCATTCACAAGGCGAATCATTGGTATATTCAGCCCAAGCAATTGTTGCTGTTTCACCCGATGGAATCCCTGAGTCACCTAAGGTGAATGGAAGCCACTCTTCATCATCCAGAGATACCCACAACTCTGTAATGGCTAGTTCGCTTTCATTAGTAACGGTAAATGTAAATTGGTCTGACATAAATAGCCCTTTAGCGATAAATATAGTGCCAATAGTCAGTCACTAATTATACACATTATTTTTGATAGGCTGGCGATGTTAGCTGCCAAAATTTATGCCCAGAATAGGTTTTACCTTTTTTTGCTCAAGTTAAATTACTCAAAGTCTATTAAAAAATATTACCAAATTAGTAAGTCAGTGGAAATTAACCCAACTATGTTAAGAAACGTAAATAGGAAAATCCAAAATTGATTGACTGAATGCTATAGCAATCCGCTCTGGGATTTGTGGAATATTACAAGGTTGCTCACTATTAACAGTTGAGTATCAACCACCAAAAGCAATATTTTTCACAACGAAATAGGATTGCTATAGTACATGAATCCGAGAAATTTCTAACTATTAATGTAGTTGAACTTGAGGAAACATATCGCAATCTATCGGCTCACCAGTTTTTTTGGTTTTAAGTGAATTAAATTCTGGTAGATCAATTTCCTCAACAGATCTGAAAGGCCACGCCTTTGGACGCGGATAGTAAGTAACATCATCACCAGTCCAATTCGTCACTACTGCACGTCTTTGTGTAGAAGATATATTGGTTACTGAATGATGAATTGTCAGAAGATGATGAACTAAGCAATCTCCAGGCTCCATATTCCAAGACAGAAGTTCATGAGGCTCTGGCTCTACAAACCACAACGGATTTGAGTCTTCACGTAACTCTTTGCCCCATTTATGAGAGCCTTTGATGTACTCTAATCGACCATTTTTTTCATTGACATGATCTAAAGCCAGCCAAATTTTACAGCACTGCCAGCCTTGTATAGGCCAGTATGGTAGGTCGTTATGCCACCCGACACGACTCGTTGCTTTCGGCTTTTTGACAAAGAAACCGTCAGCTAAAAAGTTAAGTTTTTCTGATTGTAAGAGTTGAGCAGCAATTGTGGAGAGTGGAGATTCAAAAACCAAAGCACGGAAATCAGGATCAACAAGCCATAAACTACTAGTATGCTCCACACTAGCTTCCGCTCTGGAGATACCTTTTGCCTCTAGAGGCCCATTGATTGATACATTCTTATCAACAGCTGTTCGCATCCGTTCCACCCAATTTTCATCTAAAACATTTCTGAGGCAGATAACGCCGTCTCGCTCGAAAGCTCCGATCTGTTGGAAGCTAATTTTTGATGTGTCTATCTTGAGCATTTGATGTTTTTTCTGATTGTGCAATTTAACTTTTTTGACTTACAAAGACTTGGGATTAATAATTGCTGACTTTTATCTCTTTTTAAAAAAACTCATCAAAAATTTCATTAATCCTAAGAAAGATGTATTTACAAGCTTCTAGAGATACCGAAGACCCTGAAAAAGCTACATAATATAGAGCGTAATGTCATTGATATCGCTGCCGAAGGCGCAGTTGCTGCATCGGCTTGTCGTAGACATCGCTGTTAAAATATCAGGGTAAGGATGCTGTTGTACAACTACCATTAGATGTAGCGACCAGCAATAAGAAACGCGTTGTATTGATTTACCTGATATGATAAATTCGCAGCTAATAGGGGGCTGAGAATTTAATAAGAATCAGAGAACAGCGTGTAGTTTAATTAGTCGAGTCAGATATCAAGCTAATTTTTGCGGCAAGAACTCTAAGACTACGATAATTACATTCAAAAAGTTAGGTATAAGTTATTTCCATATCCCTAGTAAGTGATGAATAATGGAATCATAATTTTTTCTCAACTCGCAAAAAATTTATGTACTGCTTTTACATCTACCGTAGCTTTTGAATCTCAGTGTTAGCTGTATTATAGCGATCAAGTTGTTTTTGCTCGAAAGCAAGTTTTGCAGCCTTTTGTAAATCTTCTATTGCCTGTGGCTTATAGCCTAAATTGGCATAAGCACGCCCTCGACTCATGTAGTAACTAGGAAGATAAGTTTTAGGGTCGTAGTCGTCTAAAAGCTCAGGAATACGAGATAATTTAGCTTTTTCAACTGCATCTTCAGTGACTTCAATTGCCTTAGTAAAATCTTGAATTGCACCGGGAATATTGTTGATATGAACGTAAGTTAGTCCTCTAAAGTGATAAGCTTCTTGCTTGTATCTAGAATAGGAATTATCGTCAATAACTTTTGTAAAATCTGCAATCGCTCCTTGAAAGTCTTTGAGTTTGTCTTTTGCAACTCCTCGGAAAATGTAGGGAAGGTCTTTAGTTGGTAAAGGATTTTGACTCAGTAACCAATTAAAATCAGCGATTGCATCTTGCGGTTTTCCTAAGTCAAGGTAGGCTCTACCCCTTTGAAAATAAGCATTTGCCAGATAATTCGGCTCAAGAATAGAACGAACTTGCGGATGGATCTGAATTATCTTCGTAAAATCTGCGATCGCCGCTTGTTTTTGTCCTAAATAATTAAAACGGGTTTCACCACGCTCGGAATAAGCCTCGACAAAGTTGGGATTAACTTGAATTGCTTGATTATAGACTTCTACTGCTTCTTTGGGTTTATTTAACTGGCGGAGAATTTCACCTTGCTTAATGTACGGCTTTTCCAGTTTCGGGTCTTTACTAATGGCTGTTCTATATGCATATAGTGCATCCTGTTTCTTACCTTGTCCAGCCAGAGCCAGTCCTTCATAGTAGTGAAACAACCCTGTCGATTTGGAATTAGGAAGAATTTCTTGCGCTTTGCGAGCATCCTGAAGCGCGCCTTCATAATCTTTATCTCGCCATCGAGCAAAGCTCCTTTGTCCGTAAATAATTGCTAACTGTTGATTTGGAGCCAGAACTCGTTTGCATGTCACCTCAAATTCCCTCGTTCCTTGGCGAGCAATTTTGAAAGTGACGGGTGTATTAGCTTCACCCTGGAGCATTTTCTGTAATTGGATATCTGTTTTATTGACTGTGGGTTGATTGTCTATCGCCAAAATGCGATCGTTTTGCCTGATTCCTGCTTGAGCCGCAGGTAATTTATAAGGAACATCGGTAATAATTGGTAGTTTGGTATTGGGGTCAATACTAAATTGAATACCTACTTGCGGTGTCAGAGGTTTGAGGTAACGTAGCGCTTGCGTATAGTCAGCGATCGCTTTTTTGGTTGAATCTACATCGAAAGATTTACTCTGACTATACCCTCGCCAAAAGTAGGCTTCACCATTTTGGGGTTGAATTCGCAGCAGTTGGTTCAAATCTGCGCTAGCGGCTTGATAGTCTTCTCGGTTAATTTTGGCTCTAGCTTGTTCTAGAAGCACTGAAGCTTGAGCATTTTGCTGATGATTCTGCCAAAATGCAATTCCCAACCCGCTTAGCAGAACAACAGTCACTCCGCCAGCAACCATTAACCAAACTCGCTGAGGTAACTGACGCAAGCGGTGAGTCACATTCACCGACTGTTTAGCAGGCAAAGATGAAGGTTGACGGGTTGCTATTTTCACAGTATCTCGCAAAACTGTCAGTGCGTCTGCCGCAGTTTGATAACGCTGGCGGTAATCTACACGCACCATGCGATCAACAATAGCAGCAAACTCAGAACTCACCTGAGCGCGATCGCGCCACATCATCTCACCAGCACTAAGATTATCGGGATCTTTCAACCTTAAGAGGTCACTTATTCCTAAACCTGTCAGAGCTTGAATCCCCATGATCCCAACAGCGTAAATATCGCTACTATATTGAGGATAACCATTCAATTGTTCCAGTGGCATATACCCTCTAGTGCCAATTACCACTGTTGAAATCACCTGTCCTTGAGAATTGACGGTTTGTGTAGCCAGTTCTTTTACGGCTCCAAAATCAATTAAGTAGAGCTTGCGATCGGACTGGCGACGGATTAAATTAGCAGGCTTAATATCTCGGTGAATCACTCCTTGTCCGTGAACAAAAGTTAAAATCTCCAAGACTGCAATTAAGAGTTGGCGGACTTTTTCTTCAGTCCAAGGATGTCCAACTTGAATTTCCGCTGCCAAAGTAGAACCAGGAATGAATTCTTGAACTAAATAAAACTCTTGTTGTTGTTCAAAATATGCAAATAATCTAGGAATTTGTGCATAGTGACCCAACTTTTCTAATGTTTCTGCTTCTTTAGCAAACAGGTCACGGGCAATTTTTATTGTATTCGGGTCTTGATTTGGGGGACGAAGCTGTTTAACAACACAAATCGGATTACCAGGACGCTTCGTATCTTCTGCTAGATAGGTATGTCCAAACCCTCCCGCGGACAGAGAGCTAATAATTTTATAACGCCTGTCTAAAAGTAGACCAATCACAATTTCTGGATTTGATAAATTATCGAAATTACAGACTGTATAATTTCAATTTTTTTCAATAATATTGCTAATATAACGCATCACTCGTAAATTACCTCTAAATTCTGACTTCTGGGTGCTGAATTATTACTATAGATACACTTTTGGCAAAATATTTAATCAATCTCAAGTTAGAAATATATTATCTTTTATGGTAGAAGATTTTAAAATTTTAATTCAATAAAGTAATTAATCATCTCATTAAAGTTTTTTGATAAACATAGATTTCGATTAGAAGATACTAAAATTTATGCCTTCAGAATCATCATCTAGCGACTTGACACAAACGCCTAAAACAATTGATATAGATAGGCAGCGCCCAGTTGATACCAGTAATATTGAAATTAAGGAAACGCTGAATATAGATGGGCAGCGTCCAATTGCCAAGGCTGAAAATTATTCAGAAAAAACAATTGATATAGATGGGCAACGCCCGATTGCTAAGAGTGATTTTCAAGAGCATGAGATGTTAACAGTAGATGGCAAACGTCCAATTGATCCTAATGATTTAGAGGTGGAAGAAATTCTCGATATAGACGGTCAACGTCCGATTGCTAAGAATAATTTTCAAGTTCAAGATACTCTAGAGATAGATGGTAGCCGTCCAATTTCAGAGAACGCTGTTGAAACACAAATGCCCACTGACTATATGGATTAATATCATCAAATTTAACGAGTTTTTCTTAGCAATCGCTACATTATTCAGAATTAAAAAGCCAGATTACGACCTGCAACTTCACGGATGTCGATGAAGCCCACGATCAGGTGACCGTCAATCACGGGTGGAGCAGTCCAGAGGTGACCAGTACAGTGGGTACGTTTCGCACATCTCAATACTTAAGCAAAGAGTTTGAGCGGGCAAGCCGGGCTGGAAAGACGGTTGTCATTTGCAATACACAAACTGACCCACGCACGGATGCCGCAAGGTCTGCGGCACTTAGTTGAACTGCATGGTGTCACAGTTAGTGCTGCAAGTCCAGGGGTTGGGCAGGGCGCAACCTTTACGGTTCGGGTGCCACTGATGTCCACATCAAAACAAGCAACCCAGGACGAGCGATCGCCTGAGCACTCTCTCGATTTAAACTTCGGGCGATCGCCTTAACCGCTTATGCGGGGGACACCAATCAACAGCAGGTGCTTGCCGCAGGCTTCCAAAAGCACATCTCGAAGCCTATCGAACCAGAGCTACTGGTTGAGACGATTGCTCACTTGGTTCATCCTCATTAGCTCTCACTAGCCTGAACCAGTAGTAACGTGATGGCTACTACACTTGATGAACAGCGATCGCAATGTGAAAACTCAAGCCAATAAAAACACTTTAAACCACTACTATTGTTCTTTCTGCTGCTTGCCGAACTTACCTGTAGTCACCCGATATTTCAGGAATCGCTAGAATTCTTGCAAAAGCCTTTTGTGAAATGAAAGTTGATCGGTTGTGATGCAGTCAAAATTACCAAAGTATGAATTGCCAAAGGAAGGAAACTCATGAGTTCATTTGTCCTTTGTTTTCAAGATATTGATCAAACAAAACTCTCCTTTGTTGGGGGTAAAGGCGCGAAGTTGGGGGAACTATCCAGAATTGAGGGAATCCGTGTACCAGATGGCTTTTGTATTTCTACTGCAGCTTTTAAAAGAATCATTGGGGAAAACTCGTCGATTAACGAATTACTTGAGCAGTTATCTCTTCTCCAAGTGGAAGACCGACATAAAATCGGTGAACTTAGCAGTGAAATTCGCTCTTTCATTGAAGGGATAACCATTCCTGAAGATATTACTGAAGAGATTGCCAGCCTCCTTTCCAGGCTTGGAGAAAAAAATGCCTATGCAGTACGATCCAGCGCCACTGCTGAGGATTTACCAACAGCCTCTTTTGCAGGCCAGCAGGATACGTATTTGAATATTATTGGAAAGGAAGCAATTTTAAAGCACATCAGCAAGTGCTGGGCATCGCTATTTACCGAAAGGGCAGTAATTTACCGCCTTCAAAATGGCTTTGACCACCGTCAAGTCCATCTGTCTGTGGTTATTCAGAAAATGGTTTTGCCGCAGGTAGCAGGAATTTTGTTTACTGCCGATCCCGTCACTTCTCATCGGAAGGTGTTATCTATTGATGCAAGCTTCGGACTTGGTGAAGCTTTAGTTTCTGGCCTTGTGAATGCTGAGATGTATAAAGTTTGTAACGGCAAGGTGATCGATAAAAAGATATCCACTAAAAAACTGGCTATTTATGCCTTAAAAGATGGCGGTACGAAAGAACAGGAGATTGAAACTGAGAGACAGAACAGACAAGCACTGACAGACGAGCAGATTTTACAGCTTGAGCGCATCGGTAGGAAGATTGAAGAACATTTCGGACACCCCCAGGATATCGAATGGTGTTTGGTAAATGACACATTTCATATTGTCCAGAGTCGCCCCATCACGACTTTATATCCCATTCCTGAAGGGAATGATGAAGAAAATCACGTCTATGTATCTGTCGGTCATCAACAAATGATGACTGACCCCATAAAACCATTGGGATTGTCTTTTTTCCTGTTAATGACCCATGCACCCATGCATACGGCTGGTGGCAGGTTGTTTGTTGATGTGACAGCGACGCTAGCTTCACCTGCCAGCAGAGAAACTATATTAAACGTCACATTGGGAAAATCTGATCCGCTCATGAAAGATGCACTGACAACCATCCTGGAGCGAGGAGATTTTATTAAATTGTTACCCGATGAGCAGAGTTCCGGCAAAAGCGGTAAAGGTCGATCGCCTGCGGATTTTCAAACCCTAAACGACTACGATCCGGCGATTCTTGCTGATTTGATTCAACAGAGTCAAACCTCGATCGACGCGTTAAAACAAACTATCCAAACAAAATCAGGATCGGATCTGTTTGATTTTATCCTGGAAGATATCCAGCAATTAAAAAAGACCAACGCTGATTCACAGAGTTTTGGTGTGCTTATCACTGGGATGAATGCTTCCTCCTGGATCAATGAAAAAATGAACGAGTGGTTAGGCGAAAAAAACGCAGCGGATACACTTTCTCAATCAGCACCCAACAATATTACGTCGTCCATGGGTCTGGCACTATTGGATGTTGCGGATGCGATTCGTCCTTACCCGGAAGTCATTGAGTATTTGCAACAGGTAAAAAAGGATAACTTTCTAGGTGAATTGGTGAAGCTTGAGGGTGGACAGGAAGCCCAGAACGCGATCGCTACTTTTCTTCACAAATACGGAATGCGATGTGTTGGAGAAATCGATCTTACGAGAACTCGTTGGAGCGAAAACCCAACCACACTTGTTCCGATGATTCTCAGTAACATCAAAAATTTTGAGCCTGGTGAAAGCGAGCGTAAATTTGAGCAAGGGCGACAGTCAGCTTTGAAAAAAGAACAAGAGTTATTAGAGCGATTGAAGCAATTACCAGATGGTGAACAAAAAGCCGAACAGACAAAACGAATGATCGGCTTAATCCGGAATTTCATTGGTTATCGTGAATATCCAAAATACGGCATAGTTAATCGCTACTTCGTTTATAAGCAGGCTTTACTAAAAGAAGCCGAACAACTCGTACAAGCCAAAGTTATTCATGAAAAAGAAGATATATACTATCTCACTTTTGAAGAACTTCGCTCAGTCTTACGCACCAATAAAATTGATTACCAGATAATCAGCAACCGAAAAGATGAGTACAAACACTATGAAAAGCTAACTCCCCCCCGTGTGATTACATCTGACGGTGAAATCATTGCAGGTCGGTACAAACGAGAAAATCTCCCCGCCGAAGCTATTATAGGTCTACCTGTTTCCTCTGGAATTGTAGAGGGACGAGCTCGTGTCATCTTCAACATGGAAGATGCTGAGCTAGAAGATGGAGATATATTAGTCACTTCCTTTACTGACCCTAGCTGGACACCATTGTTTGTATCCATCAAAGGACTAGTCACCGAAGTTGGTGGACTGATGACACATGGAGCAGTTATCGCACGTGAATATGGCATAAGCGCAGTTGTCGGAGTAGAAAGTGCTACCAAACTGATCAATGACGGACAAATAATTCGGGTTAATGGAACGCAAGGCTATGTAGAAATCTTAGATTAAAGCCGAATGGCACGAAGAAAAGCTATAAGCTATGCGGAACAAGCTCCACAGCTTTTAAAGCTATTGAACAATGGAAGGATGTCTCAGAAGATTATCCTTAATGCTGTTTCTTTTGACGCGTTCACGAAGTGTGCCGCAGGTATCGCTTTGTGTCAGCCTTCTTTGTGATGATAGCTTGCCTCCACCAGCAGAGCGATCGCGTAGCCCCTGAAGGGCGATCGCGCTCGAAGAGTGGAATGGATGAAACAAGTATGTAGGGAATGTGCAAAAATTTTTGTAGGTAGAAAAAGCTTACTCGTTCATGAAATACTTTCTTTGATACAAGTAAGCCAATAGCATAACTACTACTGTGACACTGCGAGTACAAATCCTCAAGGATAAGTTTAACCAAAGTCTGGGATTACCTTTTCAAGAATTGTTACCATACTCGGCAATTGAGAAAGCCCTTTGGGAGTTAAAAATGAAATATAAGAAGCGATTGTTTGACCCAATTGTAACACTATGGGCATTTTTATCTCAGGTTTTAGATACTGATAAAAGTTGCCACAATGCCGTAAGTAAAATAATCGCCTATTTAACAGGAGAAGGAGTAGAAATTCCTTCTCTTCGAGACGCTCCGCGAACAACTGATACAAGTGCTTACTGCCAAGCACGGTCTAGATTGCCAGAAAAGTTATTAAAAAACCTTTTGATGTGGTCGGCAGGTAATAGTTACGGTACTCCTCCGTTGCGCTTGTCTTTACAAGGTACTCGCCATCATTTAAATAACTTTATTCCCCAATTGTTAGCTGCTCACAACACAAAACGTCTTGAAATTTATCGCACTTTACTAAAAGTTATCGTTCACAAGACTGTGAGCGATCTGCTGAAAGCAGCAGCGCTTCGCTATCGCCCAGGTAGAAGTGAACCACGAGTTCGTAAACGCCGCCCAAAAGCTTACCCCTTGATGACAAAACCCCGGCGTGAATTACGCAAGCAATTACAAACTGCTTAAACCACAAGTGTTCCAGCTTTTCTTAGTGCCATTCGGTGCAGCACTATTGCGGATGCGGGAAAGAGATTTTCAAGAAGTTAAACATCAAGATGGGGTTTCAATTGAGTGGCCTTTGAAATACCAAGACTTTGAACCCTATTACACCGAAGCCGAGAAACTCTACCATGTCCACGGTAAATCAGGGGATGACCCCACAGAACCACCCCGCAGCGAAACTTATCCCTATCCCGAAGTTAGCCACGAAGCGCGGATGCAAGAAATTGCTAATGCTATTTCTCAACAAGGGTTACATCCAACACATCTACCTTTAGCACTCAACAGTAATTGCATCCGATGTCATACTTGTGATGGTTTCCCTTGTAAAATCGATGCGAAAGCTGATGCTCATACTGTGGGAATTAACCCAGCTTTGTCACATTCTAACGTCACCTTGAAAACCTCAGCTAAGGTTGTGCGTTTACACACTAATCCATCTGGTATGGAAGTAAAAGCTGTGGAAGCGGAAATTGATGGACAATCCTATCTATTTTTTGCAGATATCGTAGTTCTAGCTTGTGGTGCGGTAAATTCGGCGGCGTTGCTGTTGCGTTCCGCAAATGACAAACACCCCAAAGGACTTGCTAATAGTTCCGATTTGGTGGGACGTAATTTTATGAAACACCTGATGACGGCGATGGTACAACTTAGCCCCACACCAAACCCAACGGTTTTTCAGAAAACAATCTCTGTCAATGATTTTTATTGGGGAGAATCAGAGTTTCCTTTCCCAATGGGTCATATTCAAAATACAGGTAGTATTTTACAAGAGATGATTCCGTCCGAAGCCTCGCCTTTGTTATCGCTGATGTCGAGATTAGTGCCTGGGTTTGGACTGCGACAGTTGGCGAACCATTCTATTGGTTGGTGGTTACAAACGGAAGATTTACCTGACCCAAAAAATCGCGTGCGGGTTGTGGGTGATAAGTTATATCTGGATTATACGCCTAATAATATCGAGGCACACGATCGCCTAATTTATCGCTGGACGAATATCCTCAAAGCTGTAGATCGCACTTCGGAAAACCCGGTGTTTCGTCGCGGGATTTATCCTCGTAGTGATAGTCCTATTCAAGTGGTAGCGAATCAGTGCGGTACTTGTCGGTTTGGGGAAGATGCAACTACATCTGTGCTTGACCTTGATTGTCGCACCCATGATGTGAATAATCTCTATGTTGTTGATGGTAGTTTCTTCCCTTCTAACTCTGGGGTGAGTCCGGCTTTAACTATTATTGCTAATGCGTTGCGAGTTGGAAATCATCTGATTCAACGCTTGCATTAATATGATATTGGTAGTGGGAGGCAACTTGATCGCCTTTTCAACAAAACAACGAGTCCTTATCAGTTCGGGAACCCCCACTATCAAGGTCAGTCAACTCTATATACTAACTGTTAGTATAGACAGACAAAAACCGTCTTTTGAAAAGAGCCGCACCCAATTAATTTCGTCATTCATATCCTAACTGAATTTATGCCGCAGTGTACTAGCTTGGCTCTAGAGAAAATCATGGCAGCAGCAAAGCTAGCGGCTATCCACGATGATATTATGCAAATGCCTATGGGTTACGAAACCAGGCTGGCAGAAGGTGGTAGTGGTTTATCGGGAGGACAACGCCAACGGTTAGCACTGGCGCGTGCTTTAGCTCACCAACCTGCTATTCTCTTATTAGATGAAGCAACCAGCCATCTTGATGTTGTAACTGAGAGTTTGATTGAACAGAATTTGCATCATCTTTCATGTACGCGGATTGCGATCGCTCATCGATTGAGTACTATTCGTAATGCTGATAAAATTTTAGTTCTCGATCAAGGAACAATTGTTGAACAAGGTTCCCATGAAGAACTTCTCAGCTTAAATGGATATTATGCTTCACTAATAAACGGGCACAAACTTCGTTTTTGACCTCAATTAAACCCCGTCTAATTTGAAAAAGGGCTTTGGGCGCAGGTAGGCAGGGCAGATGTTTTACTATTGTCAAAAACAACAGATGTACAGCAAATAATGTTTTATTGGCGAATGGGCTGAGCCAAAATTACTGACGATTTATGTAGTCAACAAACAGGGTGAAAACTGATGCAGACCTAGCAGGTGCTATTCTCACACTAGCAGACTTAAGAGGGGCAAATTTTTATTTGTGTAATTTGAGTGGGGCTAACCTAACAGATGCCAAGTTAATTGAAAGTGATTTGGCTTTTGCTAGACAATGACCAGACTAAGAGACAATAATCGTATCAAATTGTGCAAACGCAGAGAATATTAAGTATTTTGACTTTTGACTTCCGCGTAGCCGTACTAGTTACTAACTACAATGTAAAATTTGTGATAGGTCAAGCTGGAAATACCTACGCATAAGTTAACTAGAAAAAGCCAAAACTTTAGTATTTTTTAATAAGATTATGGTGCAAATTTCTTCAGCCAAGTCCGAGATTGAAACTCAAGCGACTAAAGCTGCTGCTGGGTTTCATACTGATACAGTTACATCCGAAACTATCTCAGATGTTGAGTTTCTCTTCACCAGAGCAATTGAATTTCGCCAAGAAACAATTTACTTTATCATTGTAGACCGATTTAATGATGGCGACCCTAGTAATAATCCAGGCGCTCATCCTGAACTGTACGATTCCACTAAGCAAAAGTGGGGTAAATATTGGGGTGGAGATTTACAAGGAATTATAGACAAACTAGATTATCTGAAAAATCTCGGAGTTACAGCTATCTGGATTTCACCGCTATTTGAGCAAGTAGAAGCATTACAGTTTGAAAATGCGGCGATGCATGGCTACTGGACAAAGGATTTTAAACGTATTAACCCCAGGTTTTTAGCTACTCATGATGATAATTCTCTATTTAGATGTAGCACCTTTGACACTTTAATTGCTGGCTTACATGAGCGAGGCATGAAGTTAATTTTAGATATTGTTTGTAATCACAGTAGCCCAGATGTGAATGGGGAAAAAGGGAAACTTTACGAAGATGGTATATTAATTGCCGATTATTATAATGATGTTAATAATTGGTATTACCATAATCCCGAAATTACTGATTGGGAAAACGAAGAGCAATTACTGTATTACGAAATGGCAGGTTTAGCGACTTTCAATGAAAGTAATCCTGATTATCGCCATTATATTAAAACTGCAATTAAGCAATGGTTAGACCGAGGCGTTGATGCTTTGCGAGTTGATACAGTCAAGCATATGCCGATTTGGTTTTGGCAAGAATTTAATAGCGATATCCAAACTCATAAACCTTCTGTGTTTACTTTTGGTGAATGGGGTTTTAGCAATCCCAATAAGAGTAGTTCAATTAAATTTGCTAATGAGTCTGGAATGTCAATTTTAGACTTTGGTTTATGTGGTGCAATCCGAGAAGCTTTAGCGCAAGGATTACCAGGGGGATTTCATTTAATTCAAGATATTTTAAACCTTGATTATCTCTATAATACTGCGACAGAATTGATTACCTTTATTGATAATCATGATATGCCCCGCTTTCAAAGTCTCAATCCAGATCCAGCACTGTTGCGGCTTGCGATCGCGTTTATTATGACGAGTCGCGGAATTCCTTGTATTTATTACGGAACTGAGCAATATCTCCATAACGATACTAATGGCGGTAACGATCCTTATAATCGTCCCATGATGGAAAAATGGGACACAGATACAGAGCTTTACCAGGATATGCAATTATTATCTAAATTGCGGCGTTTAAATCCTGCTGTATCTCTGGGTAGCCAAAAACAAAAATATATTACCGATGATGTCTATTGTTATTTACGGAGTTATCGAGATTATCGCTGTTTTGTCGCCATGAATAAAGGTGCTGCCACTACTATTAATTTGGAGCATACAGAATTAGAAGATGGGGAATATAACTGTATTGTCACTAAGCGCCAAATTGAAGTTAAAAATGGCAAAATTCGAGGGCTAAAATTAGATGCAAAAGAGCTAATTGTCCTCAGCTATTTAGGTGAACGAGTCAAAGGGAAAACCATTGTGAGAGCGCAAGTAAATGGCTTAAAGACACAACCCGGAGATACAGTTGTCGTAATTGGTGATTGTCCAGAGTTAGGCGATTGGGATATTAGCAAAGCTTACGCTTTAGAATATATCAATGAAAACACTTGGTTTGGAGAAATTCCGTTTAATGAAAGTGCGGGCAAAGCAATATGCTATAAATATGCTCTTTGGCGAAAAAATCAACCACCATTGCGCGAAAATCTTGTTAGCCGTCGCTGGATTTTAAGCGAGCAAGGTACTGTTAAATGGCGTGATACTTGGGCTAGTTAAGCTATAGCAATATCATTAACCTACTCAGATGATGGTGCGTTAAGCCAAAGGCTAACGCACCCTACTGGACTGTATTTCTATTAAGAAAGAATAAGATTACAAAATATTACTTACTAAGCTGAAATATTCACAACATTTATAAAGAGAATCAATGCTCTATTTCTGATTTGGCATATAATCTTTTAAAAATTAGAGTTTAAGCAATTTTGCTTGCTCTAATTTAAATTTTATAGCCTACCAAATTTCACAAAAGCTAAAAATGAAAAGATTTGTACCACTATTACTGAGTGCGGCTTTACTTACTAACACCGTAGCTTGTAGTAAGCCAAATGATAAAGTTGCCAAAAATGCTAATTCTAATCAAACTACTCAGACTACTCCAACTACTCAGACTGCTAAAAACACAAGTAATACTCAAAATTCCCAAATATCTGTACCAGCAGGAACAAGCTTGGATACAGTACTGCAAAAAGAGTTATCTACTGGTAAAAATAGCGATAATGAGCCTTTTACACTGAAAGTTAAAAACTCGGTTAAAGGTGTAAAACCAGACTTAAAAAATGCGGAAATTCAGGGACACATAGAAAATGTAGTGAAAGCTGCTAAAGGTAAAAAAGCTAGTTTACGTCTAGTTTTTGATGAAATTACCTTGAAAAATGGCGAAACATATCCAATTGATGCGGCTTTAGTTAATACTCAAGTAGAAACGAAAACTAAAGGCAAATTTATCCAAAATGCTGGACTGATTCTAGGTGGAGCCGTTGCAGGCCATTTTATCGGCAAAAAAACCAATGTTAAACATGGTGGTTTAGGGGGTGCGGCAGCTGCGACTGCTTATGTTTTATCCAGCCCTGGCGGTGAAGTAGTTCTCAAAAGAGGAACCAACGTCAAGCTGAAACTGAAATCTGCGCTTGCAAGCAGTCAGTAATGGGTGTGGGGCATAGGGCATAGGGCATAGGGCATAGGGCATGGTAATGGGTAATTGGTAATTGGTAATTGGTAATGGTATTTATCTCCTTTCCCCCTTTACCTTTTCCCCTATCCCCAATGCCCATGAGTTCTTTAATTTTGAATTTTGAATTTTGAATTGATTTTTCCCCAATGCCCAATGCCCAATCCCCAATCCCCAATCCCCATCTAAAATATGATTTGATGTATTAATAACTTAATATTTTTTAAATTTTTATGCCGCTCCCTGTTCTGACTCAGCGCTTTCGTAGACTGTGGCAGCCAAGAAGAGGTTTAGCGATCGCACAAGCATCTGTGATCGGTATTGTCGCTGCTTTATCGGCAGTGTTTTTGAAGGTGGGATCAGGATGGTTGGGGACATGGCGAGTTCATACGACTCACTTGTTTCCGGTATGGTTGGCGTTACCTGTAGTGGGCATGAGTTTGGGGTATGTCTCTGGCTGGTTGGTAGAAAGGTTTGCGCCAGAGGCTTCAGGTAGCGGTATTCCGCAAGTTAAAGCTTCGTTGGCTAATGTGCCTATAACTCTATCTTGGCGTGTAGCAGCTGTGAAGCTATTCAGCGCGATTATTGCCTTGGGTTCTGGTATGACTCTCGGACGGCAAGGCCCCACTGTGCAAGTCGGTGCAGGTTTGGCAGCTGGGATGAGTCGTTGGGTTCCCACCTCTCCAGATTACCGCCGACAGATGATTGCAGCAGGTGCGGGTGCAGGTTTGGCAGCTGCATTTAACGCACCGATCGCAGGTGTCTTGTTTATCGTGGAAGAGTTACTGCAAGATTTATCGGGGTTAACTCTGGGAACGGCGATTATCGCCTCGTTTATTGGTGGGGTTATCTCTCGCTTATTGGGTGGCGGTAGTCTAGACTTAAATTTGCATTTAACTCAATCCCAAAGTCAATTTTCTATCCCAGAAATTCCTTTTTTCCTGTTGTTGGGCATTTTAGCCGGATTGTTCGGTGCATTATTTAATCAGGGTTTAGTTTTTAGTATCAAAACTTATCGCCGATTACACATCAGTTTACCGCTCAGAGTGGCTTTAGCAGGTTTTATATCTGGTTGTGTCGTCGCTATCCTACCCGCTTCGTTTCGTGATAATACTGGGTTAAGAGAGTATTTTATTACAGGTGATGCTAATGCTTTATTAGCGGCGATCGCATTTGTGGCGCAGTTCGTTCTCACCTTGATCGCCTTTGGTTCCGGCGCACCTGGGGGTTTATTTGCACCTAGCCTAATTTTAGGTTCTTGTTTAGGACACATCATTGGTGTACTTGAGTCCCAAATTTTAGGAGGTGGTTTACCTACAACCTACGCTTTAGCAGGAATGGGCGGATTTTTTAGCGCTGTTTCTAAAGTCCCCATCACAGCAATTGTGATTGTGTTTGAAATGACTACCGATTTCAACCTAGTGCTACCTTTAATGATTGTTTGTGTAGCATCTTACTTGGTTGCTGAGAAAGTAGTTCCAGGTTCGCTTTACGAGAAACTTTTACTGTTAAAAGGTATCACCCTCGCTTGTAATGTTCCTGTAGAAAGCGTCATGCGAACATTAACAGCTAATAATGTGATGCAACAACGTGTGGAAACTCTGGATGTAGAAATGAGCGCAGAGGAGGCTATACAAGCATTTTCACGTTCGCATCACCGAGGGTTTCCCGTAGTTGAAGAAGGCAAGCTAGTAGGAATTATTACCCAATCTGATTTACTCAAAATCCGCGATCGCAATATCCCAAATGATACGCCTTTACGGGAGATTATGACACCCAGCCCGATCACGGTGACACCAAAACACAATCTGAGTAATGTGTTGTATTTGCTGGATCGTTATCAAATTAGCCGCTTACCAGTAGTAGAAGGGCGAAAACTGATTGGCATTATTACCCGTGCAGATATTATTCGTGCAGAAGCCGACTATCTCAACTGCGAGAATGCTCAACCAGGGCCGCAACCGGAACCATCTTATGTAGTTTACCAAACACGAGCGCCCAACGTTGGCAGAGGTAGATTACTCGTCACAGTTGCTAACCCTGAAACAGCCGCAACTTTATTACAAATGGCAGCTGCGATCGCCCGCGATCGCCATTATGAAATCGAGTGTGTGCAAGTTATTCTAGTCTCGCGCCACAGTTCCCCCACCGAAACCCAAGTCAGGACAGCCAAAAGCCGCCGCTTACTCAGACAAGCAGAAGTATTAGCTAAAAAGTGGCGCATTCCATTACACACACAAATTCGCGTCGCCCATGATGTCGCCCAAGCGATTTTAGAGACCATCAACGAGCGTCACATTGACCTAATCTTGATGGGTTGGAAAGGTAACACATCTACCCCAGGTAGGATTTTTGGCACCGTTGTCGATAGCATCATTCGCCAAGCCACCTGTGATGTGATGTTAGTCAAATTGGGTAATAGTCAACAGTCAACAGTCAACAGTCAACAGTCATTCAACCGTTGGTTAGTACCTATGGCTGGTGGCCCTAATGCCAGGATGGCGATTAAATTACTTCCGGCTTTAGTGACATTAGGAGACGATCCCCTCATCCGCCTCACCAGGGTATTTAAACCATCGGAATTAGAACCAGACATGACAATTTTAGAACAGTCCATCCGCCAGCTAATTCACCACCGCAAATTATCTAGTACTGTAATTGCTTGCCCAGTTGAAGCTGATTCAGTTTCCCAAGGCGTGATTAACTTAGTGAAAACAGAGGGGTACGATGTAGTAGTTTTAGGCGCTTCGCGGGAAGGGTTATTACAGCAGGCAATTCAAGGTAATATTCCCGAAGCGATCGCTTCTGGTGTAGAAAGTACAGTAATTTTGGTCAGGGGTGCGATTACTCACAGTTAAAAGCATTGGGTGCGATGTCTACGCACTTTCAAAATCAGCGATTAACTGAACTTTCTCCTGAGCTATAAGTGAGCTTTTTTGTGAACAATGCGGAGTTATATTTGAGCCTTGTAAACCCAGTTTTGTATTTGATACTGTACTAGCAGATAAATCTTTCAACATCGCTGGTAACAAATAGCAGTTTATTGGTTTTGCTTCAACGGCACAGCGCATTGCAAGCATAAAATTTTGCTGCCACAAAAATATCCAAAATTCAAACATCAAAGGAGAATAAGTGATGCAACTTATCAAAATAGTAGCCACTATTAATATTATCGCCTTTGTCGCCATACCTGTAGGCATACAGAATTCAGCAGCAGCGCTAGATAGCAATCAGAAATCTTCAGAGAATTTAATGTTGCTGAATAAAAATCAGATTGCTCTCAATGATATTTACATTGGGCCAAATCGAGATTTTGAAATTATGATGCCGGGAATAATTACAGAAAATAATTTTTATAAATTGATATCTGTAAGTCCTAATAAAACTGTATACACCATGATGAATACAGATTTTCCCGAAGCCTCAAGAATCCCGATTCCACAGATTCGCCAAATATTGCAAAGCGCAATGCGAGAAACCATTGGTTTGACTGGCAAGGTTATTAGAAGTACTAATCTTGAAATTGATAATTATCCAGGATTAGAGCTACTAATGCAACATTCTGACGGTAGTTTGGGACAATATCGCGCATTTGTCGTCAACCAACGCCTTTACTTTATGGGAGCTTTAACACCAGATGAGTTAACCACTGAATCTGTGAATTTCTTTGATTCTTTCCGCGTTTATCCAGAGTAAATTGGTGACTAAAATTGAAGGAATTTATTAATTCATTAACCAATAAGTCTCACCCCACAAAGTTTTGATAAAAATATAACTTTTGCCATCAAAAGTGGGACTTATTAAATCCGTCAAGCCATGAGAATAGGAGAAGCACCGAAGATTACCATATAGAAAATATATTTTTCGGACTTTATGCTACTCCTCACTATTAGAGGATGTTTGAAAAGGTAATGAGGGTTTCAAAGCCTCTTTCTTTGTAGGAGAGAGGAATGTAAATGAGGATTTTAGTATATATTTTGACTTTTCAAACATCCTCTTAAAAAATCTTTCCATCTAGTGCAATACCAAATAGAGGATTATTATTATGTCATCTCCAACAAAGCAAAAAATTAAAACTTTAGTTATTAGCGCCGCCGGCGTTCTGTCATTATTTACATATCCAAATCTTGTATTGAGCGCCCCACCAACTTCAACCCAAACTCAAGCTTCATCTGAATCAGATCAAGAAGTAATTGCCGATGAAAAGTCGATTTATCCAATCGCCGAAAAAATTATTCGTGCTAATGGACTTGATGAATATTCCTGGCGAATTAAAATAGAAGAAGACTATGATGATAATGCCTCTGCTAGGGATCTTAACCAAATTGTCATTCTCAAAGGGTTGCTCGACAAAGTAGATGGTGATGAAGCCGCTATTGCTTTAATAATAGGTCATGAAATAGCGCATCACAAACAACTTCATATTTATCATCGAACTGCATTTGAAAATAAGTTGGCGAAAAGATTGCAAGCAGAAGCCGATACAGAATTGCAAAATTTAATCGCCACAGAAACTAAAAAATTCCATGCTTATCAAAATACCAATCGTCGGAGAAAATCATTGTGCAAAAAACAAGATATTGCTCAAAATACATCATTAGCTAGCTCAGAATATCGTGTTCTCAACTGCCAAGGAAAGCCAGATAACGATAAACTTGAGCTAACCAAACAAAAAATCTTGGCTGAAAAACGAGAACAATTTGAAAGTGCAGTTAAAAAATTGAGTCGCCAGCAAGAGTTGGAAGCTGATAAATTTGGCTATATGTATATGGTACGGGCTGGCTACGATCCAGAAGGTGCATTGCGAGTGCTAAATCTCATGGCACGTCTACCTCATGTTGATGAAAATGATAGTACTCATCCCTCTTTAATTGAAAGAATTAGTGCTATCAAAGAGTTAATGAAAAAATATCCCCCATCAACTCTCAAAGCGGAAGGCGAAATTCGCTTGCGTCAAAATCCCACACCTTTGACATTTGATGTTTCCAGAGATGGGGAATCTTTGCGAATTAACTCTCGGTTTGGTTCGCAGAAAACCCCCAGTCAAGCTAATAATTAGCAGCGCAGATCCCCGACTTCTTCAAGAAGTCGGGGATCTAAATTCGCTTTAAGTAAAAGTTTATTAGCCAGCAGAAATTAGGTGAGAAATATTCCGGTGTCCGTACCCAAAGGGCAATCTTTTATCTTCTAATAAGGACAGAACATTCCTCAATTTATCTTCCAGTTGTTGCTGACTACGCCACTTAGCCAAAAGCATTTTTTTAATAGGTTTAACAATCCGGCGCATTTGCTCCTGATTGAGTTCCTCATCCTCTGGATTTTCTGTAATAAAACTATGAGTAATAAACAGTTCCGAACCCTGAATATCTTGATTGACAACTACTTGGTTAATCTCTTGGAAATTGCTTTCCACAAATTTATTAGTAGTATACTTTAAAATCACTGGTTCTAGTATATAGCGTGTGGGTATATCTTCTGTATTTTTAGTAAGTAAAGAATGCCTTTCCAGTAAATCATTTAAAGTTTGAAATAGTTGATTGTAAGATAAAAATTCCTGAGTATCTTGTACTAATTGATTCCATGAAGCTAAATTCCGTCTGATAGCTACCCAATACATCAGATTAGTTTCTGCTTCTGTAAGTTGATAGAATTGCTTATCTAAAAAGTCAGTAATTACATCATTAACAAAAATTGAGCCAGCCATAAACGGTGCTATATCACCATCAAATACAGTACGAATGTTCGGTGCAATTCTCTTTAGTATCCACGGGTTGCTATAACGCCTGCTAAATTCCTCAAGCTCAGTATCTTTTCCAGAAAGACCTTCTGCTATTAAAATTTCTCTTGCTTCTTCATAAGTTAAAGCTCCTAATCTTTGGCAGCGAACTAATTTTTCTTCTAATAGTGCAATATTTTGAGGTTTTTCTCTACTAAGCAATAATAAACGGCTATTGTGTGCTTCTCTGGCAATTTTTTCTACAAATAAGTTATAGTTTGTATAATCTTCGCTATCATCGCCAATTATTTCTTGCCAACCATCCAGCACTATTAAACATCTTTGAGCCTTTAAATACTGGATGAGTTCAGAAATATTACCTTCTTCTTTCTCAGCTTTAGATAGGAATTGCACCAGTTTGTTGAGGATTTGTGGAAATGGCGGTGCTGATTCCAAAGAAAGCCAAATTATATAATCATATTGGTTAGCAATCTTGTCTACTAAGTGGCGAGCTAAGGCGCTTTTCCCAATTCCCCCCATTCCATAAACAACAACTAACCGACAGCGTTCTTTAATTAGCCATTGCTGAAGTTCTGCTAACTGTTGGGTGCGACCATAAAAATTAGCAACATCTGGTGCTTCACTCAAATCTTTCTTAGCATCTACTTCATTTTCCGCTACATCTTCCCACTTCAATTTCAATATGTCGCAAAAAGCCTTAAATGTGTTGGTGTCAATACGTCTTTTTCCTTCCAGGAAGCGTCTCCAAGTCATTAACGAAACACTTGCACCGCGAACATTAGGAGGTAGATAATCCTTTTTTAAAGTCTCAATTGCTTCCTCAAGCCATCTCCTATCTTCTATAATCCAACCTTTTTGGTTTCGGGCATTGCGAATTAGGATTTTTCCTTCTTTGGAAGCTCTTAAAGTCACAAGCTATCTCCTACATCTAAATTTAAGTAATTTAAAGTATAGATTGTATGTGAGGTTATTACTCAGGGATAGGTAAAGAGTTATCTAAACTAATTAATTTTTACTTCTTTGAATTGCGGTACCCTATCCCTGGAATTTTTTACAGGAGTAACGAGAAACATTAATTTATTTTCATTACTAGCATCAAATTGACGATCACCATTATTAAATCTCACTTCTAAGTTTGCACCTGGTGCAGAAAACGTAGATTTTTGTAACTCCTGATATAATTTTTCTCTGGTGATATCTCCGCTAATCGTTCTGATTCCTGCAACCATTGCCTGAATTGCATCGTATGTCATGGCTGTTCTAAAATTAATCAATACACGTTTGTTAGGTTCTGCAAAGATATCATTTGCTTGTTTCTCTAGTTCAGATAATTCTGATGGTGGTTCACTTCTAATCCACTGAACAGATATAAGCAATTGCTCAGTAAAACCTGAAATATTTGCTGTTGTGGAGTAGGTTGCATTACCAGCTAACAGAATCATGTTTCCACGATTGGCAACTATCTCTAGTGCGTTCTTATTTCTTTCCTGTTCTAGAACCTTATTAGAAATTGCTATTAACATAAAATTTGCTTGTTTATCTTTTGCCTGTTGCATACAATTAGAGATATTTTCTCCTGGCTCTGCTATATTACATTCATCAATAATAACAATTTTATTTGGTTGTATTTCTCTTTTAAATTCTTTAATGAATGATTTATTGTAATCGTCTTGGTTATTTGGATCGTTGCTATATTTATAGAGAATAGCTACTTTAGCTTGGCTCAATTGAGTAGGAATTTTTTGTTGTTGATACCCGATATACTTGACCAATTTTTTTGCAGAAAGTGAGGCATCTGGAGATACACGAAAAACGTAATTGCTTAATTGATAGTTATTATCTCTAACAGCTGTACTTGTGGGAGAAATTGCTACAATGTTTTGATCGTAAATATCTCCTGCTTTTTTTGTAGTATTGCTGGTGTAATGACCAATAACACCGAAAATAGTGTTATCTTTTTTGATTAGTTCTGCAACTCTTTCTGCTTGGTCTTCTCTATCGCCATCAGTACAAATTTGAATGAACAACATTTTCCCTTTAATCAGCATAAAATTATTGTTATTGATTTTATCTTGAACAATCGCAACTCCACGCAGAAATTCCTCAGCGATACCTGGATTAGGAACACAAACTGCTACTTTGACAAACTTTCCATTATCAGCCGCTTTAGCGTTATTTAAAGCAATTCTTGTTTCTGGATCGTTGGGATAAATTTTAAGTTGTTCGTCAAAGTGTTTTTTAGCTTCACTAAATGCGTTTTTATCTCCTTGTAGACCTTTTTTGAAAGCTGCTGTACCTGCATCAAACTCTTGAAAAGCTTTTTTCCCAACTTGTCTAGCTTTAGCTTCTATTTCTTGCCTAAAGCCTTCTTGCCTAAAGCCTTCTGGCGGAATTAGACGTTTTTCCCCGCAACTAAAATTATTATCTGATATGCAAGAAACAACAGGAGTTGGAATATTTCTATTGTCACAATAGTGGATAAGCAAAGCAATCAAAATTGCTGATAATGCTAAACTTAGCAAATACCAGAATCTACGAATTATTATCAGCCTTTGAAAAATTGAAGTTGTTTGTGTTCGTTGTGTTGTTGGTGTTCGTTGTGGTTGTGTTGGTGTTGGATTTGGAGGACTTATAACCGTATCTGGAGTTGATATAGCAGACAAAGCTTCAACAACCTCTTTTGCTGACTTATACCTTAGCTTTGGATCTGGCGATAGCATCTTGTCTAAAATGTCCGCCAACTTTTTTTCTACGGTAGGAACGTATCTTCTCCAGCTTTCGTATAGTGGATTATGATTGTTGCATATTTGCATTGGTTCCTTACCTGTAAGTAAATAAACACAGGTTGCAGCAATAGCATATAAATCTGCTGAACGGTCTATACCTCTACCACTTAGCTGTTCCGGGGGTGCATAACCAGGTGTACCCATTGCCATAGATTGATTTACAGGAATCTCTGGTTCTAATTCTCTTTTGATTGCACTGTCAAAATCGATTAAATAAAGTTTCTTATTATCTCTGTGGCGAATTATATTAGCAGGTTTGATATCTCGGTGAATAACATTTTGTTGATGAGTGTAATCGACGATATCTAAAAGCGATTGCAAAACTTCTACAACTTCAGTTTCGGAAAATCTCTTGTGAGTTTTGTTAGCTAATTCTCGATCCAGCGTTTGACCAGGAATGTACGTCTGTACTAAGTAAAAAAACTTTTGATGTTCGGATACTTCCAAGTCAAAATAATCGTATATCTTAGGAATTTGTGGGTGACTGAGATTATTTAAAATTTTTGCTCCTTGCTTAAACCCACGTTGTACTGATTCGATTAGTAATGGATCTAGCCGATGAATAGGACGCAATATTTTGATGGCACAATCTTGGTCTAAATTAAAATTATGTGCGCGAAATGTTTTTCCAAATCCTCCACTACCTATTTCCTCTAAAGCTAAGTAGCGCCCATTTCCCAGAATACGTTCAGTCCTACACCATTCGCAATATCTTTGTTTTTTAGGATTGATATTATCTAAATTTTCAGTAAAATCTTTTTCGGGTTGCGGGCAATTAGGATTGGTGCAGTAAACTCTCATTTATTAACCTTCAGGATTTAGATACACACTGAATAACTAAAAAATTATAGTAACAGAACCCTGATTTATTAAAAAATCAAGGTTCTCCCTATTATGTCTAAACCTCTTGTCTTAAACGTAAGTCCAAATAATGCAACACCAAGACAGACTTGAAACTTCTACAATTTCAGTCATATATGTAATTGCACATCATAAATTAACTAGCCAATAATTACTTTCTTAATAAGATTGCATTTACTTTATTAAAGTATTATCTATCTAAGTGATTATTCTTAAATAAAAAGGTTATTTTTGCAATATCATTAAAGTAAAGTTTTTGTAATGATCGCGCACTCTCCCCTAATTTTAGGGGAGAGTGTACTTCATTGAGATGCAAAGTGCTGTATGCTCGAATTTTTGTTTAGAACTCCAAGGTGGTTCTAACTACTCCTACAAAAATGTCACCATTCTGCTTGTTGTGATTTGGTGCTGTCAGCCAAATAAAGCCAGGGGTAATGCTGATTTTTTTGTTGATTTGATACCGATAAAACCCTTCAATGTGAAATCCAGTATCGGGATCATGACGAGGTAAGCCTGATAGAGGTGCTGAAGTACCAGTCAATTTAGGCTGCATCCCGATGATAATCCCTCCTAAATTACGCACTTTACCGTCTTTGTCTAAATCAGGGAAGGCTAGGGTGACAGCCCAACTCCAGATATCAGCATCGCCTTTGACTTCTCCAGTTAGCGCCCGCGCATTTGTATAGCTTACCCATCCACCAAGTTGAAAGTCATTGCTAATATTTACATTCGTTTCAATACCAAAGGAATTAGAATCAACTTTTCTCCCTCCCAAATTGGATGCTAAACTGCCAGTATTATGTCCTAAACCATCGTCGTTATATGCTTTGACATAGGTGAAGGCAATCTTATTAACTCTGTTCTCTATCTCTTTGTCGTTCTTTATTTGGTCTTTTGTCGGCATACCATTGGGATAGTAAACAATCTGTCCCAATGCACCATAGCTACCGTTAAACAAGCCGTTAGTAGGATTGTTGGCATTTTTTGCCAGATAAGCCATCTCTATTTTGATATTTTCATTCGGCTTATAAGTTACACCTGCACCCGTATCTCCACCTAAACGGAATATTGGACTGTATCGACCAAAGCGGGAAATGGCAGCTTTTGCATCATTTCGTACAGAGCTAACAACATCCCAATCATCGAAGTAAGTATTAAAGCCTGTAGCAAGTAGAACAGTCACTTGCTCGCCTATAGAAAAACGATATTGCAGCTTACTAAGCAAAATATCATTAGTTGTATTACTACCAGATGCGAAACTGAAGCGAGCCTCGTTACCAGGTGCAATTGGATTAATCACACTGCTTGCTTGAAAGCGTACAAGTAGCTCATCGTTTTCAAAAAAGCAGGTTCTCACATTGAGGCGCAACCGATCAGAAACTGTAAGATTGCTATTATCTCCATTACCGCTACGGTTAGCATCTCCAAAGGCATCTGTGACTGCAATTATTAGCTGACCGTCGAGTTTGGGTATTTTAGAGCATTTTGGTTTTTCTTTCTCTAGCTTTTCGATATCTGCTTCCAAAGCACCAACTCTACCCCGTAAGGTAGCGAGTTCTGTTGTGAATTCCTCTTGCAGCTTTTGCAAAGTCACTAAATCTTTTTTAGCAACTATGTCTGTGGTATCAGCATTAATTCGTTGATTAACTTTGTCTAAGCAGGCGTTTAATGCAGTAGCAAACTCAAAGCGAGTTATGGCACGATTCCCTTTGAAACTAGCATCAGAGTATCCAGCAATACAGCCATAGCGCTCAATTAGAGATTGCAGCGCTTGAAATGCCCAGTCATTTGGTTGCACATCAGAAAGCTGAGAAACTGAAGTTACTAGCGCAGAATCTGGTTGAACAGATTGACTAACTTGCTCAAGAGAATCAGTGCTGTTGTCTGTTGTCGAAACTCCTGAAGAATTATTACTAGATTTCAAATCTTCAGCCTTAACTATGGCATTGGGGTTTATCACCAAAATCGAAATTAATCCAGCACAAACTAATCCCAGAGAATCTCTAAGAAAGCTAAACATATTGTGTTCCTAGTAATATTTTTGACAAAAAATGTAACTGTAATTCAATTGATAGCTGTTTTTTTATTAATAAACCCTGACGCTTTGGTAAGGAATACGCTGAGGATAAACCAGAAAAATCCAAGAAAATAACAGCTTCTGTAGTGAACTCATCCTCTGTGTTAAATTGATATATCTCTGTTGGACTACAATTAAAGATTTACCACTAAAGCCAATATCAGTCCAACCTCACTTTTAGTTCAGAGAATGGCTCAAAAAAGTTCATTTAATGTTCACAGAAAAGTTCAGTTAAACTATGACCTTGCAGCAATGGCTAATATCTGAATTGGGCCAAGGCAAGAAATTAATTCCAGTCCATCAGCTTTTGTTATCAACGTCAACTCATTCATAGAGAGCATCAAGGGATTCGTTATTAACGTCTTGACCTTTGTTATCAACATCAACTCATTCATAAAAAACATCAAGGCGTTAGTCACAAATGCCTTGATGTTTTTTATTAACGTGAACCCATATATAGGAATCCTATTTGATTTTTGAAAAAGATTACGAGAAAATACGGTTAAGTATACAAGTGTAAGAGTAGACAATGAGAAATCAGCATCTACAAACTGCATCACTGCCACTGGGAGTGGCAACTGCGATCGCAGAACTACAAGACTTTATCGCAGTTTGTCGCGATGCCCGTGAGGCAAGAAAAGCCTTGGCAGTCAAGTTGGTTTACCAAGATTACTTATACGAAGAGATTCAAGCAATTTTAGATGTCTCTTTAGGGTCGATAACAGGTTGGAAGCAAGCTTACGAGCAGGAAGGAATCAATGGACTCAGGCTGAACTACAAAGGACGAAAAAGCCACCTGAGTCACGAACAGCGAGAAGAAGTGTTGAGTTGGTTACAAACGAAGGACTATTGGGAACTGGGCGAACTGGAGTATAAACTAGCCTTTGAGTACGACATCGTTTATGAGTCAAAACAAAGTTACTACGACTTATTTGATGCAGCTGCCATCAGTTGGAAGAAAACCACAAAGCTAAACCCCAAAGCCAATCCAGATGCTGTTGCAGAAAAAAAAAAGAGATTGAAACATTGTTGGCAAGCAACCGCTCCGAAATCGAAGCCGGAAAATTGAGAGTATTGTTAATTGATGAGTGTCATTTAATGTGGGGAGACTTAAGCGGTTATGTGTGGGGGAGAACTGACCAGGAAATCACGGTTCCAGTCGTAAATGAGCGAGAGAAGCAAACATATTACGGAGCAGTTGACTATCTTGAACGAAAATTACTGCTGAAAGCTTACGACAGGGGAAATTCAAAAAATACTATCGATTACCTGCAATATCTGCTAACTGAGTCAGGCGACCAGCGATTGCTGATTTTTTGGGATGGTGCTACTTACCACCGTTCCAAAGAAATCCAAAGCTTTTTAGACGAACTTAACCAAGGTTTACCACCAGAAAAATGGAAAATTCACTGCGTTCGTTTTGCTCCTAATTGTCCAGAGCAAAATCCTATTGAAGATATCTGGTTGCAGGCTAAAACATGGGTTCGACGTTTTTGTGCTTTGATTCCAACATTCTCTCATTTAAAGTGGATGTTTGAGTGGTTTATTCGACACACTACCTTTGATTTCACAACTCTTCAGATGTACGGAGTTTTTTCAAAAATCAAATAGGAGTCCTATATCACGAATATGAAAGTATTTGTGACAAACATCTTAATGTTTGTGATTGAAATCTTGCACCAGTAGAGGTTGGCGTAAATCAATGTCGTTTCTACAGCTACTGTTTGGAGTGGGGTTCACCAACTTCTTTGGCAAATGCTTGTGCTGTTTGGCGATCGCTAAAGCTAGTAACTTGTACAGAAATTTTACTCATCGTAGTGGTTGGAATTATTACAGCGTAAATTCAAGGTAATATTCCTGAAGCTATATCTACGACGGGCTACGCCTACGTCTTTATTGTAGAAAGTACAGTAATTTTAGTTAGAGGTGCAATTAATAGTTAGCAATTGCTCATAAAAAAACAAAGCCTGCTTTTGCAGGCTGCAACTTAAACTTCTTGAAAGGATTGGCAGAAAATTGCAGGATGTCTTGAGATTAATAGTTAGAACGTGAAGAGGAAACTACATCGCGGTTGCTGTAAGCGCTGTCATCATGTCTGCGACTCTTACGTCCAAATAAACCAAACAAACCGAGCAAACCTAGTAAACCCCAATCGCCATCCGCATAATTACCGTCTGTCAGAGGGCGGTCTGTAGTCGTAGTAGTAGTGCCATCAGGGTTGGTAGTTGTTTGAGCAGAAGCGGGTAAAACTGTTGGCAATGTAGCTAAACTTAAGGCTAGAACTGTACTTCCTAAAATCTTAGAAACATTAAAGCGTTGCATGATTAAGTCCCCACTTAAATTACTGTAAGTAATAGTTACAGCTTATTAAGTTCTCAAGAAAGTAGAATCATTCGTTAGCTGGAGATGGTTATCTTCTAGAAGTCGCATATTTTGCTAGCGGTTTTTCTAGCCAAATCCAAGGGGAGGATTTTTTCAGCCACGAGAATAATCAGCATATATAAATGCTAATACTAGTCGGTTAAGCGTTGTCAAGCCAAAATTGGTTTTGGGGAAAAGGTTAAAGGTTAAGGGTTAAAGGTTTTTTATCTCCCTTTTCCTATTCCCCTTTTTCCCCTTAACCAACAAGTATTAATATAAATGCGATCGCTTCTGGTAAAGCCAATTTAAACTAGCTTCATAGCATCGAATTAAGGTATTATCCAAAATTACCTCAAGTGGTTGTAATTTCGTGTTAACTGAACCCCATATTCTTGAATCCTTAAGTCGAGCCTATATTCGAGCGATCGCAGGTAAGGCAGGCTTAAATCTTTCTATCCGCGAATATGATTATGGAGTAGACGGTAACTTTGATGAAATTACTATCCGCCACAATAGACGTGTAGAGTCAGGTTTTTCTCTCAGTTTTCAATTAAAAGCTTCAACCCAATGGCAGCGAGACGATAAAACAGTTATTTACGATTTGGAAGCTAAAACATACAATGATTTAGTTATTCGACGCAATTTCAGGATGGCTGTACCTTGTATCCTCATACTGTTCGCTCTCCCTTCAGATTCAGCCCAATGGTTGATATACAATGAAGAAGAAATGCGAATTCGTGGTAGTTGTTACTGGGAATATCTGAGTGGCAAACCAACAGCCAATCGGCAAAGCGTGAGAATTAGAATTCCTAGACAGCAACAATTAACTCCAGAATCTTTGCTAGATCTAATAGAAAAAGTAAAAACAGGAGAGTGGTCATGACAGAACAAATTCTCCCAGAGCAATTACAAACCTATCCTTTAAAAATTGCCAATCTTGTATCCTATCTTCAGCAAAATGGTTGGCAAAAATTAACACATCCCAATCCACGTTTATTAGTGTTTCAAGGTGCTAGTGATGATCAAGGTAATCCAATCCAGCTTATATTACCAAGTCACAACAGTTTTGAAGATAGCGATCGCTTATTAACAAAAGCAGTCAACTTGCTGGCAGTAATTGAAGATAAATCCCCACAAGAAATTATTAATTTAGTTACTCAACCCCATGCAGGTTCAACAGCAGGTAGCTAACTTGCAAAGTAAAACCCTAATTCCTACTGTGCAGCAAGCTACGCGCTGCGTCTCCAAACACCAAGCACCTAACGTAGTAATTCTTCTATTTGATGTTGACTCCACAAAGTTCTGTAAAGGCCTTCTTTCTGCACAAGAGTTAAGTGAGTGCCTATTTGGACAATTTTGCCCTTATCCATCACAAAAATTCGGTCAGCCGCAGCCGCCGCCGATAGTTGATGGGTGATAAAAACGACTGTTTTCTTAACTGTACCAGTCGAAAGATTTTTGAGGATTTGGGTAGCTGTTTGATTATCGACGCTAGAAAGGGCATCATCCAAAATTAACACTGGGGCATCAACTAACATAGCTCTAGATAAAGCAGTACGTTGTCTTTGACCGCCAGAAAGAGTAATACCCCGTTCACCAACTATAGTGTCATACTGTTGGGTAAAATTGTTAATTTCTGAGTCAATTTGCGCCATCTTAGCTACGTATTCGACATTTTCTTGCTCGCTAAGTGGATCGCCGTAGCGGATGTTATTTCTAATGGTGGTGCTGAACAGAAAACTATCTTGGGGGACATAGGCGATCGCAGCTCTTAAATCGGCTAATGCTATTTTTGTAATGTCCGTTCCATCTAAAAATAACTGTCCTGGCTCAATTTCTAATAAGCGCGGTAAGGCATTTGCTAAAGTTGATTTCCCAGAACCAATAGCGCCAACAATTGCCACGGTTTCCCCAGGATTAATCGTGAAGTTGATATTATCTAAAGCTGGGATGGTAGCGCCTGGATATGTATAAGTGAAATTTTTGGCTCTCAGTTTCCCTTTAACTTGGGTTTTGGGTAGATGAACAACATCATCTGCATCTTGAATTTTGGGCGTAACGCTGAGAATTGATTCTAAGCGATCAATACTCACCTCACCTCTTTGGTAGGCGGTAATGGTAAATCCTAACAAAGCGGTGGGAAAAACTAAACGCTCTACATAAATTAGTAGTGCTAAAAAATCCCCCACAGCTAGGTTTCCCGCCGCAATGCGGGATGCTCCCAACCAGAGAATTATCAGTGAACTGATATTGGCTAAACCCCCAATTAGGGGAAACAATGTATTGCGGCTTTTTGCGAGTTCCAAGTTAGCAGTCAATAGCTGCTGATTTTTCTCGGCGAAGGCGCGACGTTCGTTTTCTTCTTGGGCGTAAATTTTAATTAAGGCAATGCCACTAATATCTTCTTGAATGAGTTCACTAATGTCAGATAGTTGTTCTTGAACTACAGTTTGTTGTTTACGTAGGCGATCGCTAAACAAATGCACCAAAAAGAACATTAAGGGGTATACTGCCAGCGAGGCTAATGTCAAATCGACGCTAATTGCCAACATTACAGGCAGCGTTAGAACATACGCAAAAAATGTATTTGCTAAACTCAGGACGGCAAAACCCAACAACCGCTTGATATTTTCTACATCACTAGTAGCCCTACTAATTAAATCACCGATAGTATGTGTGGCGAAGTAAGAAGGTTCTAGCTTGAGTAAATGTTCAAAAATCCGTTGTTTTAAATCAAATTCTACCTCTCTTCCTACTCCGAACAGCCAAATGCGGGAAGACATCCGAATTAACCACATTGCTGAACTGAGCAAGAAAATCACGACTACGTAATTGAGAATTTCATACCAGTCGAAATTTGTTGAAAGTCTGTCAACGCAACCGCGAATTAACCAAGGTATATAAACGCCTAATCCATTGACAGTCAGCAAAGCTATAATGCCTAAAATTGCCTCCCGCCAATGGGGACGCAGGTAAGCACTGAGTTTAGCAAGTCGTCGAGATTGTAACATTCAGAACTAGCACAGAGCAGGGAAGTGGGGAGCAGGAGATGAGCAATTCAAAATTCAAAATTGAGAAATCTTGAACGCCAGTCACTTTAAGTCGGGAAACCCGCACATAGCGCTGGCTCCTATTGCCAGCAAAACTACTCACCCTCCTCCTATTCTGACAGAAATAACAATTTAAATAAGGCCAGCCACCAGGACATAGTGCTTTGGCCTTGCGATTAATGATCTTTTCGGCTTATCCTTGACGACCACGCAAGAAAATATAAATCTGGTTAAGATAACTTTCCCAGACTTGGGTTGTTACTTGCAGTGTTTCGGCACTTGGTACAAAATCTTCAATGCGTAAACCACGATTTCTGATGTCCTGAGGATTCTGCAACAAATAAGGCGGGACTTTTACACCAAATTGATTTAAAGCTATGGTTGACTGACTCATATCAACTGGAGGTAGAATACCATTCGCTGCCACATCAGAGACATTACCGATGGTATTTGCTGGGCCTAATGCCACCAGAGTTTCCGAATCAGGAGTTAGTTGGGAAGCTGCAGACGCTAGCCTCATATACTCAACTCTTTCGAGCGCCGCTAACTGAGGATTGCCTACAGTGGCGATCGGTGCCCTAACTAAAAAGTAAGCAATAGCGGGTGTACTTGCTAACAGTAAAATTGTCAGCGCCCAACCCAGTAAATATCCTCCTGGTTTATCGATTCCACCCCCCTTGATTCTCTGTGCCGCGAAAATCAACATCAAGACCGATGCACCTAGAGGTTTTAATGGAAATGATACCATCCTCCACAAAGATGCTACAGCTGGTTCGTTAGGGTTCAGAAACGCCAGGGCTACAACAATCAACAGGATGACTATGACTAATCGTCCCACAAAATTCCCAGCAGGATAGAATCTTTGGAACAAAGAGTATACAACAGTGCCAATTAATAGCCAAAGTAGTACTCGGCTTAACAGTAGAAACATAGTAGATTAACTCTCAAATTTTCCGATGCAGTGAGCCATTGCGGTAGACGGGGTTCCCGACATATAGCAAATAGCATTCCCTTAAGAGACAGCCTCAAGGTTTCGGGCAGCGGATTTATTTTCTCGTCAAATTGTAAACGCACTGTTACCTGACTTAAAATACCTCACACCTCACACCCAAAGACTACCGTCGTAGTGATTTTAGTGCAATTTTTTGACACTGCGTCTATTATTTAAAATTTTCCCAATGAGTAATGAGGCACCAGTACATTAGATTAGTTGAGTAACTGTAACTCAAAAGGATAAACTATGTCACCGGAAAAGCCCACTATTTTAGTGACAGGAGGAGCAGGATATATCGGTTCCCATACCGTGCTTGCCCTGAAGCGAGCAGGTTATGAAGTGGTAATACTTGATAACCTCGTGTATGGACATCGTGACTTAGTAGAGCAAGTGTTGCAAGTAGAACTGGTAGCTGGTGATACTGCCGATCGCCCTTTACTTGATAAATTATTTCAAACCCACAATATTACGGCAGTGATGCATTTTTCTGCCTATGCTTACGTGGGAGAATCAGTTACAGACCCAGCAAAATACTATCGCAACAACGTTTTAGGCACCCTGGTGTTGCTAGAAGCGATGCTAGCGGCATCTGTTAAGAAATTTGTATTTTCTTCTACTTGTGCAACCTATGGAGTGCCAGAAGTTGTACCTATTCCCGAAAATCATCCCCAAAATCCAATTAATCCCTATGGCGCTACTAAGTTAATGGTGGAGCGGATTCTTTCTGATTTTGATGTTGCCTATGGTTTAAAATCGGTGCGTTTCCGCTACTTTAACGCTGCTGGTGCCGATCCTTCCGGACTACTAGGAGAAGACCACAACCCCGAAACCCATTTGATACCCTTGGTATTGCTGACAGCTTTAGGTAAGCGGGAATCGATTTCTATTTTCGGTACAGATTATCCCACAACCGACGGTACTTGTATTAGAGACTACATTCACGTGAGCGACTTAGCAGACGCTCATGTTTTAGGATTGGAATATTTATTAAAAGGCAACGACAGCGAAGTCTTTAATTTAGGCAATGGTCTAGGCTTCTCAGTAAGGGAAGTAATTTCCGCAGCCAAAGATGTTACCGGATTAACAATCCCAGTCAAAGAATGCGATCGCCGTCCCGGAGATCCACCATCCTTAATCGGCAGTAGCGAAAAAGCCCGTAAAATCCTCGGCTGGCAACCCCAGTATCCAGCCATCAGAGATATCGTCCTCCACGCCTGGCAATGGCATCAAAAGAGGCATAAATAATGGGCATGGGGCATGGGGCATGGGGCATGGATGGGTAATGGGTAATGAGTAATGGGTAATGAGTAATGAGTAATGAGTAATTTCTCCCCTGCTTCCTCATCCCCCTTGTTCCTTTTTACCTTTTCCCCAGTCCCTAGTCCCCAATCCCCAGTCCCCCCCCAGTCCCCAATCCCCAGTCCCCAATCCCCAGTCCCCAATCCCCAATCCCCAATCCCCAATCCCCCAATCACCTCCGCCGCTTCTGCATGACAGCCAAGACAATACCTAACGTGGCAAAAATAGCGGCGGCGATCGCCCACAAGGGTAAGGGTGGAGATTGAGTTTCGACTACTTGATTATTGGCAGCTTGATTGACATTCTGAGGAGCTTGTGGTATATTTTGCGAACCTGATGCCACGGTAACTTGAAACTTTAACTCAAAAGGTTTGAAGCTTTCCCCAGAAGTAGGTTTACCAGTAAGTGCCAGCTGATAAGCCCCTGGCTTGGGAAAGGTAATTTCTGCCCCTGGCGTATCTTTGTAACGTTCAGCAGACACAGGTTTTAAAGGAGGTTCTAACAGGGGTGGCTCTTGTGGTGTATGGGGTTCAGCATAAACAGCCAACCGACAATCACAATCTTTAAGTGCGATCGCTTTTCCACCTTTGCGAGTTAGTGCAAACCAAGCTTTTGCGGGTTGTCCTGCTTGGGGATTATCATTCGGTTCAATATGTAGAGTGCCACCAATATCTGCAGAAATTTTCACTGAATGAGCAGAAGCGGCGTTAAGGGGAGTTAGGGATAGCAGTAATACAAAAAATAAAGGAATCGAAGATTTAGCGTGACTTAGTCGGGGGAACATAAAATTTTGCTAAGGTTAACTTTGACCAAAAACAACGTGAACGCAGCAGCAACACACAAAGGGTAATAAACCCAACTGTAGCTACTGCTAGTTTATTTCCCCCAGTTGATTGTGAGGAACCCAGATAATGGGAACCAATTATAACTGCATGAATTACGCTTAACAGTAAAGCTGGCAGGCTTAATAGATGAATTTGCCGCCAACGCTTACCTAAATATTTTTGCCACCAATCAAAACTTGTCAACGCTGCTGGAGTCATCAATACCAAAGCTACCGCACCAGCAATTATGCTCCACTGAAAATCTGGTTGCAAGAACCAAAAAGCCGCAAAATTCCATTGCAGTAAATGTTCCATCATGTGGAAAGTGTGAACCACAGACAGCACAAATGCTCCTACTCCTAAAGCACGACGGTAACGTAGGGGTGATGCCCAAATTCCACTAATGGGACGAGCAATTAGGGCTAAAATCAAGCAAAATAAAGCAGCGTGTCCGGTGTAATCGGCCATTGTGTCGCCGGTTCGCACCAAAGTAATTGCCCCAATCGCCAGAGTTACCCAACCGCCAAGGCGAAATAACTGACTACGCTTGTCTTGACTTACCAACGACGCAGAAATCCCTGCACCTAACATCATTGGTAGGGTTCCCAAGCCAAAAGCCAGCATAGTTGCTGCACCCATCCATAAGTTACCAGTTTCGGCAGCTTTGATTTGGGCAGCATAGAGAAAACCACAAGGCATTAAACCCCAAGTCATGCCTAAAAGTGCAGGTGTCCACCATTTGCTTTGTAAGGAAAGGTTGAACATTCCTTTACTGAGATAATTATGTAAGCCTCCTTGTAATAAAGGATGTAAAACTGGAATTTTTGGCAGCAAATCTGGCTTTATTTGCCCTAAACCAAACCAAATCAGCATTAAGCCAGTGATAATTGCCATCCAGCGACGTAAATCGCTACCAACACCAGCTACCTGTCCCCCTTCTAATAACACTGAACCCAGCGCCCCAATTGCCGCACCTACTAGGGTATAACTCAACATTCGCCCTAGATTCAGCAAAAGATGAAATTTTAATTGCTGTCGCCAATCAGAATTTTCTTGCTGATGTGATAAAGAGAAAGCCATTGTTAAGGGGCCACACATCCCAAAACAATGTCCGAAACTGCCCAAAAAACCCAGGATTGTGATGAGTGATAAGTCTAGCATTGGGTGGGGACTGGGGATTGGGGACTTGGGATTGGGTAATGGGTAAGAGGAAGAAGTAATCTTGTACAGACGCGATTAATCGCGTCTCTCCAACTCAGCACTCAGCACTCAGCACTACCTACTGCGGAAATTTAGGGGAAATGGTTGACTCTGTCAAAAGACGAGCTGTCAAACTTGCTGTTTGCGCTACCTTAAGAGTCTGAGAAGCAAGGATAAACCCACATGAAAAAATGGATTTGGCTGGTGCTGTTGCTTTTGGTGGTAGTTGTAATTGTAAGTAGCAAAGGTACTGCGAAAAATCAGTTATTTGATAGACCTTCATCATCTGTAATTGTTGAGCGCATCCCAGCCGAAAAGACTCCCACACAGGAGTATTTGCCAGTAGCTAATGATTTGCAAGTGTCTGCTGACAAGCTATTGCGCCATATTCAAAATTTGAATTTTCCCCGTCACACCATCGCAGCGCGATCGCGCACTCGCACTTATATTACAACTGAACTGCGAAAATTAGGCTGGACACCTAAGTTAGAAAAATTCTCTGAAGGGATCAATATTTTTGCTGAACGCCCAGGAACTAAAAAAGCGGCTGGTGCAATTTTAGTGGGAGCGCATTATGATACAGTTGCTGTCTCTCCTGGGGCTGATGACAATGCTAGTGGCGTGGCTGTAACGCTAGAAGTTGCGAGAATTCTTGGTTCACGTCCCACACCCAGAACATTGCAACTAGCTTTTTTTGATCGTGAAGAAGGCGGACTTTTAGGTAGTAAAGCTTTTGTGAGCAAAGCAGAACGCTTGCAAAACCTCCGCGGTGTCATCGTTATGGATATGGTGGGTTATGCTTGCTATACTGCTGGATGTCAGCAATATCCTACAGGTTTACCAGTTACACCACCTAGCGATAAAGGCGACTTTTTAGCAGTAATTGGCGATACAGAGCATTTACCTTTATTAAATGCCTTTAACAACTCCCAGACAATCCCTCCAACTGCTGTAAATAAAGCAGATACCAATCTACCAGCAGTGCTGAAATTGCCTATTCCTCTGAAAGGCTTGGTTGCACCAGACACCCTACGTAGCGATCATGCACCGTTTTGGTATCAAGGAATCGGTGCTGTATTGGTAACCGATACAGCTAATCTGCGTACTCCCCATTACCATGAGCCTACTGATACACCAGCGAATATCGAGCGATCGTTTTTCACAGGTGCAGCGCAAATCGTCCTGAATGCTACTAATACATTGTTAGAAAGTGAACAGGATTTAGCGACTCAACCATCATAAATTTTTGCAACCTACATTTATTAAGATAAATAAAGTACGGTTTCTTCCTATAGTGAGTGTGAGGATATCTTGAGCATGATGATTAACTGAATAAATATGCTCATGGGCTAAAACACATCTAATTTGCATATATCTATGCCGTCAAAATCTTATGAAGATGGGCATTTTACCCAACTAATTGATGCAATTGCCATGTGGAATAGCTGATTTCATGTTCCAGCATTGATTGAGCGCCTACCAAGCTTTCCGACAACTATCAAAACTGCAAATTATTGATATAAGGTCATTCTATGATTCTAGTCACTGGAGCCACCGGGGGAATTGGTCGCAGAGTCGTGCGACTATTACGCCAACAAGAGAAATCAGTGCGAGCATTTGTGCGTCTGAGTTCTCGTTACAGCGAATTAGAACACCGAGGAGCTGAAATCTTCATTGGTGATTTACAGCAAGATAAGGATATTCAACAAGCTTGTAAAGGTGTTGATTATATTATCAGCGCTCACGGTTCCGATAGTGACGCTTTATCCTTAGACTACCGCGCCAATATTGAGCTAATTGACCAAGCAAAAGCTAATGGAGTCAAGCATTTTGTTTTGATTTCCGTACTGGGTGCTGACAGAGGCTATGAAGATGCGCCTGTGTTCAAAGCTAAACGCGCTGTAGAGAAATATCTAGAAGCTAGTGGCGTGAACTACACTATTTTACGTCCGTCCGGATTAGCATCAAACTTGCTACCATTAGCAGAACGGTTTCGTGAAACAGGGTTGTATCTGCTAATTGGTGATCCTAAAAATCGGACTTCGATTGTCAGTACAGATGATTTGGCTAAAATAGCGGTCGATTCTTTGACAGTTGAAGGCGCTCGTAACCAAACTTTAGCAGTAGGAGGGCCTGAGATTTTAACCCGTGGCGATATCCCGCAAATCTTTAGTCGCATCTTCAACAAACAGCCAATAGTAATTAATGCACCCCTATTTGCTATTGATGGATTACGCAGTGCTTTGGGTTTATTTAATCCCCAAACACAACAGGCTTTGGGAACCTATCGGACTTTACTCGCCAATGAATTTTTCTGCACAAAAGAGGAGATAACCAATTTAGAGAAGATTTTTAACTTTAAATTGGAGACTTTAGAAAATTTTGTGCGGCGCTATTTAGCTGTTTGAGGAATAAGGGAATGGGGACTGGGGACTGGGGACTGGGGATTGGGGATTGGGGACTGGGGATGAGGGAGAAACAATAAACGACAAATCCCATTACCAATTACCAATTTACCCAATGCCCAATGCCCCTTGCCCCATTCCCAATGACAATGACAAAGGACAAATAACAAAACTTCTATGAAATATTCCCTAGTTGCGAATGCTACTCAAGCGCGTCAGACAAAAGAGCGATTTGCTAAACCAGATGAACAATTGTCTTATGAATTGGGTAAGGCAGTACAGGAATTGCCACCGTTATACACTAGATTGTTAGCGGGAACTGTTAGCCTGATTGTATTTGGGGCGATCGCATGGGCACATTTCTCGGAAATTGATGAAGTAGCGATCGCGTCAGGGGAATTAATTGCATCTACACAAGTCCGGCCCATCACCTCTTTAGGTGGTGGCACGATTATTAAAATTAAAGTTAGAGAAGGCGATCGCGTTACTAGAGATCAAGTTTTAATTCAACGCGATCCAGATTTACAACAAAGCGATGTGAATCGCCTGGCTAAATCTACTCAGTTGATTCAAGAAGACTTACAGCGTTTGGATGCTGAACGTGTGGGAGTCAAAAGTACTGGAACAAAGTTACAAGATGAGTTGTTAAACTCCCGGCTTACAGACTTCCAGGCGCGTCAAGCAACTGCGGAAGCAGAAGCCAATCGCCAGCAAGCGATTATGGATCAGGCTAAAGTCCGACTCAATCGGTTACAAGAAAACCTCGTTAATGCCAAAACCAGTTTAGCCAACGCCAAAACTAACTTAATTAACGCTAAAACTATCAGTTTGAAAACAGAAAATAATTTGGCGATCGCTCAAAAACGAGAACAAAGCCTACGCACTTTAATGACTCCTGGTGCTGTACCCAGAGTTGATTACCTAGAGGCGCAAGAAAGATTAAATCGGGCTACTACAGAAATTACCAGGGCTAAAGATGAAGTAACTAACGCTCAAAATAAAATTATCGAGGCGCAAGATAGAGTTACATCCTTAGAAAAAGATATCGCCGCCCAAGCCCAAGAAATTCGCCAAGCCGAAGAAGCATATCAAGCTGCACGCAATCAAGCACAGCGTTTAGCTTCAGAACGCCAAAGTGAAATTCTCTCCCAAATTAACAAGCGCAAAGAAGAACTTACCAATGTTGCTGGTCAATTAGAACAAGCTAAAAAGCAAGAAGACGATGAAACAATTAAAGCCCCCTTTGCAGGCACAATTTACAAAATTAAAGCCACAAAAGGGCCAGTACAAGTTGGTGAAGAGTTACTTTCGATTTTGCCAGAAGGCGAAGAGATGTTACTAGAAGTTAAAGTCCTCAACCGCGATATCGGATTTATCCGCGAGGGGATGAAAGCAAAGGTAAAAATGGCAACTTTTCCCTTTCAAGAATTTGGTGTGATTGAAGGTGAAGTGGTGCAAGTTAGCCCCAATGCAGTTACCGATGAAAAATTAGGTTTAGTATTCCCCACCAGAATTAAGCTTAATAAACACTCAATTACCGTCCGGGGTCAAGAAGTTGCATTTACTCCAGGGATGGCTGCTAATGGCGAAATTGTCACTCGTAAAAAGTCGGTTTTAACATTCATTATGGAACCAGTAACCCGACGCTTTAGCGAGGCTTTTTCTGTGAGGTAGATTATGAGAACAGAGTTGTATTTTAATTAACACTCACAGGAAGAGAAACTAGCATAACTTGAGTTCAGGATAAATGAAAAGGGCAGATAATAAGCTGAAAATAACATCTTTATTTAGCAATCTGCCCTATATTTAATTTCAATGCTTGTTTTGCCTGGTAGACGATTTTTGTAAAGCTTTTGAAGCTCAATAGCGCAAGCAGCTATTAAAACATGGATGAATAAAATTTATTCCAGCCACAAGCCTATGTTTAAGTGAAATGATCACAATTCTCATCACTGTTCATCAAAATCACTACCAGAATTTCAAGCATTTTTTATTTGAATCATGCCATATCATGCAACTGTACCAGTAATAGAGTATTGTCCTAAACTAGCGTAATTGCTGTATCCTGTAATTAAATCTCCTTTCCCTGTTCCTTTAACACTCAGGTAGTATTTGCCCGCGCTAAGATACTTGTTAAGAATAACTGATAGGGAATCTGTAGGATCGTAATTTGCAATCAATTGTCCGAAACTGTCATATAGCTGGACAAGAATATCTAGGTTTGCTCCTACTTCAAAAGCATTAATATTTAATGCTAAATTACCTCCGTTTGAGTTAAACGTAAACCAGTCAGAGTCTGTATTTCTCTCAATAATTCCGTAAGTTTTCACAGTAAAACCACTAAAGGATAAATTCGAGGCACTACTTAAGGAGCTACCATAGTCATCTGTGCGATATCCAAAACCGTTGTTTCCAGTAATGATAGCTAAATCATCTTCTGTGTTATTAGCACCAGAGTATTGACCTCTACTCCATTGCGTAAGCTCTTGATAGTAGCCAACCCCCATGATAGAAGCCCAGCCTTGATGACCTTGATAATATTTTGTACCATCAGTCTTGCCATCGTGATCAAGACCCAAAGTATGCCCTACTTCGTGGGATATTGCTTCAGCAACATCTTTTACGTTTCCGTTAGACAAGTTATCTGAAAAGACAAATGCAGGAGTATCACTATTCCAGTTGAATGAATCAACATAAGCTACACCACCATAAGATCCGTACCAGGAACTATTTCCGCTAATGACAACACGAACGCCCCATCGTGTATCTCCACTACCACTGTTAATTAAATCAGAGGTAGAAGGATTAGCTGTGGTTACATTCACATTGAAAGGAATGAAATCTTCTGCCACTCGTCGCCAGATATTCCAGATATTTTCTAGTTCTGTATTTGAAAATGTAGAGGCATTCCCATCTGTATCATATGCAGGTGACACAATGCTGCTAGCATACTGACTATTCCAAGAAGTGCCTGTAGTAGTGTGACCATTGAAATCTAGATAGATAGTATGGTTTGCCCCAGCGTTGCTATTGAGTGAAAAGACTTGACTTGCGTTAAAGGGTTGATAGGTAGATGGAACAGTGACAAATGGAGAAACACTGAAATAGCTATTACCAAAATCCCCAATATTAGCGTTGGTGGTGCTGCTGACACGAATTTGATAATCGCTACCAGCGACTAAGTTAGTGGGGACGTACCAAGATTCAATTCCATCACTGAGTGTGGAACTGAACAAAGTACTGTAGAGACTACCTGCTTTGTACAGGTCGATTTTGACATTCTCAGCAATGTTGTCATTCCAAGTAATGTTATATGTTGAACCTGCTTGGAAACTTTCGCCACCATTGGGACTGGTAACGGTGACAAATGGTGCAGTGACACTGAAATAGCTATTACCAAAATCCCCAATATTAGCGTTGGTGGTGCTGCTAATGCGAATTTGATAATCGCTACCAGCCACTAAGTTAGTAGAGACGTACCAAGACTCAATTCCATCACTGAGTGTGGAACTGAACAAAGTACTGTAGAGACTACCTGCTTTGTACAGGTCGATTTTGACATTCTCGGCAATGTTGTCATTCCAAGTGATGTTATATGTTGAACCTGCTTGCAAACTTTCACCACCATTAGGACTGGTAACGGCGAGAAATGGTGCGGTGACGCTGAAATAGCTATTGCCAAAATCCCAAACATTAGCGTTAGTGGTGCTGCTGACACGAATTTGATAATCGCTACCAGCCACTAAGTTAGTGGGGACGTACCAAGACTCAATTCCATCACTGAGTGTGGAACTGAACAAAGTACTGTAGAGACTACCTGCTTTGTACAGGTCGATTTTGACATTCTCGGCAATGTTGTCATTCCAAGTAATGTTGTAGGTTGAACCTGCTTGGAAACTTTCGCCACCATTGGGACTGGTAACGGCGAGAAATGGTGCGGTGACGCTGAAATAGCTATTGCCAAAATCCCAAACATTAGCGTTAGTGGTGCTGCTGACACGAATTTGATAATCGCTACCAGCCACTAAGTTAGTGGGGACGTACCAAGACTCAATTCCATCGCTGAGTGTGGAACTGAACAAAGTACTGTAGAGACTACCTGCTTTGTACAGGTCGATTTTGACATTCTCGGCAATGTTGTCATTCCAAGTAATGTTGTAGGTTGAACCTACTTGGAAACTTTCGCCACCATTGGGACTAGTGAGTGTCACAAAAGGAGATTCGACTTGAGTTGCACAGAGATTTAAATTGTAGTTACTGTTACCACTCGATTGGTATACCCGAATATAGTAGTTACCTGTAGTTAATTGACGGCTAATAGCTTCATCTGTAGTTCCACTATTGTAAGAACCTTGAAGAACGACTCCATTACTATCAAGAAGTTGCAGATTGGCATCAGCAGTTAAACCGCTCAGTGATAAGGTGAAATTGCTATTAGTGGCGATATTGAACCAATAATAATCATTGCTATCAGTAGCATCGACGCGATCGCGGAAAGTGCCAGTACTATTGTTGATATCTCCGGCATAAAAAGCTGTGGCTGTATTATTACCAGCTACATCTATGGCAGTGGGTTCATAAAATTTAGTACCAACGCTCGTAATTTTCCAATTAGTATCTGTCAAAGTTTGGAAAGAAGTACCACCCAGCAATGTAGTATTATTCATATACCACAGTGCATTTTGTCCTGTAGCATAGTTGCGTAAAACTAAATCGCTATTACCATCATGATTGAAGTCTCCGGTGCCTTCAATTTTCCAGTTAGTATCTGCTAATTGTTGGAAATAAGCGCCACCGAGTAATGTAGTGTTATTCATATACCACAGTGCATTTTGTCCTGTAGCATAGTTGCGTAAAACTAAATCGCTATTACCATCACGATTGAAGTCTCCAGTACCTTCAATTTTCCAGTTAGGATCTGCTAATTGTTGGAAATAAGCGCCACCGAGTAATGTAGTGTTATTCATATACCACAGTGCATTTTGCCCTGTAGCATAGTTACGCAACACTAAATCATTGTTACCATCACGATTGAAGTCTCCGGTGCCTTCAATTTTCCAGTTAGTATCTGTTAATTGTGGGAAATAAGCTCCACCCAGCAATGTATTGCTATTCATATACCACAGTGCATTTTGTCCTGTAGCATAGTTACGCAGTACTAAGTCATTATTTCCATCACAATTGAAGTCTCCAGTATCTTCGATTTTCCAGTTATTATCTGCCAAAGGGGTAAAAGAAGCACCGCCTACCAATGTGGTGTTATTCATTTGCCACAGTGCATTTTGTCCTGTACTACTGTGACGCAAAACCAATTCATTTTGATAATTATTTTGAGATGTGACAACAAGATTGTAGTTGCTACTAGAGTTATTCAACCCTTGGTAAACGCGGATGTAATAGCTACCTCCATCCAGAATGCTATTAATTGATTCTGCAAAACTACCAGTATTGTCTGATCTAGCAATCAATCCACCACTACTATTGAGTAATTCTAAATTGACATCTGCACTTAAACTATTGAGGCAAACATTGAAGCTGCTACGACCAATCAAATTCAAGCCGTAGTAGTCGTTAGTATCACCTATTCCTATCCAATCACTGAAGCTTTGAGTATTGGAATTTAAATTAATTGCTAAAGCTGCACTTAAAGTATTACCTGCATTATCAAGAGGCATAAATATACCTGTGTCAGTTGGTAAAAACCCACCCAGAAAAACTTGATAATTTGGATATTCGTTGAAATATCGCACTATATCTCTTTAATACTGCTTTTAAATAGCATTAGATAGCTATGGGAAACTTACTTAATATTTATTAAAGAGACAATAAAGTTAGATATACCAATGAGAATACTTTTAACACATCATCTAAAGCTTGAAAATTTTAAAATTATATAAACGAATTTTATAAACAAACTTTTATATGAAATGCGTAATTTTGTATTTGTAATTTAAATCGGTATTATTTCTATATTTATTGATATAAAATATGTGAATACAGCTATAGCATTGTGTGGTAAACTCGCACAATACTATAGCTGCTTTTGATTTTTGTACTGATATTAAGCTGATGCTACCTTGTTAAAATTTAACTTGTAGGCAGTATCCACCAATAGCTTGTTACCCAAAGCATCGAGATAATTGGTGGCAAAAACATCGATATAGTAATTACCCGCAGCTAGATTAGAGAGATTAAACGATTCTGATGTAGTACCAGTATTTGCAGCAGTGGCGATGACTTCACCTGTATCAATCAAGCCATTATTATTGGCATCGTAAATTAACCTCATATCTGCATTCGCAGTTAAGTTACTGAGAGTTACTGATATCGTACCTGTACCACCTAGTTGAATGCGGTGGAGTCGATCACTAAATTCACTATTGACGACATAGGAATAATATCCGCCTGTGAAACTAGTCCCTGCGGCTACAACATTGCCGTTGTTATAGTTATAAACCACGTTAGCCAGCGAACTTTGAGTTCCACCTAAAGGCAAACTATAAGGTTGGGCTGCACCAAAGTTAACATTCCAGCCAATATCTCGCAGCGCCGCTAGAGACAATTGACTAAAGGCCGAGGTTGCACCTTTGGTGATATGAGTCATGGTTTCGCTACCAAAGACTTCCTCTTTCCAATGGATATAATCGGAACCTACACCTATACCTGTTGTCAACGGAATAGCTGTTTGGCTAAATGTTCCTCTTAATTCCCCATAAGCCCAACCTGCATAGGTATTGGCTTTATAAGTTCCCGTAGCTTTCTCAACAGATGAACTGTTGAGAAAGCTGACAAGTCCTAAAGCGTGACCAATTTCGTGAATAATTATATCTGGAGTATAATTAGAAACTGTATTTAAGGTATTGAGATAGCTACTACTGAGGGCTAATTTCCCAGAAATCGGTATTATATGACCTTTAGCATCTGTGGCTGTGGTTAAATAGTCACCTTGAGCTAAAGTACTGCCAGTAATGGAAGTATCCTCCACAACTGTTAATGCAAAAGTTTGAGCAGAATTGAAACTGCTATAAGCGATCGCATTTTTCCAGAAGTTGATTGCCTTTTTAATCGTAGCTTGTGCAGTGGCGTTGATGTTGCTACCAAAAGAAGGATTAATAGAAAAACTCAGATTATCGCTAGCAGCAGGGGTAAAGTTAGTACTGAGATTATAGTTAGCAGTTTGATTGTTATAGCTCATCACTTGCAGATAATAATTACCTGCATCCAGAAACCGATGAATAGATTCGCTAGTAGTACCACGTTCCCATTGCCAAGCTAAAATCTCTCCAGTATCTAAAGCTCCAGTTGTCGAGTTGTAGAGTTGAGCAGTATCAATCGCACCATTACCATTAATATCTTTAATTAAGCGAACATCAGCATCGCCAGTTAAACCAGTCAAATTTGCACTGAACACACCAGACTGATTTACAGTAAAGCGATAAAAGTCATTAATATCTGTAGCACTGACTGTTTCATTCCGTGAGAACACGGCTGAATTTTCTACTTCAGCATTACCTAAAGAATTACCTGGATCTGTTAAAGGAGTAGCAGAGACAGTCAAATTATAGTTAGTAGCAATACCACCTGATTGATAAACTTGAATATAATAGTTACCTGCACCTAATTTAAGACTCATAGACTCTGCTGTCGAGCCAGGATTGGTGCTAGTTTGAATGACAACTCCATTACTGTTCAGCAGTTGCACATTAGCATCTGCACTTAATTCGTTCAGTAAGAGGTTAAAGTCGCTATAAGTCGATAAGTTGAACTCATAATAATCATTGCTGTCAACAGCACTGAGGCGATCGTGGAAATTACCACTACCAGTCACTGTACCCATCTTAAAAGCATTAGCAGTGGTATTACCAGCAACATCAATAGTAGTTAGTTCGCTCAAGTTAGTCCTAACGCTAGTAATTTGCCAGTTAGCATCGGAAACCCCATCCAAGAATACAGTGTTAAGGAGTTGATCTCCCTTCATATACCACAAGGCATTTTGCCCGCTAGCATAGTTACGCCAAACGATATCTGAGTAACCATCCTTATTGAAATCAGCAGTTCCTTCGATTTTCCAGTTACTATCGGCGACACCATTAAAGAACAAGCCTTGGAGGAGTTGATCTCCCTTCATATACCACAAGGCATTTTGCCCGCTAGCATAGTTACGCCAAACGATATCTGAGTAACCATCCTTATTGAAATCAGCAGTTCCTTCAATTTTCCAGTTACTATCAGAAACGCTATTAAAGAACAAGCCTTGGAGGAGTTGATCACCCTTCATGTACCACAAAGCATTTTGCCCGCTAGCATAGTTACGCCAAACGATATCTGAGTAACCATCCTTATTGAAATCACCCGTTCCCTGAATTTTCCAGTTGGTATCGGCAACACTATTAAAGAACAAGCTTTGGAGGAGTTGCTCGCCATTCATGTACCACAAGGCATTTTGCCCACTAGCAGAGTTACGCCATACGATTTCTGAATCACCATTATTATTGAAATCACCAGTTCCCTCAATTTTCCAGTTACTATCAGAAACGCCATTAAAGAACACGCCGTTGAGAAGTTTATCATTATTCATGTACCACAAGGCATTTTGTCCTGTAGCAGAGTTGCGCCACACTAAGTCGGTTTTATGGCTTTGAGTTGATACAGAAAGATTGTAGTTAGTTTCAGAATTACTCGTACCTTGGTAAACCCGAATGTAATAACTTCCAGCATCCAGAATACTATTAATTGATTCAGATATACTGTTGGGATTGGTTGATCTAGCAATCAATCCACCACTACTGTTGAGTAGTTCTAAATTGGCATCGGCACTCAAACTATTGAGGCACATATTAAAGGCACTGCGACTACTCAAATTCAAACCATAGTAGTCGTTAGTATCGCTAACTCCCACCCAATCGGTAAAGCTTTGGGTGTTGGAATTAAGATTAATACCTAAAGCTGTATTTAATGTATTACCTGCATTGTCAAAAGGCATAAATATACCTATCTTTTTGGCTTAAATTACACCCTTGAACACCTTGCTAGCTAAAGGTTTCACAAGGAAAAAACCGGGCAGAATTGATTAGATTCTGCGCTTGGTTATGCAAAATAACCTGGGTATACCTGCCCATTTTTTAATTAAAATATGATGATTTATCAGTATATTTTCGTTGTTTACCAATAATAATTCAGCCAAAAAATGGCTTTATTCCTATTTCAAATTTAGAGGTTCAATATTTATACTTGATACTTAAAGTCTTAAATTAACAGTAGTATTCAGTAAATATCACATTCAGTTATGCAAGAGACTTGATAAGATATTCTGACAACAATGAAGCTGATGAAAAACTCCACCCACAAGGAGTTTTTGGGCAGGGGAAGAATTTACCAATACTCTATGCGCTATTCCCTATGCGACGGAGACAATATCTCTCTCCACCCACAAGGGGATAGACTTTCGCGTCACCTTCAATGAATAGAACACTGATAAATTCGTCAAAAATAGATGCTGTATTAATTTACAATCTTATTAAGATTTTTTTACGTATTTTTTATTAAATTAATAATTTTTTTGATACTTTGCATTAAAATTTATCAAAATAAAAGTTATATATGTAAACTTTTATACACAAATAGATAAAATGAGGGAATTTATCTGTCGATCGCTTTCATTTATGGATGCGTAAGCGATCGCATCGTGAAGATTTTGAGTACTGCACTTTGAAGAGCTAGCGTGCTTATACTAATTTGAATCAAGAATGCAAAAGATGGGTAGGGGTCAATACCACTCACTTTGTCGAGATTTAGATTCCCGACTTTCTAGCCGGGAATTTGGACAGTAGAGTTCATGAAGCCGAATTTACCCAGTTGATGATGGCTACTTCAGCAAATCAAATGTTAACGAACCATTTCCGCAATTCATCCACTTGTTCTTGGAATTGTCGCAGAATTTTTTCTATATCGGTTGCTGGCTCATCATCATTTTTTGGTTGATCTTTCAAGCTGTTGTAACTGCTGCTGTTGAAATCGCTCTCATAGTATCGGAATTGTGACCAGTTAGCAGCCTGAAAATTATAATTGCTTTCAGCCTCAGAGGTAATATTTAAGCTGAAATCAGCCAGATGATTCTCATTGAGGGGACTAATATTCAAGCTAGAAGTAGACATTTGTGTACTATTAGCTGCAATCTCTGGAACAAACTGACTAATCAAGGAAGCAGCAGTGAGACCTAGGTTTGGATCTGAGCCATTATTTCCCGCAGTCTGTGTGATAATTTGCCGGACTTGAGCATCAGTTAGCAGCGGATTAGCACTCAGCATTAAAGCTACTACTCCAGCAACGTGGGGGGTTGCCATTGAAGTACCGCTATAATAAGCGTACTGATCGCCAGGTACTGATGAGTAGATATTCACCCCTGGTGCTGTGACGTAGGCAAGTTGAGAGATTCCTGGTCTGTTAGAAAAATCAGCGATGTTATTGTTTTGATCTACAGCTCCAACTGCTAACCCCCACTGGTCAGCATAGCTGCCGGGGTAAGATATGACGGGTAGACCATTATTACCAGCTGCCATTACTACAACTACCCCTTTTTTGCTGGCATATTCGATAGCTGATGCTAGGGTACTGTTAGGAAAATTGCTACCGAGGCTGAGATTGATAACATCTGCTCCTTGATTGACAGCATAGTAAATACCATTAGCAATAGTACTAACCGAACCTGCACCAGCATCATTAAGAGCTTTGATCGGCATAATTTTGGCATTATAAGCAACGCCAGTCACACCAACACCATTGTTTTCTCCAGCAATGGTGCCAGAAACATGAGTGCCATGACCATTTCTATCCATGACTTCATTGGTGCTGTCTATAAAATTCCAACCGTGAATATCATCAATGTAGCCATCGCCATCATCATCTATGCCATTACCAGCAACTTCTCTAGTATTAGTCCAGATATTATTTCTTAAATCTATATGATTGTAGTCAACGCCAGTATCAATCACAGCAACTACAACACCTTGACCTGTATATCCTTTGGCCCAGGCTTCTGGTGCTTTGACTAAGTCATCTCCCCAATCATTGCCCCCAACATCAGGAACATCAGCAAAGGTATTTTGACCAATAGCTTTAGCAACTGCAGCTCCTGCATTTACCAGACCATAGCCAGTTGTAGAGTCATAACTTTGAGTATTAAAAGTATCATTACTATTAATTGTTGTGTCAAAACTACTACGGCTATTGTTGTTTAAGCTGTAGTTATCTCTAAGAGTAAAAGTATCTACTGAGGAGATAGGAGTGACATTTAGCCCGTTATCAGTTGATGATTTTTGATTAGTATACTCAAGGGGCATAAGTAATTTTTCCTCAAAGATAAGAAGATTTTTTGACAGCCAAAACTTTTAAAACCTCTGTTATTAAGAGGCTTTAAATAACAACAATTGGTATTGCCAATAATTACTATGAAATTCAAGAAAAAAAAGATATTTTAATTACAAAGAAGTTGTAAAAAACTGTAAAAAATATGGAATCATCTAGGAATAGGATTTAAGTTATGAAAAAATCTCAATTAACAGTAACGCACGAAAATTTAGACCAGAGATGCGTTACCTATCGCTAACGCATCCTACGCATGACGCACATAATTTCCAAAATTAAATACGAGTCCTATATCTTATCTGTATCACTGCACTTAGTGTTGTATCATTTAAAAATTAAATCTAAACGTTGCTGGGTAATATTTAGGGCTTCTGCGGGGGAATTTTTACCCAACAATACAGATTCAATTGCCCGGCCTAAATTATCAGAAATCCTAGCATAATTGGGAAAAATAGGACGCGATCGCCCATATTTTGCTTGGTCTAAAAAAACTTTAAGTTGCGGGAATTTTTCAGTAAATGTTTGATATTTAGCACTTTTGCGGGATTTTAAATTTACAGGTAAATAGCCAGTTCCTAGGGCTAGTTCTGTTTGAAATGCTTCACTAACAGCATACTCAGCAAATTTAAAGGCGGCTTGTTGCTGTTTTGGAGTGGTTTTAAATAAGAACAAATTTTCACCACCGATACTAGTGGCAGGATTTTGTTGAATGGGAATAGGAAAGACACCAAAATCTACACCACTTTGTTGGAATTCTCCTAAACTCCAGGGGCCTGTAACTTGCATAGCAACTTTACCGCTAACTAAGGCATTAATTTCATAACCTCGTTCAGGTTCGGATAGCATAGCGGTACCATCGGCAATTAAATCGTGCCAAAATTGCAAAGCTGCGATCGCACCTTGATTATCTTTTAAATTTACACTTGCGGCTTGCTGTGATTCCCCACCAATCAATTCACCACCGCCACTCCACATAAAGGGCAACCAGGTAAATACAGTAAATTCGCCCTTACCTAAAGGCAACAGCATCCCATAACTATCAATTTGCCCATCACCATTAGTATCGCGAGTTAATTTCTTGGCTACTTGTCGTAACTCTTGCCAAGTCCGGGGTAATTTTTCAATTCCTGCAGCTTTAAACAAACTGGGACGATAAAAAACGCCAACATTATTTGTGGCAAAGGGAAGTGACCAAATTTTGCCCTCATATTCCATTGATGTAAATAATGTGGGGTCAATTTCGTCTTTAATGGGGGAATTTTCTAGCAATTCATCCAAAGGAGTTAAAGCATCAAGTTCCACTAATTGACCAGCAATGGTTGGGTTGTACCACAATAAATCAGGCGGTGCATTACCTACTACAGCTGCCAAAATTTTTGGCATTTGCTGATCCTGCTGTCCCACATACAACGACTCTACTTGAATTTTGGGATGGGTTTGGTTAAATTTATCTACCAGCTTTTGTAATACATCTCGATTTGGCGGTGGATTCACCCCTTGCCATAAGGTTATATGAACCACCTGTGCATCTGCGACTCGCCTTTGGATAACTTGACATCCCGTGACAATTAATACGCCTACAAGCATCAACAGCAACCAGCGTTTGAGGTGGCGAGAAGATATCTTGCTGTTTCGCTGGGGAAGGCGAGGAGGCGAAAAAAAGTTGTACATGGCCTTGATTAATCATCAATTATCAAAAGCGATCGCCTCAACTTTTTACACCTTATTCCCAGATTGCACAATCATCTTAAGTTAGGGATTGGGGAATGGGTAATGAGTAATGAGTAATGAGTAATGGGTAATGGGTAATGGGTAATAGTAATTTCTCCCCTGCTTTCTCATCTCCCTCATCTCCCTCATCCCCCTTGTCCCTTTTTTCCTTTTTACCTTTTCCCCAGTCCCCAATCCCCAATGCCCAATACCCACCTATATCTTAATCTGGAGATAGAGTCTAGATAAATTTAGGTTATGGCAGGACATAGTAAATGGGCAAATATTAAGCGCCAGAAGGCGGTTGTGGATGCCAAAAGGGGAAAGACCTTCACTCAGCTGTCACGGGCGATTATTGTGGCGGTTAGAAGCGGTATTCCAGATCCAGCAGGGAATTTTCAACTGCGGACTGCGATTGATAAGGCCAAGGCGGCTGGTATTCCCAATGATAATATTGAACGGGCGATCGCTAAGGGTGCGGGGACATTTGGCGGTGATAACTCTAGTTTTGAGGCGATTCGTTATGAAGGTTACGGCCCCGGTGGTGTAGCGATTTTAATTGAAGCCCTCACAGATAATCGTAATCGTACTGCTGCGGATTTACGTGTGGCTTTCAGTAAAAATGGTGGCAATCTTGGTGAAACTGGTTGTGTTAGCTGGATGTTTGACCAAAAAGGCGTTTGTACAGTCCAAGGCGTAGTTGATGAGGAACAGCTTTTAGAAGCATCTTTAGAAGGTGGGGCTGAGTCTTACGAAATGGTTGAGGATGAAATGGTGGAAGTTTTTAGTGAAGTAGAAAATTTAGAGATTCTCAATAAAACTCTTAAAGATAAAGGCTTTAAAGTGACTGATGCGGAATTGCGCTGGATTCCTAGTAATACTGTGGAAGTGACAGATTCCGATCAGGCGCGATCGCTTCTGAAATTAATTGATACTTTAGAAGGGTTGGATGATGTACAAAATGTCACATCTAATTTTGAAATGGCAGAAAACCTGATGGCTTTGAGTATGGTTTAGTTAAATATTTATTAATTTGTTGTCTAAATCACATTACTAAAAATAGACATACAAATTTCATAGAAATTGCAAACTTTTGACATCAGGCTATGGGATGCTTTGATTGTTCATCTATATATGAATAATCACCAAATTTATCTAATCCTGTAGCCGTTTTCGCACTTTCAGCCCTAGTCAAGATTTTTTTTGCTCAGAATATTATCTAGTAGATAAAATTTGCTATGGCTATTAGAACAGTGTCACCAGAGTAATGAACAACCTCTAAGAGAACAGAGAACACACAATGCTTGATGCCAGGATAAGGGAAAAATGAGAAATCCCAAAAAAACATTTAACCCTTACCCTGCAAGCTTTTCCTCAAATCTAATTCAAAGTTAAAAATGGTGTAATTTTTATTGTCGATTAAAAAGGAAGGTAGAATTGTATAAAATTTTTCTATAAATAAAATCATAGCCAGACATAGCATTTGCGGGAAACGTAGTGACATAGCTATCGGCAAAAACAATTTCTTCAGAGAATAATATAGAAATCTACATATAAAATTCATATAAATTACAAGATATTGGCACAGTATTTTGTCATACTAATATTGTCTGTTATTGAATGAGATTAGCATCTCAGAGATAGGCGTTAGCTTAAACTTAATTTCTCGCTTCAGCCTTAGCTGCTACTCACAGGCTTGTTTAAGAGCAAGTGATTTGAGGCTCCTACGCAGCAGACTTTAGCAAGAAACAGTTACAGCTAATCTTGAAGTTTGATAGCAGATATATATTAATTTTTGATTTTCCCGTAACTACACACTATACCATTTAGACCTGGTGCCTCTGGCAGCGGGTTTTTTTGTATTCTGTTTCATCAATTATTAGAATTAGCCTTCCCTGAAGGGGTTACCGCAGGCATCGCTTATTTAATACTCGCAGGATTAATTCTAATCTTCGCTTCTTTAATGATTCTATTGACCACGGTGATTATGTTAAAAAATGATGTAATGATTGCTGATTCTCTAACCCTAATACCTTGGCTATTTCTGGTAAAGATTGCCTGTTTATTTCTGATATCATTCCCAAATGTAAATCTCGGAAATTTTCAAAACTCCGGACTTCTGGAAAGATGTTTCTGTAGATTGCACAATATTCATCCACAAATTTGATGCGCTTGTTTGGGGCTTCTTGGCTGTGTCAGTCTCCCCTCCTGGCTTTCAGCCCTTCTTTCTGATTTTACTCTTCCCGGAGTGACAAAAGAAAGTTATTTCAAGAATCCACCATAATTAATGAGATTTTTTTATGTCTATGTAAAAATCAACACAACATAGGAAATTGCGCCATAAGCAAATTGTAAGAAACTGGTAAAACTATAATATAAATAAGTTTTATTTATTAAACAAATTACATCAAAAATTCATAGGAATAACAAGACAAAGTCATATACCTTTGGGATAGTTAAATTGTTCAGATTTTAATCAAGGAAATCTCCAACTGCCATGAATAAATTCGCTAAAGGTGTATTGTTTGCTTTAGTAATTGCTACCCCTGTAGCTATTGCTGCGCCAAGTTTTCAAGCTGAAGCTGCCACTCAAAACACCACTCATCATCTGGTAAATTCTAAAATTAAAAGTGGCAAATCTTTGAAGCATAAACATCTCAACCATCATCTAAAGAAACATACAAACTTAAAAATCAATAAAAAGTAATAATTTACTTTTTCAAATAATTGATTTCAGAAATATTGGAAGAATTATCCAATATTTATAGTTGCTTTGTGTCCAATTTTTTCTTTATTTATCTTCGCTCAAAATTCAGAATATTAAACCTCGCTAATGACGAACGCGGTAGCGAGGTTTTTTCTTGTTTAAACAGATTTAAGCAGTTTTCTGAAGAAGGGGAAGGAGAAAGAGGGGCAGGGGGCAGCTGACAGGTGTAGGTTTTTTACAAAGGTGTGAGTATTTAGTCTCTCTGGTCAGAAAATAAAATTTGTGTATCTAACTCTTTATTTATCTGTGTCATCACATGAAATCTAGCTGCTACAACTTGAGCATTTGGCTTTAATTTAAATATTTGTAGTCAGAACTTTAGTCCTGATTTGAAGAACTAAAGTTACTGACTAAGCTGTTACGCATTTAAATTGTATATTTCGCGCTCAGGAGGTCAAAAGGAGCCAGTGCGTTGGGCGGCTTTGCCGACTTGAACGCCAGTTGCTTCTCCCAAGGGGAGAAGCAACTGGCGTTCAAGAGTCCAGGGTCAAAGGCTAGCTTGGACTTTTGACTCTTGACCCTTGACAAGCCTAACGCCAGAATATTTGATCTAGGCGCGTATCAGCTTACAAAATTTGTCTAAGCGAGTTGGAAGAGGAATGTTACCATATCGCCTTTACCCAAACTGATGCGATCGCCTGGGCGCAGACGGTGTCTATTCCCCGGTAACAGTGGCAAATTGTTGATGTAGGTGCCATTGGAACTACCAACATCTTCTATATAATGAGCGTCTCCCTCAACCCGAATATCTGCATGAATCCGCGAGACAATTTCTGAATTGGGAAATCCAGAAACATCTATATCTGGGGGAATCCGGTCATTAGGCTTGCCGATATGAATTACAGACAAAGTTTGCGGTAATTCCAGATTCGCGTTGCTTTGAACGTGGAATAGGCTGGCTGTTACCTGTTGTAATTGCGTTCTCGCAGGGCTAACTGCAGGCGCTGGCGCTGCTGCAACTGGTTCGGGTGCAGGTGGTGGTGCCACTGGTTCCGGTTCTGGTGCGGCTGCAACTGGTTCGGGTGCAGGTGGTGCGACTGGTTCCGGATCTGGCGGTGGTGCCACTGGTTCCGGCTCTGGTGGTGGCGCAGGAGTAATTTCTACCGCAGCAGGTGGCGGTGCAACGGGCGGTACTTCTGGGGGAACTGCCACCGCTGTTGGAGGTAAAGTGGAAGCCGGAGAATTAACAACGGCTAAAGGATCTGGTTGTATCAGTTCTACAAGTGGATCGGGAGTAACCAACGGGGGTACTTCTAAGGGCACATCGGGAGCAACTGTAGGTGCTACCGCTGTTGGCGGCGTTGCTGCGGCATTAGCGCGCAGATTAAAACCACACTGACCACAGAAAGCGGCATCTGCCTGCACAGTTGCCCCACAGCTGGGACAGTTATTAGTCGCTGGTAACGGCGTATAACAGGCTTCACACTGGACAGCGCCGTCTGGATTGGGATGATTGCAATTAGGGCAGACGATCATGGATTTAAGCCTTTGTTCAAGCTCATCAAAAAATGGTACTGGCAAGCAGAGAAAACTCCCAGTGGCGGCTACCCTTCAGGAAGGCTGAATACCAATTCCCAATTCAGAAAGCTAGATTTCCCAAGGATGAGGAAATTTACATTTGTTACTGAATTTTGGAGAATTGGTATAATAGCGAACTGTTGTAGACGCGCCCGGGCTTGCCGCAGCGAAAAGCCAGAGCGGGGTTGCCGCAGTGAACTTTTCAAAACAGGTATCGAAAGTAGGTATAAGAAACACCTAGCTTTCGATTCTAACAATTACCCCTGATAGGATACTTAGGTTTGGAGTTCCGCACCCGCCGCCGCATCTAGCAACCACCAAAGTTCACCTTGGGGTTGAATGAGGCGAGAGGGATAAGTCAACTCATCAGCTTTGGGTGCAAATACTTGAGCTAACGCTGGCCGTTTATTGGCACCTGCAACGACAAAGATCACGCTGCGAGCTGCATTGATGAATGGATAAGTAAAAGTAATGCGGATACTGCTATCTTTATTACCCACAGTAATTAAGCGATCGCGCACTTGCAATGCTTTAGTGTGGGGAAACAAAGATGCAGTATGTGCATCATCACCCATTCCTAGCAAGACTACATCTAAAGCAGGAAACTCTCCAGATGCAGTGTCAAAAAAGTTGTGCAGATGCTTGTCGTACTTAACTGCTGCAACTGCGGGGTCAGCTTCCAAAGTAGGGATGGCGTGAATATTCGCAACTGGCATATCAACGCGGTCTAACCACGCACGACGCGCCATCAGCTCATTGCTATCAGGATGATCTGGTGGTACATATCGTTCATCACCCCAGAACACATGAATTTTATCCCAAGGAAGTTTTTGTTGAGCGATCGCCTCATACAATGGCTTAGGCGTACTGCCACCAGACAAGGCAATGGTAAACCGCCCTCGCTCTTTAATAGCAGCGTCTATCTTAGACAGAATCAACTCTAGCGCTCTTCCAACTAGCGCCGACTGATCTGGTAAAACTTCGACCTTTTTGTTCATGGCTCGATCATCACTTTGCCTGCTTCCAGCAATACCATACCTAACTTATAGCTGTTCTCCTTTTTAACTTTTGAAACTTTTAACAACATTGATGGGGATTGGGCATTGGGCATTGGGCATTGGGCATTGGGCATTGGGCATTGGGCATTTATCATTTGGTAATGGGTAATTGGGATTTCTCCTTGTCCCCTTGTCTCCCTTGTCTCCCTCATCCTCCTCATCCCCAGTCCCCAGTCCCCAGTCCCCAGTCCCCAGTTCCCAGTCCCCAATCCCCAATCCCTAACCCCCCACAAATATCGCATCCCAATCGGTAATCGCTTCTCGCTGGGCGATTAATAATTCTTGAATTCCGGTTTCTGCTAAATCTAATAACTGATTCAACTGGCTGCGGGTATAGCTTCCTTCTTCTGCTGTTCCCTGAACTTCGATGATTCCCAAATCTTGATTCATTACCACGTTGAAATCTACTGTGGCGGCTACGTCTTCAATGTAGTTGAGATCTAAAAATCCCTCTCCTTCTAATAAACCGACTGAGACAGCTGCGATTTGTCCGCACAGGGGTGATCGCGTTAAAACTCCTTGGTGCAATAATCGGGAAATCGCATTTGCTAAAGCCACAAAAGAGCCTGTAATTGCGGTTGTCCTCGTTCCCGCATCGGCTTGCAATACGTCAGCATCCACAGTTAAAGTGCGTTCGCCTAATACTTCAAAATCTAATGCTGCTCTTAAGCTACGCCCAATCAAGCGTTGAATTTCTTGTGTCCGTCCAGATAATTTCATCAATTCTCTTTCGTGCCGTTGTTGAGTGGCGCTTGGCAGCATCCGATATTCAGCAGTTAACCACCCCTTGCCACTTCCAGCTAAAAATTTTGGGACTCCCTCGGTAACGCTAACAGTACAAAGTACTTGAGTATCACCACATTTTGTCAGCACAGAACCAGGCGCATAACGGGTAAAGCCACTGTCAAAGTTGATGGGACGGAGTTGATAGGGTTGCCGACCATCTGGACGCTGCCAAGCCATTGGTGTTGCCTCAACATTTTCATAAGAGAATATCCATTAAGGTTACCTTAGTGTCGCAATCTCTCTAGACCCCTAACAATTGAGTCAGCACAAAACTCAGGTAGTGAAACTTGGTAGTTAAATTAAATATTTTTTTAAGAAACGGCAAGCAGGTTGAGAATACTGTGATGTACTGCGTCTGGTAACTGGTCGCCATTAATCGTCAATAAACGGCGACGACGGTCATAATATTCCAAAATCGGGATAGTGCGATCGTAGAATAACTCTATGCGACGTTGTACGATTTCTGGCTGCTCATCAGGAAGCGATCGCCCCAAACAGCGATTCACCATCGTCGCTTCTGGTACTTGTAAATAAATTGCCCAATCTAATTTTTGTCCTAAATATTCTAATAAAAAATCTAATTCCTCAGCTTGGAACGCCGTACGCGGATAGCCTTCCAATAGCCAACCCGATGGGATATTCAGCTGTGTTAGCTGCATCCGAATCAAGTCAATCATCCTTTCATCCGGGACTAGCTCCCCTTTTTCTACGAATGGCTGTGCGTATTGCCCCAAATCACCAAAATTAGCGTTAACGTACAGCCGCGAAGCATCTTCCCGTAAGGCTAGTGACTTGTCACCAGACATTGCTTCTCGTAAAATTTCACCTGTAGAAATCTTTGGGATCTCAAAGTGTCTACAAAGGCTTTGTGCTTGAGTGCTTTTCCCCGATCCTGAACCTCCCAGAATCACTAATCTCACAACAATTCACTCCTCACCTGTCAAATTTACTACTTGCCAACCCTGTTGTGCCCAAACCAATGGGAAATCTAACATCTACGATTTTCAGCCCTTGCACCCAACTTTTTTTTAGAATCTTACTATTATTACTGCGTTCTTATTTTTACAGCCACTTGCTTTTACCAGCTATTCATGTCAATATCATTAACTCTTGACTTGAACATAAACCTAGTGGTTGACTAAGAATGCAACTTGCAAACTACAATACACTTGTAAAATTCAGATTGATTATACAGCTAGATTTACGATCGCTCACCTCAGCAATATCTCTTTGATAATTTGTAATATTTTAAACTCAGCTATATGGTTGCCCAGTTAGATACCCCCAGTGTCAATTCGACCCTCAGTGTAGCATCTCCCATTGCTGGACTAGTACAAGTTTTTACTAGTACGCACCGTAACTTTTTTACTAACGTCATGGCTCAAGCACTGAGAATTGCCGGTCAAGGTACTTCAGTGTTAGTCGTGCAATTTCTTAAAGGTGGTATTCGTCAAGGGCATGAGCGACCGATGCAACTAGGGCAAAATTTAGATTGGATTCGTTGCGACTTACCTCGTTGTATCGACACACCCCAACTAGATGATACGGAAAACGAAGCTTTACAAAAGCTGTGGCAACATACACAACAGGTAGTATTTGAGGGTAAGTATTCTCTCGTTGTCTTAGATGAGCTAAGTTTAGCGATTAACTTTGGTTTAATTGCAGAAAACGAAGTTTTAGCATTTTTAGCAAAACGCCCTTCCCATATTGATATCATCCTCACCGGGCCAGAAATGCCAAAATCTCTGTTAGATGTAGCCGATCAAATTACAGAGATCCGGCGTAGTCATAGCCCATGAAGAATGTACCACTTCGCGATATCCTAGTAATTCGTTTAAATTAGTTGTGAACTTGTGATTAAGAACGACATCTGGATTACTCAAATGGCTCAAAAAGGCATGATTACTCCTTTTGAGCCTAGTTTAATTCGTAAATCAGAGAAATTCCCTGTTATTTCCTTTGGACTAAGCAGCTTTGGCTATGACATTAGATTATCAGAAAGGGATTTCCGCATTTTCAGACATATTCCTGGAACTGTAGTAGATCCAAAGAATTTTAATCCTGAAAATTTAGAAGAAACTAAACTTCAGAATGACTCTAACGGTAGTTATTTTATACTCCCAGCACATTCTTATGGTCTTGGTGTTGCTCTTGAAAGGTTAGAAATACCAGATAATATAACAGTTATTTGTATAGGTAAAAGTACTTATGCAAGATGTGGCATAATCGCAAATGTAACTCCTGCGGAGGCTGCTTGGCGTGGTTACTTGACTCTAGAATTGTCTAATGCCTCTAGTGCTGACTGTCGTATTTATGCAAATGAAGGTATAGTACAGCTGATGTTTTTGGAAGGAGAGCCTTGTGGTGTAAGCTACCAAGCACGTCAAGGAAAATATCAAGATCAGCGAGATGAAGTAACCCTTGCTAAGGTTTAAGCTTAACAATTAAGGTTCTTCACTAAATATTATGCACAATTACTTAGTTAAATATATAAAATCTGCTTAAAAATAAAGCTCAGAAACCCAAATCGGTGCTAAATACATAAAATATGAGTATAATGCTCATCTTTGTTCTATCATCAGGTTTTATGGGTTTTATAAAGTATATTTAGCATAATATTTAATGAAGAGCCAAAATTAAAATGATTAAGTTATTCAATCTTGAGGTAAAAGTTAGGAAATTTAGAAAATGTCAATACTAACTGATACCGATCTAAAAAAGATTCTATGTTATGACGAAGCTCAATGGAATGAGTTAAAACCTCTATTAATTCAACATGGTTCAGATGAGTGTATAACTCCTATGGGCTATGATTTGAGAGTAGGAGGATTTTACAAAACATTTATTGCCAAGCCTAACCTCGATACTCTTGATGAAGGCAAGTCAGTTGAAATTAAACCTGGAGACATAGCTTTGATTGGTACTTATGAAAAGCTAAAAATGCCTAAGGATGGTTCGATTTCAGCTTTAATTTTGTCCAGAGTCTCGCAAGTTTCACGAGGACTATCCAATATTTCTACAAAAGTTGATCCTGGCTGGGCGGAAGGTGAACTACTAATACCAGTACAAAATTTTTCTAGAGATGTAATCAGAATAAATTATAAAGAAAAGTTTTGTACTATAGTTTTCTTTAAAAATGAATCACCTGCTTCTTTATATAATTCAAGTTCCAGTAGAGCAAAATTTTTCAGATTGCTTTCTCAGACTAGTAATGAATCTTTAAAGAAGGATTTTCAATTAGGATTCTTATCGCTATTTATTATAGGAATGGCAGGTATTATTGGTTATTACTACTTTGGCAATTCTCCTGGATTTGGAGTTACTGTAACCGTAGGTATAGCATTAGAAAGAATAGCATCAGTAATAGCAGCAAGATTAATAGGAAGAAGGTAGGAGCGAAAAATATATTCAGTTATAATAATATACGATTTATATAAATAAGCTAAAATATATAATCTACATATCAAAGTTTTAACAGGTTCTTCTAGGGTGGGTATCCTGCCCACCCTGATCTGGTAGCTTAAATGCACTTAATAATCAAAATTTCCAAATTCAAAACATAGATAAAGTTAAGGTGCTAATCTCGCTTTACCTAAACGCGACTTTTCATACCATTCTGCGATCGCAGGTACCCACTCAGCAAAATGGGGCCACATCATTTCACATAACTTTTGAATTTCAAGTTGAGCGTCTTTCTTATTTCTCAAATCACAGAAATGTAAGAAAGACCTTAAATTGAAACTAACTACAAAATGTTGGCGATAATCAAAGGGCATTTTACCTCTAGCGTGTTCTTCAGACATACCACCTTCAAAGTCAGCTTTATATCGTTTAGCTGCTTCTAAACACCACTCTAAGTCTTTTGCTCTTTGCTCTGGTGAGTAATAATATTTTTTACCTTGTCTATCAGTGTAATAACCAACAGGACGCAGATAGAAAACATCCTCAATATCTTTCTTTCCGGTCACTACATCGATAAACTGGGTACCCGTATACCTTAGAGACTGTACATCAAATGATACCGCTACCCTATGAGTACGGGCCTGTTGCATTACACTGTGGGGGAAGTAGCCACAGTTAAAAACAATTTGGGGATGTTCTAGAGGCCCGTAATGTCCCCTCTCCCCTGCTAAAAGTCGCTTCACAATAACTTCACCACATTGAGACTCCGAGGGCCATGAGTCCCGTTCGTCATACACAAACGCCTCAGTGTAGTCCTGATGCATGGCGGCGTAAATCACCTGCTGAGGATTTGGTGTTTTAGCAATAACCTCTACCCGGAATCGATCCATGATCTGCTAGTTAAAACTTGATTGGTGGCTGAGAGTCCCTACTAATAGGTTGTTTAGCCTGTTCGTGAGACATCTCCATGAGAACGATTCATTATCATATCTCTGCCTTGGGCTTCATCTTCAAGATACTCATTTACTTTACAAAAATTAATAACTACGTTACATAGTGAATAAAAACGGGAAAATCTTATGCGTACAAATGCTTCTATCGTTGACGACCAAGGTTTAATGAATAACTTTGCGATTGAGCCTAAAGTATATGTAGATGAGCAAGGCGATCGCTTGTTTTACTGTCCACCCTGTTATTACTACTGTTTGCCCATGCCCATAAATTAATTGGTTGGGCTTGTGCTTTGCTTGGTAATTAAATTGGGTTGCCTGACCCGGTTGTCTCATGATTGGCTAAAAGTCAAAATAACCGACTAGTGTCGAGGCAAGTTCAAAAAGCGTTGTAAGTTGCGTTTGCGACTGCCATATTGAATCGGTTGGGGAAAGACACTCGCTAAAACTGAGAGTTTGACCTGACGATGAACTTGTAGCAATAACAACAGAAGCTGTATGGTTAGATACTGGCTTTCATTCAGATGGGCACGCAGGGTTTTTTGGTAAGATTCAGGAAACATATTTTTTCCAGGGAGCCACAAAAATGCTCCCTATTTTTTGTCTTCACTATCTTCTCAAAGTTTTGTCCTGCATAGCTTAGAGTTGCCTTGTCACCCGCTAAGACATAGGAAAGGCGGAAGAGGAAAGATAAAACCTTTAACCCTTAACCATTTCCCCTTATTCCCCATCTACAACTCTTGCTATTGGAAATTCGGAATTTTGACATGGCAATTCAGGATTTTAGATTATTTTTAGTTTCAGCCGTATTGTGGAGGTAACTAATCTAAAATCTCGCAGCTGTATTTTTTTGTTGGGCTAGTACAGTCAATCTCAAAAATCCTGAGGACTCGCTCTTGGCGTTGGCGCAGCCTCTAGCAGCCCTAAATTTAAGCTAGCTGATGCTTAGCATCTCTGTTTGGGTCAAGAGCCTTGGACGCTTCGCTAACGCACACCTCAAATATCAAATTGTTTGAGCTTGAGCTCGTTAATTGTCCTCTACTGCAACGAGGGCGACGGTAATGTTATCGTGTCCGCCGTGAGCTTTAGCAGCCTCAACTAGAGAGTAAGCAGCCTTATCTAAGACAGAGTTGTCTTGCAGACAGTCAGCAATTTTTTGATCTGCCAATTCTTCTGTGAGACCGTCACTGCATAAAAGTAAGCGATCGCCTACCATCAAATCTACTGGTTGCACGTCAATTTGATGTAAGTCCTCGCGCCCTAAACACCTTGATAAAACATGGCGAAAGGGATGAACCCGTGCTTCTTCAAAAGTAATATCGCCTAGTTTAATTGCTCTGGCGACCCAAGTATGATCTTCTGTAATTTGCTCTAAGTGGGAACCACGCAAGCGATAAAGCCGGGAGTCGCCAACATGAGCGCACCAAGGAGACTCGGATTCTCGGAAAACCACAACTACAGCCGTTGTCCCCATATCAGCGCGTTCTGGAGCATTTTGCTGATCCTGCAAAATTGCCTCATTAGCACACCACAAAGCTTGTACTAATAATTCTTGAGCAGATTGAGAAGTTTGCCAATTTTCTGCTAAATAAGCTTGAATTTCCTGCGTAGCGATGCGACTAGCTTCCTCTCCGCCTGCATGACCACCCATCCCATCAGCAACGATACAAAATCGTTTCTCTGGGTCGATATAGTATGCATCTTGGTTATTAGAACGAATCAGTCCCGGATCGCTCAGACCCGCGAAGTTAAGTTTCATAAATTTTTACTGCAACATTAATACATACGTTCATAACGTTCGAGACGTAAAAGTAAGCGGATAAGTAGTACTGCGATCACAGCAGCAATTAAGCCTGCTAATACTGCTAACAATACATAATGATTCACCAATAAAATCGTCCCTGAAAGCGTAAATCCACTGACGAGGAGAGCGTAACTAATACCTATCTGAATATTACTTTGTCGCCTCAGTAAGCGTTCAGTTTCTAGAGAACGGACTCGCATACGCATGTCACCTCGCTCTAGCTTTTCTAGTGTATCTTCTAGTCTCCGTGGTAGCCCAAAAGCAGTGGTACTAACTTGAACTGCTTGCCGGCTTAATTCGTTGAGGAAGCTATTGCCCTCAGAACCATTCATATCGGTCATCAGCTGCATTGCATATGGTTTAGCAACTTCCATAAAATTAAATTCTGGATCTAAGCCCTTGCCGACTCCCTCAAGAGTAGAAAAAGCTCGCATCACAAAAGTGAAGGTTGCTGGAAATCTAAATGGTTGATTATACGCTATTTCGTACAGGTCGTCACTGATTGCCGCCACTGATTGATTTTCAAACGGCTTATCCATAAAATTATCTAGCATATACTGGACAGAACGCCGCACTGGCCCCATATCTTCGGTTGGTGCGATCGCTCCTAAATCGATCAGAGATTGGACGACGCGATCGCCATCTTTTTGGGCAATCCCAAACAGCGTTTCCATCAATCCTTCACGGATATTAGATTTTATCCGCCCCATCATGCCGAAATCGTAAAATATTAAGTCGCCATTTGGGCCAACAGCAATATTTCCTGGGTGGGGATCGGCATGGAAAAACCCATTATTGAGCAGTTGAATGAGGTATGCTTGAGCACCTTGACGGGCAACCACCTTGCGATCTATACCCGCAGCTTCTAATGCTTCATATTGGCTAATTTTGATACCAGGAACATATTCCAAGGTCAATACTCGTGACGAAGTATAACGCCAATGTACCCTCGGTACTTTCACCCACTCATAGCCGCGAAAGTTACGCCGAAAACTATCAGCGTTACGCCCTTCATTGAGGTAATCAATTTCTTCCCAAAGAATGCGACAACATTCTTCGTAAATTCCGATCCAATCTCGTCCCCGTCCCCATTTAGGATGGTTTTGAAAATAACGGGCAATTCCCTTAAGAATTTGTAAATCTATTTCAAATAATTTTTTCAATCCGGGACGTTGTACTTTGACAACAACCGCTTCGCCTGTATATAAGATGGCTTTGTGTACTTGTCCCAAACTAGCAGCCGCTAGCGGAACCGGATCAAAACTCTGGAACAGTTCCGGAATTTTCTTACCTAGTTCTCGCTCAATAATTGCCTCTACTTGCTCATAACTAAAGGCGGGTACTTTGTCTTGTAACTTTGCTAGTTCGTCTACATATTCGACTGGGAAAATATCAGCACGAGTGGAAAATAATTGCCCCACTTTAATAAAGGTAGGCCCTAAATCTAGCAGGGTATTACGAATCCAAATTGCCTGTGCCTTGCGCCTTGCAGCTTGCTTGGCCTCTGTCATCCCACCAGGATAACTCCAAGCTTTGTTGTATCGCCAAAGCTTGAACATTAAGGTCAAAACAAACGACCAAATATCAATAAAACGCCGTCGGCTAGAATAGTTTTCACGATTCCAACGGTATGCCTTATCCGAATAACCTTTTTCCATATTGTTTGCGTACCGTTGGTTTGTCACCGAATCACTTGGAAGAAAAGACACTCTGATTCCTAAAATGTTTGCGATCAAATGTCATTTGTCCTTTGTCAGGTGTCATTTGTCTCGTGACTAATAACTAATGACTAATGACTAACGACCAATGACTAAAATATGCTTCCTAGTGGATTGTTCGCAGCTTTTACACAGAACTACTACGATACTTTTGTAATTCAGTACGTAATAAAGCGATTTCTGCCCGTAGTTCATCAATCATTGCTTGCAAATCAACAGGGTCAGAGCCACTGGGGCCACGCACTGTAGTAGACTGACCAGTACCAGCAGCCTCAGCTGCACGATTTGCCCGTTCTAGCACCTCATCTGTGAACTGGCGCAACTGTTCTCTGGCTTCAGCGTCAAATTTGCCAATTTCGCTCAAAGCATCAGTCAAAGCGACTTCTAAGCGTTCGTTTACTACTTCAGCAACTGCTCTCCCGACAAAGAAAGCTTGTAAAAGGGGGTTACTCATAAATTTTTGTTACGTCTCTCCGCAAGAGAATTATAACTTGCTCCCATGCTTTGCGGCTTCTACTTTTGGATTAGGGATTGGGGATTGGGGATTGGGGATTGGGGATTGGGGACTGGGGATGAGGGGGAAAAGGGGAAAGGGGAAAGGGAACAGGGAAATTATTATTACCAATTACCCATTACCAATTACCCATTACCCATTACCAATTACAAATTACCCATTACCCATTACCCATTACCCAATTGATGACATTCCAGCAATTCTTGATAATACTGCTGTGGTGTATTGGGTAAATAGCTTGTGATTTGCAAGGCTTGGTTAGTTAACTTGTAACTTTCAGTAATGTTGATGCGGTTGAGGAAATCTAAATCGTGGGAAATTACCCACAGCGCGCCTTGATACTCGTTGATACCTAATATCATTTGCTCGACGGTTTCGATATCTAAGTTATTAGTTGGCTCATCGAGAATCAACAGGTCAATTTCAGAGATGCTGATCATTGCGATCGCTAATCTGGCTAATTCTCCTCCACTCAATACTGATGCACTTTTGTGAACGTCATCATATTTAAACAAAAAGTGTCCTAGCTGTTGACGCAGCAGTTGATAGCTGAGGCTAGGGTTCGCCGCTTGCATATTTTCTAAAATTGTCTGCTGGCGTTTGACTAGTTCGTAGGTTTGGTCGAGATATACAGCTTTTATGGCTGGTGCGAGTAAAATTTCACCCCCAGCCAAAACTGCTGCTGGCTGTTCCATTTTCAGAATAGCTTTGGCGAGAGTCGATTTACCTGAACCATTAGCGCCAACAATTGCTATGCGATCGCCTGAGGTAATATGCAGTTGGATATTTTGTATCAGTAAGCGCTCTGATACCCAGAGATTGGCATCTTGAATATCAATCAGGTTACGGCGTTTTTGAGCTTTTTCAGCTAATTGAATACTGGTTGCTTTTGTGGTTTTTACTTTAGTATCTGCCACGGTTTGCGTAGCTTTTGCTACTGAGATTTCATGCTTCTTTTTGGCATTGCCAGAAGCAGCCTCGGCTTTGGTTTTAATCAATCCGGCTGACATCCGATCAATACTACCATTGAGAAACTTAGCACGCCCTTGACGCTGAGATTGCGCGGCGCGTTGCTGTTCTTGCATGGCTGTAGTTTGGACGCGTTTAAGTTCTTTTCTGGCGACTTCATGCGATCGCACTGCGGCTGCTAACTCAATTTGTTTTTGTTGGCGATATTGTGAAAAATTACCTCCATATACTTTCACCCCTTCAGATGTTAGTTCCCAAGTCACTTCTGTTACCTGATCTAAAAAGAAAGGCTTGTGGGAGACAATGATATATGCACCAGAGAAATTTACTAGAAATTGCCTTAAATTTTCTAGCGCTAGTAAATCCATGTGATTTGTGGGTTCATCTAGCAATAGTATGTTTGGTGCTTGAGATAAACCAATAGCTAGAAATAGTTTTGTGAGTTCCCCTCCACTCAAGTTACTCATTAATAATGATAAGTCCAGGGTGGTGTGAAATTGTGTTCGCAATATTTCCTCAATTTGCCACCATTCATCAGATTTAGAACTTAAGAAATCGAGTACTGTATCTGCAGTAATTTCTTGCTTGATGGTGCTGATTTGGGGTAAATAATAAATATGATGTTTGCACCATACAGAACCATTACTAGGCGTAATTTGCCCTGCAAGTATCTTCAAAAGAGTGGATTTTCCCACACCATTACTACCAACTAAAGCGATGCGATCACCTGTGGTAATATTCGCCTGAACTTTCTCGAATAAAGTCCTGGTTGAGCCGATTTGATAAGCTAAGTTCTCAGCTAATAATATTGATTTTTTCTGCATTCTTCTCAAACCTCAAATCCCAAAGTTCCACCCGTTGATTAACAACAATTCCGGGTAGATGGTTGGCAAAACAAACCAAGCCGTAGAGAATTTTCTTCCGGCTAAATATAGATACGATAAATCACAATATTTTTAGAACATGATTATTCTGAAGTAACCTGTCAAACTACTTGTGGTGATTATGTTTTGACATTTGTTGCTGGCGCGCAACATGAGGTTGTTACTACTTCATTTCAGCTATCTCGCTAGCGATTTGTAGAGGTTTGATATTGAATACAGTGTAGCACTAATAAATTCCAGAAGCCTAAGAGATTGTTTTAAACGTATCTGCGTGTGACTTTAAACGTTTATTAATCCCTGCTCCCTTGAAAAGGGGTAGAAATAGAATTAAATTCCAGTATTTTAGAAGTCTGATGGCTTGACAAGCCTCCTTTCTCAACTAAGATTTTGCAAAGATATGTAAATATACTGCTTTTCCTTGCAAGAAGTTATTTAAGTGACATTGGGTAGGCGTTTCAAAAGCAAAAAAGCTAAGTTAGATATTAGTGCTTTTGAATACTTTATCTAGCAAGTATGACTCACAGTAAAGCGTTATATATTTTATCAGATAAGTCTAAACGCAATTTATCGGCTTTTAACTCATCTGTTGAAAAGTATAAAATGTTAGCAAAAATAGCTTTTTTATTCTTAAATATAGGGTTAGTTAATGTTACTCCTAGCCTGATTGCGAATGCAGCGACAGCAAACAAAGCACAAGCAAAAAAAGTGATTTGTCAATCAAAGAAACTGGGATATGAAGAAGCTTTATTTTTTTACCTAGCAAAACCACAACAAGAATTTGAGAGTGCGGGAGTCATCAATTTATACGAAGATGCAAGGTTGGAAGTACTCGCAAAAGGTATTGAAAATTGGCTATATGTAAAAGTGATTGATTCTGAATCCCCGAAAGATAAATTTTTGGAAGGTTGGGTAAGTTCAGCAGCCCTTAAATGTAACGCGAAAATAGCTGAAGTCAAACCAGCGATGTGCGAAGTAACTGGACTTGTGAAAGGACAGTTAAGTTTACGACGTACACCAGGCGGAAAAGTCGAAGCTGGTTTAGAGAATGGTAATAACGTCACATTATTAATGCGTGACATATCAAGCTTTAATGCTATTCCAACACCCTGGATTAAAGTACGCGTTATCCCAGAATCCAACCCTAAATTAGCAAATAAAGAAGGGTGGATTAATTCTGATTACGTTATGTGCTATAGCAATCAAAGCAATGACGCGATCAATTTTCCTTAAAGTTTATAGCTTGGCTTTCCTTAACGCGTCATTTTTGATGTCATTGGTAGTGCGTGATGGTTAAAGCAATCACGCACCAGAATGGCTGTATACTTTCAATTGTGATTAGAAATAGATAGCCTGTGGCAATATTCTCAGATTTTGCTGCAAATATTAACGGCGTAAACTATGAACTAATAGACATCGTATAAGGTTCTAAAGTTGTGATTAAGTGGACGTTAAACTCTGCCTCAAAGACTGATTTTTTGTAATCCAAACTCCATAGTTCTAAGGCACAGTCATCATCAGGACGGGATGGGAAAATTCGCAGATAAAATTTGATGGTGTGGGGATGATATTCACACTGTACCCTTTCAATAGCACCAATTTGTCGTCTATCTAAAGCCACTGCCAATCTCAACAAGGTACTTAATTGGCTAACTATTTGACGCTGTTGTTTCGTGAGCAAATTACGGAAATTCTCGTGCTTTTTCTTGGGCGCAGATTTGCGATGATAGCGCGCTATGTTGGCAATGATTTCAATTTCGCTTTCGGTATAACCGAGTAATTCACTATTGCGAATTAAATAATAAGAATGTTTGTGGTGTGACGAATGGCTGACATGATGACCGCAATTATGTAATATGGCAGCAGCCCATAGTAATTGTCGTTCTTCCTCACCCCAAAAGTGTAATTTATTTTGAGTTTGATCAAATATACTTAGGGCAAATTCGGCGACGCGATCGCTATGCTCTAAGTTAATTTGGTATTTATTAGCTTGTTTGAGTACACTACGCTGCCGAATTGAACTTTGGAAACGCAGTTTATCTTCGATTAAACCGTGGGCTAGCATCCAGTCCACGATTACACCTTCGCGCAAAGAACGCTCACAAGTTGTTATTGATTCAACGCCCAAAAGGGTCATAGCTTCCTGTAATATTACTGCGCCTGCCAGTATAACTTCCGACCGCTTATCTGGCATACCTGGTATCGCAGTGCGTTCAACGTTACTCAGTTTCCGTAGGCGATTTACCCAATCTCTTAAGTCTTTTAAGCTTAATTGGTAGCCATTGAGTGTGGAAGGTTCATAACCTAATTTTTCCCTGGCATCGATCAGTGCTAAGGTTTCAATCGTGCCAGAAGTACCTACCAAACGTGGTGATTCCCCAAATTTGAGGTTTGCGATTACCTCTTCTACAGAACGTTCTAACATCCCCCGTGCATAGGCTTGGAGATATTGAAACTCGGCGTTGCTGATGGGATCTGTAGTGATTAACTCCCCAGTCAGGCGGACTGCACCAATTTTCGTACTTGTAAGCGTGCGCGGTTCGTTACTATCCCCCAAAACTAATTCTGTAGAACCACCGCCAATATCAATAATCATGTGCGGTTGGTTGTGAAATTCCATCCCCGACAGCACACCCAAATAGATACGCCGCGCTTCCTCTTGTCCAGAAATTAAGTCAACGCTTAAACCTAAATCAACTAGGACTCTGTGTAAAAAATCTTTACCATTAGGTGCTTCGCGCACAGCGCTAGTTGCGACAGCCACAATAGTTTCCGCACTGAAAGTTTCGGCAACTGTTTGAAAGCGTCCTAAAGCTGCGATCGCCCTATCCATCACTTCTGGTTTAAGATTACCTGTAGCCAGATCGCGATCGCCTAGTCTCACAGTTTCTTTTTCTCTGGCAATAATGCTAAAAGCTGGTAGGGTAGCGTCAATTTTTACCACTACCATATGCAGAGAATTGGTACCTAGGTCAATGGCAGCAATAATCCGATTTTGCTTAAATGTCGGAGTGGGAATGCTCACGTGGTTAGTCGAAACTAAACTTAGCATCTAGTTTTCTCTCTGTTAGTAAGGATAGTAAAAACTGGTGTGTCGGGGTCATAAAGGTTAAGTGAAGATAACTCAACCTTGATCAAGAATATTCACTCTGCTGCTCACAACTAAATTGACCTTTTAGATATATCTAAGGATGCAAGTTTAGGTTGTGTTTTTACAAATAGCAAATAAAGATATTCTATAGATGTAAAGATGTGTGAATTCATCTAGCTAAAGTAATTACTTGATTTTTTGTTTACTTCTATGTTAAGAACGCCAGAAAGCAATTCCGAACCGATATGGCTGATAATTATTCGGCTGTTGCGGTGGCATAAACCAGAAGGGCGATTAATCCTGATGATTCCTGCACTATGGGCTGTGTTTTTAGCCGCAGCAGGTAAACCACCTTTGCCTTTAGTTGGCGTAATTATTTTGGGTACTCTAGCCACCAGTGCGGCTGGATGTGTTGTCAATGATTTGTGGGATCGGGATATCGATCCCGAAGTAGAAAGAACTCGCGATCGCCCCTTAGCTGCCCGTACACTTTCAATTAAAGTCGGGATTGTTGTCGGCTTAGTGGCGCTGGCTTGTGCCGCAGTTTTGGCGTTTTATCTTAATCCTCTAACTTTTTGGTTATCAGCAGCAGCAGTTCCGGTAATTTTGCTATATCCAGGCGCGAAACGAGTTTTTCCCGTACCGCAATTAGTGCTGTCAATTGCTTGGGGTTTTGCTGTCTTAATTAGCTGGAGTGCAGTTACACAAAATATTTCCCAAGCAACTTGGTTACTTTGGGGTGCAACTGTACTGTGGACATTGGGATTTGATACTGTATATGCGATGAGCGACAAGGAAGATGATCGGCGAATTGGTGTTAATTCTAGCGCTCTATTTTTTGGTGATTACGCACCTTTAGCCATTGCTATTTTCTTTGCTGGCACAATTGCTTTACTGGCTTACTTAGGAATTGTGATTCACCTTCACCTAGCATTTTGGATTAGCTTAGTAATTGCCACAATTGGCTGGGTTTGGCAATCAATCAAGTTAAGTAAACCAAATTTACCCAACCCTATTTATGGCAAGATGTTCCGTCAAAATGTTTGGATTGGTTTTATCTTATTGGGCGGAATGATTGCTGGCTGTTTTTAAGCTCTGATGTTATTGGTATTTACTTAGGGGGTGAAAGGTAGGGTGTTAACTTTGTGGGAAAATCCTCAAAAAAGTTCATGCAAATTCTGTGTCGTCATCTGGAGTTGGAAATACAATTGTTCTTTTTGAGAGCATCGACTGACCAAAAGCTTCAGATACCCAATCCTTAAGGTCATTAGCCTGCTGTACGCTACGATTGCCGCTCTAAAATCTTTCTGACATTCGACAAAGCAGCCTCCACGACTTCAGGATGTGGCGATGTTTGTTAGCAACTTTCACGTATCACCAGTCTTTCTGACTACGCCTTGAGACGGAGATAGATTTCTGCGCCATCCACGTGCCGCGATTAATACGTCTGGTTGCCACAACGTGGTCATCAATCTCTTGCGCGGCAATGGCTTTCCATACATCACGCAGGAATTAACCAAACTTCCTCACGACCTTTGCCGCCTTTTACATTTCACACAATAAATTAATCCTGCAACGAGTGAGGACATAAGTTGAATGGACACATCGCGCTTGTAAAACTCATGCAATAATCTAAATAAAAATGTTCCCACTCACTAGGTAAAGCAGTTACTGGCAAATACTGAAAAACAGAGAATACAAAAATGGCGAAAGGACAACATATTTTTGTAAGACGACCGCCTGGTTGGATGACTAGAGGCATTCTTCATCATGGAATAGATTTAGGTGATGGGACTGTAATTCACTTCACTGGCTTCACCGATGAGGACGCAAGAGTCTTCAGGATGAATATGAAGGCCTTTGAAAGAAATGGGAAAGCTGAAATCTTTCCCTATGCTCAAATTTGCCAGTTTGCTGCTTATGAGTTTGGGCAAGAAGTTAGCAGGGCTATCTCGCGCGGCTACTATGATATTGGTGAACAAGTGCCGCCATCAAATGTACAACCGCGTAGCTCAGAAGTCGTTATCAATGAAGCGTTTAAGTGGGTAGGAACAACATTTTTAGCAAAAAAGTATATGCCTGCGAGAAATAACTGTGAACATTTTGCTACTGCTTGTGCAACAGGATACCCTTTTAGCCTTCAAGTGCAGTATGAAAAAGAGTTTCTTCAGCGTCGCCCCTCACTTGGAGGGTTAGTAGCTGCAATATTTACAGAATGGGGGCGTTTTAATCTCAACCCTCGCACCCCACCAAAAACTGAGGATGGCTATCAGTATATGCAAACTATATATCGGGCAAATGATGGCGCTCTATATCAAGAGCATTACTCAAAGCCTGGTGATATTCCGCCTATCTGGTTCAGGTACCGAGCATCTTCAGAAAGTGGTGAACAAGTGGATCAAACCAATGTTCCCTATCCACTCACAGAACTACGCCACCGATACAAAAATGAAAATGGACAATACCGAGAAGAAGAAGTTAATTTGCTGCCATTTGCAACAAGCGGACAAAAGCGAGAAAAGACAGTTCGATGGTGGCAAAGAATACTGAACAACTTTCTTTAACGAATAAGAAGTCAAATGCAAGTAAGCGATATCATTGCATCTCTAGCCCTGATAGTTGCAGGGGCAAGTTTTTGGTTTCAACAAAAATCTGACCGCAAACAATTAATGGTTTCCAATTTTTTAGAATACACAAAGCGGTATCAAGAGATTATTGTTCATTTTCCGAAAGAAGTTGTTGACGAAAACTTCAACTTATCTTCCTTCTCAGAGAACGAACAAGAAGAGATTTTACGCTATATGTGGATGTACTTTGATCTCTGCTATGAAGAATATTCTCTTTACAAACTAGGGTATATCGATTTAGATTTATGGAGTATCTGGGAATCAGGAATAAAATCTTCTTTCTCTAGATCTGCCTTTCAGCAGAGTTGGCATCTGATTAGAGGGAACACAAATTATAAATCTGACTTAGGATTTGCTAAGTTCATTGAATCTATTTTGCAATCTCGTTTGAGGCGAAACTAACGAGCATTGCTACATGCTGAGTCTCGCGCTTTTAGTGTGTATATCCAGAAATTTTCTGCCTATTATCTGAAAAAGGATGATATCCAAAATTATTCCGCATATATACCCGATTTTGTACGTAAGTATCAGATTTTCATTATATTTATCGCTGATATCCAGATATATAAGGATATGGAAAGTTCTGAAATTGAGGCATTTTTAACAGATTTGGCAGTTAACCGAAAAGTAGCTGCATCTACTCAAAATCAAGCTTTAAACACAATTTTATTTCTCTATAGAGAGGTATTAAAACAAGATTTAGATTTAAAAGTTGATGCAGTCAGGGCAAAGCCATCTAAATATTTACCAACTGTTCTGACAAAAGATGAAGTTTTAGCAATTATTCAAAAATTATCCGGTACAAACTTAACACCCTAAGTGGAAGGGCTGCGGATGGTAGCCCTTTCACTCCTAAATACTGATGGTAATCTGTATAGGAAAAATCCTAAAAACTCTGTGTATTGATGCCAGAGTTAATTTTTGTTTTCCTCTACTACAACTAATCGTCCTTCCTTATATGCCTTTCGGAGTGCGATCGCTTCTGCTACTATTTGTTGAGCGCTCAAACCTTCTTTATCAATCATGCTTTGCAGAGCCACCCCTGTATGCTCATCCTCTTCATGAATGGCTGGGATTTGGCAATATCTGCCACCATTCTTTGTGCGCCGCCAAATACTAGGTTTTTCTGGTTTTGGTTCTCTGGGGGTACGTTTTTCTTTAACTAGAGAACGTACAGCTTCTTGAGTAATCGTCCTCAATTCTAAAAGCGCATCTATTACTGGCTTATACTTATTATTGTTATTTGCTAGCTGATAAACTGTCAAAGGTTCAATTTGTGCCAAATCTTGGGGCGAAAATTCACCAAATACAGCTGCAATTTTCAGATATTTCTTTTCTTCACCTTTCCAGCCTTGTTCAACTAATAACTGTTTATACTGCCTCAATGAAAGCTTTTGTTTTTGTTCAGCTAACCAAAAGGCATGATGTAAAATTGTTTTAGTAACATCAGCTAGTGAAAGCAGCGAAAATCCTTCTCCACTAGCATTTTTTAAAGCATTGGCTTTCTCTTGGGCGTATTGCTCAAACTCAGATTTTTTAACTACTTTAGAGTCAACCGGAGCGGGAATTACAGGCTGTACTTGTGCGATCATGATGTTGACCTCCTAAAAACTCCCCAATATTGCACAACAAATCAACCGCCTTGGGTGATTACTAGAAGGCGATGTCTAACGTTAAGCTGCATAGCAGCTACGCACTCAAGTTGCTGAAAGTTGGGAATTAAAGTTGCTTACTAGAACAATTGTACTACTTATAGCCAAATAAGAATCCCCAAACATACCCAAATTTTCGCAGAGGTGATGAAAGGTTTATACATGGGGATTGGGGACTGGGGAACTCGGGGCCCCCACGACCGCAGGGAGTGGGGATTAGGGGTAATGGGGACTGGGTACTGGGTACTGGGGAAGATAAGGAAGAGTAGCTTTTAACTTTTGTAGAGACGCGATTAATCGCGTCTGTTTGACTTTTGATTTTAAGCCCTTATTCAGATTCGCTGGCGACGTATTTGAGCAGAATGTTTTACAGCCCATTCATGCATGGCGTTGAGAATGGGTTGCAAGCTTTCGCCTAAAGCTGTGAGTGAATATTCTACTTTCGGGGGAATTTGGGGATAAACTTCACGATGGATAATACCATCCTCTTCCATTTCCCTTAGCTGTTGAGTAAGCATCTTTTGCGTAATACCATGTAATGCCCTTTGTAACTCACCAAAGCGTTTTACACCTGACATCAGTTCTCTAATAATTAAAACTTTCCAACGTCCACCAATTACCTCTAATGTAAGTTCTACTTCACAAGTTAGTCTGGTAGAGTTTTCTGCTTGAGTTTCCATAATTTGTCATTTGGTAATGGGTAATGGGTAATGGGTAATTGGTGTTTGTTATTTTTCCCCCTGCTCCCTGCTCCCTGCTCCCTGCTCCCCTGCTTTTTCCCAGTCCCCAGTCCCTAATCACCAATCCCCCGATATGTGATTGTAAAAGCTGCCCAATAATAGGGATGATTGTACAATTTTTGTTCTGGGGAAAGTTTACTGCTTCTGTACATTTGTGTTGCTACATGAGTCCTGATTCTTAAATCTTCAGGATGGAGATTATTGAGTAAATCTTCATACCATTTTGTCAGGTCTCTGGCAGTTAGTTCTCTCAACCAAGTTGTGACTTCAGCTAATGTATTGACTGCTGGTTTATCTGGTTGTAGTCGTCGGTAAAATTCTAAGACAACTAAATCATTAGCTACTGATTCTACAGTCCATAAAGTACTTAAAACCTGAGATACTCCAACATGCAAGAAAGCATTAATTAAACTGACATACTCACTAGTAATAGGATGATTATTATTAGTTGTAATTTCGCAAGCTGATAAGTTAACTAGGTTGTAACTTACTAAAGATGGCTGACTAATCTCTGCTAAAGTCAGCTTATCTTCACCTGCTAAAACTAGTTCCGATTTTTGCGGTTCACTGAAGTTGTTAATGACATGACCTGTAAAATGGAAAATATGATAATTATCAGTTAGAGCATTTTTAACGATGTGTTTGTCTGCTTGTATGCCTTGGATGCGGTAGGAATTGGGGAATAGATGATTAACAATTTCTGATTGCAGTTTGGCGAATTTTAATGGCGGATAATCTGTGCTTTGAGGATTTTCAACGCTAAGTAGTACTTGATTATGTTTATCGCCAATGGTTTCTGGTTTTATGGATAACCCTATTTGGACGCTAGGTAAATAGCTAATTGTGAAATTCGATTCTACATTTGATAAATATTCTGGTTGAGTAGAGCCGGAAAATAGGGCATGGAGAGGCAATCTTTGTAAATCGCGGTGGGGAATTAAAATTAGCTGGGTAATTCCTTCCAATTCCTGAATAATACTAGGAATATTGAGAATATCTTTTAGCTCTGATAGCCTTTGCTCCATCTCCACTCGCCAGGAATGGTGGATTTGATTTTGTTTATCTTCAGAAAGGCTACTATATTCTTGATATTTTTGATTCCAATCTTCTAACCAATCTTCAAAGGTAATTAAACGTCTGACTCCTTCTGGTAGAGGTAATTCTTGTAAACGTGATGGTGTTCTGCCTAAGTTAAATACACCCGTATCTTGCATAGGTGTAAATATCAGGATGGGTGAAGGCGCTTGATCCTTGAGTACAAATGTGTGTATAGAAGCTGGGCTAATATGCCAGTAAATAATTGCTGTTTGAGGATTTAATAGCAGTTGAACTTCAGAATAGTTGATGGATGCAATTTCATCTTGCCAACCATCAAGCTGCCAAGTTAAACAAGCATTTTTCGCTTGTTCAGCAATTTCCCAAGCTTCTACTAAATCACCATACTCTACTGCTAAGTCCACAATTAATTGCCGCAAGCCAGTAAATCTTAAAGCTAACTGCTTTTTACTTTCATCGGGACGGGTGGAATCAGTTAGTAATTCTTTTAATAAATCGGTGCTGTATTGCAGTAAGTCTTGTGCTTGTGCTGTTTGTCCCAACCCGACAAGGGTTTTGATCAGGGATTGCAACACTTCTAAATGCAACTGCGGAAAATCTTCGCTAGTCAGAGTTAATAGTGCTTGATTATACTCTGCTACCGCTTTTTGCCAAGGAGTGCGGCTAGCTGCATTTTTCTTACCGTAATCGTAATGAGTATTGGCGATCGCTAAATGCAATCTACCCCAACCTTCAGGGTGAGTGTCGGGGCGGACATATTTTAAGCCTGCTTCGTAGCTAGCTACTTTGCCTTCATAGCCAGTTTGCTTCAAGGTAGAATTGGTATCTGTAATTTTCGTGAATAAACCAGAAAGTGCATCTACATTCACTAAATTACCAGCTGCCGTTCCCCGCCCAATCCAAGCTTCCCAGTAATCTTGTTTGATTTCTAAAGCACTATCATAGGAAGCGATCGCATCAGCATAGCGTCCTAAATAAAACAAGGCGACTGCTTGGTTATACCAGGCTAAATGGAATTCGGGGTTAATGGCGATCGCTTTCTTGTAGGAGTTGATCGCTTCTTCGCGTCTACCTAAATTATCTAAAGCGACACCGCGGTTATACCAAGCTAAGTAGAAATCGTTGTGAATCGAGAGGGCTTTGTCCCAGGAACCGATCGCTTCTGACCATTGTTTTAAATTAAACAGGACTACGCCGCGATCAATCCAAACTTCATAATAATCGGGGTCAATTTCTAAAGCCTTATCGTAAGAGGCGATCGCTTCTTCATGTTGCTCGTTGATACCCAGTGCTATGCCTCGGTAATACCAGTTTTCTGGGTCTTGGGGTTCCAACGCTAGGGCTTGGTCGTAACTTTCTATAGCTTCCCATAACAGCCCTAGCTTCATCAACGCTAAACCCCGACTAGCCCAAGCTTCTGAGAAATCGGGCTTGATGGCAATTACTCGCTCAAAGGAGACAATCGCCTCATCAAATTGCCCTAATTCTCCGAGAATTCCCCCCCGGTTATACCAAGCTTTGTAGTAATCGGGACGTAGTTCTATGGCTCGGTCATAAGATGCGATCGCTTCATTAAAATGTTCTAAATGAAACAGTGTCAAACCCCGGTTAAACCAGTATTCATCCACATGGGGTTTCAGTTCTATCGCTGCATCATAAGAAGCGATCGCACCTAATAAATCGCCGGTTCTCGCTTGTTGCAAACCTTGATAAAACCATGCTTGCGCCCGATCAATTTGGGGTTGGGGTATGATTTGCGAACTTTGGCGTTGAATGGCTAGTTCCGAAGCCAGTTCTTGAACTAAGGAAGTACTTTGATCTAACCTGACTAACAACTCATCCAAAGCTTGAGCGACGTTAGGCTCTAATTTGGCTAAAGATTTGTCCCATGTCGGCGCTTCGGAAATTTCGGTGGGTTGCTCCTCTGCTGGCGGAACCAGACTAATATCTTCCGGTGGTGGCGTGGGGGTAGTTACTTCTGCTACTGGGGTGTGCAGAGGTTCTTCAGGAAGCGGATTTAAATCAGTAACCGGCGTGATGATTTCTGTGTCTGTTTCTTCATCATCAGGCGGTTCTAAGAACAAATCGAATAAATTGGCGATCGCATCATCTTCTGAAGGATTGAGGATAGCGGCCTTTGTAGCCGCATCTTCGCCGTCATATTCCCATAAAACTTCGCCAATATTGCCTGTCCATGCTTCTTCCACAGACATCATCTCTGGTATGGGAATTGTGGATTCGGTATCTTCCTCCTCATAATCCCATAACCTCTCGCCCAAGTTGCGGATCAATTCCTGTCCTGGAGTATTGTGAAAATTATCTTCAGGGGTAGTGCTTTCCATGCCCAGATGATGATCAAAATCATCAATTGCTTCATAACTACTCGCGGAGTTACGCTTTAACAAAGTCAAACCAATGTCATAAGCAAGTTCTCCGATTCTGCCAACACCAAGTTCACCTAGTTGGATCATTCGCCCTGCTATTTGCTGGTTTGGTGCCGGGGAATTTAACAATCTTTCACCAAAATTCAGCAACCAATCAATCCAGCGTTCATCAGAAATCCGATGTTCCATCCGTTGCAGGTACTTCAGCGCCCACTGACGGCCTCTGGCTTGATGCACACCTTCCAGCAGCTGGGTAAATAACAGTTCTAGATCCGCATTGGTAAGTTCCGGTGGTGACTTTGTCACCCCGTATCCCCTTGCGGTATTTCGAGAACCAGCTTTTTGATTACTAAAAGGAAGCTGGAACAAGTTTTTTAGCCATTCAATTAGACGCCTGAGCATCTGTCACACTCTTGGATTTTTATTTAACCTAGATTGTAGCCATCGTTGTGTTAAAAAGATCATGAATTACGTAAAAACTCATGAGTACAATTACAAAAACTTTATGATCCTCGGCGGTAACAATATTTTCATCTGAGTATTCATGATTCTGTTGCTTCTGTTGCCCCTTGTTCTGTAGCTGCTTGATTAGCAGCATGGTATTGATTAATCAATTCTTGAATGATGACTTGTGGATCGGTCGTCTCCAGCCCTAGTTGTTGGGCAACTTGCTGGCATAAATTTTCATCTTGCTGCATCATTACAAACAACTGTTCTAAAGTAACAGTTTCGTAGGCTTCTGTTGAATTATTTTCGGCTGTGGCTGTTGCAGTTGCTACAGAGTCGATTTCTGGGGGTGGTGAGGGGTTGGTAGCATCTGGCCCATCATATTCCCAAATTGGTTCACCTTGATTGCGTGTCAACAATTGCATTCCGATATCATAGGCAACTTCTCCTACCTCACCAACGCCTAAATCACCCAGCTGCACTAACCGCGCTGCCATTTCATTATTAGGTGTAGGGGCTGCTAGTAATCTTTCGCCCAAGCGTCGCAACCACTCTACCCAACGTTCAGTCGGGATGCGATGTTCAATATTATGTAGCCACTTTTGTGCCCATGCTTGACCGCGTGCTTGGTGGACTCCTTCCAATAATTCGTTGAACAGAAATTCTAAATCGGTATCGCTGAGTGTTGGTGGTGGTTGTTTGGGAACCTCTGCACGCACTTGCGGGCGAGTTTTTTTACGCCCAAACAGGCCCTGAAACAAGTTTTTCAGCCATTGAACTAACCTCCTGAGCATTTGCTGCATGATTGTATCTCCTCCCCTTGGTGCCGCAAAGTCCTAGATGACGGAATTCATCGCCGCTTGATTCTGGACTTTTTTTGAGTTTGATTACCCTAAGAATTTTAGCGATCGGTGTTGATTAAGTAACTGGTTCACTGGGCAAAATGGAGCTATGGCAAATAACTATAACCATCCACTTTGTAAATTCATTTGCAGTACTGGTGGCGGACTGGGCTTATCTAGCCTGAATCCGTCATCATTTTAAACACCCTACCGATGCACAGAGCTAAAAGCAACATATTGCTTTTAGGCGTGATGACTTTTTTAAAGTAGCCCTATTTAGACTAAACCTGGGTATCTATCGAGTAAATTAATCTTTTGTTCAGATTTTTCTTAAGTGTTTAGGCGATCGCACTGTACTATAGCGTTAATCTGCAAAACTTTCTATAACTCATCGTTAAACGCCAAAGTTCCATCCTAGAGCAACCTATGGCGCAGTTCTGGTAGTCTACAATAGTAAAATCTTCAACTCTACTGGGTGCTATCATCTTATGTCTTACGAACCCCTGCACCATAAGTATCGCCCAAAGAGTTTTGCGGAATTAGTCGGACAAGAGGCGATCGCTACTACCCTCACGAATGCGATCAACTCAGCTAAAATCGCCCCCGCCTATTTGTTCACTGGCCCTAGAGGTACAGGCAAAACTTCCAGCGCGCGTATTCTTGCCAAATCCCTCAATTGTCTGGCGAGTGGTAAGCCCACTGCTCAACCTTGTGGCAAATGTGATGTCTGTCAGGGAATTACTCAAGGCTACTCTTTGGATGTGATTGAAATCGACGCAGCCAGCAATACTGGTGTCGATAATATCCGAGAAATTATTGAAAAAGCGCAGTTTGCGCCTGTGCAGTGTCGCTACAAGGTGTATGTCATCGACGAATGCCTAACTGGCGATTCTTTAGTCTTAACTGATGAAGGACTCGTCAGAATTGACAACCCCAGTATTCAGGGCAAAAAAGTTTTAAGTTACAACGAATTATCAGAAAATTGGGAATTTAAGCCTGTTGTACGGTGGTTAGACCAAGGAAAACGTCAAACCTTGGTTATCAAGACAACTCATGGAGAAATTAGATGTACTGGTAATCATTTAATTAGGACAGATCGGGGATGGATAGCAGCAAGGGACGTAAAAGAAGGAGTGAAGATACTATCGCCTGTGAATGTGGATGCGGTAGCCTCATTTACAAATTTGGCACGGATGGACGCATCCGTCGATTGGCCTCAGGACACCAATTTAAAGGTAATCTCTCTAACTCAATCCCGACAATGGAATACAAGTTTGGCAACGGTAGAATCTGTCCACCTCGCTGGGGTTGAGCCAGTTTATGACATTGAAGTCGAAGATAATCACAACTTTGTGGCTAATGGGCTTTTGGTGCATAATTGCCATATGCTCAGTACCCAGGCATTCAATGCGTTATTAAAGACACTGGAAGAGCCACCTAAACATGTAGTATTCGTCTTGGCGACAACTGACCCCCAGCGAGTATTGCCGACAATTATCTCTCGCTGTCAAAGGTTTGATTTTAGACGTATTAACTTAGAGGCGATGGTCAAGCATTTAAGCGCGATCGCCCACAACGAAAATATTAATATTTCTCTAGATGCTGTAACTTTAGTAGCCCAAACTGCTCAGGGGGGATTACGAGATGCCGAAAGTCTGCTCGACCAATTAGCGCTATTATCTGGTGAAGTTACACCAGATAGAGTCTGGGATTTAGTCGGTTCAGTCAGCGAACGGGACTTAGTAATATTGTTAAATGCGATCGCTCAGGATAATGCCGAAGCAGTTTTAGATTGCACTCGTAAAATTTTAGATCGCGGTCGAGAAGCATTAACTATCCTGCAAAATCTCGCTGCTGCTTACCGTGATTTGCTCATCGCCAAGACTGCACCCAACCGTCAAGATTTAGTTGCTTGTACTCAACAAACCTGGCAAGCCTTAATTGCATTGGCTCAGCAGCTAGAAGCCAGCACAATTTTAGCAGGACAGAAAAATTTACGCGAAGCAGAAGTCCAAATCAAAAACACTACCCAACCACGTTTGTGGTTAGAAGTGACATTGCTGGGATTATTACCCAGTGCCAACATTCCAGTGCAAACCACCAGCACACCACCCAGTAGAGTCAACACACCAGTCACAAATTATCCCTCCTCACCTCCCTCATCTCCCCCACCTCCCCCATCCCCCCCAATTTCCCCAACCCCACAGCCTGCAAATAACACCTCTGCTCCTGCTCAAGGAGTACCATTGCCTCAGCAGTCAGAAAATATTTCTCATCCTCAACAATCACCTCAGCTACCATCACCACCAACAGCAAATAACTCTGTTCCTCAGCCACATTCTCAGCAACAGCCATTAAGCACACCTGCACAACCAGCATCTTCTGGTGTAGATGTTGCGGAAGTCATGGAAACAACACAGCCTGACTTAACTCAAATTTGGCAGCAAGTACTAAGTTGTTTGTTAAATCCTGGCAGTCAGGCTTTATTCAAGCAACATGGGCAATTATTAAGTATCAATGATGGTTTAGCTCAAGTAGGAATGCCACCAGCGCTAGTGAAGTTTGCTCAACCGAAAACGGTTGAAGTTGAAGCGGCGTTTGAGCGAGTTTACCAAAAGAAGGTAAAAGTGACTTGGGTTTCCAATCAATCGCGGAATGGGGCCAGTAATGGGAGTAGTGTAGCTTCACCCAAAGATTCTACTCGTGTTCAGCAACCACCTACCCCCAGGTACAACAACCAAAACACACCAGTAGCGCCAATACCCCAGCCTGAAACCCCAAAAGCGCCACCAGTACCGACACCAGCACCCATACCAGCGCCAGCAAAAACAGAGCCAGTCGCTACAGGTAGAGGTGGTGTACAAACTTTGCCACCACCAACCCCTACACCTGCGCCACCCCCTAGCGAATGGGAAACAGATGAAGTTGCGATCGCAGCTCAACGATTAGCAGAATTCTTTCAAGGACAAATAATCCGCTTGTCAGACGATGCTTTAGATTTTGGCGGTACTATGACTGATTCTGGCTTGATGGATGAAGCGGATCTTGATGATTAAGAAAGCAGAAAGGGACAAGGGACAAGGTGATAAATTTCCATTACCAATGCCCCATGCCCCATGCCCCATGCCCATTTTTCATTCCACCCCTGTATGCACTGTTTTCACCCATTTCAGGCGTTTGGGACGGAATGACATCCGGGCGGTGGTACTGCTCATCACAACAAACCAGTGGAACATATATAAGGTGCCACGTAGGGTTTGCAGCAGTAACACCAGATATGTAGAAAGCTGGAATTTTTGCCCTTGATGAATCCGCTTCAAACCAGTGAACATCCCTATTACTGAGAGAGTTACAGACAAACCAGTAATCGGGCCGAAGATGGGGGGACGATGACGGGCGATCGCCATTAATAAATCTGGTATTGCTGCTGTCGGTAAAATATACATAATGAGCATAAAGCTCAATAAATCCCAGGTTTTGCGGGTTCCTAGGCGGTTTTTGAGCAGCAAATCCCAGTAATCTAAATAGCGCTGATATCCACCTTCTGCCCAACGGTTGCGCTGATGCCAAAGTGCGATCGCATTGGTCACGCCTTCTTCTTCTACGGCGGGCGAGAAGACACAATCAATATCCCAATTATCCAAATGTAGCCGCAGCGTCAAGTCTAAATCATCGGTAATGGTTTCTTCATTCCAACCACCACAACTTTCTAAAGCTGTGCGCCGCACAAATTGACCGTTACCGCGCAGTTCGCCAATCCCACCCAGTGCCGTCCGCTGTTGCTGAAAATAGGTATCAACAGCCATTTCTGCCATTTGACCTTTAGTCCAAAAATTCTCTTTGGCATTGGCGATCGCTTTTCGCACCTGCACCGCCCCTACCTGTTCTCTTTGAAATAAAGGTACTACTTGGTGTAACAAGTCTGGTGAGACTTGAGCATCAGCATCAAACACGGCGATGATTTCGCCTTTTGTTAGTGGTAACACTTGATTTAATGCTCCAGACTTACCACCACTTGCTTGTGCTGAACGTCGGAAAGTTTTTAGTTGTTTATATTCTTTGGCCAGTTCTGTTAATAACTGGGGTGTGCGATCGCTGCTGTTATCGTCAATGACCCATAGTTCGTACTTGCCATCTGGATAATCCAAACCGCAAAGACTCTTGACTAATCTGCCAATTACTGCTTCCTCATTTTTTGCTGCCACCATTACAGATACAGAAGGTAATTCTCCCTCTATTTTTTTTGGGTGACGGCGGGGTCTGGTAAATACCACCTCCAGAGCGTGAATACCTAGAATAGTGGTCAGTCCCAGTACGAACAAAGAACCCCAGGAAACTAAATGCAGCGCGATCGTGCTACTCCAGACTATAGTCAAAACTAGAGCTGCTTTGCGTCTGCGTCCTTGAAACCGGAATGGTAGAAACAAAGGATCTGTCTCTACAATTGACTCCTCGGTTGCTGAGAGGTCAGACAACAGAGAGTTGAGCGGAGCCAGCTCGTTGCTAGAATCGTCTTCGGGCCAGAAATTCGCTGGCATAGGTTACTTGATTCCAAAACCACTATTTGTCTAAGCCAATAAAGAAGCTGAGAATCAGGTAACACCAAACTGTACAATCTTGAGCAACGTTGAGCTAGCCTGAGATTGGCAGTGTTTTTCTGCCTTTTCTCACTCAAAATTGAGCCAAGAGAATTGCCTGATAATGGCAAATCTGGTTTAGTCACAGCGATCGCCAAGTAGCAACAGCTAGTTGTCGAGATCAATCGCAATCACAGCATCTACCCTTAGATAGAAGAGATTTTTGGCTGTTATTGCTCTCAGCTTCTATAAAAGCCAATGCAGCCCTATTGTACCTGACATTCATACATTTCTTAACAGTAACTTTGCGCCTAATTAAGTAGTTAGGCAAGATTCCAGTTGCGACTGAAGGACAGGGAACTATTAAGAGCCTGCAAGGTACTTATTAAGTTTTTTAAGTATTTATAAATTTATATAATGCCATCCCGGCCACTCAACTAGACCCACATTTCTTTGTAGAGGTTGGTAAGCTCAAAATCCAGCATATTTATAACGAAAAGACCCCAATGCTGTGTACACAGCAAATAGAGGTTCGGTGATCGCGAAAATTTTTTGGGAATACTGAGTATTGAAACCAACTGATAACCTTAGCTAACAACAGTTGTAACGTTAGCAAATCCACCAAGGTCGGAGTTTCCCGCCCTATCAGGCACTCTATAACTAGGGACTGGGGTGTAGGAATCTAGGTACTCAGCTTCTTTTCCCAATTACTTATCCCTAGTTACTTTTACATAACTTGAGGAGCATTTAACGATGTCTATTGAGCAACTCCAGCCAGCCAGCCAGCAACAAGCAAGTGTTTATCTGCCCTACATTCAAGGGAATAAGCGCAATTTCTTACCCTATGCCATCAGTCTTTATCAAAAAGGCGTTTTGGAAGGAAACCGGAGAATCGAGGCCAGTGAAGGGATTCCTTTTGTTGCCACCTGGAATGTTGTCACCCTACCTTCAGATTTAACGCGTTGTCGAATGCAATTTCAAGGTGATGCTGAGCTGAGTTATGAAGTGATGATGGTGAATTCGGAGTTTATAAGTTATTTAATTGAACTAATGGATAACTATAAACGCAATCGCAGCACTGATTTTTCTCAAGCATTTTACCGCAAACTGCTGCGGATTGATGAATAAATCAGGAGCAACCTCAAAATTATCTAGAATAAATAGATATTGCTAGTAATATCACAGGGAAAAGATTTTCTGTGAACCATTCATTCCTTTGAGCATTTAGACATTCACTTCTGTAACTAAGGTTTGTAACAACAGCGATGGCTAAGTTCGACCTAAAATTAGGAAACACCAAGCTGGGTTCTACTTCCTTTTGAAAATAGGAGTGCATGTGTGCCAAAATCCGCGAAATATTTGCTGATTGGATCAACTGAGACTTACAGTGGTAAATCTGCTACAGTTCTAGGTTTGTCTTATCAGCTACAGCAAGCAGGACTGGATATTTCCTACGGCAAACCATTAGGTACTTGTTGGAATGTATCTGTTGGTAATGTATTTGAGGAAGATGTCCAGTTCATTGCTCATAGCCTTAACTTGGCAGAAAATCGTATTGCACCACCAATACTGGCTTTAGATGAAGCCAGCGTACAAAGACGCTTAGGTGGCGAAGACACAACCAATTATCAGCAGTCTCTACTACAGCAATATTTGCAAATGTCCAAAGGAGATTTGGTGTTGCTAGAGGGGCCTGGTGATTTGGAAGAAGGTAAGTTATTTGACTTATCTTTGCTGCAAGTAGCGGAAGTTTTAGATGCGGCTGTTTTATTAGTAGCACGCTATAAATCGCTGGTTTCAGTTGAACCACTTTTATCTGCAAAACAGCGAATAGGCGATCGCTTAATTGGCGTTGTACTCAATGATATCCCTAGCGAACAAATAGAATCGGTCACTACTCTGGCGCGACCGTTTTTAGAACAGCAGGGAATTCCTGTATTGGCTATGCTACCAAAACATGATGTACTACGTAGTGTGAGTGTTGGCGAACTAGTGAAGCAGTTAAAGGCCGACATTCTCTGTGGTAGCGATCGCCTAGATTTAATGGTGGAAAGCCTAGCAATTGGTGCGATGAATGTGAACGCTGCTGTGAAATATTTCCGTAAACGTCGGAATATGGCAGTAGTTACAGGAGGCGATCGTGTGGAAATTCAGCAAGCCGCATTGGAAACTTCTACCCAATGTCTGATTCTCACTGGACAATTACCTCCTCCGCCGTTCATTCTCAGTCGTGCTGAAGAACTAGAAATCCCCATTTTATCTGTTGACTTAGATACACTCACCACGGTAGAAATTGTTGATCGCACTTTTGGACAAGTACGCGTTCACGAACCGCTCAAAGTTCACTGCATCCGCCAACTGATGAGCGAGCATTTTGACTTAGAACGCTTATTATCCAAACTGGGGTTAAGCCCAGCAGCTGCTTTACCTTAGGGGTTGGGGACTGGGGACTGGGGACTGGGGACTGGGGACTGGGGACTGGGGACTGGGGAGATGAGAAAGATAAGTGGAGAAGTAGTCATTACCCATTACCCATTACCCATTACCCATTACCAAATCACAAACGACCTTAAATTATCCAGAAATTGTAGCAAAATCTAACCAAAGTTGGCTTCGCACTTACCCTCTGTTTGGTAAAATAGCTGGGTCGTTTCATCTCATTTAGTCCATCTTTGAGTCAGTCAATAGACCTCATTAACCTCGATACATTAGCGCAAGAACTGGCGACAATCCAGCAAACAGGTTCTAAACGAATTGCTTTGCTGGGTTCCCGCCATGTGCCAATTACGCATCAAACTCTTATTGAAATGATGACTTATGCCTTAGTTTTATCAGGCAATCGAGTCATCACTTCTGGGGCTACAGGTACCAATTCAGCTGCCATTAAAGGCGCAATGCGCGCTGACCCCAACTTGTTAACGGTGATTCTACCCCAAAGCTTGGATCGCCAGCCCAACGAATCACGCCAGCAATTAGAGCAGGTAATGCACCTGGTAGAAAATCCCAGTAACGATAATCTGTCTCTTGCCGAAGCGAGTTACATTTGCAATAAGGAGATCATTTCCCGCTGTCAGCAACTCATTTGCTTTGCATTTCACGACAGTCGCACTCTGCTACAAACTTGTAAAGATGCAGAAGAACAGAGAAAAGTGGTAACACTTTTCTACTTTGACTAATGTGAGGCCGAGTTTCCGTGGGTGTAATTATCAAGAAAAGGAATTACTCATGGTTAATGGGTAATAGGTTCTATTGCCCATAACCTTAAATTAATGCTACTTATTGATTGGGTTGATGACAGACAACCGCCTGTTTCTGCTGTCGTTCAGGTGGCGATCGCAGAGGAAGGGTAAAGAAAGGGGTAGCAATTCCCCATTGACTCATCCCGAATATCTATCCCAAATTCAACATCTTAAACCCAACATTTTTTATGGCTTCTACTTTTTCTTTTGACATTGTGAGTGACTTTGACCGTCAAGAATTGGTCAACGCTGTCGATCAAGTTGTACGAGAAATTAAGGGCCGTTACGACCTTAAAGATACTGCCACTACTGTTGAGTTAGGTGAGCAAAGTATTGATGTGAATACCGATAGTGAGTTTACTTTAGACGCTGTGCAAAATATTCTGCGGGAAAAAGCAGCTAAACGTAATCTCTCTCAAAAAATCTTTGATTTCGGCCAAGTCGAATCAGCTAGCGGTAATCGTGTACGTCAAGAAATTAAACTCAAAAAAGGCATTAGCCAAGACATTGCCAAACAAATTTCTAAACTAATTCGCGACGAATTTAAAAAGATTCAAGCCTCGATTCAAGGTGATGCAGTTCGCGTCAGTGCAAAATCTAAAGATGAATTGCAAGCTGTCATCCAACGCTTAAAGCAAGAAGACTTACCTGTAGCTTTGCAATTTACAAATTACCGATGAATAGCGGTAGGGATTGGGGATTGGGGATTGGGGACAAGGTAAACAATAGAAAATTTGACCCTTGACCCTTGACCCTTGACCTCTTCTTACAAAACCTTGTGTGTATGGGAATGCTGCTTAACGTTATCTTCTTTAGTAACTACTCTGGCAGCATTGAGTATCCGTTTGCGTTCGGTGGAATATTTCAAATCTGTGTAGGTTGTCCCCAAAGGAATCAGAGACTTGGCACTTTCACGACGCTTGTAAGTTCGAGATGCAGCAAATAAACGAGGTACAAATTCATCTCCAAATTGAGATGATTCGGGGAAGCCTGTAGGTAATAAAAGTTGATCCCCGTTGAATACAGAACCTAAAGTTGTCGCATAAGCCAACTTGTATGATGTGGGAATACCTTTCATCACTGCTTCCAACGCTGCAGAAGGAATAGGTTCAATCACTTCAATTTGATGAATTTCTCCATCTTCCTTGACAAAGCAGGTCGCCAAGCCGATAACAACATAATCATCAGCCGTGAGATCCGGCGCGTCGTGATAAGAAATTGCAATTGTCATAAGAAAATTTTCTCAAAACTTAAAAGTCAGATTAAGAAACTGGAACCTAGGAAGCGTAAGATGCGAGCCTAGAGGTATACACACTAAGACAGCACTGCAACATTAATGCCTTACACAGTTCATACGTGTTGGGCAATTTCAGAGTAGTATAAGGCAAAGCTAAAAAGTTGCTTTTGCCTTCTTTGCATCGCCACTTTCCTGTGTTCTCTGCGTCGTCCCTATTTTGAACGGCTTGTTCGCATTCTACCAAGTTGTCGCTCTCACTATTTGAGCGTACCAATTTTAGATTTGAGATTGCCGATTTGAGTTTTTTTTGGTAATCCTACAGAGAAGCAGGCTCAATGCTTCATCAAGTCAGGGTGGAATAAATCCAAAATCGCAGCACTTGTGACAATGGCAACATTTCCACAACGCAGTGGTAACAAAATTTGAAATTTTTGAGTCTAAGTAGCAAGCGTAGCCAGGGTCAATCCGAAATCTCACATCCAAAATTAGATTGACTAGTCTTTGAGATTGATATTTGCTTTTTCTGGAATTTAACTTGAGGATGAGGTATCCATGATCAGATTAGATCATTGTGTGAAGTAAAGTCTTCGACTGACTTAAGGTTTAGATAGTCGAGTAATTATAGACACCTTAATAACTGACATATCGGATCAACCAGCAGCAACATAGAAAGTATATTTTAATTCACGAAAAAGAGTATAGGCGGCAGGAAAATATGACTAATAACTCCTACTTAGCTTTTGGGGATAAGGAAAATAACTTATATAAATTAGTATCTAATAATACAATTAATTCTCAAGATTTAGTCATAGAAGATAGTTATGTGCGCTCTTGTGCTTTAAAGTCGGCTCAACAAGGAGATTACACAAAGGCGATCGCATTACTCAGCCACCTGATTCGCCGTCATCCCCAAAATGCCGTTGATTATAACAACCGGGGACTGGTTTATTTTCAAAGTGGAGAAGCGCAAAAAGCTTTTTGTGACTATAACACAGCAATCCAAATCAATCCGACTTTAGCTAGCGCTTATAATAACCGTGCCAATTATTACGCCGCCTGTGGCAAATTAGCAGCTGCGATCGCGGATTATGATCGCGCAATCGATTTGAATCCTAGCCATGTGCGGGCCAGAATTAATCGTGGCATTACCTGGCGCGAATTAGGGCAATACGAGGAGGCAATTGAGAATTTTGATGTTGCACTACTATTCGGGCAATTAGAAGGTCATATCTGGGCAGAGAGAGGCAGAACATATCATTTGTGGGGAGATTGGAATTGTGCGATCGCTGACTACCGTCGGGCCCTGACTCAACTACCCAATAGCAGAAAAAATGTTATTGGTTGGCGCTTGCGTATCCAACTAGAGAATTGGCTAACCGAACTGCTATCTCCTGAGTCTCCTAGTGCTTAGATGAATTCCTGTAGTCGGAAAAAATCTCAAATTTTTCTTAGAGATAGTCACCCTGTATAACTAAATAGCTAATAGATAATTGATAATGCAGCGTAGTGGCAATAACTATAACAAGCAATATCCTTGGAAAAGTGCTGAGTGCTGAGTAAAAAATACTAGCTTCTAGCCTCTAGTTCCCAGATGCTGGTGTCTCATCTGGATTCATCAGGACTATTTGCCGTTGGTTGGGGTCAAATCGGTATGATTGTTGTTGCATAATGCTTTTTGCTTGATGGGGATCAAAGTTGCGGCTAAACTCAGCCTGCAAAACCTCCACACGTTTTTCCATCTGCTTGACTTCAGTCCGCATTTCTCGTAACTTCTCTTGCTGTAACCAGTGATAGGGCAAAAGTTGCACAAGGGCAGAAACTGCTGCGGTTGAGATTGCAATATTAACTGCAATCTTGGCTGTCACTTCCATCGCCATAACTTGATGAGACCTTTGACGAAGATGCCGTTTGGGACGAGGCATTACTTGACGTTTTTGTATCGGTTGTAGCGGGGGACTAGAATGTTGAATCGCGTTCATGATCAGAAAAAAACCTTGTAAATTGACAGGGAACAGCCTAAACAGCCGACTTCCAACGATTACAGCTAGAGTTAGCTGCCATATTACTTCATTTTTTGCTAAATGCTACACGTGTATTCAATGCCAAAAAATAAACCTGGCATACGTACGTATGCTTGCTCAAACTGTTGATTGCATTTAGCGATCAATGTCGATCAAGTTTACTTACTAATGCCAGGAATTTTAGTCTAATAACTGTGTCACAGATTGGCTTTATTTGTAAAGCTCTGTAGCTAAACGCCAAGCTAGAAGCCCTGGAAGCAGCGCTACAACTAAAGCGATGTAAACTTGAGAATCTGAGAGAGATGTTACGGCTAGGAACATAGGAAACCTCCTAAACTCAATCGATTATTTGAATAGTTCGTTTACTACTTTTCCTTGTTTTGCAAGAATTGTGGAATATCTTGTAACAAGATGCAACAAAAGCAGTCTGCCATCAGTATCTATTATTTATTCTTTTTAAACAAAATATATAAATCTATGAATTTATTTCTGGGGATAGACTTCGGTACCTCTGGCGCAAGGGCGATAGTCATTGATGCTGAAGCTACCATCCAGGCAGAGATCAAGTATCCTTGGGAAATTAGCGCTAATTGGGTAGATGTTTGGCAGCAGGCTTTATTTACGCTTCTAGCGTCGATTCCAGAGGCTTTACGGCAGGGAATTCAGGCGATCGCTATTAATGGGACTTCTTCGACAGTATTGCTAGTAAACGCGGCTGGGAAACCTGTAGACGCGCCTCTGCTTTATAACGATGCGCGGGGATCTGTGATGCTAGAACAGTTAAAAAGCATCGCTCCAGAAAATCATACAGTAGTCAGCGCTACTTCTAGCCTGGCAAAACTGCTGTGGATGTCGCAGTTACCTACCTTTAGCCAAGCTAGATATTTTCTGCATCAAGCAGATTGGCTAGCATTTCTGCTGCATGGACACTTAGGTATCAGTGATTACCACAACGCTTTAAAACTGGGTTACGACGTTGAAGAGTTAAAATACCCCCAATGGCTAGAAAATTTGCACATTCCCATCCAGCTACCTGAAGTTTTACCTCCTGGTACACCTATTGGCAAATTAACTCCAGAAATTGCAGCTAAATTTGGTTTACGCGATGACTGCATAGTATGCGCTGGAACGACAGATAGTATTGCAGCTTTTCTTGCTAGTGGCGCTAAATCCCCAGGGGAAGCGGTGACTTCCTTAGGTTCAACACTAGTACTCAAACTATTGAGTCGGACTCGCATTGAAGATGCGCGATATGGAATTTACAGCCATCGCCTGGGTGATTTGTGGCTGACTGGTGGTGCTTCTAATACTGGGGGTGCAGTGTTGCGGCATTTTTTTACTGATGCTGAGTTAAAAAACCTGAGTAGTCAGATTGATGCTAGTACAGCCAGCCAATTAGATTATTATCCTTTATTGAAACCAGGCGATCGCTTTCCGATTAACGACCCCAATCTACCCCCACGCTTAGAACCACGCCCAGATAATCCCGTAGAATTTTTGCATGGATTATTAGAAAGTATTGCCCGCATAGAAATGCATGGGTATGAATTATTACAGCAAATGGGCGCAGACCAGCTAACTCATGTTTATACTGCTGGTGGCGGTGCAGCGAATCATACTTGGACTGCGATTCGTGAAAGATATTTGAAAGTCCCCGTAGTTTCATCTAAAAATACAGAAGCAGCCTACGGGACAGCGCTTTTAGCCATGCGAGGGGTAGGGAGTGGAGAGTGCTGAGTTCTGAGTTGCAGAGACGCGATTAATCGCGTCTGTACAAAATAAAAGTATTTATATTCTCATCTCCCTTCCCCAATCCCCAATCCCCAATCCCCAATCCCCAATCCCCAATCCCCAACCCCCATTTCCATCAACTTCCGCTGAAGCTGTGAGAGTTGATCTAGCATAGGAAAAAGCCTGTTAAGATGGCATATTTGCCCATGTTATATTTGGGTAGATTTTTCAGAACACTCACTGAACAATCACTTTAGCAATCACTTCGCCAATGGTTTAGCAGCCGATGTCGCCTAATCAAGTTCCTAACCAATCAGAACAACCTGCAAAAATGTACTTACCTCGTAGCAGCGAATCGGAAAACTTAAAAAAAATCCGTCACACTGCTTCCCATGTGATGGCTATGGCCGTACAAAAGCTGTTTCCTAAGGCGCAAGTAACAATTGGCCCCTGGATTGATAACGGTTTTTACTATGATTTTGACAATCCAGAACCATTCACTGATAAGGATTTAAAAGCCATCCAGAAAGAGATGGTAAAAATTATCAATCGCAAATTACCAGTAGTTCGCGAAGAAGTAAGCCGGGAAGAAGCTGAACGCCGGATTCAGGAAATTAAAGAACCATACAAGTTAGAAATTTTGGCAGATATTAAAGAAGAACCAATCACAATTTACCACTTGGGAAATGAATGGTGGGATTTGTGTGCGGGGCCGCATTTAGAAAATACCAGCGAAATTAACCCTAAAGCTATTGAATTAGAAAGCGTTGCGGGTGCTTATTGGCGTGGTGATGAAACCAAAGCCCAACTACAACGGATTTACGCTACTGCTTGGGAAAATCCCGAACAATTGGCTGAATATAAGCGGCGCAAAGAAGAAGCACAGCGTCGGGATCACCGCAAATTAGGTAAGGAACTGGGTTTATTTATATTTTCTGACCTTGTGGGGCCGGGTTTACCTTTGTGGACTCCCAAGGGAACTTTGCTGCGGAATCTGTTAGAAGACTTTTTGAAACAGGAACAGCTAAAACGGGGTTATTTACCTGTCGTCACGCCGCATATCGCCAAAGTAGATTTATTTAAAATCTCTGGACATTGGCAGAAGTATAAAGAAGATATGTTCCCCTTAATGGCGGAAGATGAAGCTGCTGCAGCTTTAGAAAATGGCTTTGTGATGAAGCCAATGAATTGTCCTTTCCATATCCAAATCTATAAGAGTGAATTGCGTTCCTATCGGGAACTACCAATGCGCTTGGCAGAATTTGGTACTGTTTACCGCTACGAACAATCAGGGGAATTAGGCGGTTTAACCAGAGTACGCGGCTTTACCGTGGATGATTCTCACCTGTTTGTCACCCCCGAACAGCTAGACAGCGAGTTTTTGAACGTCGTTGATTTGATTTTGTCGGTTTTCAATAAATTGCAACTGAAAAACTTCAAAGCCAGACTCAGTTTCCGCGATCCAGCCAGTGATAAATATATTGGTTCTGATGAAGCGTGGGAAAAATCTCAAGGTGCAATTCGCCGTGCTGTAGAACAGCTAGGAATGGAACATTTTGAGGGAATTGGAGAAGCAGCTTTCTATGGGCCTAAACTCGACTTTATCTTTAGTGATGCCCTAGAAAGAGAATGGCAATTAGGAACCGTACAAGTAGATTACAACTTACCAGAACGCTTTGAGTTAGAGTACGTTGCTGAAGATGGTTCTCGCAAACGTCCGGTAATGATTCACCGTGCGCCCTTTGGTTCACTGGAACGGCTAATTGGGATTTTGATTGAAGAGTATGCGGGTGATTTCCCCTTGTGGTTAGCACCAGTGCAAGTGAGGTTACTACCAGTTGGGGAAGCACAAATTGATTTTACAAAAGAAGTCGTCGCGAAGATGCAAGCTTTGGGTATCCGTGCCGAAGTGGATCTGAGTGGCGATCGCTTGGGTAAATTAATCCGTAATGCTGAGAAAGAAAAAATACCCGTAATGGCAGTTGTGGGAGCCAAGGAAGTTGAAACCAACAGCTTGAGTATTCGTACTCGCGCTTCTGGGGAATTGGGTGCTATTGCAGTAGATGAGGTTTTAGATAAATTAAAAACTGCGATCGCTAACTTCGAGAACTTCTAGCAATCAAGTTGGCTGGCTAATTACCAGCCAACAAACACAAGTAAAATAGAAAATTTATATGGCTCTCCGAGTTTGGATATGATAAATTAATACATAAAAAAGGCTGAAACCATTTATATGGTAAGGTTTCATACAGATAAAACAACAGATTTGATAAAAATAAAATTTGATTGTATTGAATCCCTTGCCATCTAAAGAATTGAAGTCGTATTAAGTATTAATTTTGTATAGCAAGTCTCGGAGAGCCATTTATATTTACCTTGTAAATTAAGGTGAATTTGGTCAAGTTGAAATTGGTAATACATCGATAATCAAATTGATATACTACTAATCAACTCATGACAGAGGAACGCGAAAGAGCCGATCAAGATAGCCCTTGGAAAGAAATTTTAGAAGCTTACTTTCCGCAAGCGATGCAATTTTTCTTTCCGCAAACAGCTGCATTAATTAACTGGGAACATCCCCATGAATTTTTAGATAAGGAATTTCAACAAATAGCGCGAGATGCCGAACAAGGAAGAAGATATGCAGATAAATTAGTCAAAGCTTGGCACATAGAAGGCGAAGAAATTTGGCTATTGATACATATAGAAATTCAGGCAAAACCAGAATCAAACTTTGCCGAACGAATGTTTTCATACAATCTGCGAATTTTTGACAGATTCGGCAAACCAGCAATTAGTCTGGCTATTTTGTGTGATTCGGACTCGACATGGCGACCAAACCAATATAGTTATAATTACCCTGATACCAAGCTGAACTTTGAATTTGGAACAGTTAAGCTTTGGGATTACCAAACCCGTTGGGCAGAATTAGAAGCTAGCAATAATCCTTTTGCAACGGTGGTAATGGCACATTTAAAGACACAACAAACAACTAAAAAACTCCAAGAACGCAAAACTTGGAAATTTAGTTTAATTCGACGATTGTATGAACAAGGTTGGCAAGAAAAAGATATTCGTAACCTTTATCGCTTCATTGACTGGGTTATGATTTTACCAAAATCATTAGAAGTAGAGTTTTGGGAAGAATTTAAACAATTTGAACAGGAGCGAACTATGAGCTACATTACCACAGGTGAGCGTATAGGCTACGAGCGAGGAAGAGAAGAAGGTAAGCAAGAAGGTATACAAGAAGGTAAGCAAGAAGGTGAACAAATTCTGGTTCTCCGACTACTACAAAAACGCTTTGGAGAGTTACCAGAACAACTTCGCTTACGCATCCAAACTCTTTCTCTCAATCAGTTGGAAGAACTTGCTGAGGCGTTGCTGGATTTCACAGCCATTGAAGATTTGTTGAGCTGGTTAGACACTAATCAAGCACAGTAGGAAGTTTCTCTTTCATCAGTTCAATCAGCGATCGCTCTATGAGTTGGCTGACTAACTGATTACCTTGTAAATTAAGGTGAATATGGTCTTGGTATAAGGCTTTGACGTTGGCTGTTGAGTTAAATATCGGTAATAAGTCTATATATTTAATCTGCTGTGCTTGCGTAAAGTCAGTTAAACGCTGACGTGCTTCTATTTCGTAATCGCGGGGGCCGGGATCGCCTATTTCTCGCAATAAAGGAGTCATCGCCAGCAAAAATTGACTGTTACTTGCGCGAGTTAGGGCTTTAATTTGAGCGATCGCATCTAAATTAATTCCCACGCGATCGCCTGGTTCATTTTGCAAGGCTGTAATTTCTGGTATTGGCTTTTGCTTACTGATATAGCGTTGCCAAACTTCCGCTAAAGCCAAGGGTGGTTGACGATCTGGATAGTTGCGATTGCGTCCCACTGGTAAGGATGTGGGAGCAGTAGCAAATAAGTCATCGGTATTTATTAATAAAACGACTACCTGGGCTTGGAAATTCCCAAATTTTTGGATATAGGCTAATTCATTTCTTGGCCCCCAAGAATTAGCTGATGCATTTAATACTTCAATCTGTTGATACTTCTCAGTTTGTGCGGCACTTAAAGAACGCATCATTAATTCCGAGATGGTATTCTTTTGATCCGTCCACCAACCACCATTAGCGATAGAGTCTCCCAGAAGCAGGATTCGCACAGTTGTAGGCGCAAGTATTGGTTTAATCGTCCCACTACGCATGGAATACTCGTTAATCTCAATGCGATTTCCAAAACGACGGGTGCATTGGTTAGGTGCTAACAAATAACCGATTTCTTGATCGCCAATGTAAATTAGCGGATTACCAAAACCAAACAGCGATCGCAATCCTATCTCGATGACTAGGAATAATCCAATCACCACTATCAAAATGACTATCAGTGCTAACTTCACTGGCAAAGACTCTCCACATTCATCTCAAACCCAATGGGCGAAATCTTGACCATGATAACCGCCATTGACTCAAATCTGAAAGAACAACCAAAGCAATGCCAAAGGCTGGCTACGCCTACGCGTACATTGTTGAGTTCTCAAAACTTTGCACACAAAATTCACCTAGTATTTACGCCTGTAACATTGCTACGGAATCGTACCATTTCCTCACTTGCATTAAAATGTGATGCTATTTCCGTTTTTGTCATTTGACGCTGAACAGCCCAAAGTAAACCCCGCCGAGGAATCTGAAGACAACCACCTAAATAAGTTGCTTCATCTTCATCACTCTGTCGGCGCAGAGGAAGCCCGGTATTTGAATCAAAGCGGACAATTTTATGTCTTAATAACAGGTGTCCAAACTCGTGCATCAGGTTCGATTCACGCCTTGCGGGTGTATGGCGTGGGTTGTTTACAATCCAGAGTGGGCTTTGATTAATAATCCCTGCTGACCATTGGTCGCTATCGAGCAATACCTTTACTACGGAAGGATTTAAACTGGGAATCTTTTCAGGTGTCAAAATTTTTGCATTCAATTGAGCCGCCAGTATATCTGCTGGTAATGGGTCAAATGCCCGTAATTTCAATGAACTACGTTGCTCAGTGGCAATCCCTTCACACTTTTGCCTAAACGCAGTTGGTAATGTTTCTGTTAGTGCCATATTCTTGTCATCTGGCTATTAATCGTCGCTTTGTTGAGCATTATCCCGATACGCTGCTTTGACTAATTCTGCCAGTGCATTGGCTACTGCTGGATCAAGTTTTTTCGATGCTCGCAATTGAATTTCTATTGCTTCTAATGTATTTAAATCGGAAGGCGCTTTGCACTACGACGAAAGTTTTTATGTTATTCCTCACCATCGTCTGCATCAACGCCAAGATTACATTGATATCTTGCGTGAAGAAGCAACAGGATTGCCAATAAGCACCCATCTTTTCAGCGATACAGCTTTTGAAGAACGAGTCAGCACCAAGATAATGCACCTGAGTAAAGGGAAATAGCATTATGAGTCAAATGACATTATTTGAGCCACCTGTTATTTTTACAAAACGTATCAAAGAATTGGAAGATAACTCTGAGCTAAATCGAGAGCAAGCCAAATTATTACTTCAGGTAGAACTTGGCTTCGCTTTGATGGAGTGTTTAGGACTCGATGATGAACCAGTCACAGCAGTTTGGGCAATACTCAGTGGTATGCCTTTGCGACATCCAAGGTTACAAAACTTAGATGAAAGTCAGAAGCGTGCAGTTGCTAACGCTCGGCAAATTATCCCATTTTCTGCACGTTTCGCCTGGTTGAACGCATTACGTTCTTATATACGCAATATTCCACGAAATTCGCGTAATTATGATTTTGGTATCCAAGATTTAGATTCTCAGATTATTCATGCGGCGAAAGGTCTGCGCCATCAAGTCCACCAAAATTTATATGAAAGCTGTCTGAGTGCCGATTTGAAGTTTCGCCAACGCAGGGCTGAACCAGTAAAGGCTGGAGTTCCCTACCAATTCCAGGCGAAGACGGAAAAAGAAACAGTCACGATGCAAGTACAGTTCACACCAGAACATTTAAGTACGGCAAGACAACAACCTTGGTTTCCCACACCACGCGATCGCAACCCTTTTTCAGTGCAAATTTCAGATTTAGAGTCAGATGCAGAGTTCCTAGATCGCCGGGAACAGTTATTAGCACGCCGATATGGTTGGCATGAAACACAAAAAGGACATTGGGTAAGCCGCTTTCGCAAAATCAACTTTCACAAAATTCAGGAAGACGGGACGGTGAGCGATCGCAATACAGAACCACTAGATTTAGATGGTTTTGTACATATTGCGGGACAGGTGGCTTCTGGGAAGTCTACCCTGTCAACTTTGCAGGCCGTTAATGTTGTGCGACATCATCCTGATCGCCGCATCACCTTGGTTGTCAGTGACGTACAATCAGCAATTCGGTTAGCAAATCAAATTAATTGGTGGTTCTGTGACGATCCAGAAAACGATGAGCCAGTTGCAGTACCGTTATTAGGACGCACTAAACGAGACGCGCACCTGAAAAGCTTCTATGCCTCAAAAGACTTTCAGGAACACTGGGAACGCGGACAACTACACTGGGGTGATCGCTTTTTGGGAACTGCTTGTCCTTTGCAAGGACTCCTACAAGCTAGCGACATCTTCGACCGTTTACATGGTAAGCCACTCATACCTGGAACTGAGCCATGTCACGCTTTGAAAGAAGCACCAGAAAGCGAAAGCAAGCGTAAAAAACAAAACAATAACCCTGGTGTCTCTCACTTGTGTCCGTTTTTTGCTACTTGCCCATCACAGCAAGTCTATCGTGATATGCCAAATGCCCGTGTTTGGATTACAACTGCAGGCGCAATGGCAATGGCTGGTTTACCACGTCATCTAGAATTGCGTCCCATCAAGATAGGAGAACTCGTTTATCTACATTCCGATATTGTTGTGTTTGATGAAGTAGACACAGTTATTAAGTGGTTTGATGACGTATATGCTGAAGAAGTTTTACTGACTAATGGTGGTGTTTTTGATGACATTGGGGTACAAACTGAAGATTACATGAGATTCAACCGTGTCACCCCACCATTGATGCAGCGATGGACAACCGCAGAACGTCATGTACAAAGTGTAGTTACAGCAACTTTAACCCTATTAGATAAACGTTTAGGACACGAGTTTTTACGTAAATGGATAGAACGTGGCTATTTTACACCTAATTCTCTCCTGTATAAATTTTCTCGTCGCCTAGCTGGACTTGAAGAATTAGATCATCCTGATGTCACTGAGCAAGAAATTAAAGCTAATAATCGACGCGTACAGCAAATAATGCGATATTTTGACGCATTACTTGATGATGACCCTTTACTTGGGCAAACTCGACCAAATTCTAAAGTTCAGAGACTAGCACTGTTGATTCAACAGATTAATAGTATTGGCGAAAGTGCTACCGACGATAGTATTTATAGTGCTTGCAAAGCCTGGATAGTTGATTTTTTCCCCAAAACAGGAAAAAGGTTAGCAAAACTGCGAGAAGAACTAGAAAAGCGTCAAAACAACTCACAGCAGACAGCCAAGAAAAAACGGCGAAAGTCCTCAAAACAGGAGGAAGAATCAGATCCGGTAGATACCCTCGAAACCCTAACTTATCGTTTACAGTTTGCCCTGACCATCACCCTTTTAGATCGGCACACACGCATTGTTTTTTATGAATGGCATCATCGACCACCCACTTTAGATGACGAGCCACCACATCGTCGGATGCCAACAGCAATGTTAAATATTTTACCCTTACCACCAACAGGAAGGCAGTTTGGTACTTATTATTCCTGCAAGGATGACAATCATAACCAATCTGAGAATAGCAGCGAAAATGCTTTATCTATATTTGCCTATACCAACATTGGTCGTTACTATGTTTTGAACTTTCATCGCTTGCTGACAGACTTGGATGGTCAACGCGGCCCCAACGTATTAGCATTATCAGGAACATCTTATCTAAGAGATTCCACTCAGTTTCATGTGGGCAATCCCCAGGGTATTTTAATGCCAGAGGCGAGTGCAACAGAAGCGATGGCTGCGCCAACGTCTTTGACGAACGCTCAAAGTCGCTTCAAGTTTCTACCCCAATCGAACCACAAAGATGAACCTATCCGTATTTCTGGGACACCAGAACGCCAAAAAATGGGAATGTTTAAAGAGATGGCACAAGCATTAGTTGGTAACAACGGTAGTGGCGATTTAGGACAGGAACTTGAGGAATTGAAACAGCTTGGCCAGAGCAATCCAGATTTTTGGCAGGATAGGGAACGCATACTATTACTCGTCAACTCCTACGATCAGGCGCGATGGGTAGCAGAGGAAATCCGTCAATGTTGGTGGGGTATGCGCGAGCAAGTCTACCATTTGCAGCGCGATCGCACAGAAACATTCACTGAGGATGACATGAACTATCTCTCAAGGATGGAAGTTGGTGCCCTCAATCGTGCTGACATCGAAACTTTCGCACTAACTGGCGGTAAAATCCTGGCTGCACCGATCAGTGCTATGGGGCGCGGATTCAACATTTTGAATGCCAATGGTAAAGCGGCTTTCGGTGCGGTTTACTTTCTCACCCGTCCCTATCCTCATCCTCATGATACTCAAGCGATCGCTCAAGAAATCAACCGTCGTGCTTTGGATTGGGTAGAAGATGCGAATTTCGTGGCTTGGGAAAAAGACGGCATTTTAGGGCGTGCGGAAGCTGTGCGCCAATTAGCTGCACGTTACTGGCGATCGGTAGAACATCGTTCTTACTACAAAACACTGTATAAAAATGAAGAATTACGCGCCTTTCCACGCCAAGACTTAGCTGCAACTACGGCTGGCGTAATCGTTCAAGCTGTCGGTCGTCTTTTGCGCGGAGGTGTTCCCTTTCACGCTTACTTTGTTGATGCTGCTTGGGGGCCCAACTATACCAAAGAACAACAGCCTGATACACCCCGTACCAGCTTACTAGCCGCAATCATTGATTTGCTTTGTGATTATGTTGAAGAAGACTCGATAAGTAAAGCTTTATACCAATCAATAGCAGATGCTTTGGTTGATATTGATGGCTTCAACTGGGAAATAGATCCAAGAGATAAAGAGAGAGTATGACTAGTAAAACTAAACCAGCAAATATTTTGCTACCTGCACGCATGAGTTTGGTAACAAATGCCTTTGCCAAGCTAGAGATTGCTGTGTTGTTATTTCCTTTTGTTCAGGTGGTAGCAGACTTTCGCCGTGATATGGAACGAGTACTCTCTCGTGGTAATAAAAAAATAGAGGTTCCGCCACCATATCGACAGTTAAATAATGCTCTACTTGCCTGTGCATCTACACTGACATACGGCTTTGAGTATGTTGGTTATGATCAGGAAAGTAACTCTTCCTTATATCAAGCATTAGCTGTAGGAACTCCAGAGAACCCATTGAAAACCCCTACACCCCAGCAAATACATGAATTAGTGAGAATTTGGGCGCAGGAGTGGACGAAGAAATATCGTGACAAAGGTAAACCGGATGAAGTGAATAGCGTGTGCGATCGCTTTCTTGAAAGAATAGCTATCATACCACCTGATTGGGATTGGCAACCTATTAAACCGGAAATACTGGTGCGCGATATTAACGCAGAGAGAGGATTGGGATTTCAAGCTATTCCCAGTCTTCTCGCAACCATGTTGCATGGTAAAAAGTGCATTATTAACTCTAGAAAAAGACAACAGGAAATTCAATGGCGCAAAGTACAGGGAAGTGGTTCGGGTAAGGTTGGACTGTACCTAGTTAGTAAGCCGTTTAAGGCCAATTATACAGATAATAGCAAGGAAAGAGAAGGTTATTTTGCTTACCGTCTAGACTTTAATGTTGAAACCCAAGCAGGACGGTTCAATAATAATGGCAATCTAGAACCGTGGATTTTCTTACATTTGAGTTGTCAAAGATATCCTCATGAACCACTTTTAGAAGCTAACTATGGACGTGATATCTCTGTTCTTATGGGTATGAATAAGGCACGTTTATCTGATTATGAGGTGGATTCAACGTTAGTACGTCTTGTTATTGAGAACAATGCCAAAGAAGAAGAAAATTTGTGGAGATTACAACTACCCGAACTACTTGCTGCATTCAAAGCACGCGCTCTAGAACTGCCAGATAATATTCTGAATAATCCCGCAGGATTTGGTAATTTAGATAACTCAAATAGCTGGGGTGACAGAGATGAATACTATATAGTTCATGCTGAAGGCTATAAGTATGAGCATGAGCAACATAAACGAGGACATAGTATAAAAACAGGCTTTAGTTTTTTGGAACGGGGCGATATTATTGCACGAGTATTAGAACTACTCAACGGCGTTTTAATACCAGATAATCCGATGCAATCTGACATTCCTGCACCATCTGGTATTAAAGCACCACTAGCAATGCGGGATTATGAATTTATTTCTAAAACGCGCAAAAAACGCCAACCTTATCAGCAAATTGCTACTGATGCTATTTACCGAGCATTGCAAGGTAAGCCAATGCACATCTTTATAATTTATCGGGAACAAGACACTTATGAGACTGTTTACCAGCAATTACGCGATGTATTTCTTCTCAATGAAAATGAAGATTTTCCACAAGATATAACAGTTTCAAAAATTTTGATTGATGATGCGACGCTTTTGCAGCCACTTAATACAGGTGGATTGTTGCCTAAAGATCGTAAGAAATTCGATGATCAAATATGTAAGCAGCATCAAGCAAAGCGAGAAGCATGGCGAATTTTTCTCCAAAAAAACGCTATTCTACAGATAAATTTTGAGACTAATCCCCACTGTTTAGCGATTATCGAAATTAGCCGCATCAAAACAAAGGGAGTTCTTCCGCAACAAAATATCAAAGGAGCTATTCGTGAAGCTTGTGTCAGAGAGGGAATTAGCTCCCAAATGATACAGACAGTTACAGCAAAATCAAGTGACACAGAAGACGATGAAGACAAATCGCCAGCCTACAGCAAAGCCACAAAAGGAAGAGTGATGAATGCTGTACTGGATGGAACATTACGTCAAATTGGGGCACTATACGGGCTACCTTCTCAACTCTATGAACAAGCAAATATACCCAAAGAAATTGCCCAAGAACTAGATGTAATTGCCTTTTGTCGTCGCAAAACTAACCAATATCAAGGTGATATTCACTATGTGCTTGCGGTTCGTTTGCGTGCAACGGGTGCGGTAGATGTAATGCTTCCTGATAGTGATGATTGGATTCCTTACTCACAGGCGGGGATCACTGTCGGAAAGATTTTTGCTGAAGCACGCCGCGATCGCTATGAAAATACAAAACGCATTCAAAGTAAAATCAAGTTGAGCGGCACAGAATTAGTACAGTTTGTTGCGCGGGTAGTAACCAAACATTTAGACAGGCCAAGCATTGTTTTAGTTGAAGCCGAAGGGTGGCGTAACGAACGTGGTGAAGATAATGATGGCTCAGTCTGGTTTCAGTTGAAAAATGAGTACCTGCTGGCAAAACGCAACGTTCCTTATATCTTGCACCTGTAAACTTGGATGTCAATTCCATGACTAAGTGCCAAGTTTCTCAGGCGTTCAATATCTTGTAAAAGAAATAACACCAATAATTGTGGAAAGATAGTTTGAAATGCAATTTCTGCGGCTTGTCCCCAATTTGGTAAACTTGTGGATGTTTTCGTTGTAGATAAGTAAGCCCAATGGGCCAATATGTAGGAAATCAAAGACAGTATCAACCAACGGTAAACGCCTAAAAGTGTTCCTTGCCCAAAGCGGTGTAAGCCGAAACGATGCTTGGCAGTCTTAAACCAGCCCTCTATTTGCCAACGGCGTTTACCCCACCAAGAAATAGTACTGGCTTTAAGAGCTTTGGTGGAAACGACAAATCGTTTTTCATACTTGCCATCATCACGTTTAAAATAATACCAAGATACATAAACAGGAAACTTTAACCCTTTGAGGTGCAGGTGTTGTCCGCGTTTATATAGTTGAGAAACGCTGTATCCCGAAGTTAATTTCCGCTTTTTTGCGATACCAGCAATGACGTGATACTTAAGTTTTCTCACACCATGTAGAAATTCCACACTGCCGAATGCAGTATCTACAAGAATCATCACCTGAAAGCGCTGGGTTAATTTTTGAGGTAAACATTTGACCAACTTTAAAGCCAACTGTGCAGGCGATGAAGTGCCTTTCCCCCTCCAGACACGGAAACTCCAAGGGACTCGCCACTGACCGACAACTAAATACACGACAACTAAATGCAAGCCTCGTTTTCCGTTGTAGACGCGGATTAAGTCCTGAAATTGTGGAAATTTGCCGCATTTCTCTAAAGTTGTCAGGTCAATAATCACTTGTAGACAAGGTTTGCGTCCTTTTGGACAGTGAGACAAAATCTCCTCAATGATACGATTGCGAGCAGTGCGAATTACACTACGGGTTGACCAATCATAAATATTGAGAAATCGGCTTAAAGCACTAGCAGACTTACTTTTAGAATGTTCTGGTAAAGGTTGGCCTTGTGCTTCTAAGAACAATCCCAACATTGCTTCTAAATTTTGTTGCTGATATCTAGAAGGCATTAACGACAACAGAGTGTAAACTAGCCCTTGGGCGTGGGCAAGAATTGAAATCATTTTTCTTGCTTTTCTATATGCTTTTAACGCCCTTTTTTCTCATACTTCTACCCTTGTGTGCAAATCGAACTTCTGTTTCAAGTTAGTGTTCGTCAAAGACGTTGGCGCAGCTATCGCCTGTTTCCTGGTAATTTACGTAATTTAAACAATCATTTTAGTTAACAATATTACTTACTTTACTTGAATGGATTCTCGTTTATGAAGTAACTTTTTTACACTTCTATTTGCGTATTAGTGGTTTATCCCGACAGGTGCAAGATATAAGGTTCTAGACTTTCGCCATGTTCCTGGTCATAATTGCGAGTACAGCCGTGAGAGTAACCAACTAGAAAACTTGCTAGCAGTAATTCGGATTCGCACTAGTCAAGAAACACCACAGTACATTACCAATCGAGAAACTTGGAACAAAGATTGCCCAGCACGAGATTTTCAACATTTGAGCAGTTTTTACGATAACTCAGTACCAGAACTACTGCATTACTTTTCTGTGGGAAAACTCCCAAAAACACAGAAGGCGCAAGATGAAAAGCCAATACCCGAACTTTATAAACTCGGTTATCAAGAGGATAAATTCGGTGCTAACTTTCCATTCAAACATCAACAGCTAGTGGAAATTGTACCGTTCTTTGTACGCCCAGATTTTCAACCAGAAGAAGCTTTAAAAGCACTATGTCGTGTTCCTCACTATTTAAGATGCTCACCATCTTGGTCTATGGGAAATATCGTTTCGCCATACCCAATGCACTTAGGCCAGGAAGTCATAGAGGATCACTTATGCATACTTGGTGTAAATTTGCCAATTTAATATGAGGTATCGCAGCAAAATGTATATAGCAATCCTAAATCATTTGTGAAAAATCACAGTTGTTGATATGGTGAACATTAGAAGTCATTGATAGGGTGCATGGCAGCACAAATGGAAGAGTTGATAGAGTTCATTCAGGCTACCTCAGACTCCAGAGAACTAAAACGGGCACTGGCAGTACAAATGGTGATGCAAAACTATAAACATTCAAAGATTGGAAATATTCTCGGAGTGTCTGTTGGTTTTGTAAACAAATGGAAATATATATTTATAGAACAGGGTATAACCGGATTGAGGCTAAAATACAAAGGGTCAAAAAGTTATCTTGACTCTGCACAAAGACAAGTAGTATTAAACTGGCTTCAACAGAAAAACTATTGGCATTTATCAGAATTAAAGGAGTACGTAGAAGATAATTTTGATGTTGTATTTGAGTCAAATCAAAGCTATTACGATCTCTTTAAAGACGCTAATATAAGTTGGAAAAAAACACAAAAAAAGAATCCTAAAAAAGACGCAGAACTAGTAGCTAAAAAAAAACTAGAAATAACCGCATGGCTGACGGCACATGAGCGTGAGATAGTATCTGGGGAACTCATAGTTTTTTTTGAAGATGAATGTCACCTATTATGGGGAGATATTTGTGGTTATATTTGGGGAAATACGAAAGAACGGATTGAAGTTCCAGTGATCAATGAACGACAAAGACAAACCTATTTTGGCGCTCTAAATTATTACACACAAGAGTTTCTAATTAAGCCTTGTAAAAAAGGTGATTCTAGCAACGCGATTGCTTTTGTACAATATTTAATTTCCCAGTATCCAAAAAGCCGTATTGCTTTAATTTGGGATGGAGCTAGTTATCATCGTTCTGCTGAATTTAAAGCTTACTTAGATAATCTGAATCAAGGATTAAGTGAAGATGAATGGAAAGTTACTTGTATGAGATTTGCACCCAATGACCCAACGCAAAATCCTGTAGAAGACATCTGGTTGTACGCTAAAAAATTTATTCGAGAGTTTTACCACTTATGTAAATCCTTTTCTCAGGTCAAGAGATTATTTGAACTCGTTACTAATCATCAAGTTTTTAATTTTCCCAAAATATTTATGTATGGTTCATTTTTTTCACAACTCATTTAGGATTGCTATAGTGCGGTTTGCTGCTTTATCCATTAAACTCTCTGTAAATCCAACATTGACTGCTAGATATTGTGCAAAACGCAATATTAGCAGCTAAGTTTATTTTACAGCAATTACTTTTGTGATTTCTGGACAATATTCTTTAATTGCCTGTTCTACTCCTTGAGTTAAAGTCAAAGTAGAAGCTGGACAATTACTACAAGTGCCAACTAGTCTAACTTCCACTGTATCTGGTGGTTTAATAGCTACTAACTCTACATCTCCATTATGACTTTGCAAGCCTGGGCGAACGCTTTCCAGGGCTGCTTGCACGCGTTGCAAAAGTGGTGGCTGGGGTGGTTTAACTAACTCATGATAAAGTAATACGCCATAGACAACTTCATCTTGAACTGCATTTTTGAGTGCTGCTAAAGATTCCTGCTTCACACTTTTAATTAACCGTGTTAAAGCCTCTTTATGTAAATCTTCAATTGCCCTTTTTAGTCCTACAGCTACGCTACGCTGGCTTTCGTCCCAGTGAGAGATAATTGCCTCAAAGCGGTTGATTTCCGTTACTAATTCTTCTAGGTTAGTCATGAGTTGAAGAGACGCGATTAATTGCGTCTGTACAAAAGCCAATATTTAACCAATTACTTCATTTTTAAATCTTTGAACAGCCAAGGCATGACTGCACCAGTAACCATACTGGATATAACAATGACGTATACTAATGGCAAATTTAAGAAAGTTAGTAAAACAAAAGTAAAAAACCCAATACTAGAACCTATAGTAGTTTGTTTTACTAGATAAATTGGATCACGCAGTAATTTGCCTTCAAAAAATAATTTGGCAGAAAACCAACCTATTTTAAACATGATTACTCCTGATTAATTTATTAAAAAGCTCAACCAAAGTAAACCTAAAATTATTGCCGGAACTGCACCAGCAGGGCCAGCGAAGCTACCAATGATGGCAGAAAACTCATAACCAAAATCTTTGCCAGCTAGGATGATACCGCCAATTGCACCGCTAATCATAGATAAAGCGATCGCAATCAATACCCAAACGAACCCAGTGAGTAAATTAATATCACCTGCTGCCAAACTGGTAATTAAATCTGACATATTACTTCCCCTTCTTAAAATCATGCGTTAGTGATTCATACTGACACGAATTTCTGCTGTGGCAATTCCATCAGCATTTGGATTTTCTCTTCTATCTTTACTGATTTTGATGTCAAAGCTGCACTATCAGATTTGACTGTAGAATTTTTAATGTTGAGAATCATTTAAGGTTACTTATAAAGTATTAGATATTAAATAACTATTGATCCATTTAGATGTAAGTATTTGCTTTCAGCACACGTTGCAATTTTTCTCTTGACTGTATACAAGAAGAGACGCTGCTATTGAGGACGATCAACTGTAATGAAAAGTAATTTCAGCCTATGCTAATTCTCTCAATATTTAGGCAATTTTAACCAAAATCTTCTCGATAAAATTATTTCTTTGTGTTTCTTCATATTTGCTCAATAAATTGTCAATTACGGTTTTATACGGCGGAAAATAATCATTGGTATTGACTTTGACAATATTAAAGCCGCCAACGCAGACTTACAGAAATAAAATTTAAGTAAAACGTATTATAAATTACTAGAAAATCATTGCTTAAATATTTGTTTATGTAACAAAAATAGTTAATTTTTCTAAATTACTACTGGTATTGAACCAAGGATAAACGATACTCGATAATTATAATCCTCAAGCATTATTTTAGACTCAGATATCAAGCAGAATGATGGCTAATTTTAGGTGCGCCACTGTTACTTAATAAACAAGCAAGAGAACATCTTTTGGGCATCACAATATCGATAGCAAAAATCTCATTGATTCTGAGCAGACAGATAGACAACAATACGAAGAGCAAAACAAGCCAATGACTAACGTATTATGGCTACAAGGTGGAGCTTGTTCTGGTAACACCATGTCTTTTTTAAATGCCGAAGATCCTACAGTTTGTGATTTAATTTCCGACTTCGGTATTAACGTCCTGTGGCATCCTTCTTTGGGCATCGAACTTGGTAATAATCTGCAACAACTATTGCGGGATTGTATTTCTGGAAAAACTACTCTAGATATTTTGGTATTTGAAGGGACTGTAGTTAACGCCCCTAATGGTACAGGTGAATGGAATCGCTTTGCTGACCGACCGATGAAAGATTGGTTAGCAGACTTATCGAAAGTAGCATCATTTGTCGTCGCTGTAGGAGACTGCGCTACTTGGGGAGGAATCCCCGCCATGTCACCCAACCCCAGCCAATCCCAAGGCTTACAATTCCTCAAGCGTAAAGAAGGCGGCTTTTTAGGCAAAGACTACCGCGCCAAATCTGGCTTACCAGTGATTAATATTCCTGGATGTCCAGCCCATCCAGATTGGATAACTCAAATTTTAGTTGCGATCGCCACCGGACGCATAGCTGATATAACACTTGACGAACTCAACCGTCCGCAAACCTTCTTCAAGAGTTTTACTCAAACTGGCTGTACTCGCAACGTTCACTTTACTTTCAAAGCTGGGACAACCGAATTTGGTCAACGCAATGGCTGTCTCTTCTATGATTTAGGTTGTCGCGGCCCCATGACTCATTCATCCTGCAACCGCATCCTCTGGAATCGCGTTTCCTCCAAAACTCGTGCTGGAATGCCTTGTATAGGCTGCACCGAACCGGAATTTCCTTTCTATAACCTCCAACCAGGAACAGTATTTAAGACTCAAACCCTCATGGGAGTTCCGAAACAACTACCCCCAGGACTCAAAGCTAAAGACTACGCTTTATTGACAATGATTGCCAAAGATATGGCTCCCAGTTGGACAGAAGAGGATATGTTTACGGTTTAGTGGTTAGGGACTGGGGACTAGGGATTGGGGACTGGGAAGCAAGAAATTTTAAGATTCCAGTACCTAATACCCAACACTTCAAACCTAATCCCCAGTCCCCGATACCCAATCCCCAATCACCACGAAGGACAGCAGAATGAGTATTCAAACATTAGATATTTCACCAGTTGGTAGAGTTGAAGGCGATTTAGATGTGCGGGTGGAAATTGCTGACGGACAAGTAGTTAACGCCTGGACACAAGCTGAACTATTTCGCGGATTTGAAGTGATCCTGAAAGGCAAAGACCCGCAAGCAGGATTAATTGTGACACCACGTATCTGTGGTATTTGCGGTGCTTCTCACCTTTCTTGTGCATCTTGGGCATTAGATACAGCCTGGCAAACAGAAGTACCACGCAACGCCATCTTAGCCAGGAATCTTGGCCAAATTGTTGAAACGATACAAAGTATTCCTCGGTACTTTTATGGTTTATATGCCATTGACCTTACTAATAAAAAGTACCAAAACAGCCCATTTTATGAAGAAGCAGTGAGACGCTTTGCGGCTTTTACAGGCAAATCATACGAAATTGGGGTGACTATTTCCGGTAAACCTGTACAAATTTACGCCCTTTTGGGTGGACAATGGCCCCATTCTAGCTACATGGTTCCTGGTGGTGTGATGTGCGCCCCTACCCTCACAGACGTAACTCGCGCTTGGTCAATTCTGGAATATTTCCGAACAAATTGGATTGAACCAGTGTGGTTAGGTTCTTCTATGGAACGCTATGAAGAAATCAAAACCTATGATGACTTCATGGCTTGGTTAGATGAAAGCCCCAATCACGCCAATTCTGACTTAGGTTTTTACTGGCGCATGGGTTTGGATATTGGTCTAGATAAATATGGTGCTGGTGTAGGTAAATATATTTCCTGGGGATATTTACCCCATGAAGACAAATATCAAAAGCCAACTATCGAAGGACGCAATGCAGCCTTAATCATGAAAAGCGGTGTGTATGACAGCTTTAGCGATACTCACAGCTTGATGGAACATACCTTTGCACGTGAAAATACTGAGCATTCTTGGTATGACGAAGGTACAGCCAGCGTTCACCCCTTCGATCGCACAACTCAACCTACTCAAAATAATACCAAAGACTTTGACCACGCCTATTCCTGGTCAACTGCTGTCAGTCACATAAATTACGGACGCTTAGAAGCTGGCCCCTTTGCTAGACAAATGGTTGCAGGTGGAAAACATGGCGAGTCTTGGCAACACTACGATGGCTTTATCCTCAGTATGTTTAAAGCTATGGGTGGTGCAAGTCTGCATCTGCGCCAATTAGCACGAATGCACGAATTGATTAAACTCTACCATCAAGCTGAACGTTGCTTGCGTGAGTTCCGCTTAAACGACCCCTGGTATATCAAACCCAAAGAACAAGATGGGCGTGGCTGGGGTGCAACGGAAGCGGCGCGTGGTGCTTTGTGCCATTGGGTTGAGTTAGAAGGTGGCAAGATTAAGAACTATCAAGTCGTTGCCCCCACGACTTGGAATGTCGGCCCCCGCGATGGTGAAGGTATCCGCGGCCCAATTGAGGAAGCGTTAATTGGTACGCCGATTTATGACGCAACTGACCCCGTAGAAGTTGGGCACGTCGCCCGTTCCTTTGATTCCTGTTTAGTTTGTACAGTCCATGCCCATGATGCGAAAACAGGTAAAGAGTTAGCCCGCTTCCGCACCGCTTAGAGTAAAATTACGGAAACTTGGACGGCAATAGTAGGATGCGTTACGCTGGCGCTAACGCATCCTACATCATACTCTCTGCGTCCTCTGCGGTTTAAAAACACAGAGGCGCAGAGAACACAGAGAAAAGAGTTTATGGTGAGAATCGCTAATTTATTCGCAAAAAAAGAGGCAGATAATTGATCTGCCTCAGAACACTATCAGGGATAAAAATTTATGGATAAAGACCTCTGTCAGTTAGTGCTTGTGCTACACGACCAACACCCAAGGTATAAGCTGCTAACCGCAGAGGAATTTGCCGCAACTTCGATTGTTGAATTACTTGATGGTAAGCTTGCACCATCAAATGTTCCATTTCGCGGTTAACTCTTTCCTCATCCCAAAATACATAAGAAAGACCTTGTACCCATTCCAAATAACTCACGACAACACCACCAGCATTCGCCAAAATATCAGGTAACACGATCGCACCTCGCGCCTCTAAAGCCCGGTTTGCTTCCAGTGTGACTGGGCCGTTAGCCGCCTCTGCAATAATCTGCGCTTTGATTTGATTCACATTCTCTTCGGTGATTTGATTTTCCAAAGCTGCGGGAATCAAGACATCGCAAGGTAAGGTTAGCAAATCTGCATTGCTAATTGCGATCGCATCTGGAAAACCAACCACACTGCGATGATTTCTACTGGCGTAGGCTTTCACTGCGGGAATATCTAAACCAGCTTCCGAATATATCCCCCCACCACTGGTAGAGACAGCAATAATTTTTGACCCAGCTTGGTATAGTAATTCAGCTGCGGCAATACCTACATTACCAAAACCTTGAATAACTACTCGTACTCCTTCTAAGGATCTACCTTGATCCGCCAAAGCTTCGCGAACAATAATCATTGCACCGCGTCCTGTAGCCATTTCCCGTCCTCTGGAACCACCTACAGAAATTGGTTTACCAGTAACAACACCAGGAACAGCATGACCAACATTCACGGAATATGTGTCCATCATCCAAGCCATTTCACGGGCAGAAGTTCCCATATCTGGCGCGGGAATGTCTACAGATGGGCCGATATCTTTAATTAATTCGCTGGTGTAACGTCGGGTAATTCGTTCCAATTCGCTAGCACTGTACTGTTTTGGATCGATCGCAATTCCTCCCTTTGCACCACCGTAGGGAATACCTAGCAACGCACATTTCCAAGTCATCAGCATTGCTAAAGCAGACACTTCTCGTAGTGTCACCGCCGGATGGTAACGAATACCACCTTTATATGGCCCTAAAATATCGGAGTGTTGTACCCGATGTCCTGCAAAGACGCGAATTTCGCCGTTATCCAGTTTTACCGGAATGGAAACTGTCACTACTTTGCGCGGGTGGCTAAGAATTTCTAAGACTCCTTGGTCTAGTTTTAATTCTTTAGCTGCTGCTTCTAAATAGCTACAAGCTTGATCGAATGGACAAATATACGCTGGAGAGGCAGGTTCCAGCGGCAGTGTAGGTGTTGCAATCATAAAATTTTCTCCCAATCGCGGTATCTTTGCGAACCGGAATATATATGTCTGGGGGAAAGGTTAAAGGTTAAAGGATTTTTCTTTCCCTTTTGCCTTTAACCGACCAGTATTGATATATGCCTAGCTTATCCTTTCTGATAAAGAAATTAGAAATTTTGTAGTTTTTGTTACAATTTTATTTGGGTTTTATGCAATGAACGACAAAGGAACACAGGCTGTCAATTCTGTGTTCCTTTATAATGAGGCGATCGCTGTTCTTGAATTAACCTTGTACAAACACTTCAGGCGTAAAGCTACCATGTAAACCGTAGGGTATATGATGCTTGAGATGCAAACGCGCGATCGCACCTTTATGCAAATCCCGTGCATCCAAAATCACTACATCTGATCGATCATGAGCAGCATCATAAACTAAAGCCAACAGCCAGCCGTCATCTTCTGTTTGAGAATTGGGACGGGGGACAAAAATTGGCTCGCCCGTAAAACCGCGGGGTGCAGCACTCCACAGTTGTCTTTCACCAGAATCTAAATCGATTTTCAAAATTGCTTGTAAAGGAGCATTACCTGTTTCTGCATGAGCTGCACCTATATATAGATAACGATATTGGCGACCTACGTTATCTGGATGAATAGTAGGAAACTCACAGCAACGGCTTTCTATTAATTGTCTTTGGACTGTGCCATTTTGCAGTTGTAGTGCAAACCGCCAGAGTTGTCCCGGTGCAAGTGCGTCAAAGTTAACTTGGCGAAAATCACTTTCGGGTTCGACTTGTGATAAGGAATCGTAGCAAATTGAGTCAATGATAATTTCATCGCCCACCTCAAAAGCATTGACGTGATGAAAGATGAAACCTGATTGAGTTTCTAGAAGTTTGATACCTGTGGTCGCAGTTTGAGGATCGCGGGGAATAACTATGATCTGCGTTGGCTGATTTGGCTGAAACTTGATACATTCCCCAGCCGAACGCATTCCCAAAACAAAAGGTAAGGGATTGAAAGTCACAGGATTTTGTAAGAATATGCAGTAATTTGGCGTAATTACAAAATCATGAATAAAGCAGAAACCCGGCACACTATGAGCGTGTTTTCTGATAATTTCCCCTGCTGGATTTAACTCAAAAATCGTAATTGTGGTAGATAGTCCCGGCTGAATTGAAAAGTTGACCAAACAAGGCGCACCATTATCTTGATTGCAACTGGGGTCAAGGCGGGGATGAGCGCTAAAAGCTTCACCTGTTGACAATACACCATTGAAATATTCCCTTCCCAAGGTTTCCAAGGTGTTGGGGTCGAGGCGGTAGGGTTCAGCGGCTTCCCACAGTGCCAACAGTTTACCGCCCCAATAAATAACATTGGTGTTAGCAATATCTTTGATTTTGAAATCAAAGATATTAGCTAGCCAACCGCCTGGTTTTTGAGTGCCAAATGCACCGCGATACAGAATTTTTCCTGCTTTTTGTTCAGCTAAATAGCCTTCAGTGCGGATAAAGCGATTGCGAAAATGAGCGCGCCCATTAATAAAGCTAATGCGGCTAATCATGCCATCACCATCAAAGGGGTGATGAATTTGTTGACCGTTGATATCAAGTAAACCAGGGCCGTTTCTAAATAGCGTGCCTTGCAGTTCTGGGGGAATTTCTCCTTCTATATCATCAATCCAGTAATCAAATTCTTGCTTTAAAGATTGATATCCCCCCTGCCAATCTTCGCGATTGTAGGATTTTTCTAAAATTGCGTTTTCTGAAATTTTTGAACTCTGCATCTGAGTATATATTCTTAAAAAGGATGAAGGATCAAGAATGAAGTCAGAATAGATCAACGCTTAAATCTGGACTAATGCGTTATCTCTTGTTAGGTGAAGTAATTTCACACTTCTGACTTCAGCCTTCAGTTAACTCGGGTGATGGTAGCCTCAACGTCAGTGATCAACTCAGGTAAAAATGGTTCCCCTTGAGTTGCTGAGGCTGGTTGCAATGCTGTGGATATTTGACTTTGTTCTTGTGCTGCTGGTAGCCAGTTAAGAAATGGTAGTGGTAACAAAGTGCTGAGGTTAGTAATCATCACCAACAACCACAGAGAATCAAAGTTAGTTTCTGTAATTCCCAGCCAATGCATAATAATGGCCCCAAATTCATAGGAAACCATTCCTGCTAAATTCGACACCGACATTAATAAAGCAAATAATGTTGCTTCTACTCCTGGTGGGCAAAGTCTAGCAGCCAGTACCAATACAGGCATATAGGCGATTTGCCCCATGACGGTGAGAATTAAGCTATCACCTAAACTAAACCAATGGTCATCTATACCTAAAGCGCGGTTTGTATGGGTGACTAATAGCAGCATTGTCATTCCTAAAGCTGCTGATAGCACAGTACTCCAACCAAAGATGACGCGAAAAGGTAAGCTTTTCAGGTATCGCTGGAAAATCCAAATCCCTACTAAAGACGCGAGATTTGTAACTAAGCGCACTCGTCCCAAAAATTCTGGTGCAAAATGTAATTCGTTGGTGGTGAAGAAGAAAAAGGCTGAGTCAGCAGTTGGTGTAGCTTGCCAAATAAAGACAAATGCTGTTGGTAGCCAAATTGCTTTTTGGGTAACGGCTTGGCGGAGTTGGCTTAGTTGATGCTTAACGCTGACACTGTTATTTTGAGAGGAATTTTCCGCACTTTTATTTACAGGAGATTCGGCAATTAACCAAGCTACAGCCGAAACCAACAGGGGAAAAACGGCGGTAATCAAAAATACAGTGTGTGTAGAGAAATGCTCTAGCAGCCAGCCGCTAAAATATGCTGTAATCAAACCACCAAATGCAGAAGCACCCCAGCAAATAGATTGTAGTGAACCTGCATCGGCTTGGGATTCTGCTCTGGCGCGTTCAACTACTAGGGAGTCAACAATCACATCACTGACTGCAACTGAAAGTGACCCCAGGGCGATCGCTAGTGTTGCCGCCCAGGTAGTATGAACTAATGTTGCTAGGCTTACCCAGGAAATGGTTCCCAAGATCCCCGACAAAATGAGATATGGGCGGCGGCGATAGCCAAAAATGGGCAAGCCATCGGAGATAAAACCAAATACTGGTTTAATAATCCAAGGTAAGGCAACTATTCCTAATAGCGCCGACACTTGGGTGGGACTCAGCAACAGTTCATCTTTTAAGAAAAAGCTGACGGCTAGACGCGCCAACCCTAAAATGCCTTGGACAAAGTAGACCGTAAGAATGGCGATTAACTCGGCACTGGGTTCATGGCCGAAGAAAATTTTCTGTTTTACTGAGTCTTTGACCTTGGACAAGCCAGAGGAGTGAATCAGCATTAGGTAAATATTTTTTAAGCTTTATCTACTTTTCTATATTATCTATGTTCTGAGAAATGGGGGTAAAGGCAGAGCCAGCGATCGCGGATGCACAAATTCCCTACCCAAGGCAATACCGTTCAGTTAGCGTCCAAAAGCAAGTTTTGTGATCAACCTGAAAATTAAATGCGATCGCACTCAGCAAGATAATAGCGACAAAGCTAAATCATCAATTATCTTCTGTCAAGGTCAACTTTAAGGTTTGGTTGTCAGTTTTTTCTTGAAACTTATTTCCTAGTACAGCGCAACGTAAATAAAGTTACCCTTTCAAACAGTCACAAGCTTTGATATGTCAAATTTAGATTATTGGTATTTTTTTATACCAATTTATCTTAAAAAAGTTAAATTAAGTACAAGGATTTTCAACTCGGAATTTGGTTTGCGGAAAAGGTGTTAGCGTAGCGTCTCCGCAGGAGAAAGGGTAAGGGTTAAAGGTGTTTTCTTGCTCCTTTTACCCTTAACCGACAAGTATTAGAAGTGTACCTGACGATAGGTAGCTTCTGTAACATTAGTGATATCTGCTGTAATTAGTCAGTTCAGCAGGCTTTTTTATTGATAACCGCAGTTGCATCTCAATAATGATTTTTATACTTCCAATTGTTTGTATGAGACAATAAACTGCCTATTTGCCATAACTATCACACTTTAGTTTTTGGTTAAGATTAGCTCATGATTAAATAAATTAATGATTACTATTTGATGGTTTCAAAACTGAATAATCAGATGTAGCCAAAATTCCTCTTATCTCATTCAGTAAGTGATTTACGGCATTAGATGGCATTGATACATATCATTTATTCTGCTCAATAAAGGCTCTCATAATAAAAGCGATCGCTTGTTGTCGATGGCAATGCATAAATTGCCAATTAATTCTGTAGCAGCAATTAAATAACTGTAAATCCAAGAAAAAATATTTTGATGGCTTGTTATTTATTCATGGGTTAAATAATGCTTAAATAGCAAGATACTTTAGGTTAATTCCACTGCCATTATAGATTAAAAATTATTAACTAAACTATTAATATTCATAAGGCAGACAAATAAAAATTTTCTAAGCAGAAATGAAAAATAATTTTTTAGCTCAGCTACCCTAGCCGAAAATTAAAATACAGCAGCCAGAAGCAATCTCATGAATAGATTGAAAGCTTTCAAGCCCCAATTTAACATTGACAAACAAATCTTCTCTTGAACAGCTATATTTTCCAAATTGCTGTTCTCTGGCTTTCTTTACCACTTCTAAGAAACCAAAGCTAACTATATTGCTATTTAGCGATATTGCCAATTTGAGAATTATATTGGCAAAAATAAATGTACATAATTTCTGTACATCTGGATGAGATTTATGCGAAGATAGCTAGGTCAACAAGTTTTCCGTTTTGATTGTCCAAAAATTAAGTTAATTAACAAGCGATCGCGGCCTGTCTAGAGTGGCTAACAACAAATCGCCCATAACAATTTTGTCATTCTGACAAGCAACTTTTACAATTTGTTATCTCCAAGAGAAAATCATAATTTACATAAAAAATTAAGAATCTGATTGGACAAACTGGAGAAGTAAATATTATTCTAGTAGCGTGTTTTAAAAATTACCCTCTAACAAAATCACTTTATCAGGCGAGGTAATTTTCCGAAATCACGAAGGATGCAAGTGTAGGCTTATAAGTTGCCTACTTGAATACACAAGATAGATACTATCTGGCTTTATGGTTTTTCTCATATAAGCCTGTAATCTGGTGGGCTTTGTCTAAATCCCAAAGATCAACTTTTCTTTAAGTATCAAAGCAGTAGATGCGTATTCCTGATCAGGATAACTAGCGACTCAGCTGCTTCTAACGGGAGTGGGATAGAGGGCGCAGTCGTGTCTCCTGCAAGGGTAGTATAGTCACAACAGGGTGCTGAGAAAAACATGGGATTTTTCACGAACAACCTGTAACTATAAATACCATAACTGTGATATTTCTATTTCTGTGAGCCGTAACAAGGAAATAAGACAATGACAAAAAATGTTCTCTTTATCATTTCAGAGTGGGGCTACTGGGGCGAAGAACTCATTGGGCCCTTAGAGGCATGTGATGCTGCTGGATATAACATCACCTTTGTCACCCCCAACGGCAAAAAACCAACACCACTATCTGTAAGTTGTGCGCCTGGTTATATCGATCCCCCATTAGGACGTGGCGTTACCTCTGAAGAAATGGGAGCAAAGACCACCCGTGTTCATGAGTCAGATAGACTCGACAGCCCTAAGAGTTTAGCTGATTGGTTTCCTCTAAGAGCTTATCCTAGCTCTCCTACATATCTCAGAGATATGGAAGCCTACTACCAAAAAATAGACAAAATTATTGCGGAAGAACTAGTCAATTACGACGCGATGGTCATCGTTGGTGGTAGTGGTGCGCTAATTGATTTAGCTAATAATTCCCGTCTACACGAACTCATCCTTGGCTTTGTCAAACTCAACAAACCTATTGCAGCTGAGTGTTATGGAGTTACCTGTCTAGCATTTGCTAGAGACTTCCGCGAGAAGAAGAGCTTGATTTGGGGTAAGCACGTTACCGGACACCCAATTGATTACGACTACCTAGACGGTACCGGATTTGAAGGCCCCCACGCTATTGATGGCTCTAAAAAAGGATTTGGCGACGGCTATATTAATTTTGGCCCTCCATTCTACCCTCTAGAATTCATTCTCCGTGACGCTGTTGGCCCAGATGGAGCTTTTATCGGTAACGTTGGTCACCAAACCTCCGTTTTAGTTGATTATCCTTTCATTACCAGTCGTTCTACAGCTTCTTCTGTTGAGTGCGGTCGCATATTAGTAGAAGTCCTAGAGAAAGGACTTACCCGTTATGGATGGTAAACCTGATTAGTCTTTGCTACTCAAACAAGACCAATCAATGACCTAAGCACTAATAACGACAGAATCCATGACTCAAAAAACTGGTCGTTTTGCCATTCTTGAGCAATTCCTCGCAGATGGCATCCACTATATGTTTGGTAACCCAGGCACAGTGGAACAGGGTTTTTTGGATGCCCTGTGGGAATATCCAGATCTCAAGTACATTCTGACTTTGCAAGAAACCGTGGCTGTGATGACAGCCGATGGTTACGCTCGAGCTACCAAAAAGCCAGCATTAGTCCAAATTCATAGTGGCGTTGGTTTAGGTAATGCGATCGGCGCACTCTATCAGGCTATGCGTGGTCACGCTCCGTTAGTAGTGATCGGCGGAGATGCGGGTATCAAATACACAGCAATGGATGCTCAAATGGCAGCGGATTTGGTCGGTATGGCCAAACCTGTCACAAAATGGGCAGCCACAGTCAATGAGCCATCTTCATTGCTGAGAATGCTCCGCAGAGCCATTAAGATTGCCTCTACACCCCCGATGGGGCCAGTTTATCTCTGCCTTCCTCAAGATATTTTGGATGCGCCTATAGTCGAGCCAATCATACCTACCTTGACTCCCTCTACTCGTGTAGCACCAGACAATGAGACAGTTAAGGCAGTAGCCCAGACTCTAGTATCTGCCAAAAAACCCATGATTTTTGTTGGGGATGGAGTTGCTTATTCTGGAGCACAGGCAGAGTTAACCAAAGTAGCTGAACTTTTAGGGGCAGAGGTTTGGGATGTAGACTCTGGAGAAATCAACATCAGCTATGCTCACCCTCTATATCAAGGGGCGACAGGGCATATGTTTGGCTCTAGTAGTCTGCCAATTACCACCAAAGGGGATGTCAATCTAGTTTGTGGCACTTATATGGTGCCAGAGGTCTTTCCAGAACTAGGAAATATATTTGCTCCTGGCGCAAAGGTGATTCATATTGATTTGAACGCCTATGAAATTGCCAAGAACCACCCAGTAGATGTAGGGATTGTCAGCGATCCCAAACTGACACTGGCTAAACTAGCAGATGCGATCAAAGACATCATTACCGCACAAGAGCAAAGCGCAGCGCAAACCAGAGCCGCAGAGATTGGTAAGGCCAAAGCAGACAAGATTGCTGCAGCTAAGGCAGCCGATCAAGCTGTCAGAGACTCAGTTCCTCTGCATTTCTCTCGGTTTATGGAAGAGCTTGCACCTCTGTTACCAGAAGATGCAATCTTTTTTGATGAAGCTTTGACCTCTTCACCCAATATCGTCAGATACAAACCACCCAGTAAGCCAGATCACTATTTTCTCACCCGTGGCGGTTCTCTAGGGGTGGGAATTCCTGGGGCAATTGGTGCTAAATTGGCTAATCCTGACAAAAAGGTGATTGGGTTTACAGGTGATGGCGGTGGGATGTATACCATCCAAGCTCTCTGGACAGCGGCTCGTCATAATGTAGATGCCATATTCATCATTTGCAATAACCGTTCTTACAAGCTATTGCAATTGAATATTCAAGCTTACTGGCAAGAACAAAGTGTTGCCAAGCATGACTTTCCCATAAGTTTTGATTTGTCGAAGCCAGTACTGCGCTTTGATGAAATGGCTCGTTCTATGGGGGTTGAAGCAGTCCGAGTCGAGAAGCCAGAAGAAATTGCCCCAGCAATTAAGCAGGCATTAGCACACAATGGCCCTTTCCTCATCGATGTTGTCTTAGAGGGTGATGTTCGCCCAGACATGATTGGAATTCGGTGTGGTCAATAAAGGAGCTAGGGGATGAGGGGGTAGGAGAGCAGAGGAAGCAGAGGAGCAGAGGAGAAATCAAATACGCCCAATGCCCCATGCCCTATGCCCAATGCCCCATGCCCCATTCACGATTTTGAGTCTAGTTTCATAAGGATGCCTTAAGTATGAGTACCACTACTACACCAGGTCGCCAATTCTTCGATGAACACATGAAGTACATCGTCGCTAAAGACGTGGTTGGCATGGTGACCAATACCTATACAGAAGATGCAATTCTGTATAATGCTTTTCCTTTTTTAGATACTCCACCCCCAAATGTAATTCAGGGGAGAGAAGCATTAATCAAAGCTTTTGAAGGTTACCTAGAATATCAAGGCGAAATTCAAGTTGATTCTTTATACAACTTTTTAGAAACTGACGACGTAATTTCCTTCCAAGCAACAATTACCTCTCCCAAAACAGGTAAGTGGGCAGTAGGTGATGTGTGGGTGCTTCAAGATGGCAAGGTGGCTCGTCACTTTGGTTTTGCTCACAGGCTAGGAGATGCTTAATAACCATCTGGGCTGGTAAGGTGTTTTAGTACTACGAAGGTTCATTTAAGTTGTAAATCTGTTGCGTTGATTAAATCTGCGGTTCTGTAGCAACATCCCAACTTTTGAGTAATTAACTGTTCAATAAAGGAAATAAATCATGAGTGAGCTAGCACCACTAACTCAACCAGAAATTTTAGAATTTGCAAAAGCTTGGTATAGAAAACTAGACATTCACGTTCCTGTAGACGAATATGCTCCTCTGTTGGCATCAGACGTAGAATTGAGGTTTCCTGAAGCCACAGTTAAAGGCTTTGAAGGATATAGCGGTTGGTACGATCGCGTCATCAATATTTTCTTTGATGAAGTTCATACAGTCAAAGAAGTGACAGTCAAATCTGCGACAGCCGAAAAAGCAGATGTACAGGTGGTTGTGAAATGGGAAGCTAGTGTTTGGAAGGCTCCAGCCGCTAACAGCGAACGCATTGTTTTAGATGCTTATCAAACTTGGGAAGTTAAGCGATCGCCCGAAACTAATAAACCAGTAATCTCTGTTTATATAGTTGATGAACTCAAATACTACGAGGGTTCAGCTACATTGTAAATAATAGAGAACTCTTAACAGATAACTGGAAAAACAGAATATTAGATAGATTTTTAGCACAATAAATTGTCCCTAAGAGCATGGGAAAAATCTCATCTATTGCTGCTTCTATATACAGAATAAAGCTGAAATTATCTGCTTTTTTTGTCTGTTAAGAGTTCTTTTTATCTAGTCTAAAAGATTTGTGTAATCAAAAAATTTACGGAGAATCGAAAATATGGGTAAGCCTCCCGATACCGCTTTAGGAAGACTATACGAAGAACACATTCAATTAATCCTAAAAAAGGATATTGAAGCATTATTAAATCAATATACTGAAGATGCTGTTTTAATTAGTAGCTTTGAGAAAGTTCCTAAATATTTCCGCGGACGCAAAGAATTAGAAGAACATTTTAAAGGCATCCTAGGAATTGAAGGGTTACAAACAGATATTGCTTTTTGGGCAGAAACAGAAAATCCCCAAACCCTAATGATTGTTGAAGCTATTACTTTGCAGGCTGGCGGACAAGAAGCTAAGATGCGCTTTGCCGATAGTTGGGTTTTAAGAGATGGCAAAATAGCCATTCACTTTGCTGGAATGACTCAATATCCCGATGGCACAGTGGCTTAGATTAGTTACTGAGTGCTGAGTTAAATACCATCACAGATGTTGTTAACCTATAAGTACGTTAGCAGGTAGCGTCTTAATGGGTAAGTCCTGGGTAGAGGATGTACAGAGTAAATAATTGCTGAGTACTTTATTGACTCAGCAATTATAACTATCTATTTATTACCGAAATCATGGATTTAACCAATCAAAAAATAGTCATCATTGGTGGTAGTTCTGGAATTGGATTAGCAACTGCAAAAGCAGTTGTGGCTGCAGGGGGCAATGTCGTAATTGCTAGTCGTTCAGCGGCCAAATTAAATGCTGCCCAAGCTGAGATTGGTGAACGGGTAACTACCTTTAGCTTAGACATCACCAATGAAGAAGAAGTGCAAAAATTATTTTCCACAGTTGGTAGTTTTGATGGTTTAGTCATCACTATTTCTGTGGAAGCTATGGGTGCATTTCTAGAATTAGATTCCAAAGTAGCCCGCCAGATATTTGAAAATAAATTTTGGGGGCACTATTATGCAGCTAAATATGCTGCAGCCCAACTAAAATCTAGTGGTGCGATCATCTTCTTTTCTGGGTATGCATCGCAAAAACCGGTACCTAATCTTTCTATCATGGCATCTGTGAATGGAGCGCTGGAAGCATTAGCTCGTTCTTTAGCAGTTGAACTCAGCCCAATTCGCGTAAATGTTGTGTCTCCTGGTTTAGTAGCAACTCCTCTCTATGAAGGAATGCCAACAGAACAACGGCAAAACTACTTTAATTATGTAGCTGATTCTCTACCTGTAAAGCGGATCGCTCAACCAGAAGATATTGCTGAGACAGTTCTATATTTAATCAACAATAAGTTTACAACTGGTGCGGTTATTGATGTAGATGGTGGAGCGAGGTTAGTATAAGCAGGTATGGAAATTTCCTTGACGGTTAACGGTAAGAAATATACAGCAGATGTTGAACCCAATTTACTGTTATTAGATTTTCTTAGAGATCATCTGGGTTTAACAGGTACAAAAGATGATGGCGGTTCAACTTCTGGTGTGTGTACAATTCTACTCAATGGCGTATCGGTAAAAAGCTCATTTGTGCTAGCAGTACAAGCAGATGGTGGCGATATTGTTACCATTGAAGGTATTGCTAAAAATGGACAACTGAGCGTTATTCAAGAAGCATTCTGGGAAAAGCACGCAGTGCAAAACGGCTTTTGTACGCCAGCAATGATCTTGTCTTCAATGGATCTCTTACAACAAAATCCCAATCCTACAGAAACAGAAATTCGTGCTTGGTTAGATGGGATTTACTCACGAGATACAGGCTATCAAAATGTTGTTAGTGCCATTAAATATGCGGCTGAAAAATTACAGCAAAGCTAGGTAATGGTGATGGCAGAGATGCGGGAGACAAATAATATTCTAAATTACGCCCTATTCTCTGTTCTCTAAATAGAAATAATATGGAGCAAATAAAGCTATGAAACTTGAAGGTAGTGTAGTTCTAGTCACGGGTGCTAGTGGTGGTATTGGAAAAGAGTTCATTCAAGGATTACTAGCAGCAGGTGTGGCGAAAATTTACGCCGCAGCTCGTAAAGTAGAGGCTCTGGAAAATTTGAAGGCTGCTAATCCCGACAAAATTGTGCCGATCAAACTTGATGTTACTAACCTAGCTCAAGTTAATGAAGCAGCTGCTCAATACCATGATGTCAATGTACTGATCAACAATGCTGGGATTACCCGTGACCAAGGAGTAATTTCTGCGCCAGACATTGATGGTGCGCGCCAGGAAATGGAAACCAACTACTTTGGTACGATGGCGATGTGTCGCGCCTTTGCTCCTGTACTGAAAGCGAATGGCGGGGGAGTGATAGTTAACCTCGTTTCTTTATTAGGTAAAATTAATCTCCCCTTTATGGGTACATACTGTGCTTCTAAAGCTGCAGAACTATCCCTAACTCAATGTGTACGCGCAGAATTAGCAGCCCAGGGAACATTAGTTGTTGGTGTGATGCCTGGTACAGTCGATACTGCATTTGCTAAGGATTATCCACCGCCAAAGGTTGCACCCGCAGAAGTTGTTAGAGTAGCTTTAGATGCTGTCATTAATGAAGTTGAAGATGTCTATCCAGGCGACCAAGCAACTTACTTGGCAGCTGAACTGCTCAGAGACCCTAAAGGATTAGAAAAACAACTGGCAGGAATGTTACCGGGTATCTTGGAGCAGCTAAAACAGCAATAGCAATCGAGGTAAAGCACCGATGAAAGAAGTAATAGATGAAGTCGAACAATGGCTAAATCTCGGACATACTGTAGCATTAGCGACTGTGGTCAACACCTTAGGTTCCAGCCCTAGGGAAGTCGGTGCTGTAATGGCGGTTAACGATGCTGGAGAAGTTCTCGGTTCTGTTAGCGGTGGTTGTGTAGAAGCAGCCGTGGTAGAAGAAGCGCTGATAGTCATCCAATCAGGCGAACCACGGCTGGTAAGTTATGGGGTCAGTGATGAATTGGGTCTATCGGTTGGCTTAACCTGCGGCGGTACAATTCAAATTTTTATCCAGCAGTTCTCAGACAAATTACATAGCAGTAATCTCAGTCTGAGGGATATTTTCCAAGCAATTCGCCAATCATTACAGACACCCATAGCTATCTGTACAGTGGTTGAGGGAATGCAAGCAGGAGCCAAGATGATTGTCACGGAAAAGGGCGATCGCTTGGGTTCCCTCGGTAATGCAGAGATTGATGGCATAGTGGCTGATGATGCTCAAGGAATGTTGCATCAAGGGCTGACTAAATTGTCTGACTTTAGTTTAAATGAAGAATGTCGGCAAGCAGAGGTCACAGTTTTTATAGAGTCTTTTGCTCCACCACCTCACTTGATGATTTTTGGTGCCATTGACTTCACGCGATCGCTCTCTGTCTTAGCTAAAGTTCTGGGTTACCGGGTGACTGTTTGCGATGCGCGCGATAGCTTTGCCACAGTTGCCCGCTTTCCTGCAGCTGATGAAGTGATTGTGGAATGGCCCCATAAATACTTAGAAAATGCTCATGTAGACCACCGCACTATGATTGTTGTTCTCACTCATGACCCCAAATTTGATGTCCCCGCTTTAGTTAGCGCTGTGAAGACACCAGCCGCTTATATTGGGGCAATGGGTAGTCGTAGAACTACTAAAGATAGAATCAGCCGTCTTCAAGAAGCTGGGCTGACTGAGGCAGAAATTAACCGGATTTCTGCCCCCATTGGGCTAGATATTGGCGCTCGTACCTCAGAAGAGACAGCAGTTTCAATTATGGCTGAAGTGATTGCCCTCAGAAGCGGGCGCAGCGGTGGAAGGCTATCTCACAATGAAAAACCAATTCACGCCAGATAGTCAAGCATTACCCAGGAAAATCACGCCAGTGGCGTGATTTTCCGCTAGCAATGAAGATTTAAGAAAATTTATGAAAGCAGTACGCACTCATGCCTACGGCAAACCAGAGGTACTTGTTTATGAAGATGCACCTCTTCCTGGAATTAGCCCAGAAGAAGTTTTAGTTGAAGTTCATGCTGCTGGAGTAAATCCCCTAGATTGTAAAATCCGCGAAGGTCGCATGAAAGCGATTTTTGATTATCCAAAACCCTTCATTTTGGGATTGGATGTATCAGGTAAAGTTGCGGCTATTGGGTCAGCAGTGCAAAACTTTCATTTAGGTCAAGAGGTTTATGGAGTTGCAGAAGTAAGCCGTTCTGGTGCTTACGGCGAATATGCGATCGCGCAACCGCAAAAGCTAGCTGCAAAACCAAAAACCCTCGACTATGTTCAAGCTGCATCTATTCCCGTGGTTGCTATGACAGCATGGCAAGCTTTATTTGATGTCGCGGGAGTATCACCAGGGCAAACCGTACTCATTCATGCAGCATCAGGTGGTGTAGGGATATTTGCTGTACAGTTGGCTAAGTTAAAAGGAGCCAAAGTCATCGGTACAGCATCAGCTAATAACTTGGAGTTTGTCAAAGAATTAGGCGCTGATCAGGTGATAGATTATAAAACCACCAAATTTGAAGATGTTGTCAGCAATGTAGATATGGTTTTAGATACAATCGGTGGCGATACGCGGGAACGTTCTTGGGGAGTTATTAAACCTAATGGCATTTTGGTTTCATTAATTTCCTCTCTTCCTCCCTCTCAAGCGACTGCACTAGAAAAAGGCGTTCGTGCGGTGGGATTGGTGATGCAGCCTCAAGCTTCGCAATTAACAGAAATCGCAGCACTGTTAGATAGCAGCAAAATTAAAACTGTTGTTGGTAAAGTCTTACCTCTGGCTGCAACTCGTCAAGCGCACGAATTGATTGAGAATGGCGGGACTCGGGGAAAAATTGTGCTGCAAGTCGAACAATCGTCAAATGAGTTAATAGTCAATCATGAAAATCGGAATTCTCGGTGCAGGTAATATTGGCGGTAATCTGGGTAAAATCTGGGCAGCAAAGGGACATGAGATTTTTTTTGCTGTGCGAGAACCTCAGAGCGACAAGGTGAAAGCTTTATTGAATGAGTTAGGATCTAGCGTTCACACAGGTAGTTTACAAGAAGCTGTCTCTTTTGGAGAAGTGGTGTTACTGGCTGTACATTGGCAAAACGTACCAGCAGTTTTACAAGAAATTCAAGGGCTGATGAGCGATAAAATTCTCATTGACAGCACTAATCGCATGATACCCCCGCCTCCTGATACTACTGGTTCAGCAGCTGAGGATATTGCTAGGGCACTCCCTGGAGCTAAGGTAATAAAAGCGTTCAGTACTCTAGGGGCAAATAATCTCACTAATTTAAAGTTTGGATCTGAGGATGCTAGCACTTTTATTTGTGGCGATGACCCAAAAGCTAAAGCCATAGTTACCCAATTGGGAGAAGAACTTGGTTTTGATGTAGTGGATGCAGGACTATTAAATACTGCTCCTTTAATAGAGTCCTTAACTAAGCTTTGGGTACAGATATCACGTAACTATGGTAGAGAAATTGCCTTGAAGTTATTGCGACGGTGAAATTTATAAGAATATACTATTCAATTACACTAAAAAAGAAGATAAATTGACAAATTGAGTTTCTTCTTTTTCCCCAACAATTGATTTTAAATTTTATAAATTACCAATGAGTAACTTTTCGTGCGTTACGGCTCAATACTTGTCGGTTAAGGGCAAAAGGGGAAGGGGAAAAGGGGCAAGAAAACACCTTTAACCCTTACCCTTTCTCCTGCGGAGACGCTACGCGTAGCTTGCTTAAGCGCAGGGGTACACTTTTTCCCCAAACCAAATTCCGAGTTAAAAATCCTTAACCGAGCAGTATTGCGTTACGGCTTACACCTAACACACACTACAAAATACTTAATTTATATTAATTAATCTTGTTAAAATTTATAAATTACTAATTAGTTATATATAAAACCAAAATTTTCATCTATTTAAATAAATGAAAGTATTTATGCTGATATAAAACAATTACTTATCATAGGCAGACAAGACAATATCAATCAAAGCTAGTACTAGAAAAGATTTCCAGATAATTGTCAACCTTGATACGTTTCGTAAAAGTGTCAATTTAAGCAACTAGATGACAATCATCTCGCTTGATTGCCGTCTTAATTAACAGTTATTCTGTTCTTAATTATCAGGGACTTTTGCTTTAGTATTGGGATTGACAACTTATGAAAAATCAATGCGTACTAGTGACAGCTAAAGGCGGTTCAGAAAATTTAAAGTTAGTTGAGCAAGATATTTCTGAACCAAAACTTGGACAAGTGCGGATTAAGATTTTAGCAACCGGGGTTTCTAGTGCAGATATATTAATGCGTGAGGGAGTGTATCCAGTAGATCCTCCCTCTTTTCCATTTGTTCCGGGATATGACATTGTCGGAATTATTGACAAATGCGGTGATGGAGTCAAAAAATTCCAAGTAGGTCAAAAAGTCGCAGCATTAACTAAGATTGGTGGCTATGCAAAGTTTATTAATTTATCAGAAGATGACTTGGTATTAATGCCTGATGGAGTTGACCCCGTAGAAGCTGTAGCTATCATCTTAAATTACCTCACAGCTTATCAAATATTGCACCGCATCGCAGAAGTCAAAGCTGGTGAAAAAGTATTACTTTATGCTGCTGCTGGAGGTGTAGGTACAGCATTTCTACAGTTAGGTCAATTAGCTGGGCTGGAGATGTATGGTACAGCATCTCTGGCAAAACATGAAACCATTAAGGAATTGGGAGCAACTCCTATTGACTATAAAAATGACAATGTTGAAGAAAAAATTAAGAGTCTCACTGGTGATGGCGTAGATGTTGTTTTGGATTCCATTGGCGGAGAAAATTGTTTCCGTTCTTATCAGACTTTACGCCCAAAAGGTAGGATAGTAACTTTTGGTGCTTCATTTACTTTGTACGGACAAGCGGAACCAGATTTACAAGAAGTATTCTTTTGGTGGCGTGCATCTTTAGCATTAAATTTAATATCTAAAGATAAACAAGTCTTAACTTATGCCATTTCTACTTTTAAACAAGAACATCATGGCTGGTATTTAGAAGATTTAACAACTCTTCTTAAATTGTTAGCTGAAAAGAAAATTCAGCCGTTAATTGATAAAACAATGAGTTTATCAGAGGCAAGAGAAGCACATCATTTACTTGATACACAAGCTGTAAGAGGTAAGATAGTTTTATTGCCTTAATTTAGAAGAGTTAACTAAAAGAGAATATGGCTCAACCAATATTGGGAACCTCTATTAAACGGCGGGAAGATCCAGAATTATTGCGCGGGGAAGCCAAATTTACGGCAGATATCACTCTGCCAAATATGTTACATATGGCAATTTTGCACAGTACTGAGGCTCATGCTCTCATTAAGAGCATTGATACCAGTGTGGCAGAAAAAATGCCAGGAGTGGTGCGAGTAATTACAGGAGCCGATACTAGCGCCATTTTTCCCCTCCCTGTGATTATGAATCCTGGCGGTGCAGAGGCAAAATTCCCGCCCCATCCCTATGGCATACCAGCAGGTCAAACTATCTTAGCCATCAATAAAGTCCGCTATGTAGGGGATTTTGTGGCTGTGGTGGTTGCCCAAACCCGTCAACAAGCATATGACGCTCTTAAAGGCATTAAGGTAGAGTACGAGCCGCTACCAGTTGTGACTGATGCGGAGGAAGCGCTGCAGCCAGATGCACCGCAACTATATGACAACGTACCTGGTAATTTGAACCAGTATGCTAGTTATGGAGATAAAGAAGCCACAGAAAAAGCGATCGCATCTGCTGAGGTAGTCATAAAGCAAAAAATTCGCATTCCCCGGGTGATTGCCAATTCTAGCGAAACCCGCGCCACGATCGCAGATTACAATCCCGAAACTGGAGACTATACCCTGTGGACAAATACCCAAATTCCCCACGGGAACCGCTTTTTGCTCTCACAATTAGTTTTAGGAATTCCTTTTAACAAACTGCGGGTGATTGTTCCCCACATGGGTGGAAGCTACGGTTCTAAGGGATATCTATATCAAGACACAGCCATCACACTGTTTTTAGCTAAAGAACTGGGTCGCCCTGTCAAGTGGGTAGATACTCGTCAAGGGTTAGCACGTACAACCGTCCATTCCCATGATCATATAGAGTATGCCACCCTCGCAGGTAACAGAGATGGCAAAATTACAGCCCTCTATTGCACCAATTACGCCAATCTAGGGGCATTTTCTGGTACCAACGGCCCTGGCGCGCCTACAAGTTTGACAGGTCGTAGCATCTCAGGGGCTTATGCTATTGAGCATCCTTTTTATGAAGTTTACTGCGTATTCACCAACACTACCCAAACAGGCCCAATTCGCGGTGCGGGACGGACAGAAGCCCACTGTGTAATTGAGCGTTTGGTTGACCTCTTTGCTGATGAAATTGGTTTAGATCCAGCCGAAGTCCGCCGTCAAAACATGGTTCCTCCTGATAAGTTCCCTTACAAGAACGGTTTGGGCTGGACTTATGACTCTGGTAATTATCAAGTCGCCCTTGATAAAGCCTTAGAAATGGTGGATTACAAAAATATTCCCCAACTCAAAGAACAAGCCAAGGCGCGAGGTAAATATTTAGGTGTCGGAATTGGTTCCTTTGTTGCCATATCTGGTGTTGGCCCTTCGCCAATTATGGCTACAGATATTGGTCTCAATGGTAGTACTTGGGGTAGCGTTCACCTGCGCGTACATCCCACAGGTGATGTTAGTTTAATTACAGGTAGTCAGCCCCACGGTCAAGGTCATGTAACCACTTTCTCTCAAGTTGCTGCCCAAGAGCTAGGGATTGATATTGAACGTATTGAAGTAATACATTCCGATACTAGAGGTGCTATTTACGCTCAGGGTAGCTATGGTTCCCGTAGCTTCAGCGTTGAAGGTGCAACAGTCTACAAAGCTGCCCAAAAGATTAACGAAAAAGCCCGGAAAATGGCAGCTCATATCTTCAAAGTTCCAGAGGATGAGATTATTGTTGAGGACGGTAAATTCTATCCGAAAAATCAACCAGATCAGGTTAAGACTATACAGGATATAGCTTTAGCTCTTTGGTATGCTTGGGATTTACCACCAGGAATGGAACCAGGCTTAGAAGTCATTACCTTCTTCGATCCACCAGATTTTAGCTATCCCTTTGGTACTCATATTGCCGTCGTGGAAGTCGATCAAGAAACTGGTGAAGTTGAAGTAGTGCGCTACGTCGCAGTCAATGATTTTGGCAATGTGGGCAATCCGATGATTGTTGATGGTCAAACCCACGGCAATATTTACCTGGGCATTAGCCAAGCTTTATTTGAAGAAACTGTTTATGATGAGTCTGGCAAAATCCTCACAGACGACCTCACCAGTTATGCGATCGCCAAACCTTCCGATTTACCCCATTTTGAACTGGCGCGTACCGTCACCCCCACACCTCACAATCCACTAGGAGCCAAAGGAGCTGGGGATGTCAGCAATCCACCCGTAGCACCTGCAATCGTCAATGCTGTTTGTGATGCTCTTAGTCCTTTAGGAGTCAAGCATCTAAATATGCCTTTGACACCAGAGAAGGTTTGGCGGGCGATGAATGGGGTGTAGGTGATTGGGGATTGGGGACTGGGGACTGGGGACTGGGGATTGGGGATTGGGGACTGGGAAGATGAGGGGGATGAGGGAGATGAGGGGGAAATTTCCATTACCCATTACCCATTACCAATTACCAATTACCAATTACCAATTACCCATTCCCCAACCCCAATTTTATAAATTAAAACCCACGGCAATTAATAATAAGTAAAGACATAACAACATAGGTAAACTTTATGGCTAAACCAATGATTCTGACCGTGGATGATGATCCTCAGGTTTTACAAGCGATCGCGCGGGATTTACGGAAGGAATATGGCGATCGCTTCCGGATCTTACGTGCAGATTCAGGCGCAGCAGCACTAGAGGCCATCAAAGAATTAAAATTACGTAATGAAACAGTAGCACTATTTCTGGCTGACCAGCGAATGCCCCAAATGACTGGGGTAGAGTTTCTCGAACAAGCAATTGCTATCTTCCCCGAAGCGAAACGCGCCTTGCTGACAGCTTATGCAGATACCGATGCCGCGATCGCAGCCATTAATAAGACAAGTATTAATTACTACTTAACTAAGCCTTGGGATCCACCAGAAGAGCGGTTGTATCCTATTCTCAACGATTTGCTAGATGATTGGTTCGCTTCTTATCGTCCACCTTTTGAGGGAACTCGCGTAATTGGTCATCGTTGGTCGCCTAATTCCCATAAAATCAAAGATTTCCTCGCCCGCAATCACGTTCCTTATCAATGGTTAGATATTGAAAGAGACCAAGAAGCCCAAGAGTTAGTTAACTATAGTGGCGTAGATAACGCCGAATTACCTTTGGTAATTTTGCCAGATGGCGAGCGTTTAGCTAAACCCAGCAATATTGAAATTGCAGCTAAAGTGGGATTGCAAACCCAAGCTAAACAGCCTTTCTACGACTTAGCAATTGTTGGTGGCGGGCCTGCTGGGTTAGCAGCCGCAGTCTATGGCGCTTCTGAAGGGCTGCGAACAGTGATGATTGAACGCGAAGCCCCTGGCGGACAAGCGGGAACCAGTTCGCGGATTGAAAACTACCTCGGCTTCCCCATTGGTTTAAGTGGTGCAGATTTAGCCAGACGCGGCGTTACCCAAGCTAAACGCTTTGGTGTAGAAATTCTCACACCCCAAGAAGTAGCAGGAATTCGTACCAACGGTAACTATCGTTATGCACTGCTCAAAGATGGCTCAGAAATCGCTTGTCATGCCTTAATTTTGGCGATGGGTGTCTCTTGGCGGCGGTTAAATGTCCCTGGAATCGAAAAACTCACAGGTCGGGGCGTTTACTACGGTGCAGCCATGACCGAAGCAATGGAATGTAGTAACGAAAAAGTCTACATTGTGGGCGGTGCTAACTCCGCCGGACAAGCAGCGATGCATTTCAGTAAGTATGCCCAGCAAGTACACATGTTAGTGCGTGCTGACAATCTGGGTAAAGGGATGTCCCAGTACCTCGTCGATCAGATTGGCGCGACAGACAATATTATTGTGCAACTCAATTCCAGCGTCGTTGAGGTCAAAGGTGAAGAAAGTTTAGAAGCCTTAACTATTCTCAACAATGTGACTGGGGAACAAGAAACCGTCCCAGCTAACTCTCTATTTATCTTCATCGGTGCTGTTCCCCATACCGATTGGTTAGATGGCATTTTGGAACGAGATGAACATGGTTTTATTTTGACTGGCCCGGATTTAATCAAAGATGGTAAACGTCCCAAAGGCTGGAATTTAGATAGAGACCCTTACTTACTTGAAACCAGCGTCCCAGGAATTTTTGCTGTGGGTGACGTACATCATGGTTCCGTAAAGCGGGTAGCTTCCGGAGTGGGTGAAGGCTCGATATGTGTTAGTTTTGTCCACCAGTATCTTGCTAAGGTGTTGTAATGCTGGACATAGAAGAATTACGCCAAGTGGAATTGTTTGCCAGCTTAAGCGATGAGCAATTGCGGTGGCTGTGCGAACAAGGAAAAGAAATTTGGCTGCAACCTGGTGATATCCACCGTTCTGCGGGCGATCCTGCCGACCAAGTCTTTATTATGATTGACGGTGAGGTGCAAGTTACTCAGAAGGTAGGCAATCAAGAAATTGTCTTAGTTACCTATGGGCCGAAAACCTTCTTTGGGGAATTGCCAATTTTAACTGGAGAAACTCACTATTGGGCGGGTGGCAAAGCTGTACAGCCTTGCCACATCCTAGAATTGGACAAAGATAAATTCTGGCAAATGCTAGCCACTATGCCGGCTGTCACCACCTTGATTCTGCAAACGATGGCGCAGCGGGTACAAGAGTTACAATCCATGTCTCAGCAGCGGGAAAAACTCGCGGCTTTAGGCACAATGGCGGCGGGATTATCCCATGAAATGAATAACCCGATGGCCGCAGTCAGGCGGGGGACTGGGGAATTGCAAAAGCTATTTCAACAGTTACCCTCGCTGGTGTTGCAACTAAGTCAACGACAATTTACCCAGCCACAAATAGAATATTTGGGTGGTTTGCAGCAAGAAGTGATTGCCAAGCAGCAGCAAACTACTCAATTGTCTCCCCTTTCAAGATGCGATCGCGAAGATGAACTGGTCGATTGGTTAGATGACAATGGTGTCAATGATGGCTGGAAACTTGCGCCTACCTTAGTTGCAGTCGGTTTAGATGCCAAAGACATCAGTAAAATTACGCAGCAAGTCCCAGCGGAGTCTTTAGGCGATATTTTAGCTTGGCTAGAAGCCAGCTTGAGCGGATTAAACTTACTCTCCGAACTAGACGAAGGTTCATCTCGTGTTTATGAGCTAGTTAAAGCTCTGCAAGACTACTCTTACATGGATCAAGCACCCTTACAAGAGGTGAATGTCCATGACGGTATTGAAAGTACCTTAAAGATGATGCACCATAAACTCAAGGATGGAGTAGCGGTAATTAGAGAGTATGACAATTTACCCAGAATCAGCGCCTATGGTAGCGAATTAAACCAAGTCTGGACTAACCTGATTGATAATGCCATTGATGCAGTCAAAGGTCAAGGTCAGCTTCGTATCCATACAAAGTGCGAAAACGACCAAGTTTTAATAGAAATTATCGATAATGGCACAGGAATCGCGCCAGAAATCCAATCGCGCATTTTTGAACCATTTTTCACCACCAAAGGCGTAGGCGAAGGTAAAGGATTAGGCTTGGATATCGTTTACCGCACTGTAGTTGGGAAACATAAAGGAGATGTCCGATTTACCTCCTGTCCTGGTAACACCTGTTTTCAAGTTCGTCTACCAGTTGTGTTGACGGATTGATGGGGGATTGGGGACTGGGGACTGGGGATTGGGGACTGGGGATTGGGGGGGACTGGGGATTGGGGACTGGGGATTGGGGATTGGGGACTGGGGACTGGGGACAAGGAGAAAATTCCTATTACTCATTACTCATTACTCATTACTCATTACTCATTACTCATTACTCATTACTCATTACTCATTACTCATTACTCATTACTCATTACTCATTACTCATTACTCATTACCCATTCCCCATCCCCAAACTATAAATTAATTTCTATATAGGTATTTTCTATGCTGCAAGAACCCAATGCGATCGCGCTTTTTCCCCAGTTATCAGATGAAGTGTTGCAGCATCTTCAAGACTATGGGACTGAGATTGATTTAAATGTAGGTGAATATCTATTTAAAGAAGGCGAACATAGTTACGATTTCCATGTGGTTTTAGATGGAGAAATTCAAGTAACTAAGCAGGTGGGGGGACAAGAAAAGTTACTCGCCAAGCATCAGCGAGGTGAGTTTATTGGTGAACTGTCTATATTAATGGAAGCTGATTCCTTTGCAACTGGCTATGCAACTCAGCCTAGTCGGGTATTAAAGCTAGAACTCAAGACTTTTAAACAAATTATTGCCACTTTCCCACCCTTGGCTGATGTTGTGCTTTCTACTTTCGCGGCTAGAACCAAAGCTGTAGAATCGCAGTTACAACAGCAGGAACAATTAGCATCATTAGGTAAACTCTCCGCCGGATTAGCCCATGAGTTGAAAAATCCCGCCGCTGCTGGCGCAAGGGTAGCCGAGGAGTTACGAACAAGGTTTCAGGAGTCGCAAACTTTAGCGCTACGTCTTCATCAATATTCATTTACCCCAGCACAACTAGATTTTTTAGCCCAGTTGCAACAAGATAGCCGTGTTTCACATAAACTGGATTTGATTAGCCAAAGCGATCGCGAAGATGAAATTACAGATTGGCTAGAAGACCATCAGGTAAATCAAGCTTGGGAAATTACCTCAACTTTGGTTGATGCTGGATTAGATGCTGACAAATTAGATGCTTTAGCCGATCAAATCCCAGATATAGCCATTAGCGATGTTGTGCATTGGTTAGGCGCAAATTTAACTACTCTGGGACTAATTTGCGAAATTGAACAAAGTACAGCCAGGATTTCCGAATTAGTGCAATCAATCAAATCCTATGCTCATATTAATCCGCTGCTACAACATCAAGTAGATGTACATCAAGGCATTGAAAATACTTTAACAATGCTCGGTCATAAGTTAAAGGGAGGTATTGCTGTTACAAGAGAGTACAGTCAAAATTTACCACTAATTAATACCTATGGCAGCGAACTCAACCAAGTTTGGACAAATCTGCTTGATAACGCCATTGATGCGTTAGAAGGTAAAGGCAAAATCTGGATACGTACTTATCAAAAAGATAATTATGTGATTGTAGAAATAGCCGATAACGGGCCTGGTATTCCCCCAGAAATTCAGACACGAATTTTTGAACCCTTTTTCACCACCAAAGGAGTTGGTAAAGGTAGCGGTTTAGGTTTGGATATCGTGCATAGTCTCATATTTGATAAGCATCACGGCCAAATCCACCTCCACTCTCAACCAGGGGATACCAGGTTTCAGGTATTGCTACCGATAGTGGGGAATGGGTAATGGGTAATGGGTAATGGCAAAGAATGTATCACCTTTGACCCTTGACCCTTCCCCCTTGACCCTTGACCCTCCCCCCTTACCCCTTGACCAATTAAAAATTAAACTGCGTCCTTAAGTTACCCACAAAAATAGTCGGGTTGTTATCGAAGTTATTCGCATTCAATACGACAGAAAAAGAGGGAACAAGGGCGATATTGCTTGATATCGGTAAGAAATAACTGCCCTCAACTTCATACCAAGTACCACCGTTACCGCCTCCAGATACTAGGTACTGACGACCCGATAAAATATCCATTGGGATGAGGAAAGAAAGCTGTCCCATTGCACCTGGTTTACCTAAATCTGGGAAAGCCATACCAAACTGGAATGACTGGGTATTGATTTCTCCTCTAGGGATATTGGGATTGACTGGACGAATAGCGGTGCTACCGTAAGTATAACGACCAAAAATGCCAAATTTAGGGGTAATTCGCCAATCAGCGTTAATGCCGAAGGTATCTGCTGTGCCATTATTGAGATCACCACCAAAACCGTCATCGGCTACGCCATAAAAGGGTTCTGTGAGTCCATAACCAAGTTGTCTCACACCATCTCGATTAAACCGATAGCCTTCAATATTTGTACGGGTGTAAAGAAATCTGATATTAGAAGTATTACTTGGTCTAAAAGTTAGTTCAGCTGTCAGAGTGTTAGTCCCGCCAAATAAACCCTGAAGCGGATTGCTAGCAGAGTTAAATGGTGGACTAGGTAAATATTCATCAGTCTCACCAAGATAAGCCAGTTTGAGCAGAAAATTCTTGTTGATATCCCACATTGCTACTGCACCAGCACCACGGTCAATAGCATTGACTAAGGTACTGTTGGCAGAGTTGAAGGTAATGTAGTTAAAGATTGGTGGCCCTTGGGTGAAAGCAAAGGAAAATTGGTTTCCTTCTAAGAAGCGGAAGAAGTTAAATCTAGGCCCAACTACTAACTGAAGATTATTGCTGACGGGAAATTGATAGTAAAGTTCTCGAATCGTCACTTCAAAAGCATTCGCTGCCCCTGGCCCAGTAGTAAAATCAGCAAATGAGTAATCTAAACCAGCAGAAGCATAGGAGTTAGCTAAGGGGCCAGGAAATCCGTTGCTAGAACCCATCGCCAGTTGTAGCACTAGGCTATCTTTACCTGTGAAAGAGGTGACAAAATCTAACCAGACTAAGCCTGTGAGTGTAGTGTTGGGATCGTCAACTCTGATAATTTCGCGATCGCTACTTCCTCTAACTACCCGGTTTCCCGTCTCCTTCTGTACACCACCTCCAGAAAACCCGGCTGCTAAGTTCATCCAAGCAAAACCAAATAGCTTGGTAGTGGTAGAAAATTGTTGGTTTTCCAGTTTAGTGGTTCGTGCTTCTAACTGATCTACACGTCCTCTGAGAGTTGCTAGTTCAGCGGAAAATTCTTCTTGTAACTTTTGTAAGGTTCCTAGGTCTTCTTTTTTTACTAGATCGGAGGTAGCTGTAGAAATTAACTCTTGAACTCTTTCTAAACAAGCATTCAAACCCGCCGCAAATTCATAGCGAGTCATGGCGCGATTACCCAAAAAAGTCCCACTCGGATAACCAGCAATACAGCCATAACGTTCTACTAAGCTTTGCAAAGCGGTAAAAGCCCAATCTCCTGGTGACACATCCCGTAACTGCGATACGGAGTTGACTTGCTCCATATCATTATTAGTATTCTCTTCACCTGGGGTTAAGCTGAGGTCAGCAGCATGAGAGCTAAACTGACTCACCCCATCAACTGGGGTGAGATCAGATATTGTTAGAGGCGATCCTAAGTCCTGTTTGTTCTCAGCCGCACTAGAGTCGGTTGACGGATCTAAGTGATTTAAAGGATTTTGATCGACTACAGTTTGCGGAGGAGTAGTCAGTGGCTGTTCTACTGTACTAGTATTCTCTGATTTAATATTATTTACTGCATCACCCTCAGCCTGAGCTAATACTTGTAGAGGGTTGGCTATCACACCCGAAGAGAGCAGCACAGCAATCCATACAGCTTTTAATGCAGCTAGTTTAGCTTGCCAATGAGTTAAATTATTCAACATGGAATTCTCACACCTGTTTTTAAATCTTTGCCACAGAATTCACAAGCACCCACTCATGAGTCTTTAATAGGATATCTGAGAAGCATTATTTACTAGTCTTTTGGGCGGCTATTACAGTCGCTATCACTTAGTTCACTTAGTATTTAATTGTCTCCTCTTAAAGCCTTCCAGACATCCTTATAAGTTGCAAGATATACCTTTGTCAAATCATACAGTAGTCTAGGATGTCTGAATAGTAAAGAAAAATAACTCGTCGTTAACTGACTATCTAGTCTATCGCTTGCTAGTAACGGTTTTTGATAGTGATGGCGAATAATTTTTTCTCCCTCTTTGCGATCGCGTCTTTGGGAGATAGAGCCATCAAAAACCCCCTGTTGAATGCAAAAATAACTTCATTTCCCTTCTTGCTAGAGTTGAATAATTCTTTATAGTCAATGATCACAACAGATAAAGGTCAATTAGCTACAAAAACTCATCATCTAACTCTTATAGAACCAGTATCTTGCCCCTAATGGGTATACCCCATTCAAATGAAATTCGCTAACTCTCAGAGGCTGCGATCGCAAATACATAACTGCATAGAAAAATATCTATTTAGTAATATTATTTACTGTAACATCAGCGTAAGCACTTATATAAATTTTTAATAAAGTTGGCATTGATAGCCGCATGAGCGCGAATCTTCAAACTCTGCATATTTTCTAGGTTTGATTCGATGTCAATGCAACTTCTTTAAATTTGCTTTATATTTATCTCCGTGATGTTACTGATACTTTATGAATTTTAATACTTTATAAAATGCAACTTTTTTGGGGTTGGCATCTTGCCGCCCTGGTGATGTAATTAGATATAGAAGCTACCAAACCAGTCGGTTTTCATGCTTAAATTTACATAAATTAAGCAGTACATCTCAGTTAGATTATACCTGTATCAGTAATTACTAGCTCATCAATAATTATCATGGCACCACTTAGGTAAATCATTCCTCAATATCGTCAACAAACCGATTGCCAGCAAGCTATTCGAGAAAAATCTCAGACACCTTGTCATAGAGATCAAAGTCTATAGCGTTCATAGGTATCATAAATGTTATAATTCTGGCTGTATTGACAGCATCTATCCGACAAGGTCACTCAATTACATTATTAACACTATTGAAGATATCAAATATCAAGCTAAAAGCACATCGATTACCTAAGCATCAGCGATAAAACCAGCTGATGCTTGAGATGGTAAAAGCCTAGTTAAAGGTATTGAGTATTTGCGCTTGTTCGGAACATCATCAAAGGAAAATGTGAATACTCTGCAATGTGTGTCTGACTGATCTGTGCAATTAAATGCACTATCCCCAAGCAAAAGCACAATTCCACACTAAACCCATGACTGGTAAATTTGGTTATTTAGTACATAGTATGCTATTTGCAGCTTGACAACATATAGACAGCGTCTAAACAAATTCAAACTAATAGAGAAGATGCTATTTATATTTTTGATTTTTCCTGGTGTTTAGCAATTTTAGGTTTTAGATCCCCAGCTAAAACCCATTATAAAATTAAAAATTTTCAGCAATCTTTTTGTAAGTTTGAGATTGGTGTTTAAATACTAAGTTGTTCAGAGCCAAAATTTTAGCAAAATACTTTTAGTAGGTAATGTACTCAAAATCCATCTATCTATTTACCAGCGTGGTAGTTTGCAACGTTACCATGCAAATTTCCATCAAAACAGGTTATTCTATGAAGATTTTTCGGGAAAAATCCTTGAGAAACAGCAAATTTTTAGCATTGTAAACTCTCTGAAATATTCAACAAAGAGGATGATATGGCTTACACTACCCAAGAACAAAACAATATCAATGTAGTTAAAGGCTTTTTCGCGTCTTTTCGCCAGAAAAATGCTACAGCACTCAATCAATACATTGATAGCAATGTCACATCCGATGGCAGATTTATCATCGTCCGTGGTGGTCAAGAACTATACGATGGCTTAGACGCAAACGGTAATAAGGTATTTCAACTAGCTATTCCTGGTGGAGAAACACCACAGAAAAATCTCAATGATACCAATGCTTATGCTGACGATCGATTCTCTCACGAGCGCAATGCTCTAGTTCCAGAGACTAAAGAATACATCGGCCCCGCGGGTGTTAAGGATTTTATCACTGCTTTAGAAGCTGACTTTGACTTTAATAGCAAGTTCTTCCAATTCAATGACCTAAAATACATAGCCGAAGGTAATAAAGTCGCAGTTTACGGCTACCTGCGGTACGTTCACTCGCGTACAGGTAACTTTGTTAGTACTCCTTTTGCCATCAACATTACGATGAGTAATGATGGCAAAATACAGCTATATCATTATTACGACAACTCTTTTGCTTACGCAGCCGGCTCCCGTGAAGGTGGTACTTGGCAAGGACAGTATGGTGTCAACCTATGGGAGCAAAATGCTAACAGTCCTCTAGGCGCAATCCATCCCGTCAATATTCGCTGGGGTACTAGAGCCAGCGAAGCTTTAAATGGTGACAGTAATCCCAACCAACTCAGGGATGTCATCTATGGTTACCAAGGTAATGACACTATAACTGGTGGTAGCGGTGATGACTACCTCAACGGTGGTAGTGGTAACGATTCTCTAACTGGTGGTGATGGTAATGATATTCTCTGGGGTGGTATTGGTTTTGATACTGCTACTGGGGGAGCTGGCAATGATTTCTTCGTGCTGTACTCCGATGCCAAAGTTGCTAAACCCACAGACGAAGGATTCTTGACAGTTACAGACTTTGTCGATGGTGTAGATAAGTTAGTGGGAGCACCAGCGCTTTTAGATTCGACAGATGGAATAAATGTTACTGAATTAGCGCCTAAAATCACCTTTAGTATGCTCAAAATTGAGCAGCAGGGTGCTGATACAGCGATTAGTCTTGCTAGCACAAGTGAAAAGCTAGCACTTCTGAAAAATGTTGATGCTACCAAGATTACTGCAGATGACTTTATTGAAGCTGGCCCTCAGACTAAATCTACTGTTTTACAGGAATTTCCGGCTTTTAGAGGTTACCCAACAGACAATTCTGAAGCAGCAAACTTTACTGCACAAGCAGAAGCAGCTTATCGCCAAACAGTTCTCGGCTTCTTTAACGCTTTTGGCAACGGCACCATCATAGACTACATTGCTAATAATTTCGCCAGTGATGTTAAATACATCATCATTGAAAGCCAAAACTCGTATTTTGAAGAATACAATTCAGATATAGACGGTTACTCTGTATCCTTCTCTCACGAGCGTTATGGCATTACTCCTCCCACTCAAGAATGGGAAGGGATTGCAGGTGCTCAAGCATTTATCAATAGTCTTGGCGAAGCTAACGACTTAACAGATTCAGTCACTAAGTTTTTGATTGATGATGTTTTCCAAAATGGGCCAGATGTAGCCTTATTTGGACGGTTTGAATATCGCGATAAAAATACCAAAAACGTTCATGATGTGCCCTTTGCCTACGACTTTCACGTCAACCCCACCAGTGGCAAAGTAGATTTTATCCATTTCTATGAAGATGCCTATTCTTATAGTATCGCTGCTCGTAAAAGCGGGACTTGGACTGCTAATTTGAGTGCAGATCAAACCGTTGATTTTACCTTTGGCACCACAGGCGGAGATGAAATTACTGGTGGCGATCGCAACGACCAAATATATGGCTATCAGGGTGACGATACAATCAATGGTGGAAAAGGAAATGATACCTTGATCGGTGGTGGAGGAAAAGATTCTTTTCTTTTAGCTGCGGGTGAAGGAACTGACACAATTAATGACTTTGAAAAAGGTACTGACAAAATTAAACTGCTCAAAGGCCTGAATTTTAGTCAGTTAACCATTACTCCCACTAGCGGAAATGTAGAAATCAAAGTAACTACAACTAACGAAGTCTTAGCTGTAGTTAAGGGATCAGTTCAGTTTGATGCATCTGACTTTATCGCCAGCCTCAATATTGGCACACCAAATGCAGATAATCTCACTGCCGGATCGAATAATTTTGATGGTAACGCCAACGTCGTATTCACTGGCGCAGGTGATGACTATGTCGATCTCAGCACTTCCAAAACTGGGCGTAATCGCCTCTTTGGTGGTAGTGGCGGCGATGAGATATATGTAGGCAAGAACGATCGCGTGTTTGGTGGTTCAGGTAATGACACCTTCGATGCTACTGATGGTCAAGGTGGTAACCGCATCTCTGGTGGCGTTGGCGATGATACATTCTTCCTGCGTGCAGGCGATCGCGCTCTGGGTGGTGAAGGTAATGACATATTTATTCAGATCGGCGATCAAGACAAGACTCTGATATACGGTAATAACATCCTTACCGGTGGTGCTGGTATCGATGAGTTCTGGCTGGTGAATACAGAAATCCCAACTGCTGCGAACACCATCACTGATTTTGTACTAGGTACAGATATTGTGAAAATTGGTGGCTATCTAAAAACTGACCTTACCTTTAGTCAAGATGCTCAAAGCAACGCCATTCTAGCTGTGAAAGGTACTAATGTTGCCACATTCTTGGGGATTACCCAAGCTCAACTACAAACCGAAAGCGCTAAATTTGTGTTTGCCTAATCTCAAATTTGTGAGTTTGCTATTATTACAAATTCAATTGTGAATTTGATTAAACTTTTAAGCCCGCTTAGCCGGGCTTTTGTTTTTTATACGCGTATTAACAGTTTATTAGGAGTATAACTCAAGAGTTATTTAATTAAATAATTTATAGATAATTAACTATTTAACCATTTAACTATTTAAAAAATATCAATACTAAGTAGTTGAACAAAAATATTTACAGTCGTTGCGAGCAGAGCGAAGCAATCGCAAGGGCTAGGATTGCTTCATTCCGCTTCGCTTCATTCGCAATGACATTGTGAATTAATTCTGTCCAACTACTTAAAACTCTCTATATGTCCTCTACAAGTTCAATGTCAGGACTGAAGTTAGAACAGCCGCAAAACAGCATGAATTTTTTTATTACTCATTGCATAAATCTGCTTTTATGTGTTGATAATTTAAATAATGGTGAGTTATGCCAATTCAGAATTTCCAATTAATCAACCTCAAAAACATCTAATTTTTGGGGTTTGAATGTGTTGTCTACTTGGCGGGAATTGGCGTTAAAAATTTTTATTTTGTATTCTTACTGCTGCTTTTTAGCACAAATTGCGAGGTTCAGATGCACAAAATAACACAGTAAAATTCCACGGTCAAGAAGTTGCCAGTAAAAGAATCCTTAAAAATAAGGGTTTAGGCTCTCGATAAATTTATTCTGGTAGATTTCAGAAATACAGCACATTCGGTCTGTAGTCTATATAACCCCAATACCATCTCAAATGTATTCCAGATATTTCCTCTTTAGTGATGCAACAGAACTGGGAAACTTTGGGATAAAGCTTTGATGGGTTTTTTCGCTTTAGAAATCTCTGTAATTCATGGTGTTTACCAGGAAAGCACACACAACAAACTAGACGGAGTTTATCTATTCATATGACTGGATACAGCTTGGAAGAACAAAAGCATATACAGCTATTAGAAAATTTCTTTAAAGCGCAGAAAGACGGCACTATATCAGAAAAAGCGGCTAATTTCTTTGCTAACAATGGGCGATTTATCTTTATCCGTGGAGGTGAAGAAAGGTTAGGTAGAGGAGATGAAACAGGCCCAGAAAGTCTTATCTCTAAGACACCTACAAAATATTCAGATTCCAAAGGTGGTTTACCACTGAAAGGACTCAACTTTCTCACGTCTGACCCATCCAAAGGGATATTTAACCTTTACGATGTCAAAGTCGTTCCTCGAATTGGTGGTTATACAACAGAAACTACTCAGCAAGACACCAATGCTTACACAGATGCATCTGTAGCTCATGAAACTCGTGACTTGATTCCATTTAGTGACAACTTTGTTGGGCCGGATGGAGTAGTTGATTTTTACAAAGACTTTTTCAATAACTTTGAAATAGTTTCCTTCATCACCAACACAGATGAGTACACTGCTGCTAAGGGTAAAACTTCGCCATATCCCTATGGAATAATTGCCAATGATGATAATTTGGCAGTATATGGGGAATTTGAATTCCGCAATAAGTTTACCGGAAATACTGCTAGGTCGCCTTTCCGTATTGATATTGAGTTTGAAGATGGTCTAGAAGGCAAAATTAAGACCTATCACTTCTGGACAGATCCTCATACCTTAGCCGCATCTATGCGTGAAGGTGGAACTTTTAGAGAACAATATGGTTTGCAGGTCACACCAATAATTAAAACCGGGCCAAACCCAGAAGATTTTCGTTTTCCGACGGTTCCAGAGTTAGACCCGAAGGACTATGTACAGCATCCCTTATTTGGTCGTCAATACGATCCCAAGGGCTATCTGATTGATGAAAATGGCAATCCTGTTAACAATAACCCCTTTCAACAAGGCAAAGTAGATGAACGACTATTTTTGCCACTTTATATTCAATGGGGTACTGGTAAGGATGACCTCCTCACAGGCTTTGCAGATAAGACAAAGTACTACGACCCCAACTATCCCAACGACCAACTATATGGTTTACAAGGTAACGACACCTTAATTGGTCTGGAGGGTGATGATGAGTTTTATGGGGGTAGTGGAAATGATGTTATAGATGGAGGTTCAGGTAATGATTTGATCAATGGTAATACAGGAATCAATACCCTTACAGGCGGTTCTGGAAGAGATACATTCATTCTCGATGACCTATTTGATCTGACATCGGAACCTACAACTTCTACAATTACCGACTTTTCTATTGCTGATGGTGACAAAATTGGTTTAGGGGGAACATTAACCTACAGTAAATTAACGATTTCTGATGGTGCTAATGGTGCAGAAATTAAACTGACTGGTTCAAATTTACCCACTTTAGCTATTGTTAAAAATGTGACTGCTGCTCAGTTGACAGCAGATAAGTTCCAAGATGTTAGACCAGATTTTCAAATTGGTGTGACTACACCAGATAATGTGATTGGAGATGCAAATGAAAATAAATCCTTAGTACTTGGTTTCTTCCAATCTTTTTTTACTGGTGACATCTTCAAGTACATTAAAGAGAATTTCACTCAAAACTCTCGTTACATAGTTATTCAGGGAGAAAATAACACCTATACATCAGACGATGCATTTTCTGCTGAACGCTATCGCATCACACCTACTACAAAAGAATGGACTGGTATTGATGGCGCTCAAGGTTTTATTTTCAATCTCTTCCAAGTTGTTGATGTACTAGGAACACGCTGGCCAGATCAAGCACCAGCTACTAACTTTTATATTGAAAAAATTGTTCCTGATTCAGCAGACCCCGATAATGTCGCCATCTTTGGACGTTTCTTGTACAGGAATAATAGTACAGGGATTCTCACAGATGGGCCGTTTGCTTACAACTTCCACATTAAACATGAAGTAGATCAAGCTACAGGTCAACAAGTCGCCAAGATTGATACAGTTAGCTTCTTCGAGCAGTATAACGCCTTCGGTTATTCATCTCGTCAAGGTGGGACTTGGACAAGAAATTATAATGGCAAACTAACCAATATTTATTGGGGTACAACCAACGGAGACACTATCGATGGTAGTGACATTGAAGATATCATCTCTGGATATCAAAGCAATGACACAATCAATGGTAAAGCTGGAGATGACACCATCTATGGTGGTGAAGGTGATGATACGATCGCAGGCGGTTTAGGTAACGATAATATCTGGGGTAATCCTGGTAAAGATACTTTTGTATTTGCTGGAAATGATGGCACTGACATCATTAATGACTTTGAAAAAGGTCAAGACAAAATCAAACTTTTAGATGATTTGTCTTTCGATCAGTTAACCATTACTCCCACTAGCGGAAATGTCGAAATCAAGGTAACTGACACTCAAAAAGTCTTAGCTGTAGTTAAGGGTGGAGTTCAGCTTGATGCATCTGACTTTATTGCTAACCCACAAAAACAAAATTTTGGTACTCCTAACGCAGATACCTTAATTGCAGGACAACCAGAATTTAAAGGTAACCGGGAAATAGTTTTCACTGGCGCAGGTAATGACGAAATAGATCTTACTACTTCGCAAATTGGGCGCAATCGCATTTTTGCTGGTAGCAATGACGATATTATCTATGTCAGCAAGAGCGATCGCGTGTTTGGTGGTTCCGGTAACGACACCTTTGATGCTACCGATGGTCAAGGCGGTAACCGCATTTCTGGTGGCGTTGGCGATGATACATTCTACCTAGGTGCAGGCGATCGCGCTTTGGGTGGTGAAGGTAACGACATCTTCTATGTTCAGAGTGGTGGTAATAACATCCTGACAGGTGGTGCTGGTACCGATCAGTTCTGGCTGGTGAATGCGGAAATCCCAACTGCTGCGAACACCATCACTGATTTTGTACTAGGCGCAGATGTCGTAGGAATTGGCGGTTATCAAAAAGCTGACCTCACCTTTAGCCAAGATGCTCAAAGCAACGCCATTCTAGCTGTTAAAGGTACTAATGTTGCCACATTCTTAGGGATTACCCAAGCTCAACTACAAGCCGAAAGCGCTAAATTTGTGTTTGCCTAATTTCAAACTTGATTGTAAATTTCAGTTAATTTTTTAGCCCGCATAAGCGGGCTAGATTTATATCTATAACAACACTTTTTAGAGGGTCTAAAAAGGCCTTTTTAGTTTACCTTTTTACATCAATTTATCGCTATTTAGTTATTCATAAATGTAACAATTTATATTAACAACCTCATCTATTAGAAGAAAATTAATTGCAATGCGGACATCCCATAAGTTAGCTAGAGTCAAATTTTGCTAGCTTGAAATCTATTCATATCAAGCAAAATATCAAGATGCTAGAATGTCGCTAGCAATGATTGAAAAATTTACATTCACGGGGAATGAATAGTGTTATATTACACTCGTCTAATCTCATTACTAGATCATTAAAAGTGAAATGGCTTCCCAACGGGCAATGGCCTCTCCGGAGAATCAGCGACACACTTTCGAGCAAGTAATTCAGGAACGCTCTAAAAAACCTAGGTATAGGGGTACAACAATCCCAGTTCATCGTTATCACAAGTGTTCTAACCCCTATTGTGGCGACACTATCGAACTAACTTTAAAACTCAATCAAGCTAGCGACACTATTGAGGAGATTAAATTCCAAGGTGAAGGGTGTGCTATCTCAATTGCGTCAGCTGATTTAATGGCTGGTTATGTTCAAGGGAAAAGCATTAGCGAAGCCCTCAATATGATCGAATCTTTTCACAGCATGATGCAAGGAGAAACTGAATTTCCCAGAGAATTACAAAAGCTCAATCTTCTTAAAGGAGTATCTCACTTTCCTTTGCGAGTTAAATGTGCAACATTGGGATGGAAAACGCTGAAAGCTGCAATAGAATCCTCAACGCCTATGACATAGTGATGATTTTTCTGGGCGTGACTTTCGTTTTCAAATCCCATGTAATAAATAATACGGCAAGAGCATGAAAACCTTGCTTCTCTGGCTTCTATTTTCAAATTTAAAAAAGTTATATTCAAATACAGTTATGAACCTTTAAAGTAATTCAAAAAATAGCTAGATGACAAGAGAATATTGATTTATATCCTTTTAGTTATATATAGGAATCCGATTTGATTTTTGAAAAAATCTCAGTAGGAGTAGGGTGCGTTATCACGAACCGTATTTTGGGCTTTGGGGCGTTGCGCTGCGCGACAACACACCCTACATATATAACTAGCCGGGGTCATGGAAAAAGTGCAAAGCTTTAATTCAAGCTCATTAACTAAAAGTTAAATATTTGATAAATGAAATAGCATAAAATCTTAAATTGCGAATTTCGAGACCTGAATGTACAAATATTTTATTCGCATACGAAATATAAAAGTATAGAAAATCTTAAGGTTTTCTAGCTAGAAATATTAACTCGAGAAACTGCATAATTTCTATTAAATTCTTATTAGAACTAAAAACAAATATTAGCAGACACCTGATAAAATAATTACCCAGTACATAGATGGGGAAATTTATCGGTATCAAAATCATTTAGTTCGTCCCTGATGTTTAAACAGCCATAATCAAGAGAAAAAATTAATATGCTTCCCGTTCAATTTGACTATGTAGCGCCAGAAAGCCTGGAAGCTGCAGTAAACTTCTTGAAAGATAATGCAGAGGCTTTGATTTTAGCTGGTAGTCACAGCCTAATTGCAGAAATGAAGCGGGGTAGTATTTCTCCTTCCCTGCTGGTAGATTTAGGTAAAATTGACAGTTTGCGAGGAATTAACCATCAACCAGGTAATATCCTCCAAATTAATGCCATGACTACTTATGCTCAAGTAGCAGCATCCCGCGAAGTTCAGGAGAATTCTCCAGCGCTGTTTGAGGCTGTTAACAACATTGGAGACGCTCAAATCCGTAACTGGCAAACAATTGGTGATGTTTTTGCCTATCGCGACCTAGCTTGTGATTTCACAGCAGTGGCTATAGCACTAGAGGCGACTTTTAATACTCTTGATACAGAAGGTAGCCATCAGATTGAAGCAGCACCATTGATTGCTAAAGCTTTTCAAAGTAATTGGCAGTTAAAAGAAATTGTCACAGCAATTAATTTACCGATTGATAGGTTTGGCCAGGGCAGTGCTTATCAAGCTTTTAAGCATCCTGCAACTGGTTATACTCTTTGTGGGATTGCCGTCGCTGTTGGTGAAATCAACAATGGTATAGTCGGGAAATGCCGTGTGGCGGTAACTGGTGCCACCCCTTATGCTGTGAGACTAACTGCAGTAGAGGCTGCTATAGAGGGTAAAGCACCCACAGCAGAAAATATCGCAGCAGCCTCTACATTGGCAAAAGCAAGTGTGGATTCTATATTAGGCGATCGCTATGCTTCTGCAGAATATCGTGCTCATTTGATGGAGGTCAACACCAAACGCACCCTGACTCGCGCTTTAGAAAGAGTTGGTATTGTAGTTGTTTAACTTCAATATTGATTTACAGCCTATTGGAGTTATAAACCAATACTAGACATATAGATAAAAACTGGACTTTCCGTAAAGTCAGACTGAGAAATTGTAGAGAAGAAAGAAAAACATTATTTACCAGAACTTGAGGATAGCGGTAACTGAATTGTCTACTAATCAAAAGGGTAGCTGAGGTGCAAGCAGATTTAATGAAAGCACTGATTCTCGACCGACCAGGTTCTCCAGAAACCCTCCGCCTTGCCCAAGTACCTCAGCCTCAACCCAACGAGGGAGAAGTCAGAGTTAAAGTCAAGGCTGTCGGCTTAAATCCAGCAGATTATCAATTTATGGGGCGGGGATTTCCTAGTTGGAATTACCCTTTTATTCCTGGTCTAGATGTGGCTGGTACCATAGATGCTATCGGTGGCAACGTCACTGGCTGGGAAATAGGCGATCGCATTTATTATCACGGCGATTTCTCTAAGCCAGGTGGGTTCGCCCAATGGGCCATCACTACCGCCCATACTATTGCTTCTCTACCCAATAATCTCTCTTTTACTGCGGCTGCTGCTTTACCTTGTGCAGGTTTTACCGCCTACCAAGTTCTTTATCGCAAATTACATATCCAACCAGACCAAACTATCCTCATTCATGGAGGTGCGGGAGGGGTGGGAGGCTTTGCCGTGCAGTTAGCTGCCCTCGCCGGACTGAAAGTGATTTCTACCTGTTCTGCGCGTAACAAAGAATGGGTACGTCACCTAGGCGCTAGTGAAGTCATCGATTACAACAGTGAGGATGTTAGGGCTAGAGTCAGGGAAATTACTCAGGGACGAGGCGTTGATGCCATAATCGATACAGTCAGTTCTGCTAATGCCACCGCTGGACTTGATTTGCTAGCCTTTGGTGGTGGGATTGCCTGTGTAGCGGGATTACCTGATTTCAGCCATTTACAATCCTTTGGCAAAGCCATTTCTGTGCACGACATCGCTTTAGGAATGGCTTATTTATTAGGTGATATGAAATCCCAAGCAGAACTTGCAGAAATTGGTAGAGAGTTAGCGAAATTAGTTACCCATCATCAAATTAATCCTATCCTCCAAGAAGTAATTTCTTTAGAAGAAATTCCTCAAGCATTAGTGCGTCTTTCTGGTCGCCATGTCAGAGGCAAAATAGTTGCTCAAATAGATCCTGAAGGTTAAGTCAAAATTATGAAACTCAAAGGAAAAAAGATTGGTATCCTAATTGAAAGCGACTTTTATGAACATGAGATTTGGTATTACAATTACCGCTTTCCCGAAGAAGGTGCAGAACTGCATTTTCTCAGTCGCCTTTGGGGTCAATCATACCTAACTTTCAAAGGACATGAATATCATGCACCCTTTGAGTGTCACAAAAGTTTTGAAACTATAGATGATGCAGAACTGAAAACCTATGCGGCAATCATAGTGCCATCTGCAATGGTTTCTGACCGCTTGCGATACACAGAAGATGTGACTCAACTTCCTCCTGCTTGCGATTTTCTCAAAAGAGCATTTGCTGACAAAAATATTCTTAAGGGAATTATTTGTCATGGTATGTGGTTAGTATCTCCCGTACCAGAATTAGTCAAGGGCCGCCCCGTAACTTGTCATAACAACCTGCATGGTGATGTAGTAAATATGGGCGCTATCTATACCAACGAAGATGTCGTTGTTGATGGTGATTTAGTCACAGGGCGTAGTGGCGGTCATGCTCACTTATTTGCCAAAAAAATCATTGAAATTCTAGCAGAACGTTAAGAAAAATTAAGGATAAAAACAGTTATGGGTTTACAAATCTTTTCTCAGGTTGCACTTACTTGTAAAGATCCGATCGCCACCGAAAAATTTTACAGCAAATATTTTGGCTTTAAGCGCGCTAGAGTCGCAAAACTCCCAGATGGCGACCAGATAGTATTTATCAAAATGGCAGATAGTGCCTTTTATTTGGAACTATTTAAGGCTAAAGAAGAATCTCCTGTACCACCACCAATTAATGACGGCCCACAATACCCAGGAGTACGTCAATTAGCTTTTAAAGTTGATAGCGTAGATGGCAAACTCGCAGAAATGGGAGGCGATGCCAAAATTACCCTTGGCCCTCTCAATTTTGATGATTATATCCCCGGCTGGCGTACTGTTTGGGTAGCTGATCCAGATGGCAATATTGTGGAAATTAGCCAAGGTTTTACAGATGAAGACAATCCTCCACCACTCTAATTTTGTTGAGGCAATCATCAAAGTTTCAAAGTTTTGCGTAGGACTTGAATAATCTATACTTTCCCTACATTATGTATGCCATACTGACACAACAGTAGGATGAAGATTACGGAGATCGCCACTAATGTCTAACGAAGACAATACTGTTAAAAATGAAAAACCAGGGGCTGCTTTTCATGGAAATGAGCGAATAATAGCCTTAAGTGATGGCGTTTTTGCAATTGTTATCACCTTGTTAGTGCTAGAGATTAAAGTTCCCCATATCGAACCAGATTTGATAGATAAAGAACTGCCTCATGCACTAATGCATTTGTTACCAAAAATTATCGCTCATATCATCAGTTTTGTAGTCTTAGGCATTTATTGGATCAGTCATCACAACACATTTATGCACATCAAACGCCATGATAGAGTCTTGTTATGGCTAAATATTCTCTTTTTGCTATGTGTTGCTTCGATGCCTTTCCCTACGGCTTTACTAAGCGAGTATCCTAATCAAAGAATTGCAATCATTGCCTACGCTTCAACTTTAGTCATGGCTGGCATAGCGATGGATGTAATGTGGTGGTATGCTTCAACTTATCGCCTCTTAGATGAGACTCAAGAGGATAAAAACTTTATTGCTTTTGTTCACCGTCGTAACTTAATTGCACCCCTAGCTTATTTATTTGCGATCGCCATTTCTTTTGTCAGCCTCACATTAGCAAAATTAGTTTTTATCGTTGTTGCACTATACTACATACTGCCCAATCCTCTAGACCGCAAGCGTCTTCAACAATTATCCCGTCGTTTTGATCGCTAACTGAAGGATAAAGTCTAAAGGTTGAAGTATACATAACCAAATCCAGCCGAGTATAACGATTTTTTTCATCCTTTAGCCTTTCTCTCATCCTCCTCTAAAATTTCTTGGAGAAGACTACCATGAGTATCGATTTCCCCTTCTCAGATTTGATCGCTGGCTACGTTACCCACTATGACGCAAATGGCGATGTTTTTGGACTCAAAACCTCTGATGGTAGAGAGTTTAAAGCCAAACTGAGTCCGATGGCCTATGCCAAACTAATTCAGAATTTTGACGAAGGCTACCCTGATGCCACTGGTAGCATGAAATCTATGCTGGCTCCAGGTAGATTTTTATTTGCCTACGGGGTATTTTATCCCGATAGCGATTTATTTGATGCTAAACAAATAGTATTTGCAGGCAGGCAAAAAGGCGATTACGTATTTGAAAAACAAGATTGGTGGATTAAGCAAGTTAATGCTTTGGGTAAGTTCTACCTTAAAGCCCAATTTGGCGACAAAGAATACGACTATCGTAACTATCGTACCACTCTCAGTTTGAGCGGAGTTCTATCAACTACCAATTTCCGTCAAGAAACCGATACGATTTCCCGCTTAGTATATGGTTTCGCCACAGCTTTCTTGATGACTGGTAATGATAGCTTCTTGAGGGCCGCCGAAAGAGGTACCGAATACCTGCGCGAACATATGCGGTTTGTCGATTCAGATGAAGGCATCGTTTATTGGTATCACGGCATTGATGTGAATGGCGATCGCGAAGAAAAAATCTTTGCTTCGGAATTTGGGGATGACTACTACGCGATTCCCGCTTACGAACAAATTTATGCCTTAGCTGGCCCCATCCAAACCTATCGCTGTACTGGCGATCCCAAAATTATGGATGATACCGAGAAGACGATTAAGTTGTTTAACAACTTCTTCTTGGATAAAGGCCCAGAAGGTGGATATTTCTCTCACCTCGATCCCTTTACCTTAGATCCTCTCAGCGATTCCCTAGGCCATAATAAAGGTAAAAAGAACTGGAACTCTGTTGGTGACCACGCCCCAGCTTATTTAATTAACCTGTGGTTGGCTACAGGTAAGCAAGAATATGCCGATATGTTGGAGTATACCTTCGACACCATCGAGAAACGCTTCCCAGATTACGCCAACAGCCCATTTGTGCAAGAACGTTTTTATCAAGATTGGTCTGCTGATACCACTTGGGGTTGGCAGCAAAATCGGGCTGTAGTTGGTCATAACTTGAAGATTGCTTGGAACTTGATGCGGATGCACAGCCTCAAAGCCAAGGAAGGCTATGCTAACTTAGCCCAAAAAATCGCTGATATCATGCCTGGTGTTGGTAGCGACCAACAACGTGGCGGTTGGTATGACGTTGTAGAAAGATTGCTAGGGGAAGGCGAAAAACATTATCGCTTTGTGTGGCACGATCGCAAAGCTTGGTGGCAACAAGAACAAGCCATCTTAGCTTACCTAATCTTAACTGGTATTGTGGGCAACAAAGAATATCACCGTTTAGCCCGTGAATCCGCAGCCTTTTACAATGCTTGGTTCCTCGATTTAGAAGAAGGCGGCGTTTACTTTAACGTTCTCGCCAATGGTATTCCTTATCTAGCTGGTGGTAACGAACGGGGTAAAGGGTCGCACTCCATGAGTGGTTACCACTCCTTTGAGCTATGCTATTTAGCAGCAGTTTATACCAACCTGCTAATTACTAAACAGCCAATGGACTTTTACTTTAAGCCTGTGCCTGGTGGCTTCCCAGATAATATTCTCCGAGTATCACCGGATATTTTACCACCAGGAAGTATTAAAATTGGCAGATGTGAAATCGACGGAGAACCTTACAGCAACTTTGATGCTCAAGGTCTAACTGTAACTTTACCCAAGACAAACGAACGGGTGAAAGTTAAGGTGCAGATTGTGCCTGTGTAGCCATAGATGAAACAATGGGAGTAAGAGAAAACCCTTCTCTTTATTCCCATTCCTTCATTACGAATTCAGTGGAACTTGGCAATAAATCATGGAAATTAATATCAAGACAATTGAAGACGTAAAGGTAGCTGAGCTTACAGGTGATGTAGATGCAAGTACAGCACCATCTGTTACTAAAGAAGTTTTACCTTTGGCTGAACCAGAAAGTAAGATTCTTCTCGATATGACTGGGGTACCTTATATGTCCAGCGCTGGCTTGCGGATGTTGCTGTCCCTATATCGCCAAGTAACTGCTAAAGAAGGCAAGCTAGTACTGGTGGGCTTAACTGAAGATATTAGAGATACTATGTCAGTCACCGGATTCCTCGACTTTTTTACGACTAGCGAAACTATCGATGAAGCATTAGCAATACTGACATAGGAGGATTGGCAGTGACTGCTGACAACGGGAAAATAAGGACAAGTAACAATGGAAAGAATTGATATTCATCCAACGCATACTTATGAAGGTTTTAAATTACGTAACGGCAAACCATTCCCGTTTGGTGCAACTTTAGTACCGGGAGGGGTTAACTTCTCTATTTTTTCGAGTCAAGCTACATCCTGTACTTTAGTCCTGTTTAAGAAGCACGCCCAAAAACCGTTGGTAGAAATTCCTTTTCCAGAGGAGTTTCGGATTGGTAATGTCTATTGCATGGTCGTATTTGACCTAGATTACGAAAATCTGGAATACGGCTATCGCATGGACGGGCCAAAGAATTTCCGTGAAGGGCATTGGTTTGACAAAAGTAAAATATTGATGGATCCCTACGCCAAAATTATTGGTGGTCGGGATGTTTGGGGAGTTACTCCAGATTGGAATGATATCTATCACCATCGAGCTAGAATTGCCTTTGATGATTTTGATTGGGAAGATGACCGTCCGCTAGAAATCCCACCATCAGATCAAATCATCTATGAAATGCACGTCCGCAGCTTTACCCGTCATCCTTCCTCGGGAGTCAAAGATAATCATAAAGGAACATTTGCCGGAATTCGGGAAAAAATTCCTTACTTAAAAGAATTGGGTGTCAATGCAGTGGAATTGATGCCCATTTATGAATTTGATGAGTTTGAAAACAGTCGCCCTAACCCGCAAACAGGGGAAACTCTTTACAATTATTGGGGTTATAGTACAGTTGGTTTTTTTGCTCCCAAAGCTGGTTACGCAGCTACAGGTAAATTTGGGATGCAGGTTGATGAGTTGAAATCTTTAGTCAAAGAATTACACAAAAACGGTATTGAAGTAATTTTAGACGTAGTATTCAACCACACTGCGGAAGGTAACGAACATGGGCCCACTATTTCTTTCCGCGGCATTGACAATAAAACTTACTATATGCTGACCCCTGAAGGGTATTATTATAACTTCAGTGGTACTGGTAATACTCTCAATTGCAACAACCCCGTAGTGCGGGGCATAGTACTAGATTGTCTGCGTTACTGGGCATCAGAATATCATATAGACGGTTTCCGGTTTGACTTAGCCGCCATTTTAGGGCGCGATCCTTGGGGCGCACCTCTAGCAAATCCACCACTGCTAGAATCTTTGGCCTTTGACCCGATTTTAGCTAAATGCAAACTGATTGCGGAAGCTTGGGATGCAGGCGGTTTATACCAAGTAGGTTCTTTCCCTGCTTATGGACGTTGGGCAGAATGGAATGGTAAATACCGTGATGGTATCCGTAAATTCTTAAAAGGAGATGGTAGCGTTGGCGATGCAGCTCAACGTTTACAAGGTTCTCCCGATTTATATGCTTGGTCTGGTCGCGCGCCAGCAACTTCTATTAATTTCATTACTGCCCACGATGGTTTTACCATGATGGATTTGGTTTCCTATAACGGGAAACATAATGAAGCCAACGGTGAAAACAACAACGATGGCAGCAATGATAATGATAGCTGGAATTGCGGTTGGGAAGGGCCAACCGACGATCCAGGAATTAATGCCTTACGTCATCGCCAGATTAAAAATGCTGTGGCGATGCTGATGGTGTCTCAAGGTGTGCCTATGATTCTCATGGGTGATGAAGTGGGACGCACTCAAAAGGGCAATAACAACACCTATTGCCACGATAATGACTTGAACTGGTTAGACTGGACATTGTTAGAAAAGAACGCAGATTTGTTTAAGTTTTTTAAACACTGCATCGCCTTCCGCAATGCCCATCCAGTCTTGAGAAACGAATGGCATTTCCAAAATCGGGATTATGTAGGTAGTGGCTATGCAGATATTACTTGGCATGGTACTCAAGCCTGGAATGCCGATTGGTCTGATTCCTGTAAGACTTTGGCGTTTATGCTTTGTGGCAAACACGCCAAACAAGGAACAGTAGCAGATAACTACATTTATGTAGCGATGAATATGCATTGGGAATCTCTTTGGTTTGAAATTCCGCAATTGCATCCGGGGATGAAGTGGCATATCTTTGCTAATACTGGTGCCAATCCAGCAGAAGCTAGCTGGGAACCAGGAAAAGAACCAGTACTAGAAAATCAAGCCGCATTGCTGATGGGCGATCGCTCTGTGGCAATTTTAGTAGGTAAATAGGTTAAAAGTTGGCAAAATTCAATTGCCATTTTTTAACCTTTTATCTCTGGTTAATCAATCACAACTAAGAACTCATAACTCAAAAAAAGATCATGGCTTTTTCAGCAACTCTCGAAACAGTTGGTAATGTCGCCAAAATCACCTTAGCTGGCGAACTAGATGCGAGTACCGCACCCGAATTTAAACAAAAAGTTGAGGAGGCCGCAGCACAAGAACCCAAACGGTTAGTGCTAATTCTCAACGAATTGGAATATATGGCCAGTGCAGGATTGCGGGTGTTAATCTTTGCTAAACAAAAGATGGGTAAAAATGTTGATATGTATGTGGTAGGAACTCAGGAAATGGTGATGGATACTATCACCAAGACTGGCTTTCATCACAGCGTGATTGCGCTGGATGAATATGACGCAGCTGTGATAGAAAATGTCTAGATGACAAAAACGAAGTGTGAAGTTGAATTTTTATCCTTTACACTTCAAACATTTTAAAATAAGCGATACCAATTCTAGAGAATTGGTATTATTGATGTTTCTTTTATTAATAACGGGTGGTGCGTCGGGGCGGCTTTTTCAGAAACATCGCACGCAACAGTGAAATTAATCATCAAAATTTTTGGCTTAGGCAGATTTAGACATCTGAGAAAACCAAGCAATATTTTGCTATTTCAAATATAAAATGCTAAGACTTTGTTGAAAATTGGGAATCTTAATTAAACAAAGCAAATAACTTCTCAACATTTCAGCCATTTGGGAAAAAAATTCATCTTTATGCTTATTCAGCAAAGGAAGTGCTAGGTATGACAACTGTAACTTTACCAGGAACTCTCGACTCTTTAGGCGCGATCGCTAAATATGTTATGGAAGCAGCACAAACAGCTGGTTTGGATAAAAAAGCCGCCTATAAGCTGCGTTTGGCAGTGGATGAAATTGCCTCTAATATTATTATTCATGGCTATGAAGAAGCTCATTTAGAAGGTGAAATAGATCTGTCCGCTGACATTAATGAGTCAAGCCTAACCATTATTATTGAAGATACAGGTGCTAAATACGATCCTTATGAAACTGTAGCTGTAGAAGAAGAACAATTGAAGAAACCCTTGGACGAGAGACCTATAGGTGGATTAGGAGTATATCTCGCAATTCAAGGTGTTGATAAGTATCTTTTTGAGCGCGTTGGCAACCGCAATCGCAATATTTTTGTGGTTAACTGTTGAATCAACTAAAACAACCAAAGTTACATTATTAACAACCTGATATAGGCTATATTAAGGTATATATATCTTACATGGCTTGAATATCAGCACTTGAAGCTGTTGCCAAATTTTTCAGTAATAAGTATTATTGAAAACATCAGCTATAAATACACTTGCTTATTTGTTAAAAAATTTACTTTACAATACCTTAAAAAATCATTCGAGTCAAATTTATTTTCAATTAACAATTTAAATTCCTGTGTAGGTACAAGATGGGCGTGCAAAATCAATTCAAAGAATGTGATGAAGATGAATTAGAAGCACTGCGCCAAGAGGTAGCAGAACTGAAAACAGCACTCAAAAATGAAGAAGCTGCATTTCAAGCTCAATCAAAACTACTCGAGAAGTTCGTGATGATGGCACGTTCTTCTACAGAGGAAGTGCTAAAAACAGCATTACAAATGACATTAGATGTCGCCGCCGATCAAACAGCTTCAGAAAAAGGCAGTCTGTTTTTACTTGAGCCTTCAGGGAAAGTATCTGACGCAATTTTGTCACGCACTGAAGTCACAGCAGAACAGAGAAAACGTCTCATTGGTACAGTCATAGACAAGGGTTTAGCTGGCTGGGTAATCCGCCATCGCGAGCTAGGATTAATTGATGATACCGAAAATGATGATCGCTGGCTAACCTTACCCAATCAACCTTACGTTGTGCGTTCTGCTTTGGCTGTACCGATTCTTCGAGGAGATGAATTACTCGGAATTATCACCTTACTACATTCTGAACCAGGACATTTTAGCCATGAAGCCGCTAACCTCATGCAGGTGACAGCCGATCAGATGTCCTTAGTTTTAGAAAATGCGCGGCTTTACTCAAAACTGGATAAGTATTCCAAAGCACTAGATGCAGAAATGGAAAAAGGGCGGCAAATTCAGATAGATTTTCTGCCCTATGAAATGGTGAAGCAGCCCAATTGCGAGATAACAGCTTGTTTCTACCCTGCACGTCAAGTAGCTGGCGACTTCTATGATGCCTTTGAGCTTGATGATAAACAGATAGGATTAGTGATTGCAGATGTCTGCGATAAAGGCGTAGGTGCAGCGCTATTTATGGCTCTAATGCGGAGCTTAATCCGGATTTTTTCTGCGGAAACTCAATTACGCGGTATCGCCCACGAAATTCTAGAACAGCATAAACCTATTCCAGAGGGGTGGATTGGCAAATCTATGTCTGCCAACCTAGCTCACCTGAATGCGCTGCAAGCAGTTACCCGGACTAATGAATATGTTGCCCAAAACCATTGGCAATTGAGTATGTTTGCCACCCTGTTTTTTGGAGTGTTAGAGCCGGATACGGGGATACTCACTTATATTAATGGCGGACATGAACCCCTGTTTATTCTGGGTGAGTCTGGTATCAAGAAAACGCTTAAATCTACTGGGCCTGCTGTAGGGATGATGGCGGGGATGAAATTTAAAATTCAGCAAGTGCAGCTGGAGCCGGGAGACATTTTAATTGGTTATACAGATGGCGTAACTGAAGGTAAAAACCCTGATGGCGAGCTATTTACCGATAAAAGATTGCGATCGCTCTTAGAACAACCATGTTCCTCAGCTTGTGATTTGTTAGAGCGGATTAAAACCCATTTATTCGCCTTTATTGCCGATGCACCACAGTTTGATGATATTACTATGCTGTCTGTGCGTTGGAATCCGGTGAAGTGAGTGCTGAGTAAGTTTATTCTGCTTGATATGGAAAGTGTCATAAGTAGGGAGGCATAATTATTTGTAGGATGGGTTAGCGATAGCGTAACCCATGCGGGTGTTGGGTTACCCTACGGGAAGCCGCTGCGCGTCTACGTTCCACAACCCAACCTACGTCCATCTTATATTTAATTCCCACCAGCTACTTAGTTAGCGATTAGCGATCGCAGTAGACTAAATACAGCTACCTATCTAGTTAACACAGTGTATGCTTGTCATTGCGAGCCTTCGCAATGACAAATTTTATGATGTTAAGCAAACTCAAAGCTATTTTTGCTGCCAAAAACTCGGGGAATTTAGGCGATTTTGCGATTCTCAAGTCGGATTTCTTGGGTGCAAAAGTTACTCCCGAAGTCGCTGAAAAATTGCGATCGCTTGCAGGATATCATCCGCCAATCGATTTAGCAAAATTAAGCCAGTACCCTCAAGGCTCCTTTGGGCGAGAATACGCCGAACACATGAATGCTAACCATCTCCAGCCATTAAATGTTAGTCCTGAACTTGATGAGGTAGCTAATCGCAATGTTTTTGCTTTGCGCTATGTCGTCACTCACGATATTTTTCATGTTTTACTCGGCTTTGATACTACCTATGCTGGAGAAATTGGCGTTTTGGCTTTTGCGGCTGCTCAGAACTACAGCAAATCGCTAAAAATTAGTTTGTGGTTAGCAAGCTTACTCTATCCAATTTTGGCTCCTCAACAATTTTCAGAAATTTTTGTTAACCTGCAAAAAGGATATCAATTAGGTAAAAAAGCTGAGTTTCTCCTCAGTTACCGCTTTGAAGAGCATTGGGAAGAGCCAATTATTGAGGTGAGAAAACATTTAGATTTATCTCCAAATTTCTCAATCTCACCTTAAATTTAGCCCAAATTGTAGCTGAAGCTTGTTAATAAATATCAGGGGAAAAGTCATGATTAAACTTCAAGAAAATTCTGCTGAAACAACTGTTGCTAAACTCCCAGACGGGAGGCAAAAATCTCAATTATTGCAAACCATCAAAATAATTTTACAACCGATTCAAAATCTGGAAAATCTGCGCCAGCGGTATGGAGATATTTTTTATAGTGAATTTGCTAGCTTTCCACCGCAATTAATTATCAGTGATCCAAAAGCTATTCAGGAAATTTTTACTGCTGATTCTCAGCTATTTGAATCGGGTGCAGGAAATGAAATTATTCAACCCTTGGTAGGAGCAAATTCGCTAATTTTATTAGATGGCGATCGCCACGTACAACAGCGTAAGCTTTTAATGCCTCCTTTTCACGGCGAACGGATGCGAGCTTACGGTCAAATTATCCGCGATATTACAGCGCAAGTTACTAGTCAATGGGTAATTGGCAAACCTTTTGTAGCGCGTTCTAGTATGCAGGATATTTCCTTGCAAGTGATTTTGCGGTCTGTTTTTGGGCTGGAAGAAGGAGAACGTTATCAACAAATTAAGCAGCTTTTAGTTGCAATGTTGAATACTTTTAATACGCCATTAAGTGCGATTTTACTATTTTTCAAATCGCTACAAAAAGATTTAGGCCCTTGGAGCCCTTGGGGACAATTTGTCCGGCGCAGACAGTTACTCGATAAACTGCTTTACCAAGAAATCCAAGAGCGTCGAGAGCAAGGTAAAACTGACGGTGAAGATATCCTCAGCTTATTAATGTCTGCGCGTGATGAAGCTGGCCAGCCAATGAGTGATGTAGAGTTACGCGATGAGTTGATGACGATGTTATTTGCAGGTCATGAAACAACTGCGATCGCACTGGCTTGGGCTTTATATTGGATTCATTATCTCCCCGAAGTCCGCGAGAAATTACTACAGGAACTCAATTCTATTGATATCGCTAACGCAGACCCAATGGCGATCGCCCAATTGCCATATTTAAATGCTGTTTGTTCAGAAACTCTGCGAATTTATCCAGTGGCTTTCTTTGCTTTCCCCCGCATTCTGCGGCATGATATGCAATTCATAGGCTACGATTTACCAAAAGGAATGTACCTATCAATCTGCATTTATTTAACTCACCAGCGTTCTGATATTTATCCTGAACCTAAGCGTTTTCGACCAGAACGTTTTTTAGAAAGGCAATTTTCACCCTACGAATTTATACCCTTTGGCGGTGCTAATCGTCGCTGTCTGGGTGCAGCTTTTGCCATGTTTGAAATGAAACTGGTACTGGCAAATATCCTATCGCACTACTCCCTAGAATTGCTGGATAAAGTTCCCTTGCAACCTGTGCGTCGCGGTATAGTATTTGCGCCTCCTGGGGGTGTGCGTTTGGTGGTGAGGGAGAAGGTGGGGAAGGGGTAATGAGTAATGAGTAATGGGTAATGGGTAATGGGTAATGGGTAATGGGGAAGGGGTAATGGGAAAACAAACACCGTTACTTTAATATTGCTTTGGTAGTTGCGATTGCATCTATTGCACTATTAACCAAATAAACATGGTCTGGCGAAAGTTTTTTAAAGAACGCTTTGCTTTCTGCATCGTCATTCAATAAAATTACTGGCTGATTTGCTTTCACAGCCAAGGCGATTTCCGAAGCAGTTCCCGCACCCATTCCACAGGCAATAATTACATTACTGGAGAGAATCCCCAGAGAGTAAGTTAGTACTTTAGTACTCATCGTCACGGATCTGAAAGTCCGATTGTTTATTGAGGAATCCGCCAATCTGCCTCACCCAGTTAGCCAGGCGCTTAAATTTATGCTCAATCTTGGCATCAAGATTGTGTAGCAAGTATTCAGTAAATAACTTCTTCTCGCCATACTCGGTTAAATGAATATCTAATTTGTGTTCAATCCGAGTTGTAGTTTTTTCTGTTTCATCTCGCAATTTCTCAATTGCTGAAAATATTTCAGATTTAATTTGAGCCAGTCGCCAAATAATACCCACCAAAGCACAAATTGAAATAATTGTGTCTAGGTGTTGTTTCATATTAATGTAAAGCTTCTAATTTAAAAGTCCATTGAGCAAAATTGCTATTAGGGGTCAACGGTAGATATCTTGATGCGCGAATAATTGCTGGAGTCCTAATAATATAGCCCTGATTTCTCAACTCATCGGGGACAGGAAAAACATAAATAATCGGAACATCTTGCACCCGAATATAATATCGATTCAAAGCACTACCATCTGCATAATAAAAACGTAAATAAGCAGCACTTCTAAATTTCCACTTGTCCCAATCATCTTGATTGGTGATTGTGGTAGTAACGCGAAAAGTATCAGCTATTACGTCATTCGGGAAAAACTGCCAGCTATTGCTAACAGTTAATTCCCCTATCAAATCCCAACTAGCCACGGGACACTACACGACGCGCAAAGCCTACTGATTTAATAACGCCAGAAGTTCCGCCGGGAATTGTAACGGTATTATCAATTAAATCGTCTAAAGCTGTAGCTAGCTTATCCTTAGCAACAAGTAACTTTAGTGTGGTTCTCCTGTTGGTGCTTGAATTTAGAACAATTGCATTGACTCGGCGGAGAATACCTTTTAAAAGCAATTCTTTAACCGGATAATCTGGTAAATCAAGGTCTGCTTCATCTAGCGATTCAATTCCAGTAGAAGTAGCGTTAGCTCCAACATATAAACCAGAAGTACCTTTAAATGGATATTTGACAGTACCAATGGTTGCAACGAGTCTTGTTAACTTTGCCATTTTTTATTAAGTTTCCTGTGTGCTAAAAGATGAGAAGAATTAACCCAGAGTGATACTGGTGGGATAGTATGCGGTGCGGATAACTTTTGTTCTGTAAGTTTTACCAGTGAGAGTGGCACGCGCTTGAGGGGCTTTGTCTGCACTAACAATTAAGGTGGCAGTCTTGCGCTTTGTGCCATCAATATATGAAACTTTTATCTTGCGGCATAAACCTTCAGCAATTGCTCGACCAACTGTAGTTGAGGGGACTCCCGCCGGAGCATCACCAGTAACTTTAGTGACCCCTAATGAAGTGCCAATTCCTTCATAGACATCGGGTAGTACAAGCAATACTGCATTAGTCCCGGAACCAACTACATGAGGCGCATTTTCAACACCACGAACTCTAGAAGCCATAAATTAAATTCAATTTTTTTACAACAATTGACTAATTAATAGCTAACACGGGTTTAATGGTGTTCCGGGAGTTGGAAACCTATAGGTTTCCCTATGTCCTGGAATGTCGAATCTTTTTTACGTATTTTACGTAATTAGGGCTGTATTTCTATAAGTAGTATCTATCAGAAAAATTGGGGGTGCTGTACCGCCAAAAGACACATAAGCATACCTGAATCTTAAATTGGCAACTGGTCGATATGCAGTTTGCTTGTATTGCTTATTTAAGATGGTGTCAGTTTGGCTAATAACTTGAGTTGTGCTGTCTTTTTCTGGGGTGTTGGCATTAATTTTATTAAGGTCAAATGGTCTATCTATAACGTTGCATAATTTTTGATATAAAGTGATTCCCTCTTGCTTGGAATTAACCAACCAATAATTACCACGTGGAAAACCATTAACAGGGTCAGTGTAACTTACAGAAATTTTGCCAGCAGTGTAAACAATACCTTTATTTGCTGATACAAATTGAGCTTTAATTTCATGAGATAAATCTAATAAATTAGCTTTAGTAATTGCTGGTAGTATCTCACCGGATTTTGATGCATAGCGAGTTAATCGGCATGATTTTTCATGGTCTAAGCGTTTGCCATTAGGCGGTACAGCTTGCGAATCTTGGGAAAAATATAGAAATAGTTGGGGATGTCCAGCTACAGGCTGAATAATATCTAAATCGCTACCATAAAATATTGATAAGTTTTTACGACTGTAGCCAATGACATCAAAAAACAATGATGTTCTTAAGTTCCAAGTAGCAATATTATCATCATCTTTCAGCCTGCAAGCTAGTTTTAAGGAAGCACGAACGTTGCTTAAATCACCATTACCTTGAACATCATTAAAAAACTTATCAACTCGCTTGTTGTATTCAAGCATATAAGTTTGTTGCAGATGTTCCCAACTATCAAAGTTTGCGGGTAATTCTGTCATAGTTAGTCATCCGCATCAAATAAATCTGTAATGTCAAAAGCCGGGACATAAGAAGCAATCTTTGCTGCATCTCTTTCAGTTTTAACTTTGGCTGCTTCTCCCACATCTAAGCCATCTTTAGTATCAGGTTCTTGTTTAACTGCTTTAACAAATTCTGTGGCTGAATTATTTAATTCAGTAACAGCGTTGACCGCATCAACAGGAATTTGAGCAACCATTGCAACGGTGTTTGCGCCTTCTTGCAACTGTTGGAGTTTGGTCATCCATTTATTATCAAAGCTTGGTTGTGGATTCATCCATGAATAGGCTTTTTCTCCCACTACACCCCAAATCCTCAGAGCATTACCAATTTTCCCTGTGTAACTACCAATAACTTCTAGAGCATTGGTAATGACACTATTTACATTCATCAAATTATTTAAAACGTTGGTTGTAGCTTGATAAATCCTATTAGCTTTCTGCCAAGCTGCATTTATAGATTGATAATTTTCCTCACCTACAATACCTTTTACTAAATTCTCAACAGTGGAATTGATAATTTGCCCAATATCAATATTGCTTCCTGTATCATCTTTTAACCCAATCAAACCAAGAATATTACTTAGGGCACTTCCTAAAGTCGTTGCAATATCATTTGAAAGTTGAAAGGCATTATGTACAGTGGTAGCGAAAATCATCATGTTGAGGAGTCGGTCAAGGTGCAACCATTTTGAGAAGCGGTCAAGCTTGCCACTGATACCACCGGGAACCTGATCGCCTAGTTTGTTGTTGATCACGCCAAGTAATGCTAAGTCAGCCGTGTTTAAGCCAGCGTTGACCGCATCTAAAACAGAGTTGGCGTTGTTGTTGGCGTTGTTTTTGATGTTGCCCACGGCATCATTAAGACTCCTGCCAGCACAGCCGCCGTTGAGACTTCTACAAATTGCGGTTCCCGTGGCCTGCTCGATTTGTCCGGTCGTGGGTAAGTCCGGCTTAATTGTTTTGGCTGTGAGCGCTGGGATAAGTCCCAACTTGGCAGAAATATCATCTAGTTTGGGTAAAGCAGCATCGTTCACTTTCTTTTGCTCTTTGATATCTTTTTCTAATTGAGGTATTTTTTGACTAAGATTGCCAGTTTGAATTTTCAAACTATTAATCTCAGATGGTGAAGGTAAAGATTGCTTGGTTTTATCTAAGTCAGTTCTTAGCTTCTCAAGTTCTTTGGTTTGTTGTCCCAAGTCAGCTTTAATTTCTGTTTTGAGCTTCTCAAGTTGCTGGGCAGTTTGCGCCGATGATGTCGTGGTATTAGAAGATATTGTGACGCTTGTAGATTTAAGAATTTCTGCTTGGGCTGCTCTAATATCTTCATTCCATTTAGCAGCGCCAGCTTCAAAAGATAAACTGTAAGTATCTTTTAGGCTTTTAGTAACGCCCTCATAACTAGTGACAGTTACCCCACCAATATCTTTAATTTCTTTGCCTTGAGCATCAATTTTAGGCTGAATATCTTTTTTGAGGATATCTTTAATTTCTGCTATCTTTCCATCAACATATTTGATAGTAGTACCTACTATTTCGTCAGGCTTGATTTTAGCAAGCTCTTTTTGAATGTTAATGATAGTGGGAGGAATATTATCTACTTTGTTTGATAAAGATTCATTTTTTTTGATAGCTTCATTAACAGTAGTGGTGACCTTGACAATCTCAGCTTTTAAATTGGTAATTGCAGTAGTGCCAGTATTAGAGACTTGAGATTTTAAGGTATCTAGTTGGGTTTTAATAGTTACAATTTGATTATCAATTCTAGTTCTAATATCAGCTATCTTGGCTTCTACTATTTCTCTACCTTTTCTGGTTTCATACAGTGCATCATTAGCTTGTTTTTTGGCTTCAACTATTTTACCTTCTAATATCTTTCTTCCGGATCTAACTTCGTAAAGTGCATTATTGGCGTTCTCTTTAATTTTTGTATTATTGCGGTTGAGTTCACCAACTTGGGAGTTAATACGACTGACATCTTTATTATTAATATCAAGTCGCTTATTTGTATTATCAATACGAGTTTTTAGTAATTGCAGTAAAGAAAGATTTTTTGATAAATCAGTTGCCATTCTATCAAAACGCACCTCATTAGCTGCTTGCACAAGTTCATTGAGCTTAAGCATAAATGTTGCTATCCCCAATGAGATTGCTAAAGCATACAAAGCTCCCATGACACGACCAGACCCCGCCGCTTTTTGTGTTTGGGTTCCGCCTGGTACTTTTTTTAAAAAAGTATCCCAAAGGGTTTTAGTTTCTTTGGCACTTTTTTTTAACAGTTTCATGCGTTTGGCTGCTGCCCTAGCACCACCCCTACTCATGAATTGAGAAGTGGCACGACTAGCGCGTTTAGCTTCCAGCAACATTTTTTGAGGGTTGCCGTTCATATACCTAGTAGCTTTGTAAGCTCTTAAGGCACTTGGCGATATTTGCTGAAATACAGTCATTATTCCTCTATAAAAGCTTGAATAATTGATTGGAAAATATTGCGGTTATTACTAGCAGTTTTATTGTGTTCTCCGACAGCTTCGGTTAAGTGACCAACATCATCAATAAGACTTTGAATAATTCCACCTAAATCTAAAATATCTTTTTCAGCCTTGGCTAATCTCTCGTTGATTTTGGCTAACTTATCAACTTTATTTTCTAACTCTTGAATTCTTCTATATAGCTTTAAGACCTCATCATCTGTTTGCGCCATCGAGCTTATCTCCTACTCTTCTTAATCTGCTATCGATGGCTTCACAATCAAGACAGTAATAGCCTGGATATGTAGCTTTATTTACTCGCGTTTCGTGGGGAAGACAACCATCGCATTTAACAACATAGGCTGATGTATCGTATACCTCCCACCCATAAAAAGAAGTGGCAGTGTATGCACATATCATTTTATTAGCGCTTAGTTCTACTTCGTAATTGTATTTTCTAACAAGATAGGTAGCGTATTCCTCACTATGATATTCATCAAAAAATACAGTATATATAAGAATATCATCACTCTGATATCCTCCTTTAAAATATCTCCAGCCGCCCTCAGAAAAATAATATAAATTCCTATCTCTTACATCGCCATACCAATTACCAGGAATAACATTTACTAGTTGCCGGATATTCTCCCATTGATTCTTGAGATATACCTTTTTTGATGAATTGTATACATCTACTTTAACAGGAGGGTCATCAAAAACTGCTGTTTTACTGCCGTTGATGGTTTCAACAGTAATACTCGCTTTGGAGTTGTTTGTGCTACAAAATTGCTTTGTCATTCTAGCTCTGTTTTTGTAATGACAATTGCTGCATACTTCGTATCATTAATAATTTTTATCCCCCATAGTTCAGCCTTCATTGTTTTAGAGAACATAAAAGCACCTAAAGCATTGAATATGATTGCAACTAGGATATTCTGTGGTTTACTGGTATCTGATAGAAATAAATCGGAAGTTTTAATTCTGATTTCGTTGGCATCCTGTGAGTAATTTAGCCCTAATAATTCAGCTAAGTTATCAATTAATCCAACAGGCTTAAAAGATAAATATCTTAAATTAAATGCTTGTGATGCACTCTCAGAATAATTTGACTCATACTCCAACCACTCATTAAAACCTACAAAGTATTGAATAGTTGGTACTGTGAACACATCTATTAAGTTGATAGGTGCTAAGCTATCAAGACTTTGATAGGTGATTGATTGATTAAAGCCGACTCCAATAGGAGCAAAAGGTAGTGTTAAACCACCGAATATTGCTGAAGCAATACCAGCGCTATAGCTATTGAAAGTAAGGCTTGGTGATATCTGAAATGCGACTAACGGACTACCAAAACTGATGGAGAGGCTGCTTGTAAAACCACTCTGAACAGGCAAATAAAATGAATAGAAAGCAAGAGAAGTATTAATACTTCTACTCATTCCAGCCGGATAGGAATTAAAGCTAATGGTTGGTGTAATTCCTATATCTGGCATATTATTTTAAAAATATGCTTGAGTAAGTGGAACCACCGTTATAAACTTTAATCCAGTCTCCCACTGTTGCAAACAAACCTAGCCCGTTACCCGCACCAAAAGCAATATCATCCGACGTAATACCTAATACTGATTTGGCGTTGCCATAGACTATCAATCTGGGAATGATATCGTTTTTGTTGTAGTGATTCGTTAATGGGATATTGCAGGTTAAAACATCCCAAACTGTCGTTCCTAAAAGAGATGCACTAGAGCCAACGCTTCTTAATGTTGGCGGGTTCTGGAAAGCACCAAATTCAAGGAAAGCGCAATAAAAATTTTCATCAACATTATTAAGGGTAGCTGGTCTTACCCACCCCAGAATGTGAGACGTTAGATTCTGGTAGACCACGAGAAAGTCAAACTCACCACTATTGTTTCTGAATGTTTTCATGCTAACTGGTGAGGTATTTACAAATGTGATACCAATTCCAGTACTACCGGAATTAGTACCAACGTGAGTACTCGCATTCCAGCCAGTATGAAGTGTTTGAGAAACAACCAAGCCACTGGTGACAGATATTTGAAAGTAAACATTGTCATAAGTTTTTCCCAGTCCCAAAGATTTTTGAAAGACTAGGTTTCTAGTTGTTGACACTGTGTAGTCGTCAATTGCCGTATACCCCAATGTACTCACCCAAGCAGCTTTGATTGCATCAGCAAGAGAAGTTTGGGTGACTGGAGAAACATCGCTTAAAGCTGTAACTGTGCTTGTCATTTGATTAATAATCCATAGGATTAGTTGTGCTTGCGGGTTCCTCTTTGTAAAGCTCAACCGTGTAAGAGGTAACGCGATAGCGAATTGCATTTTGGGTTAATAGACTTTCACTCGGTTCGCTGATCACCACAGAGACATCAGAACTTGCAGTTCTTGATGTCTCGTTGAGAACAGTTGAACCTTGAAGCAGAAATGCTACGAAAAGTGATTCAGCATTATTTGTTGATGAGGCGATTAGTCCCACACCAGTTAAACCTGATTTAGGAATGACAACTTCATCAGCATCTTGAGTTGTGCCTGTTCCAAAAACTTGAGCTAAGGTTGGCTCCGCCATAAAACTGGATTTTTTATTGAAGTGAATAAATCCGTTCTAAAGCCCAATTGAAAAATAGTAAATCTTCCACTTTTATGTAGAAGTGGAAGATTCACGGATGGCGCGTAACTATTGCCAGTATTAGGATTGAGCAAATATTTACTAATAGTACTTATCTACAAAATTCCGCTTTTACCACTTTTTCAGGTAAAAGCGGAATATCAAAAACAATGCTTATATGCCTAAAAATAACAGAAGTGGAAAAGCTGCGGTTATCTCCGATAGTGATTTTGTAAAAATCCGTAAACAAGTCCGGACGGAAAAATATAAATTACTTTTGGATTTAGCCTGGTACACCGGGGAAAGGTGGGGGGCACTGATTCAGCTAAAGGTGAGTGATGTTTATGACGAGAAAGGCCGCCCCAAAGATACGCTCGTTTTTCAGGGAATCATTAGGAAACATCGACCGGACGGGACAGCTGACACGATAGAAATTCCCGTTCATGAAAATTTAAAAGATTCGCTTTCTCGCTTCTGTCCGGGAGAGTCGATTTGGTTATTTCCTTCGCGGTGTGGTACTAAGCCGATTACTTGGCGCAATGCCTATGACATCTTGAAGCGGGCAACTGACCGGGCCGGAATGGGGGTGAAGGGCATCTCAACACATACTACCCGCCGGAGTTTGGTGAATCGGCTGCGAAAAAACGGGACTGCTAAATCTGTGATTCGCAAGATTACCGGACATCGGGACGAGAAAGGGCTTGACCCTTACATAGATATTGACATCGATGAAGTGAGGGGAGCAATAGCAACTTTATGAATCCAGTCTTTTTACAAATTGAAACTTTCTATCAACGCCTGCAAGCTGGGGATTTTGACAACCCCTTAAGCCTGGCTCAAGAACTTGAGAAACTGGCGGATCTGGCTTGGAATGAGATTGACGAGTTATATCAGCCATCGCTTAGGATTGAGCCTTAACTTATTGTTGATTGTTATGTACGCGTACTAACTAGCGCGATCGCAATTCGAGTTGCACCTTACTCAAGAATTTTTGCGATCGCGTTTTTTATGGGCATTGGGCATTGGGCATTGGGCATGGGGGATAGGGAAAAAGGTGTACCCCGTAATCCAAATTGCTGGGTCGATGTTTGTGATTGGCAATTTTTTAAGAGCAAGCTTCGCTTCTTCAAGCTTAATTAGCGCTTCCTGCAGCTCGTCTCGTGCTTGTTGAGCCATAATTATGGCTTGCCAACGCTGCTGCCGTGCTATTTCAATGATAATTAGCGCTTCCTGCCTTTGCTGGAGTGCTTCCTCTAAAAACTTTGATTCATCCATTTTTAGTTATTTAACCAAAGCCTATTCAATTATTTAAATTAAAAAATTTAATCTATCTTGCTGTAGAACTTAATATTTCAAATTATTGTGATTATTGCTACATTCAAATGTTCTTCTACAGTCATGCACATTATTGATTACTCCAACTTTTGATTAACTGCTTAATCTCAGTTGGTGTTTGATCGTCTGCGATCGCACTCTCCACTTGAGACTTTCTACTTTTTGCGATCGCACTTTCAATATTGCCGCCGGGAATATGTACATGGTGAATTTTCCGGCCGGACATCCACAGGTAGCGGTAATAGTAATGTTCTTTGCCGTAGCGGGTGACTGGGTACTTTTCAATCCAGTGAGACTGTTCTGGAGCAGATTTAGTTGTGTTAGTTGTTGCTTGCTCCAGAACACTAAAATGAGGGTTTGAGCGTTCTGGGGTATCGCTTGTTACTTGCTCCAGAACAGTCATACCCTGAACTTGGGAAACTAACTCTGGGTATCTTCTCTCCCATTGATTCCACGCTGTTTCATACTCAGCAATGGTTGGGTAATCATCCGGTTCTGGTGGTTCCGCATCCCAAGCTGGATCGTATTGGGGACTGGGGACTGGGGATTGGGTGAACTGTTGCAAGTCAAATAGAGTTAGCTGGTTCATGACTCACCATCCCGCCGCCTAAAGGGGACTACCTGGTGAGAGACTTGCTCAGATAATTCCTTTAATGCAGCTGACCAAGCCAGGGCAAATCCTACTGGCATTTCCTCAAAATCAGCTTCATTAATGAAACGCCGACGAATCCAGTTTTTAAAAATCTCAATCTGCTGATGGTCGAATAAAAATTGTGAATCTGTCATAATTTGATTTCCTTGATATAGTTGCGCCGCAATTTGCGGTTATTTTTTTATACGTACAGTTATCAACTGTTAGGAAATAAATCATCCCAATCAGTAGAGTTCCCATACATTTGAAGTAAAACACTGTAATTACGTGGGTGTTCCCAATAACGTTGACGCAAACAATCACGTATCCAACCTTCGGGATTGGGGATTTTTTCAAAACCACCACGCAAGTTAAACATGATTAAAGCTAATTTAATTTCGTTGGTAGGACGATGTAATACTTCGGTTACGTTGTCGTCATAATAAATACCGTTATCTTCGAGCAACTGCCTATTATCACAATGCTGCTGCTGTATATTACTCCCGTCAGCACAACTGTCATTTGAGGGGGGTAAATTGTAACTAGAGTTATGGTTTTGTAAGTTTTTTTTCTTAGGTGGATTTAACCATTCCAGTGGTCTAACTAATAACTTAAAAACTTTCCAACTGTACTGTTTAACTACTTGCACTACACGATGGTTTAGCAGTAGTTCAAACATCTGCTTGAGGTAATTATGCGAATATCCTTTACCTCTTGATTTGGCTACTGTGGCGTTAAATTCTGATAAGTCTGGCTCTATCTCTGCTGATATTTCACCTTGCCTCATGAGCCACTGCCAAAGTGATTTGGCAGCAGGAGGAATATGATTTTGATAGCAGAATGCTTCGTGTTCTTCTGTCCAAGGAAGTGGTTTTTTGTAGCGATTTTCTGTCATAATATTGATAGGAATTTTTCGTTTTTAGCTTCCTGGTAGCTCTAACTACTAGGAGGCTTTCAAGTTTTTAAGTATTAAAAATCAGGCTATTAGCTGTTAGTTATTCGCGGCGATCGCACTTTTGAAGTGAGGCACGATCACATTAAAAATCCGTCCTCACCAATGGCGGGACGGTTTTATTGCTGGTCTGGGATATTTTTCTCAGACATCAATTTGTAAATTTGTGCCTCAAGCTCTTGTATGGCTTTTTTAAAGTCGCTTTCACTTTCTTTGCTTTCGTCAAGTCTAGTGATCAGACGCTGCTGGTGCGATTTGACATAAGAAAGGTGCTTCTCTTCAAGTAACTTGACGGCTTCTAGTATTTTCCCAAGATCTGAACTTCTGGAGTAGCTAGGCTTATGCCCAGTTCCCCCTCGGCTAGTCCCCTGATCATCTGAGATGTGTCTTTGTACCCCAGAGACTTGGCTTTGTTTAGTAGAGCTTCCCTTTGTTCCAGAGAAAGCCGTACTGACAGCCTTGCCTCTTGTTCCGGTAGTATTTTTGGTCTTCCGGGCTTTTGTGGCGTTGTCATCGCTGTTATTACTCATAACCTTTTTTCTATTTTAATTTTGTCTGCACAAAAAGTTTTGTGTTCACGCTTGACTGATACTTTTGGGTGTACGATTATGTTAACAGAGTTTTGTGAAAACAAAATTATTTTAGCTCCCCCCTCACCCATGCCACTGTGCCTGTGAGGGCCAATTCAGGAGCAAGCACCCGCGCACTGCCAAAGAGCCAGCGCGGAAACAACCTCAAATGATCAGAGCTGACTGCGTAATCATCGGAGTTGACTGTGCAATGCTCGCAGTTAACTGTGTAATGCTCGGAGTTCATAAAAGTCATAAGCGCCACAGCTACACCCGGCGCTGCAAACCTTGCTGTCTCGCAATGGAGGTATAAATTTAGACGTTAATCTCTTCTCTAGCCAACGTAGTATGTACTTAACCATGATTCGCCAGCATTCTTTGCTGGCGCTTTCCTCCCCCTGGAGGCGCTGATTTTCTGTCAGAACAACATATATCGGAAAAACACCAGCGTCAGTTTGGTGAAGCTTGACGCTGGCATTTTTTGAAAATGGGAAATTAAATTATGACTTACCGCGCCGATTTAAGACCGTGGGCTATTTTCAGATGTCGTATCACTGGTAATCTCTGCGTTGCTCGTTTTCGCTCGCGTGGCGATGCCTATGCTTATATGAGCATTCTGCGCGCCAATAATCCCGGCGCAATTTATGAAGTGGTTTTTGATAAGCAACCGGCTGAGATTCAAAACTAGAAATTTTGCGATCGCACAGCTTTAGAGGAGGAGTGCGATCGCTTGTGAGTCGTCATCTACTTATGTAAAAAATATCACAATGTTATGCAAGTTAAAACCATCAGTTACAAACGGGTTTTAAACCTGGGTAATTACGAAAATAAGCACCTAGAACTACTGGCTGAAGTTCATGAGGGAGACAATCTTGACGCTGAAATCTCTCACCTGATGGAAACAGTTGAGCGCAAAATCCGAGAACACGAAGAACAAAAAATTGAAGCTGAACTAGAAAACCTCAGACAACACAGAAGTGACCTTAGAAAGCAGATAAGGGACTTAAAACAAGAGTTAGGACAACTACAACAAGGGGCAATCGCTAATCCAGCAGATCTGGAACCCAGCATAGACGATATCCCTTTTGAGGCTGGGGATACTGCTCAATCAAGCGGTATCCCTGACGGATTTTAGTCAAAGTTTTGAAGTGCGATCGCGCTACTTGGAATGGAACGCGATCGCAATAATTTGGAACCTACAGCCACGTAGATTTATGCAAATCATATCAGTTCCTACCGTGTTCACTTGCAAAACCCCGGGTTCTGGTTGGCTGAACTTAGCCCAAGTTCGCCAGCTGCAACATTCACCATCAGGTAACTCTTTCAAAGATGACTTAGTTGTGATCACCTGGCAAAACGGCGATAGCCAACCATTTACAGGTGAAGATGCTTTGGCCATACTCCAAGCTTGGGATGAAGCACAACAGCGTTGTAATTGTCTCCAATCGAAAAATCATGAATCAAGATGAACTATTAGCCAAGTTTGGCGACGATTTTAAACAGCTATCAAATGAGCCAATTATTCAGCTAAGTATTTCACCGTTGATGGCTTGGCAGATAATTTCTCAACTGCAATTAGCGCTAAGACATCCCGAAAACTCCGGAGCATCAAGTAAGTCTACGAGACATTTTGTAGATACACTAGCCTCACAAATGCCCATGACAGACTCACTCAAAGAGTTATTTAACATGGGATGGAACCCGGATTACGATCAGCCACAGACTAAAAAACCAACTACTGAAGTTCATAACGCTGTAGCCATCTACGGAGTAAATGAAGATGGCACATTAGCAAATACTCCAATTGCAGAATTTGCCCGCCCTCAAGATTGGGGAGATAAAGAGCGCTGGCATTATGAATTTTTTAGGCTTGAATGGCACACAGACAAAGAACTTTTTATCAATAATTGTCACTGCTGGACTGACATAAAAAACCCTGAAACTGGTTATGCTCAACTGTTCGCGCCAGGCATTTGCATGATTTTAATTCCAGGTAACAAGCCTCAATTATGCGGACGTGATTATTTAGATGAGGATGATTTTTGGAGTGAAGAATGGGGAGAAATGCCACCTTATTATTTAGGTGACGATGAAGATGAGGAAGATATTTATTTATGAGTGAAGAAAGCTTACCACAACCAGATCCAAGTTGGGACTATTACACTTACTGGAATGATTTAGAACGTATCAAAGACACAATTAATACAGCTTTAAAATTGATGGCACAGCATGAGGAATCTAATACTGAGGCTAATAAAGATATCAAACAATTATTAAACAAAGCCTCAGAAAAATTGATAGAAGTCATCACCCAGATTGAATCCGCCTGATGAGCCAATTGGCTATAGGCTACCTGACACAGTAGCCGAAACTCTGGCGATTGCCAGAGTCGCGGATTGTGTCCAAAGCAGTTCGCACCATTACACATAGGAAGTGCGGCGTTAGGAGAGAATAGCGCTCTATTGTGAGGCGTTTTAATGTTCAAGCGCAGCCCCCAAGTGTTGATGGTTCCCCAGTTCGTTTAGGAGTGAATCGCGCCCCTGCTTTGATGTGGGGCGTTAGGGTGATTCTTGCGCTTTCATACTGGGTTTTAAACACAAATTAAACAGTGTTGCCTCACTGTTATCACACCCTTACTGTTAGCTGAACCATGACAATTGAATTAAAAACCCTCGGAATTGATGTTTCTAAATCATCAGTCACAGTTCATATTTTATCATCCTATCCAAAAGGAGGTTTAAAAGGTTATTGGGATAAAACCAGGAATAAATCATCAAGTTTTTATCCAGTTTTTTACAGCAATCCTGACCCAAGAAAAAAACAAAAATCAGCATTTGATTTTGCTGATTTTATCAAGGAACATCAACCAGACGTTGCTATTTTAGAGCCAACTGGCAATCATTATTCTCGTCTTTGGGCGAAAATACTTGATAGCTTAAGTATCAAAATTCTCTGGGTAGGTCACATTGAATTGCGGCGTTACCGTGGGGGTAAAAATCTACCCAATAAATCAGATGCAGCTGACGCGCTAGCTATGGCTGCTTACCCATTGGATGTAGAACACCATACCGAAAACGGAGAACTTAACCAGCGTTACTTTCTCATGCATCGCCCCCAAGCAATCAACCAAATCAGGGAACTCTGCCAGCAGCTTGAACACCTTAACCGTGTTCAGTCTCCGATCATCAACTATGCTCGTCAACTCCTGGCTTGGCAGTTTCCCGAAGTGGCTCATACTAAATCCCAAAGTACCAAGCTTGGGAATCTCCCGCCGTTGTGGGGTTGGTTAGCCGGGAGACAATTTGAGGTGTCCGCGCAGTCCTGGAAAGCAATGGAGAATAAATACATTGCATCCGCCGCTAAGCATTACGGATTGACCATTGACCCAATTCTTAGACAACACGCCGATTGGCTGTGTGATATCGAATTAACCGAGCAGCGCCTTGAAAGCGAACTTCAAGAACTCTTAGCTTTGGAGTGTTTCAAAACTTACAACCAGATTTTTTCTAATTTTGGTTTTGGTCTTCGAGTCAAAGCCCGGTTACTCAGTCGCATCTACCCATTTGAGGCATTTTTGCACAATGGTAAACCCTTGATTGAGTATGAGGTAAGAGAAGTCAAACGGGTAGAGAAAGAACGCCGTGATGGTCAAACTGTGGTGAAACGCTTACCAGGTGACATCAAACGCACCAAACGCAACCGCAGCCGGGATGCTTTTAAGATGCGGCTGGGTATGGGTACAGTCCTGGAGCAGTCCGGAGATGAATTACTGGAAAAGCCTAGCGGTTCAGCATTGTGTCGAATGTCATTTTGGCAATATGTACTTTGCCAGGTCGAAACTGGGAAGCTACCAGAAAATGATATCAGCACTACCTTGCTAGATGCCAAAGATAACCTCAAAGGTATTACTGACAATTCTGGTAAACAGATGCTCAATGGTAAACACTTGCAAGGTAAGTTGATGGCTAAGGTTGCAAATCTACTTTTCAATCAGTTAGTTGAGGCGATCGCTAACAATTGACCCATCCCTGATGCTCAACCCCCAAGTTAAATTTGGGGGTTGTTAAGTTTCCAAAGGCATAGGCTGAACTTGCACCAGCATTCGATCAGGTTACTACCCTGGAAGGTCGAGCATGAAGCACAAACCTGCAATTACTTTTCTGCCATTATGCCAAGCTCTAGTATATTGCAGGTTATTAGAGTGAACATTAATATTGTTGCGAGCGTTTCCCATGTCTGTGAAAATGGCAATATCTACCTCATCAGAAATGCTATCTTGTTCATTTCTCGGTAAGATTCCCAGCGTTAAACCATTCGCAGATTTTGCACCCTTATTTGCTGCATCCATCACCCCTGCATTTCTCCCGCCAGTAAGCAAAATCCATTTTTCCTGAGCAATGAGGCTACCTAATTGATAGGCATTTTGCAAATCCCTTGCTTTCGCCTTCTCTCCCGGCCCCATTACTCCTACAATAATTTTTCTCATGGCGGTATCAATTTTTTAAGAGTCAAGAGTTGGAGAGACGCGATTAATCGCGTCTGTACTCAAAAGTTATTTGATATCTCCTATACTTCGCCATCCTATTACCCAGTTCCCAATCCCCAATCCCCAATCCCCAATCCCAAATCCTTACCATTGCTCCGCCCAATATACAATTTCCGAAGCTGAACTATCAATTGCTACACCATAGCTACTACCATGATTCCACTTGAAGCCTGGGGTACCTCTATCTTCAGCATTTAAAACTAAGATTTCATAACTAGGTGGGAAGGATTCTTCAGATTCGTCACCTGTATAAAAAAACGTTGTTGGCACTCCGTTTTCAAGATTAATGTGTTCATTAGTGTTACCACCTCTAAACTCACGTTTAGCAATAGGTTTATATTGCGAAAGGATTTTTTTTACCTCTTGTGGTGACTGTTTCATCCGTACCTGAAAAAAACTACCACCTTGTAAAACGCCTGGTGAGTAAGCAATCCGAACATCTTTTGCGTCAGTAGGAACCTGAATTGGAAAATGTTTTATCTTGTAATCTTTAGATAATAATGTATTAAGTATTTCCGTGTAACGTGACGCATCAGTAACTACTTCAGGTTCGCCAGAACTACTAAAAGCTTTTCTGAGAAAAAAACTTCCCCCAACAACACCCAGACTGCCAAGGGAAAATAAAACTATCATGGCGATTTTGACAAGATATGATCGCTTCATGGAGTTGGATAAGGAGAAAATTTAGAGTTATATATCCAACTACTAAACTAAACTCGTACTATTTCGGATATCACAAGAGCAAGATTGATGAAATCTTTGTGAATTCAGGGACAATACGGTTTATTTGTAAAAGTTTGATGAAGGCAATTAGAGTAAATTGTGCAAAATCGCAGGTAAGTATACTGAGCTTCTATTAATACTTTTATTTTTCCTTCAGTGTTACGGAAAAAATACCAGGCTAAATAACTCAGAACTCATGAGAATTTATTAAACAGACCCTAAAATTTACTTAACGACCCAGCCATGTTTTGATAATATCAAGCAGACTAGAACCACCCCACATCAATGCAAACAGAATCGATGCAGTCAAAATACCTCCCATTAAACACAAAACTAAACCGCCTAAGCTAATAGCACCATCATCTTCTAACAAGCCAAAGCCAGTCACAAAAATACCCATAGCAGGTAAGGTATTCGTCCCTGGAATTGGAATCATCATGGAAATTGCCATTAATGCGATCGCACTACCAATTGTGATTCTACCTGGCAATGTCGTACAGATATAAGTAAGTCTTGGGCGAGCGATCGCTTCAATTCTTCTTAACCAAGGAATTCCGCCTTTCAAAAATCCTTGAACTGTTTCTAATTTCAGAGGATGATTCATCATTCGTTGCGGTAACCAAGGGCTTTTAGCACCTGTAATTAGCTGTATTGCTAGTAGAAAAATCAAGATTCCAAAAGGAGTTGAGTAACCAGGAGCCGGAATTGGTAAAGCAGAAGGTAAAGATAAGATAACTAGTAGAAAGCCAAAAATTCTTTCCTGTGCTAGCTTCAAAATATCTGCCAAAGTTACTTGTGGTGGTCGCTCTTCTTCTAAAAAGTAGCGATGCAATTCCTGAGAAAGTTTAGCCATAAAATCCTCCTGAATATTAATTTTTGCCAGTTATGAAATGTCATTATTCCTGAGTTAAGCACAACATAAAATAGCCAGCCTACCACCAGAATTTTGTCAAGGCAGGCTTTGCTTATATAAAGATATTTTTAGAGTATAAAAACTATTTGTTGTTCGCTCTACTTTCTTGGATGATATGAATAATTGATGGCAGTAGAGAAACAACAATAATTAATCCAATAATGGGTAACAAATATTTATCTACTTGTTCGGCTGGTAAAGATTTTCCTAAAAAGAATCCGAGAAAAGTAATTCCAAATGTCCAAACAAAGCCACCTACTAAGTTATAAGACATGAATGTCTTATAATGCATAGCACCAACACCAGCCACAATGGGAGCAAAAGTGCGTACAATCGGTACAAAACGCGCTAAGACAATAGTTTTTTTCCCATGTTTTTGATAGAATTTCTGAGTTTTAACAATATGTTTTTTATGAAATAACCAGGAATCTTCTTTGCTAAATAACTTCCGCCCAAATCTATAGCCAGTGGTGTAACCGACATTATCACCAAGGACTGCACAAATAAAAGCACCAATAATCAAAATCCAAATATTGAGTAATTGCTGAGAAGCAACAAATCCAGCTGTAAACAGCAAGCTATCACCAGGCAGAAAAAAACCAATTAGTAAGCCAGACTCAGCAAAGATAATTCCCCATACACCAAAATAGCCAAGTGATTTAATCAGCGCTGGTAAATCAAAATGCATAGACATCTTACCTTTAAGCAGAAACATACAACATATTAACGTTCAGCAAATTTTCGGAGAGGAAAATACGATTAATTTTACGAAAATTTATTGCTTAGTATAGAAAATATTCATGAAAAACAGTAGATTTTGGTTTAAGGGTACAAAATGCAAAGATACTGGAAAGTACTCAGACTATTTTGGAGTACTGCGATCGCAGCTGAGATGGAATATCGCGTTAACTTTATCGTCGCTACCATCACCAGTGTAGGAAATTTAGCAGGTAGTCTGTTTGGACTGTTCTTGTTTTACCGCACTGGCTATACTTTCGCTGGTTGGTCATGGGAAGCAGCTTTAGTTGTTCTCGGTGTTTTTACGCTCTTGCAAGGTTATTCTTCAACTTTTTTAGCTCCTAACCTCAATCGCATTGTCCGTCATGTGCAAGAAGGTACGTTAGACTTTGTCCTACTGAAACCTATCCGCAGTCAATTTTGGCTTTCTACCCACACCATTTCACCTTGGGGTATGCCAGATTTAGTTTTTGGTACAGCGATTATTGCTTATGCAGGTAAGCGCCTTGGCTTGAGTCTCAACAATTATTTAGTCAGTGCATTACCTCTAGCTTTAGGCTTGGTGATTCTTTACAGCCTGTGGTTTATTTTAGGGGCAACTAGTATTTGGTTTGTCAAAATATACAACGTTACTGAAGTACTACGAGGTTTATTAGAAGCTGGCAGATATCCAATGACAGCATATCCTGCGGCTTACCGCTTTTTCTTTACCTTCGTTGTGCCCGTAGCTTTTTTAACTACCGTTCCAGCAGAAGCTATGTTAGGGCGAGGGCAAATTACCTGGTTAATAGGTGCAATAGTATTGGCATTAGGGCTATTTTTACTTTCTACTTGGTTTTGGCGCTTTGCCTTGCGTTTTTATACTAGTGCTTCTAGTTAAACACACAAGCGAAGCGATATTGAATTTTGCTTTGTATAGCGTAATTTATGAGTGCAAGACGCTTTTACTGTACTTCTAATCCTCCCACACTTCTCTGATAGTAGTGTTGAAAACTATACGCAATTGGGCATATTAAATTGCGTATAAAAGGAGGTAGGAAAATGCGATCGCTCTTTGTTGTCTCAAGTTTAGTGAATCGCGCATTGGTAAGTTTGATGTTGCCATTAGGAATGATTTGTTTTGGTAACAGCTATGCTCATGCTCAGGTGACATCTGATGGCACCACAAACTCAAATATTAGCTCTAGTGATAATAATTTTACAATTCTTAATGGTATAGCTAAAGGAAATAATCTATTTCATAGCTTCAGTAATTTTTCTGTTCCTACTGGTGGTACAGCAACCTTTGATTTAGTTAACACACCAAATATTACAAACATATTTAGTCGGGTGACAGGTGGGAATGTTTCCCATATTGACGGGTTGATTAGCACAATCAATCATAATAACTCAGTCAGTTTATTTTTACTGAATCCAGCAGGGATTGTATTTGGGCCGAATGCCAGCCTAAATATTGGTGGTGCGTTTGTAGGGACAACAGCGAATAGCATCAAATTTGCTGATGGGGTGGAATTTAGTGCAGTAAACTCCGCGACACCACCATTATTAACGATGAGTGTGCCTGTGGGATTGCAACTAGGAGCGAATGCTGGAGCGATTCGCACTCAAGGTAACTCACCACCGAACTTTCTATATGCTTCTCCCCAAATATTCAAGGCGGAAACTGTAGCGTTAATAGGTAGTGATATCGATATTAATCAGACTTATGTGACTAATCCTGATGGCAGAGTTCAATTATGGGCATTGCGAAATGCAGAAGTAGGTTTGAATAATCAAGCAGGATTACAACTAATTAGCCCTGCTGCGGCTGATTGGGGAAATATTTTGCTCAGACAGTCCTCATATATCCAAACTAACGGCATGAATGGCGGAGCAATCAACATTCGAGGGCGGGGTTTGACACTTCAGGACGGTTCGCAAATCAGTTCCAGCACTGGGACTTTAGGAAAAGGGCAAGGAATCAACATCAAAACTACAGAGTTTGTAGATTTGTTAGGCGCATCTGCTGCAAACCAATATTCTACCCCCGGTTTACACACTAGCGTTGTGGGGAATCAAGGTAGAGCCGGAGATATTACAGTCGAAACAGGGCGTTTACGTTTAGCCAATGGAGCTTGGATAGAGTCTACTCTGAGTTCTCCCTTCGACTTTATATCCTTTAGCCCCATCCCCAGTAATGACTCGAGAACGGGAGATATTAATATTAAAGCAGCAGTTGTGGAAGTGACTGGTTACAATCGATTTCCATATTTCTTTCTAGGTTCTGATTTAGGTCTATACTTTGCTAGTGCTATTACTACTTTAATTAGCGGTGGTCACTCCAATGAAAGTGGCAAGATAACTGTTGATGCTCAAAGGGTGAGTCTGCTTGATGGTGGTTTTATTAGTGCAGATGTGATCGGCTTTTATATCCCTGGTTTTTCTGAGTCTCCCACCATTGGTAAGTCTGGAGACATTGTGATTCGAGCCTCCGAGAAACTAGAAATTTCGGGATTGGGTGCTAATAACTCAAACAGTTCCGTGATTAGTTCAATGCAACCTTTTACAGTAGGGGAAGCTGGCAATATTTTAATTAATACTGCTCACCTGACGCTGTCAAAGGGTGGCTCTGTGGCTAGTGATGTCACAGGAAGTGGTCAAGCGGGAAATATAGAGATTCATGCTCAGGATGTAGAAGTTAGCGACCCAGTAATCGATGATTTTAACCAAGCTGTTAGCGGTATTACTGTGGGATTGGGTAAGGATGCTGTCGGTCAAGGTGGGACAATTAAACTGACAGCAGATAGTTTGCGTGTGTTTAACGGTGGACAGATAACTTCCTCCAGCTTGGGTCAGGGATCTGCTGGTAGTGTTAACCTCAACGTGAAAAATATTGAGGTACAAGGAACTTCCCAAAGCCTAATTAATGGTGGCTATCTGCCCAGTGCGATCGCTGCATCCTCCGCTAATAGCTTGGCTGCGGGGTCTATAAATATCACATCAGATAGGGTGAGTGTTAAAGATAATGCAGTAATTACTGTAAGTAATACAGGCAATGGCGATGCAGGTAACCTCAATATTACAGCTAAGAACCTTTTCCTAGACAATTCTGCTAGCCTACGTTCTGAGGTAAATGGCGGTGGTCAGGGGAACATCCAGCTTAATGTCAATGATGTGTTGTTATTACGTCACGGTAGTAAAATTATTACAAATGCTTTGGGTGCTTCCACAGGGGGCAACATTAATATTAATGTGGGGTCGATGGTAGCTGTACCCAGCGAAAACAGCGATATTTCAGCCAATGCTGTCTTAGGAAGTGGTGGCAATATCCAAATTACCACTCAAGGTATCTTTGGGTTAGAGTTTCAAGCCCAACCCACACTCAATAGTGATATCACTGCTAGTTCACAATTTGGGCTGAGTGGTAATGTACAAGTGGATACCATTGGTGTTGACCCAAATTCTGGTTTACTTGAACTACCAGAGAATGTCACCGATTCATCGCAGCAAATTGCTTCCGGTTGTGCAGCAAATACAGGTAGCACATTTGTAGCTACAGGTCGGGGTGGAGTACCTCAAAATCCGATGCAGGAAGTTAGGAGCGATCGCACTTGGTCTGATACTCGTGATATCTCTATATATCAGAAAAATAGTGGTGTGACAGCACAAATACCCCAATTGCCCAAAACTGTCGTGCAAGCTACTGCTTGGCATCGTCGCAGTGATGGCAAAATTGAGTTAGTCGCAGCGCCATATCCCGGAAATATCCAGCCGCAGTTAACTTGTGCTGCACTTCCTCAAATTTAATTGCCTGAATCAATTACATTTGAGAAAGTCGATATCAATTTAAAAAAAGAAAAAGGGGAAAGGTTTTAATTTACTCTTTCCCCTTAGCTGTCTCTACGCTCTTCAATTTATGTATGAGGCTTCGCCCTTAGGCTTTAACTAAGGGTATCTTTTACTACCAGCCCCTACGACTCCAATTTTGTGGCGATAGGAAAGTTCTGCACCGAACCACCCAGAAAGGCTAGTTAGTGTCCCTACAATCACCGAGATTAACAATCCCCAAGGTAGTACGCGTGACTCTACATCACCCAGACGAATCAGGAAATTAACAAGAGTTAAAACGAGGACGGAAACATTTAGTATCAAATGTGCCCAGCCAGCCTGACGCTTGCGAACTCGCTCTATTTTCATAAAGTCGCTGAGACCGATGAGTGCGGCTAAGACACCTCCTGCTAATCCCAGTCCGATTAACCAGAAGGAAGCCCTAGCCCAGAAGAAATCTTTGGTTAACCAATAACCGAAATCGCTTCCCAAAGCTGCGGCTAAAAACGCTATGGGAAAGATGACACTTAGAGGGTGTAGAGGATGACCTGCGATCGCAACTGTACTGGGTACACCGCTATCATGATATTCGCGATCGTCACTTTCAATAATTGGTGGCAGATTAGGAAATGGTGTCGAGGTAGTTTGTGTATTCTCTGTAGTTTCCATTATTTTAGTACCTTAATTTGAAGAAGGAATTTGCTCAACATAAGCTTGAGCTTGAAGTATCAGTTTCCCTGGTTCTACCTTTAAACTGTTAACTTGTAAGGTCATTCCTTCCAAGTCAAAGTTGCTCAAGTTCAAAAGTTCGCTGGTTTGATTTACCAAAGCTTTTGTCAGTTCTGGTGATATTTCTTCACTTTGTCCATACTCAACATTCTCTAAAGAAACAGTTTTTCCACTAGCACTAACACGGGGTACTGCTTTAAAAGCAACTTTGTGTGTTTCGCCAGTTTCTACTAATAGGATGTTGGCATTGATGGCAACTTTCCCATCACCTAGTAGGCGAAACTCTACATTTTGTGGGTTAATTGTTCTCACTTCTCCATTGACTTGTATTTTCTGACTTTGAAGTTGAGAACGAACATAATCTGAGTTAAAAGCGCGGTTAATATCTGCTTCATTTAAAACGACTCGCGCACTTCCCACAGTAGGTTTTGTGAGTTCAATTTTACCAAAAGCAACACTTAAAGGATTGATGGCAACGCTTTGGATTTGCATATCCATTTCCTCCACTCGGAGGTCTTTTTGCATCACCATACCCTCTCCTTCAATGGAGACTGAATCTACCTGTCCTTGAACCAATTTGAGCGGATCGGTTTTAATATCAACATCCAAATTTTCTACTTCATCTAACTGGCTAGATAAACCGACTTCTGCCGCTTTATTCAGCGCTTGCTCTCCTAGCCCAGGACTTTCAGCCATGATAATTTAATCTCCAAATTTGACCATAAAAATGAATTCCAAAGAATAAAAAATGATAAAAATTTGTATTTCTTACGCCTGCAAGTTAAGTAAATAAATATCTATTTTCAGGATTTATAAACTATTTATAGACGTAGAGCGTAATTTTATACATCATCTTTCATCCTTTATCCTTCATTCTTCAATTGACTACCTTTGAGTCAATCTAGAAAATTGGCGCAGAAAAATTATCTATCTAGCGGTGGAGTAAATATTGAATCTCTCTATATCTAAAAGTAGAAGTATTTATTTATGAGTAAAAATCTTTATTTTTCTATCCGAAGTTATTAAAGTAATCACTCAAAAGAAAGAGGGAAGGATTCTCAGCAGTAGGCAAACTTGGTATTAGTGACAAATAAGAATTCTTTCTGAGGAGAACTGAATAATGGTAGCTAGTTTAGATGATACTAAACGGAATGCAATTGCCGTTAAATTGGCAGATATGAAAGCTCTGCAAGAGTTGGTTCTACAAAATGAACAACAACTTTTACAGCAAGGTCTAGATTCCGAAATTTCTGACCGCATTCGGGATTTTATCAAAGACGATCAAAAGAATTTAGGGATTTTGGAAACTGTAATTGGTCAGTATGGTATCCAAGCTCAACCCAGACAAACAGTTCAACAATTTATTGATAGAGCCCGCGAATTATTCCAAGGTTCTGAACTCAGCTTGTATGATAAAGTGTCTCAGCATGAATTGTTGAAGCATCAAATAGTAATGAGTGGCTTAATTGTTCACAAGGCTGCTCAAAAAGTTGGTGCTGACGTAATGGTTGCGATCGGCCCTTTGAATGCAGTTAACTTTGAAAACCGCGCTCACCAAGAACAACTAAAAGGCGTTCTAGAAATTCTAGGTGTTCGCGAACTCACTGGCCAAGAAGCAGATCAAGGTATTTGGGCACGTGTTCAGGATGCTATGGCTGCAGTTAGTGGTGCAGTAGGTAGCGCCGTTACCCAAGGTAGTGACAAAAAGGATATGAATATCCAAGATGTCATTCGTTCAGATCATGCCAAGGTAAATACTCTATTTACTGAACTGTTGCAAAGCAACAATCCCCAAAAGATTCAAGAGTACTTCGGTCAAATCTACAAGGATTTAACCGCCCACGCTGAAGCAGAAGAAGAAGTAGTTTACCCACGTGTACGCGCTTTCTACGGTGAGGGTGACACCCAAGAATTGTATGACGAGCAAGCTGAAATGAAGCGGGTTTTGGAAGAAATTAAAGCAATTAGCCCCTCTTCAGATCAATTCAAAGATAAAGTCAGACAGTTGATGAATGACGTTGGCGATCATATCCGCCAAGAAGAAAGCACAATGTTTGCTGCTATTCGCAACAACCTCAGCAGCGAACAAACCGAACAATGGGCTACTGAATTCAAAGCCGCTAAGAAGAAAATTCAAGAAAGACTTGGCGTTGTCAGCGAAGCTAACGTCTAGGATATCTTCAAGCTTTCTTTGGAAGCTAGAACACCGATTCACTAATAAAATACGAGACTGAAAACCTCTGTTTTAAAGTCTCCTACAAGGAAACATTCCTTGTTACAACTCATGAAACCTGGTTTTTTCGTCATGATTCTGAATACTGAATCGGTGTTCTAGTAAAGGTTAGTTAGAAGCTACTCCCAGCACCTCGGTGTTGGGAGTATTATTTACATAGGACTTACGCAAGTGTCATATTTTTTCGTTTAGGTTTGTCCAGGGGAGCCAGTCACGTGCGGTGAGACCAGCGCTGCAGGAGGGTTTCCCTCCGCAGGCGACTGGCGCTCGCGTAGCGTATCCGAAGGATTCACCCGAAGGGAGGTTCCCTCCGTTGAGTGAACTGGCGTTCAAATGTCAAGAGTCCAAAAAACCTATATTTTTGACCCTTGACTCTTGACTCTTGACTCTTATGCCAGATGATCAATGTGCCAGTTGCGTAAGCCCTATTACAAATAAACAAGATTTTAGGCAATTTGCGGAGACTGCCAGTATTTATAGGCTGTGTAAGCCATAGTCACTACCCCAGTGATAATTGCAGATTCATCAACCTCAAATTCTGGATGGTGTAGGGGGTGATTAATAATTCTGTCTTTGTAGCCTACACCCAAGCGGAACATGGCACCAGGAGCGTGTTCTAAATAAACAGAAAAATCTTCAGCACCCAGGGAAGATTCAGGTAAGACTTGGACGCGATCGCTACTCCAAGCTTCTTCTGCTGATGATTGCAATAATTGGGTCAGGGCATAATCATTTTGGACGCTGGGTACACCCTGGTGATAATTGACTTGATACTTGGCCCCAAAGGAATGGCAAACATTAGCCACAATTTTTTCAATCCAGTTGGGGAGACTAGCACGAGTTTCGGGGTGAAGCGATCGCACAGTTCCCAACAAACGTACTTTATCAGCAATGACATTGGGCGCTCTGCCACCAGTAATCTGCCCAATGCTTAATACTACGGGACGTAGGGGATTTTGTGTCCGGCTAATGGCTTGTTGCAATGCAGTAATTACCTGCGCTGCAATCCAAATTGCATCTATCGCCTCATGGGGACGGGCACCATGTCCGGATTCGCCAACAATGATAATCTCTAAATCGTCAGCCGCAGCAGTTAACGCACCATAACGCACGCCAATGGAACCTGCAGGTATAGAAGGGAAAACATGAACCCCCAAGATGGCTGAAACTTTTTCCATTGCCCCATCTTGTACCATCCAGCTTGCACCCTGGGCAATTTCCTCGGCTGGCTGAAATAAGAATCGGGTTTTACCACCTAATTCTTCTGCTATTTGGGATAATACCATTGCTGTCCCCAAACCCACAGTAGTGTGGACATCATGACCACAAGCGTGCATCACACCTTCAGCACGAGAGGCGTATTCCAAACCTGTGCGTTCTTGAATGGGTAAAGCGTCCATATCGGTACGAATTGCCAATAAACGCTCATCACTACCATTACCTTGTAGTTCTCCAATCACACCGGTTTTTCCCACACCTTCTTGCACATGAAGTCCACTAGAAGAAAGCACACCTGCAACAAAAGCAGATGTTTGGTATTCCTGACCGCTGAGTTCAGGGTGAGAGTGAATATGACGGCGAATTTCAATCAGACGAGGTGCTAGTTTTTTGGATAAATCTTTAATCTGGGTAAGCATGAATTGATCGCAAGTGACAGGCTTTGTTCCCATGATAAAGAAAGGGTTAAGGGTCAAGAGCCAAAGGTCAACAGTTAAGGGTCAAAATTCAAGAGTTATTTCTCCCCATTACCCATTACCCATTACCCATTACCCATTACCCATTACCCATTACCCAGTCCCCAGTCCCCAGTCCCCAATCCCCATTCCCTATTTCTTCTTCTGATTCGCTTGTGCGTCTTGCCCTTCTTGTAAAGACCAACCATAGGGTTTATCAGAAGTGACCACTCCATTAGCCATAGTTGTCAGCCGGAAATTTGCCGCCCGGAAGTTAGTAAACAGCAATGTAGCACCTTTGAGGTTAGCTGCTTCTAAATTGGCACTGATAAAACCGGCATAGGAAAGATTGGCATTTTCTAAAGTTGCTGATTTTAAATTGGTACCTGTTAAAGAAGCACCAGTAAGATTTGCAGAAGTCAGAACTGCAGCTTCCAAATCCGCACCAGTGAGGTCAGCATTTGTCAGGTTCACTTGAGAGAAATTAGTTGATTTCAGGTTAGACCCTCGTAAGTTTGCACCAGCTAAATTCAGCTGAGTGAGGTCAGCACCACTTAAATCGCACCGGGGACAGGCACCAGAAGCTTTTAACTGATCCACGTCTTGCTGATTGAAGGCTAAAGCTTGTTCTGCTAACCCAAAACAAGCTAACAGGCTAAGGATAGCAACAATCTTGAATTTCATATTTTTTACGGATATTCACTAACTAGATGATATGTAATATCTTGTACTATTGGAAGTCCATAATACTTACATTGTTCCCTTGCCTTGCAGGCGAGGCAGCGTGACAGATTACAGTTTATTCGCGGATACAAGATGTAGTATCACAACTATAGCCGTTGTCATACCAAACATATCCGAATTTTTCGCTAAATTACAGCTAATGAAGCGTCAATGAAGAAGTTATAAAATTAGTATAAATTCTCGTGGTTATACTACCCAAATGCAAGTCTAGGGTTTAGAATCGTCTCGTAACCAACTATACTGAACCTCTTATAGACTACCACATATTGCGATCCCCCAAGCTCACGCGAAAGAGCAGCTTGGGGGATCTTAAATTTTTTAGAGGAAAAGCAATCAAGAACATTGAGAATATACCCGGATTTCTCACAAGTCAGAAAAAAACGCTTAGGTTAGCCAAATTTAGGATAATTTAATTAATACATTATTAAAATACTCCAGAGCTTAGGGAACTCAAAGTAAAAGCCGAAGCATTTAAAGATATATAAAATACATAACAATTGCTCAATACTGATACAAAAAACTTTTAATAATCAAAATTCACATGACAATTGATGGGTTAAATCAAGGAAAATAACCCAAAAAATTAGTTATTAAAAATCAGATTCAGCTATTACTTGTGGATTAAATTAGGTCATTATTAACAATTGATTTGGTATTTGAGATAAACACTTGTAAACCGTTGCAAAACTCTCTTTATAAGGACAAGCACTACTAATCGCGATTAAAACTCGTCGTTTAGTAATAGTAATAACTGCTCCTAGCTTCAAGAGTTTGGTGCGGATAGTCTCAACAGTTGCATTTTTGAATTCCGTATTTACTAAACATTGCTCTCGCAGAAGATTCATCAAAACATAAGCGATAGATGCCAACCACAAACGTAATTGATTTCCTCCAAATGTATGAGTACTAGTCCTGTCACTTTTTAGCCCTAATTTTTGCTCTTTTAAGCAATTCTCCATGTTGCCTCTTGGGCAATATTTTTGAGTATAAAGTCGTCCTGGAGGGATTTTATTAATAGGCAGTGAAGTCACTACAAAGCGAGTATCAACTTCTTGGTGGCTATACTCAACTTTGGCGACAACACGACGATTACGACTCCAACTATCTAACGTTTGATAGTCTAGAGAACAATACCACACTGAGTTATCAACAAATGCTGCTGCGTCTTTCATTACATCTGCTGATGGAGAAAACAAGGTTTCAAAAAACTCTACTACAGGTTTAATTTTCCTTGAATATTCTTGGGATGCACGATACTGTATTGTCTTAGTTGCCTGGAGTAGTCGATTATTTGGTGCGAGTCCAAACACATAATCAATTTCAGTTTGAGATTCACACCATGCCATAATATCTTCTCTGGAATAAGCGCTATCTCCCCGAATAATAATTTTTACATTCTGCCAGCGTGAGCGGATTATTTTTATGACTCGTTGTAATTCTTCTAGTCCCCCTGATGCTGGGTCTACATTAGATGCGCGAAGTTTTGCTGCCAGTAAATTTTTACCACAAAAAATATAAAGTGGCGCATAACAATATCCTCTATAATAAGGATTAAAGAATGTTTCTTCTTGATGACCATGTACCGGGTCATCGGTAACATCTAAATCTAAAATTATTTGTCGTGGTGGTTTTCGATAGGATTCTAAAAATAGTTCAACTAAGAGTGTTTCTATAGCTGATGCATCATGTTCAATCCGGTGATATCTACTATCTACCCTTGAAGATACATCTTCTGGGCAATGCTCGATCCGATTTAAGGTACTTTTTCCGGCCAATCTAATTGATTCAGGTGAGGAATTAATTACTTTTCCCACACAGAGCGCAAATATCGCATCGTGACGTAGAGTTTCATGGTCATTTATATCTTCATAGCCCATGATTAAGCCGTATATTCTTTGTGCAATTAAGCTATTAACTCGATGCAGAATTTTATTTGGCTCTCGGTAATCTTTAAAACATGCTGCCAGCCGTGATGTTATTCCTCTTTTTCTATCTAGTTCCGCAATTAATGTTAATCCGGCATCAGATGTTACAGGCTCACCCTGGAAATTAACTACAACTGGACATGAATTTACTTGTTCAAATATAAACTGTTCCGGTATACAATCGTTTTTATTTGGGGTCATACTTCAAACTGCTGGAATTGTTGTCCAATATGCATTTTGGCAGTTTTTGACCCCTATTTCTTTAAGCTTTGTGAGAAATCCGGGTATAGCGTTCTGAACAATCAGGGCTAGCAGCGGGAAAGTCAAACAACAGAACTCCCTAAAAACTGACACATAAAAGATATTCTTCTTGCTAAAATCTCAGCAGGCTAGGAAAAGTAGTCAATAAGAATCTGATACCCAGATTAGAAGTAATAATTTTGCCATCATATCAATAAAATTTCTTAGAGGAATCATACATTTTTAGTAATAAAAAAATTGCATATTTAAACTTGAAAAATATAAGTATTACGTAGGATGTGTTAGGCGGAAGCTGTAACACATCAAAACAGTTATAAAAGATGCCTCACCCTGAAAATCACATACTCCACCTATAGAAATCCAATTTGATTTTTGAAAAAATTTTAGTAAGCTTTAACGCACAAAAAGCTTTGGGAATGATGCGTTACGCTATCGCTAACGCATCCTACATGAACTATATCTTCTAGATTAAACCTATAGATAGATGTTGAATATTTGCTAGCTTTGTTATCACAAAACAATTATGAACTTCCATAAAATATTTGCTCAACAACCCGAAACCGAAGCCAGCGCGCCAGGAAGGGTAAACCTTCTAGGAGAACATACAGATTATAATGATGGCTTCGTTTTACCAACAGCTATTCCACAAAAAACAACGGTACAGTTAGCTTTTAGTAGTGATGGAAAACATCACTTGTACTCGGAAAATTTAGATGAGATAGTTACCATCTTAGAAACCAACCATACGCCATCAGGATTTGCAAGTTATATATTTGGTTGTATCCAGGTTTTACAACAAAAAGGATATACAATTCCACCACTTAATTTGTATGTAAAGTCATTGGTACCAATAGGTTCGGGTTTGTCTAGTAGTGCGGCTTTAGAGGTTAGCACTCTCAAAGCATTGCGCCAACTTCTCGACCTCCCAATTAATGATGTAGAAATTGCCCAACTAGCACAGCAAGCGGAAATTCATTATGCAGGTGTGCAATGCGGGATTATGGATCAGATGGCTTCCAGCCTAGCCGATACTGAGCATATGCTATTTTTAGATACTCGTACTTTAGAACAGCGTGTGTTACCTTTACCTTCAGATGCAGAGATTGTAGTGATAGATAGCGGTGCGCCTCGAAGTTTAGCTAGTAGCGGATATAACCAAAGACGCGCAGAATGTGAGGCGGCGGCGCGATCGCTAGGAGTTAAAGCACTGCGCGACATTAGCGATGCTAGTGCGGTGGAAGATTTACCCGAACCCTTAAAACGGCGTGCGCGTCACGTAGTTACAGAAAATAACCGCGTTTTGGAAGTGTTGCAAGGTGTCTCATCTCAGCGTTTTGGTGAATTGATGAATGCATCCCATGCTAGCTTGCGGGATGATTACGAAGTTTCTGTACCAGCATTGGATACATTAGTTGATATTTTGCAGAAAACCCCAGGCGTTTTAGGCGCAAGGCTAACGGGTGCTGGTTTTGGAGGCGCTTGTGTTGCTTTAGTTTCCGGGCAAGGCAAAGCTTCGGCTTATGCAAATCAAGCCCTAAAAGCATACAATCAATCTGGTTACACTGGAAAAATTTTGGTGCCAGAAACTTTCGCCACATAACAAATGACAGATAAAAAAGTTGTTTTCGGTAACGCACAACAAGAAGGCGCAAATCGCTGGGGATGGTTCATGGGACACTTTATTAACCCTGTGGACGATCCGCGTTCTACAGAAGAGTTAGAAGTTAAATGGGGTGTTCACAAAGCTGGTGATAGTAGAACTCAATGGGCAGTAAATAACCAAGCTGCTACGATTTCAATTCTGATTAATGGAAAATTCCGTTTGCAATTTGAAGACAGAGAAATTGTATTATCCCGTGAGGGTGATTACGTTCTCTGGTGTGCAGGTGTACCTCATACTTGGATAGCTGAATCTGATTGTACAATTTTAACTATTAGATGGCCTTCTAAACCTGGTGATAGTGTTGGAATTACAAACAAGTAGGGACGCAAAGCTTTGCTTCTTTAAATCATTATTTACTAGATAATTTTATATTTTAAAACTGTAAGCCCTTGTTTTGTAAATTCTGCTCAATCTGCTGTATATTTTCTACCGTTTCTCCCGCTAATATCCCATAAATTTCGGTGTAGATTTTGCCGTATTTAACTTTCTCTAAAGCCGACAAAATTATCAAGTCTTTGCGTTCTAACTCTGGTTCTAAACTTAATAAAATAGAGTCTAGTGTTCCATCTATGCGGTAGTCAGTAGAATATTTAGCTACTGTTTTCCCTAGATTTAACAGAGTATGGCGCTGCAAGCAAAGTGGAGTTGAGCCATTAACGCGGAAATTAGCATCTATCACATAAAACTGTCCGTCTTTATCTTCCAAAACATCAAAGCCAATCACCCCGAAGTAGCCCTGTTTGTGAGCATACTGACCAATTGCCGCAATCATGTTATAAAATCGGCTCATGTCAGTATTGCGGTAATCAATTAATCCACCTAAATAGTCACCTTGTGGGGTCACTACTTGACTTGTAGTACCAATGAGGGTGATATCTCCTAATTTATTGACATAGAATTGGACACACCAATTCTGGACAGCATTTTTGACAAACTCGGAAACAATAATTGTTGTGAGTAACTTAATATCGAGATATTTTTTAATTTCTGTAAGGCAATAATTTAAATCGCTAGTACTTTTAATAATATAAGTACCTTCGCCAGAAAGCCCGTGAGATGTTTTGATGAGATAGGGGAATTTTTCTGGTAATTGAATATCTTCAAGATTGACAGATTGTAGATTGTAGCTTTTGTATTTAGGACATTGCACTCCTAATTCAGCTAAGCTGACTTTGCTGAGTAAACGGTAATGGGTATCGGGTGCGATCGCGTGTTTTTCTGCCTTCAGATGATCGAAGGGAAATAGAGTAATAATTTTGTCAAAATCATCACTATTGCTGAGTTGATCTAAATACACCGAGCAATCTCTCATTTCCATATTGCTATATTTACAGGGAAAATGCGATCGCCAGTATTCAAGCAGCAACTTGTGGGGTGGAATAATCACAATTCCCGGAATAGCATCACCTAAAACAGCTAGATTTTTCCAAGGTTCCTTTTGACAAATTTTGTCGAAGGAGGTTTTACTAGCTTCGCTACTACCATCTTGAATAAAATATTTCTGTGTGTTAGGGTAAGCCGCCCAACTAGCAGTTGCTGGATAGTTTAATTGGAATGCATACCCTGCATTGGTGATGTCTTGAGCAAATAGATCGGACAAAAAACTCCCTTGAAAATATTGAAAATTATATGTAGATTTCATAAGCAAACTTTTCAAGACATACTTCTGCAATTACCTGATAAACAGGGTATTAATTGTAGAGTTATGAATCTTCTATCTGTAAGTATAAAAAAAGCCGCTATAAGGATTAAAAAATATTTTATATCTCTAACTTTTGTCTTAGACACATGAATAATATTCTAGAGGGCAAGGCAGTGCCTTGCCCCTACAATCTGTCGCATTCTTTTTTCAAATTTGTATAACTGCAAAGGCAATTACTAATACTGAATTATCCTGTTATTTCATACCTGAGAGTCATTATCTTCTCGAATCCACAACGCCAATCCGCCGCCACGACCACGAGCCGCGATAAAATCTTCTGTAGCTAAGAAGAAGGCGAAAAAGGCTTGCTTTGCGATTGTTTGGGTGTAAAAATCTTGATTCTCAACTTTACCAGAGCGAATTTGTCCGTTGTACACAACACGATTAAATACGCTAATTTGCATTTGCGTAAAGTCAAACGCCAAGAGATTTTTCTTACCTAAATATTTGGCTGGCCCTGTCAGCTTCAATAATACTGGGCCGACTTGCACCTGATTACCAATTTCACCTTTACCTAAATCTGCTTCAGAAGTTTGACTAAAAGAAATATGTGCTGCAGCAAATTTGGGCATATATACACCCTTACCTAAAACAATTCCCCCGCGCTGTCGGACTTTCCGAGTACCCGTAGCAAAGCACAGCCGCCATTTACCCACAAGCGACTCAAAGTTATAAGTTAATCGTTCCTGCTTGGCTGCTTTTTCTGCTGCTAGCAACGCATCCACCACCAAAGCAGCAGTTGGAAGTTTACCACCTTCACCGCGATAAGCAGCCGCAGCTTGCAATAATATCGCCAAATCAGGTGTAGCCGTAGGTGTTACTTCAGCAGTCATAAATACACTCTTGAAATTCTCTGATTGTATGGTAAATCAACACGTTAGAAGGGGAAGGGTGAAAGGGGAAGGGGGAAAGGGAAAAACCTTTAACCTTTCCCCATATAATTGCAAAAAGCTTTGGTGCTGATGCGTTACGCTATCGCTAACGCATCCTACGCGAACTAATATTTTATTTCTCTCCCCTGCACCCTGCCCCCTGCCCCCTGCACCCTTCTTCAAACCACTGGCGCTGAGACTATACCCTGTGCTTCGAGGAAAGATGCGACTTTTAAAATTAATGCTTCATTATAGGGTGCAGCGATTAATTGCACGCCTAAAGGTAAAGCGTTGGGGCGTTGAATTGGGACTGAGATTACAGGTAAGCCAATGAAAGATAATGGTTGCGTAAATAATCCTAGATGGGGACGAATGATAATTTCTTGCCCATCTAAAATCATGGTTGTTTGCCCAATTAATGGCGCTACCATTGGCGTAGTTGGTGCCAGAATTATATCGACATTTTGAAAGATTTCTCGCACGCGATCGCGGTACCATCTTCTAAATCTCTGGGCTTGTAAGTACCATTGACTGGGGATTAATGCCCCGGCTAAAAAGCGATCGCGTGTGGCAAAATCAAAGTCTTGGGGACGCGATCGCAATCTCTCTATATGCAGATTTGCGCCTTCGCTGGCGGTAATCACAAAGGCTGCAGCCCTGGCGCGATGGGATTCTGGTAGCGTTACATACTCAGTTACATTCAAAGCCCGCGCAACTTGTTCTACTGCTAACAAAGCTTCCGGTTCTGCACCCTGAGTATAATAATCCCCGGCAATGGCAAATTTAATACCAGATATATCTTCGTGAATTTGAGGTAAACATAATTCCGGTGGGCGTTTTGTACATACCGGATCGCGATCGTCTTCTCCTTGGAGAATATCAAAAGTCGTCGCAATATCCCGCACTGAACGAGCAAAGGGGCCAACGTGGTCAAAACTGGTAGAAAATAAAGCTACCCCAGCCCGCGATAATCTGCCATAAGTCGGTTTTAAACCAAAAATTCCACAAAAAGCAGCGGGAACGCGAATCGAACCGTTAGTATCAGAACCCAGCGTTAACGGAACTAACCCTGCAGCTACAGCCGCCGCCGAACCACCCGAAGAACCGCCAGTAACGCGCTGTAAATCATGAGGATTATGAGTAGCGCCGTAATGGGCATTTTCTGTCATAAACCCATAGGCGTACTCATCCATATTTAACGCCCCAACCAACACCGCACCAGCTTGTTTCAACCTGGCTACTAAGGTTGCATCTTGGGTAGCTGGGGGATTTTCGGCATTAATTTTCGCACCTGCGAGAGTTGTTAACCCAGCGACATCGAAGAGATTTTTCACGGCAAAAGGTACACCAGCCAAAGCACCAGGATTATTACCTTGGGCAATTTCTTTGTCGATGCGTGCTGCATCAGTCAAAGCTGTTTCCGCAATTACCGCCGTAAAAGCATTAATTTCGCGATCGCGTGCTGCAATTGTGGCTAAAGCATCCTTGGTAACTTCCACAGCGCTAACCTTACCCGCACGTATAGCCGCCGCTATTGATACAGCATCATTCATGGTTCAAACACAGGTGCAACTTCAACTTCTTCAGCTATAGGAAACTCATTCACGAGTTGAGCGATCGCTTTGATTCTCTCAAAGTTTGCTACCACTCCATCACGATACTCATCCCGCAGTTGTAAATTTACCAACAATGCCATCTGCTCAACATACTCACCCACATCGAATTCTCGATTTTCCATATTTCCTCTTCGCAATTGTTTCAGCTACATTTACAGCTATTTGCCCCTGATGCCAAATTAATCACCTGAAACAAAATTTACCAAATTATGACTCCAAAGCTTTAAAGTTGAGGCTAGCTTCTGGTCAACAACAGGAAAAGGGGCAGGGAGCAGAGGGGCATACAGGAACAGAGCTTGGACTTCGCCCTGTATCAGCCAATACAGTTCAGTTAAGAAAATAAATTGACAACAAAACAATAATTTTGGAGGGGGTTTGGGGGACGCAACCGTCACCCAATCGGGGGTTTGGGGGAGAATCCCCCAATTGTGCTAGCTGTTTCCACAAGTGACAAATCAATCACTAATGAGCATATCTGGACTGTATTGCCGTATAAGCGCTATTTATTCTTCTTACCTCTTCTGGTAACGCTACGCGAACAAACCTGTGGAAATTTTAAATTTTCAATCGTCAATCCAACATTCAAAATCTCAAATCTAAAATTCGGTAATAATTAACGCTGTTAGTTTTAGTACAAGGCTAGGGGGATTTATGGGGCAGGATTTTCAAGAACTAGCTGAACTTTACAAAAACACATTGCTGCACGATGTACTCCCATTTTGGGAAACATACTCGATTGATTGGGAACAAGGTGGCTATTTCACTTGTCTGGATCGTGAGGGTAAAGTTTATGACACAGATAAATTTATCTGGTTGCAAAATCGTCAGGTGTGGACTTTCTCGATGCTGTATAACCAGCTAGAGAAACGTGACAATTGGCTAAAAATTGCTACTAATGGCGCAAATTTCCTTTCTCAACATGGCAGAGATGGCGATGGTAACTGGTATTTCGCCTTAACTCGTGAAGGTCAGCCTTTAGTCCAACCTTACAATATTTTTTCTGATTGCTTTGCAGCAATGGCTTTTAGCCAATACGCCCGCGCCTGTGGTGAAGATTGGGCAAGGGATATCGCTATGCAAGCTTACAATAATGTTTTGCGCCGCAAGGATAACCCCAAGGGCAAATATACCAAGGCTTACCCAGGTACACGTCCGATGAAATCCTTGGCTGTACCGATGATTTTAGCTAACCTGACTTTGGAAATGGCATGGTTACTACCCAGCGAAACCTTAGAGAAAGTTCTGGATATGACTGTTGAGGAAGTGATGAACGATTTTCTCGACAAAGAACGAGGGCTGATGTACGAAAGCGTTGCTCCGGATGGTTCTCACGTTGATTGTTTTGAAGGAAGATTAATCAACCCCGGTCACGGTATCGAAGCGATGTGGTTCATTATGGATATTGCCAAGCGTCGCAATGATACCAAAACAATTAACCAAGCTGTAGATGTGGTGTTAAATATCCTCAATTTTGCTTGGGATGATGAATATGGCGGATTGTATTACTTCATGGATGCGGCGGGACATCCTCCCCAACAACTGGAATGGGATCAAAAGCTGTGGTGGGTGCATTTAGAATCTTTGGTGGCGTTGGCAATGGGCGATCGCTTAACAGGTCGTGCGGAATGTCGCGAATGGTATAATAAGATGCACAATTATACTTGGTCACACTTTGCCGATCCTGAATATGGTGAGTGGTTTGGGTATTTAAATCGGCGTGGGGAAGTATTGTTAAATCTTAAAGGTGGCAAATGGAAAGGCTGTTTCCATGTCCCCCGCGCGTTGTATCTTTGTTGGCAACAATTTGAGGCGTTGAGTTCGCAATCAGTGGGATAATTAACCGCCGAGAAACCCCGATAAAATTAACCTGATGTGATGCTGGATTTTTCTGATAGATAAATTGCACAGGTAGGGGCAAGGCACTGCCCAGTGGTGTCAACTTAATGTGAAACCCGCTTGGTTGCAAGGTTTTGCCCTCACCCCCAACCCCTCTCCCACAGGGAGAAGGGAGCAAGAGATTCAATTCCCCTTCTCCCTGAGGGAGAAGGGGTTAGGGGATGAGGGCGAGGGTTTTTGTACAACACCCGCCATAGCTTTTAGCTTAAGTTTACACCTCTGGGCACTGCCTTGCCCCTACAATCTGTTGCATTCTTTTTTCAAATTGGCATAACTTCTGGTTTGATGTTTTCTTGTTTTGTAAAAGCTGTAGCAGCTTCCGTTCAAGTTGCAGCAGCTTCAGCTTTAACATTTCCGTGTTCCGCGCAAGTTGCAGGAACTTCAGCTTTAACGTTTCCGTGTTCCGCGCAAGTTGCAGGAACTTCAGCTTTAACGTTTCCGTGTTCCGCGCAAGTTGTAGCAGCTTCAGCTTTAACGTTTCCGTATTCCGCGCAAGTTGTAGCAGCTTCTATTTTGATATTTTGAACTTAGGGACTTCCAGAACAGAAATTAGCCAATTTATTCAGATGATATTTCATTGGATGAGGATGATTGCTTCTTGTACTTTGGTGGAAAGTGCAGCCTCTAATCCTTGCTCAACTTTGGCAATTAATTTGTCAAAAGCTTCTTGATTAGCTGTTAGCTGTTCTTGAAAAACTTGCTCTAACTCTGGCTTGATTCTCTCGCACATTTCGTCAATTTTTCTGTCATTTAAAAAACTAGAACGCAACCAGCCAGGAACATCTACATTGGCTTTGATTGCATCTTGTACACCTTTACGATTTAACTCCATTCCGGCTGCGATCGCGGAAGCACCATATACTAATGCAATTGGCCAGGTAAAATGTCCAGTTAAGACTAGGGTGATGATGCTAGCAAGAGTACCACCGCCAATGATGACGTTAACAATTAACCCTACGGTTTCGGCAAGAATTGCATCGCCAATTCTTAATTCTGGGTTAACAAAAGCCGGGTCTATACTATCTTCAAATCTTAAACTACTTCTAGGGATTTGAAACTTACGACAGATAGGATCTGTTTCTGCGGCTAAGTCTGGTTGAATTTTTTTGTTAAACCAACTAATACATTGATTGTTAATTATTTGCTGGGCAATATTCCCTTGCAACCAATCCTCTGCCCGATTTTTCATTGAGGTTTCTAAATCGGCTAAGGTTTTGATTTTATTTTGCTGCCAATCTTTGATTCCTGGGCGCACGGCATTTTCAATTAAACCATTAGCTAAAGGCTGGGTTAACAATTCAATTAATTCGGGAATATGTCGAGAAATTAATTCTTCTAGCTTGTTTGATTCTACCAGTTTGTTAACTTCTTGTTTAAAAGCGGTAGCCCTTAAATCCCATCTGCCAACGCGTGCTAAACCTAATGCAATGCAACGTTCTGGTTCTGGATCGGGACGCAGGAGTGTTTCCGGTTCGGGAAATATGTCTTGACAAATTTGGTGAGTAAATTTCATCCGCGATGCACCACCAGTCATCAGCAATATTTTTGGTATGATTCCTTGTTTATCTAGCTGTTCTTTTGCTTCTTTGACTGCTTCACTAAAGGCTTGCATCCAACTTTTTCCCCCTAATGCAGTTAAAGGTTGATGCAATATTTCCTCCATAATTAATTTATTAACTTGGGGGATAAAATAAATTTGTTCATTGATAGACTCAAAACCACGGGCAAATGATTGAGCATCGCTATATAGCTGTTCATTAGAAAAGTAATCTTCTTTAGTTTTGCGACAAGCTAGTTCACAACGCGCTTGATGATGGGGGTATTCAGCAAATACTTTTTCGAGTAAGTTTCTTTGTTCGTGTTTGGCAAGAGTGCGTTCAAAAATCGCTTTGTCAATTAACGATGCACCTAAAATATTACTACCGAAATCTATAGGAATTTCCTGTAAGCTTTTCACCAAGGTAAAGTCTGTAGTTGAAGAACCAATATCAACAATTAACACCGATGAAAGCAGCTTTTCATACTCTAATTTACCAGCTTCTTTGGCTTGCATAAAAGCAGCCCGTGATTCTGGAACCACATTTAATAAATCAATGCCGGCTGATTGCAGTAGCTTTTGATATTCGGCGCGATCGCTAACTGACCACCCTGAAGGACAACCCACATAAAAGTATGTAGTTTCCCCACCTTCAATTTGTTTACTTTCTTTTAACAGGCGGTAGTAAGTTGCCACAAATGTGCTAATAGTTTCCCGATATTTAGCATCATTTTTGGGTTTTTCTTTAAAGGAAATTTCTAGTTGAGTAACGCCAGCTTGAATTAAGGCTTGTTCTCCTACAAGATAACCCAATTTAGGATGCCAACCAAGCGCTGTAATTTGATTTTTTTTATTATTCACCTCCAGCATTTGTGGAGGTTCAATACTCTCGACTATAGCTTTGGCTACAGCTGTTTCACCATGTCCCAAATCAAAACCGACTGTTTCTAAAATTTCCATATTATTATTTGTCATTTGTCCTTCGTCCTTTGTCATTTGTTATTTGCATTGACAAAGGACAACCTAATTTTTTGCTTATCATTCTCTAGTCTGAGAATACGCTGGTTCAATGACTCTACCCCGTCGCAGCAAGCGATCGCCTTTTAGCAGCGCTGGTGTTAAAGTAACGTAATCTTGGGTGTCAGGGTCAATACTCGGCTCAAAATCAAAATAATTGCGATCGCTTGTGGGGTCGTTGGCTTTGTAAATTTGCGCCCGAATGCCTTGTTCCATTAAAATTTGGGGGAGGAGTTGGGTGAGTGCGATCGCCATTTGGGGTTTATCCAAAAATGATGCACCCATCAGCTTTTGCAAAAAACCCAACAACTCTGGGAGTTCTTCTATACCAGTTTCACCCGTTGGTTTGTTTCCTTCTGCAAATCTAGCAACTGCTAAGTCGATAGTGTTGAGTGCATCAGCTAGGTTATCTAACAAAATTTTGCTATCAACCCGCAGAGAAGGTTGAGATAATTTCAAAGTTTCTGCTGATGTTGAATTTTCTTCTGTATTGCTTTTATCGAGTTGTAGCACTACTTCCAATCCCAAAAGCACAGCAGTTAATAAAATCCCCATCCAAGCACCGGGTGTAGTTTTACTTAAATAAAATAACCAAGCGACAATTCCTAAATAAAGCAGCACTTTTAGTAGTTTGATAATTAATCTGTTGGCGGAAACTGTGCTAACTGGATTAATAATTTGCTGTGATTCTTTTGTAGTAATAGGCTGAAAATTTGCTGCTGCGAGATTGCTGATAGATTGTCTCAGCATATCTAGAAAAAATGCTGCCAATCGCACTTGTGTTAAATTTAGTTCACTAATGTAAACTCTTTCTAAATTATCTAATCGATTTTGAACTAGCTTGACTACAGCATCAATACCATTAGCATTTTCAATATCTATCTGTAGTTGGTTGCGTTCTTCAGTAAAAAGCGTGGTAATTTTTTTCATAGCTTTTAAATATACTTTAAATATTACTAATATTAGATTAATTCAATTAGCAATTAAATTGCTGTAGGATGCGTTGCAACGCATCCTACTCAATTTGCCGGATGTAATTCCCAAATGAAACTATCTCGAAGGTGAAAATCAGCCTCAGCACCTCGATCAGTAGGATGCGTTACGCCAAAGGCTAACGCATCCTACGCTTTTGGGTTTCCAGCCTCTTCAACGCCCCAGCTTGTGTTTGTAACCTTATCCTCATAGCGAATCATTGTCTTAATATATGCAGTCCATAAAGACTACTGATGCCAAATTCTTGCTTTGAGTACCGCAAACGACATATTCTTGAGTTAAGAAGCGTGTCAAATCACTAAAAGCACTAAAGCCTAGTGTCAAAAATCATGGGTGTGTTCAAAACATTCTCCAAATTTGCTCAGTCCCAAAGGAAAACAAGAACTCCGTTTCTTGTCATCAGAGGTTGGGGAAATTACCTGATATCAAGAATTTCCTAAAATTTGCATATCCTGATTGTGGTTAAAGCTTTTTTTCATAGTAAGTAGTCAAGCAAAATCAACTACAAAATTTTATGGCGAATTGAGCGTTAGTATCTCTAACGTGCTGAAATTCGTCCAGCTTTTTCTTGACTAAAAGGCTGTCATTGTCTTTCATATTTGGCTTTTCTACTTATCAGCATATTCCTGCAAAATTCATCAAGGTTAACCCTTACTCAACAGATGATTCCTGTATTAGAAGCAAGTGTATTCGCCACTATATTATGTGGTTTTTTTGGCATCATTCTCAAGAAAAATCTGGTGATGAAAATCGTCTCAATGGATGTCATGAGTACGGGTGTGATTGCCTATTACGTGCTAATTGCATCACGGGAGGGTTTATTTACACCAATTTTATCAACTGTTAAAAAAGGCGCTTTTGCCGATCCAGTTCCCCAGGCTGTCATCTTGACGGCGATTGTCATCGGCTTTTCGATTCAAGCTTTAATGCTAGTCGGTGTCATGAAGTTGTCACGGGATAATCCCACCTTAGAAAGCAGCGAAATCGAGAAGAACAATACGCCATGACTATCATTACACTCGTCTGGATTACACTACCGTTTTTGGTGGGGTTCGTCATTTATTTACTACCCAAGCTGGACAAATACCTAGCAATAGCGATGGGTTTGGCTTCGGCTGGCTATGCAGCGCAGTTATTTGTGCAGCGATCGCCACTGGAATTAAAACTGCTGGATAACTTCGGTGTTACTTTAACACTGGATGAATTGACTGCTTACTTTATTCTAACAAATGCCCTGGTAACGGTTGCGGTCATCCTCTACTGTTGGCAAAGCGATAAGACAGCTTTTTTTTACGCCCAAACCATGATGCTGCATGGTAGCGTCAATGCTGCCTTTGCCTGTGCAGATTTTATCAGTTTATATGTGGCATTAGAGGTAAGTGGAATTGCTGCCTTTCTTTTAATAGCCTATCCCCGCACTGATAGGTCAATTTGGGTGGCTTTGCGCTATTTGTTTATCAGCAATGTCGCCATGTTATTTTACTTGGTCGGTGCGGTACTGGCTTATCAAACAAATCATTCTTTTGCTTTCTCTGCCTTACGTGGTTCGCCACCAGAAGCTTTTGCCTTGATTGGCTTGGGATTACTAGTCAAAGGTGGGGTGTTTGTATCGGGGTTATGGTTACCCCTAACGCACTCGGAATCGGAAACGCCAGTCTCAGCGTTACTATCAGGAGTTGTTGTCAAAACCGGAGTTTATCCCTTAGTACGTTGTGCGCTGGCTTTGGATGAAATTGACCCAATCATCAGAATTTTTGGTGTAGGAACAGCACTTCTGGGAGTGTTCTACGCCATGTTTGAGAAAGATACTAAGCGGATGCTGGCGTTTCACACTATTTCCCAGTTAGGTTTCATCTTAGCTGCCCCAGCAGTCGGGGGTTTTTATGCGCTGACACATGGCTTGGTAAAATCGGCATTGTTTTTGATTGCAGGTGTTTTACCCAGCCGCAACTTCAAGGAACTGCAACACAAACCAATTAATAATGCAGTCTGGATAGCCCTTGTTATTGCTAGCTTCTCCATATCCGGCTTTCCCTTATTATCTGGGTTTGGGGCAAAAGTTTTGACTATGAAAAATCTTGCACCTTGGCAAGTGATCGCCATGAATGTTGCAGCTTTGGGAACAGCAATATCTTTTGCCAAATTCATCTTTTTACCCCGTGGCGGTACAGGAGAAGTCAAACCCAGTTTTTGGCCTGGGGTAATACTGTTAATTGGTGGGCTGATTGTCGCAAATGTTGCCTATTACGATGCTTATACAGTTGCGAATATCATCAAACCCCTTGTAACCATCGCTATTGGCTGGCTTGTCTATTTTTTCATCGTGCAAAAATTAGCAGTCAAGCTGCCTCGTGTACTTGAACAATTTGACCATCTTATCGGTTTTATGAGTCTGATGTTAGTACTACTTTTCTGGATGGTATTCCCCTAATTTTTGTGCATTTTTAATAGATAAATCAATCAGAAAAAACTTGTTTTTGAATTTAATAATTTTGGGTAAAAACCCACAAATTTATCTCTTGAATCAATCCAAAATTGTATGACTGGATATCTAAATATATTATTGCGGCTGGCTATCTGGTTTCTGCTCACTGCTAATTTTAGTGTGGCAAATATCATTATTGGTATCAGTATTGCCCTGCTATTGCCACACAATCACCAATCACGAGAAAAATTAAAACATTGGCTGCGGGCTTTGTGGCAAGGATTAAAAGCAATTCCCACCGCCTATATCGAAGCATTGCAAATCATTTTCCAGCCCCATACAGAAGAAGAAATAGTCATGGAACGTGTTCCCGCCAGAAGAACACCCGGACTCATCTTTTTAGATATTTTCATTATTACCTTTACACCCAAAACCATTGTCGTGAAATATCACGAAGATGGCTGGTATGAAGTCCACAGGATTCAACGGAGGAAAGCCTGATGAACCTGATAGTAATTGCCATGATTTTGGCTTTACTCATACCCATATATGAAGCATGGAAAAACGATCGCGTTTGGCAAAAGATGTTGGCATTTGCCAGTATCTCTTCCAAAGCTTCCGTAATGATTTTGGTTGTCTCAGTCTTACGTGATGATTGGATGATTGGCATTGTTGGGGTAATCATCCTGAGTGTGGGGAATGCGGCGTTAATGCTACTGGCAAATGTACTAAAACGTATGGGTGATGTATGATTACCGTTTTAAGTTATACCTGCATCATTATCGGTATTTGCTTCTGGTTTTGGGGAACATCATTTCTTTTGGGGAAGCGATCGCTTTTATTCAAGCTGCATACTCTTTCGGTTTCCGATACCTTGGGTTCGATGAGTATCGTCTTTGGTTTGCTGCTGAAAATACCCAGAGAATGGCCATTATTGATTCTTGGCATTATTTGCTTGGCAATTTGGAACACAATGCTGGGTTACGTATTGGCTTACTGTTCTACAAGTGGAGGTAATGATGAGTAAATACGATTTGTTTATCTATTTCATCACTGCCTTGCTGCCCATGTCTGCTTGTATGCTGATCATGCAAGTCAATCCCTACAGTGCCTTAGTAATGCGGGGAATACTGGGAGCTGTAGCAGCATTATTATATGTGCTTTTGGGTGCTGCCGATGTAGCTTTAACTGAAGCATTAGTAGGTACAATGCTGGCGATTACACTGTATGCGATCGCAGTGCGTTCATCCCTAGTTATGCGTCTAGGTATCATCCAAGATGGCGATGCTTTACCAGACAGCCATTTTGGGCAAATTACCGATGAGTTACGCAGAATTTTTGGTAAACGCCATATGCGCCTAGAACTTGTTCCCTACCCAAATGAACAAGCATTAGAACGTGCGCTGCTAGATAAAGAAGTTCATGCTAGCTGTAGCAAACTAGAACAAAATGATGAAAACTTGCCCTATCAAACTGCTGTTAGGGTGAAACGAGTTTATGACATCATGCAAAGCGAACTTTCATCACCAGCAACCACCCTCACCTATGTAAATACACCAGAGTTAGGGGAGGGAAATAAATCATGATGAAATGGATTTACATCGCCGCCGGGGTAGCGCTGTATATCAAAATGATTGTCTTACCCAATCCTGCACCACAACTTCCAGATTTTTCAATTGTGGAATCGATTGTCAAAGATGGTGGTATCCCCAATGCGGTAACAGTCATCATTCTCCGCAATCGACTGTATGACACGATTTTTGAAGTCATAGTATTTACAATCGCCATCATGGGCGCTTATTTTCTGTTGGCGAATGAAAGACCATCCTGCGCCATATATAATTTCACCGATAAACCCTCAATTGTGCTAGCGCGCCTGGGTGCCACAATTACCTCATTAGTAAGTATCGAGTTAGCCATTCGCGGACATTTGACACCTGGTGGTGGTTTTGCTGCTGGTGTAGCCGGCGGAACTGCGATCGGACTTATAGCAATTACCTCATCCCCAGAGTGGATGCAAGCAATTTACCAACGCTGGCACGCTGCTAAATGGGAAAAAATTTCGGTACTGATTTTCATTGTACTGTCGGTAATTACCTTGTCAGGCTATGAATTACCCCACGGCGAAATGGGCGCACTTTTTAGCGGTGGGATTATACCTATTCTCAATATCCTAGTTGCAATTAAAGTAGCCTTGGGTTCTTGGGCAGTGATTTTGGTGTTTATTCGTTATCGCGGATTGTTGTAATTTGTAGGATGCGTTGCAACGCATCCTACAGCTTAATTTGCCGGATGTAATTCCAAAATAAAACTATCTCGCAGGTGAAAATCAGCCTCAGCACCTCGATGAGTTAAAGCCCAATAAGTTACATCACCATCTTGAGTTTTAATCACAGTGGTAATTGCAACTTCTAGCGCTTGTTCTGGGGCAATAATTTTATCCAAATCCAAATCTAAATTTATTTCCACACTCTCCGGTTGCTGCTGCACCATAAACGGAAGTGTAGAAAAAGCTGTTTCCTCTTCCATTCCTTGACGATAATCATCAAAGCGGTAAATATTCCAATTGCCACTAGGGGACAGGTTAAATTCCCAATATTGGGGAGAATTCCTAACACCAATAAAGAACTCAAAGCAAGTATTTTGCCATAATCCGTGCTTTCGCAATGGTGTAGCTAATGGTGGGGTAATGGCAATTTCTTTAATATCCCCCAACAGCCTATATTGAATACTTAGTTTATTACCATTACGGGCGATATTACCTGCAATTTTGACATCGGGAAATTTCCCAGTACCCGGAAAAGGTTGCAGAGAAAATGACTGATGATTCATTTCACATCCTGAATAATGGCGCGAATTGCTGTTTCCTGAGATTCAATACTTTTTGTCAGCGCAAATTGTACCAACGCCCGCGCTAAATTATGTTCTGGATGCTTAACTTTGAAATAGACATTCCCAGCTAAATAATCAGCAAAAAATCTCAACCCTAATTCAAAAGCAATCAAACGAATTGCATCATATATATAGGCATAGTCATTTTCTGTCATAAACGCCTTAGCAACAGCAAGATAACCTTGCAATATACCTTGGCAAGTCTCAGTATCAAAAGTCACGCTTTCCCAATCTTCAGTTTCTTCCCCAACGGGATTGCAACCAGAACGCAAACAGTCGCCAATATCGTAATGTACTAAACCTGGCTTCACGGTATCTAAATCTATGACACTGACAGCAAGCCCAGTTGCAGTGTCAAACATCACATTATTAATCTTTGGATCACCATGCATTAGCCGCAGTGGTAACTTACCCGCAGCTTTTCCATCTTCCAGAGTACTAGCAAAAAGTTGGCGATCGCTCACAAATTGCAAGCAATAATTTACTTCTGGGGTTCTCTTCACAGTGGTTTTCGGCAAAACCTCGTTGTAATGTTGCAGGTAGCGCGGTGTAATGTGGAAGCCTTCTAAAGTATCAGCGAGTTTTTCTGGTGGTAAATCGCTGATGAGATTATGAAACATCCCCAAAGCATAGCCGACTTCGGGAGCTTGGGAGCGATCGCCCATCGTGTCAAAAGACTGCGAACCTGCAATAAAACTAATCGCCCGCCAAAATGAACCATCTGCATCCCGCCAATGGTCTTCTGCATCCTGGGTTAATAATACACTTGGTACTTCCCAACGGCGGTTAAGTGGTTTCTGCTCCAGCCTTTTACAAATATGCTCAGTAAAAATACACATATTACGCATAATCAGTTGAGGCTGGCGGAATACTTGTGTATTAATACGTTGGAGAACAAAATTATGATTTTCTAAGGAATTTGTAGTTACTAAAAAAGTGTCATTAATATTACCGCTACCAAAAGCCTGAACACTTGTAACCTCGCCCTGAAGCGCGAATTGTTCAGCAATAGAAACTAGATTGTCTGTACTTTGGGTTTTGATATCTTCTATGATGCTCATATTTAACCTGGACTACTCCCCACGCAACGAACCAAGAGGAATAGGGGATATCGTAGCCTAAGTTTTACATGAGGTCTGTGTATAAGTGTTGCAGTTTTTGCGATTTGCTACAGGCTAAAAACATTTGAGAGATATTTCTGCGCCAGCTGCTTCTAAATCTCTCTTGAATAACTCTGCCTTTCTTTGTTCTATATCCCTCATGATAATTTCGGGTATATTCTCAAGTAAGCTCTTAACTTCCATCAAACCTAAACCAGTAATTTCTCGTAAAACTTTCATCACATTTAGGCGCTTTGAGGAGTCAAAACTTTCAATCTTAATACTACACATAGCCTCCTCATCCTTGCGCCTAAAATTTGCCTGCGGTAGCTGAAAGTTAAAGTCTCCTGTTTTACTGACAATCAGCACCCCCAGGGAAGCTTTACAACCACAATGGGGACAAGTACTAGTAGATACTCGTTCAATATATTCATCATCAAAATCCTCTAGCATAAAATTAAGTGATGGTCTGTACCATGCATCGTAGTATTGACCACAATGTGGACACTCTACAGTAATTTCTGCTGGCGGACTTGTCATAAATAAATCAAAATAAGCTGGGTTTTTTAGATGAACATCACGCTTAACGATAAGCAACTTGGAGACTGCGGACTAAAATCACCAAAGATGCGATCGCCATTAATCCGCCCCAGAACCAATAAGGTAAAAACAAATACCTTTCTACCTGTGCTGTATCTGAAAGTCCCAGCGGGCCTGCACTATAGCTAAATAGATAATTCAGTTGATGGTATGTACTGATACAAGCTTGTACACCTAAAAATTGAATTGCAAAACCTTGTACCCAGCGCGGTGCTTTGAAAGCAATACCTAAAATAATTAAACCTAGTAGAGGAATTGCCACAAATCCAAATAAAGAACGTACCCACACTAATGTAGACAGCAGCAAAAAGCCGCCTAATATTTTCAAACTCAGAGAAGCGGCTTTAAAACTGCGGGAAGCCAAAATTAAAGCTGCACCAGCTATCGGCGGCCCCATTGGCCCGGCGGCGGCTACTAATGCTGGCCCAATTGGCCCTAATGATCTAGCAATGCGATAAGTTGCTACACCAGAACCATTGCCAAAAATCTGTAATTTATCAAACTGTCCCCCCAAAATCAGCGCCATTAAGCCGTGAGCCATTTCATGAAACCAAGTAGCCAGGATAGTAAACGGGTATAAAATATAATCGCCTGCTGGCACTTGCCACAACACAACAGTTGCGATCGCGGCCCCAATCAGCCAGGTTAGCCCCATTCTTTCTACTTCTTTTGGTGCTTCTTGGGGGAGCAAGTTTTCAAAATTTTTTCCTGGTTCCCGCATGGGTCACTTTCCTTAACTTAATTACTTTTAAGGCTGTATTTTCTTCCATGCTAATCTACTTGTTTAATTTCTCACGAGGAAGAAAAACTCGTCTAATACCAATTTGAAAAGAGAATGCGATAGTAGAGGCAAGGTACTGCCTTGCCCTTAGAATTATCTGTACCTCACCAACTTGCAATCTGCTGTATCTGTAGCCGGAATTTAGAGAAATGCTATCAATCCAAAATCTAAAATCCGTCTTCTCCCAAAGGGAGAGGCTACGCGAACAAGCCAGTGAACCCGTAAGGGCGCACTGGCTCAACTTTCCGCAAAATCTAAAATGGTATAACTTGCTCTAGACCACGCGATCGCGTAAGAATAATAGTTAAGATGCTGTAACTTGTCTTAACAATGCCGCAAACTCTCACCCCTCCCCAAATATCCACAGACAAACGGGGATACGACTATGATTTGGTAATTGTAGGCGGCGGGATTATTGGATTAACCCTAGCCTCTGCTTTAAAAGATTCTGGCTTGAGTATACTGCTGGTGGAAGCGAAAGTAGCCTCAGCCGCAGTTGCCAAGGGGCAAGCCTATGCAATCCATATGCTTTCGGCGCTGATTTACCAAGGAATTGGGATTTGGGACAAGATGTTGCCTCAAATCGCTAAATATGAGCGTGTACGCCTATCTGATGCTGATTTCTCAGAAGTAGTGGAATTTGAAACAACAGATTTAGGTAAGCCAGAGTTGGGTTATGTAGCAGAACACCAAGCGCTGTTGTACCCGTTGCAAGAATTTGTGCGCGATTGTGCGAATGTAACTTATATATGTCCAGCAGAAGTACTAAGAACAGAGTACCAAAAGGACATAGTAACTATAGATATTAAAGTAGCTGAAGAAGTCCGCACAGTCCGCAGTAAATTAGTGGTAGCCGCAGATGGATCGCGATCGCCAATTCGCCAAGCCGCGAACATTAAAACTCATGGTTGGAAATATTGGCAATCTTGCATCGTCGCCTTTGTCCAACCAGAAAAACCCCACAATAATACTGCTTACGAGAAATTCTGGACTAGTGGGCCATTTGCGATTTTACCTTTACCAGGGAACCGTTGCCGCATTGTGTGGACAGCTCCCCACGCCGAAGCCAAAGCTTTATGTGAGTTAGATGACGATCAATTTTTAGCAGAACTTAGCCGTCGCTTTGGCAATCAGATGGGTAAATTAAAACTATTAGGCGATCGCTTTATTTTTCCAGTGCAACTCATGCAAAGTGATCGCTATGTCTTACCCCGATTAGCTTTAGTTGGTGATGCAGCCCACAATTGCCATCCTGTAGGCGGACAGGGTTTAAATCTCGGGGTTCGCGATGTCGCCGCCTTAGCCCAAGTCATCCAAAAAGCCAACGCCTCTGGCGAAGATATTGGCAAAATTCAAGTACTCAAACGCTACGAACGCTGGCGACAACGGGAAAACCTGACAATTCTAGGTTTCACCGATTTATTAGATCGGATGTTTTCTAATAACTTCCTCCCCGTGTTATTAGTACGTCGCCTAGGTTTATGGATTATGCGCCGAGTCCCAATTCTCAAAATTAACGTTCTCAAATTGATGATTGGTTTAAAAGGGCGAACTCCAGAATTGGCGAAAAGGTGAAATGGGCATGGGGCATGGGGCATTGGGCATGGGGCATGGTAATGGGTAATAGGTAATTGGTAATGGTATTTATCTCCTTTTCCCTTTTCCTCTTTCCCCCTTTTCCCTCATCCCAATTCCCAATCCCCAATCCCCAGTCCCTAGTCCCCAATCCCTCAACAACTCCGCCACTGATTCCGCCCTACAGCTTGAGCAATTATGGCTGCTAAGTCTGACGGGTTGATGGGCTTGGTAATGTGGGTTTGAAAGCCGGCGGAAAGGGCTTGTTGCTGGTTAATTTCGCCTGCATAGGCAGTCAGGGCGATCGCGGGAATTTGTCTGCCTAGTTCTGATGGCATAGATCTGAGTTGCCGAATCAGCATATAACCGTCCATATCTGGCATTCCGATGTCGCTTAATAAGACATGGGGCTGGAAGTGGGTTAAAGCCTGTAACGCTTCCAAAGCAGATTGTGCTTGCATAACTTCTGCTCCCGATTCTTCCAGAATGAAGCTAATTAACTCTCGCGTATCAACTTCATCATCAACCACGAGAACTTTTACACCAGTCAAATCTGGAGAGAAATTGATTGCTTGATCGCTGTGATTGCTTTCTACATTTAGCTGAATTATTGGTAGTGTGACGGTAAAGGTAGCCCCTTGCCCTTCTCCGGCACTTTCGGCTTTGACTGTTCCCCCATGTAATTCTACTAAGTGACGGACAATGGCTAAACCTAACCCTAAGCCGCCAAATTTCCGGGTACTTGTACCATCGGCTTGGCGGAAGTAGTCAAACACATAGGGTAAAAATTCTGGGCTAATGCCTTTACCTGTATCCCGCACCTGTAACTGTACCTGGGAAGCTTGGTATTCTACAGAAATTTCTATCTGTCCATGTTTTGGGGTGAACTTGACAGCGTTAGAAACTAAATTCCAGACGACTTGTTGTAGGCGCGCCGAATCACCGATCACCGGAGCCATATTCGGTTGTAATGACAACTGTAGCTGTATGCATTTGGCTTCAGCAGCCAGTCGCACAGTTTCAATAGCAGCGTTGATGGTTGTGGCTAAATCAACTTGAGTAATATTAAGACTCAGCTTGCCTTGGAGGATGCGAGAAACATCTAGTAAATCTTCTATGAGTTCAGTTTGCAGCTTGGCATTGCGCTCAATAGTTTCTAAAGCTCTAGCTGTAGTTGCTTCATCATACTTTTGACTCCGCAATAACTGCGACCATCCCAAGATAGGGTTGAGTGGTGTACGTAGTTCGTGTGACAAGACTGCTAAAAATTCATCTTTAACACGGTTAGCTTGAATTAATTGCTCTGTTTGCTGCTGCAAAGAAGCCATCAATTCGGCACGTTCGAGAGCGATCGCAATCTGGTCGGAAGTGGCTTGCAAGAGTGCGATTTCTTCTGGGGTAAACTGAGTACGGGTACTGCTACCAAAAGACAGTACACCCATTAACTTACCGCGCGCAATTAACGGTTGCGCTGCATAAGCTGTGATATTCAGATTGCAGAGAATACGAGTATTCGGATGGGTGGAATGCTGCACGTTGTTGACAATAATTTGTCGGCGCGTGTGGGCTGCTAATCCACAAACTGCTTCCCCAAATTCCAGCGATTCAATTGATGATGCTATTTCCTCATTAATCCCACTCCACGACTTCAACCGCAGTTTTTGCCGATTGTCTTGGGTATCAATTAAATAGTTGAAGTAAAACTGTAAATCCATCTGTGCTGAGAGTTTGGCGAATAAATCGCTCATCAACTCTAGAGGATGTTCGGTGGAGAGTAAATCGCTGGCTGTTTCCGAGAGTAGTTTTAGGCGATCGCTATGCTTTTGTAGGGCTTGTTCTGCTTTTTGGCGTTCGCGTAGCGCCCGTTCGCGTTCGGTAATATCAACTGCGACTCCTCCCACTAAACGTTGCCCAGAGGGATCGGCAATGGGAAATTTATATACTAAAAAGTCGCCTGTTGTGCCATCTGGCAAGGGAGCTAGCTCAATTGCCTCCACTACTTGATTTGTCTGGGCTACCTTTTGAATATTTTCGAGAAATTTCTCTGCGATTTCTACCGGATAGAGGTCGAAAATACTTTTACCAATTGCGTCATTCGTCAATAATTTGAATGTAGTACTGTACGTAGGGCTTAAGTAAACTATCCTGCCTTTACTATCAGTAATCCAAGCGGCAGCTGGGCTATTATCCATAAACGCCTGAAATCTAGCTTCGCTTTGGTGTAGAGCTCTTTCAGTTTGTTTGCGGCTACTAATATCCAAAATAAATGCTACTGACTGTTGACGTGATTCCCGTAGTAAGGAATACCCTACAACCACTGGCACTCGGGAACCATCTTTACGAATAAATTCTTTTTCATAGGGAGTACAGGCTCCTTTAACGTGAGCTTCCGCAATTCCCAATTCATCACAATCAAAGTATTCTGGTGGTGTAATATCAACCCACCGCAGTTGTCCAGTTTGCAAATCGCTGCGACTATAACCAATAATTCTTAAAAACTCATCATTAGCTTCTCGGATACTACCGTTTTCATCACCAAAAATAATTCCCACTAAATTCGCTTCAAAAAAACTCCGCAGCCGTTCTTCACTAGCGCGTACCGCTGCTTCTGCTTGTCTGTGAGCGGTGATATCCATCATCGTCACTAACACACTGTCAAATTCAGCAGTTGGTGGCGGAAAGGTAATTGTAAATAAGATATTTAATTGCTTTCCTTGCAGGGTTTGGAGAATTGTTTCTGATTCCAAATAGTTTTGCCCAGCAACTAATACCAAAAGTTCTTGGACAAATACTTCTACTGTTTCTGGGACAAATATTTGGTGCAGGGAACCCAGCAGTTGATTTTTGTCTTCAGCGCCAAACATTTGCACAGCCGCATAATTGGCATTGACAATTCTTACCTTGCCAATTAACTGTTGCACAACATCAGGGTGTTCAGCAAAGAAGGTGGCAAAATCTTCAATACCTTGGGCTTTGAAATTATCTAATGCTGTTTTAACGAGGGAAAAATCTTCTTCAAAAATTCCTACACCTGCGGCTTCAAAAATGTAACGATATTTCCGTTCTTGGATTTTGAGCGCAGCTTCGGCTTGCTGGCGTTTGCGTAGTGCGGTTTGCTGGAGGCTAATATCTGTAGTGCTACCTACTATACGTCTCGGTTGCCCATCAGCGTCCCACTCTACGACTATTCCTTGATCTAGTACATTGATATATTCGTTATCTTGCTTGCGAACTCGATACTCTACAGCAAAGCGTTCTTGATGATTTGCCCAAGCTGCGGCTGCTGCTGTTTGTACAGAGGCTAAATCTTGTGGATGCACAAGTTCACGCCACCATTCGCCGGTGGGTTGAGTATCTCCTAGCTGATAGCCCAAAATTCGGGTTAAGCCTTCCGTTCGCTCTACCGTATCATTTGGCACATCCCAATCATAAATTAAACAATTAACAGCCTTAGCTGCTAATTCAAAACGCTCATTCGCCTGTCTCAAACTGACTTCACTTTCCCGCAAGGCTTGCTCAACTTGCTTGAGGCGAGTGATATCAATAGCGGTAATCCCAACTCCCAATACATAGCCATCAGCTAAACAAACTGGGTAGTAATTTACTAAAGTGTGTTGCCAGCAGTCTGATAAATTACTTTCCTGACGAATTTCCTGATTTAAGACAGGTTCTTGACTCTGAATCACCTGTTCCAAAATTGGTATGATTTGGGATGCTTTCTCCGGTAGCACTTCTGATAATGTGCGTCCAAGATGTTCGCTAACAGAAATGCCATGCATCGCTGCTAAGGCTTCATTAGCATGAACATAACGCCAATCGCGATCCAAAAAAGCCAAAGCGGTAGGGGAACTAGTTAAAAAGGCATTGAGTACAGTTTCACTTTTTTGCTTTGCCCATTCTGCTTGCTGGCGATCGCGTAGCGCCAGCTGCTTATCGCTAATATTGTGAAAATATGACGTTATTCCCTGCTCGGAGGGATAAACATGGATATCGTACCAGCAGTCACAAGGTTGATAATAAAATTCAAAGTGAATCGCCTCTCTTGAAGTGAGACATCGATGATATTGCTGGTAAACTTCTGTATTAACTAATACAGGGCACAATTCCCAGAGATTTTTACCCAATAATTCCTGCCGAGGCTTACCTATGACGGACTCTCCGCCTCGGTTAATGTAGGTAATACACCAATTACTATCTAAGGCATAGAAAGCATCGGTCATGCTTTCTAAAATGTTGGTAACTTCCTGTTTGGTGGCTGCTAGCTCATCTATTAATTCTTGTTGGCGCAGTAAAGTAGCTTGGCGCACTTGACGCATCTTCAAATTGACTTCAATTCTGGCCAATAATTGAGAGTCAGAAAATGGTTGGCTGAGATAATCATCAGCACCAGCCGCTAATGCAGCTGCATAAATCTCTTCCTCAGCCTGTGCTGACAACAAAAAGACATTTAAATCTTGCGTTTGGGGATGGGAACGTAGCGATCGCATCCACTCCCATTCATTGCTTCCTGCTAACATCACATCCGCGATGACTAAGTCAGGAAGCGGCTGTTGTTGAATTGTACTTAAGGCGTTGATTCCCTCTCCTACCTGCACCTCATACCGTTGGCTTAACAGCTGCTGCAAGCGATCGCGCATTTCTGTAGCGTTGTCAGCCAAGAAAATTTTGGCGGCAGGGGTATTTACCTTTGCTTCCCAAGTCACAGTCTCAGCTCCTAATTATTAAAAGTATCTGGACTAGGAGTGCAGTAACTCCTTAATCTGCTTCAAAGGCAACTGTAATGGTTGTTTCCATCTCTTCTGCCGACAGTTTCCTGTTTCGAGAGCACCTCTTAATTGGGTAGTTAACTGTTCTGTGGACAGATAAATTTGCTGCCACAGAACACAACCTAAATCTGAAAAATTCAGATGTTTTATTACAGGCATCTTATGTTTTTTATGTTTATATATAGATTGAAGATTAAAACAAATCTTGTGTTCTTGGTCTCTTACCTAAGAAATATTTTAATGATTAATATAATTCTTAATTATGTATATTCCCGATGACAGAAGGGACTAGAGGCTTATTGCTGAGTCAAAGCCATGAGTATTTATGGAGAGTGTTTTGATAATTATTAAGATTAGTTCTAGCTTTAATCTTAACTATTGTTTAATAATTCAATAAAGATTGTATAGCTATAAATTTAATGGCATTTTATAGATAATTATTCCTAAATTTACTGAGATAAATTTGATGAAATCTGCATTAATTGATTACTCTAAAAATTGTCAAACCAAATAATTTACCAAAATTTGAGATTATTTTTATTAAAAAGATTAACAATTTATTTCTAAATATTAACCTAGCAATTTTACTCAAGAATTGCTTTGCAGCCAGGGGAATTTTTCTCAATCAAAATATGGTCAATAGCTATTATCTATTAAATTGGCTGAGATTTCTGATTGCGTCTCCTTTGTCTACTCTATGGTGAATACAACATTAATCAAAAGTTGGAGACTTATAGCAATCCTAAATGAGTTGTGAAAAAAATGAACCATACATAAATATTTTGGGAAAATTAAAAACTTGATGATTAGTAACGAGTTCAAATAATCTCTTGACCTGAGAAAAGGATTTACATAAGTGGTAAAACTCTCGAATAAATTTTTTAGCGTACAACCAGATGTCTTCTACAGGATTTTGCGTTGGGTCATTGGGTGCAAATCTCATACAAGTAACTTTCCATTCATCTTCACTTAATCCTTGATTCAGATTATCTAAGTAAGCTTTAAATTCAGCAGAACGATGATAACTAGCTCCATCCCAAATTAAAGCAATACGGCTTTTTGGATACTGGGAAATTAAATATTGTACAAAAGCAATCGCGTTGCTAGAATCACCTTTTTTACAAGGCTTAATTAGAAACTCTTGTGTGTAATAATTTAGAGCGCCAAAATAGGTTTGTCTTTGTCGTTCATTGATCACTGGAACTTCAATCCGTTCTTTCGTATTTCCCCAAATATAACCACAAATATCTCCCCATAATAGGTGACATTCATCTTCAAAAAAAACTATGAGTTCCCCAGATACTATCTCACGCTCATGTGCCGTCAGCCATGCGGTTATTTCTAGTTTTTTTTTAGCTACTAGTTCTGCGTCTTTTTTAGGATTCTTTTTTTGTGTTTTTTTCCAACTTATATTAGCGTCTTTAAAGAGATCGTAATAGCTTTGATTTGACTCAAATACAACATCAAAATTATCTTCTACGTACTCCTTTAATTCTGATAAATGCCAATAGTTTTTCTGTTGAAGCCAGTTTAATACTACTTGTCTTTGTGCAGAGTCAAGATAACTTTTTGACCCTTTGTATTTTAGCCTCAATCCGGTTATACCCTGTTCTATAAATATATATTTCCATTTGTTTACAAAACCAACAGACACTCCGAGAATATTTCCAATCTTTGAATGTTTATAGTTTTGCATCACCATTTGTACTGCCAGTGCCCGTTTTAGTTCTCTGGAGTCTGAGGTAGCCTGAATGAACTCTATCAACTCTTCCATTTGTGCTGCCATGCACCCTATCAATGACTTCTAATGTTCACCATATCAACAACTGTGATTTTTCACAAATGATTTAGGATTGCTATAGTTTATAAAATAGGCTCCAGGCAAAAAGAATCGCCCACTACCAGCAAATTGAGAGCGAACAAAGAATAAAACTTAACTTTTATTAAGTGTATTTAATTGCGAAATTTTCGATTAAATTAGCCTATCCTATACTGAAAGATAGATTTGATGGGATCGCTGATGGGCTAAAACTCATGACAATCCGGGATCAACCTATAATTAACAGGCTTTACAGCTTTGTGAATCAGATTAAAAGCAAAAATGGAAAAGTGGCAACACTGACCGCTACTAATGTTAAAGTTTCAAAGACTTCATCTGAAAATTTCAGCGGGTATTCATGCTGAAGCAGCTTAAAAAAAATCCAATTCCTGTAATTGCCGGTGCTGGACTCTGCGCTTTCTTAGCTGGGGCAATGGTTTCAGCACCTCAGCTTGGAAAATCTTTAGGGCAATGGCTAAAGTACGGCAACGATAAAACTGAACAAATATCGGAGACTAGCAAAGCGAAATCAGCCGTTTATCCCCTGGTATCAAAATCTCTACCAGAACGGGCGGCAAAATTGGCAGAAATCGCCGAAAATTCGCGTTCCCTAGACCGAGAACGGGCGCGTTATTTATTGGCGAGTGATTACATTGAAAGAACCCAAGGGAAAAAAGCCCTTGTTTTACTCCAAGGGTTAGAAAAAGACTATCCTATTCTCGCCCCTTATATATTACTGAAACAGGCACAAGCTCAAGACTTGCTGGGTGAAGATGGCAAAGCTTCAGATTTGCGGCAGAAAGTGCTGAAACAGTATCCCAAAACAGCAGCCGCAGTCAAAGCCATCTATTTAATTGCCCAACCAAAACAACAAGATATTGCGATCGCACAATTTCCCACCCATCCCTTAACCTGGGAAATTATTCGCAAACGCTTAGACGAAAATCCCAACCAGCCACAATTGCAGCTAAAGTTAGCCCAATACGCGGCTGATCAACCCGGAACCGTGGGTGTGTTGGATGATTTAGCTAAGGAGTCAACTCTTAAACCTGAAGATTGGGAAATTATTGGTACAGCCTACTGGACAAACAATCAATTTGAGAAAGCCGCAAAAGCTTACGCCAAAGCACCCAAGACACCCCGCGGCCTTTATCGTGCTGGACGTGGCTTGCAAATAGCAGGTAAAGAAAGAGATAAAGCGATCGCAAGTTATAAACAATTAGTACAACAATTTCCCGAAGCCCCAGAAAGTGGCACAGCCTTACTGCGGTTAGCAGAAATGGCGAAAACCCGTAAAGATGCATTACCTTATCTTGACCAAGCGATCGCGAAATTTCCCAATGTCGCCAGTCAAGCAGTAGTAGAAAAAGCCAAAATCTACCAAACCCTTAAGGATAATAAATCAGCAGCCCAAGCCTGGCAATTACTGATTGGCAAATACGCAAATTCCGATGAAGCCGCCGAATATCGCTGGAAAATTGCCCAAGAAAAAGCCAACGCCAAAGATTATATCGGTGCGTGGCAATGGGCAGAACCAATTCCTACTCAAAACCCTACCAGTATTTTGGCTCCCAGAGCAGGTTTTTGGGTTGGTAAATGGGCAACTCAGTTAGGGAAACAACAAGAAGCGAAAACTGCTTATGAATACGTCATTAGCCAGTTTCCTTACTCTTATTATGCTTGGCGATCGGCAGCAGTCTTAGGGCTAAATGTCGGTAACTTTAATAACCTGCGGCAAATGCAGCCTGAAGTTGTCCCACCCCAGCGTCCCGTCCCCCCAGCCGGTTCTGAAACCTTCAAAGAATTGTATTTGCTAGGACAAGATAGAGATGCTTGGTTGCAATGGGAAACCGAATTTGTCAATAAAGACCAACCCACAGTAGCCGAACAATTCACCGAAGGCTTAATGCAACTGGCCAGAGGCGAAAATAAATTAGGAATTGACACCATTTCTAAATTAGAAGACCGCGAAATCCCCGAAGAAAAAGCCGAATATCAAACTCTTAGCCAACAGATCACTTACTGGCAAGCCCGTTATCCCTTCCCCTATGTCCAAGAGATTGAAAAGTGGTCAAAAGAACGCCAAATCAACCCCTTGCTAGTAACTGCTTTGATTCGCCAAGAGTCGCGCTTTGAAGCCAACGCCAAATCCGTAGCCAACGCTATGGGCTTAATGCAGGTATTACCCAGCACCGCCCAATGGATTGCCCCACAAATCAAAGTTGATAGCAAAACCTTAAAACTAGAAGATCCTAACGACAACATCATGTTGGGGACTTGGTATTTGGATCATACCCATCAGCAATATAGTAATAACTCCTTGCTAGCGATCGCTAGTTACAACGCTGGCCCTGGTAACGTAGCCAAATGGCTGCAAACCCTCCCCACACAAGACCCCGATGAATTTGTCGAAAAAATCCCCTTCGACGAAACCCGAAATTACGTCCGTCAAGTATTAGGCAACTACTGGAATTATTTACGACTATACAACCCAGAAATTTCCGCCCTAGTCGCGCAATATTCCAGCGAACACCCGAAATTGCCCAGCAAGTGATTGGGGATTGGGGACTAGGGACTGGGGAATGGGGAGAAAGGGGAAGGGGGAAAAGGAGAAGGGGGAAAAGGGGAAATTATTACCCATTACCCATTACCCATTACCAATTACCCATTCCCAATGCCCAATGCCCCATGCCCCATGCCCCAGTACAATAGTTAGCAAATGTTGCCTAATTGCTGAACCATGTCGCCACAAAATTTAGACACAGAAACTCAGTCCGATTTACCGGAAGAATACCCAGATGTATCTGCTGCTACTCCATCCGATATTGATGTAGAAGTAGATAGTGGTTCTGAAGCTGATCCGCTTGATGATTTACCTGGTGAAGTCGAAATGTCCTTTTTCGACCACCTAGAGGAGTTACGCCAGCGGATTTTCTATGCGCTTATTGCTGTTGCAGTAGGTATTGTTGGCTGTTTCTTATACGTCAGGCCGATTGTTCAGCTATTAGAAGTCCCAGCAGGGGAAGTTAAATTTCTCCAACTTGCGCCTGGGGAATATTTCTTTGTTTCTTTGAAAGTTGCAGCCTATAGTGGCTTAGTACTTTCTACCCCCTTCATTCTTTACCAAATTATCCAATTCGTTCTGCCTGGTTTAACTCGTCGTGAACGTCGCTTATTAGGGCCTGTAGTTTTAGGTTCCAGCGTGCTATTTGTGGCAGGGTTAGTATTTGCCTATTTTCTACTTATTCCTGCTGCTTTAAAGTTTTTCATCAGCTACGGTGCAGATGTAGTAGAACAACTTTGGTCAATTGAAAAGTATTTTGAATTTGTTTTATTGCTACTATTTAGCACCGGGTTAGCATTTCAAATTCCTGTCATTCAACTATTACTTGGCGCTTTAGGAATTGTTTCTTCTAAACAAATGTTTTCTGGTTGGCGTTACGTAATTATGGGTGCAGTAGTTTTAGGTGCTGTCCTCACACCTTCTACTGACCCCCTCACCCAAAGTTTGCTAGCTGGCGCAGTTTTAGGCCTTTATTTTGGTGGGATTGGTTTAGTGAAGGTGATAGGGAAGTGATTGGGGAATGGGGCATAGGGCACAGGGCATGGGGCATTGGAAATTGACAAATAACAAATAACAAATGACAAATGACAAATGACCAATGACCAATGACAAATGACAAACCTAAACAAATCACCTATGACGACTTTGAAAAAGTCGAAATTCGTGTTGGTAAAGTTATTCAAGTAGAAGATTTTCCTGCAGCACGAAAACCTGCTTATAAACTTTGGATAGACTTTGGCGATTTGGGCATTAAAAAATCTAGTGCCCAAATTACTAAACTTTACCAACCAGAAAATTTAATCAACAAATTAATATTAGCTGTAACTAACTTTCCACCTCGCCAAATCGCAGATTTTATGTCTGAAGTTTTGGTATTAGGCGTAGTTCTCGATGATGGCGAAGTCGTTTTAATTCAGCCAGATAGAGATGTAACTTTAGGTCAAAGAATTCTATAAGCTGTTACGCCCCTACATTTTTACAAATTATGCAACTCTAACCCAAAATTTGGTCAATCATGCGATTCGCTTGAGAACCATAGCCGCCGCCAAATAAATTGAAGTGATTAATAATGTGATAGAGGTTATACAGAGTTTTTCTCTGCTCATAACCTGCATCTAAAGGAAAAACTTCGTTATAACCTTGATAAAAAGTGGCTGGGAAACCACCAAATAATTCTGTCATGGCGATATCAACTTCGCGATCGCCAAAATAAGTTGCTGGATCGAAGATCACTGGTTCTCCCGATACTGTACACCCAGCATTTCCTCCCCATAAATCGCCATGTACTAAGGCGGGTTCCACCTGATGATCTGCCAATAATTCGGGAATAGCAGCTAATAACTTCTCTTGCTTGGGAAAACTCCCCCCTCGTCGCCTCGCTAACTGAAATTGATAACCCAAGCGATGTTTCGCATAAAATTCTGCCCAATCTGCTGTCCAAGTGTTGATTTGGGGCGTAGAACCAATAGTATTGTTAATTTTCCAACCAAAACCTTGACTGCTAGTTGCTTTATGCATTGCTGCTAGCTTCCGCCCCATTTCTTGCCAAGATTTGGTATTTCCTCCGCCCATTTCCAGCCACTCCAACACAATGTAGCCAGAATTGCCAGCCGTACCCCAGCACAAGGGTTTTGGAACGCGAATACTAGCTGTATTCAGCATTTCCTCCAACCCCAGCGCCTCAGCCTCAAACATGGCAACTTGAGATGCTTGATTTAGCTTGACAAAGTAAGTACGTTCATCATCAGAGACAGCATAGCCTTGGTTAATACACCCACCACTCACGGAACGCTTTTGCTGACTCTGAAATTTTTCACCAGTAACCCTGCTAATATGGGCATCAATTTCTGTCCACATTGTGTTTGTCATTTTTTATTTGGTGTTTGGTATTTGGGGTTTGGTGTTTGGGGTTTGGTAATGGGTAATGGGTAATGGGTAATTGGTGTTTGTTATTTCCTCTTTTCTCCCTTTTCCCTTTCCCCTTTTCCCCTCATCCCCATGCCCAATGCCCTATCCCCAATGCCCTATGCTGGCTTAATAACAACTACACCATACGCATCGGGAGAAAGGTATTGTTGGGCGGCTTGCATTAAGTCGGTGGCTTCTTGGGCTTGAATGTTTGCGGGGTAGTTAAAGGCTGGTTCTAAATTTCCGAGCATGGATTGATAATAACCATACAAGCCTGCGCGATCGCTTGGTGTTTCATTACCAAAAATAAATCGGTTGGCTACACGTCGGCGTACACGGGCAATTTCTGATTCTTTGACTAGTTCTGTGTGTAAAATGCGGATATGTTGAGCGATCGCTTCTTCTACTGCTTGTAAGTTTTCTACTGCACACTTGGCGGAAATATAAAATGTGCCTTGCAGTTGATTACTCATATTACTGACAGAAATCGAAGACACTAAATGCCGTTCTTCTCGTAAATCCTGCACCAGCCTTGATGTGCGTCCGTGGGCTAAAACTCCCGCCAAAACATCCAGTGCGTAAGTTTCATCGATATATTCCAACCCTGGAACTCGCCATACCATCACTAGCCTGGCTTGCTGAAGACTTTCATCAATAAATTCTTGACGGACAATTTCTGTAAACGCAGGTTCGGGCAGTTGTGGTGTGTGGTAAGTAGGGAGTGGTGAATTTTTGTTACTAGTAGTCTCAGCAATTCCTTGGGCAACAATATCAATTAATTCTGCTGTAGGTAAATTTCCGACAGCCACAGCCGTAATCGACTGGGGTTGATACATACTCCCGTGGAAATTCCGCATTTGCTGGGGTTGAAGTTGGGAAATCACCGATTCTGGCCCCAACACTGGACGGCGATAAGGTAACCGTTCAAACGCCATTTCCATCGACCGCCGAAAAGTCCGCCGCTGGGGATTATCTTCGGAACGCCGAATTTCTTCTAGTACTACCAAGCGTTCCCTTTCAAAAGCGTCATCATCAATACTGGGGTTAAATACTACATCTATTTGTAGTGGCGCAAGTTCGGCAAAATCTTTGGGAGCAGTCGTGATGTAGTAATGAGTGTAATCTTGACTAGTAGCCGCATTAGTAACGGCTCCCCGTTCTTCAATGCGACGTTCAAACTCGCCACTAGCTAGGCGTTCTGTGCCTTTAAAAATCATGTGCTCTAAAAAGTGAGCCATGCCATTAATGGTATCCGATTCTACCGCCGAGCCAACCTTAATCCACAAACTTAAGTTAACGGCTTCAATCGGCATTTGCTCCACTACTATTGTTAAACCGTTGGGTAGCTGGTGTAGTGTTGGAGCATTGAGACGAGGAAATTTTACCAGGGTTGAGGTCATTGCTAGTAGTGAGTGGTGAAGAGGACAGAGAGAAAGCTTTCTTACTTCTCTATCTTATCTAGGAAGGAAGAAGGATAAAGGATGAAGTCTGAAGTAAGAATCTCTACAAACTGAACTTTTTTACAAGACGCTACAGCCTAGCTTGCTTCCCCATAAGGGTACGTCTCGTTACCTTTAAGCCTTTAATGGACGAAAAAATAAAATTTTTCCTTATTCATCACCCATTTTTTGGTTAGTGAGTTAATTTTATACTTCATCCTTTATCCTTCCCAAATAAATGGCACATTACTGGAATCCTAAATTTATCGCTTTATACATTCTCTTCATGGTGATTTTGAATTTTATGTTCCGCATTGACTGGAATGATTTAGCGAAACTCTACCGCACTGAGGAACCACCACCAGCAAATATCTCGCGGTTTGAACATGGTCATGTGGGTTTGGTGTATTACAAAGGAACTTTAAATGTTGGTGTTACTCCCCAAGGGCTGTATTTGGGTATTGTTGCGGTGTTTAGGTTTGGGCTTCCGGCATTGTTGATTCCTTGGGGTGCGATTAGGAGAATTGAGCCGGCTAATCAATTATTTGTGCAGCGATTTCGCTTGTATCTCACTAAGCCAGATGTGAAGATTATTCTGAGGAAAGAGGCTTTGGAGCCGGCGAGGAAATATTTAGCTGCACAGGGTATTGAGTGGATTTAGATTTTGCTTTCCAGAATAGTACCGCGAACATTTGCGCCTTGAAGATTTGCCCGTTCAAGATTCGCACCTTGAAGATTTGCCCATTTTAGATTCGCGCCTTGAACATTCGCCCGTTCAAGATTCGCGCCTTGAAGATTCGACCATTTTAGATTCGCGCCTTGAAGATTCGCCCGTTCAAGATTCGCACCTTGAAGATTCGACCATTCAAGATTCGCGCCTTGAAGATTCGACCATTCAAGATTCGCGCCTTGAAGATTCGACCATTCAAGATTCGCGCCTTGAAGATTCGACCATTCAAGATTCACCTCTTGAAGATTCACCCCTTGAAGAATAGCCCCTTGAAGATTCGCCCATTCAAGATTCACCTCTTGAAGATTCACCCCTTGAAGAATAGCCCCTTGAAGATTCGCCCATTCAAGATTCACCTCTTGAAGATTCGCCCGTTCAAGATTCGCCCCACTAAAATCTTGGGAGGATAAAATACAGTTTTGCAAATCTAAAAAACTCAAGCAGTTTAAGCAAAAAACATCACTATTAAAAGCAACTCTTTGCCCACGCAGGCGAGAAATCCAATTACCAAAAGCTTCAGGGAAAGGCCAGTTAATCTGAGAAACCTTTTTTGTTATCCTCGCACAAGCATTTAAAACAGCTAACAACGCCTCTTCTGCATTACGTGCTTGCCGATTTTCTTCTTGAAAAGTGGGTAACTGTAATTTCTCCATTGGCATTCCATTTTTTAGCATATAACTTATCAGGTCACACATTGTCTGCTGCCATTCAGCAACATCAACCTGATACTTATCTTGCTGTAATCGAATTTCATCGATAATAAATTTAAAAATATAATTATCCATAGCGGTTGAACCGCATAACTTTGCCCAGCGTTCTAAAGCTTGTAACTTATTCCATCCATAATCTGAATCTTCTTGGTTAGCTTTTAGCTGGTTATTGATGAGTTTTAATTCCTGCACAATACGTTTGGCTGTTAAATATTCACCAAAGCTTTTGTGGGTAAATTCAAAAGTCTCCTCACGACCTTTTAAGCCACGTTGACGGAAATAGAAAGCAGTTAAGAGACGAGTTAAGCTAGCTTTTTTATCTTGCTTAAATATATTTAATATTCGTTCCAGAAGATTGCTGTCACAATTTTTTTCAATTTCTGGAACTGTTGTTACCCTGACATCTCCTCCATGCCAAGCAGCAACAGAAATACTTTCCAAGATGCGAATAAAATCTTTTTCTTCAACACCCCTAATTACTGGGTTCTCATTACCCCAACGTCCTTGATAAACTGCTGTAAGTAAATCTGCATAAATTTCGTTGAGGTTGCTATCCTGGGAAAATTTAACTGCACCGCGAACCAAACTCAAAGCAACTAAGTAATTTAATAAAGGCTGGCACGTAATTTCTCTCAAATGTCCCTTGTCTAATTCTGCGGGTAATCTGTCATATCCACAACCGCTAGCTTTACCATATTTACTCCACCAAATTTGTCTTTGGTCTTGCTTTAATAAATTTTGATCGTCGATGTAATTATTCTGCTTTCTCTCTTCATCATCTATAAAATAGGGGAGAATATGAAGGATTTGCTTAGGTTTACGAAAATCACTTTGATTTTTTTGGATAACCAATTCTCGCCCACTAATTAAAATCTGCAAGCGAGTTTGAACATGATTAAATGCATTGGCTTGTCTTTGTACTTCACTGACAAACTTCTGGGCAACTTCCTCTCCCATTTTGCCTTGCATGGCTAATTCATCCAAACCATCAAAAATAATTAGTAGTTTTTCTACTTTGTTTTCTTGATCTAAAGGATTAGGTGGTAGTGGAATATCACGCAAATCATTAATAAACTTGCCGATGCTATTAACTAAATCATCTTCTGGATCAAACAGGTGCAAGGGAATAAATAAAACTGAAATTTTTCCTATTTTTGCCTGTGTCGCTGCAAAAATTTTAGAAAAAGAAGATTTACCGCTTCCTGGCCCGCCACTAATTACCCGGATAGCATCATTTTTATTAGCTTGGTCTAACCAAGTTTGTAGTTCTGCTTGTAAATTAACAACAATCCGCTCAGTTATTTTATCTTGTTTATAATTCTGTCTTACCCCACTGACAAAATCATCATCATCTTTACCCTCAATTTTGTTTTCATAATAAGCTCGTAGGGGAACATATACCTGTTCCAGACTAAAGGCTTCAGAAAACATCCGTTCATTAATTTCCTTTTGCAACCATCTAGAGTAACGTTGCCAAGCTTGTTCTCTCTCATTTGCTTTAATAAAGGGGGTATTTAGTTCAGTTTGTAAAACTGTATATTTATCGCTATTTTTCTTCCATTCTTCAATCAGTGAATAGACAAACTCTGTAGGAAGACGATTACTAATTGCTTCTGCTTGTGCTGGCGTAGAGAAAAATTCTGTTAACCACTGGCAAAAAGGTTCTTTGATAGCTGGAACAATAGCTAATTCTTCAGGATGAGCAAAAAAATTGCTGTCAATTATTAATTCTGTGGCTTCTAAATTTTGGAGACAATTTTCTAAACGGTGTTTAACTATAGTCTCAATGTCATCATTATTAACTTTTTTGAGTAAATCCTGATTATCATCTACTAAACTAGCCATTGCTTGAATTAAAGAACGAAAAATCAACAGCCAAGCTATTTCTCCCGGTTCTTTAGCCAAGCCAACAGCAGCACCCATCTCTACCAAATTTTCGGGAACGTTGCTCACATTACCAGTCAACCCATTCACCACAGCTTTGGTTAGCGCTGTAAAACCACTCCCGAAGTTAACATTAAGACGCTTGCTGAAAACGGAAACAGGCTGCTTGATGAGGATTCCAGGTTTGCTGCTCATAGCTGTTGTATTTTGTTGGTATATATGGTTAGCTCATACCAATTCCCCAAAATTCTGATACATATAGATTCTTCGTAGGGGTTTAGCACTGCTAAACCCTCACCCATGTATAGGAATCATGATTAAAGTAAAACGGTATGAGATATTTAGACGATATTTGCTAGTAATTGTACGCAAATTCACTCTTAAATAGTGTTATTGATACTAAAAAGCTTCAAGTTTCAGCCTCAAAACCTCAACTGTCAGCCTCAGAACCTCAACTGTCAGCTTCAGAACTTCAACTGTCAGCTTCAGAACTTCAACTGTCAGCCTCAAAGCCTCAAGCGTCAGCTTCAGAACCTCAAGCGTCAGCTTCAGAACCTCAAGCGTCAGCCTCAGAACCTCAACTGTCAGCCTCAAAGCCTCAAGCGTCAGCCTCAAAACCTCAAACGTCAGCCTCAAAGCCTCAAGTTTGGTAGGGTGTGTTATCGCGTTAGCGTAACGCACCGTAAATCTCTGGTGGTGCGTTAGGACTAAAGTCCATAACGCACCCTACACCGAATCGCTCTTGTTTTAGTTGATAGTTGTTGCGCTTTTCTTCTTCTTAGAACTGCGGGTAAACCTACGTCCCATCTCATCGATGACTGCATCTAAACCAGCAACATCACCGCTAGCCTTGGCGTAATTGTAAACTGCTAAAGCTGCTGTATATGCTTCACTACCCGCAGTGATACAGGTATCATCCACGAGTTCTTGCAGTTGCGTCAGGGATAAAAGTACTGGATACAAAGCCTCATACAGCGCTACATCCCGGCGCATTTCTTCTACATCAAAGGAACGAGGTAAAAAATTTGGGTTTTGTGTCGCTACTTCCAACGCTTTGCTAACAAAGGCGCGACTTTTATCACCCATCTTTAAAATTTTGCGTCGGTCATCCGTTGTCAAATCTACCAAAAACGGTAACTTTTCGCGAATTGTTGCTATAGCCTGCATTACCGCTTCCCGATCTGCAGGGGAAAAGTTAGCACTGAGACGATTATCAGCCATTTTTATCACTCCTCTGGGATAACTCTTCTCAGTATTCCCAAACTAAAACAGGCTATTAGCTGATTTAACCTCACAATAGCTGTTCCTTACCAAACTTAAGCTGATACAAGCTTGGGTTACGGCTTGGCGAAAGAACCACTTTTGTTAAAATTAAGAATAATATTAAGAAATATAAACTAAAGTCTCAATGCCCAGTCTATCACTTGACAAAAAAGCATCTCGTGTCATTGTCGTCGGTGCAGGAATAGGTGGGCTAACTGCTGGCGCATTATTAGCCCATAAAGGTTACAGCGTTTTAATCTTAGACCAAGCCCTTGTACCTGGGGGTTGTGCTTCTACGTTTAAACGCCGAGGATTTACTTTTGATGTCGGCGCAACCCAAGTCGCTGGTTTAGAACCTGGGGGGATTCATCACCGAATTTTCTCAGAATTGGGAATAGATTTACCACAAGCCACACCTTGCGATCCCGCTTGTGCAGTTTATCTCCCTGGGGAATCGACTCCCATCAACGTCTGGCGCGATCGCGAAAAATGGCGAGAAGAACGCCAACGACAATTTCCTGGTAGCGAACCATTCTGGCAATTGTTAGCAACTCTATTTCAAGCTAGCTGGAAATTTCAAGGACGCGATCCAGTGCTACCGCCGCGTAATTTATGGGATTTGTGGCAGCTAACTCAGGCGGTACGTCCCAGTACATTAATTACTGTGCCCTTCACTTTATTTACTGTGGGCGATGCTTTACGGCTATATGGATTAGGTAACGACCAACGCTTACGGACTTTCTTAGATTTACAACTGAAGCTGTATTCCCAAGTCAGTGCAGAAGAAACAGCCTTACTTTATGCAGCCACGGCGTTGAGTGTCTCCCAACTCCCCCAAGGATTATTTCACCTCCAGGGTAGTATGCAAGTCCTAAGCGATCGCCTGGTAGAATCCTTAGAAAGAGATGGCGGTAAATTATTGCTGCGCCACACCGTTGAAAAAATTACCGTCGCCAATCATCAAGCCTCATCCGTCACCATTCGTAATCAGCAAAGCGGCGAAGTCTGGACAGAAACAGCCGACCATATTATTACCAATGTCACTGTGCAAAACCTCGTGCAGCTTTTAGGCGACGCAGCACCAGCAGGTTATAAGCAGCGAGTCGAAAAATTACCCCCATCATCAGGGGCGTTTGTCGTCTATTTAGGTGTAGATGCTAGCGCCATTCCCCCTGAATGTCCGCCACACCTGCAATTTTTATACAATGCTGATGGGCCAATTGGCGAAAATAATTCTTTATTTGTCTCCGTTAGCCATCCCGGAGATGGTCGCGCCCCGGATGGTAAAGCCACAATTATTGCTTCATCCTTTGTAGATACACGTAGGTGGTGGCAGACAGAGAATTATGAAGAACTAAAGCAGCAGTATACAGAAGAAGCGATCGCCCGCCTAGCAAAATTCTTCTACCTCAAACCCGAAACGATAATTCACCAAGAAGCCGCCACACCCCGCACTTTCGCTCATTTCACAGCACGCGATCGCGGTATTGTGGGCGGTATCGGGCAACGTATCCCCACCTTCGGCCCCTTTGGTTTTGCCAATCGCACACCAATTAAGCATCTCTGGTTAGTCGGTGACTCCACCCACCCCGGGGAAGGAACAGCCGGAGTAAGTTACTCAGCGCTAACTGTCGTGCGGCAAATATTAAATAGCTGAGTCCAATGTCAAGGGTCAAGGGTTAAGGGTCAAGGGTTAAGGGTTAAGGGTCAAAAGTCATGACTTCTCCTTCTTCCCCTTGTCCCCAATCCCTAAAATTCCTTAATTTTGAATTTTGAATTTTGAATTTTGAATTGATTTGTCCCCAGTCCCCAATCCCCAGTCCCCAGTCCCCAATCTCTACTGACCTGTCGTAGTTGGAGAAGGTGATAAAATTTCCGGCACAGCTGGCGCAGGTTCAGGATTGAGAAAGTTCCGCCAAGTCTTGATTTGCTCTTGTGCGGCACTATAAGCAGAAGTCCCTCTAGGAATTAACTTCGCCGTCTCAATGCCTTGATACATATCAGATTGTCCCTGAGAACGGGCGATATCTAATAACTGCTGACTCCATTGGTCAATGGCAACATTAGCATCCAAACGTAAAACACTACGTCGGGGAACCTGTTGTGCCAGTTGTATAGCGTTTGCCAAAGCTTCTGCTGTGCCAGGTAGAGCTGCATCTCGTGCTTTTTGCCAGTTTTCTTTGGCGCGGATTTGCACCCGCCAGTCGTCTATGGCTTCTTGGGCTTCGCCAGAAAGTGCGCGTCCTGATGATGCTATGGATTGAGCCGCACTAATTGCCCCATTTAAATCGCCTCGTTGCGCTAAGTCTTTTGCTTGATCTAAATAAGGTCGGTCTTCAATTCGCTGAATTTTTGCTGTCCAATTACGGATTTTTCGGCGTGCTTCCGAATACAATGCTCGACCATTACGGATTTGGCTAGCTTCTGCGATCGCAGCTTGCAAGGAGTTGACATCATCCATTAATGCAATCTGATCGGCACGATCCAAGAAAGGTCTATCTTGGATTGTCTCAACTTCGGCTTGCCAACGTCCGGCTGCTTGTCTGGCTTCGCTAGCACGGGGGTTACCACTAGGGATAAGCTGAGCTTGGGCGATCGCTGCACTTAAATCGCTAATTGTACCTTGGCTAGCTAATGTCCGCGCCTTATCTAAACGAGCGACATCTTCAATTTCCAACTGCCAACGAGCAATTAATTGTTGTGCTTTATCATACACAGCCCGAGAAGCATCAATTTGTTGCGCTTGGGAAATTGCTGTCTGTAGACCATCAATGGTTCCTAGCCAAGCACTTCTTTGGGCTTCAGCCAAGCTGATAAAATCTTCAACTTCCGTTTGCAATCCAGTATTTTCTGGAATTTGGCGCACGATATCTAGCGCTGTATCTGCATCCCGTTTATCTAACTTAGCCTGAGCTAAATCCAGCATCTTGCGCCCGTATTGGGGAATTAACTCTTGCGCTTTTTGATAAATGTAACTAGTGGGACTAATTGACTCCGCTAGCTTAATCGCTTCGAGTATCTGATCGGCTACCCCACTTTTAGCTAAACTATCGGCTTTTGCTAACTTTTCGCCATCTTCCCTGGCTGTGGCAATAATGCGATTTAATTCGTCGTATTTAGTAGTTGCCCAGTATTTATTATCCACACGCAGCAATTTAGCAGATAGCATAAAAGCTGATTGCCAATTTCTTTGCCGCAGTTCGCCTTCCGCTTCTTGATAAATGCCCTCTGCCTTTGACCAAATCGACTGCCATTTATCTACTTGCTCTTCTACAGTGCTATAAGCAGGCAAATCGTTAGGTACTTTTTGGGCAGTGGCGATCGCTTCATCTAATTTTCCCGCTTGAAAACTTTGATCGGCTAGTTGCAAAATATCTTTTGACCACCTCTCAATAAAGCGATCGGCTTCTCCCCGCAAGGGGTGGTTTTTCGGCAATTGCTTCACTAGGTTGATCGCTTGCAGTAAGTCGGTGACTGTTTGTTTAGAAGCCGCTAATTGCGCGCAATGTAGCCGTACCGACTCACTAGCCAATGGCCAGAAGATTTTGGGGCAGTTAGGGGCTGTTGGCAACTTTAACAGCATTGCCATTGCCAGGAATCCTATCCCCCCAGGAATCAAAGTTAATAATACTAACCACACCACCCAATTTTGCATCCAGCGGGGCAATTTACTGAATAAATAATTGGGTGAAATAGTTTTCTCTGACTGATTATTAAAAGGTAATTCTTCGGAATGATTATCTGTTTGCCGCTTCACTGACTTAGAGTTAGAACCAGTAGCTGGAATATTAAATAAATGAGGTTCTCCGACTTGTTGTGTTTCGGATAATCTCGCCATTTCATCCTGATCTCTGGCTCTGCCTCGGGACCAACTGTCTGTAATATCCCGCTCTGTCATCTCTCACACCAAAATAATTGAATAGCGATCTGTTGTAGATCGATAATTCCATTGTTGCCATAGTAACTTTCTCATAATTAAAAAGCTACATTTTTTATTATCTTTCGCCACAGATACCATCAACAATTGGAAAAATCAGTGTGGTTTTACACCCTAACCAGAGACCGAAGATTCCGTCTGCAAATCGACAATTAACTGAGCCAACTGATCGCTGCTGGCCTGGTAGACTCGGCCGCAAAAGTCGCAAGTGGCTTCAGCGCCATCATCTTTCACGATCATATCTTGTAGTTCAGCTTCTCCCAAGATTTTTAATGCTCCTAACATCCGGTCAAAGGAGCAACCACAGTGGAAGCGCAGAATTTGGCTTTCGGGAAATATTTTCAGATCCATATCTCCCAGCAAATCTGTGAAGATTTCCGGCAAGTTCTTGCCTGCTTGCAATAATGGTGTAAATCCTGATAAAGCAGCTACTCGTGATTCCAAGGTTGCAACTAAAGCTTCATCTCTCGCAGCTTTGGGTAGCACTTGCACCAACAATCCACCCGCCGCCGTTACGCCATTTGCGCCCACAAAAACCCCTAAAACTAGAGCTGAAGGTGTTTGTTCGGAACTTACCAGGTAATGCGCGACATCATCACCAATTTCACCAGAAACCAGTTCTACCGTACTAGAGTAAGGGTAGCCATAACCGATATCCCGGACAACGTAGAGAAAACCCTTACCTACTGCACCACCAACATCTAATTTACCCTTAGCGTTAGGTGGTAATTCTATAGATGGGTTACCTACGTAGCCACGAACTGTGCCATCTAACCCAGCATCTACCAAAATGCCACTTAACGGGCCATCACCTTTCACCCGGACGTTTACTCTAGAGCCTGGCCGCTTCATACTAGAAGCCATCAACAAGCCTGCTGCCATAGTCCGCCCCAGTGCTGCTGTTGCCACATAAGATAGCTTGTGACGTTGTCTTGCTTCTTCTGTGAGGCGCGTAGTGATCACACCTACGGCTCTAATCCCACCGTCGGCTGCCGTGGCGCGAATTAATTGATCCGCCATGAAAAACCTTACCAAATAGTATGTTACTAAACGCCTCTGCTATGAGGCTGGGACACTAAATTCTTATTTAGTATAACTTAGTATATCTAAACTAAACTTAAACATCTTTCTCATACTAAGTTCCGTAGGTAGGGATTTCCCGACAGTACATCAATATATAAACTCTGCCTATCTGCAGCAGGTTTCAAAAATCCAATTTAACTGCTATGGAAAAATAAATAATTGATTGCCCAGATTGATATTTAAATGCAGAAATCCTAATTATTTTCTGATTTTTGATTCTATATTTGCCATACTACTAAAATAGTAATTAATTTTGGCTCAGTGTCATCCTAAAAAATGCTAGGTACTTTTCAAAAAAGTCAACTGCGGATAGAAATCGAAGCATCAGCAAATGCTATACATGACAGTCTGCTACGTCCAGCGCAATTACAAAAATGGCTTTTAGGGCAACGCTTTGCTTCTGGAATGCCAGAAGAATTACAGTCTGGTTTTCAGTTTACTACTTGGACAGGCCCTATCCAGATTCATCATCAAGTAAGTGTGGTTAAGCCTAATTGCTTACGCTTGTTACTGAGTGGTGGAATTGATGGTTTTCATGAATGGTATTGGGGAGAAGGTTGGGTACAGTCCCGCTTAGAAGGAGTGTCATTATTGCCGTTAAATTTGGGACAAACTTTCAGTTTATTGAGTTTGCGGCAATTTTTAGCAAGCCAAAAATCCTAAAATTTTTGATAACTTCGGTGGGGTTGTAGTAAGTATTTTATTATTGATAATTTAAATCAGAAATTGCTTACTACAACCTACAAATCTGTGAGTAACCTGGCTTTTCTTAACATAAATGTCAATACCGTTTCTTCCTGGGCAATAATATCGGCTGTGACTTCCATCCCTGGTTGAATAGTATAGGATTGATTACCTTTAATTAGCTCCAGTTTATCTGGTTCGATTGTTACCTCATAGTAAGGTAACGCTGCAACATTACTATTAGTTTGGGGTGTAATTGCATCAGCGGTAATGCCTCGAACAGCACCATTGAGCGTGCCATAATCCGGGTAAGGATAAGTAGAAACTCGCATAATCACTTTACCTTGGGTACATTGCGTTACCTGAGTAGCTTTACATAGGCGCACTTTACTAATATCAGCCGCCGCTACACGGGCTTTCACAACTAAAGGCGCTTGATTAGGGGCAATTTGCGCGATCGCATCTCCCGCACGTACCACCTGCCCAGTATTTCTAATTTCTAGCTTCAAAATTGTACCCGCCTCTGAGGTACGAATAACGGTTTTTTGCAGTTCTGTAGAGACTTGTGTTAATTCTTTTTGGTCGCTATTAATCTGGTTTTGGATTTCAACTTGACGGCGAATTAATTCTTCTTGTTCTTTCTTCAAAGTCGCCAGTGTCGATTCCCCTTTAGCTTTTTCTTGGGCAATGCGTTCATTAGCGATTGTTACCGTCGCATTACTGGGATTCAGTCCAGCTTGAGCACGTTCGAGTTTAGCCAATGCTGCTTTATAAGCCTGTTCTTTCTCCTTAATTTGCAGAATAGCGATCGCACCTGTATTTCCTAGTTGCTGATATCGCTTCATTTCCTCCTTAGCTAATTCCAGCGCGGCTTCGGCTTCTTGCACTTGTGTGAAAGTGGTGATTTTTTGGTCTTGATAATCTCGTTGGTTGCGCCTCAAGTCAGCTGCTGCCGCCGCGATCGCTCGTTGCATAGAATTAGATTCTGCGGCGATTTGAGTTTGTAGTGTCTTGACTTGGGCAACAATTTGTGATATCTGTAAATTATTCTGGTGAATTGTGCCTAAAAGCTGGCTTTTTTTAGTTTCCAGTTGTGAAGAGTCAATATAGGCGATCGCATCCCCTGATTTCACTACCTGATTTTCTTTCACCACAATCTTTTTCACAACGCCCTCGCTACCTGCTTGCACTAAACGTACATCTCCTGCAGGGCGAACTGTGGCAGGTGCTGTAACAGTGACGTTGTAGTGAGTTACCGCAGCCAAAACCAAGGACATACCTACAGTGCCAACGAGAAATAAACCCCCTAAAGTTGTCCAGAGACTAATTGCTGGGAGAAACTGATCGCTGCTGATGGGGCGAAACAAGTCTGGACTGGGGTCATTATGCATAAATACCATGAAGTGTAGGCACTATCTCAATTCATGCACAAGTAACCAAGAGCAGCAATGGAAATTCCACTGATACCAATTAAAAATCAGAATTATCCAGAGTCAAAAGTTCAAATTTAGCCTTGAATCTTGTAGAGACGCGATTAATCGCGTCTCTACAACTTTTGACTTTACAATCTAATTAGGCTTTACCACCAACACCGAACAACTAGCTTCTTCTACAACTTGAATACTCACAGAACCCAAGACAATTCGTTTCATTCCTGTTAAACCACGACTACCAATCACGATCAAGTCAGCATTATAAATATTTGCCAGGCGAATAATCTCTTCCGCAGGATCGCCATTTACCAGTTCTAATGCACTTTTGACTGACAAACTCTCTTGGTAAGCTTGCAGCTGCTTTTCAATATGAAAAAAAGACAATGTTGGTGAATCTGAATGAGGTTTATCGGCGGGTAGCTCCATCTCCGACTCTGGTGTGGGAAAAATATGGCAGAGAATCACTTTGCTATCTTCTGACAGCGCCAATTCATCTAAAGTCTGAATTACCCGTTCTGCAATTTCCGAACCATCCAGAGCTACCAAAATAGTTTTTAGCACCGCCCTTGTCTCCTCAATAGTAGACCCCTTAAACACATACCGACTGAAGTTTGTTGGCAGCTATACCAACAACTAGCTGTAAGCCAAGTTTGTATATGACCTGATTAGCCAAACTCTTGGTTTGCAGCCATCTATTGACTTTTACCAAAAGTATAAGCAAAAATTCCGCACTTTCAATCATTCTTCACGCTGAATTCGTCTTCTTACTGAATCGGCGTGAGATGGAAATCCTTCTGCGGTTGCCAATACATCAATTGCACCAGCCACCTTCTGTAATGCAGATTGGGAATATTGAATAATATTGGAGTGTTTCATAAAAGTTTCTACTCCCAACCCCGAAGCATAACGAGCTGCACCAGAAGTAGGCAAAGTATGATTTGGCCCAGCTAAATAATGCCCAATAGCTTCCGGTGTAGAGTCTCCTAAGAAAATTGCCCCAGCATGGCGAATTTTTGGTAGTAATTCCCAAGGGTCTTGGATTTCTAATTCTAAATGTTCCGGGGCAAACTCATTAGCGAGTTCTGCTGCAGCATCGAGGGATTCTACAATCACAATTAAGCCATAGTGAGCGATCGCTTTTTCTGTATCTATTCTGCGGGGATGATCTACCAATTGTCTTTCCACGGCAACTTGTACGTTTTTTGCCAAAGCCGCATCCGTAGTCAACAAAATTGCTGCTGCCATCGGGTCATGTTCAGCTGGTGCTAACATATCAGTAGCCACATGTACGGGATTTGCGGTTTCATCGGCAATAATTAGCACTTCGCTTGGCCCAGCTAAACAATCAATACCGACAGTACCATAGACCAATTTTTTTGCCAGTGTCACATAAATATTCCCAGGGCCAGCAATAACATTAACTTTAGGAATTGTTTCTGTACCATAGGCTAAAGCCGCGATCGCTTGTGCGCCCCCAACGCGATAAATTTCTTGAATGCCTACTTCTTGGGCTGCGACTAAAACAGCCGGGCTAATTGCTTTGCCTGCTCCTGGAGGGGTTACCATAACTAAGCGCGGTACACCAGCCACCTTGGCCGGAATTGCATTCATCAGTACCGTGCTAGGATAGCCAGAGCGACCACCAGGCACATATAAACCAGCGCAATCCACAGGATTGTAGCGTTTGCCCAGTACTACATCATCATCACCAAATTCTACCCAACTTTTTGGTACTCGCTTACGGTGAAAGGCTTCAATTTGTTGACAAGCCAGCCGAATTGCTGCCAGCAACTCTTGAGAAACTTGTTGGTAAGCTGCATCTAGTTCTGAACCTGTAACGCGCAGTTCCTCTGGCTTGAGAGTTTGGTTGTCAAATTCGGCTGTATAATGCAACACAGCCTTGTTGCCTTGGCGCTTCACTGCTTGTAACACTTCTCGCACCGTTGCCTCTTTGTGAAGCACCTGGTCATCATGGGTGCGATCGCAGATACGTTGTAGTTCTGCTATAACGTCTGCCTGCTGAGTAATGATTCGCAGCATGGAGTAAGGACAATGCCAAAATTAGAATGTTCCCGCCTGAGAATCAGTTTTGCTTTTTCCCCCAAGAGGTACCAAGCTGACCCTAATTCTCTTCTCTAGCTTAACCTGGATTTTTTTGATACTTCCTGTGTTCTCACTGCTGTATTGCTTGAGTAGGCGACTTCATTGCTCATTCCCACAAGCTTTAGTGGCTTGTAGCAGGGAGTAGGCGTGCCAAGTTCCACTACCCTTTGATCCCATCACTCAATTGCCCGCCAGTATAGCTATCATGTGTTTGCACATCGACTCACTCTGAATCGAGAACTTAGTTAGGGACTGAGTATAATTTTTACTGACTTTTCTTAATTTTACTAGCTAACAGCGATTGCGAAACAATGTATTCAATCTCTAAATTTTCGCCTTGAACTGTAACTAGTAATATTCATTTGCCGCTGATTGATATAGATAGTACATCGGCAATTTGACTTCTAACGCATCCACCACGGAGCTAAGATAACTATGATTCTTTATGGGAGTAATTTATCTTAACGCATTTCTCAGGTTGAAGGCACATCTAAAACCTGCGCCAAAACTGACAGTACCCATCTACAACAGCAAAGCTATGACATAGAGAAGGGATTTCCCACTAAATAAAGCATCCAATTTCTATGCCCAATGCCCAATGCCCCATGCCCCATATTTCTAAAAAACTCAGCAGTGATATTTTTTCGGAAATCTTAACATTGGCGATCTGGATGCTATATTAGTAAATCTAGTAGTGTGTGTACATATTAATAGTCTTTTTGGAACTGACTGTGGCGAATACAAAGTCTGCTCTCAAGCGCGCCGAAATCGCAGAACGTAATCGTTTGCGTAATAAAGCATATAAATCAGCTGTTAAGACGCTGATGAAGAAGTACCTAAATGCAGTACAACTTTATGCTGCTAACCCTACTCCTGAATTAAATCAACAAGTACAGGAGCGATTGGCTGAGGCTTACAGCAAAATCGACAAAGCTGTCAAGCGAGGTGTACTTCATCCCAACAATGGGGCCAGGAAAAAGTCAAGATTGGCTCATAAACTCAAACCACTTACACAAACCGCACAGTAGTCCTAAATCATTTAGTCATTAGTCTGGTACTAATGACTAATGACTAATGACTAACGACTCTTAAACCAAAATGCAGCTAATTGACACCCACGTTCACATTAACTTTGACGTTTTTCAACAAGATTTAGCAGCAGTGCGATCGCGATGGCAAGAAGCAGGTGTAGTGCATTTAATACATTCCTGCGTCGAACCATCAGAATTTCCCAGTATCCAAGCCATAGCACATGAGTTTCCCGAACTCAGCTTTGCCGTAGGTTTACATCCCTTAGATGCTAAACAATGGACTGACCAGACAGCCGATGAAATCTCAAAGTTGGCTCAATCTGACGCGAAGGTAGTAGCAATGGGGGAAATGGGGCTGGATTTGCGTAAAGCAGATAACTATGAGCAACAGCGCATGGTATTTGAAGCGCAATTAGCGATCGCCACTGAACTTAATTTACCGATAATTATCCATTGTCGTGATGCCGCGGCACAGGTAAGAGAAGTGTTGCAAAAATGGCGAGAACAAAAAGGAGAAAAATTACGGGGTGTAATGCATTGTTGGGGTGGAACGCCTGAAGAAGCTCAATGGTTCATTGACTTAGGGTTTTACATTAGCTTTAGCGGGACAGTTACCTTCAAAAATGCTAAGCAGATCCAAGCTACCGCCTCAATGGTACCGAGTGATCGCTTGCTGATTGAAACAGACTGTCCTTTTCTCGCTCCCGTCCCCAAACGAGGTACAGGTAGGAATGAACCTGCTTATGTCCGTTATGTAGCAGATAGCATAGCTCAACTGCGTGGGCAAACAGTAGAAGAGATAGCTAATCAAACCACCCAAAATGCTTGTGAATTATTTGGTCTGGTACTATAGACTGTACCTGTAAGTGTAGTTAGCTGTGTAAAAATAAATAAACACCTCGGAGGACGGAAATATGCTAAAATTATTTCCTCCAAAACATTTTGCTTGCGCCATAATGATAAAGGAAGGAAATTAATACTTCTAAGATTGGTAGTGACCTGTTATCAACTTGACCATCGCCACCCCCAGAGCAGTTCCCCTTTGGGTAACTAAACTGCTAATTTACAGGGGTCGATCATCCTCCTAATCTCTACAAGCGGATGTACGAGCCGCGATCGCCAAGCCTGAAAACATAGTAGGTTGAGCTAGCCGCTTTCAAAAAAATACCTTTTCCGTATTTCACCTATAGAAAACTGTTAAACGTAATTGCCTTGTGAGAATAACCCAGCAAGAGAAAGACATACTAATCCAGAGTCGGTTAACAGCCACTCGGTTCCTTAATTTTAGGATATCACCGTGAATCTAAATATAGAGGGGTATTGAAGACACAACAGAACAAAGCTGCGGAGTCTAATTAACGCGCTTGTGGGAGGGGAAGTGACGAAAGCCAATTTAATTCCAGACTATCTCAACCATCTGCTTTTGAGCAATCAACCTAGTAGCTGGTTATTAGTTATAATGGTCACTTTTAAGGGAGTACTTTCCCCCTTGTCAAGATAGCACTTTCCAGCTTTAATTTCTGCGTTTGCCCGTACCTGCGCTCTAGCAGGTGACGTTAAGGAGAAGTTCCCAAACAGCTACGGACACTGGCTAGCGGTGGGAACCGTAAAACAGCAGTGTCCAATGGTAAGTTTAACCAGGTTGACAAAGGTAGAGGCATGACGAACGAAACATATATGGAACCCGCCTTTCTGTTGCCCGACTTGATTGAAATCCAGCGTTCCAGCTTCCGTTGGTTTTTAGAAGAAGGGCTAATAGAAGAACTAAACTCCTTTAGTCCGATTACAGATTACACCGGCAAACTAGAACTGCACTTTTTAGGTCAAAACTACAAACTCAAAGAACCAAAGTACAGTGTCGAAGAAGCCAAACGGCGAGATAGTACATACGCCGTCCAAATGTATGTTCCCACAAGGCTACTCAACAAAGAAACCGGGGATATCAAAGAACAAGAAGTCTTTATTGGCGATCTGCCATTGATGACTGATCGCGGTACTTTTATTATTAACGGTGCCGAGCGGGTAATCGTCAACCAAATTGTGCGATCGCCTGGAGTTTATTACAAATCAGAAATTGATAAAAACGGTCGCCGCACCTATTCTGCCAGTCTCATCCCTAACCGGGGAGCGTGGCTAAAATTTGAAACAGACCGTAATGATTTGGTGTGGGTACGGATTGATAAAACCCGCAAACTTTCAGCCCAAGTACTCTTAAAAGCCTTAGGTTTATCAGATAACGAAATCTTTGACGCTTTACGGCACCCTGAGTATTTCCAAAAAACCATTGAAAAAGAAGGGCAGTTTTCGGAAGAAGAAGCCCTAATGGAGTTATATCGTAAATTGCGTCCTGGTGAACCACCCACAGTTTTGGGTGGACAACAGTTGTTAGACTCCCGCTTCTTCGACCCCAAACGTTACGATTTGGGTCGTGTAGGACGCTATAAGCTCAACAAAAAATTACGGCTGTCGGTTCCCGACACCATGCGCGTCTTAACTCCTGGCGACATCTTGGCAGCAGTAGACTACCTGATCAACCTGGAATATGACATCGGTAGTATTGATGACATTGACCACTTGGGAAATCGCCGGGTGCGAAGTGTGGGTGAATTGCTACAAAACCAGGTGCGTGTAGGTTTAAACCGTCTAGAGAGAATCATTAGGGAACGGATGACAGTATCCGATGCAGAAGTTCTCACCCCAGCCTCCCTAGTCAACCCCAAACCACTGGTAGCTGCCATTAAAGAATTCTTTGGCTCCAGCCAATTAAGTCAGTTCATGGATCAAACCAATCCCTTAGCAGAACTGACTCACAAACGCCGTCTCTCTGCCCTTGGCCCTGGTGGTTTAACCAGAGAAAGAGCAGGGTTTGCTGTGCGAGACATCCACCCCAGCCACTACGGACGGATTTGTCCCATTGAAACCCCAGAAGGCCCCAACGCAGGTTTGATTGGCTCCTTAGCAACTCATGCCAGGGTAAACCAATACGGCTTCTTGGAAACTCCCTTTAGACCGGTGGAAAATGCTCGTGTGAGGTTTGACCTGCAGCCAGTTTACATGACTGCCGACGAAGAGGACGATTTACGTGTAGCTCCTGGTGACATCCCCATTGATGAAAATGGCGTGATCATCGGCCCGCAAGTACCAGTCCGCTATCGTCAAGAATTCTCCACAACCACCCCAGAACAGGTGGACTACGTAGCTGTATCTCCCGTACAAATTGTCTCGGTAGCTACGAGTATGATTCCCTTCTTGGAGCATGACGACGCAAACCGGGCATTGATGGGTTCCAACATGCAACGGCAAGCAGTACCCCTGCTGAAACCAGAACGTCCGTTAGTGGGAACAGGCTTAGAAGCCCAAGGCGCACGGGACTCCGGGATGGTAATTGTATCCCGTACTGATGGCGATGTGGTTTATGTCGATGCCACAACAATTCGTGTCCGCGTCAAAAACTCCAATTCAGAAATTAAGTACACCCTTTCTAAGTATCAGCGTTCCAACCAAGACACCTGCCTTAACCAAAAACCCCTAGTGCGGATAGGTGAGCGTGTTGTTGCCGGTCAAGTATTAGCTGATGGCTCCTCTACAGAAGGGGGAGAATTAGCCCTGGGTCAAAATATCGTCGTCGCTTATATGCCTTGGGAAGGCTACAACTACGAAGACGCGATTTTGATTTCTGAAAGATTAGTTCAGGATGATGTTTACACCTCAATTCACATCGAGAAATATGAAATTGAGGCTAGACAGACCAAACTGGGCCCAGAAGAAATTACCCGAGAAATTCCTAACGTTGGGGAAGATGCCCTACGCCAACTAGATGAACAAGGAATTATCCGCATTGGGGCATGGGTAGAAGCCGGGGATATCTTAGTAGGAAAAGTTACACCCAAAGGTGAATCTGACCAACCCCCAGAAGAAAAACTCTTGCGGGCAATTTTCGGTGAAAAAGCCCGGGATGTACGTGATAACTCCCTGCGAGTTCCCAACGGTGAAAAAGGACGCGTTGTTGACGTGCGTCTGTTTACCCGTGAACAAGGGGACGAACTGCCACCAGGTGCCAACATGGTAGTCCGGGTGTATGTAGCGCAGAAACGCAAAATCCAAGTCGGCGACAAAATGGCGGGACGGCACGGTAATAAGGGGATTATTTCCCGCATCTTGCCCTTAGAAGATATGCCTTACTTACCCGATGGTTCACCAGTAGATATCGTCCTCAACCCCTTAGGTGTACCCAGCCGGATGAATGTCGGACAGGTCTTTGAATGTCTATTGGGATGGGCAGGACAAAACTTAGGTGTCAGGTTTAAGATTACTCCCTTTGATGAAATGTATGGGGAAGAATCATCTCGCCGAATTGTGCATGGCAAATTGCAAGAAGCACGGGATGAAACAGGTAGAAATTGGGTATACAACCCCGATGATCCTGGCAAAATCATGGTCTTCGATGGCCGTACTGGCGAACCCTTTGACCGACCTGTAACTGTGGGCGTAGCTTATATGCTGAAGCTGGTGCACTTGGTGGATGATAAAATCCACGCCCGGTCTACAGGCCCCTACTCTCTGGTTACGCAGCAACCCTTGGGTGGTAAAGCACAACAAGGTGGTCAGCGCTTCGGAGAAATGGAAGTGTGGGCATTGGAAGCCTTTGGTGCTGCTTACACCTTGCAAGAATTGCTGACGGTGAAATCAGATGATATGCAGGGAAGAAATGAAGCCCTCAACGCCATTGTCAAAGGCAAGGCTATCCCCAGACCAGGTACGCCAGAATCCTTTAAGGTGTTGATGCGAGAACTGCAATCCTTGGGCTTAGATATTGCTGTCCACAAAGTAGAAACCCAAGCAGATGGTAGTTCCTTGGATGTGGAAGTTGATTTGATGGCCGACCAATCAGCGCGTCGCACACCACCTCGACCCACCTATGAATCTCTATCCCGTGAATCACTGGAAGATGACGAATAAAGATTAGGCAATAGGGGATAGGGAATAGGGCAGAGAAATTAATCTCAATGCCCAATGCCCAATGCCCCTTGTCTAACGCCCAGTTTTCAACAAAAAACTAAATATACTCATAACTCAGAACTCAGCACTTAAGTATGAGAAACGCCCAAACCAATCAGTTTGACTACGTAAAAATCGGCTTGGCATCACCAGAACGCATTCGGCAGTGGGGCGAACGCACTTTGCCTAATGGTCAGGTTGTGGGTGAAGTTACCAAGCCAGAAACAATCAATTACCGTACTCTCAAGCCAGAGATGGACGGCTTATTTTGCGAACGCATCTTTGGCCCAGCAAAAGATTGGGAATGCCATTGCGGTAAATATAAAAGAGTTCGTCATAGAGGCATTGTCTGCGAACGCTGTGGTGTAGAAGTTACCGAGTCACGGGTGCGGCGGCACCGCATGGGATATATTAAACTCGCTGCCCCAGTTGCTCACGTTTGGTATCTCAAAGGGATTCCTAGCTATATTTCCATTTTGCTAGATATGCCCTTGCGGGATGTAGAACAAATTGTCTATTTCAACTCTTATGTTGTTCTTAGCCCTGGTAATGCCGAAACCTTAACCTACAAACAGCTACTCAGTGAAGACCAGTGGCTAGAAATTGAAGACCAAATTTATAGTGAAGATTCCCAGCTACAAGGTGTAGAGGTAGGTATTGGTGCTGAGGCCCTGTTACACTTACTCGCTGATATTAATTTAGAACAAGAAGCTGAAAGCCTCCGGGAAGAAATTGGCAATGCTAAAGGACAAAAGCGAGCCAAGTTAATTAAACGCCTGCGGGTAATTGACAACTTCATCGCTACTGGTTCCAAACCAGAGTGGATGGTAATGGCAGTTATCCCTGTGATTCCTCCAGACTTACGCCCAATGGTGCAACTCGATGGTGGTCGATTTGCCACCAGCGATTTGAATGATTTGTATCGTCGAGTCATTAACCGGAATAATCGTCTGGCACGCCTACAAGAAATTTTGGCACCAGAAATTATTGTGCGGAACGAAAAGCGGATGTTGCAAGAAGCAGTAGACGCTTTAATTGATAACGGTCGGCGGGGACGCACTGTAGTAGGGGCCAATAACCGTCCGTTGAAATCCTTATCTGACATTATTGAAGGTAAGCAAGGGCGCTTCCGGCAAAACTTGTTAGGTAAACGGGTTGATTACTCGGGTCGTTCTGTAATTGTGGTGGGGCCAAAATTAAATATCCACCAGTGCGGTTTGCCCAGAGAAATGGCAATTGAGCTATTTCAGCCCTTTGTGATCAATCGCTTGATTCGCAGCGGTATGGTCAACAACATCAAAGCAGCGAAAAAACTCATCTCTCGTAACGATCCCAGCGTGTGGGATGTACTGGAAGAAGTGATTGAAGGACACCCCGTACTGCTGAACCGGGCACCGACACTGCACCGCTTAGGGATTCAGGCATTTGAGCCAATTTTGGTGGAAGGGAGAGCTATTCAACTCCATCCTTTAGTCTGTCCGGCATTTAACGCGGACTTTGACGGTGACCAAATGGCGGTACACGTACCCCTGTCTTTAGAAAGTCAGGCAGAAGCGCGGTTATTAATGCTGGCTTCTAACAATATCTTGTCGCCAGCTACCGGGAAACCAATTATTACACCCAGCCAAGACATGGTATTGGGAGCATATTATTTAACTGCAGAAAACCCTGGTGCAACCAAAGGGGCAGGCCGGTATTTTGCTTCTCTTGACGACGTAATTATGGCGTTCCAGCAAGAGCAAATTGACTTGCACGCCTATATCTACGTGCGGTTTGATGGAGAAGTAGAATCAGACGGGCCCGACACAGAACCACTGGAAGTGACAGACAACAGCGATGGTACTCGAACTTTGCTGTATAAATACCGCCGAGTCAGAGAAGACGCTCAAGGAAATTTATTGTCTCAGTATGTCCGCACGACACCAGGCCGCGTTATTTACAACAAAGCAATTCAGGAAGCACTGGCAAGCTAACTTGGGGATGAATCACTAATGACAAACGAACAGGCAATTTTCCGCAATCGCGTAGTTGATAAAGGTCAGCTGAGAAATTTAATTTCTTGGTCTTTTGTAAATTACGGTACAGCGCGTACCGCAGTCATGGCGGACAAACTGAAAGACTTAGGATTTCGCTATGCCACCAAAGCTGGGGTGTCTATAAGTGTTGATGATTTGATGGTGCCACCTTCCAAGCGGGCGCTGCTAGAAGCAGCTGAAGAAGAAATTCGCGCTACTGAAGCTCGTTACCAACGTGGGGAAATTACGGAAGTAGAACGCTTCCAAAAAGTAATTGATACCTGGAACGGTACCAGTGAAGCCCTGAAAGATGAGGTAGTTGTTCACTTTAAAAAGACCAATCCCCTCAATTCCGTGTACATGATGGCATTCTCTGGCGCACGGGGTAATATCTCCCAAGTCCGGCAGCTGGTAGGGATGCGGGGATTGATGGCAGATCCCCAAGGGGAAATTATTGACTTACCCATCAAAACCAACTTCCGCGAAGGACTCACCGTTACGGAATACATTATTTCGTCTTACGGTGCCCGCAAAGGGCTGGTAGATACAGCCTTACGGACGGCTGACTCTGGTTATCTCACCCGTCGTTTGGTAGACGTATCCCAGGATGTGATTATTCGGGAATTTGATTGCGGTACTACCAGAGGTATTCCCTTACGGGCGATGGTAGAAGGTGGGAAAACCAAAATTTCCTTAGCTACACGCTTATTGGGAAGGGTGTTAGGTGAAGATGTCATAGATCCCAAAACCAAAGAAGTCATTGCCCCTCGCAATACCCCAGTTTCCGATGAATTGGCAGCAAAAATCCAAAAATCTGGCGTAACTGAAGTCTTGGCGCGATCGCCCTTAACTTGTGAAGCGGCACGTTCAGTTTGTCAACATTGCTATGGCTGGAGTTTAGCCCACGCCAAGATGGTGGACTTGGGCGAAGCTGTGGGAATCATCGCCGCCCAAAGTATCGGTGAACCTGGTACCCAGCTCACCATGCGGACATTCCACACAGGTGGTGTGTTCACTGGGGAAGTAGCACAACAAGTACGCTCCAAAATTGATGGTACTGTCAAAATTCCGCGGAAACTCAAAGTTAGACCATATCGTACCCGCCACGGTGAAGATGCACTGTATGTTGAGGCTAACGGTATCCTGATTTTGGAACCGAAAAAAGTCGGCACCGATACTCCACCTCCCCAAGAAGTCCATCTCACTCAAGGCTCGACATTATATGTATTTGATGGACACCAAGTAAAACAAGGTCAATTGCTAGCAGAAGTTGCCCTGGGTGGACGGACGACTCGTGCCAATACTGAAAAAGCGGTAAAAGACGTTGCAACCGACTTGGCAGGAGAAGTACAGTTTGCCGAAGTTGTACCCGAACAAAAAACAGACCGCCAAGGCAATACCACTACTACAGCCGCTAGAGGTGGTTTGATTTGGATTTTGTCTGGGGAAGTGTATAACTTACCACCCGGTGCAGAATTGGTAGTTAAAAATGGCGATGCGATCGCCTCCAATGGTGTATTGGCAGAAACCAAACTAACTACCTTGCACGGTGGTACAGTCCGCTTGCCAGAAGCTACCCCTGGTAAGAGCACTAGGGAAATTGAAATTATCACTGCTTCTGTCGTCTTAGACCAAGCTACTGTCACCGTTCAAAGCTCCCAAGGTCGCAACAACTACCTAGTTACTACTGGTAATAACCAAGTATTTAACCTCAGAGCTACACCAGGCACAAAAGTGCAGAATGGTCAAGTGGTAGCTGAATTAATTGATGACCGCTATCGCACCACCACTGGGGGCTTCCTGAAATTCGCTGGCGTAGAAGTTCAGAAAAAAGGTAAAGCCAAGCTCGGTTATGAAGTAGTACAGGGTGGTACCCTGTTGTGGATTCCCGAAGAAACCCACGAAGTCAACAAAGACATCTCCCTGCTGTTGGTGGAAGATGGACAATTCGTGGAAGCTGGCACCGAAGTCGTGAAGGATATCTTCTGCCAAAACAGTGGTGTAATTGAAGTTACTCAGAAAAACGACATTTTGCGGGAAGTCGTGATTAAGCCAGGTGAACTGCTGATGGTAGACGATCCCGAAGCAGTCATCGGTCGAGACAACACCTTCATTCAACCCGGAGAAGAATTCCAAGGTACAGTAGCTACCGAATTGCGCTATATCCAGTATGTGGAATCTCCAGAAGGCCCAGCTTTATTGAGCCGCCCCGTAGTGGAGTTTGCTGTACCCACCAACCCAGATGTCCCTTCCACCACATCTGTAAGTCAACAAACTGGACGTTCAATTGAGTTACGGGCAGTACAAAGATTGCCTTACAAAGATTCTGAGCGTGTCAAGTCTGTGGAAGGTGTAGAACTGCTGCGTACCCAACTAGTTTTGGAAATCGAGCAGGAAGGCGAACAAGACCACAATGCTTCTCCTTTAGCAGCGGATATTGAATTAATCCCCGATACTGACAACGCCGATCTTCAGCGCTTGCAATTGGTGATTTTGGAATCCTTGGTGATTCGTCGCGATATTGCGGCTGACGCTACCCAAGGTAGTACCCAAACTTCACTAGAAGTACAGGATGGACAAACCATCGCACCAGGTGCAGTTGTCGCCCGTACCCAAATCTTGTGTAAAGAAGGCGGTACAGTGCGCGGTGTCCAAAAAGGCTCTGAAAACGTCCGCCGTTGTTTAGTATTACGTGAAAGTGTTGACAAAATCACAGTCAATACTAGCGTCCAACCCAACGTCAAAGCAGGAGACTTGTTAGTTGAAGGCGCAGAAATTGCCCCGGGCATTTTTGCTCCTGAATCTGGTCAAGTCCTCAATGTCAGAAATACGGCTGCTAGTGCTGCGGCTGGAGCATCAGCACTCAGTACTCAAAATTACTCCATTGATATCCGTATCGGTCGTCCCTATCGAGTCAGCCCTGGTGCTGTGTTGCAAATCGAAGACGGCGATTTGGTACAGCGTGGTGATAACTTGGTGTTGCTGGTATTTGAACGTGCTAAAACTGGGGACATTATCCAAGGTTTGCCCCGGATTGAGGAACTACTAGAAGCTCGCAAACCCAAAGAAGCTTGTATTTTATGCCGTCGGGCTGGTGAAGTTAAGGTAGTTTACGGCGATGGTGATGAAGCGATCGCAATTAAAGTAGTAGAACCGAATGGAGTAGTCACAGACTATCCCCTTGGCCCCGGACAAAACTTAGTGGTGACAGATGGCTCCCATGTAACTGCGGGTGAACCTCTCAGTGATGGCCCTTCTAACCCCCACGAAATTTTGGAAGTTTTCTTTAGCCTGGGTTCCGAAGATGGAGTCTACGCTTGTGCTAGCCATGCTTTACAAAAAGTGCAAACCTTCTTGGTGAACGAAGTGCAGTTGGTATATCAATCCCAAGGTATTGATATTGCTGACAAACACATCGAAGTAATTGTTCGCCAGATGACCAATAAAGTTCGGATTGATGATGGTGGTGATACCACCATGCTTCCCGGTGAATTGGTGGAATTGCGCCAGGTTGAGCAGGTGAACGAAGCAATGGCGATTACTGGCGGTGCTAGAGCACAGTACACCCCCGTATTGTTGGGGATCACCAAAGCATCCTTGAACACCGACAGCTTTATTTCTGCTGCTTCTTTCCAAGAAACTACCAGAGTCTTAACCGAAGCCGCCATTGAAGGTAAATCTGACTGGCTGCGGGGGTTAAAAGAAAACGTGATCATCGGACGCTTGATTCCTGCTGGTACTGGGTACAATGCCTATGAAGAAACAGGAGCCATTGATGATTACGCTGCACTAGATAGCAGCAGCGTCTTAGATGAAGTAGATGATCCGTTAGATATGGTGCTAGACGATCGCACAGCTCGTACCTACAATTTAGATGCTCCGTCTCTGACTGAACCTACTTTTGGTGCTACTAGACGTACAGAACGCTCTATTTTGGATGACGATGACTTAATCGCCGATGAAATCACCGACCTTGTAGATGATGATGACTACGAGGATGATGATGACGATGATGAGGACGATTACGAATAAGAACCTGAACAGGTAAAAATTAACTAAAGGCAAAAGAAAATTTTCTTTTGCCTTTTTTTGTTGTTATAAAAATTATGAATTACAAATTCACTAGCCCCACTAAAATGAATTGATGACAGAGTTTGGTGAGCTAATCATTAATTAATACCAATTTGTAATGCGTAATTCGTAATTCGTAATTTATTAGGCGATAGCTGCCATGATGTCTCTGTTATTAAGTTGTTAATGACGAGTAAATATTATGCCTCTCAAGATTGTTGAAAACTTTGATAGCAGTTTTTCCCTGGAACCCCAAGCTCAAGAAAATCTCTATAAATTATTAACCAATGAAACATTTATTCAACAAATTTCTCAACAATTAAAATGTGGAAAAATTGAATTTACAGAATTACTTTTCCAGCCAGTTCCTTATAGTTTAAATACTCCTAAAGGAATGCCAAAAGAATTTGAAAAATATCATGGTTCTAAAGAGTACGCTATTATCAACGTACCGCCGAATTTTATGTTTAATGCCAAGATTTTTCAGCCCAGCCGCCTTTGTGCAATTTACAAAATTGTTTAATTTTATTTTGACGTCCGGTTTAGTGAAAAAATTATTCAACTTCAATTTAGCTTATGGCTACTGAAACAAATATTCCGTTGTTGGCGACCCTAGATTATGTCAATTACATAGATGATCATGGTCAAATACCTGAACAATTCCAAGGTAAAATCGGAGTCTATGCCATTTTTGACCAAGACAAAGTATTGCAATTCGTTGGCTACTCTCGCGATGTTCACGTTAGCCTCAAGCAGCATTTAGTACGTCAGCCGCAACAATGCTACTTTGTCAAAGCTCAAACTATTGACCGTCCCAGCCGCGCTATTTTAGAAAATATTGAGCAGGCTTGGATTGCAGAAAATGGTACTGTGCCATCGGGAAATAGCGATCGCAAAGCTGAATGGACAAACGCCATCAATGCGAAAGCCATGATGACAGACGCAGAACAGACAAATTATCGAAATCCTGTCAATGATGAATTGGCACAGATGAAAATCTTGAAAAATGTCGCACGGCGAGTTGAAGCGGAGATTTTAGCGGTATTGGAAAGCCGGGGTTTACAAACGCCGATTCGCTTCAATCCCAAGTTGAAAGAAGAAGGACTACTGGATTTAAAATAAATGTAGTTTTTTCTACATATAGTTTAATAACTTAAATTATTAGTAAGCATTCCCAAAGCCCCCAAAAATTCAATGGGGGTATTAATATTTGATCGAACAACTTAATTTAGGATGTCTAGTGTACTGATTGTACGGTGCCTAAGATGACAAATACGCCTCCCGATCCTGAGTCATCCCCAAAAACTGCCCTTGGCTTTGACGAATTTATTGCCGTTTTAGTCGCTTTTAGCGCAATTGGCGCGATTTTATTTTGGTCGTTATCCCGTAAAGATACTAGCTGGGATTTGAACGGGTTACTATCTCTATCTCCAAAAACCTCAGCTACGACTCAGCAACAACCAATTTCACCCTCGCCTGTTCCGACAGTACAACCAGAAGCAGATACAGATGTAGATAATTTGCGATCGCCTCTACCTGCACCTCTTGTTGTACCTAGCAGCGCTCCATCTATAATTGACAAGGCCCCTGCAACCTCAGTTTTATTACCTGCTGAGATTGCGCCAACTATTTCCCCCCAAGCACAAGGGCCTGTACCATCTTCTGTCACAGTCAATCCCGAACCATTTTCTCTGGTAACTCCCTCAAAACCAAAGTTAACCATCCCGCCACCCATAGCATTTAATGATGTCCCGGCTGATTTTTGGGGTCTGCGTTTTATTAATGTTCTTTCTTCGCGGGGTATTATCAAAGGCTTCCCAGATTATACTTTCCGACCAAATCAACCTGTAAACCGTGCTGAATTTGCAGCTATATTGCAAGGAGCATTTGAATATAAGCCAGTTAAAAATACACTCAAGTTTAAAGATGTCACCGATAAATCTTGGGCAAATTCTGCAATTAACCAAACTATTAGTGCAGGATTTTTGAAAGGGTATCCTAACCAAACTTTTCAACCAGAACAAAAGATTCCGCGAGTACAAGTTTTAGTGGCTTTGGTTAGTGGTTTAAATCTCAAAACACCTGCATCACCAGAGAAGATTTTAACAGTATATAAAGATGCTAAAGATATTCCTAAATATGCCACTGACAAAATAGCAGCTGCTACTGTTAATGGACTAGTTGTTAACTATCCAGATGCGGATGTCTTTGCTCCCAACAAAGAAGCTACCCGCGCTGAAGTAGCCGCAATGGTCTATCAAGCTTTAGTCAAAATGGGAAGATTGGAAAAAATTCCATCGAAAAATATTGTCCTTGTACCGCAGTAAGGCAGAAAATACCGAGACAATAAAGGGAGTCTGCTTTAACAGACTCCCTTTATTTCGATGTAGACTCCGCACCATTAAAAGGTGGGAGATATATAACAGAACTTGATTGCGATCGCTTTTAGTAAGATTTAGAGCTAATAGCAGGGTCAAGCTGACATATTAGGCTGGAAAATTGCGATCGCTAATAAATTACTCGGAAACGCTTTTGCCAACAACCTGTGATTTCAGAGTTGTAATTTCGTTGGTTAACTCTTTCCGAGTTGAAGCTTTGAGTAAATAACGGTAAACAAACCAGGCTGAGTAACCAATACCAATCAATTCAAAGGTAGGCGCTACCAAAGGAATATCGTTCAAAGAGTCTAATATCGCCAAAAGTACCCTAACAGCAACAATTGCGCCTACAATTAAACCTACGGAAATCAACGGCTGCTTGTATTGATTGAAGAAGCTACCCAGATATTCAGGGAGTGTGCCTAAAAAGCCTGAAATCTGTTCTCCGTACTTCAGCCATTGTTCTTGAGACTGCGCGGGAGGCTGGAGCTTGGTTATGGTTCCTGTTTGGTTGTTGATATCTGTCATCGTGGTCTCTGAGGACTTGGTTTCTGTGTATTCCGGTTCTGGCATTTTCGTTTCCATAAATTGTAACAGTTGAGTTTCTCTAATCTGGACAATTACAACCAAAAGGCTGTTGATTAGGCGATGCATGAGAGCATCTGTACAACTGAAGTTTGGGGTTCAAAAGGGTTTTAGTGTCCTATCACCATAATTGCCCCTTAACTACTACTTGATCAACTACAGGGTAGGAAGTCAGTAGGAGGATAGAAGTTCAGAAGGCGGTAAGGAGCTGTTTAAATTAGCTTTCTGAGTTCTGCGGTGTTAAATCAGCTGGAATCCTCAGGTTGCTATTATCCCATGTCATGCCAATTGCCCATTATCGTACTTATTAGAAGTACAAATCTTGCAAAAGTCAGTCCACCTCTCATTTATACAGGTTTAAAGCTCGATTTCAGCGGATATTAAAGCTATCTTAAGCACTAATTAGTTATCGAACCTATAGGTAGTGATATTAATACTTAATAAAATTCTTTATGTATTCAAATATACTAGACATATAAGCTGATTTGTGATATGTAGATCAGGGGCTACAAAAGAGTTATTTCCAGTCCTTAATTGTGAAATTCTCAGATGAGGGACTAGGTGTAAAAATTGCTGAGTTTTGAGGATTTAAGTATTGATTAAAAATACTTATCCCTCATTCCTAATCTCTAGTCCCTATTTTATTGATTGATACCCTAGTACTTATACCTCTTCAGGAATAAATAAAGCCATATAGAGCCATAGAAATTTTATCCACAGGAACACTGAAGCGATGTTTTGAGTTCTTGTAGAGAAATTTGGAGATAAGCGATCGCAAATAATGTTATTTTGCTTATCCCCAATCTACTACTCTACGTAGTGTTGATGCTTACTTAGTTCAGCCTATTTCCAATCAGGAATTTCTACTGCGTCTTCACCACCAATGCCGATACCAGTGTGATAGATTTCTGCATCAGTAAGAGTCAGATTATCCATTGAAGCGCGATATACGTTGGAATCGTAAACTTTAGCGCGAGTCAAATTGGCATTATCAAGATTCGCTTGCTTTAAATTCACATTAGTTATGTAAGCTGAAGTTAAGTTAGCGCCTGACAAGTTTGCACCCGTGAGATCTGCACCCTCAAGGTTAGCGCCGCTAAGATTAGCATTTTGAAGATTTGCATTTCTTAAATCAGCACCAATCAAATGAGCACTACTGAGGTTGGCTCCTTCTAGACGACACCCGACACATTCCCCAGTGGTTAACAACTTTTGCAAGTCTTGCGAATTATCAGCTTTTACTGCGCCAGTAAAAAACAGGGGAGTCGCTAAGGCTAATGCCGCTAATAGCTGGAGTTTCATAATTGTCCCCCTTTGCACTTAAATTATGTCCGTTCTTTTCCTCACAAATCTATTATCTCACTAAATTCAAAAAATAATGTTAATTGATAGTACAAACTGCTATGACAGCTATAGAAAATTTCAATTCAAAGACTCATAATCTATCTATATCAAGCTTTTCATAAATTGTGAATCTTTTGTGTATTCATGCTGCACTGTAAAATTACTTATATTTTAGGGGGATGTTTACGACTTATTTATTTACAATTTTGTTCCCAAGACATTTTTGTTAAAAAATTTTAAGCAAATGTACATTTTGCGGTATTTTGTTAGGAAAAGCTAACATTTTTTATCTTGCCTAGTACAAGACTAGACAAGATAAAGTAAGCGCATTTAAATGCTTAAAAAATCACGCATATACTGATTGACTAAATCTGGTTTTTCTTGCTGTACCCAATGGCTACAGTGAGGAATGTATTTAATTTGAAAATCTTGGACGTAGGCTTCTGTACCATAACTCAGTTCTTTACCCAGTGCTGTATCATCTTCGCCCCAAATCATCAGCGTTGGAACTTGCAAAATTCCCCAATTTTCTTGTAAGAGTTTTTGGTCGAAAATGTTGCGATAATAATTTAGCATTGCAGTGAGGGCACCAGGTTTAGCCGCAGCATTTTTATAAGCGTCAATATCTGCTTGGCTAAAAGCATTTTTATCAACTGCCCTACCTTTAAAAGCTGCTTCAATTGGGGCATAATTTCCCATTTGGATAGCGAATTCTGGCAACCAAGGTAACTGAAAAAACGCCATATAAGAGCTTTTTAGCATTTGTTGGGGATTGCGTAAACCTTGAGAAAATTTTGCTGGATGGGGCAGATTGAGGATAATTAGCTTGTCTAACATTTCAGGATGAGTATATGCGAAATTCCAAGCGATCGCACCTCCCCAATCATGTCCGACTAATACACATTTTTCGTATCCTAAACCTTCAATTACCCCCTTAACATCTTTGACAAATTTATCCATTACATAAGCAGATTTGTCTTCTGGCTTATCGCTATCGTTATAACCGCGTAAATCCAGAGCAACTACTTTAAAATCTTTGGCGAATTCTGGTATTTGATACCGCCAAGAATACCAAAACTCTGGAAATCCATGTAACATCAACATCAAAGGGCCTTCGCCTTGGGTGACGTAGTGCAGTCTCACGCCATTGGTGGTGATATATTCATGTATCCAGGTAGGTTGAACTACAGCAGTCATAAATCTTACTCCATTGATATAAAATACCGTTGGTTTATCTCAGACAGGACTTACGCAACTGGTACACCAAACTTCTGGTTTAAGAGTCAACAGTCAAGGGTCAAGGGTCAAAAATTCAGGTTTTTTGGACTTTTGACTCTTGACTCTTGACAGCCTAAACGAGAAAAATGTGACACTTGCGTAAGTCCTATCAGAGATGACTGCATTATCTGTGCTAAGACTTAGTACAACATCTGTTAAAAGAAAAGTTTCAGTAATAGATTTAAGAAAATAATCTAGTGCAATATATCCTGAGACAATTGAAATATTGCCATGAGATAGATGCTGAGATTATGCAATTTTTGGTAAAAGAAATTCCATAAATTGCAGACAATACTATGACACAACATCTGATGGATCGCCCATCATTATGGGTAGAAAGATTAGGCAGATTTGGTTATGCTTCCAAAGGAATAGTTTATGCTATTGTTGGTTTACTAGCAGCACAGGTGGCTTTTGGTACAGGTGGCAAAACAACTGATACCAAAGGTGCTTTACAAACACTTGTAGAACAACCTTTTGGTCAAATTTTGCTGGCTTTGGTAGCAATTGGCTTAATTGGATATGTACTATGGCGCTTTGTTGAGGCTATCAAAGATCCAGAACATAAAGGTAATGATGCTAAAGGTTTAGCACAGAGAATTAGTTATGCAATCAATGGTTTTATATATGCAGGTTTAGCTTACAGTGCTGTGCAAATTCTCTTAGGTTCCAGCAATAGTGGTAATAGTAACTCCACTCAAGATTGGACAGCACGCCTACTTTCTCAACCTTTTGGACAATGGTTAGTAGGAACTGGCGGCGCGTTCGTTATTGGTTTAGGTTTTTATCAATTTTATAGAGCTTATACTACTAAGTTTCAAAGAGAATTCAATCTATCTCAGTTGAGTCATAAAGAACGTAAGTGGGTTATTGGTATATGTCGATTTGGCTTAGTAGCTAGGGGAATTGTATTCTGCATTACTGGCTGGTTTTTTATTCAAGCTGCAACGCAATCTAACGCTCAAGCGGCTGGAGGCTTGGATGAGGCGTTACAGACTTTGGCTCAACAACCCTATGGCCCTTGGCTTTTAGGCTTTGTAGCATTGGGTTTAATTGCTTATGGTATTTATATGGCCATTAAAGCGCGGTATAGTCAGCTAGTCATGAATTAAAAATTGCGTTCCTCACTGGGGTTACCGCAAATAGCGCACGCTTTGTTTTTAGATGAGTAAGTCGGTAATTGCACTAAATTATGCTAGGAAACGTAAATAGGCTGAAAAACCTTACCAATAACAAAGGACAAAGGACAAATGACAGCCATGACTAGTTATATTTAAATGCACCGCCCTACTTACGCACATGAGCTTAATAGAAACACGTGGTGTCTGGCTGACTAATACTGATAGTAAAGTACTCAAGTCACAGCAACGCATTGCTGAGGTAATGGATTTTTTGGCTGAGACTGGATTTAATGTTGTATTTCCTGTGGTTTGGAATAAAGGAGTCACACTGTATCGCAGTCAAACGATGCAGCAAACATTTGGGGTAGAAATTGACCCTAGCTTTGCAGGTCGTGACCCTTTAGCGGAAGTAGTTGCAGAAGCGCGACGGGTTGGACTCAAAGTTATTCCTTGGTTTGAATATGGCTTTGCAAGTTCCTACAACTTAAATGGTGGAATGCTATTGCAAACAAAACCGGAATGGGCAGCGCGCGATCGCGATGGTAAACTACTCAAGAAAAATGGCTTTGAGTGGATGAATGCTCTTGACCCCCAAGTGCAAGAATTTTTATTGAGCTTAGTGCGGGAAGTTGTGCAGAATTATGATGTTGATGGCATTCAAGGCGACGATCGCTTTCCTGCATTACCATGTGAAGGTGGTTATGATGAGGGTACGATCGCACGTTATCGGCAGCAGTTTAACCAAAATCCGCCACAAAACCCTAAAGATAGTCAATGGTTAAAATGGCGTGCGGATATTCTGACGGAATTTTTAGCACGTCTCTATCAAGAAGTTAAAAGCGTTAATCCTAATTTAATTGTGTCGATGTCTCCCAATATTTATGATTGGGGATTTAAAGAGTATTTACAAGATTCAGTTACCTGGCTAAATCGCGGCATTGTGGATATGATTCACCCACAAATTTACCGCCGTGACTTCCAAATTTATAAATGTATTGTCAATAAATTAATTACTGAACAATTTACAGATGCAACTTTACCCAAGTTAGCACCAGGGGTTTTAATGAAGCTTGGTACTTACTGTATTACTCCCGAACATCTTCTAAAAGTAATTAACTGCAATCGTAAACGCGGTATTAACGGCGAAGTCTTCTTTTTTTATGAAGGTTTGCGAGAAAATAATAATGCTTTAGGTCAATTATTACGGAATGGCCCCTATGCTCAACCTGCGTCATTTCCGACTTTAGCTGATTTGACAGTAAGTAGTGTGGATAGCAGAAATACATTATCACTTTGGCAGAAGTTGGTAAGATTTTTTAGAAACCTTTTCTGATCAAGGTGGGGAATAACAATGCAGGTAGAACAGGTAATTGAGATTCTCAAACAAGATTTACCAACTCTGTTTGAAAAAGATATTTCTTATGATATCTATACACAAGATATTTACTTTCGCGATCCAGTTAATAAATTTAAATATAAATTCAACTATCGGATTATCTTTTGGACATTAAGATTTCACGCGCAGCTATTTTTTACGCAAATTTATTTTGATTTGCATGAAGTCTATCAGTCAGCCGAGGATACAATTTTAGCTAAGTGGACAGTGCGAGGTGTATTGCGCGTTCCCTGGAAAGCGAAGATATTTTTTAATGGTTATTCCACCTATAAGCTCAATCAAGATAATTTGATATATGAGCATATTGATACTTGGGATAGAAAACCTGGAGAGATTTTGCGACAGTTTATAGAAAAAGGCGAAGATAATTAATTAATATGATGCGTTACGCTGACGCTAACGCATCATATTATTAATTACTAGCTATTTCTTCAACGTAAAAAAGAACTTGCTACCTTGACCCACTTCCGATTCTACCCAAACTGTACCGCCATATAGCTCTACAATTTTTTTGACTAAGGATAAACCGATTCCCGTACTATCTGAATTATCATCATTAGATAATTTCTGAAATATCTGGAAAATTTTTGTAAAATACTTTTCTTCAATTCCCAGACCATTATCAGCGATACTGAACTGCCAATAAATATTATCTTCAGTACAATTAATAATTATTCTACCTTCTGGTTTATCGATAAATTTAATAGCATTACTTAATATATTTTGAAAAATTTGCTTAATTCTTGTGATTTCAGCGCTAATAATTGGTAATTTACTTATAATCTCTATTTGAATATTTTCTGGTGGTGCAAGCAAATCAATTACATCTCTCACCACATCATTTAAATTAACTTGGGTCTTTTGTTCTCGATAACTGCCAGCGCGAGAATATTGTAAAATCCCATCAATGAGATTGTACATTTTTTTAACTCTACTGATGAGCAATCTGACTAATTCTTTTCCCTCATCATCAAATTTATCGCCATAATCACTTAATAGCCATTCTGATAATGAACTGATTCCTCGTAGAGGCGCTTTCAAATCGTGAGAAACTACATAAGCAAAATCATTTAAATCCTGATTGGCACTTTTTACCGCCTTTAATAATTCAGCCATTTTTTCTTGAGATTGCTGACGTTGAATAATTTCCTGTTGGAGTTGCTCATTAGTTTTAGCTAGTTCGGCAGTGCGTTGTTCTACTAATTCTTCTAAGGTTTCTTTGTATTTTCTCAACTCTTGCTCGACTCGCTGTCGTTCTGCATTTTCATCTTTTAAAGCCATATATGCAGCTTCTAATTGTGCAGGACTGGGGAGAGCTAGCGCTTGGGGAACTAAAGGTATAAGAGTAATTGCTGTATATAAAGAAATGAGTGCAGTGATAGCTTTCATCGCACCAGATAGCCAATAAACAGGGTGCCAAAGTGTCCACACTTCCATGAGATGTGTTGTCCCGCAAGAAATGATAAAAGCTCCAAATAATAGAAAAATTATTTTAAATGGAATGTCATCTCTTTTGCGGACAAAATATATCAGTGTGAGGGGAATTGAATAATAAGAAAGTGCAATGATAGTATCAGCTAAGATGTGTAACCACACCAACTCTGGTTTCCACAGGTAACAATGGCCATGTGGAATGAAATTCCCTGAAGAGAAGAAATTATAAAGCAATTCCACTAGCAACCCTCCAACAGATAAGCTGGTTTTATGAGACTCACCCAAAAAATTATATCTGTGGGAAGAGACATTTGTTGTAGTTTGTTGCTGATAATGTATGCTTTATTGATATCAAGCAATATGAATAACTGGATTTAAAAAACCCTTATTTGTGTACGTTCTACTATCTTAAGAGCCAATTTTCTAAAATCCTGATAAACATTTTTTGCTGCTCTAGAATGGGCACCAATAGCACCATCAGCCGGTTTTAAATGAAACATAGGCTTATGAGCTTCTTGAGCCATTCGCATCAGACTTTGGTAGTTTTTGAGTAAAGCTAAACAATAAGGATCATCCTCTAAAGAAATATTATGTTCTTGTGGTTGATTGAACATAGCTTCTCGATAAAGTTTTGGTATCTCATAAATCAAATGATTGTATGCATTTACAGGTCGGTCTAATCGTATGGGTAGCTGCCAAATAACATATCCTATTGCTTGCATCAGTCCTGCTGGCAAAGGTTCTGCATAATTCATATTTTGATTTAATATATTTTTCCAGTTTTCTCGCCAATTACTGAAAGTCTTCGCTAGATTACGTAATCCATATAAAGCAAATTTATCTAATAAAAGTGGTATAACAACATAATCAGCAGCAATCAGTGCAGCATGATTAATAGCTCCTAAGTTTGGCCCCAAATCCATTAGGATAATATCAGCTTGATTGCTGATAGCAGCCTTCTTTAGAATTCGCCAAAAAGCAGATATACTTTGAAGTGCGTTGATATTTCCAATTTGTGATTCATGCCAAATTTGTGATAAATAATATTCAAACTCTGCAAGTAATATATCACCTACTAGAAGTGATATGTTATTAGCTGAATTCTCTGAATTATTAATATGTAACAACTCAGGTTCTCGAATATCACCAATTCCGTTAATTAGAGGTTGAATACAGCCAAAAATAGTTTTTTTATGGTTGTTATCTAACCAAACTTTTTCTAGTGATTCTTCATCTAAAAAAGCAGTTGTAAGGCTGGATTGAGGGTCTAAATCAGCAGCAATTACCCGATATCCTAAACTGCTATACATCCAAGCTAAGTGATATACTAGAGAAGTTTTACCAACGCCTCCCTTGTTATTAAAGAAAGCAATAATAGTAGTACTCATGGTTTTCTCTTGAGTATTGATAACACATAAGTATCTTCAACAACGAACTCTAAAGCTGGGTTGCCATTTTTCTGAAGTTGTTGACGTGCTAATTGAATTCCTACACCAAATCGTTGAACATAGCCTAAGTTTTTCATGACTTCAGCGAGGTGAGGATTCCGATAATCTGTAATACCTGGTTGAGCAAAATTTTGCCGATTTACTTGACCAAATGGGCCACCTGGGTTTTGAATTTCAATCCTGTCATTAAACCAGGTAATTCGTACTGGTGCATTTGTTCCTTCATAGGTACGATGCATAACTGCATTTCTGGCTATTTGTTGCAAGGCAACTATGGGGTAATCAGGCTGACGAATTTCTATTGGTTGAGCAGTTATGTTTGTTGCTACCGAAATATGAGCCTGAAAAGTTTCATCTAACATTCGTAGAACATCTATCAGAGAACCACCTATTTCCTTTTGGTCTTTAATAGGATCAGTTAATTCTGTACCATCAATCCGAAGAAATTGAACATAGGCACAAGGAATAAATTGTCTAGGGTCATTACCAACCACTAATATACCCAAGATAGTTGGTTTAGAATCTGGTTCAATTGTTGCAAAACGCGACCCCACTAATTGTTGTTCAATAGAACGCTGATTTTCTTGCAGAATTTCGACAGCGATAGAAGAAGGTAAATAAACTCGACGAAAAAGCTCTAAATCGAGATCATCTAAACTTGCTGATGCTAAAGTTCGTAAATCGAAAGGTAAATCTTTTGAACGTCTTTTTTCAGCTAAACGGCGTTCTTCTTCTGCTGTAGCAGTTGCTCTGCGGGGGCCAACTCTTATCCAAACACGTCCATTGAAGCGTACAGGAGGTGCATCTGAGGGTTCTACAATCACTACAGCCAATTCACATCCACCAATGTTCCGCTTTTGCACAATTATTGTTGGAAAAGGCAATATGTTTCCATCGGAACGCATAGCTGCGAGTGTGACCAACAGCTTATCATCTACGGTTAGATTTGCACAGCTACCATTATCGTTAACTCCAATAAATAGAACTCCTGCTTTTTGATGGTTAGGTAAATCATTAGCAAATGCACAAATTGCTTCGCAAAGCTTATTTTTATCAGATATTGAAGCCTTGCGTTCTACCCGATCTGATTCCAGGTCATTTAGGAGAAATTCTAACTCCTGATCGTTCATTAAGCTTCTCCTGTTCACGACCCATAACGGCTCTATCTATTTTCCATAGTAATTGCTTGTGGCGGATACTGCTGCAATACCTGACGCAAATATTCACCAGTATAAGAACGGGGATTTGCTGCTACTTCTTCCGGTGTTCCTACTGCTATGACTTCTCCACCTTTATCGCCACCATCTGGGCCTAAATCTATTACCCAGTCAGCGCAACGAATGACATCTAAATTGTGTTCAATTACTAAAATTGAATTACCTTTATCTACCAAACGTTGCAATACATCTAGCAATTTGTGGACATCATAAAAAGATAAACCTGTTGTAGGTTCATCAATTAAATAAAGTGTCTTACCTGTGGCGCGACGAGACAATTCTGTGGCTAATTTTACGCGTTGTGCTTCGCCACCAGATAAGGTGGTTGCTGGTTGACCTAATTGAACATAACCTAAGCCAACATCAACTAAAGTTTGTAAGCGGGTAACAGCTTTGGGTATGTTTTGAAAAAAGTCTAAACTTTCTTCAACTGTCATGTTGAGAACGTCAGAAATGGTTTTATCTTTGTACTTCACCTGCAATGTTTCGCGGTTATATCTTGCACCTTTACAGATTTCACATTGCACGTAAACATCAGGTAAAAAGTTCATTTCTATGACATTTACACCCTGTCCGCTACAAGCTTCGCAACGTCCACCTTTAACGTTAAAAGAAAATTGTCCGGGTTTATAACCTCTCGCTTTTGCTTCTACTGTTTGGGAAAAGACATCTCGAATTACATCAAAAACACCTGTGTAAGTTGCAGGGTTAGAACGTGGGGTTCTGCCAATAGGTGATTGGTCAATAACAATGGCTTTATCAACAGAATTTAATCCTTTAATTTCCTCTATTTCTTTGGGTAAAGGAACTCTCTTTGTTAAATGGTGTTGTAATGCTGGGTAAAGTAATTCATTAATTAAAGTTGATTTTCCTGAACCAGAAACACCAGTGACAGCGACGAGTTTACCTAAAGGAATTTCGACATCAATATTTCGCAGATTATTACGATGGGCGTTTTTAATTGTCAAACTACGCCCATTTCCTTCACGGCGTTCTGCTGGTGTATGAATTACTCGCCTTCCTGATAAATAAGCGCCTGTTAAAGAATCTTCTGCTGTTAGTAATTCTTGCAAATCACCTTGGGCGACAATATGACCGCCATGAATTCCTGCACCAGGGCCAATATCTACAATGTGGTTCGCTGCACGAATAGTTTCTTCATCATGCTCTACCACAATTAAGGTATTACCTAAATCGCGTAATTTGGTTAAAGTTTTGAGTAATCTGCCGTTATCTCTTTGATGCAAACCTATACTTGGTTCGTCTAAAACGTAGAGAACTCCTGTTAAGCCCGAACCAATTTGTGTGGCGAGACGAATACGTTGAGCTTCGCCACCTGATAGAGTCATAGCGGGACGGTCGAGGGTGAGGTAATCTAATCCGACATCCAGTAAAAATTGCAATCTAGCTTTAATTTCTCTCAAGACTAAATCAGCAATTTGAAATTGGCGATCGCTTAATTTTAATTGTTCAACTCTCTGGCGACAATCGCGGATAGAAACACCAGTTAAATCTAATATTTGATACTGCCCTAAACGCACTGATAAAGCTTCTGGTTTTAACCGCTTACCATGACAAACTTCGCAGGGTTGATCGATTAAATAATCTTCTAATTTCTGCTTAATTAACTCAGAACCACCTTCATATTGTCTTTGCAGGATGGGAATCACACCTTTGAAGCTCTGTTTCCGCTCGGCTGCGGTATTTGCTTCTTCTCCATGTAAGATAATTTGTTGCTGTTCTGGAGTTAATTTGCTCCACTGAACTTGTAATTCAAATCCGTGGGCTTGCCCTAAAGCATAGAGCAGTTCTAAATAGTAAGAATTATCTTTTTCTGACCAAGGTGCAATTGCTGCATAAACTGGTGCATCGCTATCAGGAATAATTAAATCTGGCGAAAATCTTTTTAAACTACCAATCCCATGACAGTTAGGACAAGCACCATAAGGTGAGTTAAACGAGAACAAGCGCGGTGATAATTCTTCCATCACAGCCCCATGTTCTGGACAGGCAAAATTCTCGGAAAATACTAATTCTTCTTCTGTTTGTCCTTCGTCATTTGTTATTTGTCCTTTGTCATGAGTGAGGAGAATATTGGCTATTCCACCTGATAGTTTCAGACAAGTAGATAATGAATCAACTAAACGTTCTTGGATGCCATCTTTTTTAATTAAACGGTCGATGACTACTTCAATAGTGTGAGTGAAATTCTTGTCTAATTCAATGGAATCGGATAATTCTCTGACTTCACCATCAACGCGCACCCGGACAAAACCTTGCGAAGCCAAACTCGATAACAGTTTGCGGTGAGTACCTTTTTTACCTCTAACTACAGGGGCGAGAATTTGAAAGCGAGTGCGATCGCTTAAATCCATAATCCGATCTACCATTTCATCAATGGTTTGCGGTGAAATACAGCGATCGCATATCGGACAATGGGGTTCACCCGCCCGCCCAAACAACAGCCGCAAATAATCGTAAATTTCGGTTACCGTCCCCACTGTGGAACGGGGGTTATGAGAGGTAGACTTTTGGTCAATCGAAATTGCCGGACTTAAACCTTCAATCGCCTCCACATCCGGCTTATCCAATTGTCCCAGGAATTGCCGAGCATAGGCACTAAGAGATTCCACATAGCGGCGTTGTCCTTCCGCGAAGATGGTATCAAAAGCCAAAGAAGACTTACCCGAACCCGAAACGCCAGTAAAGACAATCAGGCGATCGCGCGGTAATTCCAAATCAATATTTTTCAGATTATGCTGCCTAGCACCCCGAATACGAATCGTATTCTGGTTGTTGTGGCTGGAGTGCGGAAGATGTCCATTCAAGGATGCGGCTAGCTTTTGATCTGACATATCGGCAAGCTGATGGTGAAGGAGGCGTGAAACAGTCCTTAATAATACTATCTTTACTACGCTTCTAGTAGAACGTGCGTACTGTTATATTTTGGTAGTAATTTTACGCCTGCTTGGGGAGATGAGGAGGATGAGGGGGGACAAGGAGAAATTACTATTACCCATTACCCATTACTCATTACTCATTACTCATTACTCATTACTCATTACTCATTACTCATTACTCATTACCTATGCCCCATGCCCAATGCCCCATCCCCCATGCCCATTATTTAACTTCTTGCTCAATCACCATTGCTAATTCATCTGGATCGACAGGCTTAGTAATGTGGTTTTGGAAGCCTGCGGCGAGAATTTTGTGATTGTTTGTTTCACCCGCAAATGCGGTAAGAGCGATCGCGGGTAGCCTGCCACCTTTTACTGCTTCCATTTCTCTTACTTGACGGATCAGTGTATAGCCGTCGATTTCTGGCATGGCGATATCGCTGATTAATAAATCTGGTTGAATTTGGGCGATCGCTTTTATGGCTTCACGGGCTGAAGAAACGGCTGTAACTTCAATGCCATATTGCTCTAAGATAAAGGCGATCAAATCCAGGCTATCAACATCATCATCTACAGCGACTACTCGCAAACCCTGAAGATTCGGGGAATTACTTTGCAACTTGTGATTTTCACTGTTTTGTGAGGTAGGAGTGATTAAGGGTAGTGTAACGGTAAAGGTTGCCCCTAAACCTTCACCTGGACTGGCAACTTGGATATTACCATCGTGAAGTTCCACTATGTGGCGGACAATTGCTAATCCTAAGCCTAAACCGCCAAATTTCCGGGTTGTTGCTGCATCTGCTTGCCGAAAACGCTCAAATACATAGGGCAGAAAGTCGGCACTAATTCCTTTACCTGTGTCGGTAACCTGAATTTGGGCATTAGTTCCCATCTGCTGGAGTTGGATGTAGATGCGACCTCCCTCTGGTGTAAACTTCACAGCATTGGTCAGTATATTTACTACTACTTGCTGCAAGCGGTTAGGATCACCTTCTAATGTACCAACCGTGGGGTCAAGCTGGGTCTGAATTTGAATCGATTTCGCTTCACCTGTTAAACGCACGGTTTCTACAGATGCTTCCACAATGGCTACCAAGTCAACTTCACAGATATTTAAGCTGAGTTTGCCACGGAGAATCCGCGAAACATCTAATAAATCATCAATTAATCTTGTTTGTAATTTGGCGTTGCGCTGGATGATTTCTAGGGCTTGAGTTGTCTTTTGGGCATTCAACTGGCGGTTGAGTAGCAATGTTGACCAACCTAAAATCGGGTTGAGTGGTGAACGTAATTCATGGGAGACAATTGCGAGAAAATCATCTTTCATCCGGCTGGCTTTTTCTAGCTCTAGGCGCGCAGCACGTTCCCTTGCTAAAGCTTGGGCGCGTTCCTCAATTGCCAACTTTTGGTCGTGAATATCAGTACAAGAACCAAACCAGTTAATAATTTCACCTTCTTGATTGCGTAATGGAAATGCTCGCCCTAAATGCCAGCGATATTCGCCATCAGCACGCAAAAAACGGTACTCAATTTCATAAGTTTTGCCAGTACGCAAAGAATTTTGCCAAACTTCACTCGTGCGTTGCACATCATCTGGATGCAAAATTGTTTGCCATCCTTCGCCATTTGTTTGTTCTAAAGTTTTTCCTGTGTAGTTATACCAGCGTTGATTGAAATATTCGTGATAGCCATCTGGTTTGGTAATCCAAAACATTTGCGGCATTGTATCCGCTAATGTGCTAAACATTAATTCCCTTTGGCGAAGTGCTGCTTCTGCTTGCTTGCGATCGCTAATTTCAAACAGCATTCCCAACATCCGAATCGGTTGGCCATGTTGATTGTACTGGAAGCGTCCAAAAGCTGATACCCAATGTAAGCTACCATCTGCCCAAACTACTCGGTATTCGTCTTCATAGTTTTGGCGTTTTGTCATCGCTGTTTTAATTGTTACCTCAAAGCGATGTAAATCCTCTGGATGAATGCGGTTCAGCCAATCCTGATAAGTTCGGTGTGGGTTTCCAGGCTCATACCCAAAAATTATTTCATGGTAAGGAGTCCACATCACGCGATCGCTCAACAGATCCCAATCCCAAGATCCCATCCTAGCGGCATCCAGCGCTAAAGCTAGACGTTCTTGATTTTCTCGTAATGCATCTTCTACCTGTTTCCGTTCTGTGACATCCAAAAATGCGCCAATTACACCACGGATAGCACCAGCTTCATCCCACAATGGCACAGCTTTGCCATAGATTGAGCGCACATCTTCGTCACTAAAAACAAATTCACATTCTGCCTCAACCAGTTTCCCAATACGACCTGCTAATTGCATTGGTAATTCGTTTGGTGGAATGTCTTGACCATTTTTTTGGATTTTGAATTGAAAGGGAAACTCGCCATCAGCAGGAGTAGCAGTTAATACTGAGCCTGGCGGTAGCCGCATCAATTCATAAGCAGCTCGGTTAACACTCATGTTATGACATTGCGGATCATGGGCAATCCAAACAGCAGCAGGAACCGTTTCCATGAAAGTTTCTAGTTCTTGCGCCCGTGCTTTTGCGATCGCTTCACTTTTTTGCAGGGCGAATTCTGCGCGTTTGCGCTCGCTAATATCAACATTAATACCCACCATGCGTAAAGGTTTACCCGCATCATCGTAAAATACTTTCGCTCGGGCGTGCATCCAATGAATACTGCCATCTTTCCAAACCACACGCCAATCAGTGAAAAATTCCCCTGTTTTCAGCGAATTCATCAAATCTGCTTCGGCTTTAGCTAAATCATCGGGATGAACCCATCTCGCCCACTCTTCATAACTACCGCCAAACTCACCAGGGTTTAAACCGTATAGTGCTTCTAACTCTTTTGACCAAATATTGACATTAGTTTGAATATTCCACTCAAAGCTACCACTTTTCGCTGCAGCTTGAGCTAAATCAAGCCTTTCTTGCTTTTGTTGCAGTGCTGCTTGACTTTCTTGCAGGGCGACTTCGGTTTGTTTGCGTTTAGTAATATCAGTGAGCATGGCGATCGCACTCGAAAATTCACCCTGCTGGTTCAAAATGGGACTAGTGGAGACAATTGCCCAAAGTTCTGATGTGTCTTTACAGCGTAAACACAAGTCAAATTGCTGGTTAATATCTTGCAGATTGTACCTTTGTTGCGTTAACCAGCGGTCTAATTCAATTTCAACTTGATGTTCTACAAACTTGAAAATTGGTTGACCAATCATCTCTTCTATGGCGTAGCCTAGCATTTGGGCTAAACGCTGGTTGACATATTCTGTTTTGCCTTGATTGTCAAATATCCAGATACCTTCATTAGCTGTCTCTAGCAAGCGACGGTAGCTGATTTGCAGTGTTGCTAACTTGGCTTCCGATGCTTGTTTAGCAACCCGCAATTCTGCATTTAACGAACTAATCAATAGCGATACTGAACTAAATATAACTAGCTCTAAAGCATCAGAAGCATTATTAAGTGTAAAAACGTATATAGGTTGTGTAAAAAAATAATTATTAGCTAAGATGGCCAAGACTGTAGCCACTAAACCAGCAGAGAATCCACCAGACCAACTACTAAAGACTACAGCTGCAAAAAAAAGTGACGCAACTTTTATTTGTAGCAGTTTTTCCAGCATTAAACCTAATAGCAACGCCATTAGCACTGACAAAATAGCAACACCGTAGCGTTGCATTTGTAAACGCTGGACTTTTAACATACTGCTTTTTGATGAGGTAGACTCTTATTTTACCTTGGGCAACTGGCTGGAGTAATATAGCTTTGGGGTATCGCCAATTGAAGTAAATTAGGATATATAAGGCGATCGCTTTGCAAAATTTCTTAGACGGCAAAGATACTATAAACTTAAATTTGATTGCGCTAACGAGGCAGTATCACCATGCTCGCCAATGCCGCCACCTATGAAGTTACCTGGGAAAAATTACCAGATGATTTTGTTTTAGATGATGAGCCAGTGGATAACATTAATCAACCTACCCTTGCGGCGGCTCTCACAGAAAGCTTAGAACTATCAGGGAGATTACCAGCCAACGCTTTAACTATAACCAACTATGGCATTTGTGCCACCCTAAACCGTCAGTTTGTAGTCAAAGCCCCAGATTGGGGATATGTGCCTTCTATTAAAGTCCCACGTGCTGAGGTGAAACGCAGTTATACTCCACGGCTCCAAGGGGATATTCCTGTAATTGTCATGGAGTTTATTTCGGATACTGAAGGTGGAGAATATTCCAGTAAACCAACTTATCCGCCTGGGAAATGGTTCTATTATGAGCAAATTTTACAAATACCAAACTATGCCATTTTTGAACCTGATGCGGGGATTTTAGAAGTTTATCAGCGAGATGATTCCGGACGTTATCAACTGCGATCGCCAGATGCGAATAACCGATACTTGATTACAGAAATGAACTTATTTTTAGGTGTCTGGCAAGGAATGCGCGAAAATCGTTCCGGCTTTTGGCTGCGTTGGTGGGATGAGCAAGGCGAACTCTTACTATGGGGAGGAGAACTAGCGACTAAAGAACGCCAACGTGCTGAAAGATTAGCAGAACAGTTAAAAGCCTTGGGAATAGAGCCAGAGGCTTAGTTTTATGTGATGCGATCGCTAGCTTAATTTCTCATTTAAACAAAAGAGCGATCGCACAAGTAGGTTGGGCATGGGGCATAGGGCAATTCAATTTTGGATTTTGCGAAAAGTTGCGTGCGGGGGTTCCCCCCGTTGAGCAAACTTTTCAAGACGGATTTGCGATTTTGGATTAGGTTTAAATCTAAAATCTAAAATACCTAGTCCCCAATCCCCAGTCCCCAATCCCCAGCCTCTACACTACAACCTTTTCCAAAATCAACTTAGAACGCTTCACTTGCTCAGGAATAGCAACGGGGTAATCACCTGTAAAGCAAGCAGAACAGAAACTATTGGTGTCTTCTCTAGTAGTTTCTAGCATTCCCTCCCAACTGAGATAAGCGAGGGTATCTACTTCCAATTGCTTGGCAATTTCTTCTACTGACTTGGTAGCAGCAATTAACTGATCCTGGGTGTCGGTATCAATGCCATAAAAGCAAGGATGAGTGACTGGCGGAGAAGAAATTCGCATATGTACTTCTGTAGCACCAGCTTCCCGCAGTGTTTTGACTAATTTCCGGCTGGTGGTTCCCCGCACAATGGAATCATCTACAATCACCACGCGTTTGCCTACTAGCACATCTTTGAGGGGGTTGAGTTTCATCCGCAAACCCGACTCACGCATGGATTGAGTGGGCTGAATAAAGGTGCGTCCTACGTAGCGATTTTTAATCAAGCCTTCACCATAAGCAATGCCAGAAGCTTGGGAAAATCCAATGGCGGCTGGTATGCCAGAATCAGGAACACCAAACACCAAATCAGCTTCAACCAGAGATTCTGCTGCGAGTCGCCGTCCTAAACGCATCCGGTAACTGTACAAAGTCTCCTCATGCATAAGGCTATCAGGACGAGCAAAGTAAATCATTTCAAAGATGCACAACTTACGTTGGGTCTGTTGATGCCATTGAATAGACGTTAAACCTTCTTCGTTAATCCAAACTAATTCCCCTGGTTGAACATCTCGCACATATTCTGCGCCAATAATATCTAAGCCACAAGTTTCGGAAGCTAAGACATAACGGTCTGGCTCACCAGCTAACATACCAATTACTAATGGGCGAATACCATTAGGGTCACGTACACCCATCACGCCATCAGGAGTGCCAATGACTAAACTAAAGGCTCCTTGGCAACGGCGACAAGCTTCAATAGCCGCATCTAGCCAATTTGCCCCAGCATTTACTTCTTCTGCGATCGCAAAGGCAATCATTTCTGAGTCTGTGGTTGTTACTAGGTTGCATTTGTTTTTAAGCAACTGTTCGCGCAGTTCTACAGTATTGACTAAATTGCCATTATGTGCTAGAGCTAATGAACCTAGACTAGTCTCAACTACAGCAGGCTGGGCGTTAACCTTGCGGCTAGAACCCGTAGTTGAGTAACGAGTGTGCCCTACAGCGAGGTTACCTGGTAACTCTTGGAGAACCGTTTCATTAAAGACTTGAGACACCAAGCCCATATCTTTATGCAGGTGTACTTTTGTACCCTCAAATGTGGCAATGCCAGCAGATTCTTGACCCCGGTGTTGGAGTGCATACAATCCAAAGTAGGTTAGTTTCGCAACGTCTTCTCCTGGTGCGTAGATACCAAAAACTCCACAAGCTTCTTCTGGCTTGTCTGGACGATTTTCATCACTATTGATAGCGTTGTCAGATTGTTGAGAGTAATCATCCAAAGAGTCGGGATGGTAGGGAATCATGCTAGCTTTGCTCCTGGTGGTGGTGTCAAGTCACTGGGATTGTGCAATCCCAAATGGGCAGAGATAGTATTGTGGGAGATTTTTGGTCTCAGTCTTGTAGATGGTAGAAACCTTGTCAGCAAAGTTTCTACCATCCCAAATCCAAAATCTAAAATCCCCGATTTCTATGGGTGGATAGATGCAGACTTCTTAACAAATCTTTAACCATCCATTAAAACAGTACCGTAATTATGCTAAATGATGCTAATAATTCCCATAGGGGGGATTATACGAATTAACTGGGGGTAGTAATATGAACTGCTAATCGTTTAGCGATCGCTTGGGAATAGCGATTTGTCATATCGTTGATACTACCTTTTATTAAGGTTTGGTTATCAGAGGTTAAGACCCCCAAACCCATCTCTGAATTAACCACTGTCCCCAGTTTTTGCCATTGTTGACCGAGATGTTCCTGTAAATAGGATTCCCAAATTTCTTGTTGTTCTGAACCCACGGACACTAAAATTTGTCCACCACCTTCACCAAATAGCAATGTATCCAACCTTGTTGAGTTATTGGCTGGCAATTCTAAAGTAATTTGGGCACCGAGATTACCAGCAATGCAAGATTCGGCTAAAGCCACAACTAATCCGCCCTCAGCACAGTCATGGGCTGAACGTATCCAGCCTGCACGAATCCCCTCGCGGCAAACTTTCTGAATGCGACGTTCCGATTCAAAATCCACCTTGGGCGGTTTACCAGCAATAGTATTGTGAATTGCGGCTAAATATTCGGAAGCGCCTAAATTATCATCAGATTGAGGTGGCAAACCTAAAAGATAAATCACATCACCTGCAGCTTGCCAAGCTTGACCACAAATTTTGCTAATATCGGGAATTAATCCCACCATACCCACAACCGGAGTCGGATAAATCGGCTGGGGATTGCCTTGCGAATCCAGAGTTTCATTATAAAGAGAAACATTCCCACCAGTTACCGGGGTAGCCAATTCCCGACACCCTTCAGCTAAACCGCGACAAGCTTCTGCTAATTGCCAGTATCCTATGGGTTTTTCTGGGCTGCCAAAATTCAAATTATCTGTTACAGCTAAAGGTTCAGCGCCCACACAGCTAAGATTGCGTGCAGCTTCAGCCACCACAGCCTTAGCACCTTCATAAGGGTCAAGATAAACATAGCGGGGATTGCAATCTACTGTTGCGGCGACACCTGTCTTACTTCCTGTTTTGCCAGGGGGTTCTAAAGGACGTAAGCGCACCACAGCCGCATCAGCACCACCAGGAAAAATCACAGTGTTATTCTGCACCTGATGGTCATACTGACGATATACCCAGCTTTTAGAAGCAATGGTGGGAGTATCAAGCAAAGTTAACAAAATATCATTCCAACTTTGCAGACTTCCTTGAATTTCAATCCCAGTAGTATTGCAAGGAGGTAACGAATCAGCCTGCCATTCCCAAGCTTGGCGCGCATATTCTGGAGGTTCCGCCAACAATTCCCGATGATAGAGGGGAGTGTTTTCAGCTAAAGCATCAGCCGGAATTTCCGCTGCAATCCCCCCTTCAAACAGAATCCGCACAATTGGTTCTGCAATCACCGTCCCAGCGACAACCGCCTGGAGTCCCCAACGGTGAAAAATATCAATTAACTCTTGTTCTCTTCCCTTGTGGGCAACAAACAGCATCCGTTCTTGAGATTCCGAAAGCAGGTATTCATAGGGAACCATCCCCAATTCCCGCACCGGAATTTTATCTAAATCCAGTTCAATACCAACACCGCCTTTAGCAGCCATTTCTGATGTGGAACAGGTAATACCTGCAGCACCCATATCTTGGGCGGCGACAACCGCACCTGTTTTAAATGCTTCTAAGCACGCTTCAATTAATGATTTTTCTAAAAATGGGTCGCCAACTTGCACAGCCGGACGGTCATCTAAAGATTCATCACTCAATTCTGCACTAGCAAAACTTGCGCCTCCCATACCATCGCGTCCGGTGGTAGAACCGACATACAGCACAGGGTTACCAATCCCAGAAGCCCCAGATTTGACAATTTCTGGAGTTTCCATCAATCCCAACGCCATAACATTTACTAAGGGATTGCCAGAGTAAGCAGGGTCAAAGTAAACTTCACCGCCAACTGTGGGAACTCCAACGCAATTACCATAGTGACTGATCCCAGCTACAACACCTTGGAACAGCCTTTGAGTTTTTCCATCTTCTAGGGAACCAAAGCGCAGGGAATTTAACAAAGCTATGGGACGCGCACCCATCGTAAAGATATCTCGAAGAATACCTCCGACTCCCGTTGCCGCACCTTGGAAGGGTTCAACTGCTGAGGGGTGATTATGAGATTCAATCTTAAAAGCAAGTTGTAATCCGTCGCCTAAATCTACAACACCAGCATTTTCACCAGGCCCAACCAGAATTCTGGTGCCTGTTGTGGGAAACTGTTTGAGTAAAGGCCGGGAATTTTTATAACAACAATGCTCTGACCACATTACCCCAAACATTCCTAGTTCAGCTTTGTTGGGATGTCGCCCTAACCGTCGGACAATTTCTTCGTATTCTTCTGGTTTCAAACCTTCAGCGGCGATTTCTTGGGGTGAAAAGGGAGCAGAGGATTTGGCTGTCATGTAACTAATGCACCAAAAGGACAGAGAATTATTCTATCGGTTTCTTACCTAATCGCGTTACAGATAAAGTAATTGTCAAGTTCATTTTCCAGGCGATCGCTTCTATTAAAGAATTCCACACCATTGCTAGTGCTAGAGTTGTATTAACTTCAAGCTTTTGAGCCTATTATGAATACCATTACAATCCAAATTCCAGATGAGCATTTGCTGAAGTTGCAACAAAGAGCTACTCGTCTGGGAATATCAATAGAAGAATTGGTGTTAATGGGTGTTGAAGAATTGCTCAATCAGCCAGAAACATCGTTTCCAGATGCAATGGACTACGTACTCAATAAAAATGCTGAACTGTACAAGCGTCTAGCATAATGCGCTATCTGACTTTGCAAGAGGTATTAGCACTCTATAATCGCATCATTGAGCAGTCTGGTGGTTCGGCTGGTATTGCTAACCCTGGCGCTTTGGAATCAGCTTTAGCACAACCAAAAATGACCTTTGGTGGTGAGGAACTTTACCCGACAATAGTTCAAAAAGCTTCAGCGCTTAGTTTTTCACTGATTAAAAATCATGCTTTCATAGATGGTAATAAACGCATCGGTCACGCTGCTATGGAAGTTTTCTTGGTTTTGAATGGTTTTGAGATTAACGCCACAGTGGATGAACAAGAACAAGTAATTTTGCAAGTAGCATCTGGTGAGTTAGGAAGAGATAAATTTAGTGAGTGGCTTCGCAGCCATATCGTTTCCATAGCTGATTTTAGAGATTCTTTATAGTATCAAAGCTCTTTTCTCATATCCGCAAAACTATCAGGGTGCTTATGCACTCTTAATTCTTTCACATTTGTTTACTATGCTCTGATTTAACCAACAATCGCACTTGCTTTTTTTGGCGCAGAAATAATAAGCCAGCACCTGCGATCGCTAATCCAGCTAAAGGCGAAGACTCTGGAACCTCTGCTATTCGCTGAAAGCTATGAGGGTATTAACCAACAATTGACCATTTTTATGTATTCCACTGGTGACCAAATCTTGAGTAATCACCTATCAGAGTTAAATCTAAGTCTGCTGAATTTAGTATTAGGGACTTCCAAAAATTAAATTATTCAGTTTCCGAGAGAAAATATTTTCTTTATCCCCCCTGCTCCCTGCCCCCTTGCCAAAAAAGCGATAGTATATTTTTTAGTTGTAAGTCCCTTAACGGGCTATTTGGAGATTCTGTAAAATCAAATCAGCTCTTGGTGGAAAACCGTCGCCATATGCTACTGGAAACTGGAGAATAACATAAAAAACTTTCCCATTTTGCTGACCAAGGTAAACATCACCCACGATATCTTTACCTTTACTAAAAACTATCTTTTCTTTTGCCCAAGGATAGGCAACTTTTTGACTGCGGCTAACAGCCCGCCAGCCATTAGATGCAATTAAGCCATTTTTGCCATTTATAAAACTTCTTAACTGATTGAGATTTTTTAAATCATTTAAAAAGGCAACATGGATATATGCATTATCGTTTTTACTACCCCCAAAATTAGCAATAAACCTAACTCCAGTTCCTTCACCAGAACTATTACCTTCCGCAATAAAATCTTTTTCAGGAAAGTAGGTACTAAATAAATCGCTGTATTGGTTATAAAGTCTGAGGGTAATAGGAGTTTTTTCACCTTCAATGCTAATAGTAGCGGTTTTAGTGGCTGGTCTATTGGCTTTTGAGTTATAACTGGTTTGGATAGCAGTGGGTGCAGGTGTAACGCTATTCCCTGAGGAGAGTTGATTCTGCGCTGGTGTGGCGCAACCTAAGGTTGTTACCAGCAGAATTGCCCCCGTCATCAAATTCACAAGTTTAAGAGTCATTGTCCTTAACAACATTAATTTTACAACATATAACTAGACTTTGTAACTTAGGTTACAGTTCCTAATGCTATAATATGCACTTTTCTGGCTGAGTCAGAAACTCCTAAAGCAGATACAGTTAGGTACTAACCATCTAGTGACAACAATCACTAGTGCCCATGATTAAGATCCTCCCCGTACAAACGTCAAGCTGGCATACTTCCTTATAACTGAACTCTAGCCGAGTCATTAATAGGGAACACAATACTTGCCGACAGTCTTTATATTAAGGGCTGTCGGCTTTTTGTTATTTGGGCATGGGGCATGGGGTAATGGGTAATGGGTAATGGGTAATAGGAATAATTTGTTCTTTTTCCCCCTGCTTTTCCAAATTCCCAGTTTCCAGTTCCCAGTCCCCAGTCCCCAATCCCCAGTCCCCAATCCCCAATCCCCAATCCCCAGTCCCCAATCCCCAACCCCCACCCATAAAAGTTCCCCACAAATGGTTGATAACTTGACATCAGCTTGCCAAGGCCACAACCAGTTGTGGGGAGAGTATGATCAAATTAGGAATGTTATCGATTTTGAGTGCTGACATTGAGCACTCACTGTAGTAGACGCAAATCCACTACTCGAACCAGTACACAATTTGTATCAAGACATGGCCTGAATAATGTAATCAAAGTAGGGTGATGCTTCCGCAGCGTCTTCTGCACTCAATAAGTCAAGGGCAGCTTTTTTGAGGGAAGCGATCGCTTCTACCATTCCAGGTACGGGAACACCAAGTGAATTGTACATTTCCCGTACGCCAATCAAACCAATTTTTTCGATTGGCTCTTTGTCGCCAGCAAGTACGCCGTAGGTAATCAGGCGCAAATACCAGCCAAAGTCACGAATACATAGAGAACGCTGACGTTCGCCGTAAGCGTTGCCACCAGGAGAAATAAAGTCAGGACGCTTCTGCCATAATTGTTTGGTTGCTTCCTGAACTATCTTTTTTTCGTTCTCAGCTAGAGTGCTGGCAATCCTTGTGCGCTTTGCACCGGTTTGCATAAAAGCTTGGATGCTTTTCAGTTCGCCACTGCTGGGATAACGCAGTTCATCGTCGGCTTGGAGAATAACTTGGCTAATTACAGTCATGATTATTGCAATCACGCGAAATATTATTTGCTAGTTTAACGAGTTGGAGGTACACAAGTGAAGGGTTATACGCCGTGATGTATTGAATTGAAATGATTAGGGATTGGGGACTAGGGACTGGGGACTGGGGATTTGGAAAAAGCAGGGGGCAGGGTGCAGGGGAAAAATAAATTAAAAATTCCTCCTATTACCAATTACCCATTACCAATTACCAAACCCCAAATGACAAATGACAAATGACAAATAACAAATGACAAACACAAATTGGCAACAGGGTGAATTAATTGAAGTGACGATCGCGGATTTGAGTGATACCGGTGATGGTGTTGGCAGATATAACGATCGCGTTGTCTTTGTTCCCGATTCGGTACCAGGCGATCGCGTGGTTGTGCGCTTGTTACACGTGAAGCCGAAATACGCCCACGGCAAAATTCAGGAATTATTGCAACGATCGCCCCATCGTCAAAGACCAAGTTGTATTGTGGCTGATAAGTGCGGTGGTTGCCAATGGCAGCATATTAATTATGAGTTCCAGCTTACAGCTAAACGCAATCAAGTTATCCAAGCTTTGGAACGCATAGGTGGTTTCACGCAACCACCTGTAGCTCCTGTACTTGTACCAATTTCTCCTTTGGGTTATCGTAACAAAGCTACATATCCAGTTGGGAAATCTTCTACAGGGCAAGTACAAACTGGTTATTACCAAAAAGCTAGCCACCAATTAATTAACTTGAATCAATGTCCAGTGCAAGACTCGCGATTAAATCCCATACTTGCTGAGGTGAAGTTGGATATTCAAAAGCGAGGTTGGCAAATTTATGATGAACGTCGCCATCAAGGACAAATCCGCCATCTGGGTTTACGCATTGGGCGGCGGACTGGGGAAATTTTATTAACTCTAGTTGTTAAAGATTGGCATTTACCAGGCATTGAAACCCAAGCACAGGAATGGTTGCAACGCTATCCGCGGTTAGTAGGTGTATCGTTAAATCGCAATAGCGATCGCACTAATGCCATCTTTGGTAGTGAGACTCGCTGCATTGCTGGTATGCCATACTTGCACGAAAAATTTGCAGGATTAGAATTTCAGGTACTACCCGATACGTTTTTTCAGGTTTATACTGAAACAGCAGAGGCACTTTTAGAAGTAATTCAGTCAGAACTGAATCTTCAAGGGTATGAGGTATTGGTGGATGCCTACTGTGGAATTGGAACTTTGACCTTGCCTTTGGCGAAACAAGTACAGCAAGCTACCGGGCTAGAAGTACAGGCAGAGGCAGTACAGCAAGCAATTTTGAATGCCCAACGCAATGGAATTAATAATGTCACCTTCCAAACGGGGGCAGTAGAAAAATTGCTGCCACAGATGGAAAGCGTCCCAGATGTGGTATTAATCGATCCGCCTCGCAAAGGTTGCGATCGCGCTGTCATCGAATCTTTACGGCAAACGAAACCACAAAGAATCGTTTACGTCAGCTGTAAAGTAGCTACCTTGGCTCGTGACTTGAAGCTGCTCTGCCAAGATGGGCTATATACGCTCACACGGGTGCAACCTGCTGATTTTTTCCCGCAAACTGCTCATGTGGAAGCTGCCGCATTTCTTGCGTTATCACAATAATACGGGGGTACTGCCACCTTGACAAAAACTCAAATTTCAAATTTGTAGTCTATTGCATAGTAAAAATGCTAAAATTGAATTAAGCTAAAAATAGATTGATTTTTTTAAAAAACTGATGTTGCATAGACTCAATTAAATTATGAATCTGATTGTAAAATGCCAAATCGGCCAACAGACATAACACAAAAATGCTACTTTTAATTATTAGCATTTTTTTAGTGACTGACTGCCTTTGGATATAACTCCAAGCCGTTTTATGTATTAAACAATCTCTAATTCATGAATAGAGTCAATGCTCCCTAGCATTTTCAAAATTTAGTTTTAAAGACGCAAGTTTGAAGGCAGCATGACCACCTCAATATTTATCAGGGTGCCTGTGATAGCAAACTGATGTCTAGCTAACTGAAAGCTATGGGGTTTCTCTTGTGATTACCATCTCGCTCCGTCCAGTTGGACGTTATTGGGGCACTATTAGTTTTGCCTCAACCCTCTATCTGTGTCCAATCTTAGATTTACTCTTGGCAGAAATTCCAGAAAGAATGCAAGCAGAACTGCGGCTAGGACTCCAAGAAGCCTTAGTCAACGCAGCAAAACATGGTAATAACTTAGACCCTAGTAAAACAGTCTTAGTGCGTTTTTCCTTGATAGATAATCAATATTGGTGGATTATATCAGATCAAGGTAACGGTTTTAGTCCATCATCTGAATCTGAATCTGATTCTGATTGCGATCCCGATCCCATTGACTATCTCCCTCCAGACGAAGCAGAAAGTGGTCGAGGCCTATGTCTACTACATCAAATCTTTGATCAAGTAGAGTGGAACCGAAAGGGAACAGAATTAAGGCTTTGTAAACAGCTAGAAACCCCACGCCCCCGCTTATCTCTGCGGCGGTGATGTTGGGGATTGGGGATCGGGGATCGGGTATTAGGTATTGGTAAAGAGGTCAAGGGTCAAGTGTCAAAAGTTATTGATTATCCTTGTTTTCCCAGTCCCCAGTCCCCAGTCCCCAGTCCCCAGTCCCTAATCCCCAGTCCCCTTTCCCCCATGACCATGAGTCGGGCAAGGGGGAGCAGAAATAGAACGATCTAACCAGCCAGTAGCCTGTTCTAATCTGGCGAGTGCTTCTTGTGGCTGATCCTTCAGGAGAAACACCAGAGCAGCGGCGGCCTGTTCACGAGCGCGGGAATTGCGGTTAGACTTGAGGCGATGCCAATCATTAGGAGAAATGCTGAGTCTCTCCATGAGGGCTTGGGCTAGTTCCAGAGTGCTAAATTTATTCAGTTGACTGGTTTTAGGCAGCTGGGTAGGTTGAGACATGACTCTAATTGCTGAGTACTAAATGATAAGTGCTGAGTTAGTTTATAGTCTCAATTTTAGCTATTGACTATTGGCAGACTCTCATTTAATCATAATTTACTACTGCAAAATGAAGCCGCCTAAACAGTTTTCTAATTCTTCACCCGAGGGAAATTCCGAAGCAGATTTTGAACAAGAACTGCAAGAAGTAGAGCGATCGCTTTTCTCCCTTAAAGAACGATACAATCAAGTGCAAAGCGATCGCGAACAAAAGGCACAATGGCAACAGCGTCGCCAAGAATTGCAGCAAAATAAAAATCCTACCCCAGAAATCAAGGCAGAGTTACGGCAAATAAAACAGCAGTTGGAAGCGCTAGAACTCAACCTAGAAAGCCAATTATTTTCTTGGCGTAGCTTCAAGAAACCTTTCTGGCAAGCCGTCCGCTTTGGTGGAATGGGCGTTATCATAGGCTGGATATTAAAGTCCTGTGCTGGATAAATTATGGTAAATCGACGAATTGAAGAAATATTGCGAAGTGGTGAACCTGATGATTCCCTCTTAGTTCAAGGCTGGGTGCGGACGAAACGCGAGTTGAAAGGGTTTGCTTTTATTGAAGTTAATGACGGTTCATCTTTGGCAAATTTGCAAGTTGTGATCAACGAAGATGTGCCAGAATACGATGTGATTTTAAAAAAAGTCAATACAGGCGCAGCAGTAGAAGTAGCTGGCGTGTTGGTAGCTTCCCAAGGGAAAGGACAGCGAATTGAACTGAAAGCCGAAACCGTGAAAGTCTATGGTGAAGCTGATCCCGAAGTTTACCCACTGCAAAAGAAACGCCACTCCTTTGAATTTTTGCGTACCATTGGACATTTGCGATCGCGCACTAATTCCTTTGGTGCAGTTTTCCGCGTCCGCAATGCTTGTTCGACAGCCATTCACAACTTTTTCCAAGAAAGAGGCTTTTTGTGGGTACACACACCCATTATTACTGCTAGCGATTGCGAAGGCGCAGGCGAAATGTTTAGCGTCACCAGCTTGGATTTGAAAAATATTCCCCGCACAGACAACCAAGCTGTCGATTACAGTAAAGACTTTTTTGGTAAACCCGCATATTTAACTGTTAGTGGACAGTTAGAAGCGGAAGTAATGGCGATGGCGTTTAGTAATGTCTACACTTTTGGCCCTACCTTCCGTGCAGAAAATTCCAACACCTCACGCCACTTAGCCGAATTTTGGATGGTTGAGCCAGAAATGGCATTTTGTGACCTTAATGGTGATATGGATTTAGCTGAGGCGTTTCTCAAATATATATTTAAATATGTGTTGGAAAAATGCCCAGAAGATATGGAATTTTTTAATCAACGCATTGATAATTCTGTATTAGCAACCGCAGAAAATATTATTAATAATCAATTTGAGCGTTTAACTTATACAGATGCCATCAAACTTTTAGAAAAAGCCGATTTCAAGTTTGAATATCCCGTGAGTTGGGGTCTAGATTTACAATCAGAACACGAACGCTATTTAGCTGAACAATTGTTTAAAAAACCAGTAATAGTTACCGATTATCCCGCGCAAATCAAAGCTTTTTATATGCGGTTAAACGATGATGAAAAGACTGTGCGCGCAATGGATATTCTCGCACCGAAAATCGGCGAAATTGTTGGTGGTTCACAACGGGAAGAACGGCTAGATGTGCTGGAACGGCGTGTATTAGCACAAGGGATGAAACTAGAAGATTTATGGTGGTATTTAGATTTACGTCGCTTTGGTTCTGTACCTCATGCTGGTTTCGGCTTAGGTTTTGAGCGCCTCGTGCAATTTATGACGGGAATGGGAAATATTCGAGATGTAATTCCCTTCCCTCGCACCCCTGAGAATGTGGAATTTTAAACAAATAGGGTGGGTTTATACCTACCCTTTTATGTTGTTCTACTGAGTAACAGCCCCATTATTGACGGTGCGTTGCGCTGCGCGACAACACACCCTACAAAACACCACCATAATCTTGTGATTTGGTGGTTTTGCTTTGCTTATTTAATTACGAATTACGAATTACGAATTAGTAATTATTATTCGACTTCATTAAAAAGATGTTCTTCTAATAAAGGTTGTACCTTGCGGAATTCTTCTGGAGAAAGTAGTTCAGGTTCACCTGTGTTGGAAATGCGGGCAAAAAAGAGCAGGGGATCTAGTGGTGTATAGATTGCGTATTCCTGTTCTTCATCGTAGAAGCTAGCCAAGAGTTGTAATTGCTCTGGCTCTAAATCTGCTTCATCATCTTCAATTTCTAATGTGAACAGTTCTGAGTCTTCTACAGGAGGTAATTCGCCAGCAACAGTGAGTGCATAGGCGGTATTTTTTAACATGAGATTTTGCTCTGACAACACGGCTTGAGCAGTAGCAAAAATCTTTTCTAGGGTGTAATCATCTTCTACTAGAACGGCTTCTTCTTCCTCGTTTTCACCTTGCCAAGCAAAAATTTCTACAGGCGAATCCACAGGTAGAAGTAATACATATTCTTGCCCATCAACTGACAGGGAATGTTCGATATAACAATCCAGAGTCCGCCCCTTGTCGTCAGTCAAGGTGATGGAACCAGCATTAGAGCGATCATTTTCGTCGGGAAATTGTGAGGAAAACATAGCCGAGGTTTGGGACTTTATAAATAGCAGCAAATTTGGAGATCGTTTAACTATTTAATGACCGAATTGTGCCTGATAAATAGCTTGAGATGTAATACAACTGCCTGGTAATAGTTTTCAGAATATCATGTTAAAAGGTATCAATACTCAGCCGCTATTGCCGATTTATGAGATTGAGCGCGGCGAGCATCCAGCCATTGTTGCAAAATTAAAGCAGCAGCTTTGCGATCAATCAAAGCTTTATGGCGTGATGGCGAGCGGTTTTCCGCCTTTAGCAGTTGTTCTGCTTGAAATGAAGTCAATCGCTCATCCACGTATTCCACAGGCAGTTGTAGGGCTTTAGCGAGCCTTTTGGCGAATTTTTGCACTTGGCGTGCCTGAAAGCCTAAGGAGCCATCCATTGAATAAGGTAAGCCGATAACTAGTACTTGTACTTGACGTTGATTTACTAGTTGTCGTAGTTGTTCCACATCTTGTTCAAAAGATGTGCGCTCAATGGTGGTGATTCCAGTTGCGATTAAGCCTGTGCCATCACACCCAGCGACACCAATACGTTTACGACCGAAATCTAATCCTAAGGCTGAAATCAATGTTTGTGGTTGCTCCTGGAGTATCAACTGAAGGCTTAAGGCTGAAGTGGGAAATTACCTTATCTCTAAAGAGATATCACTTAAATTAGCCAGTAGGGGCGGTTTTTAGACCAATTAGCACTTCATCCTTTATCCTGCTGTGCATCTGCTGGTTCAGGCTGGCAAGATGCTTCAAAGGCAGCAGGTTCTGATTTAGTTGGCATTGTCCTCTCGGGCGATCGCGTTGGCAGTTGTGTCCATGACATCCCGCCAGGGATAGGTTTACGGGCTGGTTGTAGTCCTTGCAACACTTCTGGCCACTGAATGCCTTCGAGGGAGACAAATTTAGACTCCCGTAATTTGTGCCACACTGAGCGAGACATAATTAAAGTATGTTCGATGCGTTTAGCTCCAATACGCTCTAAATACTCTTCTCGCTCTGGTTGATAATCGGAGGAAGCTAGTCGCAATCCTTGTTGGGGAAAATCTTGGACAATGCGCGCTAGTTGAGACAGCAACTCAGGATACAACCAAGTATAGGCAGGGTGAACCGTCAGGGTTGCTACGTGGGGGGTAATACCCTTGCGATCAAGTTGTACCTGAAAATGTCCGATCGCGGCTTTGCGTTGGGGTTCAAATACGTAGCCACTGACTACTTCTGTTTTCGTTACCCATTGTTTGACAGCATCACTTAAGGCTCCAAACAAACTCGTTTTGAAGTCACGGGTATTGCGATCGAACACCTGACGCACCAAAGGCGGCATTGATGCTGTATCTAATTGATAAAGCAACTGAGCATCAGCATTACTTATAGGCAGTAGGTTAGGCAAATCTGGCTCTGCTTGCGCCAATTCACTCAACAATTCGGGTTCGATTTCCCAGTAGGTCATTTCTGCCAAACGTTGAAATCCGTTTTGCCGATATAATGCTAAAGCTTCGAGGTCATTAACATTAACTTCCAGTATCCAAGTCCGTGCTTCGACCAGTGACTCAAAGCAATGCCGTAAAAGTTGAGAACCTGTTGCTTGCTTATCTGTAGCACGGTCAAGCATCACCCGATCAACACGCCAAGTACTGCGGGTACGGTTAAACGGAGACACTTGAATCATTCCCAGCAGCATTCGCCCTTGCTCTGCTACGTAGGAACAAAATAGATACTGTAAAGGGTTAGGAAACCAACTTAAAAATTTCAAAAAGCCATACCAGCGTCGCAGCCATTGCATCTGGCGAGTGGCAGAATCAGCTCCCTTGGGAGTGAGAGCTGCGAATGACTCTTGATGGAGGCGTTCGATACCGTCCAAATCCCGGTATTGGACTGGTCGGACGATCACGCTGAGATTTCGAGGAAGTAGTGAAGTCATTTTAATTCGAGCCGCCATTAAGCCTTAATTAACTGCTCTTGCTGAGTAATTGCTGCAATAATAATATTAGCGGCTTTCCGCCTCTAGCTAGTGATCCAAAAGAGTGATCTTGCTGACAAAATACTGAAAATAAATAAAAAAAGCAGATTTGATGATAACACTCTTAGCATATATCAACAATATCCGCTTTATTTTTATGTAAATATTAAGTGAAATTAATTGAAAGTTTAAATAATTTACAAACCTTGCCGAGAAGCGAGCTTTTCAAAATAGGCTTGGGTTTGATGAAGTAATTGCTCTCGACTATCTTCTTGATTTGGCTTGAGAGGTGGAACCAGATTGCGAGCTTGTAAAGTCATGTGTAGCTGTAAATGGGCAACATACTCGCTAAAATCTTCATTTACTACACTTGTGCCCGTTAAGAGATTTGATTCCAATGCCACTGGTATTCTCCTTGATTAGTCTTGTGCAGTTTTTTCACATGAAAAAAAACTTATCACGTTGTTTTGGTTTACTTTTTATTTTGCAATGAAGTGTAATGTTGGGAATGGGGAATGGGGCATGGGGCATTGGGCATTGGGCATGGGGTAATTGGCATTTTTTATGTCTTCCTCATCCTCCTCATCTCCCTCATCTGTTTCACCCTCCCGCTTCCATGCCCCATTCCCATTAAGGCACAATCAAAACTGGACAAGGAGAAAGATTAATCACGCGAGTGGTGACGCTATCAGTTGCTCCTTCATCCGTTAAACCTAAGCCCCGGCAACCCATAATGATTAAATCTGCGGCAATTTCATCGGCAACATCACAGATGGTAAAAGCTGGTTTGCCTTGCCGTTCTAAAATTTCAGCTTTAATTCCTTGTTGAGAAAATAAAGTTTGGGCATTTTCTAAAAGTTTGGCAACCACATCTGGCGATACCATTGGATCGGCAACAGGTGCGTCTGTGGGTGGTTCTTCCACTACGGATAGCAGTACTAAACGGCTACCATACTTCTGCACAACATTGGTAACCACGTCGGCAGCTTCTCTGGCTTCCCGACTTTGATCAATAGGAAATAGAACTGTCTTGAACATATCTCTCACCTCCGTACCCCGTACTCCGGTAAAATCTGGATGGTTCTACTTTCAAAACAATAACAAAAAGGCGATCAGGAGGGTCTGGCTGTGTCCAAAAAAACTTTAGCAAATTTATCTGCGACAGATGTATCTGGAAAACGTGCTTTAGTACGGGTGGATTTTAACGTACCTGTGGATGACCAAGGCAATATCACAGACGATACTCGGATTCGTGCCGCCCTGCCAACTATCCAAGATTTAACGCAGAAGGGAGCTAAGGTAATTCTAGCAAGCCATTTTGGTCGTCCTAAGGGTGTGGATGACAAATTGCGTTTGACTCCCGTGGCTAAACGGTTGTCGGAATTACTGGGTCAAGAAGTTATTAAAACAGACGATTGTATCGGTGATGATGTTGCCGCTAAAGTCGGTGCTTTACAAAACGGCCAAGTGCTGCTGTTAGAAAATGTCCGCTTCTATAAGGAAGAAGAAAAAAACGACCCAGAATTTGCTAAAAAACTGGCATCAAATGCCGATTTTTATGTCAATGATGCATTTGGTACTGCCCACCGTGCCCATGCTTCTACTGAAGGTGTAACTAAATTCCTTAGCCCTTCTGTAGCTGGCTATTTGGTTGAAAAGGAATTGCAATATCTGCAAAACGCGATTGAAAATCCCCAACGTCCTTTAGCAGCAATTATTGGTGGTTCCAAGGTTTCTAGCAAAATTGGTGTAATTGAAACACTGCTAGAGAAGTGCGACAAACTCATCATCGGTGGTGGGATGATTTTCACTTTCTACAAAGCCCGTGGTTTGAATGTTGGTAAGTCTTTGGTTGAAGAAGACAAGCTAGAACTAGCGAAATCTTTGGAAGCTAAGGCTAAAGAACGTGGTGTTACCTTCTTGTTACCCACAGATGTAGTAGTAGCAGATAAGTTTGCTCCTGATGCCAATGCTACAACTGTCAGCATTGAGAACATCCCAGCTGATGGTATGGGTTTGGATATCGGCCCAGACTCAGTAAAAGTATTCCAAGACGCGCTTGCAGATTGCAAATCAGTAGTTTGGAATGGGCCAATGGGTGTGTTTGAGTTTGATAAATTTGCTGTAGGTACAGAAGCGATCGCTCATACCCTCGCTGACATTAGCAAAACTGGCGCTACCACTATCATCGGTGGTGGTGACTCTGTAGCGGCTGTAGAGAAGGTAGGTTTAGCCGATCAAATGAGCCACATCTCAACTGGTGGTGGTGCTAGCTTGGAATTACTCGAAGGTAAAGTATTACCCGGTATTGCAGCTTTAGATGAAGCGTAATTACTAATTCGTAATTCGTAATTACGCTTAGGAATTTTTAATTACGAGTGTTTTTTGATGTCTCTGTGCTTATAAAAGCCAGGGATTAATAGCACTACTGAAGCAAACACTACTGAATCAGATCCCCGACTTTTTCAAAAAGTCGGGGATCTAAATCCCATTCAAGTAAGTAAGTGATAAAAAGTCCAGGGTCAAAAGCCAATTAGAGTTTGGACTTTTGAGCCTGGAAAAGTAGTATTCGATACTAGACGCGCATCAGCTAATTACACCTTTGTTTCCCCTAGTAGATGTAATGAGAAAATTTACTACAATAAACCAGTAGTAAATTTATAAGTATAGTTAGATACAAGAGAGTTGCCAGCTAAGTCTTTAACACCAGTGTTTCCGCTTTTAACCGTGGCTGTATAAGTAGATAAACTCAGTAAAGGAAGAATGGGTTTAAGTGTTGCCGTGCGATTAGTAGCGTTGTAGGTGACTGTAGCAGGTACAACTAGATTGAGTATATTCCGTAACTCAAAGTTAGTGCTATTCATCGTTGTTGAGTTGATTGGCTCACTGAAGGTTACTGTAATGCTTGTAAAGATACTAACACCAAAAGCATTGTTACTAGGAGTGCTAGAGGTTACTGTGGGAGCTGTAGTATCTGCCACAGTCGTAAATGACCAGGTGTAGTCCGCTGCTAACGCATTACCAGCCAAATCTTTGACACCAGTAGTTCCGCCTTTAATCCTGACAGTATAAGCAGTCGAATTGGCTAAAGCAGTACTGGGTGTAAGTGTTGCAGTCAAGTTGCTACTGTTGTAAGCCACTGTAGCAGGTACAAGTGTATTGGTAGAATTCCGCAACTCAAAGTTAGTGCTGCTAATCGTCGTGGAGTTAATTGCCTCGCTGAAAGTTGCTGTAATACTTGGGGAAGTGCTGATGCCAGTTGCATTATTGCCGGGAGTAGTAGAACTGACTGTTGGCGGCGTAGTATCCCCTATAGTTGTGAATGACCATGTGTAGTCCGCAGCTAAAGCATTACCAGCCAAGTCTTTGACACCAGTGGTTCCACCTTTAATCCTGACAGTATAAGCAGTCGAATTGGCTAAACCAGCACTTGGTGTAAGTGTTGCAGTCAAATTACTACTGTTGTAAGCCACTGTAGCAGATACCACTGTATTACTGGAATTCCGCAACTCAAAGTTAGTGGTATTAATCGTTGTGGAGTTGATTGCTTCACTGAAAATTGCTGTAATACTTGGGGAAGTGCTGACACCAATTGAATTATTGCTGGGAGTAGTAGAACTCACTGTTGGTGGAGTAGTATCCCCTAAAGTTGTGAATGACCAAGCGTAGTCCGTTGTCAAGGCGTTACCTGCCAAGTCTTTGATACCACTGGCACCACCTTTAATCCTAGCCGTGTAAGTAGTAGAAATTGCTAAATTACTGCTAGGTACCAGTGTCGCTGTGCGATTAGTGGCGCTGTAAGTTACTGTGACAGGTACAAGTGTATTACTGGAATTTCGCAACTCAAAGTTAGTTGTATTAATTGTGCTGGAGTCGATGTCCTCGCTGAAGGTAGCTGTAATGGTTGTAGAATTGCTCACACCAGTTGCGTTATTGCTCGGGGTTGTGGAGCTTACTGTTGGTGGGGTGGTATCCGTCGTTATGCTGGGAATAAACAGAATATCAACCCAATAGTTAGCTGACTGGAAACTAGAATCTGGGAAACCGCCACCATATTTGTAGATACCGTTACTGCCACTTTCGCCATCGCGTAGCAGGTATAGTGGGCCGTTACTAATTCCAGAGTTAGCAAAGTATCCTAAATCTACAGCATAGTTCCCAGCAGGAGCATAGTAAGAAGCTACGTAGACGGTATTAGCAGTAATCTGCACTGGATTAGTAAAGTTTACTGTTTGCCAACCAGAGGTAGTTTCATTGGTGAAGGTTGCTGTAGCTAACTGCTGACCATTACTGCTCCACAGAGTACCAGTATGGGTGCCTGTATTACCAGCACCTTTGTAAAAGCGTACGCCAGTGATGTAGCCATTAACATTCGAGCGAAATTTGACTCCTAACTCTACAGCATTGCTGTCTGAGAATGATGAGTTTGCTGGAGTTGCGGAATTGTTCCAAATACTCTGAGGAGTTTGGTTTGCTGAAGTGGCGAATGACCAGCTGTAGCTTGTTGCCAAGGCATTACCTATCACATCTTTAACACCAGTAGCTCCACCTTTAATTGTTGCAGTGTAGGTAGTAGCAGTTGCTAAAGCGTTACTGGGCGTAAGTGTGGCTGTGCGATTAGTGGTGTTATAGGTAACTGTTGCAGGTATCAGTGTATTGCTGGAATTACGCAACTCAAAATTAGTTGCATTAATTGTTGTTGAGTCTATGGACTTGCTGAAGGTGGCTGTAATGCTGGCAACAGTACTTACATTTGTTGCATTGCTGCTGGGAGTTGTGGAACTGACCGTTGGAGCAATGTTATCAGAGGTGTATGTAGCAACGTAGGAACCGCTATTTCCTGGGAAAAAAGCATACTCAACCCCTTTAATTATAGAGGTAGTATAGCTAACATTATTATTACCATTGAGCGTAATATTGCCGAGTGTTAAATTACCAGAGAGCATTGGCAGCATTGCCTGCAAACCATTGGTATTACTGCCCTTGGTGATTGTAAAACTCAGATTGTTATTGTTCCATGCCAAGGAGCTAAAAGACGAACTGTTGCGACCATCGAGCCAAGTTAGAACTTGTTTGGCAGAGACAATTGGTATACTACGGGCTAGCGATGAACTAACTACAGCATCAGAAACTGATGAGTTAGCAAAATCAGTATGGGCGTTAACGTTGAATACACCATAATACCCCTCTGTACCGATCGCGCGATCAAGTAGGGTATCGATAGTGTAAGGGTAGGATTGTCCAGATTCATCTGTTAATTGGGTAGGTGCGCCAAACACATCAATCATTGCGCCGTCTTGGTTAACAAAGCGCATAGGCATACCAGAACCAGTAAAGAAACCAGGACGGTCTGTAATCCAAGTAGGTGGCCAATAGTAGTAAGTAGTATCTAATCTAATGCCATTATTCAATTCAATTTGTGGTGTACTGAACCAATCACTCCACACCAAGCAGTGATGACGTTGGGTTTTAGGGGATTCAATGCTGGTGTACTTACTAGTAAAGCTGCTTAGTTGCTGTGTATAGGCGATAGGTAATGAGCTAGCTGTGTAATCCGCACAGTTTGTATTTATGTGTAAAGCAACTTCAAAGCCCCCATCAATATTTACATATTGATTGGCTTGGACATTAGTTAGGGGTGAGTTGGAATAGATGTATGAAGTACCCCGGATACACTGCCAATCATCAACGGAACAACCAGCTGGACTGAGGGATTTAAATTGGTCAAACCTGCTAGCAGTACCTCCATTTGCATGGTCGTCACCACTCATCAGCACAACTGCCTTTTTACCATGAGGGAAATACCAGAAACGGGGTAGGGGTTTTTTTGGCAAGTTCATTTGCAGAATTAAGTTTGCCAACAGCCGTTGTTGTTCATCAGCCTGGGGAATAGCAACCTTGTTGAGGTCTACCCAATCAGCTTGAGGATCACCACTCTTATTTCCGAAAAATAAGTCATCAGAGCGAATAGGTGAGAATCCATCTCGTTCTTGTTCAGCCCATGCTGGATTACCTTGACGAGTGAGGACAATAGAACGGGCTAAGTCGTAAGTAAATGCAGCAGCTTGCCCTCCATTACTACCAACACTACGGAGGGTAACCGCAGGATTAGAGGTTGATGTTGTGGCATTAGAGTAAAATGTCGCTATGCTTTCAGCACCATTCAGGGTATAGCGGTCAGCAGTTCCATGAAACTGCATAGTCTGATTGACAATGCCTTTGCCAGCAGAAGTGGAGTTGTTAACTAGCAAATAAGCATTTGCCAGTGTGGATGCTGCATCAGTTAGCCCCAACAATCCTGTAAGTTGTTTGTCAGGACGCATAGCGATTAGATTTCCCCCACTTGTCACCCAGTTAGTGAACATTGTTGCCTGATTTGATGTCAGGGTCATTTCACTGAGGATGACAACGTCATAGTTAGCCAATGTTGACGATGAAACTGATGAGATGTCACTGACATTGAACAGATTCAGCCCTTCGGTGCGGAGAATCTCGGCGTAATAGTTGCTAAAGGGATTGCCAGCAGATGTGACTACGAGGATTGGCCCGCCTGGTGGCGATGGAATTGCTGCCACAAGCGTGGCTTTAGGAGCCTGAATCTTAGCTTCGGCTGTAGATGTCAGAGGTTTTTGCGGGGATTTGAGAACTTTGTTGCGATTCGATGTTGTTGGTACTTGCTTCGGACGAATAGGTAATAAGTTGTTTAACTTTACTGTCCTTTCCCGTACACCACTATTCAAATTCCACCAATCCACATCACCATTGCGGCCACCACTAGCAAAGCTTGTTCCATCTGGGCTAATAGCAACTCCTGTAACAGCATCAACTGTACTTAGGCGTAAGCGTAGTCCACCACTTTTGGCGTTCCACACAAAAATTATGTTTTCATCACCACCTGCTACTAAACTTTGCCCATTGCGACTGAAAGCAACCGTCTTTAGAGGTTTAGTAGCATCACGAAAAACTTGGATTTCTTTAGCATTAGCCACATTCCAAAGTCGAACTGTACGATCCTGACTGACACTAGCTAGGTTCGTACCATCTGGACTAAAGGCTAATCCTGTAACTGCACCTGCATGACCAGCTAAGGTTTGAAGTTTTTGACCTGTAGTTAAGTTCCAAAAGATGACTGCACCGCCTGCGTCTCCACTCACTAAAATCTTGCCATCTGGACTAACAGCTAGAGTGTTGACAAAATTTCTGTGTCCTTCTAGAACCTGAGTCAGTTGGTTGGTATTTACATTCCATTGAAAAATCTTCGGATCTTCACCACTAGTAAATAAAGTCTGGCCATCAGGACTCATTGCCAGTGTTCTCGGAGGGTGCTCTGGGCCTTCCAATATTTCGCTTTCTTCACCTGTAATGAGGTTCCAAAATCTGACTACAGTGTCTTTACCGACTGTCCTCAAGGTTTTGCCATCTGGACTGAAAATTGCTCCAGTTACAGGTGCGCCAAAGTGTCCTGGTAAATTCTTCATCAGATTGCCCGTTTTTGCGTCCAGCAGAGCAATCTGACTGTCACTGACCCCAGTTGCTACTGTATTCCCATCTGGACTAAATGCGATCGCAGTTACTTCTCTGGGTTTTTGTAATGGCTGTGTTTGCGCTACTGTATATCCATGAAAATTTCCTATAAACAATATCACTAACAATGAGCAAATAAATAATCTCAAGTAATGGAAAAATTTTCTTCTCATACCTATCTAGGTACTATTTAAGTAACATTGAGATTATCCGATCAAACAACATTTTTTATAAATATCTTCATCAGAAATACATAAAAACACGCATATATAATATTTATTTTTAGATAACACGCTTCGCTATGGCGATGCAAATTATTTAGTGGATAATTCAACATGCAAGTATACTGATAAATGCATACTACATTGAGTTTATATTATGTTATGAATCTCATACAATAAGACTGTAAATACTTGCTATTATTACTTTTAAGGCTTAATTTTTATCAGAGACAGTAAACTTACAAATAACAAAATTACAGTCTAATAGCTATATATGTTTGAAATATAATGAAGATTTTTCGTATTTCATATTAATCGAAAAGCAATATGGTAAATTTACTGCTGATAACCTATAACAGCGCTCAATCTCTATCAAATTGATATTTGATGGTAGATAAAATATGTATAGCTTAATTCCTTTAGCGTGCCAATGAAATGAATTTTGGCGATTGCATTAAATTATACCAATTTAAATAATGTTTGCTACACATCAATATATTCTAGAGGGCAAGGCATTGCCTTGCACCTACCATCTGTCGCATTCTTTTTTCAAATTGGTATTAGCTGTGTCAGTCCACTATGGTGAAATACCACTTACTTAAGCAAAAGTTGCAGCACAAATACCCAACTTTTTGAAAAAGTCGGGTATCTAAATCTTGCTAAAGCCAGTGACATTCAATTTTATTGTGCGTTAGCGCTGAGAGTAAGGTCTATTAACCCATAGAAAATACCACACTATAGAGGCACTATTACTATGCCTCTATAGAAAAATGTGATTCAAATTAATAAAATCCTGCTGTAATATTTACTATTCAAGCATCCAAAAAATGTGATATTCCCGCTTGGGAAATAGTCGGATAGCTACATAAATCAAGATATTTCTCAGAAGGGGAAGAATTGCAGCAAGACTGAGCCAAGGCTACCAACAAAGTCAAAAAAGCTGGGTTTACCGACGCTGACTTTACCATCTGGGGGCGTTTGCAGTTCTTTAATAAAAGCTTGGGATGTTTGGATTCCAGAACTATTTTGTTGAGATGTAAACAGCTTTTCGGCAAGTTGGGCATCTTGGAATGCGCCTTGACGGTCTAGAATTTGGTAACGTGCAATACCACGGGCTAAGTATGCGCCTGCGTAGTCGTCTTTAGCGGCGATCGCTTGGTTAAAATAATCAATAGCTTGACGGACGTTGCCTTTTTGTCCTTCGGCTACACCCCAAGCATAAAATTCTTCTGGTGTGGCAATCTGCGCTGGTATCCCAACAGCACCTTGCAGGTAAGTACTGTTAAGATTAACTCCAGTTAATTCTGCATTTGCTAAATAGCTATTTCTTAAATCTGCACCTGCTAAATTTGCACCTGCAAGCCTAGCGCCACTTAAGTTTACACCAAATAAACCAGCACTACTTAAATTTGCACCTCTTAAATCAGCACCGGTTAAGTTTGCACGGCTGAGGTTAGCACCAGCAAGATTTGCGCCACTTAAATTTGCTCCTGTTAAGTCAGCTAATACCAAACCCGCATTTGTCAGGTCACAATTTTGACATTGTTTGGTTGCCAATAATTGTCTAATATGTTCAGAATTTGCAGCTTGGGCGCTTGTTGTGTAGCTGATTATAGTTAAGAATACTGTTGTGGCTAGAAGTTGGCTTTTCATAATCGCTGCCGCCATATTAGTTACTCAATACTCAGCTGGCGCTGAGAAATATTTATACTTCAGCTTATGATATGGGCAATATCAGCCATGTGCCATCTGTAGTATCATCAATTACTCAGCTACTTGGCTAACAGTGAACCCTAGATGCTCTAACTCAATACTGCTAGTGGTCTGGGTTGGAGCTGACCAACTCATTTTTGTAAATAAAACAAGACTTAACGTGAGGCCTACTGCTAATAATAATTTTTCAGACATAATCGTCACTCCCCACACCTGCCAGGCGATCGCTGAAAGCTTCAGCTTATGTATCAGTATGATTAATTTTGTACACAAGCTAAGTGACAAGTGCGGATATTCCCTGTGATATATATCTCACAGTATGGTGATTGCGATCGCAGTTTTGGGGATTGGGGACTGGGGATTGGGGAACTCGGGGCCCCCTCTGGGGATAAGGGGTAATGGGGATTGGGGAAGAATTCTTTAATTCTTGTAGAGACGCGATTCATCGCGTCTGTTTGCATAAATAAACCTGCTTACAACCAGAAATCAAGTTGAAGCAGGCTTAGTTGGTGTTCCATGAGTTCCGCCGGATCGGCTGACGGAATTGAATTATATATAGATGATGAGTTGGATAGGAGGATTAGGATTTGGTTAAGGGAAAAGGATAAAACCTTTACCCCTTCCCCTTTTCCCTTAACCGATGAAGTTTAACCCACCTGTGGCGGCGATGACTCCAGCGATCGCACTCGCAACTAAGGAAGTGAAGGCTGTACCAAATAGCCACCAAGCTGCACTGGCGACGGTTTTTTTGGTTTCTTCAACTTGCTTTTTAGCTTGGTGCTGAATGGCTTTGATGCGTTTTTGGGTTTCTTCTTGAATGCGTTCGGCTTGATGTAAGACGCGATCGCGTGCGGTTTCGATTTGGTCGATGACACGGTTAGCGTCTTCTTCGGAAATATCGGAACGCGAACTGATTAGCGCTACTAATGTATCGCGATCAAAATGGCTGAGGCGATCGCGTAAGGCTTCAAATCCAGCTTGTGGATCGTCAAAGACTTTAGCAAAGTCTTGTTGAATGCTTTCATAGTTAAGTTCGGGACGATCCAAGGAGTTAAGATAGTTGCGGACTCTGTCAAAAACTCCATCAATGACTGATTGTACTTTTTGCTGAATCTGCTGATATTGCTTACCCAGGGATTCGCTAATCGATAAGATTTGATCGACAATCCGGTTGGCTTCTTCTTCTGAGATATCTTCTCGTTGAGATAGCAACGCGACAATTGTCGAACGGTCGAATCTGGATAGGCGTTCGGCTAAATTCCCAATTCCCAATCTTGGATCTTGCAGCAATAATTGTAAATCGCGCTTGATACTGTCGGGGTTGAGTTCTTCCTTGTTGGTGTGACGCAGGTAATTTTCTAGAGTCTTTTCAAAATCTATTACCCGTTGGCTGGTGCGGTTGACCAAGCGTCGTGGTGCTTTGACTATACTATTAATCGCTTCTTGGAATTGGTCGATAGTGCGATTAACTTGTTCTTCGCTTAAACCTTCCCGTTGACTCAGGAGTTGTACCAGGGTATCACGGTCAAATTGCGATAAGCGATCGCGTAACGCCGCAGCGCCTTGTTGTGGATCGGAAAGTAAAGTTTCTAAATCTCTTCTAATACCTTCGGGGTTGAGTTCTTCCAAATTGGTATTGCGAAGATATTCGGCAATTTTGGTGCTAGTTTGTTCGTATTGTTCTTTGGCTTTATCTGCAACTGCTTGGGGTGCTTGTAAGATATTATCTCTGACACCTTCTAGCTGATCGATAATTTGATTAACTTGCTCTTCGCTCAAATCTTGACGCTGAGACAGCAATTGCACAAATGTATCGCGGTCAAATTGCGATAAGCGTTCTTTTAAAGCTGCAAATCCCGCTTGTGGGTCTTCGAGTAAAGTTCCAAAATCGCGCTTGATACCATCAGGATTCAGTTCATCCTTATTCGTATTCCGCAGATATTCTTCTACTCGTTGGCGCAGTTCCGCAGTTTTTGCTTGTGCTTGGTCTTGCAATTCTCTCGCACGGTTCAAGATAGAATCGCGAGTGCTTTCCAATTGACCAACAATATTATTGATTTGCTCATCGTCAATATCTTGACGTTGCTGGAGCAATTGTACAAAGGTATCGCGGTCAAATTGCGAGAGGCGATCGCTTAATTCTGCAAATCCAACTTGCGGATCTTGCAGTATCTCTGTGAAATTACGCTCAATATTTTCTGGTTTGAGTTCTTCTTTCCCTGTTGAACGCAGATAATTTTCCAATTGACTACGCACATCTCCCCATTTATCTTTTGCGCTTGACTGTTGGACAGTGGCTAAAACTTCTTGACGAATGCTTTCTAACTGCTGAGAAATTTCTTTGATTCTAGCTTCGCTCAGATCATCTCGCCGACTTAGCAAGCTAGTAATATAGTTTTCATTGATTTCTTCTAACTCTCGGCATGTGGTTGCTGGATCGGCTTGTGGATCGTAGATGATTTCTTGGAATTCATCTTTGATTGTCAGGCGATTAAAATGCCAAGGGAAAGAATTGGAAATGTAATCTTCTACATCCGCTTTAATATTGTTGCGGTTGGATGTAGGCAATTTCTCAGTTATTTGTTCGGTAGTTTTATCGGTAAAGCTTTGCAGTTCGTGGGTAATTTTCTCAACGTCGATATCTTGAACCTTATCTTTCAGTTTTTGTAACTGATTGGTAATTTTGCCGATATCTACAGTAGAGAAATCTACCTGTTCCAGCACTGCGGGAATAGCAGCACCTACGCCATATTGAGCCGCTTGCTTCAGTACACCATTGCTTCCATTGCCATTACCACTACCATTTCCGCCAACTGTTACTAATTCCTGCAGCCTTTCGCCTAATTTTTCGGAATTCAACTCTTCAGGTGTAGCGGATTTCAGCAAATTAATTACTTGCTCTGTGGGGTTTTTCCGCGATGATGCTTGCGTCCAAGCAGCTTGCAATTGGTCAGCAATTTTATTGATATCGCCAGCAGATAAGTTTGTGCGACTGCTAATTAAATCCACAAATGTTTGCCGATTGACATTGCGTAGCACATCACTATTAGCGATGCTACCAAAATCAACATCGCTGAGGATTTTATCAAATTGCGAGCGAATATCTTTGAAATCGAGGTTTGGTATTTGCAGAGAACTTAAGGAACTTTGCAGTGTATTTCTAATACTATCAGGGTCAAAACCCGAAGTTAATTCTCGCCGCACAGCCGCAGTGATTTCTTCAGCAGTAGAAACCATTTGTCTTTGCGCCATATTTGCACCAATACCCGCAGTTGCTGTACCCGTTAAGGTTTGCAAACCAGTAGTCAAGGTAGAGGCGAGAGAACCAATTAAAGAACCGATTGCTGATGAACCAAACCAAACTACCAATGAGAAAAAGGTAGACCAAATAACTACACCAATGATGGCTCCAAAAAGCGCACTTTGAATTAAACTTAGTTTTACTGCTAGAAAACAAGCAATAAATAAGGCGGTACTAGCAGAAATTAATGCCCACAAACCTACTTTTGCTTCTACTTTGCGAATTGAATGACCCAAACTACCTGAGCTATCGTCATCATCTGGATCATTATCCCAAGATGAAATCCCTACAGCTACAGAAAAATTTGTGAGCAATAATTGAAAGGCTAAAGCCATCAAAGTACCAGCCAAAAATGCCACTAAAAATTTAGGACTTGAAAAGACAAGTGACACTCTTTCTGGACTGATAACTTCTGGTATGCTATCTGTGCTTGTTATGCCTAAAGGTAGCCAGCCCCATCTCAACATAGTTTCAAAACTTTGAAACATAGTATTTTCTCTCTTACGTTCGATGGTTCAATGCCATTTCTCTAAAACATCGATTCATTAATTAAAATTAACGCTTTTGTCAGGTAGGCAATTGTGTACTATTTCTTCGCCAACTTAATTTATAGATAATGCCTAACCTGCGGTTTACCAAATATTAAATCGCTGTTAGAGGAAATGGCTTAGTTATCAGTGTAGATAGTAGTTCTACAGGCCTACACTTTCCTAAGTAATAAATATATTGGTCAAAAGTAGTATTTCCCATTGAATAAGTATATATAACATTAAAATTTAATGCTGGAAATAGTTTGGTGAATTGCTACCATCAAAAACAAATTTTTATGTGAACTTTTGTTTCGTTTATATAAAAATAAAATTATTAAAATTTATGCAAGGAAATACTAAAGTGCCATATTGAAGCAGTAATAAAAATAAATTGACCTACCAAAAAAATGCTGTATTTTACATAAACGTGAATGCGAAAATCCTTGCATAGAAAGCAATATATTAGAGATAAATTTTGCTTATTTTAAAAATCTATCTCCAATGATAGAGGAATAATTTCTCCCAAATGATTGATGAAAAGCAATTTTAAAAAAGCCTAAATAGTCATTAGCTGAGCTTAATAATTTTGTTGTTTAAGTAATTTTCTTATTGGGAGAAAACAATGGCTGTAGTTAGAAGAGCTATAGGTGTATTTCATAATCGTCATGATACAGAACAAGCACTGCGAGATTTAAGCAATTCTGGCATAGCAATGGATAAAGTTTCTGTCATCGCCAGAGATGGCGATCGCCACGGTGATATTGCAGGAACTCCAGTTACAGAAAAAGTCGGCGATAAATCCGATGAAGGTGCAACAATTGGCGCAGTTTCCGGTGGTGCTTTGGGCGGTTTAACTGGCTTATTGGTAGGTCTTGGTACTCTAGCCATCCCTGGAATTGGCCCCATCATGCTGGCTGGTGCAGCCGCCACAGCTTTAGCCACAACCGTTGCAGGTGGCGCGATTGGTGCAGCCGCAGGTAGCTTACTTGGGGGATTAATTGGCTTAGGAATTCCCGAAGAACGCGCCAGAATGTATAACGAACGCGTAGAACGTGGTGGCTATCTAGTAATTTTTGATGGTACAGAAGCAGAAATTGCTAGAGTTGAACCCATTCTCCGACGCTGGAATATTGATGAGTTTAATGTTTTTGATCGCCCCACTAGCGAAAATGTAGCTAGCGATCGCGTTGCGCCTGTTGCGCCTGTCGGTGCTGTTGGTACTCATAGAGATGTTCGCGCTAACAGAAGGGCGATTGGTGTATTTGCTCATCGCCGCGATGCAGAAGCTGCACTCACAGAATTGCGCGATGCAGGTTTCCCCATGAGCCGAGTTTCGCTGATTGCTAAACATAACGATGGCGATCGCATTGGTGGTGTGAACACTGGTGTAAATACTGGTGTAGATAGAAATGTTGGCACTGGTAATAAAGCCGATGAAGGAGCCAAAGCAGGTGCAGCTACAGGTGCAGCCTTAGGTGGTTTAGGTGGTCTATTAGTCGGGTTGGGTGCATTAGCCATTCCTGGAGTCGGCCCCGTAATTGCAGGTGGTGCAGCAGCCACAGCCTTAGCTACAGCAGTCACAGGTGGCGCAATTGGTGCAGCCGCAGGTGGAATTACAGGTGGCTTGGTTGGCTTAGGAATTCCCGAAAATCGCGCGCGAGTTTATAGCGATCGCTTCAACAAAGGCGACTATATAGTCATGGTTGATGGTACAGAATCGGAAATCCATCAAGCTGAAAATATTCTCCGCCGCCGTGGTATTGAAGATTGGGCAGTATACGATGCTACCGATATAGACAGAGCGCATCACCACCACGACAACCACGACAGACCAGTTGGAGATGTTCGCGCCAACAGACGGGCGGTTGGTGTATTTGCTCATCGCCGCGATGCAGAAGCCGCACTCACAGAACTGCGTGATGCAGGTTTCCCCATGAGCCGAGTCTCGATCATTGCTAAACACAAAGATGGCGATCGCATTGGTGGCGTAAACACTAGTGTAAATCCTGGTGTAGATAGAAATGTTGGCACTGGTAATAAAGCCGATGAAGGTGCTAAAGCAGGTGCAGCTACAGGTGCAGCCTTAGGTGGATTGGGTGGTCTATTAGTTGGTTTGGGTGCATTAGCCATTCCCGGAGTCGGCCCCGTAATTGCAGGTGGTGCAGCAGCCACAGCCTTAGCTACAACAGTCACAGGTGGCGCGATTGGTGCAGCCGCAGGTGGAATTACAGGTGGCTTAGTTGGCTTAGGAATTCCCGAAAATCGGGCGCGAGTTTATAGCGATCGCTTCAACAGAGGCGACTACCTCGTAATCGTTGATGGTACAGAATCGGAAATCCATCAAGCGGAAAATATTCTTCGCCGCCGAGGTATTGAAGATTGGGCAGTATACGACGCTACCGATTTAGATAGAGTGCATCACCACCACGATAGAACAGTTGGCGATCGTACACACCCCAATTATGTAAGCGATGTTGCTACAGACGAGCCTGCTGTAGTCATCATCGATCGCCGTGACGAAACCTTATAATCGCGCCTCTGCATGAAAGGGAAAAGGGTAAAAGGAATACCATTCCCCCCTTCACCTTTTCCCTTTCCCCCTCCTCTTCTCTCCCACACACATCAGCACAATTAACCCTTCTTATACCAAGAGTAAACAAATGAAAAAGCTAACACCGTTCTTAATTGGCAGTCTTCTCATGTTTGGTGCTGTTGCTTGTGATAATGGTGCTAAAACTAGTGAATCTGCTCCTGCCAATCCTAACGAAGCTGTACAAGCACCTAGCGCCAAAGCCACAGAAGCAGCGCAACAAGATGCTCAAAGCGAAACTCGCCGCAGACAATTAAACTCTGATATTCGCGCCCGTGAACAACGCAATAACACCACTGGTGGCGATGCAGAGAGAGCAACAGGCGACTTAGCCAGTGAAGTTCGCTCTAAATTAGAAGCTAACATCCCCAATGGTGCTTTAACAGTTGAAGCAGCAAAAGATGGTACTGTGACTGTTGGCGGAACTGTTAACAATCAGCAACAGTTAGCTAAGATTGAACCTTTGTCAAAAGAAATTAAAGGTGTCACAAAAGTAGTAGTTAAAGCCGCAGTTGCTCCACCTAAAGCACAATAAATTATCCATCGGCAGATCGATTCATCAATCGCCCAAATGAATTTAACTAGTTTGTAGTTAGCACTTTAGTGCTTAAATCTTGCACAACTGAAGTGATGACTACAAACTAATTCACTTTTCTAAACAGGGTGCAATGCACATAACCCCAAAATCTAAATTACAAGTTTAATAGTCTATAATCAAAGAAAAATTTTCCTTGATTATAGACTTTTGAATAAAAACTTAGGTAATTTTTATAGAATAAGTACTATTATTATGAGTGAAGCTCCATCACCTATAAAAACTGTTGTGTTACCGAACATATAAAACTTATGGAAACCCAAGAACAGCCAATTGAAGTAGCCAATTCTAACTCAGCAGAAGGGGCAATAGCTCTTACAGGGGCAGACAATCAAAACTTACCAAAGCTACCACCTGCTAAAAATTCTAATTCAGAATTGCAGGAAATTTTGAGCAATGTTTCTGATTTTTTGGCAAATTTGCCGGAATATTTAGGCGGCTTTTATCAGCAATACCAGCAGCCTTTGGTGACTATCATTTTAATTTTGTCAGCGATTGTCACACTCAAAGTAGTATTAGCAATCCTGTCTGCACTCAATAGTATTCCTTTAATCGCACCAACTTTTGAGTTGATTGGAATTGGTTATACAGGCTGGTTAACCTTCCGTTATCTACTCAAAGCCAACACTCGACAAGAATTAGTTGGGGAAATTAACCAGTTTAAAGCACAGATTTTGGGTAAATAAGTACCGCAAACCCCATTACTGAGTGCTGACTGCTGTATATGCTTCTGCGGATACTATTTCTCCGCAGGAGTACCATACGGTAGCGCCACTACGTTGGGCTACTTTGAGTAACGCACCATCCACGCGACGGTGCTTTAAGCTTTAGTAATTTTATTTTTACTTTCCATGTAGTAGCGTGGCAAGGCTAAAATAGTGCATTGCTCAAACTCTTGTGGGATGGGCATCTTGCCCGTCCTGGGCGGACAAGATGTCCACCCCACAAGAAAATTATATTGCCACATTTTAGTCTTGTCAGTCCAGTAGGATGCGTTAGCGATCGCGTAACGCATCTCTGGTCTAAATTTTCGTGTGTTACTGAAATTTTTTCAAAAATCACATCTAATTTCTATATATTATTTATTATTTTTATTAGTCCAGTAGGGTGCGTTAGCAGCGAGAGTACGGCACCTCTAGCAATGCCTTTCGTGCGTTACTGATGCATTGCAAATTGTTTTTCAATTTATCTAATATCAATTCAAATAATGTGTGCGATACATCAATATATTCTAGAGGGCAAGGCAATGCCTTGCCCCTACAGTTTGTCGCATTCTTTTTTCAAATTGGTGTAACCTTTCTCAAAGGCTGTGAAATGCAGGAAAAAGTCTAAAATTACCAATCAAGATATATCTTTTGATAGAGTAAATACTTACTCATGCAAATTAATTCCCTTCTCAAGATAGTATCTTTATCTTTTTTCAAACCGTAATCTAATCAAAGAAGTAATGAACAAAATGTTTTAACGAGGACATAAATTATGAGTAATAAAGATTTTAATAGAGCAATAGACTCTTCAGATCGCGTTGAATCTGATGTATATGATAGAGGTATTGTTCCAGCAGAAACCGCTGCTCGTAAAGAAAGAGAAGGAGACTTATACAAAACACTCCCCACAGAAGAAAGAGAAGCTAGCGCTCCTACTGACGACCAAACTGAGGGCGATAGTATTCGTACCACCGATGGCTACACTGTAGATAAAGAAGGTTTATTAAACAACTATGCAGTTGAGCCAGAAATGTATTACGAAGTTCCTGGTGATGCACGTCAAGAAGTCGAACAAGATATTGCCAACCGTTCAGAAGAACTAATAGAAGCGAATGAAGATAAGGAAGGTCAATTAACAGATAAGGATGATGTTCGCGGTAAAGGGCCAGGCATTGTCTAGCATTGTTGCCGTCAAATTTCTCTAAGTTTTATAGGGGTACTGTAAGTTGAATGATGAGGGTTTTTCCTCATCATTATTTTTATGTAAAGTCATTGATTTTATTATTAATAATCTCATCCATTAGCATTATTCAAACACCACTGAAAACATGAATCAACTGCTAAACTTTTTATTCGCCTCTAGTGCATTACCAGCAAAAGGTTTAATTAAACCTCTTGGTCATCATGAGTTGCTATTAGTGTTGCTGGAATTGGCTTTGCTACTGCTAGTGGCTAGAGGTTTGGGCGAATTTATGCGTCGGATTAAGTTACCACCAGTGGTAGGTGAATTACTCGCTGGGGTACTATTAGGCCCATCAGTATTTGGTTGGATTCTGCCAAATTTACAGCATCATATTTTTCCTAAAAGTCAGGCGCAGTCTGATTTGCTTTCAGTTGTGTCTTGGTTAGGTGTGCTGTTCTTACTAATTGTCACAGGATTAGAAACAGACCTTAACTTAATAGTTCGCAAAGGCAAAACAGCATTACTAATTTCCTTGGGGGGGATCATCATTCCCTTTGCAACTGGATTGGGATTAGGTTGGTTTCTCCCAGAAAGCTTTTTAGCAAATCCTGAGCAAAGATTAATCTTTAGTTTGTTTATTGCTACGGCGATGAGTATTTCCGCAGTACCAGTAATAGCTAAGGTATTAATGGACTTAAAGCTAATTCGCCGGGATATTGGTCAGGTGACTCTGGCAGCGGGGATGACTGATGATACCTTAGGCTGGATTTTGCTGTCGGTAGTTTCTGGTTTAGCAACTAGTGGGAAATTTGATTTTCCGACGGTATTTAGGTCAATTGGTGGTGCAGTACTGTTTTTGGCAATTGCTTTTACTATAGGGCGATCGCTCATGGCTTGGGCGCTACGCTGGGTAGATGATTATATTGGTGGTGCTACAGCTAGTTTGTCCGCTTTGTTGGTGTTGGCGTTAAGTGCAGCGGCTTTTACTCACACATTAGGAATTGAAGCTGCATTAGGAGCATTTGTCACCGGAATTTTAGCAGGACAATCACCCCGTTTTAGTCGTGAGGCGGGTTTAACTCTGGAACTCATCACGGCTGGGTTTCTCGCACCGATTTTCTTTGCCACAGCCGGATTAAAGGTAGATTTAGTACAACTATTGGTTCCACAAACTTTTGTGGTGGGTTTGGTGGTGTTGGCGATCGCCTGTGTTGGTAAATTTAGTGGTGCTTATCTCGGTGCGCGTGTTGGTGGATTAAGCCACTGGGAAGCGATCGCAATGGGATCGGGAATGAATGCGAGAGGCGCGATGGAGATTATCGTCGCCACCATTGGGGTTTCCTTAGGTGTACTGAATCCACAGATGTATTCTATTATCGTTATGGTGGCGATCGTTACCTCCTTGATGGCTCCGCCTTTGCTCCGTTGGTCACTTTCTAAAGTCTCTATCGGTGAAGAAGAAGCCCAACGCTTAGAGCAAGAAGAGCTAGCTAGCCGCAGCTTTATCAAGCGCATTCGACGAGTATTAGTACCCACTCAAGGCGGGCCGAATGTCAGGTTAGCGGCTCAGTTAGTCAATCATTTAGCACATCAAAATTCTTTAGAAGTGACAGCTTTATACGCTAAAAGCGATCAACAACCACTCCGGAAATCAGTAAAAGCTGTCGCAACTGCCGTTAAAGATAATACAGCAGAAAATGCTATTGCTACCGTAGCTAGCGAGATAAATCTTCCCACGGATTCGCTGCTGCATACCAAAGTTGAGTCAGGACAAAACAAAGCCGACGTGATTCTTCAAGAAGCTCATAAAGGCTATGACTTGATTGTTTTAGGCGCAACTGGAAATCAACGTTCTCGTGGTTCTGTATTCAACTTGTTAGTTGATCGAGTAGTGCAGGAATCTCCTTGCGCCACAATGGTAGTGAAGTCAAATTTATCTGCAACTGAGCCTACTGGTTATCACAAACTCGCTCATATTTTAGTACCCACTAGCGGCAATGAATACAGCCTACACGCCGTAGAGGTTGCGAGTACAATTGCTGCTCAAACTGGAGCAACTGTAACGTTAGTCAATGTCGTCAACCGAACTCAGCGTGAATATGTTCTATTTGAAGAACAAACGATTCATTCAGTCACAGATATTGCTAAACAGATTGTGCAGCAGCAAGCTGAGGTAGGGCGAGGATTTGGTGCTGAGGTAAAAACAGCAATTTTGACTGGTATTCCAGAGTTTGAAATTCTCAAATATGCCCATACCAAACAAGTAGATTTAATTGTTTTAGGTAGCAGTATTCAAACAATCACAGGTCGCGTATTTTTTGGTCATCGTGTTGATGCTATTCTCAATAAAGCACGGTGTCCGGTGGCTGTAATTACTGTGCGTAGTAACTAAGGAATTTGCAACATTTGTCAGTTATTAAAAAAGCCAGAAGAATTGGGGGATTCTCCCCCAAACCCCCGATTGGGTGACGGTTGCGTCCCCCAAACCCCCTCCAAAATTGTTGTTCTGCTTTTTTGTTAGGTAACTGGTTTTTTGGTTTTGTTATCAATTAATTTTCTTATAGCGTTTCTCAATCTAGTGAGGTACGTTTTTGAAGCTGATTGTTTTGATATAAAAGGTTCGTGTGTACTTCAGTTGCCTGGGAAACGCTATAACTGAACTGTATTTACTAATAAGTAGTCATGCAAAATTAAATATATATTTGTCATTGCGAGTGGAGCGTAAAGCCTTCGGGAACGCCAAGAGCGAACGCAATGACATAAATAATTTTGCGTAAGCACTGATAAATTTAAAATTCAAAATTCAAAATCTAAAATTGTATTAATTTATTGGCAAATGAATTACAAATTCTGTACCTTGACTGGGAGAAGAATTACACTCAAGAGAGCCGCCATGTTTTTCGGTAATAATTTGCTGACTGATAGATAATCCTAAACCTGTACCTTTACCTTCAGGCTTAGTAGTAAAGAAAGGGTTAAAAAGTAGCTGCTGTACTTCTTGTGACATCCCCAGTCCGTTATCGGCAATTTTAATTACTGCATATTCATCTTCTACTGTTGTTTGAATATGAATTATGTTGGGTTGTTGCTCTAAATCTTGATAATTTTTACCTTCATTAGCTTCTTCTAAAGCATCAATGGCATTTGCTAATAAATTCATAAATACTTGATTGAGTTGTCCCAGGTAGCAGGGAACTTTTGGTAAATTACCATAGTTTTTTACCACCTGAATTGCAGGACGATTAGCTTTTGCTTTGAGGCGATGTTGCAAAATCATCAATGTAGTGTCTATACCTTTGTGGATATCACTCAGCTTTCTTTGCCCATTATCATTACGAGAATAATTCCGCAAAGATTGCATAATATCTTTGATGCGATCGCTTCCTAGCTGCATAGAGCTAATCATCTTTGGCAAATCTTCTAGTAAATACTGTATCTCAATCTCTTCTCTATGCTCCTGAACTACATCAGGAGGATTTGGATAGTGCTGTTGGTATAAATTTAAGTGAGCAATCAAATCTGCAATATATTGTTCCGCATAGGAGAGGCTACCACTGATGAAACCCAATGGATTGTTGACTTCGTGAGCAACACCAGCTACTAATTGTCCTAAAGAAGAGATTTTTTCAGTTTGTACGAGTTGCGCTTGGGTACGCTGGAGTTTTTCGAGGGATTGTTGCAATTGCTGGGATTTTTCTTGTTCGCGCGCGTAAAGGCTGGCGTTTTCAATTGCGATCGCAGCTTGGGTTGACAACAGCTTGAGAATTTCTAGGCGATCGCTAGTAAAGGCATCGGTAGTTAAGTTATTCTCTAGATAAATGATGCCAATCAATTTACCTTGATACAAAATTGGCGTACATAACACCGATTTTGGTTGATGCTGAAGAATGTAAGGATCGGCGCTAGCAATACTCGCTTGGCTAGCATTACCTAAAATTAAAGCTTGCTGGGTTCTAGCAACATAATTAATTAAGGAAGCGGGGACATCTGCACTGTTTTCTACAGGTGTAGATTCCATAATGATTAAAGAATCGTTTTGTTCTTTATCAATGGCTTTGATAAATAGTTCGCCTGCTTGCGCCAAAATCAAACAGCCCTTTTGAGATGCTGTATTTTCTAATAAAATATGTAGCAACTTTCTCAGTAGATTATCCAGAATAATTTCACTGGAAATTGCTTCTGCTGCTTTCATCACTGTTGCCCAGTCTAAGCTATTGTTAGTGCTGTTAGTATTGCTGGTATTTCTGGCAAGATTTTGATGAGATGTCATTGATGTTAAGCAATCATCACAGTTTCCTTGATGATTCTTAGCTCTGGCTTGACTGCGCGGAATCAAATCAGCATAGCGTTTTTCTAAGTCTGTTACTTTAGCGATCGCTCCCCATTGAATGTAACCATAATAAGCCTCTGTCATGTAAGTTTTGGCAATTTTAGTTTTACTTAATTCTAAGTAAAACAATGCAGCACGTTCATTCGCCAAAGACGCTTCTTGAATATAATTATTTTCAGCAGCGCCAGTAATAGCAAGATCATACAAGTTCATTGCTGCTAAAACTTGTCCTTGAACTCGCGCGATTTCTGCTGCTACTAAGTCATATTTATGTTGAAAGTTACATGGCGCATATTCTGCCCAATGCTTCAGCTTTTGTTGATTAATCTCTACTTGTTCTAAGATTTTCTGTTGTTGCTCTACTTCCATATTTGGATAGTTAGCTAACAGCGCCAAAGAATAGTAGAAGTAGTAAACAGAAGCCAACATAATTCCTAAAGTCGCTCTTTGATAAGGAGCAGCTTTTTCACTATAATTAATCGCTTGCTCATATTCTGCAAAAATATACAGAATCATTACCTTAGCAATATAAGCTGCAAACAGTCCTTGATAGTATTTAGGTTGCTCAAACCAAGAAACAATATTTTCTTCATGAAATATCTCTCCGTTTAAATCGTAAGGTTTCTCAACTGCACACTGAAGATTGATAACTAATTGTCCCCAAATCCTGGCATATCTCATATAAGGCTGCTGCTTGAGTTTTCGCAGTAGCTCAATATATTCCTTTTGGCGCTGGTTCACTAATTCTAAGTTTTCTCCTGAGAGAAATAGCTGCGTACAATAAGCAATCACAGTTAAACCAGCATGAGCAATATTGCCAACTTCTAAACCGCTATGAATACCTTTAATTAAGGGATTAAATGTAGATTTTATATGTTCTTTGCCAGGTAAAGCATAGGTACTAACTACCATGTAAACTTTAACTTCTAATTCTTTGGCAGGATATTGTGCTAATAAACTAAAAGCAATTTTTCCTGAGTGATAAGCAGCAGCCGGATCGCCGATAATTGATTGCAAAAATGCAGTATAAGCACCATAAACATAAGATGCTAATGGCGAATGTCCATGTTCTAGACATAGATTCACCATTGTTAAAACTATTTGGGGATAAATATCTGGTGCAGATTGATAAGCAGCCGCAGAAATTTTGCTGAGAATGCGAATACTGGCTAAATGACATGGATCTGTCATTTCTGGGAAAGTCGCTAAATCTGACAGCAATGGGAGTTGCGGTAAACTGTGGCGATCGCCTGTATATTTAACTAAAGCAATTCCTAACATTTCTACTGCCTGTATCCCTACTTTCACGCCTTGAAATTGTTGGGATTGGGCAATATTCATGTCTATTATCAGTTCATAGACTTTGACTAAATCGAGTAAATTAGCTGCTTGTTGAATTACAATATCTGATAAATTTTTGGCTATATCAAAGTTAGTGATTAAATACTCGGCTTCTGCACCTTCAACATAGGCATCTAAAGCTAAATTATATTGAGATTGCCAACAATTTTCAGCTAACAATCCTCTAGCTATTCGCAAATAAATTACCGCAGGTTCATGGGCGGCGGCGGCTTTGGCTTTATGTCCAGCAACTAAATTTAATTGTGCTAATTCATCTTTTTGCGGCTGTGTAGTAAAAAGTTCTATGGCGTAATTAAATTGATTGACAATATCAAAAATTTGAGATTCAATTTCGGCTTTTGATTTGCTTTGCAGCAGTAATTGACCAATTTTAAAGTGAGTTGCTTGCTTCTGCGATTCTAAAATTAGTGAATATGCTGCTTGTTGCACGCGATCATGCAAAAAACGGTAGGTAATTTGCGAATTATCAAACCCCATCATCTCCAACTCTTCATCGGCAAATAATAGGGGTATGCTGTATTCATTACTCAAAGGCAAAATTAATCCCGCCTGTAAAGCAGGTTCTAAAGCAGCAGCAACGAGGAGTGATCGCTGTTCGCTGACTGTGGCTAAAATATTTAAACTGAACCGCGCACCGATACAAGCGGCTAATTTCAGCGTATTTTGGGTAGCGGCTGGTAACTTGGCAATATTACCCGCTAGCAACTCCACGACACTTTTATCTGCAATTCCCGTAGCTTGAATTTGTTGTAAATCCCATTGCCAACAATTTTGAGTAAAATCAAACTTGAGTAGTTGATCGTGGTGTAAGGTTTTTAAGAGTTGGGTGAAGAAGAAGGGATTACCTTGGGTTTTATTAAATAGTAATTCTGCTAAAGATGAGCTATTTTTTCCATCATTTAAAGTATCTGATAAAATTTGCTGTACATGGTTCAAACCCAAGGAATACAGCACAATATTATTGATGATGGTTCCGGCTTGAGAAATTTCCTCTAAGGTTTTATTTAAAGGGTGACTAGCAGTTACTTCATTATCTCGATAAGCTCCAATTAGTAGCAGATATTGAGCATCTGAGTTAGTCATCAACACTTGGATGAAATCAAGGGAAGCAGAATCAGCCCACTGTAAATCATCCAAAAATATGACTAGAGGATGTTCTTTTTGGGTAAAGACCTGAATAAAAGCTTGAAATACCTGATTAAATCGGTTTTGTGCTTCTTTTAAACCTAACTGCGGTACTAAAGGCTGTTTGCCAATAATCCGTTCAACTTCAGGAATAACATCAATAATTACTTGTCCGTTACCATTCAAAGCTGATAGCAACTTTTGTTTCCAAAGTTCTAATTGAGCATTAGTTTCTGTCAGTAACTGTTGTATTAGACTTTGTAACGCCTGAATTAAAGAAGCATAAGGAATATTCCGCTGAAACTGATCGAACTTACCACGAATAAAATAACCATGTTGGCGAACAATTGGCTTGTGAACTTCGTTAACTAAGGATGATTTCCCAATCCCCGAGTAACCAGACACCAGCACCAACTCAATTGGCGATTGTGATGCTGCTACCCGCTCAAACGCAGATAGTAGCATAGATACTTCTGTTTCCCGTCCGTAGAGTTTTTGGGGAATGAGCAGATTCGCTGTGCGATCGCGTTCTCCGGGTGTAAAGTTGGATATTATCCCCTGAATCTTGAGTTGCTCTAAACATAATTCTAAATCTGCCAATAGCCCAGCCGCAGTTTGATAGCGGTCTTCAGCATTCTTCGCCATCAGTTTGGCGACAATTGCTGCTAAGGCTTGGGGTACTTCTGGGTTCAACTGCTGAATAGGCGTTGCTTGCTTGGCAATATGGTAGTGAATTAACTCTAAGGGGTCATTACTTTGAAAGGGTTGTTGGGCTGTGAGTATTTCGTAAAATGTTACTCCCAATGAGTAAAAATCACTGCGGTAATCAACAGAACGATTCATGCGTCCTGTTTGTTCTGGCGACATATACGGCAGAGTCCCTTCCATGTGGTTGGGATTGGTAATTTGGGGAGTTTCCTTATCCAACCGGGAAGCGATACCGAAGTCGGTGAGTTTCACCTGCTGGGATTGAGGATTGATGATGATGTTCGCAGGTTTAATATCTTTGTGGACAATGTGCTGTTGATGCAGAGAGTCTAATGTTCTGGCTAATGCAACTGCGATGTTGAGGAAACAGAGAAGAGAAGGTTGATTAGCTGACAGCCATTGTTTAAGACTAATACCGCCAAAGTCTTCGCACACCAGAACTAAACGATGTTCATAGTTTTCGATGCTATCAACTTTAACCACACCTTCTAAATTTAAATTTTCGCGAATTTTATATTCTTGTTTGAGTCGAAAAATCTCTTCGAGGCTAGGGTTGTCAGCTTTCAGTACTTTGAGAATTACTGGTTGTTGGTTCTTCTGGGAAGTTCCCTTGTAAAGAATGGTGTCTATCCCCTCATGGACAACTTCTGTGATTTCATACCCTAGAATCCCGAACAATGGCGACACAATATTTTCCCTGCTGATATCATGATTTTTATATTTCTAGATTTCCCGTAGAAGCGAGAGAAATAACGATAGAAGTAAAAAATATAAATTATAGGAATTACGCAAGTTTCACATTGTTTTTCTTTTAGGCTGTCAAGAGTCAAGAGTCAAAAGTCAAAAAAACCTGAATTTTTGACCCTTGACCCTTGACTGTTGACTCTTAAATCAGAAGATGTGTGTACCAGTTGCGTAAATCCTGAATTAGTCTGCCAATTACCCAATAAGTTTAATAGCTCAACAATAAACCTTCTCCGCCAATAAACCTATTTTTAAAATTTCTATGCTATACCTGTAGCGCAATTATGTTGATTATCAGGAAGTATTGCATAGATATGACAGAGCTAAAACACTTCAGCAATCTTTACATTTTTGGTGATAGTTATTCTGATATTGGTAATGCTTTCAATATTACAGGTGGTCTTCTAGCTGCACCGCCCAACTATCATGGACGATTCTCTAATGGTATGCTGTGGATTGACTATCTCGCAGAAACTTTAAAATTAAGCATACAAGCAAGTACAGAAAATAGCTCAAGCAATCACGGGAGCAATTTTGCCATTGGAGGCGCAACCACAGGGACAGAAAATTTATTTCCGGCGGTGATTCCAGACTTACCAGATTTACCAGGATTGCAACAACAAATAGATTCATATATCAGCCGCAAGCCACATATTCAGCCGAATGCACTATATATTATCTGGGCTGGCGCTGCGGATTATGCGCCATTTGTGAATGGCATTCCCAAATATAGCGATACTATTACTACTATCGCCAATATTTCTACAGCAATACAAAATTTAATTGCATCAGGTGCCAGAAATATTTTGTTAGTTAATGTTATTGATATTGGTAAAACACCTCTAGCACCAGAAGTTAATCAGATTACAAATTCCCATTTAGTGAGTCAATTAGTAGAAAAACATAACGCATCTTTGCAAGAAATTGCCTATACTTTTGAAGACAAAATTAATTTAATGTTGTTCGATGTCAAGTCTGTTGTGGATGATGCGATCGCACATCCGCAAAAATTTGGTTTCACAAACACAACTCAAGCTAGCTCCCTGGTAGAATCTAGCAATCCAGATGAGTATGTATTTTGGGATCAAGTACATTTCACAACCAAGACCAATAAATTAATCGCGGATGCAGCTTTAGCTATCTTATCCAAGCGCTAAATCTCAAATGGTTCAATTTCGCGATCGCACCATTGCCGCTGATACCATTCAGCCACTAAAGGCCGGACAATAAATTTAGGCTGACCATCGCCTTTGACATCGACAATAAATTTAGGCTGACCATCGCCTTTGACATCAATTCGCAGACAAGAGTAAGGTCTGTGTTTGTTGAAACCCTGGCCGCTACGTCCGATGAACAGTTGCGATCGCGATTCCATTGATCTAGTTGACCAAGATGCAAATTATCTCAATTTCTCACTCACCAATTCATCAGATACCGTATCTCACAGCCGCTTCTGGTGGTGTTGGCGTAATTGCAAGAAATTTACCAATTTTATCAGCAGAAGTTGATTCTCTACCGAATAATTTAGAGGCAATTATTGTTACTAGCGATTTGCAAGGAGTTGACCCTAAAAATCAAAAACTGCTTGCTTATCTGCTGCTTGAAGAATTAGAAATATTGGCAGAAATCGGTAACATACCTTCATTAAAAAATACAGGGATGATCTTCGCAGGTGATTTGTATGCAGAGGTCAATAGGCGTGGTGGAGTAGTTGGTGATGTCCGAGAAATTTGGTTAGCTTTTAATCGGAGATTTCGTTGGGTGGCTGGTGTTGCAGGAAATCACGATAGTTTCGGTAATACACCATTAGAAATGCAAATTTTTCAGCAGACTCGGAATATTTACTATCTTGATGGTGAAATGAAAATAAATGGTGCGCTTAGTCTAGCCGGAATTTCTGGTATTATTGGCAAAAAAGGCAAACCATTTAGGCGGACAGAAAAAGAATTTCTGAGAACAATTAGGGAATTGCTGAAGCGATCGCCAGATATTTTGATATTACATGAAGGGCCAAACGATCCACAAGGTAATTTGGTTGGGCAAGAATCTATTCGCCGTGAGTTAGAAACAATAAATCTCACAAATCATTTATTAGCGATCTGCGGTCATTCTTATTGGAAAGTGCCCATGATTGTGTTAGAAAATGGTATCCAAGTTATCAAAGCGGATGGGCGTGTAATCGTAATTCAGGCGCAGAAATAATCTCAATGTTTGAATTAGATTTCAAACGGCTCAATTTCGCGATCGCACCATTGTCGCTGATACCATTCAGCCACTAAAGGCCGGACAATAAATTTAGGCTGGCCTTCGCCTTTAACATCAATTCGCAAACAAGAATAAGGTCTGTGTTTGTTGGAACCCTGGCCGCTGCGTCCGATGAAAAGTTGCGATCGCGCTACTAATTTCTCGCCATCTGCCATGATTTCCCGCACCTCCGGCCCTTCTTCCCGTTGGCGACGCAAACTAAAACCGCTACCACCGCAAACAATCCAGGGAATATGGGAATCAGCGTGTCCGGTGTCTGCGGTTTGCAGATATTCTAGACAATGGGCATGACCGTTAATCACTAAATCAACTAAAGGACGACCCTCAGTTAGGGAACCTAATTTTTCTGCTACTGCATCTAACACCCCACGCAAACGGGTACGCACTGCTAATGTTTGCGCTTGTTGCCATTTTGTCGCTTCGGTGACGTAGGGGGGATGGTGAAAATAAATTATTCTGCCACGCACTTCTTTATTGTGCCAGGATTCAATTAGCCTTTGCCTTAGCCAGTCTAGCTGTTCGATATCTGTCACTGTTATTTTGTTACTGTCTAACTGCTTTTCAATATCAACAATAATTTCCTCAATTTGGGTGAGTTTAACTTGTAAATCATCTAATTGTTCCGCATCCTTGGGATTGCTGGGACTTAGCAGCGCTGAGGTGGCTGTAATTTGCTGCTTTTCTTGTTCTAAACTAGCGCGACGTTTTTCTAAAATTCTGCGATCGCTATTGCCTTCTTGAGTATTAGGCAGTGGTGGCGGATCGTTAAATGTATTAGAATCCAGTGCAAAGAAATCTATGCCACCATAGCGAAACGTATAATAACGATTTGGCAAGCGAGTAAAGCTTCCCGGCTGATAAGAGAGACAGCGACCGCTATCTGTATTTGCGGTGTAATATTTATCTAAATGATTAGCTAAATCTACCGGAGATTGGATACCGCAGAGATAATCTAAAAATGCTCTGGCATAAGCTTCACCCGTTCCTGAACCATATAAACCCACATCTAGATCCAGCCGCGATTTTAACAAGCGCCGAATGGGTAATGTAGTCACCGAAGCTAAACCAAATAAAATTGGCAGATTATAGTAATCATGATTTCCCGGTACAGGTAAAATCGGCAACCGAAAAACCATTTTGTCATAGGGAATCTTCTTCGGCTGTTCTCTCCCCACCAGAAACTCCCGATAAGGCTGGATAAAGTTTTGTTGATAATACTCCCTCGACCCCACCAAATAAATCACATCGCCAGTATGCAACATGAAACGACATTCATCATGGTGGGGTAACATCAATTCCGCTACCCGTCTTTGGGGGTCGTGTCCCTTGTGCGTCCCAGAACCACTATCACCCACAACCAAAAACGAAAATTCCCCATCATCCGCGTGACCATCATCCAGAACCAAGCGAGTTTGGTCAATCCCGCGTGCCAAAATTAACGGGTCTTGCCATTTTACCCGTTGCTGCATCTTACTAATTTTTTTTGCGATCGCCGGATCAGAAACTAGTTTCAATAGAATTTACTCCTCAAGTGGGCATTGGGCATTGGGCATTGGGCATGGGGCATTGGTAATGGGTAATGGGTAATTGCTAATGAGGATTTCCCTCTCATCTCCCCAATCCCCAGTCCCCAGTCCCCAATCCCCAGTCCCCTATTCCCCCGATTCTTTCATCTCAATTACCAAATTGGGTAGTCCATCTAACTTCTCAACTGGTACTTCTTCTTCTACCTGGGGGACAAACAGCGTTAAACCGCCGGGGACGCATTTGACTTCAATGGGGGTTGAGCCGATGATTTCACCATCTAAGACAACTTTTTGTGGTGGTTCTGTGGTGATTTTAAATTGTTTGGCGCGGAGGTAGCCAATGTCATCGCGTTCCACTGGATGACCGGCTGAAGCAGTTTGAAAGAGGTGATATGTAGCTGCGATCGCACCTGCTTTATTCACGGGAGCTACAATCGTTAAATCTAGCAGTCCATCATCATAAAGAATCCCGGCTGGCCCTTGCGCTAACACGGAAGTCGGCGGTGCAGCATTGGCTACTGTGACAGCCGCCGCAGTCGTTTTAATTATCTTGTCTTCTGTCTCAATTTCCACATCAAAACTTTCTAACTCCCGCAATTGCTGAAGTCCGGCGAGAACATACGCCATAATCCCAAAACGGTTTTTGGCTTCTCTATCTGCCTTTTCTACGGTTTCCGCTTCAAAACCCACGCCTACCAGCAACACCATTGGCAAATCGTTACAGTAGGCTATATCTACATTGCGAGTTGCACCTTGCAAAATATTCTCACAAGCGGCTTCAATAGTATCAGCAATCCCTAAAGCTGTGGCAAAGGCGTTCGCTGTACCTCGTGAAATAATCCCTAAAGGAATCCCTGTATTAACTACAGCAGCAGCCGCCGCCGAGAGAGTCCCATCGCCCCCAGAAGCAATAATTTCATCTACACCACGCGCCACTGCTTCCTGCGCTAGTTTATCAGCACCAACTTCTTCGGTAGTGAAGTAAACATCTAAATCTATTTCTGGTTCTAATAATGCACGAATTTGATTGAGTTCTAGTTCTGAGTCTCCCTGACCAGCAACAGGATTAAAAATAAGACAGGCGGAACGCTTCATATAAATGAAAACTTAATAACTAATCTCATTAAAATATCAAAATTATTCATAACATACCTATAAAATTCTTACTTCCTCCTGCCGACAGGTTGCCGATTTAAAGAATTGGGGGAAAGGGATTGAATTTATATTTGATGTTTGAGTGCTGTAGGATGCGTTAGCGACAGCGTAACGCATCTATGTATCTTTTCACAAATCAAATACACATCCTAATATATCTCTATATTTTCATACTTCACCCTGCTTGTAATAGATTCCGAAAAACCGCATACTCAAAATGTAGATATCTGCCAGTTTAACCTAAATTTTAGGCTTATCCCGTGCAAATTGCATAATGAGTGATTATAATCAAACTCGGAAAATCCTGCTTTTATCCGCAAATCCCAGAGATACCAATCCATTGCGTTTGGGTGAAGAGATGCGCGAAATTAAGGAAGGATTGAAAAGGTCAAAGAATCGTGACCAATATTTCATAGCTACAGCAGAAGCAGTACGTTACAGAGATATACACAGAGCTATTTTAGAATACGAACCGCAGATTATTCACTTTTCTGGGCATGGAACTGGAGAAGAAGGTTTAGTATTTGAAGATGAATCTGGTCAAATTAAATTAGTTGATGGGGAAGCTTTAGCTGGGTTATTTCAATTATTTGCTGACCAAGTAGAATGTGTTGTACTCAATGCCTGTTTTTCTCAATATCAAGCTGGGGAAATAGCAAGACATATTAATTATGTTGTCGGCATGAGTCAGAGAATTGGTGATAAAGCAGCTATTGAATTTGCAGTAGGTTTTTATGATGCGCTAGGCGCAGATAAAGGTTATGAGTTTGCTTATAAGTTAGGTTGTAGCTTGATTCGTGTAGCTGGAATAGCAGAAAATCTCACACCTAAATTAATTACAAAATCAGATACAGCATCATTAAATTCTACAGCAGAGGCAAAGACAATATATGTAGAAAGACCGCCAATTGAGGCGAAATGTTATGAGGCAATTTTGCAACCTGGGGCATTAATTCGCATTAGGTCGCCGCAGAGAATGGGCAAAACATTGTTGTTAGAGAAAGTACTTAATCATGGGAGACAGCAAGGTTATCGAACAGCGAAATTAGATTTAAAACTGGCTGATAGTGAGATTCTAGCTGACGCAAAAACATTTTTACAATGGTTATGTGTTGATGTTGCCGATAGCCTGGAACTAGAACCGCAATTAAATAAATACTGGCAAGATGTTTTTGGATTAAATAAAAACTGTACTCGCTATTTCCAAAAATATTTATTAGCTGCTAGTGATAGCCCTTTAATATTAGCTATCGACAATTTTGAGAGATTATTTGCATATCCAGAGATTTTCCCCTCATTCTGTTTATTACTGCGGGGATGGTATGAAGCAGCTAAACAAGGCGACAAAATTGGTAATCTCTGGAAGAAGCTGCGATTAGTTGTAGTTCATTCTACGGAATCATATCCTACTTTAGATACTAATCATTCACCATTTAATGTGGGATTACCAATTGAGTTAACTGAATTTAATCTCCAACAAGTAGAATTTCTTGCCCAACAGTATGAATTAGCAGATAAGTTAGGTACACAAGCTTTGAATGAGTTGATGGCGTTAGTAGGAGGACACCCTGATTTAATCCAGCAAGCACTAGCTTACCTGCAAAATCCCCAAGCTACTATCAAAGAACTTTTGCAGCTTGCGCCAACAGAACAGGGAATTTTTAGCGACCATTTGCGACAGCAATTATGGCATTTACAACATAATTCTCAGCTTGAGTTAGGGTATAAACAAGTGGTAATGGCGAATGCACCCGTCAGGTTAGATACTGAGGTTGCATTTAAGTTACATAGTTTAGGATTGGTAAAACTTTCAGGTAATGATTGTGTTCCCAGTTATGAATTATATCGTCAGTATTTCGCAGTGCGTTTAGGATAATATCAACTTAAACTCAATGCTTATCCCTGCTCAATTTTGTAGGGTGTGTTACGCCGCAGGCTAACGCACCATCCGAGATTTTCATAATTTTGTAAAATGTATTGTACCGCACTCTTACTCTTACCATTAGAGATTTTCGGTGCGTTATGACTAAAGTCCATAACGCACCCTACAAAAGCTAAATCCAATGACAAATGACAAATGACAAATGACCAATATATATTCTCTGGAAGTTTACCGGAAAATGCTAGCACCTACGTTACACGCCAAGCTGACAGTGATTTGTATGCAGGATTAAAAGCGGGAAAGTTTTGTTATGTTTTGAACTCCCGACAAAGCGGAAAGTCTAGCTTGCGTGTGCGTACCATGCAAAGACTCAGAGAAGAAGGTGTACAATGTGCAGCAATTGACCTTTCGGCTGGGGGGATTCAAAATGTACCACCGGAACAATGGTATGCAGATTTAATTGATAATTTAATTGAAACATTTGACTTAGATGTAGATTTTGGTGATTGGTGGGAAGCTAATCAATTAAATTCCCTGGTGACAAGATTTCGCAAGTTTTTAGAAGAAATATTACTGGTTGAAGTTAAAGAAAATATCGTTATTTTTATTGATGAAATTGATAGCGTACTCAGTCTGAAATTTCCTACAGATGATTTTTTTGCACTAATTCGCGCCTGTTATAACAAGCGGGTTGATAATCCTGAATATAATCGCCTGACCTTTTGTTTGTTGGGAGTCGCATCACCTAGCAATTTAATTGAGGATAAACAACGCACTCCGTTTAATATTGGTCAAGCTATCTCATTGACTGGTTTTCAATTGCATGAAGTTGAGCCATTAGCTAAGGGGATATCAGAGAGATTTTCTCAGCCTCAAGCAGTCATGGAGGAAATTTTATATTGGACAGGAGGACAACCATTTTTGACGCAAAAATTGTGTCAGTTGATGATTGAAGAATCTTTGCAAGACAATCCTCGCAATGTTGAGCAGGTAGTAAAATCGCGGATTATTGAAAATTGGGAATCTCAAGATGAGCCTGAGCATTTACGAACAATTCAAGCTCGAATTTTGGGCGATGAACAACGCGCTGGATATTTACTAGAACTGTATCAGCAAATTAGATTGAGAGATGAACAATCTGAGATTACAGCTGATGATACTTTAGAGCAAAGTGAGTTACAGCTTTCAGGATTAGTTTTTAGGCAGCAAAATAATTTAATAGTTTATAATCGCATATATCAAGAAGTTTTTAATCAAAATTGGATAGATAGTCAATTAAGAAATCTGCGTCCATATTCAGAAAATTTCCGTTTTTGGGTGGCTTCAGAGGGAAAGGATAGCTCACGATTATTGCGGGGAAAGGCTTTACAAGAAGCTGAAGCATGGGCAAGGGATAAAAGTTTAAGTTATCAAGATAGGCAGTTTTTAGCAGCTAGTAAAGAGCAAGAAATTCAAGAAGAGATTGCTGTTCAAGAACAAGAAGCTGCTTTGGAACGTGAGAGAAAAGATAAAGAAGCAGCAGAGAAAAGAAATTTGATGCTGGCTGAAGCCAATCAAAAACTAGCTGAAGCTAATCAGAAAGCTCAAAAACGTATTCGCATAGGTTCAGTTGTTTTAGTGCTGACATCATTAGGAGCAGCAATTTCTATAATGTGGGCAGGTAAGGATATTCAAGAAATTCGAGAAAATACTAAATATGTTTCTCAATTATCTAACCTGGGCGAAACACTTGATAAGAAAGACCTATCATCTTCAGCAAGTCAGGTAAGGGAACAAATAGGTTTCTCTTATGAAATTAAAAATCACGAATTAAAAAAAGCAATGCTATTTACTTCGATGTCTCAAGCATACCAGAAACTTAACGAATGGGATAAAGCCGAAAAAGAAATTATAGCAAGTAAAAAGATTTTAGAATCACATAAAAATTTAATTAGTTCTAATAGTAATTATCAACAAATTCAAGATATGAATAATAAAACTTATGATAATTTACTAACGCATAAAAAAGAAATAAACCAAGCTATAGAATATTATAAAGATTTTAAAAATGTTAATAATTACCCAGAGCAAACTAGTCCATTTACAAAAAGTAACCATTATTCATTAACGAAGTAATTAAGCAGATACCAGGAAATTTAGCAAATCGGAGTTCGCCTAAATAAATTTTTCTGCTATCTCATGCACAATAGTAAATTCTGTGAAATATTTAAACAAAAATATTTACAGTCATTACGAGTTAAACAAAGCAATCGCAAGGGCTGGGATTGCTACCCTTCGGAAAGGCTTCGCTCAATTCACAGTGACATTGTGTAATTAGTTAAGCCGCATCCACCAATAATACTATTGTCTTGACTAAGAATGGCATTGTATTGAAAGATATTGCGATCGCACCGATTTACAATTTCACTATGAAGTGAGAATGCGATCTAGTCTTCATCATTATTAATTTGTAAGTCAGAAACTTTGAACAACCTTGAAGCATGAAACACAGTCAAGATGCTTACTTCGTCCCCATCTACCAAATAAACAATCCGATAGCTTCCTAAAATAATTTCTCGAATGTTTTCCTGGTTAATTTCTGGTACTATTCTTCCCGAACGCGGAAAATTCTCTAATCTCTGTATCGCATCAAAGACTTTATCTACAAGCACTTGTGCAAAAGCTGGTGTATCTCGTGCAATAAAATCACCAATAGCCTGAAGATCATCAAGTGCTTGAGATGTCCAATTTATTTGTGCCATTTCTTCATTTGTGCTTTAGCTTCTGCATGGGAAATAATATCACCATCTGCAACTTGCTGTAGCCCCTGTTCTATCTTATACAAAAAGTAAAGATGTTCCATAATCTCCGGAAACGAAACATCTTGTGGCATATCCTCTAAGGCTTTAAGTATTTTTTGCTTTGCTGTAGTACCTGTCATAACTGTTCGCCGCCTTTTGCAACTAGCAATCATCATACTAACCTTTTTCTCAAATCTGTTAGTTCTGACTTTTATAACAATGCGTAGACGCGGAACGGCTTGACGTAGACATCGCCCTGTGATTGATTACGTTTTTTGTTTGCCCTAGAATCCGAAAAACCGGATAATTGAATATAAGCCAAGAACAGCAAAGCCGATGAAAATAAAAGCAATTATTCATCCAGCAGAAGAAGGTGGCTATTGGGCTGAAGTTCCAGCACTTCCCGGTTGTATTACTGAAGGTGAGACAATGGAGGAGGTATTAAGTAATTTAAAAGATGCAATAGAAAGCTGGTTAGAAGTCGCAAATAGTAGTCATCACATTTACCAAAGTTCTGATTTCAATAAAATACTTTCTATTCCAGTTCATCGAAATCAAGACTTGAAAATTGGGACTTTAAGAGCATTAATGAAAATCGCTGATCTAACAGAAGAGGATTTGACGTAAATTAATTATGCGATCGCACCAATTCACAATTTCTCTGTTTGGGTGAGAATGCGATCGCATCTACTTGCTACCAAATAGTCTGAATTGTAGTTAAAGCTTGAATTCGCAAATCACGAGTCACCAAGGGAATACCTAAAGAAAAAGCGGTGGCTGCAATAATCCTATCAGGCATATCAGGAACAGTTACTCTGTCAATTTGTCTAATAATTCCTGAAATATTGCGATCCACTGGTACAAGTACAATGCCGACATTGGGATCATCCAACGCATTTAAAATTCGTGTAAGCACTTCCTCTGCAAATCTTCCTTTCTCAACTAAATAAGAAATCTCTATGATTGTGATAGCTGAGATGTAAATAGGATTACCTGCATTAACTGCTTGTTCCAATGCTGTTAATGCTGTTGCGGATAGTTTATCTACGTCAAAAATGTACCAAATTAAAGCGTGTGTATCTGCTACTACTGATATCATTAATCAATATCCTTAGGAAAATTACCCCACATTTCTTGACGTGCATTAGCAATATCTTCTTCTGTAATATCTACCTTTAAATCACTACATAAACCTCTCACACTGAGTAAAGCAGGTTTTTTATTTGTTTTTTGGTATAGAAATTCTGCAAAATCCAATAATTCTTGTTGCTTATCTATAGGTAGCTGCCGCAATTTGTATAACACCGCTTGTTCAAGATTCATAATATTTCCCCATGATTATGCGTAGACGCATTCGCGAAGCGTTCTCGAAGAGTAGCGACTTGTCGTAGACATCGCATCGGCTCACAATCTCATTGTATCGAGTGACAATGCCATTTTATCGACTCACAATGCGATCGCATCAGCTTTATGCTATTTTGATGCATACACGTAACTGTCAAAATATTATGAATCGTTTTTTACCATATTTTTTCAGTATTATTCCCCTCAGCAGCTTGTCTATTGGCACTTTGGTAATGGCAAGCCCAATACAGGAAACTTCAAAGATACAATTAGCGCAAAAGCTCAACTGTAATAATGCTCAAACTCAAGTTGAGATTAATCAATGCGCGCAAATATCCTATCAGAATGCTGATAAAAAATTGAATCAGGTTTATCAAAAACTTGTGCCAACTTTATCTAGTTCCAGTAAGAAGAAATTAGTTACTGCACAGCAAGCATGGATTAAGTTTCGTGATGCTAATTGTGAGTTTGAAACAAGCCAATATGAAGGCGGAACTATTGCACCTACTATTTATTTTGGTTGCTTGGAACAGACTACACAGCAACGTACTCAACAATTAGAGGAATATCTTAATTCAGATCGTTAATACTGAAGGATGAGGGGGAAGGGTGAAGGGGGAAATTAAATAAGATTAATGTAGGGTGTGTTAGGCGCTTGTTTTCAATATGATTTGTCGCGCAAGAAATATCCTAGCGCCTAACGCACCATTCACGCGGCGGTGCGTTACGGCTCAATATCATTGTCTCTGTGTTCAATATCCTTTCATAGCCGTAACACACCCTACTTAAGATTGACTTGTACAAATTTTCACTTCATCGTTAATCCTTAGAGGTTATTTATAAAGTCAAAGCCTAACGTACTATCAATGCGGCGGTGCGTTACGGCTCAATATCATTGTCTCTGTGTTCGATATCCTTTCATAGCCGTAACACACCCTACTAAGATTGACTTGTACACATTTTCACTTCATCGTTTATTTGGTAAATAAATGTAAAGAAATTCGCAATTAAACTTAACCGAAATTAAGCAATTAGCATCCGGTAAGTCACTCACTGCGGTAGTCTAGATGAGAGTGAATTTATCGCCTTGTTTGACATTTTGTTTTATGACTTCAGCTGTTTCCAGTCCTACACGCACAATTCGTATTGGTTCTCGTAAGAGTCAACTTGCTCTGGTTCAAACCCACTGGGTAAAAGAGCAACTCCAAAAAAGCTATCCTGAGATTGCTTTTGAAGTTCATACCATGTCTACCCAAGGCGACAAAATCCTGGATGTAGCATTAGCCAAGATTGGTGATAAAGGATTATTCACCAAAGAATTAGAAGTGGGAATGCTCAACAAGGAAATTGACTTTGCGGTTCATTCCCTGAAGGATTTGCCTACTAATTTACCAGAAGGGTTAACATTAGCAGCAATTACCGAACGGGAAAACCCAGCAGATGCTTTGGTGTTGCACGAAAAGTATAAAGGTCAGACAATTGATACCTTACCAGAGGGTGCTGTCATCGGTACATCTTCTCTGCGGCGCTTGGCACAGTTACGCAATCAGTTCCCCCATTTTACATTTAAGGATGTACGGGGAAATTTGAATACACGCATGGCTAAATTAGATGCGGGTGAGTATGATGCGTTGATTTTGGCAGTAGCAGGTTTAGAGCGATTGGGAATGAGCGATCGCATTCACCAAATTCTACCAAAAGAAATTTCGCTTCATGCTGTTGGGCAAGGTGCATTGGGTATTGAATGCCGTGCTGATGATACTGAGTTGATATCTTTACTAAAAGCTATCGAACATCCCCAAACACGCGATCGCTGTTTAGCTGAACGCGCTTTCTTACGCGATTTGGAAGGTGGTTGCCAAGTTCCCATCGGTGTTAACACTGAAATTAATGGTGACCAATTAACATTAACCGGAATTGTTGCCAGCGTAGATGGGCAAAAGCTGGTGAAAGATACCGTCTCCGGCGAAGCCAAAAATGCCGAACAGTTAGGTACAGAACTAGCAAATCTGTTGCGTCAACAAGGGGCACAAGAAATTTTGGATGTGATCTTTACTGAAATCCAAAGAGGTTCTTAAGCTATTCCGCAACCTGATATGGTTAGATAAGTAATCAGTGAACAGTGAAACAGTGATAACTGAGTTAGGGCTAAAGCTGCGTGTCATATTTTTACCGCCAAAGCTGTCCAGTGTCAAATGTCAAATGTCCAAACAAGCTTGACTCTTGACTCTTGACTCTTGACTCTTGACGAGAACATATGCAAGCGGTGTAAGTCCTATAAGTAACTGAAAACTGATCGCTGTGTAGGCAGAATCGGGGAAACATATATTACCATGCGGATTCTATTTGTTGCAGCAGAGGCAGCTCCTGTTGCAAAAGTTGGTGGAATGGGTGATGTTGTCGGAGCATTGCCCAAAATCTTGAGACAAATGGGGCATGATGTACGCATATTCTTGCCTTACTATGGCTTCCTGCCAGACAAAATGGAGATTCCCAAGGAACCCATCTGGCGGGGATATGCCATGTTTCAGGACTTTGCTGTTTACGAAAGCATTCTCCCTGGTACTGATGTTCCCTTGTATTTGTTTGGACATCCTGCTTTTATGCCTCGCCGCATTTATTCAGGAGAGGATGAAGATTGGCGGTTCACTTTATTTGCCAACGGTGCCGCAGAATTTTGCTGGAATTACTGGAAGCCAGAAATTGTCCACTGTCATGACTGGCATACTGGCATGATTCCGGTGTGGATGAACCAAGATCCAGATATTACCAGCGTATTTACTATTCATAACTTGGCTTATCAAGGGCCTTGGCGTTGGTATTTAGAAAAAATTACTTGGTGTCCTTGGTATATGCAAGGACACAACACGATGGCAGCCGCAGTGCAATTTGCCGATAGGGTAAATACAGTTTCTCCCACATACGCCGAGCAAATTAAAACACCTGCTTACGGAGAAACTATCGAAGGTTTGCTGTCTTTTATTAGTGGTAAATTATCTGGGATTATTAACGGCATCGATACAGAAGTTTATAACCCAGAAAACGACAAATATATTGCCCAAACCTTTACTACTGATACTTTAGATAAACGTAAAGCTAATAAAATTGGGCTGCAAGAAGAAGTCGGATTAGAAGTTAATTCCAATGCCTTTTTAATTGGCATGGTAACTAGGTTAGTAGAGCAAAAAGGTTTGGATTTAGTCATCCAAATTCTTGATCGCTTCCTAGCATATACTGACGCGCAATTTGTGTTGTTAGGGACAGGCGATCGCTACTACGAAACCCAAATGTGGCAATTGGCATCCCGTTACCCGGGACGCATGGCAACTTACCTGCTGTATAACGATGCCTTGTCTCGCCGCATCTACGCTGGTACGGATGCCTTTTTAATGCCTAGCCGCTTTGAACCCTGCGGGATTAGCCAAATGATGGCTTTACGTTACGGTTCCGTGCCGATTGTGCGCCGTACAGGGGGATTAGTGGACACTGTATCCCATTTTGACCCCATGAATGATGCAGGTACTGGTTATTGTTTTGACAGATATGAACCCCTGGATTTGTTCACCTGCATGATCCGCGCTTGGGAAGGTTTCCGATTCAAACCTCAATGGCAGGAATTGCAAAAACGCGGCATGACTCAGGATTTCAGCTGGTATCAATCCGCTAAGCAATACGTGAAGCTGTATCGATCCATTTACGGCTTACCGGAAGAAGAGGAAGCACCTCAACCAGAGTTGGTGTTAAATGAGGCGGTATAGGGAAGTGCTGAGTGCTGAGTATAAAGCCAGTTGCTTCAAGGCTTTGAGCAATTAAAACTGCCTTCATTTACGTGATTACGGCGATAAATTATACCAATTTGAAAAAAGAATGCGACAGATTGTGGGGGCACGGCGTGCCGCGCCCTCTGGAATATATTGATGCGTCGCAAAGATTTTTTGATTTGGTATCACTTATTAAAGAAGCCAGAAGAATTGGGGGATTCTCCCCCAAACCCCCGATTGGGTGACGGTTGCGTCCCCCAAACCCCCTCCAAAAAAAATTATTGTTCGGTTTTTTTGTTGAGTAATACCAATTTTAAAAAAGAATGCGATAGATTGTAGGGGCACGGCACGCCGTGCCCTCTTGAATATATTGATGTGTCGCAAACATTATTTGAATTGGTATTAGGTACACTTACTGTTTACTAATTTTGATATCGTCAGCGGTGCGTTACGGCTGCAGCCGTAACGCACCTTAATATTTACAACTTGCAGCTTAACTCGCCGGCTTTTTGGGTGAAGCGGCGATTTTCACGATAGTCTACAGGACAATCGATAACTGCGGGGACATCTTGGGCTAAAGCTTCTTTCAGTACAGGAATTAAATCCGTAGCAGCTTCAACTCTGTAACCTTTTAAACCCATGCTTTCGGCTAATTTGACAAAGTCAGGATTACCAAAGCGGATAAAAGCTGACTGTCCTGGGCCAAAATGATTTTCTTGCTTCCACTCAATTAACCCATAGCCACCATCATTAAATATTAAGGTGACGAAGGGAGTACCGACGCGCAAGGCTGTTTCTAATTCTTGGCAATTCATCATAAAGCCACCATCGCCAGTTGCAGCCACTACTTTGCGGTTGGGATAAACGAGTTTTGCAGCTAAAGCGCCAGGTATGGCAATTCCCATTGCTGCAAAGCCGTTGGAAATAATGCAAGTATTGGGGCTATGACAATGATAATGGCGGGCAATCCACATTTTATGTGCCCCTACATCCGAGATGACAATATCATCAGGGCCCATCACTTGCCGCAAGTCATAAATTAATTTTTGCGGTTTGATGGGAAAGCCATCATCATGGGCGTGTTCTTCGTAGTCAGCACGAATATTTGGTTTTAAGCTGATAGCATAAGGATTGGGTTTATTTTGTCTATCGGCTAATTTTAAAATTTCAACCAGAGAATCAGAAATATCACCAATTACTTCTGCATGGGGAATATAACTGCTATCAATTTCTGCGGAACTGAGGGCAATATGAATAACGGGAATTTGTCCTTCCGGATTCCATTTTTTTGGTGAAAATTCGATTAAATCGTAGCCAATAGCAATTACTAAATCTGTATTATCAAAGCCACAGGTAATAAAATCACGTTGCTGCAATCCCACTGACCACAAAGCTAAGTTATGAGTATAGGGAATCACGCCTTTACCCATAAAAGTATTAGCAACGGGAATATTCAGTTGGGTAGCAAATTGGGTAACTGCATCACTTGCTTGGGCGCGAATCGCGCCATTACCTACTAAGATTAATGGGTTGACTGCTTGAGAAATTGCCGCAGCAGCGGCGCGAATACTAGCAAAAGATGCATAGGTTTTTTCAATTTTATCTTTACGCAGAGGTTTGCCTTCTACAGGCATAGCGGCAATATTTTCTGGTAAATCGATATGTACTGCACCTGGTTTTTCCGATTGCGATCGCTTAAAGGCTTTTCGCACAACTTCGGGTGTAATACTGGGGCGAACAATTTGCTTATTCCACTTAGTAACCGGGGCAAACATTGCCACTAAATCTAAATATTGATGGGATTCGATATGCATTCTATCTGTTCCCACTTGTCCGGTAATTGCTACTAGTGGCGCACCATCAAGGTTAGCATCAGCTACCCCAGTCATTAAATTTGTCGCCCCAGGGCCAAGGGTAGAAAGACAAACCCCTGCTTTCCCAGTTAAGCGTCCATAGACATCCGCCATGAATGCTGCACCCTGTTCGTGACGGGTAGTAATAAATTTAATGGAAGATGTTTTTAACGCCTCTAAAACATGGAGATTTTCTTCACCAGGAAGCCCAAAAAGATATTCTACACCTTCATTTTCTAAACACTGTACTAATAATTCTGCTGTATTCATATTTGTTTCCTCATTGGGGATTGGGGACTGGGGGACTGGGGAAAGGGGAAGGGGGAAGGGGGAAGGGAAATAATTTGTCACCCTTGAGCCTAGACTAAAGACGCGATTAATCGCGTCTCTACAAATCTTGATCCTTAACCTTTTACCTTTGACTCTTGACCCTTGACTCTTGACTCTCTATTTAACCCACACAGTTTTAACATTGACAAACTCATGTATTCCCTGAATGCTCAATTCTCTGCCATACCCAGAACGTTTGATACCGCCGAAAGGTAAGCGGGGGTCGGATTTCACCATTCCGTTAATAAATACTGCGCCAGCGTCAATTTCTGTAACTAAGCGATCGCGTTCTTGGTCGTTGGTTGTCCAAGCGCTTGCGCCTAAGCCAAAGGGTGTGGCGTTCGCCAGTTTAATGGCTGCGTCAATATCGGGAACACGGAATAATAAGGCTACTGGCCCAAAAAATTCTTCTTGGGCGATCGCACTATCTTGGGGAATATCTGTGATGATGGTTGGTGGATAAAAGTTACCCGGACGATCAGCTAAAAGTTGTCCTCCTGTGAGGACTTTACCGCCACTTTTAACGGCAGTTTGGACTTGTTGGTCTAATTCCTCGAGAATATCAGGAGTTGCCAATGGGCCTAAGTCGGTGTCTAGTTGCATGGGATCGCCAACTTTTAAAGCCAGAAATTTATCTAACAACAGTTTTTCAAATTTGTCAGCGATCGCTTCTGCAACAATGAAACGTTTCGCTGCTATACATGATTGCCCGCTATTCAACATTCGTGCTGTAGTAGCTGTGACAACTGCTGTCTCTATATCAGCACTCTCTAACACGATGAATGGATCGCTTCCACCCAATTCTAGGACTGTTTTTTTAATTTGCTTGCCCGCCGCAGCTGCTAAGGATGCACCAGCAGGTTCACTTCCGGTTAAGGTAGCAGCTTTGACTCGTTCATCAGCCATTAAGTCAGCAACTCTGGCTGCACCGATTAATAATGTTTGAAAAGCACCTTGGGGAAACCCAGCACGGCGAATAATATCTTCAATTGCTAAGGCGCATTGCGGTACATTAGATGCGTGTTTAAGTAAACCAACATTACCCGCCATCAGTGCTGGCGCAGCAAAGCGAAATACTTGCCAGAAAGGGAAATTCCACGGCATCACTGCAAGAATTACACCTAATGGCTGGTAACGTACAAAACTCTGACTAGCATCGGTTTTTACAGAAACATCAGCCAAGAAATCAGCTGCATTTTCTGCATAGTAGCGACAGACAGCCGCACATTTTTCAGTTTCTGCGATCGCAGCTTTTAAAGGCTTACCCATTTCCAGGGTCATCAACTTAGCAAATTCTGCCTTTTCTTGTTCTAATATCTCAGCAGCTTTGATCAGCCATTGCGATCGCTCCCTAAAACTAGTTTTGCGGTAATGCTCAAAAGCCTGACCCGCTAAATCTAGCTTCGCAGCAATTCCTGTATCATTCAGCGCCTCAAAAGTCTTGAGTGTCTCCCCAGTGGCAGGATTAATGGTGGCGATAGCCATTGCCTGACCTCCGTTTAAAATTAGCTTGAAGTAGCTCCTTAGTGTTACACATATCTTTTGAGGAAGCTACCATCTAAATTGTAGACTTTTAGCCAATATTTACTTTTGTAATATTAAAGTTTTGCAACTTAAATTGTCACTAAATATACAGTTATCTTTAGTATTTATACTTATTTAAAAATTAAATTTCACTCCACCATCATCCCAATCCCCAGTCCCCAATCCCCAATCCCCAGTCCCTAGTCTTGCTTCAACGCCCTTCGCGCCAATTTGACATAAGTTTTCACGGTAGTATAGGGCATTTCTAAATCTTCCGCTATCACTTGCAAAGATTCTCCCATTTCGCGCCTTGCCAGGATTGTCGCCCAGGTTGCAGCAATTTTATCAGTGCGATCGCCTCCTGTGCGTTTTCTTTGGGCGGTGAATATCTCTGTTAATTCTGCAATCCGTTCCCCCAGCAAATTTGTCAGCAACTGCGTAGGTGTAGTTGGTTCTGGTTCCAACCAATCTAAGCGCGTTTGTCCGAGTCCAAAGGTGGTTTTGTGTCCTGTACCGCAATAAGGCGAAAGTCGGACTAAGGCATAAAACAAGCGGGTAAATTCTGTATTAGCTAAAGCAGCTTTACTCAAACCACAGGAAATCGCCCCTGTAAAGCCAGTCACAGAACCGCGTTTACCAGCCGCCACTTTTACTGATTCCAACCGATGCTGATGAATAATCACCCCTTCATCTATCCAATCGAGGAAAGCTTCTGTTTCTATAGGAATTCCCGAAAAGTCATTCCAACGGCGCAAATAGCTGTGGAAGAGATTTACAGGAACTGGAAGCGGGAAATGATGACCTTTGCGGCGGAAACTGGTAGGGGAAACAAAGCTGAGACTGACGTTAGTTTGTTTCTCCACAGATGACTGCAACAATTGGGCGTAGGTAGTGGGTGGATGGGCAATACTCACCTGTTTGATTTGCAAGGGTGCATCTCTTAAAGCTAAAGTTTGTGGCAGTTGGGTTAACCATTGACCCAAAAACTGCGCTACCCTCGGAGATAAGGCATTAACGTGCCAGTGGTAAGTCTGCTTTGCTTCCAGATGTAGTTGTCTACCAGTAGGAACGAGCTGACCTTCCAATGCTGAGATATTGAAAGGCTTTTCCGATTCCCCATCATGGAGATAAGCCGAGAGTTCCGGGTTGAATTGTCTTACTTGGTCAAGAAACCAAGCATGAAGCCCAATTGTATACTGCGAATATAGGGAAGTCGAACTAATAGCTTCAAGGTCAAACACCAATCCCAACAATTCTGTATCATCAGCCCACGTAGGAAAAGAGGACGTAGATACAGATTTGGACTTGGCTTTGCGAGTGGTAGATATTGCTGCTCTTGCCATCGCTGCTTGCTATGCAAATAATGTGGAATTTTTTACTGTGGTTTCATCCCCTGTGGGGGACTGGGGAACTCGGGGCCCCCTCTGGGGATAAGGGGTAATGGGGACTGGGTATTGGGGATTGGGAAGGAAAACATTTCCTGTCTATGAAGCTGCACATATTTTAGATCCCCCTAAATCCCCCTTAAAAAGGGGAGCCACTGCGTTGGGCGGCTTTGCCGACTTGTTCGCGTAGCGTCTCCCCTTGGGAGAAGCAAGTGGCGTGGACTTTGATGATTTATTCCGGTTTCCCACCTTATTAAGGGGGGCTAGGGGGGATCTGATTCTATGCGGCTCCATCAAGAATTGATATGAGTTTAAAATGTTATCTCTTGTGGTATTGATATCTATGTAAATTCCAGGCATTGGACATTGAATTAAAAATCAATAGAGATCAATTTCAACATAATTCGTAATTAGTTATTAACTCTACAATTGTTGAGTTATGTAAAGCAAAAATTAGGTTTTTACGCAGTCTGTAATTGCTGAAATTGTTTATTTTCAAGGTAATTAGCAAAATATTACAGATTGTAAAACACTCGCTCAATATTGTGGTGATTATTTTTCTCTTTCAAAGAGAATTTATTTATGACTTAAAAATAAATTAGTTTTTTTGACTTTTTAGTGTAAGATATATCCTTTCAATTCACGTTAGTTGCAAACTTCGAGCAATAGCATTGCTGTAGTCTGGTTAGCTGAATTTTTGATGCGAAAAATCATCACCCTTCAGGAAAAGCGATCGCTCTTTTCAAACCTGGGTGTATGGGTGAATAATCTTCTTAATCTCCCTACTTTTTCATAGGAAGTGCCTTACATACCTTCTCCCGCAGCAGTACCAAAGCGGTAGCCTTTACCATAAACAGTGTGAATTAACTGACTTTCACCAGCTACCTCTATTTTGCGCCGCAATAGCCGAATTAATGCGGCTATCACATTACTACTTGGTTGTTCGTCATCTGGCCAAAGATGTTGCATAATCTGCCCATGAGTTAGCAATTGGCCGCTGTTTTCCATAAAATACTGCAGCAATTGGCTTTCTTTTTGGGAGAGTTCAATCACTCGTTCTTGACGGTAGGCTACTTGATTGTCAACATCGAGTTCTAAATCAGCTACTACCAAGCGTCCTGTAGGGGTGTTGTAAGTCTCCACGCCAGAACGACGTAACAAAGCGCGAACTCGTGCTAAGAGTTCCCGCAATTCAAAGGGTTTAACCAAATAGTCATCTGCACCCGCATCTAAACCTGCAACACGGTCGTCTAAAGTATCTTTAGCTGTGAGAAAGAGGACAGGAGTGGTTTTACCTTGACGGCGTAATTCCTGACAAATTTCTAACCCCGTTTTTCCTGGCAGCATCCAATCTAAAATCAGTAAGTCATAACTACTTGCTTGTGCTAATTGACTACCGCTTGTTCCTTCATAAGCAGCATCTACACTATAACCCTCACGGGTTAAGAGGCGGCTTAAGGGGTCAGTTAGTTCTGTTTCGTCATCAACTAATAAAATTCTCATGCTGCTTGTGGTGAGCATATCGAGATATTCTCAATAGTAATAAACTACCAAGACAAGGACACTTGCTGATTGGATTTTGCCAAAACTGCAAAGCGTCCATAGCCAAGGATACTAAGGACAATAATGCTGACTGTTGCGTTGCCAAAAGGGGAATTACTTAAAAATAGCATCCGCCTGCTGCAATCTGTAGGGTTGGATTTTAGCGCTTTTTTAGATTCAGGAAATCGCCAACTGCAAATCATTGATGCTAGTGGACAAGCGAAAGGATTGCTAGTTAGGGGCCAGGATGTACCTGTTTATGTGGAATATGGTCAGGCACAAGTGGGTATTATTGGTTATGATGTGCTGCGAGAAAAGCAACCACAAGTTGCACAATTAGTAGATTTGCATTTTGGACATTGTCGGATGTCTGTAGCAGTCAAAGCATCCAGTCCTTATAAATCGCCTTTAGATTTACCCGCACACGGTCGGGTGGCTTCTAAGTATGTCAATTGCGCGCGTGAATATTTTCAAAGTTTGGATTTACCAGTAGAAATCGTACCTTTGTATGGTTCCGTGGAGCTAGGGCCAATTACTGGAATGTCGGAAGCGATTGTGGATTTGGTTTCAACCGGACGAACTTTGCGAGAAAACGGTTTAGTTGAGATTACAACTTTGTATGAAAGTACAGCCAGATTAATTGCCCATCCCTTAAGCTATCGCCTGAATACAGGTAATTTACATCAATTGGTAGAAAAACTGCGATCGCACATTCTTAGTACGGTCTAAGGGACTGGGGACTGGGGATTGGGGACTGGGGAACTCGGGGCCCCCTCTGGGGATAAGGGGTAATGGGGACTGGGGACAAGGGGACAAGGGGACAAGGGGAAAATCACAATTGACTTTTGACTTTTGACTCTTGACTTTTGACTCTTGACTCTTGACTTTTGACTCTTGACTCTTGACTCTTGACTCTTGACTCTTGACTCTTGACTCTTGACTCTTGACCAATGACAAACAACCGTCTGCCAAATATCCATCCAGGTGAAATCTTACAATTAGAGTTTTTGGAACCGCTAAATATTACACCTTATAGATTGAGCAAAGATATAGGTGTGACCCAGACATGCATTAGTGAAATTTTATCGGGAAAGCGTAGTATTACAGCAGATACAGCTTTGCGACTATCACGCTATTTCGGTAACAGCGCTCAATTTTGGCTAAATTTACAAACTCAATATGATTTACGCCAAGCTTTGGCAGAAAATCCAGAAATTTACAATAAAATCCCGCAACTTCCCTTAAATGATGTAGCTTAATTGGGGATTTGGTCTTTGTTCCCAATTACCCATTACCCATTACCCATTCCCCAGTCCCTAATCCCCAGTCCCCGATCCCCCCATAGATGCATCTCGCGGGAGTTACTCAAATAGCAAGATCCATAGGAGACTAGAGAAAGAAAAATACAACGTATATGCGGGTCTTGACGCAGCAAATGCTGCTAATAGTTAAGGAGGATTTATGCGTGCAGTGCTGATGGCAGGCGGTTCGGGAACGCGGCTTCGTCCGTTAACGTGCGATTTGCCCAAACCGATGGTGCCGATTTTAAATCGGCCAATTGCTGAACATATCATCAATCTCCTCAAACGACATCAAGTCACAGAAGTGATTGCAACATTGCATTATCTGCCTGATGTTCTGCGAGACTACTTTCAAGATGGTAGTGATTTTGGCGTGCAGATGACCTATGCCGTGGAAGAAGACCAACCTCTGGGAACGGCAGGCTGTGTAAAAAATATTGCCGAACTCCTAGATGAAACTTTTCTCGTAATTAGCGGCGATAGCATCACAGATTTTGATTTAACAGCAGCAATTGAATTTCATAAACAAAAAAAATCAAAAGCCACTCTGATTTTGACTCGTGTTCCCAACCCCATTGAATTTGGGGTGGTGATTACTGATGAAGATGGCAAGATTAATCGATTTTTAGAAAAACCTTCTACTAGTGAAATTTTCTCTGATACTGTCAACACTGGTACTTATATTCTGGAACCAGAAGTTTTGGAATATTTACCAGATAATACAGAATCGGACTTTTCCAAAGATTTATTCCCTTTATTACTAGCAAAAAATGAGCCAATGTATGGCTACATTGCACAAGGTTATTGGTGTGATGTCGGACATTTGGATGCCTATCGTGAAGCTCAGTATGATGCCTTATATGGCAAGGTAAAACTTGACTTTGCTTATACAGAGATTTCTCCGGGAATCTGGAGGGGTCAAAATACTTATATTGATTCTTCTGCTGTGATTGAATCTCCAGCTATCATTGGTGATAATTGCCGAATTGGTTCCAGGGTACAAATTGAGGCGGGAACGGTCATTGGCGACAATGTGACTATTGGCGCTGATGCTAATTTGAAGCGCCCGATTGTGTGGAATGGCGCGATTATCGGTGAAGAAGCACAACTTTCAGCTTGTGTAATTTCCCGTGGCACTCGTGTAGACCGCCGCGCTCATGTATTAGAAGCATCTGTAGTGGGTTCGCTTTCTACGGTAGGTGAAGAAGCGCAAATTAGCCCGGGAGTGAGAGTTTGGCCTAGCAAGAAAATTGAGTCTGGTGCTATTTTAAACATCAACTTGATTTGGGGAAACACCGCCCAAAGGAATTTATTTGGACAACGCGGCGTACAAGGTTTAGCGAATGTTGATATTACTCCAGAATTTGCAGTGAAGTTAGGGGCCGCTTATGGTTCCACATTAAAACCAGGTTCTCGAGTAACAGTTTCCCGCGATCAGCGAAATGTTTCGCGCATGGTAACGCGATCGCTCATTGCGGGTTTAATGTCAGTGGGGACTGATATTCAAAATCTTGATGCGACAGCTGTGCCTATAGCCCGGACAGTTATACCCACAATGTCGGTAGTTGGCGGTATTCATGTGCGGGTACATCCGGATCGCCCCGACTATATCCTGATTGAATTCATGGATAACAAGGGGATTAATATCTCCAAAGCCCAAGAAAAGAAAATTGAGGGGGCTTTCTTTAAAGAAGATATGCGGCGGGCGCAATTACACGAAATTGGTGATGTTGCCTATCCTAGCCAAGTCAATGACCTTTACTGCACGGCTTTTGAGAAACTACTGCACGTAGCCACTCTCCGCAACAGTCGCGCCAAAGTAGTAATTGACTATGTTTATTCTGTGACTGGGGCAGTTTTACCCCAAATGCTAGATCAATTTGGTGCAGATGCCGTAGTTTTAAACGCTAGTTTGAATAAACACGCTATTTCCACAACTGAACGTGAAGCTTTGTTAACTCAGCTGGGTCATGTAGTTGAGGCATTAAAGGCTAACTTTGGTGTGCAAGTATCTGCGAATGGCGAACAGATGATTTTAGTAGATGAATCTGGGATACCAATTCGCGGGGAAATGTTAACCGCCTTAATGGTGGACATGATTTTAACCTCTAACCCTAGAGGAACGGTAGTTGTACCAGTTCATGCTTCTAGTGCGGTGGAACAAGTCGCCCGTCGCCATGATGGTAAAGTTATCCGCACCAAAGCTAACCCAACAGCTTTGATGGAAGCTTCGCAGAAATACCCCAATGTTGTATTAGCTGGGAGTGGGGATACAGGTTTTATCTTCCCACAACTGCACCCGGGATTTGATGCGATGTTCTGTATTGCCAAGCTAATTGAAATGCTAACAATTCAAGAGCGATCGCTTGCAACTGTCCGCGCTGAATTACCCCGTGTGATTCACAGAAAACATACTGTCCGCTGTCCTTGGAGTGCTAAAGGCGCACTGATGCGTTATTTAGTCGAAACTCACCCTGCCCAAAACCTAGAATTAATCGATGGTGTAAAAATCGGTCAGCCTCATGATGACAGTTGGCTGTTAGTTTTACCCGATGCTAGCGAACCCGTAGTTCACTTGTTTGCTAACAGTAACGAACGCGATTGGGTAGATGAAAACTTAAGAAACTACCGTACCCGTGTACAAACCTTTGTGGAAAGGCAACAAGAACTACATCCCGCAGAAGTTCAATAAGTTCATGCCCAAAAGTCCACAGTCAACTATCCCAGCTAAGTTAACTGTGGACTTTTACGTTTCATTTCAATATTGATCAATTAATATACTGGGTTACAATTTAGGGCGATCGCACCAAGTAAGCATATAGGTGGGCAAAGGGGAAAAGTGAAAGGGGAAAGGGAAAATACCAAACCGTTCCTCCTTGTCCTTACTTGTGCCAGAAGTCTAATGTATTTAATCACCTGTTAACTCTAGGAATCCGATTTGATTGCTGAAAAATCTCAGTTACGGATGCGTTAGCGATAGCGTAACGCATCCTACGTGAACTGAATATAAATCTCTTACCTATTACTGAATATAAATCTCTCTTTTTGAGGAGGAATTAAATATTCTGACAAAATAAGCTTTTTTAAGCACAAATAAGCGCTGAGAATTTTTACTATGTCAAAAGATATATTTGATTTACCCGCACCACCAATTAACTCTATCGTGGGGCATTTAGTCGAATTGGGACAAGACCCATTAGCATTTCTCACTAGTTGTCGTGATTATGGTGACATTGTTCCTTTACGCTTAGGATTAACACCAACTTGTTTATTAACTAATCCTGAATATATTGAAGAGGTTCTCAAAAATCGCGAGAGTTTTATTAAAAGTCCGGGATTTCGGGTGTTAAAAACCCTGTTAGGTGAAGGTTTATTAACCGCAGAAGGCGAATCTTGGTTATGGCAACGTCGTCTAGCACAACCTGTATTTCACCAAAAGCGAATTAATAACTATGGCGACATTATGGTGAAGTACACTGACCGAATGTTGCAAACCTGGCAAGATGGCGAAGTTCATGACATCCATGCAGATATGATGCGCCTCACCCTGGCGATTGTGATGAAATGTATTTTTAATACTGATGTTGATGCTGGGGAAGCCAAAGTAGTTGCCAATGCTTTAGATGTGACAATGCACTGGTTTGAAAGCAAGCGAAAACAGAACTTTTTATCATGGGAATGGTTTCCCAGACCGGAAAATATTCGCTATCGTCAAGCTGTAGCGGCAATGGATGAGGCTATCTATCAACTAATTCGCGATCGCCGTAATAGTAACGAGAAAAGCAACGATTTACTCTCAATGCTGATGGAAGCGCGAGACGAGGAAACTCAGCAACAAATGGATGATAAGCTGCTGCGAGACGAAGTAGCCACTTTGATGCTGGCAGGTCATGAAACTACTGCTAATGCTTTATCTTGGACATGGATGCTCATCTCTCAACATCCCGAAGTACAAGAGAAACTCTCTGCTGAATTAAAAGCAGTCCTGCAAGGAAAATTAGCCACAATCGCAGATCTACCGCGCTTAACCTACACCCAACAAGTGATTAAAGAATCAATGCGGTTGTATCCTCCGGTAGCGTTAATAGGCAGAGAAGCGGCGGAAGATACGACAATTGGCGAGTACGAAATCCCCAAAGGCACAGTCATCATGATTAGTCAGTGGGTATTGCATCGCCATCCCAAATATTTTGATCGTGCTGAAGAGTTTCTACCGGAACGCTGGACAGAAGAGTTTGAAAAGCAATTAACTAAAGGCGTATATATTCCCTTTGGTGATGGGCCGCGGATTTGTATTGGTAAAGGCTTTGCCATGATGGAAGCAGCTTTATTATTAGCTACCATTGCCCAACGCTTCCAAATAGAAATAGAGCCAGGATTCCCGATTGTACCCCAACCTTCAATTACCCTCCGCCCTGAATATGGGATTAAAGTGCAGGTGAAGGGGATTGGGGATTAGGGATTGGGGACTGGGGATTAGGGATTGGGGACTGGGGACTGGGGATTGGGGATTGGGGACTGGGGATTAGGGATTGGGGATTGGGGACTGGGAGATGAGGGGGATGAGGGAGACAATACCAAATGACAAATGACAAATGACAAATGACAAATGACAAATGACAAAATTAAGAGGCGTTTACAGGCAACTTGATAATAAATTCTGTGCCTTCTCCGAGAACAGAATCTACAGTGATTGTACCTTCGTGTCGTTCTATGACAATTTGGCGGGCGATCGCTAATCCTAAACCTGTGCCTTTACCAACGGGTTTGGTAGTAAATAGGTGATCAAAGACTTTGGCTTTGACTTCTGGTGTCATTCCTGTACCGTTGTCTTTGATGCGAATTACAACATGGGGAGTAGAGTTACTATCACTCTGGGGAATATATGCAGTTTTAATGGTGATTTGGTGGGAATGGGGGCGAAATTCACCTTGGACGCGTTGCTGGTTAAATTCTTCTAAACTATCAATGGCATTTGCCAAAATGTTCATAAACACTTGGTTGAGTTGTCCAGGGAAACATTCGACTTCGGGTAAATTGCCGTAATTTGTGATTACTTCAATTGCGGGACGGCTTTCGTTAGCTTTGAGGCGATGTTTAAGAATTAAAATTGTACTGTTGAGACCTTCGTGAAGATGAAAGGGAATTTTGTAATCTTTATCGGCGCGAGAAAAGTTTCGCAAGCTAATACTAATACTGCGGATGCGATCGACACCAAGTTTCATGGAGTCAATCAGCTTGGGTAAGTCTTCACGTATATATTCCAAATCAATGGCTTCTATTTCCTCGGTAATGACTGCACCAGGATTGGGAAATTGCTGCTGATACAAATCGAGTATTCCTAACACATCGTTAATATAATCTCGCGCAGGTTGCAAGTTACCGACGATAAACCCTACAGGATTATTAATTTCATGAGCAACACCCGCTATCAGGTTCCCCAAGGCAGACATTTTCTCACTTTGCACCATTTGTAGTTGGGTTTGTTGCAAATCTTGCAAGGCTGTTTCTAATTCTTGAGCTTTTTGCTGCGCTTGGGCTTCAGCTAGTTTGCGAGCGCTAATATTAATTGCTGTGCCAATTAATTGATGGATTCTTCCAGTGCGATCGCGCAGGGGATTAAAGGTTGTCAGCCACCAAGTTAGCTCTTGATCAAAGGTAAGACTCTGTTCAATGGTGATGCTAGTTCCTGCGTTAATGCAACTGATAAATTGTTGTCTCACCGCAGCACCTTCTACTTCTCCATGAATCTCTTCGGGAGTTTTGCCGATCACTTCCTCTGGTAATACACCTGCAACCCTGGCGGCGGCTGGGTTCCAACTAGCATAGAGAACATCTTGCTCTGGTGTGACATTGATGACAAAAATCGGATGATCGACACCATCGTAGATACTGCGGAGAAATTGTTCTTGGGCGCGGATTTTTTCTTCCGCTAAATGGCGATCGCTAACATCGATCACAATCCCATCCCACATAATTGATCCGTCGGCTTGCTGCTGGGGTTGCGCCACAGATTGAATCCATTTGACAATGCCGGAAGGTGTGATAATACGCCATTCATGTTGAAATGACGTTAAATTTTGAGCAGAATGAGTTATTAATTCAGCAACATTTGCTATATCATCAGGATGATTAATTTTATACAGGTTTTCTTTACCTGACATCACATCTTCCGCTGACACCTCATAGATTTCGTAGCAGCCAGAACTGACGTAGGGTGTAGATGTAGAACCATCAGTAGCTAAATGAAACTGGTAAATCATCCCTGGGATGTTATTTGCAAGGTTCTGGAAGCGGGTATCACTTGCTTTGAGTTCGTCAAGGGATTGCTCTAACTGCTGGCTGTACAGTTGAGCTTGTTGATAAAGGTGGGCATTTTCTAAGGAAATCGCCGCTTGAGTACAAAGCAAATTTAGAAGTTCCACGCGATCGCTAGTAAAGGCTGCTGTGGCTTCTTTATTTTCTAAATACAAAATCCCTAAAAGTTTGCCCTGATACATAATTGGCGTACATAATATGCTCTTGGGCTGGTAACGGAAAATATAGGGATCGGCTGTTAATAAGGGATGGGTGATGGCATCAATTAATACCGCGGCTGTCAAGGTTCTTTTGACAGTATTAATCAAGCCTATGGGTACTTCTTGACTGTTTTCTAGGGGAACTGATTGCAGGACTGCTGATTGTTGTCCCAATGCAATCGTCGCTTCAATAGTTAGCTTGCCCTGTTTTTGTAGTAATAAAACACATTTATCTGCTCCAGCATTTTCTAAGACTACTTGCAACAAAGTAGAGAGTAATTTGTTCAGATGAATTTCGCTAGCTAACATCTGAAAAGATTTGAGGACAGTTGCTAAATCCAAGGCAGCAGATACGCTATTGCTACTATAATTTGTATTTTGACTGTCATTGGAATGAGTTACCATTTCTGCTAATGGAATCGTGACATCAGATGAAAAACTGATGCTATCTGGTTGCAAAATGGGAATCAGAAAATGCGGATAGTTTTGTTCTAGTTGCTTAACTTTGGCAGTTGCACCCCAACGCGCATAACCATAGTAAGCGCTTAATAAATATTCTTGAACAATATTATTTTTGCCCCATGCTAAATAGAATTTGGCAGCAAGTTCGTTAGCTAAGGCTTCTTCGTGGGGGTAATTATTAACTTTGGCTGTGGAAATTGCCAAATCATATAATTCAATAGCTGCGGCTTTGTTATGTAAAACGCGCTGGTGTTCTGCTTCCACTAAATAAAATTTATGCAGATGATTTCCTGGGGCAGAATTAGCCCATTTCTGCACTTTTGCTTGGTTGCTATTAACTCGCTGTTCAATGCGTTTTTGTTCGGCTGAAGAAACTTGCGGATAAATTGCCAGATGTGCCAGGGAATCGTAGGTATAAAAGCTAGGAACGATAAATAATCCGGTAGCTGCACCCAAGTAATTTTCTGTGGCGATCGCAGCGTTTACGGCTGATGGAAACTCCTCAGATAAATAATACAGAAAAAGTTTTTGGTAATGGAAATAGCACAGGGCTGTTTGATCGCCTCCCTGTTCCAGGATTGGTAACATTTGGGCTTCATGAAAAGCATCGCCCTCAAATCGCCAAACCTCAGTATTATCTCCTAATAAATTGACAACGGTTTGCTGAAAAATGGCAATTTGATTGACTAGTGCTGCTTGCTGGAGTTGAGTTAACTGGGTACAAAAAGCAGTAGCATCGCGGTTGATATCGTTCAACTCTTGACCTGCTAGCCAAGAATGCATAATGTAAATAATGCCGCAAATACTAGTCCACACTAAATCGCCAGTTTCTAAGCCACTTTGATAGCCTGCTTTTAACAATGGTAAGCTGTTGATTACAGGTTCTTGCCAATGTAATGTACCCAGGCAAACTTCTCCATAGGTTCTAGCTGTTTGTTCTTTAATATGAGAGTTTTCGAGTAACTTCAGTGCTAGTTTGCCAAATTGATAGCCCAAGTCAATATCTCCTTGAACTCCACATAATAACTGTCCATAACAGCCATAACTATAAGGAGAAAATGGTGTATTCCCGTAGGTAATTGATAAGTTAACTTGTTCTAAAATAATTAACGGAAATAATTGCGGCACTGCAATATAAGTAGAAGAAGAAACAGCCGCCATAATTTTGATTGCGGCTAATTTTTCTGGTTCTGTCATTTGGGGCAGATTGACTAAGTCTAATGGTTGTCTCCCTGCTAAATTTTTTTTAGTTTGATGCAGTGCTTGCGTAATATCTAATTCACTAGGTTGTTCTGGAAAATTGATACCCAAAAGTTGCAGAATTTTCAGAGCAATTTTTACGGCTGCTAAGGGTTGATTTTGTGCTTGTAGTACTTGAATTTGAATTTCATAGGCTTTTATCTTATCTAATAAACTGTTAGCACTTGCTAAAATCACATCAGCTAAATTGGTCATTTGCTCTAAGTCACTACTTAGATATGCTGCTTCAGTAGCTGCTGTATACAGTGCTAAAGTTAATTCATACTGGGTTTGCCATTGATTTTTAGGCAATAAGTTAATGCCTGTAGTGAAATATTCTAAAGCTACTGTATGGGCAGTGGCAGTTCTCGCTTTTTTGCCAGCTTTTAAGTTAAGTTGAGCTAGTTGGGTATAGTGAATATCTTCCCCAATCCAATTTTTACCAATATTAAATTGGTTAACAATCTCAAATAATTTTTCCTCTTGTTCTGCAACAGTAGTTTTATGCAGTAGTAGTTTACCAATGTGGAAGTGAGTCAGTTGTTTTTGGGGTTCGGGAATTAGAGAATAAGCTGCTTGCTGGACGCGATCGTGCAAAAATTTGTAATGGGCTAAGGGATTACCACTGATGGGTAATGGACATGATGCGTTTTGGCAATCACAGTTTTGGAAAAATTTATAAACTTCATTAGTAGGTAAAATTAATCCTGCTTGCAGTGCTTGCCATAAATCTGCGGCTGTTTCTGACTCAGATTTTTCGTAAACAATTGCCAGAGTGGATAAATCAAAATCATTACCAATGCAAGCAGCCAGTTTTAAAACTGTTTGGGTAGCGGTGGGTAATTTCTGAATCTGCTGTGCCATAAATTCAACAACATCATCAGTCAAGGCTGATTCTCTAATTTCGGCGATATTACCTTGCCAGCAACCAGTATTGATATTAAAGTTAATCAATTTATCTACATATAATGCCTTGAGAAATTGTTTAACAAAAAAAGGATTTCCTTTGGTTTTTTGGTAAACTAACTCCGCTAGAGGTTTAGCAATTCCATCTGGACAACTGAGGGTATCAGCAAGCAAATGATTTAAATCACATAATTGCAAGGGTGACAAGGTAATGGTGTTAACAATTGCTGGAGAGTTGTGAATTTCATCTAATACCAACATTAGGGGATGAGCAGTTGATACTTCGTTATTGCGGTAAGCACCAATTAATAGCAGATAACCTGTTTCTGCTTCGCCTATTAACAATCGCATCAGTCTGAGCGATGCTGAGTCTGCCCATTGCAAATCATCTAAGAAAATGACTAAGGGATGGTTGGGAGTAGTAAAAACTCTAATAAACTTTTGAAACAGCAAATTGAAGCGAACTTGGGCTGCATCGAAAGCAAGTTCTATAGGTGAAGTTTGCTTGCCAATAATTCTTTCTAGTTCTGGGATCACCTCAATAATTATCTGTGCATTATCTCCCAATGCTGCCAGAATTTTCGTTTGCCATTGCTCTAGTTGGCTATCTGTTTCTGTCAGTAATTGTGCCATTAAATTACGTAATGCTTGCACAAATCCCGAAAAGGGAATATTTCGCTGGAACTGATCAAATTTACCTTTAATGAAATAACCCCGTTGTCTGACAATTGGCTTATGGACTTCATTGACGATCGCAGTTTTGCCAATACCCGACAAACCTGCAACTAACATCAGTTCGCTTCTAGCGTTGGTTTTGTGGGCTACCCGCTCAAATGCATCTAGCAGCTGTTGAATTTCCGCTTCCCTACCATAGAGTTTTTCCGGAATGAGAAAGCGATCGCACACATCCCGGTTACCAATGGTAAAGTCTACAATCTTACCCGTTGTTTGCAGTTGTTCTAAGCAATTTTGTAAATCAAATTTTAATCCTAAAGCACTCTGATAGCGGTCTTCGGGGTTTTTCGCCATCAGCTTACTCACAATATCGTAAAGTACCTGCGGTCTTCCTTCCCTTTCCCTGTTCCCCGTTCCCCGTTCCCCGTTCCCCAATACCGCAGGTATTTTCGCAATATGACAGTGAATTAACTCCATTGGGTCATCAGACTGAAACGGAAGTTTACCTGTCAGCAGTTCAAACAAAGTAATTCCCAAAGAATAGAAATCACTGCGATAGTCAATCCCTCGATTCATCCGTCCAGTTTGCTCTGGAGAAATATAATTGAGGGTTCCTTCTAAAACATTGGGATTTTTAATTTCCTGAGTTTCTCTTGGGAGCAAAGAGGCAATACTAAAATCAATCAGCTTGACTTCTTGAGTTTGAGGATTGATCAAAATATTGTCAGGTTTGAGGTCTTTATGAATAACTCGATGCTGATGTAAATTATGTAAAATCTCCACGATTTGCAGTGCGATCGCTAAAAATTCACTTAATTCTAGTGGCTCTTGTTTGGTATAATCCTGTAGCGGAATGCCACCAAAATCTTCCATTACTAATATATAGCTATTGCGATATGCTTCCAGGGTGTAGTGGCGTACTACACCCTGGAAGTCAAGATTTTTGGCGATTGTATATTGGTTGCGAAACTGCAACAGTTCGTGAAAACTTGGATAATCAGATTTGAGGTATTTGATGATTACAGGCTGCTGATTGCTAACTCGAATACCGCGATAAACAATTGTCCTGGAACTAAAGTGCAGTTGTTCTACCACCCGATATCCTAAAATTCTGCATTCTAAATCCAGCCCTGCAATCATGTGTATTTACCTCATCTGCAAAGTTGTAATTTTTGATAGCTTTGATAATCCCAGTATTCCCATGAGCTAGCTTTTTCTAACTAGCATGAACCGCGTAAACTCATCATGCATAAAAATGACAATACAGGGTAGGGGGTAATACCACTAAATGAAATTCAAAAGTATTGAATTCCAAGCTTTTACACTGTTGTAAATTGTAGTTTTATTTTTTCCCCTATGTAGTGATCTGTATACTTAATTTGTATGATTTGGTTGAAATGGCCTCTCAGCCATAATTCCTAGTCAGCATATTTTTTTGGGATGAGCGATATCTGGTATTTGGCTCAAACCGTGATGATTAAGAGTACTCACCCTTCCCTACTGCTACCCCCTAGCTTTTATACCCTTTTTCCCAGATCTTATACCTAAAGTCGGAAAAAATCATAAAAAATCAGGTAAATCCCAATAAAGGCAGTGAAAAAAGTAAATAGCCTTAAAATCAGCTTTATAAATGAAATCCCCTCGGTCAATAACTGGGGTTATCTATTTCTTACAGCCTTTGGGAGCCATAGATTTGACTTTTGAACAAGCAATGCTAGTTTTAGATCTAGTGTTACAGCACAAGCATTTAAGTGACATTCAAGAGTTAGTCCTCCGCCAGTCTTGGGAAGGTTACACTTATGCAGAGATAGCTCAAAGCTCAGGTTATGATGATGATTACATCCGAGATGTGGGCTTTAGGTTGTGGCAGACTCTCTCTAAAGCTTTGGGAGAGAATGTCAATAAAAGTAATATCAAATCTGTCTTGAGACGGCGTTATACTACGCTTCCTCAAAGCGAATTACAAGTATCTTCCGTAGCTATGGAACAAACACTTCAAACAGGCCCGCAACAAGATTGGGGCGAAGCTATTGATGTTTCCATCTTCTATGGACGCATACTAGAGCAAGCTCAGCTACAGCAATGGATTGTGCAAGAAAAATGCCGTTTAGTAGCTTTGCTAGGTATGGGAGGAGTGGGTAAAACAGCTTTATCTGTAAAATTAGCCCAACAGCTACAAAATGATTTTGATTACGTGCTTTGGCGCAGTTTGCGAAATGCGCCACCGATAGTGTCTCTGCTGAAAAATATCATTTTATTTCTTTCTCAACAGCAAGAAGTTAATATCCCGGAAACTGTAGAGGGGCATATTTCTTGTTTGATGAAATATTTCCGTTCTCAACGTTGCTTGATAGTCTTAGATAATGCGGAATCAATTTTAGAAGGTGGCAAAGTTTCTGGTTGCTATCGTTCGGGATATGAGGGATATGGGCAGCTTTTACGCAGGGTAGGTGATGAACGCCATCAAAGTTGTCTGATATTTACTAGCCGCGAAAAACCCATTGGTTTTACAGCCAGAGAAGGTGCTAATTTACCAGTGCGATCGCTGCAATTAACGGGTTTGCCTTTAGCAGAATCCCAGCAAATTCTCAGCATTAAAGGATTAGTCAATGCCACTAATGAACGTGATAGCTTAATTCAGCGCTATACAGGTAATCCCCTAGCTTTAAAAATCGTTGCCACAACAATTCAGTATTTATTTGATGGCAATATTTTACAGTTTCTGCAGCAAGCTCCAGTGGTTTTTGGTGATATTAGGGAAATATTAGAGCAACAGTTCAATCGCTTGTCGCCTAACGAAAAGCAAGTGATGTACTGGCTAGCAGTGAAACGAGAATGGGTAACCATCACAGACTTACAAGAAGATATTGTCCCGAGAATCTCGAAGCGGGAATTGCTAGAAGTATTGTTATCTTTGCAAGGGCGATCGCTAATTGAAAAGCAGTCAGGTAGCTATACTCAACAACCTGTAGTCATGGAGTATGTCACAGACCAACTCATTAAAGATGTATGTAGTGAAATTAACTCAGGAGAAATCGAATTATTTAATTCCTACACTTTGATGGCAGCGACAGCTAAAGATTATGTCAGAGAAAGTCAAAGGTGGGTAATTGTTGAACCAATATTGAATCGGTTAAAAACTCGTTTTACAACTCCCTCAGCAATTGAAACAAGACTCAAAGAAATTATTGTCATCTTACAAGAAAATTTTTCTACAACGCCTGGATATGCTGCAGGTAATATTATCAATCTACTGCGTCAGCTAAACGTTGATTTTACAGGGTGGAATTTTTCTGGTTTAACTATTTGGCAAGCTTACTTCAAAGATGTAAATTTGCATCAAGTTAACTTGCAAAATACCAATTTAAAAAAATCAGCTTTTAATGAGGCTCTGGTAAAAATTGTCGTCGTCAAATTCAGTCCTCTCGGTCAGATTTTAGCATCTGGTGATGTTCATGGCAGAGTACACCTGTGGAATCTAGAAGATGGTCAACAACTGCGGAGTTTAGAAGGACATACTGCCTGGGTTTGGCAAATTAACTTCACCTCAGATGGTAAAACTATAGCAAGCTGCTGCGATCGCGGCATTATTCAACTTTGGGATGTAGAAACAGGGCAATGCCTGCATACTGTACAACAAGAGGAAATACGCGGTTGGTTAGCCAGCTTTAATCCCGATTGCACCCTACTAGCTTGTAGTAGAACAGAACAAACAATCAAAATTTGGGATATTAGTACTGGTGAGTGCCTAAAAACCCTGGAACAACAGGAAAGCAAAATTGGTGGGGTGGCTTTTAGTTCCAATGGGCAAATTCTTGCTAGTGGAAGTGAAAATGGAACAGTGAAACTCTGGGATTTAATTACTGGTGACTGTCTTCATACCTTAAAGGGACACACTCAAGCAGTTTGGTCAGTTAGCTTCAGCCCTAACGGCAAAATTTTGGCCAGTGGAAGCCAGGACAAAACTGTAAAACTTTGGGATGTCAATAAGGGTAGATGCAAGAAAACTTTACAAGGGCCGCATATAGATATCGTATGGTCAATAGCTTTTAGTCCAGATGGGCAAACTTTGGCGATCGCAGGTGAAGCCCCTGTAATTAGTTTATGGGATGTCAACACAGGACAGTGTATTAAAACTTTATTAGGTCATACAACTCGTGTTTGGTCAGTTGCCTTTAGCCCTGATGGTCAAATCCTTGCCAGTGGTTCTGAAGACCAAAGTATTAGATTATGGGAAGTATCTACAGGACGATGCATCAAAACTTTACAAGGATATCCTAGTTTAATCGGCTCAGTAGTTTTCCATCCCGATGGTCAATCTTTGGTTAGTAATACAGGCAATACAATTAGATTTTGGGATTTTCCAGATGGGAATTGCTTAAAAAGTTTGTACGATCATTCTCGCGACGTTATGGCTTTAGCTTACAGTAGCGATGGGCAAACATTGGCAAGTAGTAGCGTAGATAGCACAATTCGGATTTGGCATGTCCAAACAGGAGAATGTCTCAAAATTTTAGAAGAACATACTAGTTTTATCTTTGCAGTTTCTTATAGCCATGACGATCAAACTCTGGCTAGCGCAGGCGCAGACAAGATGATCAAAATATGGGATATAAACACAGGACAATGTCTCACAACTTTAGAGGGGCATAACGGCTGGATATTTTCAGTTACCTGGAGTTCTGATGGTAAATTTCTAGCTAGTTTGAGTGAAGATAGCATTCATTTATGGGATGCAAATACAAAGGAACTGATTCAAGTATTAGCAGGAAAATATGGTTTTATTGGGTCAATTGCCTTCAGTCCCAATAGTCAAATTTTAGTTACTGGAGATAGAGAATACAAAATTAAGTTTTGGGATCTTAGTACAGGAAACAGTTGGCAAACATCCCAGGGACATGAAGCTAACATTACCGATGTTAAGTTTAGTCCCAACGGCGAGATGATTGCCAGTGTCAGCCACGATCAAACTGTCAAGCTTTGGGATACCCAGACAGGCGAATGTGTAAAAACACTGCGAGGACATAGTAATTGGATTTGGGCGATCGCATTTCATCCTCATAGACCAATTTTAGCCAGTGGTTCCCAAGATGAGACAATTCGCCTATGGGATATCACTACTGGGGAATGCTTGCAAATTTTGCGATCGCCTCGTCCTTATGAAGGAATGAACATTCAAGGTGTCACAGGTTTAAGCGCTAACCAAAAAGCAACTTTAAAAATTCTCGGCGCAATTGAGTAGTTAGAAAACATGGATATTTAACCGCAGATAAACGCCGATCAATAATCAGCGTTTATCTAGGGTCTGCTGAAAAAGTTATAAAAAAGCAATCTTAAGGGTTGACTAGTTATCTAAGCAAAGTGAAATATAATTTTTTATTGCCTATAGCTAGGAAAATCATAAATTTAAATTATGCCATTGGCTAAAAAAGGTCTATTTTGGAAAAATAGACCTAAAAAGGCATAAAAAACCCGTGACAGGTGAGTAGAAAGATTCATGACTAAAAAAGTAATAGCAATTGCTGTTTGAGAAGTATGAGACAGTTTTGCCATCACTTTACCCAGGCTAAACCTTCTTTTACCTTGTCCAAACTTTCCCTCAATAGAATTACGAATCCTTTCGTCCTCTTGAGCTTGCTTCTTTTATTAATCTTCCCCGATTTTTTGGTTCACTTACCTCTTTTTCTTCTAATTCGGTTTTTTTTTAGCCTCTTGAGAAGATGTTGTCTCTAGCATCTTCTTCACCATTTCTTGATTCACTTTGTTCACTAGGTTAGCACTAATTCTTGAGCGAAAATGTACTAACATTGATGCGTCAAATGGAGATTCATTACTATAAGATGACATCCCTATAAAGTACTGTAGATAAGGATTTTCTTTAATTTGTTCTACTGTCTCTCTATCGCTTATCCCTAGCTTTTCTTTGATTATTAATGCGCCTAGCGCCATCCGAAATGATTTTGCTGGCGCTCCCATCTCTGCGGAGAAAGATGAAGAATATTCCTTTTCAAATTCTGTCCAGGGTATTAAATCAGCCATGATTACCCAACGATTTTCTGATGACAACTTTCCCTCAAATGGAAGCAAGAAGTTTGACGGTGCAATTGGAGTTGATTCTTCTTTTCGGTACATGGTTACTTCCGATACACAGTGGTGGGACTGACCACTGTGATGCAAGGATTTTGGGCTATTTTACTTTCTTTTGTTGCACCTGAATATACTTCTAGGGTCTGATAATCCAGAGACTGTCACTTTTTCTTGATTTTTCAGCAAGCCCTATCTATACCTTATAGCGTTTCTCAATCTAGTGAGGTACGTTTTTGAAGCTGATTGTTTTGATATAAAAGGTTCGTGTGTACTTCAGTTGCCTGGGAAACGCTATATCAACGGTTAAAATAATTTGTATTTAAATTACGAATTACGAATTACGAATTAGTAATTATTAGCGTTTCACCGGATTCATCCATGCTTCTAAACGACTAAATGCTTGGGAAGAAAGCAGCGTTAAGCATAGATAAACAATAGCAACAGCTGTATAAATTTCAAAGGCGCGATAGTTATTTGCAACAATCAACTGTCCTTTGCGGAATAATTCTTCAAAACCAATAACTGTAACTAAACTAGTATCTTTTAATAAACTAATAAATTCATTACCCAAAGGTGGAATCATCCGCCGCAAAGCTTGAGGAAAAATTACATAGCGCATGGTTTGTACCGCACTCAATCCGAGAGATTGTGCGGCTTCAGCTTGTCCTGGTTCAATTGATTGAATCCCTGCGCGGACAATTTCTGCAATATAGGCGGCGCTATTTAATGTTAATGCAACTACTCCAGCAACCAAGCGATCAAATGAGAAAGTAATACCCAATTCTTGTGTTAGCGCAGGTATGCCAAAATAAATCATAAAAATCTGCACGAGTAAGGGAGTTCCGCGAAAGAAGTCCACATAGGCCCTTGCTAGCCAACGCACAGGTTTAATCCGGGAAAGGCGGACAATACCAATAAGGGAACCACCTACTAAACCCAGCACAACAGAAAGTATTGTCAGTTCTAGTGTTACCAAGACTCCTTGTAAAAGAGTGGGCAAAGCCTGCAAAATCACATTAAATGAGGCAAATATTCCTGATGTTGCCTTATTTTGGTTTTCAAAGTTTGTCGTAGCTGGTAAGGTTGGCGGGTCAGCTTTAAACCACTTGCGGTAAATTTGGGCATAAGTGCCATTTTTCAGGATTTTATCAATCCCATCGTTGATTAATGCCAGGTTGGATGAGTTCTTTGGTGTAGCAATGCCGTAATATTCTTCTGTGAGCAATTGCTCTACTACTTTCAGCCCCTTAAGATTGCCTGTATTAATGGCATATAAAGTAACTGGGGCATCGTTAATTACTGCATCAACGTTACCATTAGCTAATTCTTGCAGGGCAAGAGGTGCAGAATCAAAACTGCGAATTTTAGCACCGGGAATATCCTCAGCTTTTTTTGCGCCTGTAGTGCCTATTTGTACAGCAATTCTTTTATCTTTGAGAGTATCAAAGTTAGTAATATCTTGATTGTCGGTGCGAATAGCGATCGCTAACCCAGCTTTAAAATAAGGACGAGAAAAGGAAACAGTTTTTGCTCTTTCCTCAGTAATCGTAATTGAACTAATCGCCGCATCTACCGTCTTGGCTTGCAACGCGGGGATAATGCCATCAAAAGGTATACTCTGATAATTAATTTTAAAATTAGCCGCAGTGGCGATCGCATTCATCAAATCAATCGAAAAACCTTGCGATTTACCGCCAGTTCCCAGAAACTCAAAAGGTGGAAATGCTGGTTCATTAGCTATCCGCAGGGTTTTTCCTACAGTAGGATTAACACTACAGCCTACAAGTAACAATAAACTTAAAGTTATAGCCACAAACGAATTTAACCAACGCCACCAAGCAAATCCAGCCATATTTATGTTCCTTGACTTTTGATGACAGACGCGATTAATCGCGTCTCTACAATTTTTGACTCTTTATCTTTAACTTTTATGAATAGTTTCACACCTGCAATTATTTTTGAAAATATCGAAAAAAGCTTTGGTTCACTAAAAGTTCTCAAAGGAATCTCCGGCGAAATTAACCGGGGAGAAGTGGTTGCGGTGATTGGTTCTTCTGGCTGTGGTAAAAGCACTTTACTACGATGTTTCAATCGTTTAGAAAGTATCAATCATGGGCGTTTAGTCGTTAATGGTATCGACTTATCCCACCCGGAAATCAACTACAGTCAATTGCGGGAACTCAGAACCCAAGTAGGGATGGTTTTTCAGCAATTTAATCTCTTTCCTCATCTCAGTGTACTGGAGAATTTGACACTCTCCCCCCGCAAAGTTTTAGGGAAAACACCAAAAGAAAGCGCCCAATTAGCAGGATTGTATCTGGAAAAAGTCGGTCTTTTTGATAAAGCATCTGCTTATCCTGAGCAACTATCTGGGGGACAAAAACAACGAGTAGCAATCGCCCGCAGTTTATGTATGAATCCTCAGATTATGCTATTTGATGAACCTACCAGTGCTTTAGATCCAGAATTGGTAGGTGAAGTTTTGCAAGTCATGCAACAATTAGCCGCAGAAGGCATGACAATGGTGGTTGTTACCCATGAAATGCAATTTGCTAAAGAAGTAGCCCATCGGGTGATATTTCTCGATCAAGGGCTGGTGGTAGAACAAGGTATAGCCCATGAAGTTTTGACTCATCCCCAAAGCGATCGCCTGCGTACTTTCCTCAGCCGTCTTAATGCAGGTAAGCTGTAAATTACTGATAAGTTAGCCTGCACCTAAAAATAAATCGTAAAGAAATGCTGGCATTTTTTGATTTTATTTATCATTACTAAACACTCTATTAAGAATTAAAATAACTAGTACTGTATTGCCGCGATCGCACATCGTAAAAATAAATTTTGGTTTGATTTTTATTAATTACTCAAAACTCAGTAATACTTAAAGATATTCACGTAGAAAGTCAAAAGGATCGTCTCCCCAACAAGGTTCAGGTATCATGAACAGCAAGCTTTTCATGATATCCGCTTCAATTTCCTCACTATCTTCCCTGTCAAACAATTCTGTCATTGCTTTCCAGTCCCGTTCTTCCAAAGAAGCAATCGCTGGGGCATATATATGTACAGTTCCTGGATAATTCACACGCTAAATTTAGAGTAGAATAAAGCGAAAAGATTAGTATATTTTGTTGATAAACAATCATATTCTAACTTGGACATTGAGCCTTAGACGGAAATCATAGCAATCCTCATATCGTCATCCTCCATTATTCTTGAAAAATTAATAATTCTCTAGCAATACCCACTAAAACACATATATGTGAATATTGCCCAGGTGGGGATGAGAGACCATTTATAAAGTAAATCTTAAGTAGGGCTTGCTGAAAAATCAAGAAAAAGTGACAGTCTCTGGATTATCAGACCCTAGAAGTATATTCAGGTGCAACAAAAGAAAGTAAAATAGCCCAAAATCCTTGCATCACAGTGGTCAGTCCCACCACTGTGTATCGGAAGTAACCATGTACCGAAAAGAAGAATCAACTCCAATTGCACCGTCAAACTTCTTGCTTCCATTTGAGGGAAAGTTGTCATCAGAAAATCGTTGGGTAATCATGGCTGATTTAATACCCTGGACAGAATTTGAAAAGGAATATTCTTCATCTTTCTCCGCAGAGATGGGAGCGCCAGCAAAATCATTTCGGATGGCGCTAGGCGCATTAATAATCAAAGAAAAGCTAGGGATAAGCGATAGAGAGACAGTAGAACAAATTAAAGAAAATCCTTATCTACAGTACTTTATAGGGATGTCATCTTATAGTAATGAATCTCCATTTGACGCATCAATGTTAGTACATTTTCGCTCAAGAATTAGTGCTAACCTAGTGAACAAAGTGAATCAAGAAATGGTGAAGAAGATGCTAGAGACAACATCTTCTCAAGAGGCTAAAAAAAAACCGAATTAGAAGAAAAAGAGGTAAGTGAACCAAAAAATCGGGGAAGATTAATAAAAGAAGCAAGCTCAAGAGGACGAAAGGATTCGTAATTCTATTGAGGGAAAGTTTGGACAAGGTAAAAGAAGGTTTAGCCTGGGTAAAGTGATGGCAAAACTGTCTCATACTTCTCAAACAGCAATTGCTATTACTTTTTTAGTCATGAATCTTTCTACTCACCTGTCACGGGTTTTTTATGCCTTTTTAGGTCTATTTTTCCAAAATAGACCTTTTTTAGCCAATGGCATAATTTAAATTTATGATTTTCCTAGCTATAGGCAATAAAAAATTATATTTCACTTTGCTTAGATAACTAGTCAACCCTTAAGATTGCTTTTTTATGACTTTTTCAGCAGACCCTAAGTAGGGGAGCCACTGCGTTGCGGAGACAGTGCTGTGGGCGGGTTCCCCGACTTGAGGCAACTGTCGTCGGGTTTCCCGCGTTGTAGCAAGTGGCGTTGTGTTACGGCTATGAAAGGATTTGGGACACAGAGACAATGGAATTTAGCCGCAGGGCACCGCCGCGTGGATGATGCGTTAGGCGCTAGGATAGTTCTTTGGTGACAAATCATCTTGGAAACCAGCGCCTAACACATCCTACGATCATTTTATTTTTACTTTATAAATAACCTCTGAGGGGGATGAGGGAGATGAGGTAGAGAAATAACAGCCCAATTAGCAATTACCGATTACCCATTACCAAACCCCAACTGTCTACAGACTCAACTAATTCCACTGCAAAAACTTCTGCAAAGGACTTTGCTATCTGGGGACGTACTTGTTCACAGGTAATACCAGGAATCCAAGCGGCTAAACTGGCTACAGGTTTATCGGCTATACCGCAGGGGACAATTTGACTAAAGCCTGTCATATCAGGACAGACGTTAAAAGCAAAGCCGTGCATTGTAATCCAACGGCTGACTTTAATACCAATCGCTGCAATTTTACGTCCTTCTACCCAAACACCTGTAAAACCTGGAATTCGTTCGCCTGGCAAATTGTAAATGGCTAATACCCGAATTAAAACTTCTTCTAATTGGCGCAAGTACCAATGCAAGTCTTTTTGATGGCGTTGCAGATTTAAAATTGGATACCCTACGAGTTGACCGGGACAATGGTAAGTAACTTCGCCACCACGTTCGATTCTATGAACTTCAAATTTAGTTCGCTCAGGGTCAAATTTGAGAAAATCTAATTTAGCTCCTTGTCCCAAAGTATAGACCGGGGGATGCTCTAGCAAAATTAGTGCGTCATCGAGCTGGGGATTTTGGATGCGATCGCTCATCAGCGAACGTTGCCATTCTAGCGCCTCAATATAAGGCAGCAATCCCTGGTTATATAACAAACAGCGATGATGATGCATTTGCTTACTACGGATTAGAGCAAAAATCAACTGGTTTTGGGACGAAATATATTTCAAGTAGACTGGTTTGAGTCAACAATTGTCAAGCTATGCAAAGGATTTTAAAGGAACATCAAGGGAATTGGCTTTAGAAAATACAAAGTGCTAGTTTGAATATATAACCTCAAATGGTTCTAGGAGGAATCTTCTGCAATAAGCATCACGCCAACACAAGAGGAAGAAATGCACTGGCTGATGACGTCTAAATAAATTGTTTGCATCGACAACACAAATATTCTCTATCCCACGTGAGCAAACCACCTGTAATATTAGCGGAACAACTACTTCTATTTATGTAAAGATTGTTCCAAAACTGTCGACAGGTAAGAGATCAGCTGCTCAGACTACCTCAATACAGGTATCTCGCTTTGGTTAACTAATTGCCTGACAACCAGTTATCAACCGATGCAGAGATAGAGAAAATTATCAAAGGAACGCGCGCGCAGTCACAAAGAAAGATACAACAATGATGATGGTAGGCGTACCGGTAGTACATAAAATGCTTCAAATATTGTTTTGGCGGCAGTGATAGACCTTACCGCAATTTCGTTACAAAACCAAACCAATTCATATTAAATATTGAGCGGGAGAGTTTACATGAAGCTTGTCATCCACGGCAAAAATATTGAAATCACCGATGCGATTCGGGAATATGTGCATCAAAAAATCGAAAAAGCAGTTAGTCACTTTCAGAACATCACCAATGAAGTGGATGTGCATTTAAGCGTAGCTCGCAATCCCCGAATTAACCCCAGACAGGCGGCTGAAGTAACTATTTATGCCAATGGTAACGTCATCCGTGCCGAGGAAAGCAGCGAAAATCTATATGCCAGTATTGACTTAGTAGCAGATAAAATTGCTCGTCAACTGCGTAAGTATAAAGAAAGACGACATGATAAGAAAACTCAGAGTCAACCTACTAATGAGGTAGTAGTTCCCCAACCTGTAGTTGCAGATTTAATTGGCGATCGCACTCCAGAATTACCCAATGAGATTGTCCGCACCAAGTACTTCTCAATGCCGCCAATGACTGTTACAGAAGCGTTGGAACAACTCCAACTAGTAGGACATGACTTTTATATGTTCCTCAATTCTGAAACAGGTGAGATTAACGTCATTTATGAACGTAATCACGGCGGTTATGGTGTAATTCAACCACGTCATAATAACGGCCATACCAACGGTCATAGTAATGGTAAAAATGGCAAGACAGCTAATGCTAATTTTGTCATTTCCGAAAAACCGTTTTTGGCTAAATGAGCAACCAGGGATAGGTTACTAAGAAATATAACAGCAACGTCAGGCACGGAGGATAACAAGACAAGCAATATAAGAAGGACAAGGGAGTGTTTCCCCTTGTCCTTCTCTCTTTGTAGATTCAATAGACTTGTTGCAGAAGTCGGGAAAAGGTTAAGGGGCAAGGGGGAAAGGTTTCAATACTACAAGGGATAGCATTTTGAACTCAAAATTGGTTTTGGGGAAAAGGTTAAAGGTTTTTTCTTTCCCTTTTCCCCTTCCCCTTTTCCCATTCCCCTTTGTCCAATTACTTAGACAGCTTGCAATTGTTGTAGCTTTTTCAAAGCCTCGTCAACATGACCTTGAAAGTTAAACATTGAATCAAAAACATATTGCACAACTCCCTGTTGGTCAATTACATAGGTGACTCGTCCAGGTAATAAACCAAAGGCGGCTGTTGCTCCGTATTCCTTACGAAATTTGTCGCCTTTATCACTCAGTAGAATAAAAGGTAAATTGTACTTGGCAGCAAATTGCTGATGCGATTGATTAGAATCCCCACTTACGCCAATCACCTCAGCGCCAGCATTTTTAAACACTTCATAGCGATCGCGAAAAGCACAAGATTCAGCCGTACATCCCGGTGTATCATCCTTGGGATAAAAATACAGGACAACAGCACTTTTACCGCGAAAATCTCTCAGGTTAACGGTTTCACCATTTTGAGCAGGCAAGCTGAAATCAGGAGCAGTATCTCCAACTTTAACTGGCATAGTCTTAAAAAAAATTAATACTCAATTTGCAAACACTATTAGGGATTCTAATTGATTGCAGAGAAATTTGTTTAGTTTTGTAACTTGAGTACTGCTAGATATTTCATTCAAAGCCTTATGGGAGCTAGCCTCTAGCAAACATACTATGATGTTGGCTTGACACTCAATGTTTGCCTGAGAGTGTCTTGGTTGAGTGAAAAATGTGATGCGATCGCAACTGTTACCTGGATGACAAAATCAGGTTGACTGTATCTGTGCAAAAATCGCGGCATAGCGAAATTTGAGTTTAAAAAATTTTAACTTCTGTGTTTGTCTGAATATTTTCCTTGCTCGTCAGCACTAGCAGGAGTAATGTTAGATCTCTAAAGACAAATTTCTCTTTATGCGCCTGACCTCACTAGATGTTTTTCGTGGCATTACTATCGCCGGAATGATTCTCGTCAATATGGCGGGAGTTGCTGATGATAAATATCCTCCCTTAGACCATGCCGCATGGAATGGCTGCACACCAACGGATTTAGTTTTTCCCTTCTTCTTATTCATTATTGGTGTGGCGATGACTTTCTCGCTGTCAAAGTACACCGAAGGAGACAAACCACAATCGGCTGTTTACTGGCGAATTTTGCGCCGCGCGGCAATTCTCTTCGCTTTGGGTTTGCTGCTCAACGGCTTTTGGAATAAGGGGATTTGGACTTTTGATTTCAGCAGCATCCGGTTGATGGGAGTGTTACAACGCATCGGTCTGGCTTATCTATTTGCTTCCTTAATAGTCCTGAAGTTACCGCGTAAAGCTCAATGGATATTAGCCGCAGCCATACTCATCGGTTATTGGCTGGCGATGATGTATGTACCCGTACCTGCTTATGGTGCTGGTGTTCTCACCAGGGACGGTAATCTTGGCGCATATATTGACCGCTTAATTATACCGAAAGCACATCTGTACAAAGGTGATGGCTTCAACTTCATGGGCGACCCAGAGGGAATTTTCAGCACCATTCCCGCAATTGTTAGTGTCCTAGCTGGCTACTTTGCAGGTAATTGGATACGCTCTCAAACAGTACAATCACGTATAAGTATTGGTTTAGCTTTATTTGGAATTGGTTGCTTAATTGTTGGTTGGGCGTGGGGGTGGACATTTCCCATCAACAAAAAAATCTGGACGAGTTCCTATGTTGTCTTTACTAGCGGTTGGGCGTTACTTTTATTAGCCGCTTGTTATGAACTCATTGAAGTAAGGCAAATACGTCGCTGGAGTAAACCATTTGAAATTATGGGACTAAATGCGATCGCACTTTTTGTTGCTTCAGTCTTACTAATTAAAATCTTTGTGAGAACTAACATCGGTACTGGTGATAATGCTCCCACCACCTACGATTGGATTTACCAAAATGTTTTTGCTTCCTGGGCTGGAACTTTCAACGGTTCACTATTATTCGCTCTTGTCACCGTTTTATTTTGGTGGGTAGTTGCAGCAATTATGTATCGGCAACGCTGGTTTTTGAAAGTGTAAAACTAATTCGTAATTCGTAATTCGTAATTCGTAATTTTGAAGCACCAAAAACTTTTGGAGAGGTGATTTACGCTAATATACCCTTGTGCATTTCATACCAAGTTCCAATCAAATGTAGTATCTGTCATTGCGACCGGAACGCAGTGAAGGGAAGCAATCTCATTGATTTCAAGCTACTACAACAGACCACAATTTAGTATCAACCATCAAATAACACAAAAACAAAGCCTGCGATCGCAGGCTTTGTTCGTTTAACTTCACGCTAAAAGTTTCAGTTTACAGTTTGATGGTCACCGTTTTAACTTCGGTGTATTGTTGCAAGCCGTACTCGCCTAATTCTCGACCAATACCTGACTGCTTAAAGCCACCAAAAGGTGCAGCTGCGTCAAATACGTCGTAGCAGTTTACCCACACAGTACCAGCACGAACATTATTTGCGATCGCATGGGCTTTGCTAATATCCTGAGTCCACACAGCGGCGGCGAGTCCATATATGGTGTTATTTGCCCGTTGAATCACCTCATCAATATCCTTAAATTTGATAATGCTCATCACCGGGCCAAAGATTTCTTCTTGAGCAATCTTCATATCATCGCGGACATCCGCAAAGACTGTCGGTGCAATAAAGAAACCGCGATCGCCTACTTGAGTCCCACCACAAAGCATTTGAGCGCCTTCGCGCATCCCCGACTCAATGTAACCCATCACCTTGTCGAATTGCTCTTTATCTACCTGTGGCCCTTGTTCTGTGTTCGCATCAAAAGGATTACCCACAGTCCGCCGTTTAGCTCTAGCTACAGCCTTAGCCACAAACTCCTCGTAGCATTTTTCTTCCACAAACAGCCGCGAACCAGCACAGCAGCATTGACCTTGATTAAAGAATATGGCTTGGTGGACACCTTCAATTGCTAAATCCATATCAGCATCAGCAAAAACGATGTTAGGACTCTTACCACCTAATTCCAAAGTTACCCGCTTCAAGTTACTCTTGGCAGCAGCTTCCATAATCAAATGTCCAACTTCAGTGGAGCCAGTAAACGCTACTTTGTCCACATCCATGTGACGAGAAATTGCTGCCCCAGCCGTCGGGCCGTATCCTGAGAGAATATTCACCACCCCAGGCGGAAAACCAGCTTCAATAATTAACTCACCTACCCGCAATGCTGATAAAGGTGTTTGTTCAGCAGTCTTCATCACCACAGTGTTACCCGTAGCCAAAGCAGGTGCTAGCTTCCAAGCTTGCATTAATAACGGGAAATTCCAGGGAATAATTTGGCCTACCACACCCACAGGCTCATGGCGTGTGTAGCAAAAATAAGGGCCATTAATCGGAATTGTTTTACCCTGAACCTTATCCGCCCAACCTGCATAGTAGCGGTAACAACCAATAACTAACCCTAAATCACCCAAAGAATCATGTACAGGCTTACCATTATCTAGAGTTTCCAGCCGTGCTAACTCATCAATATTCTGTTCAATTAAGTCAGCTAGCTTGTAAAGCAACTCACCGCGTTTAGTGGCAGACATCTTAGTCCAGTCTCCACCCTTAAAAGCCGTGCGTGCTGCTTGTACAGCCTTATCCACATCTGGCGCATCTGCTTCTGCTACTGTACAAATAGTTTCACCTGTAGCCGGATTAATCGTTTCAAATCGGCGACCGCTGACACTTTCCACCCACGCATTATTGATCAGCAGTTGGGTTGGGCCGATTTTGACCTGTTGTGCTGGTACCGTTGTTGTAACCATCAGGCCTCCTGAAGCGAAGATAAAATTTGCTTAAATCTATTAATTATGTTTTCTCGGATACAGCTAATTTGTAATTTTCTTTATAAGTTCTTCACTTTTGCTTAACACAGGATTTACATACAGCCATCTTTTCAATTTATGACAACTTCCTAGGGTAAAAATTGGTCATCAGTAAAAATTCTGTTACCAAAACTGTTACGAGAGCGTTGTGAGCGATCGCCTACTTTATGATTATCTGTAGTTAAGCTCCTCACACTACACTTACAGCCGTGGAACTTTATGTTTCACGGTCTTTTCCTTTAAGTGACAAATTCTTGTCGTTGTTATTTCACCAAGAGACACATAGAACAGGCTTAAATCACTAATAAGCTAAAATAATCAACAAAATAAACCTTTTTGTTGAAGTTAGAGTCATGCAATTAGAAGATTATTTTGACTTTCTCTCATCTGATGATATTCGCCTCAAAGGACACCGCGTTGGTATCGACAATGTAATTGATTACTATTTAGAAGGATATACACCTGAAGAAATAGCTGCGAACTTACCTGATATCAGCTTAAAGCAGATTTACGCGACTATTACTTAGTATTTACATAATCGTGCTGAAATTGATACCTATCAGGACTTACGCAACTGGTACACACATCTTCTTGTGTAAGAGTCAAGAGTCAAGAGTCAAGGGTCAAAAATTCAGCTTTTTTTAATATCCTTAAAGTCTCCTCCTGCTTCTTCCATACCAATAAACCAATAATTTCCTTGATAATTACCATATCCATAAAATGTCTCAATTATTTTTTCTAAAAGCTCATCATCAAAAAAAGGTAAATTATTCATATATAAGTTATTTAAATATTGAATATATTTGGCAATTTAAAACTACTTTCCTAATGACATAATGTCAAATTTAACAGGCAAAAATCATCAGGATTTATACCAAGATTTAGTTTTAACCTTCTGACTATATTTCTCAACTAAAAAACTTGCCTCAGAAGCATTACACTTCCAAGGCAAGCCAACTGTCTAATTCTTTATTTACTTCGCGCCCTTTGCGCCTTCGCGGTTCGTTTACAGTTGCTTCACTTCTGAAACCAACTTCGACACCATATCCTTCGCGCTACCAAAAAGCATTGTAGTTTTATCCTTGTAGAACAACTCATTATCTACACCGGCAAAACCTGTACTCATCCCGCGCTTAATTACAATTGTCTGCTTTGCCCGATCTACTTCCAAAATTGGCATTCCGTAAATTGGGCTATTCACATCAGTACGCGCCGCCGGATTGACTACATCATTAGCCCCAATTACTAAAGCGACATCTGCTTGTTCAAATTGGGGATTAATATCATCCATGTCATACAACTGGGTGTAAGCCACATTCGCTTCCGCCAGCAATACGTTCATGTGTCCTGGCATTCTTCCCGCTACAGGGTGAATGGCATACTTAACATCGACACCCATGCGTTCTAGTTGATCTGCCAACTCACGAACGCTATGTTGTGCTTGAGCCACCGCCATCCCATAACCAGGCACAATTACTACAGAACGGGCATAACCCAACATCATTGCGCCTTCTTCGGGATCAATGCTGCGAACAGTTTGATCAATTGCAGCACCACCAGCAGCGCCACCAGCAGCACCGCCTGTACCAAAAGCGCTGAACAGCACGCTGAAGAGAGAACGGTTCATCGCTTTACACATAATCTCGGTAAGGATGATCCCAGATGCTCCCACCAATGCACCAGCGATGATTAACATATTGTTCATCACCACGAAACCTGCTGCTGCGGCTGCTATCCCTGATAAAGAGTTCAACAGCGAAATTACCACAGGCATATCACCGCCACCAATGGGGATGACGAACATAACACCGAGTATTAGAGAAACCGCAACTACTGCTAAGAATATAGGTAGGCTATCTGGTGTGACGATTAAGTAAGCACTACCTGCTATATAAGCACCCAGCAGTAAGAGGTTAAATGGTTGCTGGAAAGGAAATGTAATCGGGGAACCGCTAATTAAACCTTGCAATTTGGCAAAGGCGAGAAAACTACCTGTAAAGGTAACACCACCGATTAACACATCCAGCAGCATGGAAATGTTGACATCCAGAGGTATGGGTGCGCCTGAATCTAATAAGCGCCAGAATTCAGCAACAGCAACTAATGCAGAAGCTGCACCACCCAAACCGTTGAGTAAACCCACCATTTGGGGCATTTCCGTCATTTGAACTTTGTAAGCTGCGATCGCACCTAAACCCGATCCAATCGCTAAACCTAACAAAATCATCTCGTAGTTCAGCACGTGTTGATCCAACATTGTGGCGACAATCGCCAACAACATCCCCACGGCTGCGACAACATTACCGTTCCTAGCTGTTGCAGGTGAACCTAGCTTTTTTAAACCGAGAATAAATAAGGATGCAGCGACTAAGTACGTTAACTGAATCCCAGTTGGTAGAAAATCGCTCACGCCTTAATCTCCTTTTTCTTAAACATTTGCAACATTCTGTCTGTCACTAGGAAGCCACCCACAACGTTGACTGTCGCTAGTATTACAGCAATTAAACCGAGAATCACTGACACACTTGTTTCTCTAGCACCAGAAGCCACAATAGCCCCCAGTACTGCAATTCCAGAAATCGCATTCGATCCCGACATCAAGGGAGTGTGTAAAGTAGGTGGCACTTTATTGATGACTTCAAACCCAATAAAAGATGCCAACACAAATACAAACAAAGCAGCAAGTAATGCCTCTGACATGAAATAAAAACTCCTTGTTTAAATGGGCATAGGGCATGGAGCATAGGGTAATTGGTAATTGGGATTTTTTATTTCTCCCCAGTCCCCAATCCCTAGTCCCCAGTCCCCAGTCCCCAATCCCCAGTCCCTAACCTCTAACTTTCAACGCTGCTAATTCTTCACTTACTCGTTGATTGCGAATCTCGCCTGCATGGGTTACGCAAGCTGCGTCAACGATGTCATCGGCAAAGTCCACTTGCAAAGCTTTTTCTTTGCTAATCAGCAGTTGCATCAACGATGTCAAGTTTTTGGCATACAGTTGGCTGGCGTGAACGGGCATTGATGATGGTAAATTGATCGGCCCGATGATGGTGATCCCGTTCCACACGATGTCTTTACCGGGATCGGTGCAGGCGCAGTTACCACCTTGTTCGGCGGCTAAGTCTACAATTACTGAACCTGGCTTCATCTGTCTCACCATTTCTTCGGTGACTAACAGCGGGGCTTTTTTCCCTGGAACTTGGGCTGTGGTAATCACCACATCGGCATTTTTAACGTGTTCGGTAACAACTTCTTGAGTGCGTTGTTTGCTAGCTTCGGAGATTTCTTTGGCATAGCCACCAGCTGCCACAGTGTCTTCTTCGAGTTGCACTTCGACGAATTTTGCCCCTAAGCTTTGTACTTCTTCCTTAACAGCGGGACGGATATCAAAAGCTTCTACCACTGCTCCCAAGCGTCTAGCGGTGGCGATCGCTTGCAATCCAGCGACACCTGCCCCCATGATAAATATTTTCGCAGGGGCGATCGTGCCTGCGGCTGTGGTGAGCATGGGGAAGTATTTCGGTAATGCAGCAGCAGCTATTAACACAGATTTGTAGCCAGCTAGGGATGCTTGCGAGGACAATGCATCCATGCTTTGCGCCCTAGTAGTACGGGGGATCAATTCCATACTCAAGGCTGTTACTTGGCGATTTGCTAGTTTTTCTACTATCGCCGGATTTCCTAAGGGATTAAGGAAGCTAATTAATACAGAGCCTGCTTTTAAAAAGTCAATTTCTGATCGTCCATCTTCTCTTTCTTGTGGGGGACTAACCTTCAATAAAATATCTGCTTCGCCCCATAATGTAGCGGGATCGCTAACAATTTTTGCTCCTGCTGCTTCATAGGCAGAATCACTAAAAAATGAGCGCTCTCCCGCGCCTGTTTCTACCCAAACTTCTAAACCTTGTTTTACCAATTTGGCAACAACATCCGGAATTAAAGCTACACGACGCTCACCAACTTCTATTTCTTTAGCTACTGCTATTCTCATGAAATCTCCTGGAGATAAATACCTAATATCTGCAAAATTTGTAATTTTTGGATGAATGATTCCCCGCTCTCATAGCCTATAGGCTGGTCATTTCAGCCATTGTGTTGCTATAAAAAAGCAGCTTGACCCTTTGTTGTTTTACTTATCGCTTCCTAGGTCAAGGCTCAGCTTGCTATTCACACGATGTCAGCAATTCTAGATAATTAATATAGGCTTACATACTGCACATCCTATGTTAATTACCAAATTGTGCATCTGTCTCTTCAGCTTATTTTAGGGATTTAAAAATTTTGTATTCCTCTATGACATATTGCAATATGCATCCACTTAGAAAAAACTTGATTCTGCCCAAAGTAAATTTTGATGGCAACTGCTTAGATTCACGCGTGTTTTTATCAATCTAGCCCAACTTAACAGGCGATCGCTGTTTGTATCTCTCAATTTTTATAACAAGAGCATTACAATTCAGATACATTTATACATAATCAGCAATACAGTTGTGATCCCCGATGAGGGATTGGGGACTGGGGACTGGGGACTGGGGACTGGGGACTGGGGACTGGGGACTGGGGACTGGGGACTGGGGACTGGGGACTGGGGATTGGGGACTGGGGAAAAGGGAAAAGGGGAAAGGGGAATAACAAACAGCAAATGACAAATGACGAATGACAAACCCCAATTACCAATTACCAATTACCAATTACCAATTACCAATTACCAATTACCAATTACCAATTACCAATTCTCAATGCCCCATGCCCAATGCCCCATGCCCAATACCCAAAACCTTGTGACACTTTTTATTGCCCTTTGACGTCTATTTTTAGAAATTCAGTAGTAAAGTTTAGTTACGAATACTAAATTTTTAGTTATTTAGATAACCAAGCTTACTAGTTGATAGTGAGGAGCCTTAATTATGCGACGTTTACTTTCTGCTTTAGCGGTGACTGGCTGCTTGTTGACAGGTTTCCAAACTGTCAGCTGGGCACAGGGTTTACCAGGATTGACACTATTTAGCGGCATTAAATCTGAAAATCAACTGCCTTATCGTTTAGACTTTGGCGGACAATCTGATGGTTGGGATCGTTATATCTTCAGAATTCCTGCCAACAAAATGAAATTGGCAGTGGCCCAATTTGCTATTACTTACCCTGATTATTACAAAGGAACTTTTGATCCTAAACAGGTTGAGGTAAAAGTCAAAGGCAAAGCTGTTCGCCTGTCTGAAGTGAAGTGGGATAAGGAAGGACGCGTTATCGAAATTTTTCCTGAAGAGCCAGTACCAGCCGGTAGTAGGGTGGAAGTTGAGTTATCCAACGTGAAAAACCCTACCTTTGGTGGAGTTTACTATTTCAATTGCCAAGTTCTCTCTCCTGGTGATGTACCACTGTTGCGTTATTTAGGTTCTTGGGTAGTGAGTATTAATTAAGTTGGGGAATGGGTAATGGGTAATCGGAAACGCATGACCGTTGACTCTTGACTTTTGACCATTAACCCTTAACCATTTACCGGAATCTCTAACTTTTATCTGTAATAGTGATAAAATAAGAGATTGTGATTTTTTATAAGCATCACCTAAGAGGAGAACTGTATGCAGAGAACGCTGGGCGGTACTAACCGTAAGAGGAAAAGGACTTCTGGGTTTCGCGCTAGGATGCGGACACCAGATGGCAGAAATGTCATTCGCGCTAGAAGAAAAAAAGGACGTTATCGTCTGAGCGTTTAGGGCACATTAGGCGAAAGAGCATCTGTGGCTTTGCCCAAGGCGAATCGGCTAAAATCCCGAAAAGATTTCCAGGCAGTTTTCCGAGAAGGAATTCGGCGACATGGCGCTTATTTCACATTAAGGGCCTTGAAACCGTCGGCTTTCAAAAAGTCTTCTTTGGATACTGCCCCTGAGACTACACAGCTAACTGATGCTGATGCCACGCATCTAGATAGTACAAAATTTGGTATTTCCATTAGCACCAAAGTCAGCAAGCGTGCAGTAGTCCGCAACCGGATTAAGCGGCAAATAACGGGAGCTTTGTATCAGTTGTTGCCCAGATTGTCACCTGGATGGCGGTTAGTGGTAGTTGTGAAACCAACAGCAGCAGAACGAGAGTGCGTAAGCCAACAATTTCTGCAAGAATTAGAGCAGTTGTTAGCACAAGCCGAGGTACTCAATGGGCATTCGTGAAGAAATTTATTATGAAGGTGGCCCTCACGTTGGAGATTTAATTCTTAACCTGCTGTTTGGGCTAACTGTCATCGGGATTCCATTGACAGTTGGGGCAATTGTCAGAGCTTTGTGGCTACGCTACCGCATCACCGATCGCCGAGTTACGGTGATTGGGGGTTGGATGGGACGCGATCGCACTGACGTAATTTACGCAGAAATTGTCAAAATCGTCAAAGTTCCCCGTGCTATTGGCTTGTGGGGAGATATGGTGGTAACCCTCAGAAATGGTAGCCGTCTAGAAATGCGGGCTATTCCTAATTTTCGGGAAGTTTATGAATATATTAACGAAAGAGTTGTTGCTAAAAATCCCGAATATAGCGCGGCTGCTAAGTAGTTAATTAACTCATAGTGCTGAGTATGAATTTCTGGAGTTCAACGCCTCAAAAAGGCTTGAATCATAGGAATAAAGGATAAAATCAATCACTCAGCTTGTTTAGTCTCAATCATCTTCCCTACTCAGCACTTAAAAAAGCTCGTTGACTTTAACATTCAATTGTTAATATCATGTGCGGCTATCCGTAGTGAATGATAGTCGCAGACCGATCATGATTTAGATAAATTAGATTCAGTTAGTTTACAGTACCTCAGGTTGAATTCAGAATAATGGATTTTGGTATCGGGTTTCTCTCGAACAACGTGATGCTGCCAATCATAGATTTTTTCTATAGCATTGTGCCTAGCTATGGATTGGCGATCGTTGCTTTAACATTGATAATCCGCTTTGCGCTCTATCCCCTGAGTGCTGGTTCCATCCGGAATATGCGGCGGATGCGGATTGTTCAGCCTTTGATGCAAAAGCGGATGGCAGAAATCAAGGAACGTTATAAAGACGATCCGCAAAAGCAGCAAGAGGAAATGGTTAACGTTCAGAAAGAATTTGGTAACCCTCTGGCTGGCTGTTTACCACTGCTGTTGCAAATGCCGGTATTGTTGGCGCTGTTTGCCACTTTGAGGGGTTCGCCCTTTGCTGGAGTCAACTACAGCGTTAACTTACAAGTCTTTCCCGCTGAACAAATCGAACGAATTCAACCCCAAGCTTTTGCTACTCCCCCGCAAAACATCTACATTGCTGATGGGGAACACAGCCGTATTACTGCTATCCTCCCTGGAGGTAATAAATTAGCGGTAGGAGAAAAAACCAAGATTCAATATCAGACCCTTGAAGGCAAACCATTTCAGGTGCTTTTGGCAGAACACCCAGAAAACAATAAATTGACTCCTGAATGGAAAGTAGTCAAAGGCGAAGACAGAATTAAAATTGACGCTGAAGGTAATATCGAAGCCTTACAGCCTGGAGATGTCACCATTCAAGGTACCATCCCCGGACTAGCAGCAGATAAAGGATTTCTGTTTATTGATGCTTTAGGTAGAGTCGGTGCAACCGATCCCGACGGCACAATCCACTGGGATATTGTGGCGATGGTAATCTTCTTTGGTATCAGTCTCTACGTCAGCCAAATTCTCTCTGGGCAAAATTCTAGCGGTGGGAACCCACAGCAGGATACAGTTAACAAAATCACTCCAGTGATCTTTTCTGGGATGTTTTTGTTCTTCCCCCTGCCGGCTGGGGTTTTGATGTATATGGTAATTGGGAATATCTTCCAAACTCTGCAAACCTTCATTCTCTCCCGCGAAGCATTGCCAGAAGAATTGCAAAAAATCGTAGCAGCCCAAGAAAAAGAAGCAGCAGTGGCAGAGCAAAAATCATTGCCATTTGAGCCAAAAAGTTCTAAGAAAAAGGCTACAAATTGATCATGAGCAACAGTCCCATGCAGCGAGGGCAGCAATGGTTAAAAACATTGCTGCTACTTACTGGGGTATCTGCTGAGGTTGAGGGTAATTTAGAACCTGCTCAACCTCAGGGCGGCGACTCCGAAGAACCAGATAACTACTGGTTGACAATTGATGAAACGCACCTCAAACCTGAGCAAATCAGAACTTTAATTGGTAGCGATGGTTCAGTGCTGGATGCAATTCAATATCTAGCTAATTCAGTATTGAATATCAACCAACCACAAGAAGAGCAAGCTTCTTATACCATTGAGTTGAATGGCTACCGCGTCAAAAGAGAAGCTGAAATTCGCGCATTGGCAGAAGCAGCTTCCGAAGAAGTGCGAACCACAGGTAGAGAAGTAGAAATAAAATCCCTAAGTTCGGCAGAAAGGCGGCAAATTCACACATTTTTAAAAGAATTTGCGGATTTAGAAACCTTTAGCCGCGGCAAAGAACCACATCGTCATCTTGTAGTTCGTCCTGCCGAGATCGCGCCTGAGGGGATTGGGTAATGGGGATCTGGGATTGGGTACTGGGTACTGGGAAAAACCTTGACCTTTGACCCTTGACCACCCTCGCTAAAAGCTAAAATAAAGATCTAAATCTCAGCAATTTTGCTGGTAGTTAAACTAAGTTTCGTTTCGTGAGGATATCTCACAAATCCTATGGACGCAATTTTTATTCCGCAGCTCACCAAAGCCCCGGAGCGGACAGAGGAAATTCAAGTTCAAGATTTTCTACCTGGTTTGGACACTTTGACTCCTGTTCGTGGTGTAATTCGCGTACAGCATCAAGGTAATTACTTAGAAGTGTCCGGTCAAGCAGAAGCAATTATTACTTGTACTTGTAACCGCTGTTTACAGCAATACAATCAGCGTTTAGTAGTTGATACTCAGGAAGTTATTTGGTTAGACGTAACAGCTAATCAAATCAACGACTTGCCATTGGAGCGGGAAGTAGCAGTGGAAGATTTGCTGGAAACTCTACCTCCTGATGGCTATTTTTATCCTGGTGAATGGTTGTATGAGCAGATGTGTTTAGAATTACCTCAACGCCAGCTATGTGACCTCAATTGCCCTGGTATTTTGAGTACTGCGGCTGAGAGTTCGCAAAAGTCAGTTGATAGCCGTTGGGCTGGTTTAGAGGCTTTGAAAAAGCAACTTCCGGGATAGTTGCTGGAATTGATAGTTACTTTTCTTGTTGATTTTGAGCGCTTGGGCGCTCACTAAAGATATTTTAACTAGCAAAAATAAGCTATTACGCATTGCAGCAGAAGATTTGCAAAGTTTCTAGCTGTTGTTGTTTTTAGTTTGTAGTTGTGAGAGACCATACAACCTTTAACAATGGGATAAGAACTAGTAACACTAACAGCTACTTATGAGCTTTCGTGAAGAGTTTAAACTGCTGCTGCGCGCCCGCTATCCTTTGATTTATATTCCCACTTATGAAGAGGAACGGGTAGAAGCTGCGATTCGAGAAGAAGCAGCCAACCAAGGTAATCGCCCTGTATATACTTGGGATTTTGTGGATGGCTACCAAGGAAATCCCAATGATGAGGGTTTTGGGCGACGCAATCCACTGCAAGCTTTGGAATTTATCGAAAAGTTACCAGCTTCAGCACCAGGGGTAATGATTCTGCGGGATTACCATCGCTTTTTAGAAGATGTGGCGATCGCGCGCAAACTTCGTAACCTGGCGAGACTGCTAAAATCGCAACCGAAAAATATTGTCATATTGTCGCCACGGGTTGCGATTCCGGACGATTTAAGCGAAGTGCTGACAGTTATGGAATTTCCGTTACCAGCCGCAGCCGAAATTCAAAAAGAGGTAGAACGGTTGCTGCAAGTGACTGGTAACTTACTTCCTAGTAAAGTCATAGATGATTTGGTGCGCTCTTGCCAAGGGCTATCAATGGAAAGGATTCGCCGGGTTTTGGCAAAAGCGATCGCCACTCACGGAGAATTGCAACCAGAAGATGTGGATTTAGTTTTGGAAGAAAAGCGCCAAACTATACGCCAAACCCAAATTTTGGACTTTTACCCCGCCACCGAGCAAATTTCTGACATTGGCGGACTAGATAACCTCAAAGATTGGCTGTTGCGGCGGGGTGGTTCATTTACCGAACGAGCGCGACAGTACGGATTACCACATCCCCGTGGTTTAATGTTGGTGGGAATTCAAGGTACTGGGAAATCTTTAACAGCAAAAGCGATCGCTCATCATTGGCATTTACCTTTATTACGCTTAGATGTTGGGCGGTTGTTTGGTGGTTTGGTGGGGGAATCAGAATCCCGCACGCGCCAAATGATCCAAGTAGCTGAAGCTTTAGCCCCTTGTGTGCTGTGGATTGATGAAATAGATAAAGCCTTCTCCGGACTGGGTAGTAAAGGCGACGCAGGAACCACTAGCAGGGTATTTGGAACATTTATTACCTGGTTAGCGGAAAAAACCTCACCTGTATTTGTCGTCTCCACCGCTAACGATATCCAAGCCTTACCACCAGAAATGTTGCGGAAAGGGCGATTTGATGAAATTTTCTTTGTCGGGTTACCAACCCAAGAAGAGAGAAAAGCAATTTTTAATGTCCATTTATCCCGACTGCGCCCCCATAACTTGAAAAGTTATGACATCGATAGGCTAGCATATGAAACACCCGATTTTTCTGGAGCAGAGATTGAGCAAACTTTAATTGAAGCGATGCATATTGGATTTAGTCAAAATCGCGACTTCACCAACGACGACATTTTAGAAGCTGCCAGTCAGATCATACCCCTGGCGCGAACCGCTGTAGAGCAAATTCAGCAACTACAAGAATGGGCGGCGGCTGGACGAGCGCGATTAGCATCAAAACAAACACCTTTAAGCGATACCTTCGGTAAGCTACGCTAACGCCAGCTGCAATAATAGTTGAGTCCAAAGTCTCCTGTCCAGAGTCTAGATTCTTTACCCTTGACCGTTGACCCTTGACTCTGGACAATTGACGATTGGTAATGAGGTTATAAAATATGTTTTCTAACTTACTTAAATTTATACTCGGGTTTCTGTTGGCGATCGCTATCTTAATAGGTACTGGTGTTGCTACTGCACTCTATTTCATGAATAGAACTGCTATCCCTCCCTCCAAACCGATTTTTGCCAACGATCATCCTTCACAGCGAACCCAATCTCCCAAAGCCACGGAAGCAGCAGCTACCAAAACTGAATCTCAGCCAAAAGCAACTTCTACTCCAACTCCAACTCCTGCGGATACAGAAACACCCAAAGCGGAAGAATCACCAAAACCATTACCACCTGGAGCTTACCAAGGAAAAGTTACATGGAACCAAGGCTTGAGTTTGCGAGCCGAACCCAAACAAGATGCTGAACGTGTGGGTGGAGTTGGTTTTAATCAAAAAGTGATAATTTTAGAGGAAAGTGACGATAAATTGTGGCAAAAAATTCGCCAGGAAGATACCAATCAAGAAGGCTGGGTGAAAGCAGGTAATACTGAAAAATTAGAAGATAATGAAGACGTACAACAGCCAGAAAAGCCACAACAAGACCAGTAGATACGCAAAGTAGGCTGCTAAATTTTTTTATCGTAACTGAAATTAATTTATCGCAATCAAAATTAATAGAGTGATTCCATTGATGAACCTGGCTAAGTTTTTCTTACCAGGTCTCTTTTTTTGATGATGTATTAATTTAGTTTCTAGTCTTGGTTATCCTATAGTATACTGGTAGCAAAAATTCCTCATGGACTCGGGAAGAGGGGCGCATAGGCTAGGGAATAAGGGCTAGAGAAGAAAAATTTTCATTCTAGGTAATCCCCAAACAGAAGTGATGGACTGACTTAAAAAATGGCATTTGGCGTTTGGTATTTGGCATTTGATGTTTCCATTACCAATTACCAATTACCAATTACCAATTACCAATCCCCAATACCCAGTCCGCAATACCCAATACTAAATACCAAACCCTCGATTTTATGGAAGTCATTGGTGATCTACATAGCGCCGCAGTCTACGAAGCATCCGCAAGCCTAGAAATTGTTCCTGTCCCAGCTAATTTGAGAATCTGGAATTGGACAAAGCTTTCTAGCACCTTGGCGATGCGTTTTTTATCTGTAGCATTAACCTTGTCACTTCTCAGTATCGCTGGGCAAACTTTAGCAGTACAGAAAGTAGGAAGTAATGGCGCTGAAGTTACAAACATACAGCAGTGCTTGCAGAAATTAGGTTTCTTTCGTGGCCCAGTTAGCGGTAAGTTTGGTTCTATCACTCAGCAAGCGGTGATTGCATTCCAGCAGGCGAATAAACTACCTGCTGATGGAGTTGTAGGTGATAGCACTGCGCGATCGCTCCAACAAGCCTGCCGAGGTAGAATCGCTAGCAATAGTAGCAGTGGTAATCTGCGGCTAGGTAGCAGAGGCCCAGAAGTTGTGAAGCTACAACAACGTTTGCAACGCCAAGGCTATTTTCAAGGCCCAATAACAGGCTATTTTGGCCCGCAAACTCAACAAGCCTTAACTCGCTCTCAGCAAGGTGCGCGCAACTCTCCAATACCTCGACAAGCACCCTCAAATATACCCAGCACAGGAGGGGAATATCCTATTTTGTTGGAAGGTAGCCAAGGCCCAGCAGTAACTAGGTTACAACAGCGGTTGCAACAACTGGGTTATTTTAAAGCTACTCCGACAGGTAAGTTTGGCCCTGTTACCAAAGATGCGGTGATTGCATTTCAGCGCTATGCTGGTTTACCTGCTGATGGAATTACAAATCGACAAACCTGGAACAGACTTTTAGCTCCTACTATTAGTCCTTCTAATCCAGTCATACCCAACACAACTAGTCTTGCGCCGCAACAAATTCGAGAACTACAAGAAGGTTTACGGCAGTTAGGATACTTGCAAGCTAATCCTACAGGTAATTTCGGCCCTTTGACTAGAGATGCCCTACTCCGATTCCAGCGAGATTACCAATTAGCTATTGATGGCGTAGCTGATACACAAGCCTTGCAAGCAGTACGTGGCGTTGTGCAAAATAGACAAACTTATCAAGCTCCTCAAGCTGCTCCACAAACCAGAAATTATCTCACAGTTGGCGATAGTGGCGATAATGTCAAAGCCGTGCAACAGCGTTTATTGCAATTAGGATTTTTTAATAATGCAAATCCTGATGGTTATTATGGTGAAAATACCAGGTCTTATGTATACGCATTCCAGCAATATTCTGGAATAAATCCTACTGGCAATGTAGATGCACAAACCTGGCAAGCATTAAGTTTGAATCCATCTCCTGTTAATCCTAATGCTAATAACAATCAAAATCGCTATGTAGTTGTAGTACCAATTCACAATGCCGATACTCTCAACAAAGTTAGACAATATATAGCTAATCCAGTTGTAGAGAAATCTGGTTTAGGAGATTATGTGAACGCAGGTAGATTTGGGAATAGAACAGAAGCCGAGAATTTATCTAAATTGTTACGCTCTTATGGTTTAGATGCGAGAGTAGAGTATTTTTAAGAGTCAAAAGTCAAAGGTCAAAAGTCAAAGGTCAAAAGTCAAAGGTCAAAGGTCAAAAGTCAAAGGTCAAAAGTCAACATAAAAGTTGGATGAAGTGAATAATTCAATGACAAATGACAAATGACAAATGACCAATGACAACTTGATTTAAGCTACTAAAAACGAAGGATTAATACGGCGGGATTTAGATTTTTTGAGTAATCCCGTGGTGTCTTCTGCTGATAGAGGGCGACTAAAGAGATAGCCTTGCATGAGTTCGCAATCTAGTAGTCGTAATAAGTTGCGTTGTTCTTCTGTTTCTACACCTTCAGCAACAACTGCAAGCTTTAACCCATGTGCTAAAGCAATAATTGCAGTTGTGATGGCAGCATCATGATTATCATCAGATAAATCTCTGACAAAAGACCTATCAATTTTTAAGCAATGGATCGGAAAATTTTTCAGATAACTGAGAGAACAATACCCTGTACCAAAATCGTCCATAGAAATAGAAACACCTAAAGAGTGTAATTCACTTAAAATTCTTTTAGTGAAATCAACATTTTTCATGGCAATACTTTCGGTAATTTCTAGCTCTAAACATTTATGGTTTAATTGCGTTTCTGACAATATTTGCTGCACCATGTTTACTAAGTTTGGTTGCTGAAATTGGCGTGCAGAAAGATTCACAGCCACTGAAAGTGAGGGTAAATTAAGTGCATCTTGCCAAGCTTTATTTTGAGCGCAAGCAGTTCTTAACACCCATTCTCCAATTGGGAGAATTAACCCAGTTTCTTCAGCCAGGGGAATAAACTTTTGGGGTGGAATTAAGCCTAATTCTAAGTGTCGCCAACGTAGTAATGCTTCTATTTTGGTAATTTCACCTGTAGTAATATTCACCTGTGGTTGATAGTAAACTTCAAATTCTTGGCGTTCTAAGGCCGAGTGCAAGCTATTTTCTAAAGTCAACAACTCTGAAGACCCAGAATTGATGGCTGAGTTATAGAACTGATAATGATTCCGTCCTTGAGACTTAACGCGATATAGCGCTATATCGGCGTGTTTAATCAAAGTTTCCGCATCTTGTCCATGCATGGGATAAAGGGCAATACCAATACTGACGCTGATATGTAATTGGTATTTTTCAATTTCAAATACTGGTTTAAAAGCTGCTAAGATGCGTTCTACAATCTGGGTAACTTCTTGATTATCGTTAATTTCTGGCAAAATTAGGGTAAATTCATCGCCTCCCCACCTTGCTATGGTGTCAATCTCTCGCAAACATTCGATCAGACGTTGAGCCACAATTTGCAATAATTGATCGCCAATGGCATGACTTAATGTATCGTTGATGACCTTGAAGCGATCTAAGTCTAAAAAACACACTGCTAGTTTGCTACGATGTTTCTGCGCTTGTGCTAAAGCTTCTGAAAGTCGCTCATTAAATAGTACGCGGTTAGGTAAATCCGTTAACAGGTCGTGTAAAGCTTGATGACGGATTTTGGCTTCTGCTAATTTATGGGCTGTAATGTCGCGAAAACTCCAGACTCTACCGACGATTTTGCCATTAATGCGCTGAGGTTGGGAATAACGCTCTAAGACTCTGCCATCTTTAAAAGCGATCGCATCATAAAGCTGTGTATCTGGATTAAAGTATAATTCTCTAATCGTAGCAAAATACTGTTTTGGCGCTTCTAGCTGTTTCATCGCCAATTTCAGCACTTCTTTGTAATTTCCGGAGGTGATTAATGACTCCGGAATGCGCCACATTTGCAGAAACTTTTGATTAAAGCCTGCAATCTTACCTTGATTATCTACCACTAAGATGCCGTCGGCAGTAGATTCTAAGGTCGCCCATTGCAAAGACAGTGATTTCTCTAGTTCTTTTTGTATCCGCTTGCGCTCCGCAATTTCTCTGTGCAACTCGGCTGTGCGTTCTTGTACTACGTTTTCTAACTGATAAGCAGAATCTTGGGTTTCTAGAATTACTGTTTTGAGGGCATGATCTGCTAGGAAGCGATCATGTACTAGGGAAAGTACACCTGCTACCGCTTGCAAAAATGCTGTTTCTTTGGCTTCCCAAATCTGTGCTTCTTTGCAGTTATCAAATCCAATAAATCCAACAAAATTACCTTGAGCAATGATTGGTAAAATCAATATTGTCAAAACATCCTCTAGACCTAAAGCCTGAGTTTCTGTTTTGCTTAATTCTGTGATTGTCTCAGCAACGATATCACCACGTGCTAATAACTTTAACCAGCGTGGGCAGAATTTTGTATAAGATAGCTTGTGCCAAGGGTGGTTTTCAATTTTGGATGGGATACCTTCAGCGCACCATTCAGCTTGCAGATGCATGATTAAGTCGCCATCATCATCAACATAATTTTCAAATATGTATACACGACTAACCTGACAAGCTTGTCCCAAAGTTTGCAGAATTTCTGTATAACATCTGAGTCGATTATCGAAATTCAGCAGCAATTGTTCAATGGAAGCAAGTGCTTCTAGATAATAAGTGCCACAACTAGAAGCCAATGCTTTTACAGACTGACTCAATTGATTAGCTTCATCACTTTTGGCTGCTGATAATTGGTTTTTTATGAGGAATAAATCAGGATTTTCCTGCTGATTTAAGGCGATTTCTTGGGTATTTGTTCCTAAAACTTTGACAGAAGAAGTTTTTCCGAGATTTTCAACTTTTAGTGAACGATAATTTGACCTATATAAGGCAATTATTCTGACTCCTAAGTAGATGCATAAACCAACCATCAAGACAAGCATAGTAGTTTCTGTTATGGTAGATGGCGCATTTTTAGCTTGTAGTAATACCCTGGGAATTTGCATAATCAATAACCTGATTTAATATATAACCAATCAGCATGATTTTTATTTCTAAGTATTTTAATTTATTTTTATGTTGATATTTTACGTACTTAGATGTGCTGTAACATTTAGATTTCTGTAATTACCAATATTTTTAGTAAAAGTCATAATTTCTTGACTTTAGAGATATTTAGCTAAATATCTCTAAAGTTAGGTATATAGATATTAATAACTATGACAAACATCTCCATTAATTATTGGGACATTACTTAACAGAGATACGAGCCTAAATTTCACAGATAAAACAACACTTAAAGATTGAGTATCATGTCTAATTTAGATATTTTAGACTCTCCGCGTCATAGCGAATCACATTAAAAAACATACTGTAACCAGTATGTATTTGTGAATAATCAAATATTATATGATTCTCCGCAAATTGCATAGTTATACCAGAAATTAACTATTATAGAAATTTACATATAGTGAATCTTTTATATTAAATCTCCGTTTTTTTAATCTTATAAACTTAATATTAAATTAATGTTTACTTTTATTAATAAAAGTTTAACAATCATTTAAAAACCCAATTTTTCTAGCACTCTAAGAGTTTTAATTGAAATTTTAGAGGTTCATCTGAAGATAAAACTCTTGATCAATAGGTTGTTATTGAAATATCTAACAATTAAGGTTTATCTCAATTGAATATTAGGAGTATAAATAATTAAAGACTACAAATACTCATGAGATAAAATTTTTCTATATAGTATAAAAACAGACAAATCTATAGGACAATTTAGACATGGCCTCTGTTTAAGAAGGAACAGAGAAGAATTTTATAGTGAGTATCCTTTGGGGCATAGGGCATGGGGCATGGGAAAGACCGATTTTTATGCTTGGTTGTGAAAATGGGCATGAGGGATGCGCTGTCTTTGCAACGCACTACCTCCCTCATATCCTATTGCTGATGACCAAAAGCGCCGAGCCGTGGGTAGAGTTTTTCATTGGGATTGCTTCCTTAGCAATGCCTATTTCCCCAACAGTCGTCATGAACTGCGTACACCAGCACCCATGAAAATCTCTCTTTCTAGTCAACCGTCAACCGTCAACACTATTTACGAGCCGTGAAGCGTAAAGCCCCCGTATTTTTAATCGGGGGATATAAGCGGATGAGCCAAATTTATTTGGCTTTAAAAACAGACTTTCTGTTTTTAAGATATAATAGGTGTATGCTAAGTCTAACTTATACCTATCGCCTAAAACTAAATCAGCAGCAATCCCAAACCTACGACACATGGTGAGAAACATCTCGGAGGGTTTGGAATTTTGCATTAGCAGAGCGGAAAGATTGGTATAATTCTAGGTCATGCAGAATTGACGCTTGCAGCATAAGAAGTGAGTACATCATTGGGGCTGATGCACCGCGTCCAACATTCGCATTTCAATGTAAGGCTTTAACTCAAGCTAGAAAAACTAACCCTGACCTCAATGCAGCGCACTCACAGATGCTGCAACAAGTGTTAAGGCGACTAGAAAAAGCATTTATTGGGATGTGGGAATCTGGGAAAGGTTTCCCTAGATTCAAAAAACAAGGAAGGATGCGCTCTTTGCTATTTCCACAATTGGGCGTTAATCCAATTCAAGGTAGCAGAGTCAAGCTTCCTGGTCTTGGCTGGGTAAAAATGCAATTATCCCGACCTATTCCAGATGGGTTTGTTGCTAAACAAGCTCAAGTGGTGAAGAAGGCTTCAGGTTGGTATGTGATGCTCACTCTGCAAGCGGATATTAATGTTCCAAGTTTTGCTCCTCACGGTTATCCGGTGGGTATTGACTTGGGGTTAAAGAGTTTCTTAGCTACATCTACTGGCGAGCAAATCGCTAGACCTAGATTTTTTGTGAATCTCCAACGCAAGATGAGATTGCTGCAACAAAGAGTTAGTCACAAGAAATTAGGGTCAAACAACTGGCGCAAAGCTCAACAGAAAGTATCTCGACTACATGAACACATTCACAACACTCGTAAAGATTTTCATTTCAAATTGGCACATCATTTATGTGACCAAGGCGGAATGATATTTGCCGAAGATTTGAACTTTAAAGCATGGGCTAAGGGAATGTTTTCAAAACACACCTTAGACGCTGGTTTTGGTGAATTTCTTTCTATCTTGGAGTGGGTTTGTTGGAAGCGCGGGGTTTATTTTGCAAAAGTCAACCCAGACGGTACAAGCCAAGCCTGCCCCAACTGCAACCACCATACAGGCAAAAAAGACTTATCCGAGCGAGTACATCGTTGTCATGAATGCGGATTTGAAACAGACCGCGACGTTGCCGCCGCTATGGTGGTGATGCAGCGCGGACTTGCAGCCGTAGGGCATACGGTCAAGATGCTTGGCGAGGGGTTAAGCAGTAGCTCCCTTTTGACCCAAGAATCCCCCGTTTTATAAACGGGGGAGTATCAAAACTCAGATTTATCTACCCAATTCGGCAAGTAAGCGGCGAATCGCTCCGGAGTCCTCAGCATCAGGAACTTTTTCCAGATAAGTTTGCAAATCGTCAGCAGCTTGGGGATAGTAACCGAGTTGATAGTAAATTAAACCGCGATCGCGTAATTCTAAACTCACGCCTGGAAACAATAGTAAAATACGCTCAACTGCCGCCAGGCTTTTTTCTAAGTCTTGCTGTTTGAGGTAAATAAATTTGAGATTTGTCAGTATCCTGGCCAATAATTGCCGATGACTAACTGTTGCTAAATACTCCGGCTTGAGTTCTACAGGTTGCTGGAACATCTGAGATAGCCGTTCCTGGCAATCTTGGGCAAATAAGATTTCCCCATCATTGAATGCATCGACAAAAACCTCCATCTCTGCAATATTGGGACGGATGAGGAAATGTCCAGGCATTCCTACACCCACCATAGGGAAATCAATTCGGCGGGATACTTCCATGTAAACCAATGCCAAGGTGATAGGTATCCCTAGCCGTCGCTCAATCACATCATTTAAAAAGCTATTGCGCGGATCATAGTAGTCTGCTTTATTGCCCCCAAATCCTAAATCATTGTAGAGATATTGATTAATACTTTGAATAATCCGCAGGGGATATGGTGAATCGGGTAGGCGTTCTTGCAGATCCAATGCCATTGTCTCAAAGGCATTGAGGTATTCTTCTAAGTCAAGCTGAGGATATTCTTCCTGGGCAATATATAAAGCTGCCTTTACCAGGTCGATATGCTCGTCAGGCTGCTGAATCTCCTGGTAAAAATATTGTCGCGCTGACGAGAAATTCATAAGCAATTACTCGGTGGAGGTATGAAGTTGAAGCGGGTGAACTGACAGCAGTTTTCCGTACCTCTCTTTATCTTAGGGATATTCACAAAATTTGAAAACGGAATTTATTACCAAGGTCAACAGTCAACAGTCAAGAGTTGTAGAGACGCGATTAATCGCGTCTCTACTCAAATGTCAAAGTTTAGTTTGTCCTCCAATGCCCCATGCCCGATCCCCAATTCCCAGATCCAAGTCTTAACAATCAATTTATGGCGGATAAGGGGGTCGTTCAGTGTTAATCTGAAAAGTGACATTACTTCATATTATGTCGTCTACGACCCTATCTGAAAAATAGCTTCAATCATTAGGCTCAGCATGGTCACCACCGCAGAAAAAACAAACATCGGTTACATTACCCAAATCATTGGTCCTGTTGTAGACGTTAAATTTCCCGGCGGGAAATTGCCGCAAATCTACAACGCTTTGACCATCAAAGGCTCCAACGAAGCTGGACAAGAAATCAACCTGACCGTCGAAGTACAGCAATTGCTGGGCGACAACCAGGTGCGGGCTGTTGCAATGAGCTCCACCGATGGCTTAGTGCGTGGTCTGGAAGTAGTAGATACTGGCGCTCCCATTCGCGTGCCAGTTGGTAAAGCCACCTTGGGTCGAATTTTCAACGTCCTTGGCGATCCTGTAGATAATCAGGGGCCTGTAAATCCTGAGGCAACATTGCCTATCCACCGAGAAGCTCCCAAATTCACCGATCTGGAAACCAAACCTTCAGTGTTTGAGACCGGAATTAAAGTTGTCGATCTACTGACTCCTTACCGACGTGGCGGTAAGATTGGTCTATTCGGCGGTGCAGGTGTTGGTAAGACCGTGATCATGATGGAGTTGATCAACAACATCGCTACTCAGCACGGTGGCGTATCCGTTTTCGCCGGCGTGGGTGAGCGCACTCGTGAAGGTAATGACCTCTACAATGAAATGATTGAATCTGGGGTAATCAACAAAGATAACCTCAACGAATCCAAGATTGCTCTAGTGTACGGTCAGATGAACGAGCCACCTGGAGCAAGAATGCGGGTAGGTCTGTCTGGATTGACAATGGCAGAGTACTTCCGCGATGTGAACAAACAAGACGTACTGCTGTTTGTTGACAATATCTTCCGGTTCGTACAAGCAGGTTCAGAAGTATCCGCGCTGTTGGGACGGATGCCTTCTGCGGTAGGATATCAGCCTACTCTGGGTACTGACGTTGGTGCATTACAAGAGCGGATTACCTCAACTACAGAAGGTTCTATTACCTCTATTCAAGCTGTATACGTACCTGCGGACGACTTAACTGACCCCGCACCTGCAACCACCTTTGCTCACTTGGATGGAACCACAGTACTGTCTCGTGGTTTGGCAGCTAAGGGTATTTATCCTGCTGTAGACCCCTTAGGCTCTACTTCTACCATGCTTCAGCCTGAAATTGTTGGGGATGAACACTACAGTACTGCCCGTGCGGTACAAGCAACATTGCAGCGTTATAAAGAACTGCAAGACATCATCGCCATTCTCGGTTTGGATGAATTGTCTGAAGAAGACCGTCTGACTGTAGCACGCGCCCGGAAGGTTGAGCGCTTCTTATCTCAGCCCTTCTTTGTGGCAGAAGTATTTACCGGTTCTCCTGGTAAGTATGTGAAGTTGGAAGATACCATCAAAGGGTTCCAGAAGATTCTTTCTGGCGAATTGGACGATCTGCCAGAACAAGCCTTCTACTTGGTGGGCGACATTAACGAAGCGATCGCAAAAGCTGAAAAGCTCAAAGGTTAGTCATTGGTCATTGGTCATTAGTCATTAGCATCAGTCCTAGTGACTAATGGCAAATTACGCAAGACAACAGACAAAGGACAACAGACAAATGACATTAACCGTTCGTGTAATTTCCCCAGATAAAACTGTGTGGGATGCCGAAGCTGAAGAAGTAATTCTACCCAGCACCACTGGTCAGCTAGGTATCTTGAGTGGACACGCACCGCTTTTGACCGCCTTGGATACAGGCGTAATGCGTGTACGTGCTAACAAAAATCAAGATTGGCAAGCGATCGCCCTTTTGGGTGGCTTTGCCGAAATTGAAGAAAATGAAGTCACCATTCTGGTAAATGGTGCTGAACGTGGCAACGCTATTGACCTAGAAGAAGCCCGGACTGCTTATAATCAAGCACAAACAAAGCTGAATCAGGTAACAGCAGGCGATCGCCAAGCTCAAATTCAAGCAACCCAAGCCTTTAAACGCGCCCGCGCTCGGTTTCAAGCGGCTGGCGGCTTGGTCTAAAATTTTACTCAGCAATTTAGCAACAATTAAGGGTGGGCTATTAGTCCACCCTTAACTGTATCTTCACTTCTGGTAGTATTCGCCATGAGGCTAGGTTCGTTACTACACAAGAGATAATCAAAATTTGAGCCACTGATAAATAGTGTTTACATAACAAATATTTCTGAGTTTAGTGCTAAAAACAAACTCATCAAATGTATATTTATTTTGCTAAAAAAATTACACCAAGTTTAAGAAATTTCGCCCCGCCTTAGTGAAGTGATACTTTAGATAATTAGTTGCCCAGAAGGGCAAATATTATGAACAGCTTTCAATCTTCCTTTGGTAAGCGGAAACAAAATAAATTAGCTCGTTTTGCTGGATCTGTTGTCGCATCGTTAGCGATCGCTGGCAGTGTGAATTATGCCAATATTGCTAAGGCAACACCCACAAAAACATTTACAACCAACGATATCGCCTCAGTTTCAGTCAAACCTACACAGCAACAACCTAACGTTGCCCAGTTACCGAGTAGCAATACTCAATACCAGGCAATGCAAATGCTACCTGGGGGACTCATCCCAATTATTGTTTTGGGAGGTGTGATTGTATTTGTCCCCTTGTTCTTTGGTGGCTTGGTAGTGATTGGTGAACGGGAAGTTGGCATTGTCGTCAGAAAGTTTACCTTATCTGGACGTGGACTACCCGCAGGGCGGTTAATTGCCCTCAATGGTGAAGCTGGCTTGCAAGCAGATACCCTAGCTCCTGGTTGGCATTGGGGTTATTGGCCTTGGCAATATTCTGTGCGGAAAGAATCGGTGGTAGTTGTACCTCAAGGTGAAATCGCCTTGATTGTAGCGGCAGATGGTGCATCTAACCCCCCAGAACGTATATTAGGGAAAATTGTCGATTGCGATAATTTCCAAGATGCGCGGAAATTCCTCACCCACGGTGGTGAAAAAGGTCGTCAAATGGGATTTTTGACGGCAGGTACTTACCGCATCAACACCGCTTTGTTTAAAGTGATCATGGCCTCGAACGCTTCTGCTCATGGCATGAATCCAGAACATTTGCGGGTGTACAGTGTGTCATCTGATAAAGTTGGCATTGTCACTACTCTAGATGGTTTACCAATTGCTGGTGGAGAAATAGCAGGGCCAACAATTGCGGGACACGACAACTTCCAAAACGGACAGAAATTCATTGATGCAGGTGGACGCAGAGGCTTACAAGAACAAATTCTGCTTTCTGGTTCGTGGAACTTAAATCCTTGGTTTGTGCAAGTTGAACAAGTGCCAATGACGGAAATTCCTATCGGCTATGTAGGTGTGGTAATTTCTTTTGTAGGTCAAGCTCAAGAAGACGTGAGTGGTGCAGCCTTCACCCACGGTAATTTAGTCAATCAGGGACATAAAGGTGTGTGGGTTGAACCGCTTTATCCTGGTAAGCACCCCCTCAATTCCCGGATCATGAAGATTGAATTGGTGCCCACGACCAACATTGTTTTAAACTGGTCAGGTCGCACTGAACGTCATAGCTATGATGCGAAACTAGCTTCGCTGACAGTGCGATCGCGTGATGGGTTCGCCTTCGATTTGGAAGTAGCGCAAATTATCCACGTTGGTGCTTTGGATGCGCCTAAGGTAATTTCTCGTGTTGGTTCCATGCAAAACCTTGTAGACCATGTACTAGAACCAACCATCGGTAACTATTTCCGTAACTCTGCCCAAAACTGTACTGTTCTAGACTTTCTGACTGCGAGAAGTGAACGTCAAGCCGAAGCTGCTGAATATATTAAAGTAGCGATTCGCGCTTATGACGTGCAGGCAATAGACACCTTAATTGGTGATATTCAGCCGCCAGCAACTCTCATGCAAACTCAGACAGACCGGAAAATTGCTGAAGAACAGCGCAAGACTTACGAAGTGCAGCAAGCAGCGCAAACCCAAAGACAACAACTTGTCCGGGAAACAGCACTGGCTGATATTCAACAAGAAATGGTGAAATCAGAGCAAAGTGTCCACATTGCTGACTTGAAAGCTCAAGCCCAAATTAAGCAGGCGACTGGTGAAGCCGAAGGTACAAAACTCCGCGCAATGGCGGAAGCTGAAGGTATCCGCGCTACAGGTAATGCGAAAGCCGAAACATACCGTTCTGGTGTGGAAGCATTAGGGCCACAAGGTTATACAGCTATGCAGCTGATGCAAATTATTGGCGATCGCAATGTTCGCCTGATTCCAGATATCCTGGTTGGTGGTAGTAATGGCAGCACCAACGGTTTAGTTGATGGTTTACTCTCACTGATTTTGTGGAATCAAACCGCCAAGCCAGGTGAAGCTTTACCCACCCCATTGCATCCACAACCAATAGTCAAACCCCAAGCAACCGCCAACGGACAAAGTAATATTCCACCCATAGTGGTTGATTTTACTGGCGATAAGTAGGAGGTTCGCCAAGGTAACTTAGCAAGATAAAAGTTAAAGGGTAAGGGGAAAGGTTTTTATCCCTTACCCTTTTACCTTTCCCCAGACTTCACCCAATATTTTTAGGTTGGGAGACAACTCAAAAAGCTCTAATACCTACGATAGATATATATCCTTGAAGTAACCTTCTTTTGATAGAGTAAATCATCCTAGTCTTTGCCACATAATAATTTTGTGTGTAATACATCATCTTAGGGCTTGAGGTCACTCCAAACACTCCTTGGGGTGGCATTTTTATGTAAGTAATTTTTAGTAAAAAATAGCATTTTATACTAATACCAATTTGAAAAAAGAATGCGAAAGATTGTAGGGGCAAGGCAATGCCTTGCCCTCTAGAGTATTATTAATGTGCCGCCAACATTATTTGATTTGCTATAACAATCTTGTACCCTGATCAAGTATTTATCTATTGTGAACTGGCTGCAAATGAGTATGACGAAAAACTCCACCTACAAGGAGATGGAGTTTCCATCGCTAATAAAAAATACTCAAAAGCTCATTTATTCTTCTTAGAGTGAGCAAGGCAATTGTGTATGATACTCAGCATCATCAAGATATAACTGCCTACAATGGCTATAGTTAAAGTTGTAAATGTAGGTATCTTAAGTGATTTAACTATAGCGTCGAGAAGAATCGCTGCTCCAATACTAAAAATCAAACTAGCTATAAAAGCTATTAAGTTTTTATTCAAAGGATTTTCCTAATCGCTTTAAATGCCGACTTAATTTACTAATATGCGATTTAGCTTGATAAAGACTGTAAATGTCGTTACCTATCAAAGTAGAAATAGAGCTTATTTCAGGTAAATCAGGTATGTGGGTAAGGGCATGACACTGCCATGCCCTAAAATCAACGATAATGTTTTTGCAAAGCTAGATACAGTTTCAATACTGCTCGGTTAAGGATTTTCAACTCGGAATTTGGTTTGGGGAAAAGGTGAAAGGGTAAGGGTTAAAGGTTTTTTCTTGGCCCTTTTGCCATTCCCCTTTTACCCTTAACCGACAAGTATTGGATACAGTTTTATCCTTGCTTTCCTGTTCCCTGACTTTGTTGGCTTGACTTAAATTGCTGCTTGAATAACTTCGCTAACAGTTTTACCAACTAATGGATTATCCCAGTAGCTTCCATGAGCTTCACCACCCCAAATGAGTGGGATTAATCTTTGGCTAAAAGGAAGGTTGAAAATATTACCCTTGTCTGTAATTACATCCTGAGTATTCACATAATCAGTGCTACCGTCTAAAAGCATTGACATCACACCTTCTAATGGGTAAGCAATGGGATCGCCAGGATGAGCAAAATTACGCCAGGTTAGCGGCTTTTTCCGCAAATTATAGAGATTTTGCAAAAATGTTCGCAGATCAGGTGTTAAATCGTGGGTGCTGACTCCGTTGATATTACCGCTAATATTCAACAGACTGAACAGTGCTAGTGGGGAACCCATCGTATGAATACTAGCTAGAGGGATTCCAGATTGAGGATTGGGAGCTAAACCAAACAGGACATTACGCAAATCCTTAACCAGTTTGATTGTCTCATCTTCCAGGTCGTGAGATTCCCAGCGACGAGCAAAGAGGATGTCAAATAAAATCACTGTACCCCAACTATGAGTGATTACATGGAGGCGATCGCTAGTATTGGCACCTTGTAGTACACTGAAAGCCTCTGACTTGAATCTTTGTACTACCTGTGTACCAACATGGCGGCTTAAGTAAAGAGCAGCATCACCTACAAACTCAAGAATTTGTTCTGTACGAAAATCTCTAAACCAAAAGTCGTTCCATTTGGGAGAATCTTTTAACTTGGTGACTAATTCCCTTTGTGCATCCAAATTCAGATCTCCCCAGAAAAAATAAATCGGCTTCACAACTCTAGATTTATCGCTGATGGAACTTTGAATGCGATTCAGCAAGATATTGCATAATTTATCAAATGCTGGTCTTTCATGAGTTTTGACACCGTGGACAAAGAGAATATAATCGGTAGGCATCTTTAGTGGCCTCTCAATGACTTCATATCTAGAATCCAAAGTGTAAGCGCAATAATTCGGAAGCGATCGCAAACGATCACAAAACTTGAAAAGACGCAATCCACAGGCTGGAAAATAGAGGCGTTTAAGGTAGGGGATAGAGAACAGAGATTTTATTGTGATGAGCTAGCTGGAAATACTGGAAATATCCCTTTAAAAACAACAACACCCAAGCTCCTAATCACTGAATACTTTCCTCTAATTATGTAACATAGCCAGGGATGTACTACGATTTCACCACTTTACTGAAAAAGTAATGAGAACCAGTGACAGCGCCCCCTGAATTTAAATATTTGAGGAAATATCAGGTTTTTTGTTGGGTGTTGATGTTTTGTTGACGAGACAGATGTAAGTTAAACAGCGTTTTTACCTCTTAATTTAACTTCAAATGCAGCTGTTATATCTGCCAGGGAAGCTTAGTAGCTTCATTTATTAAATTAGCACCTGAAAAATACTAGATAATTTTTGGTCATTAAAGTTTACTTCGACTAGCCATAGATATTGACGAAATATTAAGCATTTTTGGAAAAGCGCTAATAGTTAAAGTCTTGATTGTTTTAGCTGAATGAGTAATAACTCATGAATTGTTTAAGTTATAAAAAACAGGTTTAATTTCCCATCTTTCACAGTTGAGTTTTATAGAATTGGCGCTATGATTGTTAACTTTGCATAGGGGATTAAGAGGTAACTCTATCCACAACTCTGTACCTTTACCTGCTTCTGAGACACACTCTATGATGCCACCATGCTTTTCTACAATAATTTGGTAGCTGATAGCGAGTCCTAAACCTGTACCTTTGCCCACAGGCTTAGTTGTGAAAAATGGGTCAAAAATACGCTTTTTCACTTCTTCTGTCATGCCTGTACCATTATCGGCAATCCGAATCAAGATAAAGGATTTATCTGCAGAAACTCTCGTGGAAATACAAATTGAGGGTATGAGAGATTGATCGCGTTTAATTTGTGTTTCTAAAGCATCAATAGCATTAGTGACAAGATTCATGAATACCTGATTCATTTGTCCGGCATAACATTTCACTAATGGTAAATCGCCATAGTCTTTCATCAACTTCACGCCAGGAAAATTGGTATTAGATTTAAGGCGATGTTGCAAAATTAATAAAGTGTTGTCAATTCCTTCGTGTAAGTCAACAGGCTTAAATTCCGCTTCATCTAAACGAGAGAAATTGCGTAAAGACAGCACTATTGAGTAGATTCTTTCCGCCCCTACTTGCATAGAGGAGATAATTTTGGGCAAATCCTCTGCCACAAACCCAACATCAATAGTTTTTTCTGCTAAACGAATTTCACTATCTGGTTCGGGATAATGCGATTGATAGAGTTGTAAAAGCTGTAGTAATTGTTGGGTGTAGTCATTGGCGTAAGTCAGGTTACCGTAAATAAAATTAACAGGGTTGTTAATTTCATGGGCTACCCCTGCAACTAACTGTCCCAAACTGGACATTTTTTCGGTTTGAATCAATTGTGTTTGTGTATGTTGCAGTTCTTGTAGAGTCCGCTCTAACTGTTCTGCTTTAGCTTTAGCCTGATTTTCAGCAGCATGGCTTTGTTCGTAGAGTTGTGCTTGCTGAATTGCGATCGCGGCCTGATCTGCTAGTTGTAGGATTAACTGAATTTCTGCATCTTGCCAATTTCGGGGTGCATTACATTGATGAGCAATGAGTAAACCCCATAGTTGTGTACCCATTTTGATGGGAATAATTAAGTTGGCTTGTACTTGCAGATTCTCCAAGAACTCGCGATGACAATCACTCAAGCCAGCAGTGGAAACATCATTAATTGCCCGTACTCTTCCCTGATTGTAAAGACGAGCATACTCATCAGGAAAACATTCTTGAGGGGCTGTGGTTCCCAAAGCTGATGGATAGTTACCATGAATCTCTTCTACAATCACATAACCATCAGACTCACTGAATATTTTGTAAATTAACGCCCGATCGGAATTGAGTAGCGATCGCACTTCCCTGACAATGGTTTGGAGGGTGATATTTAAATCTAATGAACTGCGTATTTGCTCGGTGATTTGCTTGATGATTTTGGTAAAATGCAGGGATTTCTTGATTTCAGCAGTTTGTTCTTTTACCCGCTGCTCTAAGTTACTATTGAGGCCTTGCACTTCTTGATACATTTGCTGCTGGTGAATAGCCATCGAGAAGTGATAAGACAAGGCTTGTCCGAGACAGATATCTTCTGGTTTCCATTCTGGCGCTTGTCCTTTCCTTTCTTCTCGCCAAACCTCAAAGGACAGTTGGGGTAGTTGCTGTCGCTGATTTTGCTCGCAGCGTCCCGCCCACAAGATTTCGGTATCAAATTCTGGGCGAAAAATGGTTAACACACCAATAAAATTTTGGCGGTAATGTAGAGGAATTACCAATAATCCGCGAATTGGAGTTGCTTTGAAGGCTAAGGCTAAAACTCGGAAATTGGGTTCTTTATAAAGGTCGGAAATTGCCCAAACCTGGCTGGGTTTGGATTGAGCTATCCAGTTTTGCCATACGGGATGCTGCTCAATAACACTATTTTCTAACTCGTAAGGTAATTTTGGTTGTTCGCCCCAAGTGTAAAGTTCTCCACTCTGTTCGATGTAAATCCTACCACCGATACCAGCAAAAGCATTAATAGTTGCCTTGAGAGCCTGTGGCAATTGAATTGTCGGTAGTTGATGCAACAGGATACTGATTTGGTTAATAATGCCTTCTTGTTGTTGCTGAAAACGGGTTTCACTGAGTAGATTGCTTTGAGCGATCGCAATTTCTACTTGATCGGTAACCTGTTGTATGACTTTCAGTTCCGACTCGGAAACAGTTCGGGGTTGGCTGTGGTGCGATACCAACAATCCCCACAGTTCTGGCTTTGCTGATTTCTCTGTGAGATTGCGATGTAATATTGGCACTACCAGCGAAGCCTGTACGCCCATAGCAGTTAAGTACTGAATATGGCATGGGTCTACCTGTCGATAGTAGATATCCTCGGTTTGTTGGTATGGGTCGCTAGTTGATAAATATAGGGGCGATAAGCCGACTTGTCCTGTAGATACATCCACAATAGCCCGTTGCCGCAAGGCTATAAACATCTCTCTGGCGTACCGTGGGATATCATTGGCAGGGAAGTGTAGTCCTAAAAGAGATGGTAAACGCTGTTCGTGGATAGTTTCAGCAATCACTTCGCCACTTTCATCCGCATCAAACCGATAGACCATTACCCGGTCTGTACCTAAAAATGACCGCACCTCGGCAACGGTAGCTGTTAATATGTCTGGAAGTTCAAGCGATCGCCTAATTTGATTAGTCATTCGGTGCAGTAAACTTTCTGGGTCAAAGGTTTGCTGCAACCCACCAGTTTTTTTAGTAAATACCATTAGTTATATACACTCAAAGAATTGTATAAAACTCTTAAACCCTGATATTAATTAAATTTGGTTAGCGGAAGGTGATTGGCACTTTTATGGAATTGCTTCCATAACAAAGAAGAAATTTTTAGACCAGATTTGAGACGGCTTAACACTCTTGTGAGAAGCAGGGAAAGCAGCATCAAAAAAGTCTAGCTAACTCACGCTTACTTTGATTTCTCTGGAGAAATCTGAAGTCTCGAGGGTGAAAGATTAAGAAAAAGTTAATTATTAAGTAATTTATTTTATCTCTTTGCTCTTATAGATGCATACGGTAATACTATGCAAATTAGAAAATATTAAGTTTTTATCTATATGGCGTATAAAAAAATACAGATATTAAAATTACTTTTGCTATAAACAAGAATTTCTTATCACTAAAAATATTCGTTTCAAGAGAATTTAAGGGGAATGTACTGATTTCCCCTTAAATTCTTTTTTTCGTATTTATTGGTAATTAATATTACAGGTATTTTTCGGTAAGTGCGGTCATAGAGACTAACTTGCGGATTTCTTCACGTACGCTCATGAGAACTTTACCAAGTTGGTTTTCACCAGTTTTATTTTTCCCACAACCCCAAAAGTAATCGTTAGGTGAATCCTCTACTATGATTTCATTCCCCGTGTTTAACAGTATGTCTCGAATCTCAGTATGAGTAAGAAACTTTTTCAATACAGCTTCTCGCATTACCTGAGTTTTCACAATATCCCAATCACAACGGAGTTGGCGACTACTACATCGCCCTAAAGCAGCAGCTTCTTCTGGGGTTGGGGCATTATGGATCGCGGGTATAATTACCGCATCAATACTGCCAACAAACTTTTGTGCTTGATAATAATGCTCAACAGTTGCCCAGTAAGTACCCTGGATTTGAATTCCATGCGGAGAAAAGTTAGAAAAACAGCCATAAGGCTGCCAAACCTTGTAAAAGTAAATAGTCATTTGAAAATTGCTCTTGAATATCAATTTATATCATGCCTGGAGATGGTAATTAGAGTCTGCAAAAACTCCCTAACAGGAAATTTTCTACTTTCAAATCAACGCTAGCATTTGCCTCTAGATAGAAGATATTCCTGTGGTGAAAGTTCTAAGGTAGTAAAAATGCTAATCTACGAGGTTGAGCATGGAGGCGAATAGTGAGAAACTCAAGCAACCGACACCGCTAATTGCTGCTGGTATTTTCCTGGGTTTAGGTTTAGGTGGATTTGTGGATGGCATCGTACTGCATCAAATCCTCCAATGGCATCATATGTTAAGTAATGTGAGACCGCTAACTAATGACTCAAATATAGATTTGAACATGGTCTGGGATGGATTATTTCATGCCTTGGACTGGTTACTCACAGTAATTGGAGTAGCTTTGTTATGGCGTGCAGGCGGGCGTGAAGATGTTCCTTGGTCATCCCAAACTTTTCTGGGATCTATCCTTTTTGGTTTTGGATTATTTAATGTAGTGGAAGGGCTAATTGACCATCAAATTCTCGGCATTCATCATGTGAAACCAGGGCCAAATCAGTTAGCTTGGGATATAGGATTTTTAATATTTGGAGCGCTACTTATTGTTGTTGGGTGGTTGATGATTAAAATTAGAAAAGTAGCAGAATAATCAACAGTTATAACTAAGCCCCAAAAATCTTTTTATCGTGACCTACCCATTCTTTTTCGCGTAAAAGATATTTTTGAATTTTGCCAGTACTAGTTTTTGGTAGGGAAGTAAATTCAATCGCACTAGGACATTTAAAAGCCGCAATTTGACTGCGACAAAATTGCATTAATTCTTGTTCTGTAACTTGCATTCCTTCTTTGAGGGTAACAAATGCTTTAGGAACTTCACCGCGTTTAGGATGAGGGATGGAAATTACAGCACATTCTAATACTGCTTCATGACGGTAAAGGCATTGTTCAACTTCAATACTAGAGACATTTTCACCACTAGTAATTATGATATCTTTCATGCGATCGCGCACTTCAATATAACCATCTGGATGCATTACCGCTAAATCACCACTGTGAAACCATCCCCCATGAAATGCACGTTCTGTGGCTTTGGGGTCGTTATAATAACCCGTCATCACCATATTTCCTTCCATCACCACTTCACCCATTGTTCGTCCATCCGCAGGGACATCATGCATATTTTTATCTACAACTCGCAAACCATCTGCACCTATATAAGGTACGCCTTGACGCGCCATGAGTTTGGCTTTTTCTGCTATATCTAAATCTTCCCAATTTGATTGATATTCGCAAACTGTATAAGGGCCATATACTTCCGTCAAACCATAAACGTGAATAATTTTCGCGCCTATTTCGCTCATTTTGGCAATCAAAGTTGGAGAAGGTGGTGCGCCTGCTGTTGTGATTGTGAGTGGTGCTGCTAAAACTTGCGGACAGTTAGGATGATTTAGGAGTGAAATGAGAACTACAGGCGCAGCATTAAAGTGTGTGACTTTTTCCTGTGCAATTAAATTCCAGACAGTACCAGGGTGGAATTTACGCAAACAAATATGAGTACCACCTATAGCTGTTACCGCCCAAGTAAAACACCAACCATTGCAGTGAAACATGGGCAAAGTCCAGAGATAAACTGAGTTAGGCGTTAATGTAGTTTCAATAATTTCACCTAAAGAATTCAGATATGCGCCTCGGTGGGAGTACATTACACCTTTGGGTTTGCCAGAAGTGCCACTTGTATAATTAATAGAAATTGTCTCCATTTCATCAGCAATTAGCCAAGGTAATTCCGCATTACTACCAGTTTGGATAAATGCTTCATAATCTTCACCTGCTAAAGGCTCGAATTCTGCTACATCACTAATATTGATAATCTGTTTGACAGTTTCTAAACTATCTTGAATCGGTCGAATAATATTTGCTAATTCTGTATCAACAAATAAAAACTTAGCACTACAATCATTTAATATATAAGCAACCTCTTGTGGTGCTAATCGCGTATTAATAGATACTAAAACACCGCCAGCTAAAGGCACAGCAAAATGGGCTTCTAGCATGGGGGGAGTATTGAAACAAAAAAAGGCGACGCGATCGCCTTTTTCGAGTCCTGCATGACGTAAAGCTGAAGCTAGACAATTTATCCGTTCTGCAAATTCAGCGTAAGTGAAGCGTTTTTGTTTATATATAATCGCAACTTTATGACTATATACTTTAGCATTGCGTTTAATAAATGTTAAAGGAGTGAGAATGCTGCGGTAAACTGCTTCAGGGTTCATGGCTAAAGAGTCAAGAGTCAAGGGTCAAGAGTCAAAAATTTATTAGAAATGTTTGTTTTTTCTAACTAACAATTCAGAAATCCAAATGGAGTGTAAAAAGGTTAAGATTCCCACTCAGGAGCATATCACACAGAAGTTACTTAATACTACTCTGTTAAGCGTTTTGAACTCAAAATTGATTTTGGGAAAAAGGTTAAAGGTTAAGGGTTAAAGGTTTTTTCTTTCCCTTGAACCATTCCCCTTTTTACCCTTAACCGACAAGTATTGAGAGTTACTTATAATCGTAGGGGCACAATATGTTGTACTCCCAGCCATATCAATTATTTACTTAAAACATCTATGGATAAGGATTTTCAATCAAGATAACTTCTATCCTGATGGTCGAGCCTTATGTAAAATCATTTGACATTTGACATTTAAATACAGACGCGATTAATCGCGTCTCTCCAACTCTTGACTACCTAACATTTCTCACCAAAAAATCTGCTTGTCCGCAACTAGTGCGAGACCGTTTGAGAATTTCTTCGCTACAAACACCAGGTTGACCGTCTTTAGAGTAACAAAAGAATACTTCTTGTAAAAATCTTCCAGAACCGGAACAATAAGGCGCTATAGCATTAGGATTTAATTCTGAATTGGCACTAACAAATGCATTTTGTAATCCATTAATAGTAGTGCGAAAAGGTTTGTTAGGACGATTATAAGCTGTGGGAATAGCCACAGAATCTTTTAACTGCTTCGATAATTTTAAGTATTCTTTAGGAGTTTTACCTGAACAAGTACCATGTTTTTCCCATTCATGGTCATATAGTTTTGGGCTAGGAAACAAACCTGCAAACTCTTGCTTTAATTTTTTCGGTAATTTTTCAGAGGAACAATTAGCTGGATAACCCTTTTGGTATTGGGGCCACAAACCATGTAAGACAAAACCAAGTTTTTTACCTGCTTTGCACTGCTGTGGATCGCGATCGCCATTGTTGGCGCAGTAATCTGGTGACCATGATAAGGTCAGTACGTAAAAATCAAACTGGCCGGGAGTTCCGCGATTTTGGGCGCTAACAGCGTTAGGAATAGCAAAGCTAGTAATCAACAGCGAAGATGCTACCAGTATATTTTTAAACTGCATATTCACAGGGAGATTTTTCGGTAATGAAAGTGACAGCCTATACATTAACTCAGAGCAGTAAAAAATCGTCAATAGCGATCACAGGCATTCCCTATAACAGGCTTTTCTGGCAAAATATCAGTAATACTGCTGACTATGCTGCGGCGAAATTAGTTCAGTATGCATCTGTAGTTATACAGTAATTTGTGCATCCCTAAAGCTTGGATAACTAAAAATGAGGACAAAAAGCAAAGTTGATATTTGGTGGCGATATTTTTTCTTATTTACAGCGCTAATCATTTCTAGACCAACTTTTCATTTTGTTAACCAGGCTTTACGAGGACAGCCGCTAGATTTTAACTATTTCTGGAGTGAACTCTCATTAGAAAAAGTTTTGGCTGCGGGTCTTTACAATGGCGATGGTGGGGCAGACTGGAAAATAGGCAAACCAAAAGCTACAATCTGGAATGCCGAACAGTTGCGTTCTCTACCAGAAATCAAAGAATTCGCCCTAGAAATAGTAAACCGCGATCGCAATTTAAATTATTTACCTAATTTGCGGCAAGACACCATACTTTCCCTAACCGCCCAACGTCACGCAGAAGATATGCTGGCGCGCAATTATTTTAGTCATATTTCTCTTGAAGGTAAAAGTCCGCGCGATCGCTATCTTTCACTAGGTGGTACTCCCGGTAAAGGGGTGGCTGAAAACATTCTGCAAAGCAATACACAGGGTTTCGGCTTCACATACGGCGAAGCCGAAAAATTTCAACGCGGTTGGATGTACAGCAATGGACATCGAGAAAATCTTCTCGCAGTTCAATACACCAAATTTGGTTATGGAATTGCAACTGGTGTAGATGGGCGGATTTATGCAGTGCAAATGTTTGCAGAATAATTGGTGAAGGGGGAAAAGGTAAAAGGGGAATGGGAAAGAACAAAGATTTAACCTTTCCCCAAACCAATTCCAATTTAAAATCTTATCCCTTCCACAATATTTATTGATTCAATCTAAAATCACCGAATTTTAGATTTTAAATTTTGGATTCCATCAAAAATCGGCAATCCAAAATCTAAAATTGATTCACTTCATATCGTAGCCAAAAAGATTGGGGTCAACTTCGCCTAATTGCAAATCTGCTAAACCATACTCAGCCCAGCGTCGATCAACCATTGCGGCGACATCTGGATCTGATTCTAGTGGCGCGCCCCATTCATGTTCGGTTTCTGGGGGAATTTTGGTGGTAGCATCAATTCCCATGCGTCCACCTAAACCAATTTTCTCGCTGGCGAAATCTAAAGTATCAAAGGGTGTATTCGGTAAAATAAACACGTCTCTGGTGGGGTCAACTTTAGAACTAATTGCCCAGACAACTTGGCGCGGATCGCGAATATTGATATCTTTATCCACCACAATCACAAACTTGGTGTAAGTAAATTGTGGTAAAGCACTCCAAAATGCCAAAGCTGCTCGCCTTGCTTGTCCAGGATATGCTTTATCAATGGAAATAATCGCCGCTTTGTAACTCAAAGCTTCCATTGGTAAGAAGAAATCGACAATTTCCGAGACTTGTTGTCGCAAAATAGGCGTGTAAATCCGATTGAGTGCGATCGCCATCATCGCTTCTTCTTTGGGTGGACGACCGCTAAATGTTGTTAAGTAAATCGGATCTTTGCGGTGTGTCATACACTGAAAGCGGATTAATGGCGAATCCTCAACACCGCCGTAATAACCCATGTGGTCGCCAAAAGGCCCATCTGGTAACACTTCTCCTGGTGTAATCGTTCCTTCTAACACAAACTCTGCATCTGCGGGAACTTCCAAATCTACAGTTTTGCATTTAGCCAACTGCACCCCAGAACCACCATACAGTCCAGCAAACAGCCATTCTGATAAATCTACAGGTATGGGTGTAGCCGCAGCCATGATAATTAAGGGATCTACACCCAATGCGATCGCAATTTCTAATTTTTTACCTTGTTCTGCGGCTTTGCGTAAATGTCTCGCCCCACCCCGCACCGATAACCAATGCACGGTCATGGTATTTTTAGATTGCAGTTGCAAGCGATACACACCCACATTTGGCGTACCTGTTTCACAATCCTTAGTAATTACTAATCCTAGGGTAATAATCTTGCCAGCATCACCCACATAAGGACGTATTAAAGGCAACTTATTTAAATCTAAATCTTCACCTTGAATGACTACCTGCTGACAAGCGGGGAAAAAGTCGCGTCCTGGTTTAGCTTTTAGGACATCAAACAGCACCTTACCAAAATCTATCGCTTGAGAAATCTTCTTTGGCGGCTTGGGTTGTTGCAGCATACTCAGTTTTTTACCCAGAGTTTCCAACTCTTCTGGATGCTGCATATTCATCGCCCAGCAGATCCTTTCCACAGTTCCCATCAAATTCACCGCCACCGGGAAGGATGCGCCTTTAACATTTTCAAACAGTAACCCCGGCCCACCTTTTTGCAGCATCCGGTTAGAAATCTCCGCAATCTCTAACTCTGGGTCAACTAAAGCAGAAATTCGCTGTAATTGTCCTCTTTCTTCCAGAATTTTGATAAATCCCCGCAAATCTCTCGCCATTGTTTTAGTAAAGCTGAATAATTAAGAACTGTGAAGCGCTCTCTTATATTATTAGCTAATTCTTCGCCCTTTCACATCCAATTTTAGATTTTAAATGCAAACTCCAAAGTTTTATAATTTCCTGTGAAACACTAGATGAGGTTCATTATTTTCATCTAAGTAACTAGGATTTTTGCCCATAGTCTTCTAGGTTGTTGACTCCCGCAAGCCAGTATTTATGACCACCTTAGAAGGATAAATCAGGCTGAATAACAGTAAAAATTGGATATTTGACGAATATACCCAGGAAAATACCCTTTATAGCTGGGAAATATTGATTTTAAACTTTATTGTACCTTGCTTATCTTATTTGAGAGTAGAGAAGTAGCTCGATATTTTGACAATAATTATGCTTTGAAAGTTGAGATTTATTTTTATTAATGACTCTGCGAGTTAAAAATTACGCAGATTTAGGAGGCTGCGATCGCTCTCCTTGAATATGACAATGTAACTATCAAAGGCTGTCTCAGGTTAGTTGCTTTCCCCAACCTTATATTTGCCAATACGCAGATTGCCTCGTCTTCTGTTCATGAAACTAGCACAGAAACAGTTGAAAAAAACTACTAATAAGTATAAAGTATAATCTTGTGAATCATCGCTCACCTGAGGCTGCAAAGCTAAATATTATAGGGATGTACCTCGTCTAAATACTTGATAGTTCTATAAAAATTCTCAATTATGATGTTGGAATTGCAAATGTCAAAGAGGACACGACTAGCTTACCTAAATGAAGATAATTTTCAATTAATCAAAAGATGATGACAAGAGCAACCACAGCATCGCCCAGGAACTGGAACAAACCGAAAATATCGCCATTAGCGGGTCTAATTCTGGGCATACTGATTCTGTTAACTTGCTTGGTGTACAGCGTTACTTTAGGCGCAGCAGAAATACCTATAAAAAAGATTGTAGAATCCTTTATCATATTTGACGGTTCTTACGAACATCTGGTGATCCAGACAGTGAGATTACCGCGATCGCTCATTGCGCTGCTTGTAGGAGCAGCCTTAGCAGTCTCCGGTGCATTAATACAAGGTTTGACACGCAACCCCTTAGCAGACCCAGGAATTTTAGGTATTGAGTCAGGAGCCGCATTAGCTGTAGTTGCCACAATTTTTGTGTTTGGTAGCCCCTCTGTAAGTGTTTTAACCATTGTGGCCTTTGTAGGTGCAGGTGCAACCGCAATGTTAGTCTACTTGCTGGGTTCTTTAGGAAAGGGAGGAGCCACCCCATTAAATCTCACCGTAGCAGGTGCAGCACTCACGGCTTTGATTTCTTCCCTCACCACGGCTATTCTCATCGTCAGTCAACGCACCTTAGAAGAAATTCGCTTTTGGTTGGCGGGTTCCCTAGCTGGGCGGGATATCAATATATTATTGTCAGCATTACCTTTCGTCGTGATTGGCTTAGTAGTAGCTTTTGCCCTTGGTAGACAAATTACAACCATGAGTCTGGGCGAAGATGTAGCTAAAGGTTTAGGTCAACAGACAGCTTGGGTGAAAATTACCACTGCGATCGCAATTGTGTTACTGGCGGGAAGTTCAGTATCTCTAGCTGGGCCAGTTGGCTTCATTGGCTTAGTCGTTCCCCATATCGTGCGGTTTTTTATCAAAGCCGATTACCGTTGGATTTTGCCTTATTCAGCAATAGTTGGTGCAAGTTTACTTTTAGTTGCAGATGTAGCAGCGCGTGTATTACTCAAACCCCAGGAATTACCTGTGGGAGTAATGACAGCATTGATTGGCGCACCCTTTTTTGTCTACTTGGCTAAATCGAAGGTGAAAAAATGAACTTGGATTGGCTTGTCATCCGTTCCGAGGCGATATCTTTTCGCATAGATCGACGTGTACCTTTAATGCTGCTATTTCTGGTAATAGCGGTTGTGGTTGCGATGGTGATGAATTTAGGGCGGGGTGAGTATCCAATTGCACCCTTAGATATCGTTAAAACTGTATTGGGTATAGATACAGGTAACCGAGATCATGCTTTTGTAATTTATAACCTGCGTCTACCTCGTACTCTCGTAGCTTTCATGCTGGGAATGGCATTAGCTGTTTCTGGCACAATCTTTCAAGGTATCACCCGTAATCCCTTAGCCGATCCCGGCATTATTGGCATCAATGCAGGAGCCAGCCTAGCAGCAGTTTCCGTAATTGTGTTATTTCCATCAGCACCTATTTACACTTTGCCTTTATCAGCTTTTGTTGGTGCTTTATTGATGGCTGGTTTAATTTACTCCTTAGCTTGGAACAATGGTAGTTCTCCGGTTTTGTTTATTTTAATGGGTGTGGGATTATCTGCGATCGCCAGTGCTTTCACCAGCTTATTAATTACCTTTGGCGATATTTATAGCGTCAGTGATGCACTGGTTTGGTTAGCTGGTAGCGTTTATGGTCGTACCTGGGAACAAGTCTTTTCCTTCTTTCCTTGGTTAATTATTTTTGTCCCAATGGCGTTGATACTAGCCAGACATTTAGATGCCTTAAATTTGGGCGATGATGTAGCCAAAGGTTTAGGAACTCGTGTGGAATGGCAACGGGGTTTGTTGGTACTAGTGGCTGTAGCCTTAGCAGGTGCAGGAGTTGCCACAGCAGGAATGATTGGTTTTGTAGGATTAATTTCCCCCCATTTAGGAAGGCAGTTAGTAGGTACAAATCATCAAGGTTTAATTCCCACTTCTGCATTGTTGGGTGGAATGTTAGTTGTAGTAGCAGATTTTATCGGCAGAACCCTATTTGCACCTATCGAAATTCCTTGTGGTGTGGTGACAGCAGCTGTTGGTGCGCCTTACTTTCTCTATTTGTTAATTCGGAATCGCAAAAAATAGTCAACCGTCAACGGTCAACATAACAATAAATATGAAAGCATTATCAACCAAAAGTTTGTCTTTAGCTTACGATGGCGTGCCCATTATCCGAGACTTAAATTTGGCAATTCCTACGGGAAAAATTACTGCTTTAGTGGGTGCAAATGGTTGCGGTAAATCAACTTTATTAAGAGGCTTAGTGAGGTTGCTCAAACCTATTGGTGGTACCGTATATCTTGATAGCACCTCAATTTTTAATCTGTCCACCAAAGAAGTAGCACAACAATTGGGAATTTTACCCCAAAGTCCAGTAGCACCAGAAGGATTAACAGTCAGAGATTTAGTTGCTCAAGGTCGTTATCCTTATCAAAATTGGTTGCAACAGTGGTCAGCTAAAGATGAAAAAATTGTGCAGCAGGCACTCTTAATTACAGATTTATTAGAGTTGGCAGATAGAGCATTAGACACCTTATCTGGCGGACAACGACAACGTGCTTGGATTGCAATGGCACTAGCGCAAGATACAGATATTTTACTGTTAGATGAACCGACTACTTTTTTAGATTTAGCACATCAAATAGAAGTTTTAGATTTGTTATATGAATTAAACCAGCATCAAGGACGAACTATTGTCATGGTGTTGCATGATTTGAATCAGGCTTGTCGTTATGCAGATTATCTAGTTGCTGTCAAACAAGGAAGAATTTTTACGGCGGGAGAACCAAAACAAGTCATGACAGAGGATATGGTAAAAGAGGTTTTTGGTTTAGAGTGTCGTGTGATTTCCGATCCAGTTTTGGGAACACCAATGTGTGTACCCATAGGACGCAAGGGCAAATTAAAAAGTAAAAAGTAAAAAGACAATCCCCCTAAATTTATTTATGGGATTTATAATGAACGTCTTATTTCTCGACGGCAGTAGTAGGATGCGTTAGCGATAGCGTAACGCATCATCGCTGAGATTTTTTCTCCAAATCAAATCGGATTCCTATAGTACTTTTCAATAATTAGTTATGCAATTGGGGATAAAAAATGTTAGATAACAACGAAGCAACGAGTATATTTTATGCCCTGTTATCAGCATTTTTTGCGGCTTTGACAACGATATTTGCCAAGATTGGAGTCGAGACGATTAACCCTAATGTAGCAACCGCCATCCGCACAGTAGTAATTTTAATTATGGTTTGGGGTTGGGTTGTTGTTAAAGGACAGCTAGATACCATACTGACGATTAGTTCAAAAACCCTACTATTTCTCGTCTTATCTGGGTTGTCCACAGGCTTATCTTGGTTATTTTACTTTCGCGCTTTACAAGTCGGAAAAGCTTCTTTAGTCGCACCTTTGGACAAATCGAGTTTAGTTTTAGTGCTGATTTTTTCAATACTTTTTCTTCAGGAACCGCTAACCCTACCTGTGATATTGGGGACTAGCTTGATTTTAACTGGTACACTAATTTTGATTCGTTGAAATGTCAAGATATTCTCATTGTTTGCGATCGCATCTCCGTTGCGCTTTTCTGTATCGGTAACCAAATTTAATAAGATAATTTCCTAGTTAGAACCTATAATTTAATGCTCATAGGATTATTTCTATTTCCTAAAAAACCCTGATTAATCAATCCCATTTACAATCATCACCTTGAAGTCTATAACTCTTATATACAAGCTAGTGTGATATAATTATTGCTAATATATAGCAATTAACTATTTTTGAATCCACAGCCCCATCATGACATTGATCCTCAATAAATCGGACTGGGATGATATGTGGCAGCAGACTGCCAACCCCGATCTCCAAAAGTTTGGATCTGATGAGTTTGAGGAAGTGTTGCAAATGCCGCAAGTTGCTGGTCAGGGTTATTCTTGTCAAATAGAATTATCACCTGGGGTGTCGTTGGGTTTTGCGGATTGCGAATACCACCAGGATTTGATCATCAAGACACCAGCCCACGACCATTTGATTCAAATTAATATTTTGTTATCGGGATTCCTTGATTGTGAGGGAGTTCACCCGCGTTTGGATGGGACGCGCAGTTATTTTTCTGGTAGTGGAATTTCGCCCTCTGTTACCGAAAAACATCAAAGTGGAGGGCGTTTGAGTTTTGTGAATGTGGAAATTGCGCCACAGGTGCTGGAATCGTTTTTGGACGATGGACAACGCCAGCTAGACAATATCAAGCAACTATTCAAGGGTGAGGATTGGAAGGTAGCCTTTTACCCAAAGGTGACAGCAAAAGTGCGATCGCTTGCTCAAGAATTATGGCATCCACCTTATCGTGGTGCAGCTAAACGTCTTTATTTACAAGCCAAAGTGTTTGAGTTATTAGCCTTGTATCTAGATTTAATTGCTGACAATCAAGAACCAGTTCGCAATTTACCAAGGCTCAAACCAGATACAATTGCCCGTATCCACCAGGCTAAAGAAATTTTAACTGCCCAAATCGAACATCCACCATCATTATCAGCATTAGCGCAATTAGTGGGAGTGAGCGATCGCACTTTGCAACGCGGGTTTCAAATACTTTTTCAAACAACAGTGGTAGGCTATTTGACACAGTTGCGGTTAGACAAAGCCGAAAAATTACTACGCCAAGGCGAACGCACAGTTGCAGAGGTAGCGAATTTAGTAGGCTATGGGCATTTAGGTCATTTTTCCGCAGCATTTAAACAACGATTTGGCATCACACCTAGTCAATGTTTGGCAGGTAAAAAGACGGTTTTTGGCAGATAAATGTCGGTTTTTGGATAGACACCTGGCAATCGACTTTCCTATACTACCCCTAATTGCTATTAAGAATTATTAGCAATAAGTTGCTTGGTTTTGATATTTTTATTGTGTGTGAGGAACGATGAAGCGTTGGTGTTTGTCCGCTAAGGTTCGTTTATGGTTTCTAATCAGCCTTTCTGGATACTTAAATATGATTTTAGTACAACCAGGATGGGCAAAGGATAAAACCCAAAATCCAGAAGTACCGTCTTTAAACCCACAAATAATCAAGAATTCTCCAATTCCCCAAATTAGTGACATTGAACTTCCTGCTACCAGCGCTCAGATGTTGGTACAGACACAACAAACTAATGTTGTAACAATTACGAGTGTCAAAGCCAATCCCACAGACAAAGGTGTAGAGGTAATTTTAGAGACAACTCAAGGAGAACAACTGCAAATCACAACTCGGAGTGAAGGTAATAACTTTATTGCAGATGTTCCCAATGCTCAGTTACGTTTACCTTCAGGCGAAGCTTTCACATTTCGGTCGGAAAAACCAATTGCGGGAATTACGGAAATCACAGTTACAAATATTGATGCCAATAATATACGAGTAATTGTAGTGGGTGAGAAAGCTTTGCCCACAGTTGAGTTATTTGATGGGGATGAAGGGCTGATTTTTGCAATTGTATCTCCGACAACGACAACACAACAACCCCCAGAACAGCCAACAACTGAAACACCATCAGAACAACCAGCAGCACAGCAAGATGAGCCAATCGAGTTGGTAGTTACAGGAGAACAAGACGGATATCGCATACCCAATGCTTCAACCGCAACGCGGACAGATACGCCATTGCGAGATATTCCCCAATCGATTCAGATAATTCCTCAAGAAGTATTGCGGGATCAACGCGCCGATATATCTAGTGCGTTGTTGAATGCTCCCAGTGTACGTAATGCAGCACCCTCTAATTTTGACTCCTTGCGATTGCAAGTGAGAGGCTTTTTTAGCCAACCTACGGTGAATGGAATTAAAGAAACCAATGGTTTAGCCTCTAACGTGGGGCCTGATTTGACAGGAATTGAAAATATTGAAATTCTTCTAGGGCCAAACTCAGTTTTACTTGGTTCTACATCTCCGGGTGGAACAGTTAACTTTGTCACCAAACAACCTTTACGATATCCTTACTACTTTATTGAAGCTACTGTGGGTAGTTTTGATTTTTATCGTGGTGAGGTGGATTTATCTGGGCCTCTAGATGATGATAAAAAAGCCCTATATCGGCTCAATGCATCTTACAGAGAACAAGGGTTTTTTACAGATTTGAGCCAAACTAGAAACTTGGTAATTGCGCCAGTTTTGAGTTTAGAACTGAGCAAAAATACAAATCTGACCATTGAAGGAACTTATAAGTATTTAGAGCAAGAAAACTACAATTTAGGCTTACCGGCGATTGGAACCATCTTTTCTAATCCCAATGGCGAGATACCCCGTAGTCGCATTACCAATGAAGGCGAACTGAATGTCACTACTACCAGGCTAGGATATAGATTAGAGCATAAATTTAATGAGAATTGGTCATTAAATAATACTTTTCGGTATGGATACCTGAACTACGATAGTGCAGGTGTCAATATTGGGACAAGGCTTTTAAACGATAATCGTACCTTACTGAGAACAGCTAACGATTCCAACGATCGCTATCGTGATTATAGACTCACAACAAATGTGATCGGCAAGTTTGCCACAGGTGGAATTGAGCATCAATTACTATTTGGTATCGATTTAGGAAGGCTGAACAATACCTTAAAATTTACAAGTAGATCGGGCGCACCCATTGACTTATTTAATCCGATTTACGGTCAAGCGCCGGGAGCAGTTACATTTGAGCTTGATACTAATACCGTCACTGATGAGCTGGGCTTTATAGTACAAGATCAGGTGGCGATCGCAGATAATTTAAAATTACTCCTGAGTGGTCGATTTGATACCTTCACCCAAATCAACAGAGACTTTCTCGCTGCAACCGAAACCAGTCAATCAGGTAGTGCTTTTAGTCCCCGCATAGGTATTGTATATCAGCCGATCCCGGCTATTTCCCTGTATGCAAACTATAGCCGCTCCTTTGAACCTGCTATTGGTCAAGCCTTTGATGGGAGTGACTTTGAGCCGACAAAGGGGACACAGTACGAAGTTGGAGTTAAAACCGATTTCCATGACAGGCTTTCGGCTACACTAGCTTTCTATGACGTTACCCAATCGAACGTTTTAACTGAAGATCCAAATAATGTAGGTTTTTCTGTACAAACAGGAGAACAACGCAGCCAAGGTATTGAACTCAGTCTTACAGGTGAAATATTACCAGGATGGAATGTGTTTGCTAGTTACGCCTATAACGATGCTCGTGTCACCGCAGATAATAGCATTCCCGTAGGCAATCGCGTACAACGGACTACCCCCCATGCAGCTAGTTTATGGACAACCTATGAAATTCAACGAGGTAACTTACAAGGTTTCGGCTTTGGTTTAGGATTGTTTTATGTAGGCGATCGCGCCGGAGATACTGGAAATACATTTGAAGTACCTAGTTATTTCACCACAGATGCTGCTATTTTCTACAAAAAAGACAGATTACGTGCAGCAATCAATATCAAAAACCTCTTTAACGTAGACTATTTTGAAAATGCTTTTAGTCGCTTGCGCGTCTCTCCTGGTGCGCCATTTACAGTTCAGGGAACTATTTCTTGGGAGTTTTGAAAAGTCTAGGTTTTCATGAACAGGTTTCTTTACCGTCTCACCTCTGTGCTATGTCTATTAATGACGATGTTTACACTTGTTTGCGCTTGTAGCAAAAGTGTTGTTGATGAAGTTGCAACTTCACACTCTCCACAACCAAGTTTAGAATGTCGAGTAGTACAGCACGCCAGAGGAGAAACTTGTATTCCCCTCAACCCGCAACGAATTGTCACCCTAGATTTCAACAGTTTTGCGGCTGTTCTAGCGTTAGACATTAAACCGATCGCCACTTGGATTACAACTGAAATAGAAGATGACTTTCGTTACTTTCAAGGAAAAGCAAATGGAGTAGAAATTTTACGTAGTTCCGGTGGTCAAATTAATTTAGAAAAACTTGTATTACTCCATCCCGATTTAATTATTGTGATTTCCCATCCAGGATTTGCCGGAATTTATAAATATGTATCGCAAATAGCACCCACAGTCATTTTACCTTGGGTCGAGACTAGAGCAAATTGGAAACAACACATTCAAGATGTTGCCAAAGTTTTTAATAAAACAGAAACAGGTGTTCAACTAATAAATTACTATAACCAACGTGTTCACCAATTAAAGCAGACAATTGGTAATAATCATCGGGAAATTCGCACATCATTTGCTTTTGTTGCTGCAGGGAGATTAGTTATCACCCGTCAAAAATCTTTTGCGGGTGGAATTTTAAATGATCTTGGTATATTAAATCTTATATTTGACGAATCTGGTGATTATGATTTACCTCTTTCAGAAGAACTCTTACCCAAGATTGACAGCGATATCCTATTTATTGCACCACTACGAAAAGATGATTACTCAGTTATTCAAAAGCTTCAGCAAAAGCCTTTATGGTCTAAAATCAACGCTGTGCAGCAAAATCAAGTTTATCTAGTAGATTTTTCTGTTTGGCGGGGGCTGAATATGCTTGCAGCTTATGCAATGCTTGATGACATTGATAAATACATCTTTAACATTCTTGAAAATCATGCCGAAATATAACCTATTTGTCTGTAAATCTTGTCATCGTTCCTCCCAAGAACGACCAGAGAATCCCCCTTTTGATGGTGAATTTTTACTTGAAAAACTAAATAATTTATGTAAAGAAAAAGATTCACTAAATGAACTAGAGATTAAACCCGTTGAATGTTTGTGGGCTTGTAATCACGGCTGTGTTGTAGCTGCTTCCCACCCAGACAAACCCACCTATATTTTCGTCAATTTGACTCCAGAAGAAAGCGCCGCATCATTACTGGAATTTATGCAATTGTATATCAAGAGTCGCAAAGGCAATATAGCTTGGAAACAATTACCTGAAGTGTTACAAGCTGCTATTTTCGCGCAAATTCCGCCTGGAGAAAAGTAGCTACTGTTACAACATATTGTGGCAAACTATAGTTACGAAATTGCGATCGCCTATCGTCTGTATCAATCCTTGATCAAAGACTATACAATCGTTTCCGCCCTCAATCATCCTTTCCATGATAAGATTATTGACAGTAATTTTCATTAATATTAATAATTCCTGACAATGAAAATCACCTTAACAGTTAAAGAGTACAATGAACTGTTGAAGAAAAGTAAGGAAGATAGTACCGCCTGTCCAGGGTTAGAATCGGAAGAATATTTTGATGAAATGCCTAAACAGCTTGGTAAAGGCTACTACCGAGCAATAGAAGTTTACCCTGAAATGTGGTTATGTATTTTTGATAAAAAGTATCATCAAGATATTGTCCTGAAAACGCCAGTCAATCATCATCCTCTCCAGTTTGGTGCTTTAGCAGTCGGGATGTACACAGATCAATATGGTCAGGTTGGGGGAGGATATACATTTATTTCTGGTGGTGGCGTTCAACATAAAATTGACGTGTGCTATCGCCATTCTCAAAGGATTTTGGGTATTGACATAGAAATGCGACCGGGGTTGTTGCAGACTTTTTTCCCTGGACAGGATGGAGAAATGCTACCTCAGTTAAAATTTTTGGCAAAAGAAAGCGATCGCCAAACATTAACTTATCCGAAAACTAATCCAGCTATTCAAAATGTTGTGCTGCAAATAATTAACTGTCCCTATCGAGGAACAACTAAGCGAATGTATTTGCAGGGTAAAGTCATCGAATTGATGGCTTTGCAATTAGCTCCTTTTTTGGAAGAGACTACAGTCAAGCAATTACCATCACGATTAAAAAGAGAAACTATTGCCAAAATTCATCACGCCAAAGAAATTTTACAAGCAAGTTTAGAAAATCCACCATTATTGTCAGAGTTAGCTCAACAAGTAGGCGTGAGTGAGAGTACCTTGCAAAGAGGGTTTCAGATGCAATTTGGTACAACAGTGTTTGGTTATTTGACAAATCAGCGTATGGAAAAAGCGCATCAACTGTTACAAAATCATAGTTTCACTGTGGCTGAAGTTGCTAATATTGTAGGCTATTGTCATTTAGGACATTTTGCAGCAGCCTTTAAGCGCAAGTTTGGGATCACGCCACAGGAATCTTGTTTGGCTAAAAAGCTTGTTTCAGGACTATAAGACTGTTTTGGGATAGACTCGATCAATTGGATTCCTCTAAACTCTGGGTTATTGCAATTAAGAAATATATGCAATAAGCAGTATTGTTTTAGTGGTGTAGGAAGTGGTATGAAAAGTTGGCGTTCTGCTTCTAGTAGCAATTGCTTTGTGCGATACTCCCTTTGGGAGTGGCGATCGCCAATGCTCAAGATTTATCTTTGGTTGATATTGAGTATAGTTGGGATCGGAAGTAGCGTATTCCCGCCTGGAATGGTATTAGCATCAGACAAACAGCAAGATAAAGTTGTCGCCAAAATCAGCAAAACTCACGTTAAAAATTTACTTGCTCAATCACCAAATCCTGATACTCAGTCAACTGTACTCATTACAGGAGTCAAAGCAAACTTCAAAGATAAAGGTGTAGAGGTAATTTTAGAAACAACTCAAGGGGAACAACTGCAAGTTACAAATCGCAGTGCAGCTAATAACTTTATTGCAGATATCCCTAATGCTCAATTGCGTTTAGCGTCAGGAGAAGCTTTTACATTCCGTTCAGAAAAACCAATTGCGGGAATTACTGAAATAACTGTTACAAATATAGATGCTAATAGCGTGCGCGTGATGGTGGTGGGAGAGAAAGTTTTGCCTACAGTTGAGTTATTTGATGGAGATGAAGGCTTAATTTTTGCTGTCGCATCTAAAACGACTGCGACACAGCCATCACAACCAGTCACCCAAACACCACAAGAAGAACCAACAGCGCAACAGGATGAACCAATTGAGTTAGTAGTTACCGGGGAACAAGACCCGTATTTCACACCGAATGCGACTACAGCCACACGCACAGATACACCGATTTTGAAAATTCCCCAATCGATTCAGGTGATACCTCGTCAAGTGTTAGACGAACAGCAAGTAACCCGCTTGGAGGACGCTTTACAAAATTCTAGTAGTGTAGTCAATAACGGTACAGATACTGGCAGTGATTTAAACTATAGTATTCGGGGATTTGACCAAGCGCCTGTATTGCAAAATGGCTTTCGTCAATATGATTTTGCGGAGATTCCCGAAGTCGCCAACATTGAACAAATAGAGGTGTTAAAAGGGCCAGCATCTATACTCTATGGCGAGATTCAACCAGGGGGTTTAATTAATGTCGTCACTAAAAAACCTCTATCTGAACCCTTTTATCAAACTGAACTACAATTTGGTTCGGATGGCTTGATTCGTCCGCAAATCGATATTTCTGGGCCTTTAACAGATGACAAAAGCCTACTATATCGGTTGAATACAGTTTATTCTCGTCGAGATGGGTTTCGGGATTTTGATCAAGAGTTTAAGCAATTTTTTATCGCACCTGCATTAACTTGGGAAATTAGCGATCGCACTCAGTTGGCTTTTGATTTACAAGTCTCTAACCGCGAACAGCCTTGGGATTCAGGTACAGTTGCTTTTGGGGATGGAGTGATCAATACTCCGCGCAGTAGGATTTTCAATGAACCCGATGATTTTTTACGGCGTGATTTTTTGAGTCTGAATTTATCTATAGACCACAAATTCAGCGATAATTGGTCAATTCGCAATGCTTTTCGCTTCACAGATTCCACTGTTTTCTCCGATAAACTCAGCATCTTTCTAGGATTTGATGAAATAACTGGCGAACTTCAGCGAATATTTGCTTTAGATGATTTCAATTCTCGCAATTACGCCTTACAAACCAATGTTGTTGGCAAATTTACCACTGGTGGACTCAAACACACTTTACTATTTGGTGCAGATTTGAGTCGCACTAATACCAGCCGCTTTGCTTTGGCTAACTTTACACCTTTCCCCATTAATGTTTTCAATCCCAGCTATGGCGTAAATCGGCCGGAATTTGATACACTGCTGTTTGACCGCGATTCGGAAAGCGATCGCTTAGGAATTTATCTGCAAGATCAAATTGAAATTTCTGAACAATTAAATCTACTGTTGGGTTTGCGTTATGAGACAGTAGCACAAAGAAACGAGAATGTACCTGCTTTATTCTATCCAGGCGGCGATACAACTCAAAATGATTCTGCCTGGACACCCAGAATCGGTTTAGTTTATCAACCAATTCCCAATGTTTCCTTATACGGCAGTTATTCCCAATCATTTAACCCCAGTGTGGATGACATCGGCGCAGATGGCAACCCCTTAGAACCTGAAAGAGGGGAAGGATTTGAAGTAGGAATAAAAACAGAACTATTAGGCGGGAATTTGTTAGCGACGTTAGCTTATTTCGACGTTACCAAGCAGAATGTCGCTACCGAAGATCCAAATTTTCCTGGTTTTGGTATTTCCATCGCCACCGGTGAACAGCGCAGCCAAGGTGTAGAATTCGACTTGACAGGCAAAATTTTACCTGGTTGGAATATTATTGCTTCTTACAGCTATACAGATGCAACAGTCACTCAAGATAATACTATTCCTGTGGGTAACAGGTTGACAGGAATTCCTGAACACAAAGCTAGTTTGTGGACAACCTACGAAATTCAAAGCGGGAGTTTGCAAGGGTTGGGTGGAGGAATCGGGATTAATTATGTTGGTGAACGTCCGGGAGATTTGGCTAATAGTTTTACCCTAGACAGCTATTTCCTCACTAATGCAGCAATATTTTACCGCCGAGACAACTGGAAATTTGCTCTCAATTTCCGCAATCTGTTTGATGTTGAATATACAAACAGCCGGGGGGGATTTGGTAGCCGCACAAATGCAGGTCTTCCCGGAGAACCATTTACGGTTGTGGGTTCAATTTCCGTGAGTTTTTAGGATGAGGGTAATTGTGCGATTATTCCTGTTAGGTTGCTTAATTCTTGTCTCAGTTCTAGCTTGTCATCGTCAACCGTCTAACATCTCATCTTCCCATCGCACACCCCAAGGTGATTGTCAAACAGTGCGACATCTGGGGGGAGAAACGCGGATTTGTGGTCAACCACAATCCGTTGTGGTTCTCAATCCTAAAATGTTAGATATTGTACTTTCCTTAGATGTGCAGCCGATTGGCTACGCGGAAATATTTAGCAATCGTCGCGGCGACTTCGATCAGCCTAGCCAGCAGATTCCCTATTTAGGCGATCGCATCACCCAACCAGTTGCTAATCTGGGGATGAGTAGCAATCCATCCCTAGAAACTATTATCAGACTCAAGCCAGATTTAATTTTGGGGGATATTCGGGGAAATCAGCAACAATATGGTCAATTATCCCAAATTGCGCCCACATTGCTGTTTGAGTATGTTGGTAGCAATAAATGGCAAGATGCTCTACAAGCGATCGCTCAAGTATTAGGACGCACTGATCGAGCTAAAAAAGTACTAGAAACTCATCGTCAGCAAATCGAAACTACTCGTCAAATATTAGCACCAGTTGTGAAAGCTTATCCAAAAGTCCTCATGGTGTCATCAGAACAACTTAATTCTGCCATAAATATTGTCACTCCTCTAGATTTTTGTGGGGGTTTATTAGAGGATATCGGATTTAAACTGGCTACTGTTTCCAACTCTACACCAACAAATATTACTCAACCGATTTCGGTAGAAATTTTACCCCAACTTGCTGCAGATTTAATAATTCTGCAGGGGTATAACATAGTTGAATTAAGCCGCATAGACAATACTAATAATTTTGCCAAAACTCAATTGCAATCTATCAAGAAATCTTGGCAAGCTAATCCTCTTGCTCAGTCCTTAAATGCTAGCAAAAGAAAACGAGTCTATTTTATTCCTAGTTATATTTGTCTAGGTTTACCTTCACCTATGGGTACACAGATAGCTCTCAAGTCTTTCCAAGAGCAATTATCACCCTTAGCTAAAGATTAATATCATGCGCTTTCAAGTCCTTATAGAATCTTATTATTATAACTTTCCACTCTAATTTTACATATATTTAACTAAAATTAACTATAAATTACTCTTTTGGGATAAAAATTTGCCGCTTTTGGATAGAACGAGCTTGTCTAAAAATAGTAGAGTTTAGATATTTTGGTCAATTGCTCTTGTAATGACTAACTAGAAAACTTAAATTCCTGAAGTTTAACTCAGACAATGACATCTACATTTCATCATGTATCAAACAATTCCTCTCCCTTGCAACGCTTACTTAGATATGGACAAAAATATCGTGGACAAATTTATCAAGCTTCGATTTATTCAGTAATTAATACTATTTTAGATATAGCACCACCTTGGTTAGTTGGTATTGCTGTAGATATATTAGTCCAACAACAAAATTCTGTTATTGCTCAGTTTGGTATTAAAGAAGTAGTATGGCAATTTGCTCTACTGTCGTTAATTACTGTGATTATTTGGATATTTGAATCCCTTTCTCAGTACGCTTACGATAGACTGTGGCGCAATCTAGCACAAAATATCCAGCATAATTTACGCTTAGATGCTTATAATCATTTACAACAATTAGAATCAGCTTATTTTGAAGACAGCAGCACAGGCGGTTTGATGTCAATTCTTAGCGACGATATCAACCAACTCGAAGACTTTTTAAATGGGGGAGCAAATGAAGTTATTCAAGTGACAACTTCCTTGATAATTTTAATTGTTGGAGCTTTTTTTATTTTACCAGTTAACATTACTCTAGCAGCAATGTTACCTATGCCTTTTATTCTTTGGGGTTCATTGGTATATCAAAAACGTCTTGAACCTCGTTATGCTGATGTCAGAGAAAAAGTTAGTTTTCTCAACTCAAGGCTGGCTAATAATATTAGTGGAATTACCACAATTAAAAGTTTCACCGCAGAAAGTTATGAAAATGCCAGACTAGCAGAAGAAAGTGAAGCTTATAGAAAAAGTAATACCAAAGCAATTAAACTTTCCGCGGCTTTTGTTCCCTTAATTAGAATGTTAGTTTTAGCAGGGTTTACAGCTTTATTATTTTTGGGAGGAATGGCTGCATATGCAGGAAAAATATCTATAGGTAATTATAGTGTTTTACTAGTACTTGTACAAAGATTATTGTGGCCATTGGTGTTTTTAGGGGAAACTTTTGACCACTATCAAAGAGCAATGGCTTCTACTAAGCGCGTGATGGATTTGTTAGATACTCCTATCCAAATTACTACAGGAGATGTGCCTTTAGTAGTGGAACAAGTGCGGGGTGAAGTTGAATTTAAAAATGTTACTTTTAACTATCGTAACAGTGCAGCCATAGTTAAGAATTTATCGTTACATATTCCTGCTGGAACAACTATTGCTATTGTTGGCTCGACGGGTTCGGGTAAAAGCACTTTAGTGAAATTATTATTGCGTTTTTATGATGTTTCTAGTGGTGCAATTACAATTGATGGAGTTGATATTCAAAAGTTAAATTTGTATGATTTGCGTCATAGTATTGGCTTAGTTAGTCAAGATGTATTTTTATTTCATGGTACGGTGGCAGAAAATATTGCCTATGGTACTTTTGATGCGACTGATGCAGCCATTATCAAAGCAGCAAAAGTAGCTGAAGCCCATGATTTTATTATGCAGCTTCCCCAAGGTTATGAAACGATAGTTGGGGAACGAGGTCAAAAGTTATCTGGGGGACAACGCCAACGGATTGCGATCGCTAGAGCAGTTTTGAAAAATCCGCCTATTTTGATTTTAGATGAGGCGACATCTGCTGTAGATAATGAAACGGAAGCAGCAATTCAACGTTCTTTAGAAAAGATAACAGTCAATCGGACAACAATTGCGATCGCTCACCGACTTTCGACAATTCGCCATAGTCATTGCATATACGTCATGGAGCATGGTCAAATTGTCGAGCAGGGTACACATAAAGAATTAATCACCATTGATGGAATTTATGCGAGCCTGTGGCGCGTACAGTCTGGGGTTTAGGTTGTTTTGCAGTTGCGGCTTTCGGTAAAGTGACTAGCAACCCTTCTGAGTAATTCAGAACGAATCAACCATTAAGTGACATCATCATAATCAGGTAAGATTGTCTCTATTTCACGTAGTCTGCGAATTGCATAGCCGCTTATACCTACTAGCAACAAGCCTAGGGAAGATATTACATACATGAGTGCCATACCTGCGCCCTTTTCAGTGCCAAATATACTGCCAAACAAGGGTGCAAAATTACCTCCTGGCATCATAGCAGGCTCAAAAACTTGATCTGCCACTGTTCCTCCAGTTAAATTAGCGATCGCAGAAGTAAGCAAAAGTATCATTGACTGGGTAGCAAAAACACGTCCTTGCAATTGCGGTTGTACTTTAGCTAGCCAGATAGCGTCAATGTGGCTACCAAGCAATGGATAATGAAAGGATGAGCATAACTGAGCTGGAATCCAAATTACAGCTGTACGACCCAGACCAAGTATGATTTTGCCTAATGCAGTACCGATCATACCGAATAGTACGCCTTTAATGAGACTTTTCCTGCCACCCCAGATATTAATTAGCAACACACCTAATACACCTCCAACTCCCACTGCAGCATATAAGCTACCTAAAATACTAGCGTCATTACCAGAGCGTTCTAGAATCATCGGTTTATAAACAGAATCACCAAGATCATGAATAAACCAAAATATTGCTGTCAATATTAGTAAAGTCAGCAAACTAGGACGCGAGATGATGTATTTAAAACCAAAGCTCATATCTTCAATAATATGTGTAGACTTTTTTTGATTGAATGGTGCGATCGCAGGTTGGGGAATATGTACTCCTAAAACTGTCGCGATCGCAAATAAGAAAGATATGATATCAATACTTAAAATCCCAACAAGTCCAATGACTCCGTAAAGAACACCAGCTAGAGCCGGAGCAATTATGATTGCACCATTACTCGCCAAAAAACTTAAGCTACTAGCTCTGCTGTATTGCTGTTTGGGTACCACTATAGATATTGATGCTGAGTAGGCAAGTTCTTGAAATTGTTCAAAAGTGCATTTAACAGCAAAACTTATATACAAATGCCATAATTGCAGATGATCAGTTAAATAAAGTAATAAAACAGTAATTGTCACTATACCGCCTACTGTATCCCCGACTATCATCAGCAGCTTACGGTTAATTCTATCGACAACTACACCAGCGATAGGGGTAATCAAAATTTGTGGTATTTGTGCAAAGACATGAAATAAAGCTAATGCTGTTGCTTGATGTGTTAGTTCCCAGACCCATATAGCAAAAGCAAAGGCAGTCATATTACTGCCAATCAGAGAAATCATCTGACCAAGCCAGATGATAAGATAATTTTGCATAGCATTATAGCGATTTTATGTTGTCTGATAGACCAAGAGGCTACCTGTCAAACCGACAAAAGCTATTAATAGTCCTCATGTTAAACTAAGTTGATTGAGAATTTAAAACTTGATAGAGAATGTGCCCACAACTGTAAATGGTGCGCCAGGAGACAGTAAAAATCCAGCCGAATCATAGTAGCGAGTATCAAATAGGTTTTTGAAGTTAAGACCTATTTGATAATTGTCTCGCCGATAGAAAATAGCAGCATCAGTTCTCACAAATGAAGGAATTGTAATCGAATTTGGTAAAGTCGCTTCGCGATCGCCAACAAAAAATAATCCTCCGCCAAAACCTAACCCCTTCAAGTTACCACTTTGAATTTCGTAGGTTGTCCACAAACTAGCACTATTCCTCGGCGCATTCACTAATCTGTCACCCACTGGTAAGCTATTATCCGCACTTACATAAGCATCGTTATGAGAGTAAGAAGCGATGACATTCCAACCAGGTAAAATCTCTCCAGCTATATCGATTTCCAAACCCCGGCTTTTGACTTCTCCAGCTGCAATTGTAAAATCTGGATTGTCTACGTCTATTGTAGAGACATTATTCTTTGTAATCTCATAAGCTGCTAAGGTTGCTGTCAGCTTACCATTGAAAAACTCACCTTTAACTCCCACTTCGTATTGTGTAGCAGTTTCCGGTTCTAATGGTCGGCCACCAACAGCTAGAGCAAATTCATTTGGTTTGAAGGCGCGAGTGTAACTAGCATAAAGAGAGAGATTTTCAGTAGGTTGATATACTAAGCCGATGCGTGGAGAAAATTTCTCATAATAACGCTCTGTAGTTTCAGTTTCCGCACCATTAATCAGATCGGGATTGAACTCATCTTTGAAATTCACAAAATCCAGTCTTCCACCAAGTAGCATTTTGAAATTAGGTAGCAATGCTACTTGGTCTTGGAAGTAAAGACCTACCCTATATGTATTAGTTCTGTCTTGAAAGCCTTCACCAAAAGTAGTAGGAATTGCCGCACCATATACTGGATTTAAAATATCAAGCGATGGCACATCATAAGAGATTAAAAATGGATAGCCAAACTCACTTCTACCTAACTCAAAACCCAACAGCACTTCATGTCCAATTGAGCCAGTCTTAAATTTTCCGATTAAATCATTTTGCCAGGAATACTCTCTCGAGTAATCACCTACTTTGTTATATCTCCTAGCAACAGTCCGGCCATCTTCCGCAAAGGGATTTTCAAAATCAACTGGCTGAAAGTTAGAACGTGATGTGTCAACTGTTTGTACAGAAACCGCAGTGCGAAATCGCCAATTTTCACTAAATCGATGATCTAAAGCCACATTTATGCGATTGGCAAACAGTTCATACTTATCAGTTGGTTCGCCAAAGTTAAAATTAATTGGTAAATCAAAGGATCTGGCGATTGGTGGTAAGCCTCTATCATAGGATTGGTTGAGATTAACATATTCATATTGCAAGTCTAAGTTGGTGCGATCGCTTAATTTCACCCTTAAGCTGGGAGCAAAGGTATAAAGCTCTTTATCAGCAAAGTCTCGGAAGCCACCAGAGTTTTCGTAAGCAGCCACAAAGCGATACAAAATATTCTTATCTGGGGTGAGTGGCCCAGAAATATCTATTTCTGGTCGATAGTAACTATAGCTACCTGCAGAAAATGATGCTGAGTAATAAGGTTCTTCCAGTGGCTGTTTAGTAATGTAATTAACAATCCCTCCAGGCTCTAGTTGTCCATACAGTACCGAAGCTGGGCCTTTGAGAACCTCTATCCTGTCTAAAGTGGCAGTATCAGTAAATCCTGTGAAATTATCTTGTCTAAAACCATTTCTCAGGTTGGCATTGGTATCAAATCCCCGAATGGTATAGGTATCAGTGCCAGCGTAATCTGTTTTGACTGTCACACCACTGACGTTACGCAAAACATCCGCAGCCCGTTGGACTTTTTGGTCTTCAATTACCTGTCGAGGAATTACTTGGATTGCTTGGGGAATCTCTATTAAAGGTGTATCTGTTTTAGTTGCAGTGCTGGCATCAGGGGCGTTATATCCTGAATCTTGGGCACCTGTAACCAACAATTCAATGGGATCGTCACTCTGGGCTGTCGGTGCTTGGGGTTGGTTTGGGCTAGGAGGTTGTGGAGATGGCGCTGGTGTAGCTGATGCAGTTGAGGCTATACCAAAAATCAAACCGCGATCGCTATCAAATAATTCCACTTTTGGGATCGTATCTACCCCCACTACAGCCACTCTGATAGTGTTGCTATCAACGTTAGTTACAGTAACTTCACTGACTCCCGCAATCGGTTTTTCTTGGCGAAATCTGTTGTCAGTAGATAGGCGTAGTTGAGCTGCAGTAATATCGGCAATATATGTATTGCCTTCAGGTTTAGGTAATACTTGCAATTTTTCACCATCTGGTGTTGCCAAGATGATTTCTAAACCGTTATTGGTGGGATTAAGTCGAACTCCTGTGACTTCTGCCACAGTTGGAGATGCTGATGGAGTGGGTGTTACTTGCTGTGGTTTGGCAGTAGATGCAACTGGTGTGACAGCAAAAATTAAACCCTCGTCACCATCAAATAACTCTGCGTTTGGTAAACCTGCTGCACCTACTACCGTTACTCTCAATGTATTGCTATCAGCTTGAATGACGCTGACAGATACAATCCCTGGTGCAGGATTATTTTGAGTAAAGTTTCCACCTGTGGGTAGTGCTAAAACTGCATTAGGGATATCTGCTATAAAGCTATTACCTTGATTATTGCTAACTGGTTTGAGTGCTTCTATATTGGCACTTTCTAAAATTACTTCGATACCTTTATCTGTAGAAGTGACTTTAACGCCTGTAACTTTAGTAGCTAAATTATTGTTGCTTTGCACCAGTAGTTGCGCGGCACTGGTAGATAGATTTGCTGTCTGTGTTCCTGCATGAGCTGGTTGTACCAAGCTGCTAATTACCGCTAATGCTAATCCAACCGAATGTATCTCACTTATGAACCCAGACTTCATTATTGTTGCTCCTGGAACTGAACTTGTAATTAACAACCTTTTAAGTAAATGCTCTAGTGGCATCTTGATACTCATCCTCACACCCAATGCAAAACCTCACGTCTCAAATCAAGGACGCGATATTTTTTCAATAAGATTTAGCACTATATCTAAAAATTCCTAAAAACTATCTGCCAATAATTTGCATTTAGCTTCAGTACTATTAGGAGACATTATCATAAAGGTTCTGCCCGGGCAAGCATTTGTCAAAACTTCTGATTTGCGGAATTTTCCTAGTGAGTAGCGAGTAGTCCTTATTTTTCCGTCATTTAAGGCTACTTTTATCATCGCTTACAAGTCATGATTGCTTAACGCATAGATAGTCATCTGTCTACAGATAGATTGTTTTGCTAGATTCTTGGTCAAGTTATCACTGAGAATACTTATTGATTATTATTTGCTTGCTATGTTGTACAAGTTGCTTTATTGTATTAAAAATAGTTGATAATAAATTGCAATAACTTGGGAGCCAAAAACAAGACTGTAGGCGAATAAAAAGCTGTTAAGTAGGGAGGCATAATTATTTATAGGATGGGTTAGCGATAGCGTAACCCATGCGGGTGTTGGGTTACCCTACGGGAAGCCGCTGCGCGTCTACGTTCCTCAACCCAACCTACGTCTATCTTATATTTAATTCCCACCAGCTACTTAATCGCTCTCATCCTGATGAAAAAGGGTGCTAGGGCTGGAAATTTCCAAATTATTGCTGCATCAAAACTCTGAAAGTGCAATGACTCAATATGTCCAAGATTTAGAAGCAATGGTCTGTAATTGTTCCACGTTAGTAGAACTGCTGCGTTATCGGTCTGTTGAGCAAGCAGATACGACAGCATTTACCTTTTTGCACGATGGAGAAGCACAAGCAGTTAGTCTAACTTATCAACAGTTAGATTGCTATAGTCGAGCGATCGCATCTCAACTACAAACCCTTGGTTTAAGCGGTGAGCGTGCTTTACTACTTTATCCACCAGGAATAGATTACTTACCAGCCTTCTTTGGGTGTCTATATGCAGGAGTGGTAGCAGTTCCAGCTTATCCGCCACGCAATCAGCGCAACACTCCCAGAATCTTGGCAATTATCAAAGATGCACAACCAGCAGTTATCCTGACAACAACAGCAATTCTGACCCAGTTGCAGTCTTTGCTTGCTGATAAATTTGCCATAGAGCATATTCACTGGCTGACTACCGACAACCTCACACCAGGTTTAGCAGCAACTTGGCAACAGCCGTCTATTAATATAGATACTCTGACATTTTTACAATACACTTCTGGCTCTACTGGCACACCCAAAGGTGTGATGCTGACTCATGGGAACCTGCTACACAATGCAGAGGTAACACGCCAGTATATGGAACACACTTCCCTTAGTAAGTTTGTGACTTGGCTGCCTGTTTACCATGATATGGGATTGATAGGCGGCGTACTGCAACCTCTATATGCGGGTTTTCCTTGTATTATGCTGCCACCAGCAGCTTTTCTCCAACGTCCTTATCGGTGGTTACAGGCGATTTCTCGTTATCGCGGAACTACCAGTGGTGCTCCCAACTTTGCCTACGAACTTTGTATTGAAAAAATTACCCCCGAACAACGCTCTACCCTAGATTTAAGCAGCTGGAATGTGGCTTTTAATGGAGCAGAACCAATTCGTTATGAGACTTTAGAGAGATTTGCAGACACTTTTGCTGAATGTGGGTTCCGTCCAGAAGCTTTTTATCCTTGTTATGGTATGGCAGAGGCTACTTTGATGGTATCTGGTAGCGTCAAATCTGCGTTAGTAAATAGCATATCTTTGCAAAGAAGCGCTTTAGAGCATAGTGAAATTGTGAATTCTGTTGCTAACACAGATAACTCAATTACATTAGTCAGTTGTGGTCGAGTTGTACCACAACAGGAAATTGTTATTGCTAACCCAGAAACCTTAACCCGTTGCAATGCTGATGAAGTCGGAGAAATTTGGGTGTCTGGGACTAGTATTGGTCTTGGTTATTGGAATCGTTTAGAAGAAACAGAGCAGACGTTTCACGCCTATTTGCAAGATCCAAAAGAGGGGCCATTTTTGCGAACTGGAGACTTAGGTTTTCTGCACAATGGCGAACTTTACATTACTGGCCGAGCTAAAGATTTAATTATTATCAGAGGACGCAACCTTTACCCACAAGATATAGAATTGACGGCAGAACGCAGTCATTCCTCCTTGCGTCTGGGTAGTAATGCTGCTTTTGCAGTAGACATAGACAATGAAGAACGCTTGGTAGTGGTGCAAGAGTTGGAGTTTCGCGCCAAACCTAATTTAGAAGAAGTTACTACTGGAATTCGACAGACTGTAGCGCAAGAACATGAGGTACAAGTTTATGCAGTTGTTTTAATTAAAGCTGGTACTATTCCTAAAACCTCCAGTGGTAAAATTCAACGCCGTGCTTGTAAGGCAGAGTTTCTAGCAGAGGGTTTGCAAGTAGTAAATCAGAGTATTCTCGATATTGGGGAAGATTTAGAGAGCAGAACGGTAGAAGATGAGAGTTCGCTGCTCACATACTTGCAAAAATTGATTGCCAAAGCGTTAAAAATTCCAGTTCAAAAAGTACAATCCCAACAGCCTCTAACAACTTTGGGTATTGATTCCTTGAGCGCTTTTGACCTCAAAAATCAAATTGAGGTAGATTTTGGAGTCAGTATATCTGTAAATGACCTTTTACAAGATGCCACTATTGAGTCCCTAATAGAACAAATTCTGGCTCAGGGGAAAAATAGTACTCTAAAACAACTAGAAATCAGACCTATTTCCCGTAAAGCACAACTACCCTTGTGTTTAGCCCAAGAAAGATTGTGGTTCTTAGAGCAATTAGAACCAGGAAATCCATTTTACAATGTAGCGATCGCCATCCAACTCGATGGGACTCTCAACGTGGCAATTCTCCAGCAAAGTCTTAATGAAATTGTCCAGCGTCACGAAAGCCTACGCACCAGCTTTACATCTGTAGTGGGACAACCAGTGCAAATCATTCATCCTAGTTTGGAAGTGAAACTTGCGATCGCTGATTGTACTCACCTTGATGATGCCACATCTAGAGAAAAGTTGATTTTGGGGGAAACTCAAAAACCCTTTGACCTATCCCAAGCACCATTGCTACGCGCTAAACTGTTGTGTCTAACAGACAATCAACATTTGCTGCTGTTGACCATGCATCATATTATTTCTGATGGTTGGTCAGTTGGGGTTCTTATCCAAGAACTAGCAACAGTGTATCAAGCTTTCATTGCAGGTAAACCTTCTCCCTTACCTGAACTACCAATTCAATATGCTGATTTTGCTTACTGGCAAAAACAATGGCTGCAACAACAGGTTTTAAAAACCCAACTTGATTATTGGAAGCAACAACTCAACAACAGCGTCCCTTTATTACAACTACCCACAGATAGACCTCGTCCTTCTGTTCAAACCTTTAGAGGTAAAAAGCACACTCTGACATTACCTAAAAATCTGAGTGCAGCAGTGAAAGATTTGAGTCATAAAGAAGGTGTTACCATCTTTATGCTACTCCTAGCAACTTTCCAGACATTACTCTATTCTTTGTCAAATCAAGAAGACATTATTGTTGGTTCTCCTGTTGCTGGGCGTAACCATTACAAAACACAAGGATTAATTGGTTTCTTTATCAATACTTTAGTACTGCGTACTAATCTGAGCAGGAATCCTACTTTTAGAGAATTATTAGGGCGAGTCAAAAAAGTAACTATAGCAGGCTATGCCCATCAAGATGTACCTTTTGAAAAGCTGGTAGAAGAGTTACAGCCAAAACGTAATCTCAGCTATAATCCTTTGTTCCAGGTAATGTTTATTTTCCAAAATGCAGCCATACCATCGATTGAACTGCCTGAATTAAATTGGCAACCCAAAGAAGTAGATAGCGGCACATCAAAATTTGATTTAAAACTTAGTCTTTGGGAAAGCACAGACGGATTTCAAGGTTCATTAGAATATCAAACAGATTTGTTTAATGCCGCGACAATCAGGCGCATGGCAAATCATTTTGAACTCTTGCTACAAACTATAGTTAATCAGCCAGATATTGCATTGCAAGATTTAGCAGGTATTGTTACAGCATCAGATAAACAGCAAAAACTGCTAGAAGAAAAACAATTAGAAACTATCAGTCTGCAAAAACTGAAATTAAGCAAACGAACTGCAATTAGCAAAGGATAAAAACTTTTTACAATTATGACCATTTCCAATGCCTCAAAACCTAGCCTGAAAAGTTTAGGTATTTCTAAACGTCAAGCTGTCAAGGATTTAGTGCATATCGCACCCTTGATAGATGAAAATTCTTTGCCATTATTGATAAAAGCAACTGTTGAAGGAGTAGATTTAGTTGCTTGGGCTGCGAACAATCAAGAATTGATTAAAAAATATTTACTCAAGCATGGTGGTATTCTATTTCGTAACTTTCAAGTTAAAGAAGTAGCTGAGTTTGAGCAGTTTATTAAAGTAGTTGCTGGGGATTTACTAGAATACCGCGATCGCTCTTCACCTCGCAGTGCAATTCAAGGTAAAATCTACACATCTACAGACCATCCAGCCACCCAAAAAATTCTGCTGCACAGCGAAAACTCCTACGCTGCTAACTGGCCTTTAAAAATATTCTTTTACTGTGTCACACCAGCACAACAGGGCGGAGAAACACCCATCGCTGACATTCGCAAAATTTATCAAAGGATTTCTCCCAAAATTATCGAAAAGTTTGCTCAAAAACAAGTCATGTATGTCCGCAATTTTGGCGATGGTTTTGGCTTAACTTGGCAAACTGTTTTTCAAACCACAAATCCTGAAACAGTAGAAGAATTTTGTTACCAAAATAATATAAAATTTGCATGGAAAGGAAAAAATAAACTCAGAACTTACTCTCATCGTTCTGCCATAACCAGGCATCCAATCACAGGGGAAACTGTTTGGTTTAATCATGCTTTATTTTTCCACATTTCTAGCTTAGAAATGGCGATTCGTGAGTCATTATTAGCAGAATTTAGCGCTGAAGACTTACCACACAATACATATTACGGTGATGGCTCACCAATTGAGCCAGAAGTATTAGAGGAGATTCGTAGTGCTTACGAACAAGAGACAGTAATATTTCCTTGGTTAACAGGAGATATTTTAATGTTGGACAATATGCTGACTGCTCATGGAAGACAACCTTTTTCCGGTAACAGAAAAGTAGTTGTGGGTATGGCAGAACCATACAATAGCCAAAATTAATTTAACTAGGAAGATATCAAAGGAAGCAATTCGGGAATATTTTTTTGCTTCTTGTTCTCAACTTATCTGGAAGTCTATTAACGATGTTTCAAGAAATTCAAGGTTTTCAACTTTCGCCACAACAGAAATATTTATGGCAACTACAACAATCTGATAGTCGCTTATATCAGGTTAAAGCTGCTGTTTCCATTACCGGAAACCTGAATATTCAATTACTCAAAAATGCTGTAGAGAAAGTTGTCAGCCGTCATGAAATTCTGCGTACATCTTATAAGTGTCTCCCAGGAATGACAATTCCTGTACAAGTAATTACTGATTCTGGGGCTAATTGGCAGCAAAATTATGATTTAAGCAATTATACAAAGGAGGAGCAAGCAGAAAAAATACAAGAGTTGTTTCAGCAATTTGGTCAACAAGATTTTAATCTAGAGACTGGAGCAGTTTTACATATATCTTTGGTAACTTTATCTGCTAGTAAATATATTTTATTTATCCGTTTACCTGGATTATCTGCAGATAGAGAAACACTGAAAATTTTAGTAAGAGAAATCAGCTATACTTATGCTTATAAATATGATAATCATGAAGAAATAATGCAATATGCTGACTTGGCAATGTGGCAGAATGAATTATTGTCAGCAGTAGATACAGAAGCAGGTAGAGAATATTGGACTAAGCAAGATTTTTCGGCTTTGCAAGCGTTACAGCTACCTATAGAAAAAGAGAATGTTGCAGAACTAGTCTTTGAGCCTAAAACTCATAGTTTCCAGGTAGATGCTCATTTGGTATCTCAAATAGAAACACAGCATCAATCTTCATTAGCTAATTTCTTCTTAGCTTGCTGGAATATTTTACTGTGGCGCATTGCAGGACAAGATAATCTGATTCTTGGTCTATATACAAATGGACGCAAATATCAAGAACTAGAATCGAGTCTAGGGTTATTATCTAAATATGTGCCTTTAAAATGCGAATTAAAAGAGGATATAACTTTATCTTTTTTATTAAATAAGCTTAATCAAACTATTACCAAAAGTTATAATTATCAGGAGTATTTTAGTGCAGATATATTAACAAAACTATCTGCAAACAACCAAGATATTTTCCCAATTTATTTTGATTATGATGAAATTATAGAAAAGTATAATTGTGCAGATGTATCATTTTCAATAGAACAATTAGATGCTTGGATTGACAACTATAAAATCAAACTAGCTTGTATTCGCCGAGAAAATTTAATTGAGCTAGAAATTACATATAACAGTAATTATTTTTCCCCAGCAGATATTCAACGTTTAGCAGAACAGTTACAAACATTAATCGAGAATGCAATTTCCTCCCCTGAAACAGCTATAAGTCGATTACAGATAGTCAGCAACAGCGAAATTAATCTCCTATCTCAGCTAAACAAGACCAAACTAACTTACCCTGTTGATCATTGCATTCATCATTTATTTGAAGAGCAAGTAGCAAAGACACCCGATAAAGTTGCGATCGCCTTTGCTGAAAAACAGCTAACATACAGAGAATTAAACAATCGTGCCAATCAAATTGCTCATCATTTGCAACAATTGGGAGTGGGTGCAGAGGTATTAGTAGGGTTGTGCGTCGAACGTTCCCTAGATTTTGTCCTGGGGATTCTTGGTATTCTCAAGGCTGGTGGTGCTTACGTACCATTAGACCCCACATATCCCCAGGAACGCTTGGAGTATATGTTGCAGAACTCGCAACCAAAAGTGTTATTGATGAAAGAGTTTTTAATTAAAGAATTACCAAAAAATTCAACCCAAGTAGTTTGTCTAGATACAGATGGAGATTTAATTGCTCAACAACCAAGAGAAAATTTACATCAAACAGCTGTTGCGGCTAACTTAGCTTATGTAATTTACACCTCTGGCTCAACAGGTACACCCAAGGGAGTCAGAGTTACCCATGCTAATTTGTGCCACTATGTCCAAGCAATGCAAACAGCATTGGGTATTGTAGAGGAAGACAAATATTTACATACAGCCTCAATTGCTTTCTCATCTTCCGTTAGACAGTTGATGGTTCCTCTTACCAAGGGTGCAACTGTAGTAATTGCCACTTCCGAACAGCGCAAAGACCCCTTGACACTGTTTGCGGAAATTAAACAACAACAGGTGACAGTAATTGATATCGTTCCCTCTTACTGGCGGAACTGTAATCATTTAATAAATAGTTTAAAACCAGAGGTAAGAACAAATCTTTTAGACAATAAATTACGCTTAATTGTCTCTGCTAGTGAACCTCTACTATCAGATATTTGCACTCAATGGCGGTTTGGTTTGCAGCACAACGCAAGTCTCATCAATATGTTTGGTCAGACAGAAACTTGTGGTATTGTAGCAGTCAATCCCATTGCTCAAGATGACCAAATAAAAATTGTCCCTCTTGGTCGTCCGATTGCTAACACCCAAATCTATATTTTGGATAAATATCTGCAACCTGTGCCGATGGGAGTGGCTGGAGAATTATATATTGGTGGCTTAGGTATTGGTCAAGGTTATCTCTATCGCCCAGACTTGACAGCTGAGAGATTTATTCCCAACCTCTTTAGTGAAGAACCAGGAACGCGGCTTTACAAAACGGGGGACTTAGGACGTTACTTACCAGATGGTAAAGTTGAATTTATTGGCCGTAGCGATTACCAAGTTAAAATTCGTGGCTTCCGTATTGAACTTGCAGAAATTGAAGCTACGCTTTGTCAACATCCATCTGTGCGGGAAGCTGTAGTAGTAGCGAGGGAAGACTCAGGAGAAAAAAGATTAGTTGCTTATCTAGTACCTAACGAGCAGAGCCTTCAGGATGCCAACTTAGGTAACTATCGCAGTTTCTTACAAGAGAGATTGCCTGATTATATGATGCCTGCTAACTTTGTGATGTTGGAGGCGCTACCACTAACACCTAATGGTAAAGTCAACCGTCAAGCATTACCTACACCAGAACAAGTAAGACTGCAAACGCACTCACAAAAAGCGCCTCGTACTCCTGTAGAAGAAGTGATAGCAGGGATTTGGGCACAAATTCTGAGTGTTGGACAAGTAAATATTGATGACAACTTTTTTGAATTAGGTGGTCACTCGCTGTTAGCCACACAAATTGTGTCCCAATTGCGAGCAGCTTTTTCAGTAGATTTGCCCCTGCGGAGTTTGTTTGAATGTCCAACAGTCACTGCACTGGCAGAACATATAGAAATAGCCCTGCAAGCCGGAGAAAAACTGCAACTACCACCTATTGAAAAAGCTCCACGAGATGGTGTATTACCGCTTTCTTTTGCCCAAACAAGGTTATGGTTTCTGGAACAATTAGAACCAGGTAGCAGCACTTATAACCTTTGTCGTACATTGAAACTGCAAGGTGCGCTGAATGTCACAGCCCTAGAGGAAAGTTTTAACGAAATTATCCATCGTCATGAAATTCTGCGAACCACTTTTACCAGTGTAGAAGGGCAAGCAGTTCAGGTCATCAATGCGGATTTAAATATAGAAATACGCATATTAAATCTCCAAGATTTATCTCCAGAGGCGCGAGAGTTAGAAATTAAGCAGCTAGTTAAACAAGAAGCACAACAAAGCTTCGACTTGAGTACAGGGTCACTGTTTCACACCTTGCTTTTGCAATTGGCTGCACAAGAGTATGTGTTAATTTTTACAATTCATCATATTATTGCTGATGCCTGGTCAGCAGGTGTAATTGTCCGTGAACTCACAGCACTATACGAGTCATTTTGTACGGGTAAACCTTCACCTCTTTCCGAATTACCCATCCAGTATGGAGATTTTGCTATTTGGCAACACCAATGGTTGCAAGGCGAAATTTTCCAGCAGCAGATGGACTATTGGAAACAGACATTAAGCGGTACTTTACCAGTATTAGAACTACCAACAGATAGACCAAGGTCTGCCATACAAACCTTTGCTGGTAAAAAGCAATTTTTCACTATCTCCCCTACATTAACCGCAGCCCTGAAAACTTTGAGTCAGCAGGAAGGAGTCACACTATTTATGACTCTGCTGGCTGTATTTCAGACATTACTTTATCGTTACACGGGACAGGAAGATATTCTCGTCGGTTCACCTATTGCCAACCGTAACCGCGCTGAAATAGAAGAGCTAATTGGCTTTTTTGTCAATACTATTGTGTTGCGTACTAACGTGGAAGGTAAACTCAGTTTTCGGGAATTGCTCAAACAAGTTAGAGAAGTTACTTTAGGTGCTTACGCTCATCAAGATTTGCCCTTTGAGCAGTTAGTAGAAGAATTGCAGCCAGAGCGTAATTTGAGCCATACACCACTGTTTCAGGTAATGTTTGCCCTCCAAAATGCCCCAATGGGAGAACTAAAGCTTCCAGATTTAAATATTCAGGTAAACGAAGTAGATATAGAAAGATCCCAATTTGATTTAACTCTATTCCTGACAGAAACTAATCAAGGCTTGACGGGGGCATTTGAATACAATAGCGACTTATTTGACGCTGACACTATCATGAGAATGCAGGGGCATTTTCAAACATTATTAGAGGGGGTTGTAGCCAATCCTGAGCAGTATTTATCGAACTTGCCAATCTTAACCAAGCCAGAACTACACAATTTATTAATAGAGCAAAATCACACCCAGACTGATTATCCATCTGTCTGTATTCATCAGCTATTTGAAGTACAGGTTGAGAAAACACCTGATGCTGTTGCTGTGGTATTTGAGAATGAGCAATTAACTTATCGAGAATTAAATCAGCGAGCCAATCAACTAGCCCATTATTTGCAAAAACTGGGTGTGGGGGCAGAAATATTCGTAGGGATTTATGTAGAGCGTTCCTTAGAAATGATTGTGGGGTTGTTGGGTATACTCAAAGCCGGTGGTGCTTACGTTCCGCTAGACCCAGCCTATCCCCAAGAGCGTTTGGCATTCATGCTGGAAGACTCACAAATTTCAGTCTTATTAACCCAACAATATTTATTAAAAACTCTTCCACCTAACTACGCCCAAGTTATTTGTTTAGATAGCGACTGGGAAAGTATCACCGCACATCAACAAAACCCAGTTCACAGCAAGGTTAATCCGAGTAATCTCTGTTACACAATTTATACTTCTGGTTCTACAGGTAAACCCAAAGGCGTAGAAATTACCCATCGTAGTGTAGTCAATTTTCTGACGGCAATGCAACAGAAGTTGCAGTTAACAAATACAGATAACCTGCTATCAGTAACTACCTTATCTTTTGATATTGCGGTTTTAGAAATTTTTCTTACTTTAACAACAGGAGCTAAATTAATTTTAGTCAGTCGGGAAGTTGCGATCAACGGCATCCAATTATTACAACAACTGAATAATTCTGCTACAAGCGTAATGCAAGCTACCCCTGCAACTTGGCGAATGTTATTAGATGCAGGCTGGGAAGGAAATGCACAACTCAAAATTCTCTGTGGTGGTGAAGCCTTATCCCAAAACTTAGCTTCACAATTGTGTCAAAAAGCCGCTAGTGTCTGGAATTTATATGGCCCCACAGAAACAACCATTTGGTCTACTATTCATCAACTGCATGAGGGTGAAGCTATAGTTACTATTGGTCGTCCTATAGCTAACACCCAAATTTATATCCTTGACCAACATTTGCAACCTCTACCTGTAGGCGTTCCTGGAGAATTGTATATTGGTGGTGTGGGGTTAGCACGGGGTTATTTTAATCAACCTGAACTCACTCAGGAAAAGTTTATTCCTAATCCTTTTACTTCTGACTCACAAAGCCGTCTATACAAAACAGGAGACTTAGCCCGTTATCTTGCAAATGGAGAAATTGAATACTTAGGACGGATTGATTATCAAGTTAAACTCCGAGGTTTTCGCATTGAGTTAGGCGAAATTGAAGCAGTATTAGAACAACATCCCGCAGTCAATCAATGTGTGGTGATGGCGCAAGAAGATGTACCAGGAAATCAGCGACTAGTTGCTTATTTAATTGCTGAAAACGCCGTTACTAGTGAGATGCGCCAGTATTTACGGCAAAAACTGCCTGAGTACATGATACCCAGTGCTTTTGTCATCCTAGATTCTCTACCTTTGACTCCTAACGGCAAAGTGAACCGCCGCGCCTTACCCATACTAAAAAATACTAGCTGGGAATTAGCAAGTATTTTTGTTGCTCCTCGTCATCCAGTAGAAGAAGTATTAGCCGCTATTTGGACTCAAGTTTTGGGTGTTTCTCAAGTTGGTATTCACGACAATTTCTTTGAACTAGGCGGACATTCTTTATTAGCAACTCAAGTCATTTCTCGTATTCGCAAAATATTTGGTGTGGATATACCGCTTCAGCATTTATTTGAATTCCCCACTATTGCAAAACTAGCTAAGGAGATTCAGCAAACAACTAACCATAGTGTTTCTGCAATTAAAATTGTTTCTCGCGATCGCAATTTACCTCTATCCTTTGCTCAAGCTAGATTATGGTTATTAGAACAGGTTAACCCTAACAGCAGTATTTACAATATGCCCGCAGCAGTTCGCCTTGTAGGTGAATTGAATATCAAAGCGTTAGAAGAAAGTATCAACGAAATTATCCGTCGTCACGAAGTCTTACGCACTACCTTTGTTTTAGATGATGGGGAACCATTACAGGTAATTGTTAGCAATGTGCAGCTAAAAATACCTCTAGTGAACTTACGGGAATTGACGGCAGCTGAACAACAAGAAAAAATTCAGTGTTTGAGTATTGAAGAATTCCACCTTCCCTTTGATTTTACCCAAGCACCGTTACTCAGATGCAGACTTTTACAGCTAGGGGAACAAGAACACATTTTACTGTTTACTATTCACCATATCGTTTTTGACGGTTGGTCACAGGGTATATTAATTAAGGAGATTGCAGCACTTTACACCACCTTTGCGGCTGGAGAAACCTCTTCTTTACCAAGATTACCCATCCAGTATGCAGACTTTGCAGTTTGGCAACGTCAACACTTGCAAGGTGAAAGACGAGAAGCTTTACTCACCTACTGGAAGCAGGAATTAGCAAACTTACCTGTACTGCAACTACCTACAACCCGTCCTCGTGCAGAAGTGAAAACTAACCGGGGTGCTAGTTATAGTTTTGTGATACCTGCGTCAGTGGTGCAACAAGTGCGTAGTTTACCGTCGAAGACATCACTTTCTCAGCAAGCAGGTGTAACCTTATTTATGACACTGCTGGCGAGTTTTAAAATTTTACTGCAACGCTACAGCAATCAAGATGATATTGTTGTTGGTACTGATGTTGCCAATCGCAACCAAGCAGAAATTGAACAATTAATCGGATTCTTTGTTAACTTATTAGTTTTACGCACAGATTTAAGAGGGAATCCGACTTTCCTAGAGTTATTGCAACGTGTTCGCACCCAAACATTAGCAGCTTACGCTCATCAAGATTTACCCTTTGACGAGTTAGTTAGAGAATTACAACCTGAACGACATTTAAGCAACACAGTTCCATTATTCCAGGTATTATTTGTCCTGCAAAATACGCCGAATTCAGCTTTAGAATTACCAGGACTTACCTTAAATTTACTGGAACTGGAAGCCAGAAATGCCAGATTTGATTTAGCTTTATTCCTTACAGAAACCAAGCAAGGTATAGCAGGTAAATGGCAATATAATGCCGATTTATTTGCCGCAGATACTATCACTCGCTTGACAAATAACTGGCAAACATTAATCAACAGCATTGTGGCTCATCCTGAAAGCCGTATCGATACATTAGAAATGCTCACAGAAGCAGAAAAGGCACAACAAACTATGCAGCAACAGGAGAGCAAAACAGCTAAGAGACAAAAATTTATGACTATTGCTCCTAAAGCAGTGAGTCTGTCAGTAGAGCAATTAATCAAAACAGATTATCTGCAAAATGAGCAAAAATTTCCTCTAGTAATTCAACCCAATAGTGCAGAAGTTGATTTAACATCTTGGGCTGCAAATAATCAAGATTATCTAGAAACACAATTATTCAAACATGGAGCAATTTTATTTAGAGGTTTTAATGTAAAATCAGTTGCAGAGTTTGAAAAGTTCGCTCAAACAATTTGCCCCGATTTATTTGCTGAATATGGCGACTTACCCCGTACTGGAGAAGGTGGCAAAGTTTATGGTTCTACTCCATACCCAGCAGATAAAGCCATACTTTTCCACAATGAAAGCTCCCATTTACATTGCTTCCCCTCAAAAATTTGGTTTTACTGCGTTCAACCTGCGGCCGAAGGTGGAGAAACCCCAATTGTTGACTGTCGTAAAGCATATAATTTGCTTAGTCCCAAACTAAAAAAAATATTAGCAACTAAACAATTAATGTATGTCCGCAACTACACAAATGGATTAGATGTGAGTTGGCAAGATTTTTTCAGAACAAATGATAAATCTGTAGTAGAGAATTACTGTATTAAAAATAAAATAGATTTTGATTGGTACGATGAGGATGGCTTAATAACTCGCCAAATTCGTCCAGCGCTGTTAGTACATCCCAAAATAGGTGAACCTGTATTTTTCAATCAAATTCAGTTACACCACATTTCATATTTAGATAGAGAAGTTAGAGATTCACTCTTGTCTTCATTTGGTGAACAAAAGCTACCACGTAACGTATATTATGGTGATGGTACTCCTATTGCAGACTCAGTAATTACAGAAATTAATGAAGTTTATCGCCAGTGTATTACTAAGTTTACTTGGCAGAAAGAAGATATTTTAATGCTAGATAACATCCTAGTAGCTCACGGACGTAATCCCTATGTTGGTTCCCGCAAAATTGTGGTAGCTATGGGAGAAATAATTGAAGAACTTCAATAGTTGGTATCTCAATCAATAAAGACAGCGATTATTCTTATTGATTTGATAATTTCTAGGAAATTAGGCGATTTAAATTTGATTTAAAACTTCAATTTTTATGTGGAAAATTTCCGCATATTAGGTGGATGCTGAAGAGCCATAATTTAACGAATGGAAATTAAGATGATGTCAAGTAAATCATTAGGAGAAAAATTTTATGTCTTCGATAACACGCAATAATAATCATGATACTATAGCTTCTATGTATGACTTAAAAGGCATAGAGCAACATGATATAGCTATAGATTGCCTAGAGAAATTAATTTTCAACCAAATTCCCAAAGCGGCACAGATTTTTGATTTGGGTTGCGGTACAGGACAAATAGCACAAAGGTTATTAAAAAGAGGGTATAAAGTCACTGGACTTGATAGTTCAGAGTCTATGTTACAGTGCGCTCGCCAGAATGCACCCAATGCAGAATTTATTCTAGATGACGCACGTTTTTTTAAATTGCCACCTACTTTCGATGCAGCGATTTCCACAGATGTTGTCCTCAATTATGTCCTTTCTTTGGAAGAACTGAAAAATACCTTGCAGAATGTATATAATGCACTACTCACAAATGCGATATTTGCATTTCAAATGTATATAGAAGAAAACTGCAAATCTTCGTGGAGTGAAAATAGTGATGGTGGTGGTGTCAAAGACAATAATGCCTGGATAGAGATTTGGAGTTACGATCGAGAAACTAAATTAGGTCGGAAAGAAACTACCAGATTTCAATTGGTGAATGGTCACTGGGAACGTTCAGATAAAACTTTTTTGTTAAAACTTTATTCTCAATTAGAAATTCAGACTGCCTTGGAAGAAGTTGGCTTCAGAGAAATTAGGATTTATGATATCAAACAAGATTTAGGTGTAGAGCATTCAAATAGTGAAACGGCCTGCTTTGTTTGTCGTAAATAGCTCAGTGTTCTTGAATAAATAGCAGAAACAAATGCAAACCCAATTTATTGAGGGCTTTCGGCTTTCCCCCCAACAAAAGCGTCTTTGGATATTACAGAAATTTAGTCTAGCCTATCGTACTCAATGCGCCCTTTTAGTTGAAGGTAATCTTCAGGTAGAAATTTTAAAAACTGCTTTACATCAAGTTATTAGTTGTCACGGAATTTTGCGTACAACTTTTCAGTATTTACCTGGGATGAAAAGTCCAGTAATGACCGTAGCAAATAACTCTATCCTGTCTTGGCGTAATATATATCTAGATGAATTATCATCCAAGGAAATTTCAGAAATTATTCAAGAAATTTTCCAAGGAGAACGAAGGCTTCCTGATAACTTTGAACAAAGCTCGCTTTTGCATTTATCTCTGCTGAAGCTATCCACAGATAAACATATTTTGTTTATCAACCTACCTGCACTTTGTGCAGACTCTTGGACTCTTAAAAAACTTGTTCAAAAAATTAGTCATTATTATGCTGCCTACCTTCAAGGGGAACAAGTTTATGAAGAAGTTGTAGAATATATCCAGTTTTCAGAATGGCAGAATCAATTACTCGAAGACCAAGAAGCGGAAATAGGTAAGAAATACTGGCAACAGCAAGATTTTTCGGCTCTCAGCACATTAACGCTACCTCTTGAAAGCAATTATTTAAAGCAATCTGGATTTGCTCCTGATAGTGTCACATTGACAATTAATTTAGATGTGACAGTGAAGCTCACAACATTAGCTAAAAATTGTAATACTTCGGATAGTGTAGTGCTGCTAGCCTGCTGGCAAATATTAATCTGGCGACTTACAGGACAGTCAGATGTGATCATTGGTATGGCAGCAAATCGTAGAGAATACGAAGAACTACAGGATGTACTAGGACTTGTTGCTACATGGCTACCAATTAAAACCCATTTAACATCACATTTATGTTTTACGGAAGTATTGGAAATAGTACAAAAAGCTACAAGTGATGCTGAAGAATGGCAGGATTATTTCGTTGCAGAATTACTAGAGCATGAAGATAAATTGACATTGCCCATTTGTTTTGAATTTGAGGAATTTCCCGAAAAATTTGTAACTGCAAACCTATTGATTGCGCTTTATAAACACTATAGTTGTACTGAACAGTTTAAAGTTAAACTTACCTGTACTCGTCATCATAAAAGTTTAATAACTACCTTTCACTTTGATACAAACTACTTCAGTATTGACACGATCCAACGCTTGGCTTCTCAGTTTCAAACATTGTTGGCTAATGTGACGCAGTATCCAGAAGCCACAATCAATAATTTAGATATTCTAAGTCAGAGCGATCGCCAACAATTACTAGTTGAGTTTAACCAAACAGCAATTGCACCCCAACAATATCACAAGTGTATCCACCAAATATTTGCAGAACAGGTAGAAAAAACACCCGATCGCATTGCGGTAATATTTGCACAACAGCAACTAACTTATACAGACCTCAACCGTAAAGCCAATCAACTAGCACACTACTTACAAGCATTGGGAGTCAAGCCAGAATCCATCGTTGGGTTGTATGTCGAGCGCTCCCCAGAAATGATTGTGGGACTGTTGGGTATTCTCAAAGCTGGTGGAGCATATTTGCCAATAGATGCCACATTACCAACACAAAATTTAACTGCTCGCTTGCAAGATGCTCAAGTATCCATAGTTTTAACCCAAAGGAGCTTGCAACACCATATACCAAAAGATGCAGGGTTCAAGGTGATTTGCCTAGATAGTGATTGGGATGCGATCGCTCAATCTCAAGATACCAATCCCAGCAGCGACGTGACAATAGAAAACTTGCTCTATGTCCTGTTTACCTCTGGTTCTACTGGCAAACCCAAAGGCGTAGCAGTTGAACACCAGCAGTTAGTTAACTATCTTAACAGCATCACCCCACAATTAAACCTCCCTCCTGGGGCGCACTTCGCTAACGTTTCCACTTTAGCGGCGGATTTAGGAAATACCGTGATTTTTGCCTCTCTGTGTACGGGGGGTTGTCTCCACCTGTTATCTTTTGAGTCTGCTACTAATGCCTCAGCTTTGGCTGAATACTTCTGTCAATATCCTATTGACTGTCTCAAAATTGTACCTTCCCATCTGGCAAGTCTTTTAGCATCGGCTCCTGCTAAATCGATTTTGCCGCGTCAACTATTAATATTAGGTGGTGAAGCTGCCACTTGGGATTTAATCGCCCAAATTCAGCAACAAGCCGCAAATTGTCGGATTTTAAATCATTACGGCCCAACAGAAGCTACAGTCGGTACACTGACTTGTTTAGTAGAACCGAATCAACAGCTTTCCTCAGATTTTAAAACCAATACAGTTCCCCTCGGTCGTCCACTAGCTCATACCCAAGTCTACTTGTTAGACGAGCAGATGCAGCCTGTACCCATTGGCGTGACGGGAGAATTGTATATAGCTGGTGCCGGTTTAGCCAGAGGTTATTTGCACAGACCCCAGTTAACAGCAGAAAAATTCCTTGCTAATCCCTTAAATCAAAACTGCACGCGCCTTTATAAAACCGGAGACCTAGCGCGTTACTTACCTAACGGCAATATTGAGTTTATCGGACGAGTTGATCGTCAAGTAAAACTCCGAGGTTTTCGCATAGAATTAGGGGAAATTGAATCGATAATTTGTCAATATCCCCATGTACAGCAAGCTGTCGTTGTACTTCAGCAACAGGAAAAAAGCCATCAGCGCTTAGTCGCCTACATCGTTCTCAAACCTCAAAACACCATTAATACTGACGATTTGCGTCAATTTTTAACCCAAAAGCTGCCAGAATACATGATACCCTCAGCTTTTGTCATCTTGAAGGCTTTGCCACTCACAGCCAATGGCAAGATAGACTTTCAGGCTTTACCAGAACCGGATAGTTACAACCGAGATTTAGCAACTATTTATCAGCCTCCACAGACAGAATTAGAGCAAGCGATCGCTAATATTTGGCAAGAAATGTTAAATGTGGAGAAAGTTGGCATTAACGATAACTTTTTTGAACTTGGTGGACATTCTTTACTGCTGGTGCGAATTCATAGCAAACTGCAAAAAATAGTTAATCAAAATTTATCAATTACTGATTTGTTTGCTTATCCAACTATTAGCTCATTGTCCAAATATTTAACTCAAGATGGCAATCAAAAATCATCTTTAGTAACTAGTCAAAACCGCGCAGAAAGTCGTATATCGGCAAGAAACCAAAGAAGACGTTAACTAAATCACGAAATTTAGAAACTTAATATGTATGAATTAGAGACAGATGATATTCTCAATCAAGTAGCAGTTATCGGTATGGCTGGACGGTTTCCCAAATCCAAAAATCTCAATGATTTTTGGCATCACCTCCAGCAGGGAACCGAATTGATTTCCTTTTTTTCAGAGCAAGAGCTAGAGTCAGCAGGAATTGAGTCTGTTGTCCTGAATAATCCTAATTTTGTTAAAGCCAATGGCGCATTAGAAGATATCGAACTTTTTGATGCGGCGTTTTTTGGTTACACTCCTCGACAGGCAGAAATTATCGACCCGCAGCATCGCCTGTTTTTAGAAGTTGCCTGGTCAGCTCTAGAACATGCAGGCTATGATTCGGAAAATTATGATGGTCGCATTAGTATTTATGGTGGTGCTAGCATTAGCAGTTATTTTTTGTTCAATCTTTTTGTAAACCAAGAATTAATAAATTTAGTTGGTATCGATCAAATTAGGCATAACAATCGCCCAGATAATTTGACTACAAGAGTTGCTTATAAATTAAATCTAAATGGTTCTGCAATCACAGTTCAAACAGGGTGTTCAACCTCACTAGTTGCTGTTCACTTAGCTTGCCAAAGTTTGCTAGATCGTGAATCTGATATGGCATTAGCTGGTGGAGTTTCTATATCTGCTGCCCAAAAAGTTGGTTATTTATATCAAGAGGGAGGGATTTTGTCTCCTGATGGACATTGTCGGGCTTTTGATGCCCAGGCACGGGGAACTATTAATGGTAACGGTGTAGGTATTGTAGTTTTAAAACGATTGGCAGATGCGATCGCAGATCATGATTATATTCATGCTGTGATCAAAGGTTCAGCTATTAATAACGATGGTTCGCAAAAAGTGGGTTACACCGCCCCTAGCGTCAATGGACAAGCAAAAGTAATTGCTGAGGCTTTGGCAATAGCCAGAGTTGAGCCTGAAACCATTGGCTATGTAGAAGCGCATGGTACGGCAACTGCTTTAGGAGACCCGATTGAAGTTGCGGCATTAACAGAAGCTTACCGCATCGGTACTGACAAAAAGAATTTCTGTGCGATTGGTTCTGTGAAAACCAATATCGGACATTTAGATACAGCTGCTGGGGTTGCTGGTTTAATTAAAACTGTTTTGGCTCTTCACCATCAACAAATACCTCCTAGCCTCCATTTTGAGGAGCCTAATCCCAAAATTGACTTTGCCAATAGTCCCTTTTACGTCAATAACACCTTGACTAAATGGCAGACAAACGGCACTCCCCGACGTGCTGGAGTTAGTTCTTTTGGGATTGGTGGTACTAATGCCCATGTAGTTTTAGAAGAAGCAACTGTTTTGGAGCAGGGGTGCAGGGGAGCTTTCAAGGGTAGAAGATATCAGTTGTTATTACTCTCTGCTAAAACTGCATCTGCATTAGATACTGCTAGTGCGAATCTGGCTCAACATCTAATGCAGCATCCAAAGCTCAATTTGGCGGATGTGGCTTATACCCTTAGTGTTGGTCGCCGTACTTTTGAACATCGCAAAATAGTGGTTTGCCAAGATATTGAAGATGCCATACAAACCTTAGAAGGCAAAGACCCACAAACAAGTTTGACACAGAATGATAGCGATCGCTCTCTCATATTCATGTTCCCTGGGCAAGGTTCTCAGTATGTAGACATGGGTAAAGATTTATACGAAAATGAGCCGATTTTCCGCCAACAAGTTGATTACTGTTGTGAATTGCTGAAATTATCTTTGGGCTTAGATTTGCGGACTGTAATTTACCCACAAGAACAACAAAAGCCAGCAGCAACGCAACAACTAAAACAAACCCAAATCACCCAATTAGCCTTGTTTGTGATTGAATATGCCTTAGCAAAGTTGTGGATGGCATGGGGTATTCATCCTCAGGCAATGATTGGTCATAGCATTGGAGAATATGTAGCTGCAACTATAGCTGGGGTGTTTTCTCTGGAAGATGCTTTAGCAGTGGTAGCAATGCGTGGGCGTTTAATGCAGCAAATGCCTGTTGGTGCTATGCTTGCCGTACCATTATCAGAGTTAGAACTGCAACCATTATTAACTGCAGAACTGGACTTAGCCGCAGTTAATGGTTCCTCTCTATGTGTGGTTTCTGGCACAGAATCGGCAATTCATCACTTACAAAATCAACTCAACCAGCAAGGGATAGATAGCCGGATTTTACATACTTCTCATGCCTTTCATTCCCAGATGATGCACCCGATCATCGAGCCATTTGCACAGTATTTGCAAACAATCAATCTTAAACCTCCTAGCATTCCTTTTATATCTAATGTCACTGGTACTTGGATTACTCATGCCCAGGCTACAGATTGCCATTATTGGGCTAAACATTTACGTCAAATAGTCCGCTTTGACCAAGGAATGACTGAGTTACTCAAACAAGCAAATCGCATTTTCTTGGAAGTCGGTGCGGGACAGACATTGAGTACTTTAACTAAGCGCAAGGAATGCGATCGCTTAGTATTTTGTTCTATTCGCCATCCTCATTATCAAGAATCGGATGTAGCATTTTTACTCAACAATTTGGGTCAACTTTGGTTAAATGGCATAGCGGTAAATTGGCAGAGTTTTTATCAAAATCAACAATCTTATCGTTTACCTTTACCTACATATCCTTTTGAACGCCAAAGATATTGGATAGAACCAGCTCAAGTTAGTACATACAATCCTTGGTATAAGAAGGGACAAGGAACAGATAAACCAGCAGCACAAAGCTTGACTAATAATCATGTTGAAACAGTAATTTCACAGCAATTAAATTTGATGTTTCAGCAACTAGATTTATTAGAAAATTAGGTAAATTATTAAATATTAAATTTTTAGAAAAATGATGGCACAAAAAACACGATATGAAATTAAATTAATCCTCCAAGAACTTCTTGCTCAAGCACTGGGAGTAAATTTATCTATAATTAATAGCCAAACTCCTTTTATCGAAATGGGAGCCGATTCTCTAATTTTATTGCAGTTTAATCGGGCTATTAAGGAAAAATTAGGTATTGATATTTCTTTTCGCTTATTGTTAGAAGATTTTCCCACAATTGACGCTTTAGCAACTTATATAACTGAAAAATTCCCGGCACAAGTATCTGTAAAACCTAGTTTGAGCGAAAATCAACCACAATCTTCTATCCCAGTACAAACAATACAGGTATTAAAAGCCAACACTGTTTTAGAACAGGTTGTAGCACAGCAGTTGCAGTTAATGTCTAAACAGCTAGACTTATTACGTAAAGCCAGGATAGCTGATCAGCAGGTTACTCGCACCTCAACGCCAATTTCTCAGCCTTTAGTAAGTCAGGAAGAGTCTACTAGCAAGATCAAATTGAGTCCGCATCAGCAACAACATCTAGATGCGTTAATTACGGAGTTTGTTGAACTGACTAAAGAGTCCAAACGGCTCACCCAAGATTATCGTTGCTTTCATGCTAATAGTAGAGCGATCGCAGGTTTTCTGCCTTTAACCAAAGAGATTGTATATCCCATCCACGGGCAACGAGGAGAAGGAGCCAGGCTTTGGGATGTTGACGGTAACGAATATGTAGATATCTCAATGGGTTTTGGTTCGCTGTTATTTGGTCATTCGCCCTCGTTTATTCTCATCGCCGTCCAAGCGCAAATTCAGCAAGGGATACTCAATGGCCCGCAATCACGTCTTGCTGGTCAGGTAGCCGAGTTAATCTGCGAACTCACAGGTGCAGAACGGGCAGCCTTTTGTAATGATGGCAGCGAGGCCGTGATGGGAGCAATACGCATAGCACGCGCTACTACTGGACGGTCAAAAATTGCTTTATTTGCTGGCTCTTATCATGGTAATTATGATGGGGTTTTGGTGAGAGGAGTCACTACTAATGAGGGAACGCCGCACTCTGTCCCGAAAGCTATAGGTATTCCCTCATACATTGCTGATGATGTTATAGTACTTGACTATGGAAATCCTGAATCTATCGAGATTCTTAAAACTCATGCTCACGAATTGGCAGCTGTTTTAGTTGAGCCGATACAAAGTAAGCGGCCAGAGTTGCAACCCAAAGAGTTTTTGCTTCAGTTACGACAACTTACCCAAGAAACAGGAATTGTCTTAATTTTTGACGAAGTAATTACTGGCTTTCGGATGCATCCAGGTGGAATTCAAGGATTGTGGAATATTCAAGCAGATTTGACCACCTACGGTAAAGCTGTGGCGGGTGGAATGCCAATTGGAGTGATAGCTGGTAAGGCGGCTTTGATGGATGCACTTGATGGTGGGATGTGGAATTATGGCGATAAGTCTTATCCGGAAGCAGAAACCACCATCTTTGCGGGTACTTTTTTTAAACATCCTTTGGTAATGGCTGCGGCTTGGGCTGCACTCAACCACATAAAAAATTGTGGGGCGCAACTTCAGGAAGAACTAACTCAAAAGACAACAAAATTAGCTGAAGTTCTCAATAATTACTTTCGGCAAAAACAAGTACCTATTCAAGTAGTTCATTTTGGCTCACTCTTTCGGTTTACAGCTTCCAGTCCTTTGCAATTTGGTAATTTATTTTTCTACTACCTACTGAAAAAAGGCGTTTATGTCTGGGAAGGACGCACTTTTTATTTATCTACAGCACACACCGATGCAGATATTGAACAGATAATTGCGGCGGTCAAAGAAAGTGTCGTAGAAATGCAACAAGGGGAGTTATTGCCAACTCCCCAAGAAATGATCAAACTTCCTCTCACAGCAGCACAAAAAGAACTTTGGTTTTTAGCACAGATGGGAGATAAAGCCTCCCGCGCCTATAACGAATCTCGATATATCCACCTGCGAGGAGCTTTTAATTTCTCAGCCTTACATCAGGCTATTCAAGCAATTATTAACCGTCACGAGGCACTACGAACTACTTTTAGTCCAAAAGGGGATGAGCAAATTATTCATCCCAGCTTAACTATAGATATTCCTATCAGTGACTTGTCGATTTTAGAGCCGAGTCAAAAACAAGCACAACTATTAAAGTTGTTAGCACAAGAAGCTCAACAAATTTTCGAGCTGGAGCAAGCACCATTACTGCGTTTTCATCTCATCAAATTAGAAGCACAACACCATATTTTAGTGATGACTAATCATCATATCGTTGCTGATGGTTGGTCAATTGGTATTTTATTAAGAGAATTAGCAACTATATATGCAGCTGAGTGTCGAGGTGTAGCTTGGCAATTGCCACAACCTCAAAAATTTAGTGATTATGCGCTGTCGCAAATCCAGTTGCAGCAAAGCCCAGAAATGACAAAAGCCAGGGCTTATTGGCTAGAGCAATTTGCTACAGTGCCAGTTTTGGAATTACCAAGCGATCGCGCGCGACCATCAACATTTAGTTACATTGGTGCAAGGAAGAATATCATTCTAAGTACGTCGTTATATAACGCTTTAAAAAGCTTGAGCAGGCAACATGGTTACACTCTATTTACCATCTTGCTAGCCTCTTTTATGGCGTTCTTACAACGATTGGCTAATCAGCAAGATGTGGTGGTTGGAATTGCAGCTGCAGGACAGTCTTCTCTTGCAGGTAAGCATCTTGTGGGTCATTGCGTCAATCTGTTACCGATACGTAATCCAGATATTCAAAATCCCACATTTATAGAGTATTTAAGTTTAGTGCAAAAGATATTGCTAGATGCTTATGAACATCAAAATTATCCTTTTATTAAACTGGTTGAAGAATTAAAATTACCCAGAGACTTAAGCCGCACACCACTATTTACTGTAGGGTTTAATTTAGATAAAGCTGAATCTTATGCAACGTCCTTGAATAACGAGTTTGAAATCGTTAAAAATTCTCCTCATACGACCAAGCTAGATATTAGTTTGAATGTTGCTCAAACAGATGACCAAGTTTTGCTAGAGTTTGAATATAATACTGACCTCTTTGATGCCCAAACCATTCAGCGTTGGATTGCTCATTATGTCACCTTACTCACAGGTTTGGTTCAGCAACCAGAAAAACATCTTGGGAATTTACCATTATTAACCACCAATGAACAAAATCAACTGTTGGTAGAGTGGAATAATACGGCAATTACTTATCCACAAAACCAGTGCATTCATCAACTATTTGAATCACAGGTAGCACAAACACTTGATGCTATTGCTGTAGTGTTTGAGAATGAGCAATTAACCTATCGAGAATTAAACCAGCGAGCCAATCAACTTGCACATTACCTCCAAAAACAGGGAATAAAACAAGAAGTATTGGTAGGGATTTGTGTAGAACGTTCTGTAGAAATGATTGTAGGAATTTTAGGTATTTTAAAAGCTGGCGGAGCTTATGTGCCACTTGACCCAGCATATCCCCAAGAACGGCTAAATTTCATGTTAGCGGATGCCAATTTATCGTTGGTGTTAACTCAACATAAATTTAAGGACTGGCTACCTAAAAACCATTATCAAAATATTTACTTAGATGCAGATTGGCAGTTAATTAGTAAGGAAAGTCAGGAGAATCTCAATATAAAAGTCACAGCTACAAATTTGGCTTATGTGATTTATACTTCAGGTTCTACAGGTAAACCTAAGGGTGTGATGGTGCAACATCATTCTTTAGTAAATTATACAGAAACAGCAATTGTTAAATATGCGTTGAAAGCAAGCGATCGCATTCTACAATTTGCTTCCATCTGCTTTGATGTAGCAGCAGAAGAAATATTTACTAGCTTGGTCGTTGGTGCTACATTAGTGCTGCGTCATGATTCAATGTTGAGTTCAACGCCAGCATTTTTAGAGAAGTGTCATCAGCTAAAAATAACTGTCTTAGCTTTACCAACTGCCTTTTGGCATCAAATCATCGCTGAATTTTCTGAGAATGTATCTTTACCTGAATCACTGCGTTTAGTAATTATTGGTGGAGAAAAAGCATCTTCACAACGATTAGCAACTTGGCTACAGCTTGTAGGTAAAAAAGTACAATTAATTAATTCTTATGGCCCTACAGAAGCAACAATTGGTACAACCATCAGCAATTTATCGAATTTATTAGAATTCAATACCTTGAGAGAAGTGCCAATTGGTAAAGCAATAGATAATGTACAAGTTTATATATTAGACTCTTATTTCCAACCTACTCCTATTGCTGTACCTGGGGAACTATACATAGGTGGTATGGGTATAGCAAGAGGATATCTCAAGCAACCTCAATTAACAGCAGAAAAATTTATCCCTAATCCTTTCAGTAGGAAACCAGGAACGCGTCTTTATAAGACAGGTGACTTAGCTCGTTATTTACCTAATGGCGAAATTGAGATTTTAAGACGGGTTGACGAGCAAGTCAAAATTCGCGGTTTTAGGATTGAATTAGGCGAAATTGCAGCGCAATTAAATCAACATCCTGATGTCAAAGAAGCAGTAGTAAAAGTGTGGGAGGAAGACGGTGATCAACGTTTAGTAGGATATGTCAGTTCTCAATCAAAACCGCAACTCACAGGTACTAAGTTGCGAAGCTTTTTGAAGGAACAACTTCCAGAATACATGATACCTTCTGCTTTTGTAATTTTAGAAGCTTTACCGATCACGCCCAACGGTAAAATAGATAGGCTTGCATTACCTGCACCAGAAAAATTTCGCCCAGAGTTAGCAGCTAATTACGTAGTACCGCAAACTGAAGTAGAACAAACTATTGCTAATATTTGGCAAAAAGTTTTAAATATTGAAAATATAGGCATTCACGATAACTTTTTTGAAATTGGTGGTCATTCATTGCTAATAATTAAAGTGCATAGTGAATTGCAGAAAATATTTAAAACTGATTTGGCGATGCTTGATTTATTTAGATATCCAACTATCAGTTCTTTAGCAGAGTTATTGAGTCAATTGCAAAATCAAGCTCCAACTATCCAAAAGACAGATAATCAGACAGAAAAAATTACAAGTGCTAAAGAACAACAAAGGAAACGTCTACAAAAAATGAAATTAGCTAGAAATATTTAGAAACCCGAGCTAATCATCAATAAGATGTACTGATTACGAATAGAAAATCTAACCACAGAGGCACAGAGTTCATAGAGGAATTATAGAAAATGGAAGGTTCAGAGATAGCAATTATTGGTTTATCAGGACGTTTTCCTGGTGCGAAAAATATTGAAGAATTCTGGCAGAATTTACAAGCGGGTAGAGAAACAATTACTTTTTTTACAAATGAAGAACTGATAGATTCAGGGATAGATCCAGTTTTAGTGGATCATCCTAAATATGTGAAAGCTAGAGGTGTATTAGCAGACGCAGAATTTTTTGATGCATCCTTTTTTGGGTTCACTCCTAGAGAAGCAGAAATTACCGATCCGCAACATCGACTGTTTTTAGAATGTGCTTGGTCAGCTTTAGAAAATTCTGGCTACAATCCAGAAAGTTATTCTGGTACAATTGGCGTTTATGCTGGTAGCGGTTTGAGTGGCTATCTATTTAATGTTTATACTAATGAAAATATTCGTAATTCTGTTGATTTTCACCAAATAACAATTGGTGGAGATAAAGATTATTTAAGCACTCGTGTTTCTTATAAATTCAATTTACAAGGGCCAAGTTATACTGTTCAAACTGCCTGTTCAACTTCATTAGTTGCAGTTCATTTAGGATGTCAAAGTCTCCTAAATGGAGAATGTGACATGGCTTTAGCTGGTGGTGTTTCTATCAGTGCATTACGCAAACATGGCTATTTTTATAAAGAAGGGGGCATAGGTTCACCTGATGGACATTGCCGCGCCTTTGATGCCAAAGCACAAGGAACCGTTGGCGGTGAAGGTATGGGCGTTGTGGTGTTAAAGAGATTAGAAGATGCGATCGCAGATCGAGATACTATCTATGCAGTAATTAAAGGTTCCGCCATCAATAACGATGGTTCACAAAAAGTCAGCTTTACAGCACCCAGTATTAATACTCAAGCTCAAGTAATTAAAACTGCTCAAGCTGTCGCCGAAGTTGCGCCCGAAACTATCACCTATATTGAAGCCCACGGTACGGGTACATCTTTAGGCGATCCCATTGAAATTGCGGCTTTAACTGAAGCTTTTCGCGCCAATACCGACAAAACAGGCTTTTGTGCTATAGGTTCTTTAAAAACCAACACTGGCCATTTGGATGCGGCGGCTGGGGTGGCAGGTTTAATCAAAACTGTTTTAGCTCTCAAGCATCAAAAAATCCCAGCCAGCTTACACTTTGAACAACCCAATCCCCAAATTGATTTTGTCAATAGTCCCTTCTACGTCAATACTCAACTCACTGATTGGCAAACAAACGATACTCCCAGACGCGCGGGGGTGAGTTCTTTTGGTATTGGGGGAACAAATGCTCATGTGATTTTGGAAGAAGCACCCTTTGTAGAGCAGGGGAGCAGTTCGCTGAAAGCGTTCCCGCAGGGTGGAGCAGAGGAGCGGAGGAGAGAATATCAGTTTTTGGTAATCTCTGCAAAGACTGCTACAGCTTTAGAGACTGCGACGCAAAATTTAGCTAACTATCTTCAGCAAAATCAAGATTTAAATGTGGCTGATGTCGCTTACACTTTGGCGGTAGGTCGTAAAGCTTTAGAACATCGGCGGATTTTGGTTTGTCAAAATCTGGAAAATGCGATCGCAATCCTAGCATCTCCAGATAGTCCAGAAGTTTTTACCCATTATCAAAAACCCTGCCATCGTCCAGTGGTGTTTATGTTTCCGGGACAGGGTTCTCAGTATGTGAATATGGGGCAAGAACTTTATGAAACTGAACCATACTTTAGAGAACAAGTTGACTATTGTGCGGAACTCCTCAAACCACATCTAGGTTTTGATTTGCGTGATGTCATCTATCCCAATGCAACGCAGACTCAAGAACTAACACAAACTGCCATCACCCAGCCTGCTTTATTTGTGATTGAGTATGCTTTAGCAAAATTATGGATGAACTGGGGTGTCCGTCCAGAAGCGATGATTGGTCATAGCATCGGGGAATATGTCGCAGCAACTTTGGCAGGGGTTTTTAGTTTAGAAGATGCTTTAAAGTTAGTTGCTCATCGCGGACGTTTGATGCAAGAACTACCCGGTGGTGCGATGCTCTCGGTGCAGATGGGAGAGTCGGAAATTCAACCTTTTTTGGCTGTAGAATTGGCACTAGCGGCAAGTAATTCACCATCAAGCTGTGTAGTTTCCGGTACGATAAATGCGATCGCCAAATTAGAACAGCAATTACAACAGCAAGGTATAAATTATCGCAGACTGCATACATCTGGTGCTTTTCATTCGCCCATAATGGATGCGATGATTGAGCCATTTACGAAGCTGTTACAACAAATCAGCCTGCAACCTCCGCAAATTCCTTTCATCTCCAACCTTAGCGGTACATGGATAAGGAAAGAAGCAGCTATAGACCCCAATTATTGGGCAAAACATCTACGGCAAACTGTACGCTTTAGTGATGGAATTGCCAAGTTACAAAAGCAACCAGAACGCATCTTTTTAGAAGTGGGTCCTGGAAAAACTTTAAATACCTTTGTCAAGCATCAAAAACTAGAGGTAGTAACACTCACCTCGCTACGTCATCCCCAAGAACAAAAATCAGATATAGCATTTATATTTAATACTTTGGGTCGTCTGTGGTTGCAAGGAGTAAAAGTTGATTGGTCGAGTTTTTATAGCCATGAAAAACCCTACCATATTCCTTTACCTACCTATCCTTTTGAGCGTCAGCGTTATTGGGTAGAACCACAACAACAGGGATTTAAAGCAGAATTTACAACTAACGAACTGTGGAAATCTGTAGTCGAAATTGGCAAAAAACAGGCTCAAACACAGTTACTTGAGCGAGAAATGTATTTAAGTAATAAACAGTGTTTAGATAACTTATGCCTTGCTTACATCAACTTAACTTTGCAAGATTTAGATATTTTTAAAGATGCTGTGACTAAGTATTCTTTTGAAGAAATATATGAGCAAAGCCGCATTATTTCTCGCTATCGTCAGTTATTGTATCGTTGGTTAGATGTATTAGTAGAAAACGGTTATTTACAGCAAGAACAAGGGCTGTTTAGCAACTTGAAGCCCATATCTAATGATACGGTTAATGCTCTTTTAAATGAATCTAGGTTAAAATTGGCAAATTTACCACAATTAGTAGATATTGTTGCGGAATGTGGAGCCAATTTAACATCTGTACTTAGAGGGAAAATAGAACCTTTAGAATTGTATTTTTCAGTTAGTAAAAAAAGAACAGAAAACACAAAACCAGAAGTTCCCATAGATACCTATTTAAAAGGTATTATGCAGGCAAGTTTAGAGCAGATAGTCAAATTATTACCACCAAATGTCAACCTGAGAATTTTAGAAATTGGAGGTGGACAAGGAATTGCAAGCACAGCTTTATTACCTATATTACCTAGAGAAAGAGCAAGCTACACCTTTACTGATGTGGGTGGTTTATTACTAAATAAAGCTCAAGAAAAGTTTAGTAGTTATCAATTTGTTGAATATCGTTTTCTTGATATCGAAAAACCTCCTAGTGAACAAGGATATGCTCCCCACAGTTTTGATGTAATCATTGCTGTGAATGTTTTACACGTTACTCGTAATATTGGTAAAACTCTTGAAAATGTACGCTCTTTATTAGCGTCAGGAGGTTTATTATTGCTATGGGAAATCACAGAAGTCCAATTAAATTTTGATATCACTGATGGTTTGTTGATGAATCCTTTAGAGGATGCACAACGTAGTCTTGGTAATCCATTTCTATCTCAAAAACAGTGGTGTGCAGCATTAAAAACGCATGGATTTATTGAAGTAGCGGCGATTTCTGAAACAGAAGTATTCGGTGAGGAAATTTTAATTGCTCAAGCTACTACAACTGATTCTGCACCTGCGGCATTTAGTACATTTATTAACAATAAACAAAGTACAGATAATCAGGCTTTCATAGGTAAAAAACCTAACATTGCTGACTGGTTTTATATTCCTACTTGGAAACGTGCTTCGTTACCCCAGCGTTTACCAAATGAAATCAGAACAACTCAGTCGCAATGCTGTTTAATGTTTGTAGATGAGTGCGGTTTCGGTGAAAAAATAGCCACGCGATTGAGATTAGAGGGTGGGGATGTAATTACCGTCAAAGTTGACGAAAAATACACTTGTCAGAGCGATCGCTCATATACAATTAACCCAGAACAACCACAAGACTACAAGTTTCTATGCGAAGAACTTCGCACATTAGGTAAAATTCCCACCAACATTATTCATTTATGGAATGTTACGCCAGATAATTTAGAGAAGTTTACACCACAACAGTATGAATCCTTGGGCTTTTACAGCTTAGTGTATCTTGCTCAAGCGATCGCAGAATTTTATCAAAAAGATAGCTTACATATTCAAGTCATTACCAATCACCTGCAAATGGTGACAGGTTCTGAACAACTATGTCCAGAAAAAGCATTGATAATGGGGCCTTGTAAAGTAATTCCACAAGAGTATGCCAATATTACTTGTAGCACCATTGATGTAGTTCTTCCCACAACAGATAGTTGGCAAGAACAGCAACTAATCAACCAACTACTCACAGAAATTTCTCTGCAAACACCTGAACAAGTGATTGCTTATCGAGGAAATCATCGTTGGGTGCAGGATTTTGAAGCTATCAAATTAGACACCTCGATTCAGGAAAATCAACGTTTAAGGAAAAACGGAGTATATTTAATTACAGGCGGTTTGGGCGGTGTTGGACTAGTTTTAGCCGAGTATCTAACGAAAACTGTACAAGCTAAATTAATTTTAGTGGGGCGATCGCCTTTTCCTCAACCAGATGAATGGAAGCAGTGGCTATCAACCCATGATGCACAAAATGTAATTAGCCAAAAAATCCAAAAATTGCAAAATCTGCAAGCTTTTGGTGCAGAAATAATGGTAGCTAGCGCTGACGTTGCTAATTATGAACAAATGTCAGCAGTAGTTAAAAAAGCCAATTTGCAATTTGGTCAAATTAACGGAGTAATTCATGCAGCCGCAGTTTTAGGTGGAGGTATAATTCAACTCAAAACCAAAGAAATTGCAGCTGATGCTTTAGCGCCAAAAGTCCAAGGAACAAGAATTCTAAATCAGATTTTTCAAAATACCAAGCTTGATTTCTTTGTACTTTGTTCCTCACTTTCTTCCTTTGCAGGTACATCAGGAATGGTAGATTATACTGCTGAAAATGCCTTCTTAGATGCCTTCGCTCACTATCATGCTGTACAACATAGTAATTTCATCACTTCTATTAACTGGGATAGATGGCAAAGTGTAGGAATGGCAGTTGCAGTTGAAGAAAGACACAAAGATATCACAGGAGAAGAATTAACAGCAGGAATGACTGTGGAAGAGGGTATTGAGGCATTCAATCGAATTTTATCTAGTAATAATTCGTCTCAAATTGTTGTTTCCACACAAGATTTGCATAGCCAGCTTCAGCCCAATAAATCTCATAAATCCATAGAAGAACAATTAGCCAAACTCAACCAAGCTAGGGCAACTTATCCCCGTCCAAACTTAGATAATGCCTATGTTGCTCCTCGCAACGAAATTGAAATTACCCTAGCTAATATTTGGCAACAACTTCTGGGTATTGATCGTGTGGGTATTCATGATAATTTCTTTGAATTAGGAGGAGATTCTTTATTTGCTACTCAGCTTGTTTCTCAATTGTGCAAAAGCTTTCAAATAGAACTTTCCTATAAGGGCTTTTTTAATTCCCCGACTGTAGCTGAATTAGCTGAACTTATTGTCCACAATCTAGCTAAAAAGGCAGAACAAGAAGAGCTAGCAAAAGCCTTATCAGAAATCGAGCAGCTTTCAGAAGAAGAAGTACAGGAACTTCTTGCTTGGCAGAACTAACTCTTTAATCAAAACAGACAATTTTCTGTAAATTTTTGAGGTAATTTTATGCTCAGTATGTACGGAGTAAATGCTAAAAAATACTTGGCATTATTATTGCTATGCCAACTTGGATTTTTAGTTATTGGAATGCTTTCTATCTTTGTTTATGTAATTAAAATTGATGGAATTTTGGATATTCCAAACTCAGTAATTTCTCTGTTGTTATGTGTTTTATATGCAATATCTACTTTCTGGATAGGATTATTTTGGGATTCTTTCACAAAGACTATTTTTAGCGTTTATGCTTCAAAAAAAGCTTTTTTCCAAGAGCGCTTTATTCTACCAATTTTACTCTTATGCCTGCTTGGAGCCTATGCAACTCATGGGATACTACTAACGAAGCAATTCAGCAATTTTTTAATAGTTAGTTTGTCCCCTATATTCTTAGTTGGTATATTAGCAACAATTGCAACAATTATAACTATTGGTATAGTTATAAAAGAGATACTCAACGATAATAAAACATACATACAAAGCCAAAATAAACTTGCCGAACTTAGGAACAAATTTGGTTCAAAAGCTATTAAAAGAATTGAAACTTCTATCGCTCTTGCTTATAACGAAGCATTTGCCAATCCACTTCCGCCTTCACAAGGCTTTACAGTGATAGGTATAACTTCTAAACCCTGGTATGAGAGCAGCGATTTACCCAAGGCAAAATTGCTGGAGGATAATTATGAAATAATTAAACAAGAAGCTCTTCAAGCTATGGAAAATAATACTCTACTAAAACCATATAACTACTCAGGTGTTAAAGTCAGCGGATGGGATTATGTTGAATTAATTCAAGCAGGTAAAAAGGTAGACAAGAGTATTATATGTTTCTCAAAAACACTGGAATTATTAGAACATATCTCAAGCTATACAAGGCTAGAAACTGTAGAACTATCAGTTATCAAACCTGGGGAAACTGTTAAACCTCACCGCGATCCAGCAAGTTCTTTTATAGTTTGTCAACTCGGTCTTTCTATTCCTGAGAATTGCGGTATTAGCGTTGGTGGAGAGTCGCGGACTTGGGAAGAGGGCAAGTGTTTATTCTTTGATCCATCCTATGAACATACAGTGTGGAATTATAGTGATAAACCTAGAGTAGTTCTGCTTGTAGTTTTTTACAAGCCTGATCTAACCAATATCGAAAGAGACATTTTACATATGCTTGAGTTTGGTGAATTTCCTTCTTGAAAAGGTAACGTACACATAAGCGTATAATTGCCATTTAACTACAGTTACAGCAAACATTCAACATAGAATAACTTTGCCGGCTGAAATTGTAAAGCATATTCCACTGCTGTTTATCAATTTTACGTAGTTAATTTATAGCTCGTTATCATGAACTGAACTGCAAAAATGAATGAATTTTTTGAACGAATAGCTGCTCTTTCTCCAGAAAAATGCAAGCTTCTGCTGCAAAAACTGAACAATAAAAAAGAAACTAATTTTTCACACACGCAAATAAAACCTCAAAATCGAGAATCAAATCGTTTCCCTCTCTCATTTGCTCAGCAGCGGTTATGGTATCTCGATCAGTTGGAACCTGGTAATCCAGCATTTAATATATGTCAATCAATGCGGTTGACAGGTTTACTCAATGTAGCAGCGCTAGAACAAAGTTTTCAAGAGGTTGTGAACCGTCACGAAATTTTGCGAACTACATTTACTGTAATTGATGGACAACCACTTCAAGTGATTAATCCTACTGTTTTATTCAAGCTCAAACTATTAAATTTACAAGAACTTTCTCCATCAAAAAAGCAGACCGAGGTTTTACGACTAGCGAATGAAGAAGCAAAATTTACCTTCAATTTAACAAAAGATTTCTTATTACGAGTCACCTTAGTGCAACTGGAAGAAACAGAGTATGCTTTGTTTGTAACAATGCATCATATTATTGCTGATGGTTGGTCTATAGGTGTTTTAATACGCGAAATTACTACTCTTTATCAAGCATTTTCTGACGGTTATTCCTCACCACTTACTAAACTAGAAATACAATATGCTGATTTTGCTATCTGGCAGAGGAGTTGGTTAGAGGGTAAAGAATTAGACTTACAGCTAAAATACTGGCAGCAACAACTCGATAACTCAATTACTGAATTGAATCTACCTTTTGATCACCCACGACCGGCCATTCAAACCTACAGAGGAGAACAGCAATTTTTTGTATTAGAAAAAACAGTATTAGATCGGCTGAAAATTCTAAATATTAAAGAAGGCATCACTTTATTCATGACTATTCTTGCAGCATTTAATATTTTGCTGCATTGTTACACAAATCGAGAAGATATTGTTATTGGTACTGACATTGCTAACCGAAATCAAATTGAAACTAAAGAACTAATAGGTTTTTTTGTTAATCAATTAGTGTTACGTACAGATTTATCTGGTAATCCTAGATTTCGAGAAATTTTACAGAGAGTAAAGGAGATAACTCTTGAGGCTTATGCTCACCAAGATATACCATTCCATAAGCTAGTAGAAGTTTTAAATCCTAAAAGGAATTTATCTCGCACGCCCTTATTTAACGTGAAACTAGTGTTAGAAAATACCCAATCTCCCACATTAGAATTTTCTGGATTGGTAATCAACTCAATTCCAACTAACAAAAAAACTTCTCAATTTGACCTGCTGCTAGAATTAAGTGAAACAGAGCAAGGATTATGTGGTTTATGGGTTTACAGTACAGATTTATTTGAAACCGCCACTATTGCTCGCATGTCAGCAAATTTTCAAGTACTGCTTACCAAAATATCTGCACACCCAGAAACTCATTTGAGTGAACTTAAAGATATTCTTTCAGAAGTAGATAAACAAAAAATTCAAGCTCAAACAGAAAATTATGAAAGTTGTATTAAGGATAGTTTAAAAGCTATTAAGCGTAGAAACAACGATAAATTAACAAGCATTATATAAAGTATGAGAAAAACTATGAACAACTTTGAAAATTCCCAAGCTAGTATTCTCAGTCTCAAAAATATCAAACGTAAATCTGTTGCTATCTCTCTAGATGAGATGATTTCAACAGAGTTTATTCAGCCGGAAAAACAGTTTCCTCTCGTAATTAAACCAAATGTTAAAGGTATTAATTTACTGTCGTGGTCATTGAATAATCAAGAGTTCATCAAAAATGAATTATTAAAATATACAGTAATTCTCTTTCGTGGTTTTAATGTCACTTCAATAGAAGAATTTGAGCAAATTATTGCTGCTATCTGTGGAGAAGCATTAGAATATCGTTATCGAGCCTCACCACGGACTCAAGTAGCTGGTAGAATTTACACATCCACTGATTATCCGGCTGACCAAAGTATATTCCCTCATAACGAACACGCTTATTCGCCTATCTTTCCTTTAAAAATATTCTTCTTTTGTTTAACTCCACCAGCACAAGGAGGAGAAACACCTATTGGTAATTGTCGTCAAGTTCTCGCCAATATTGACACCAAAATACGAGAAAAATTTATTGAAAAAAAAGTTATGTATATGCGTAACTTTGGTGATGGATTTGGCTTACCTTGGCAGACTGTTTTTCAAAGCACAGAAAAAGCCAAAGTAGAAGAATATTGCCAGAAAAACGGAATTGATTTTGAATGGAAAGAAGGCGGTAAATTAAGAACCCGTCAAGTAGGGCCAGCTATTATCAAGCATCCCATAACTGGAGAAATAGTTTGGTTTAACCATGCAACTTTTTTCCATGTTTCTACACTAGAGAGAAAAATTCGTCATTCCCTATTATCTTCTTTCAAAGAAGAAGATTTACCCACAAATACATATTACGGTGATGGTTCTGTAATTGAATCTGAAGTCTTAGAGCATCTTCGCCAAGCATATCAGCAGCAAATGGTGAGCTTTACTTGGGAAAAGGGAGATGTCTTGATGCTCGATAATATGTTAGCCATACACGCTCGCAATCCTTTTGTCCCACCAAGGAAAATTTTAGTAGGAATGGCTGAACCCTATACTCCTTCAGTTGCAGTATAGAGGCTCATATTAACAAGAATTTAATGCCACTAATAGACGCTATTACATATAAGTAAACAGCTATGGATATGCAAGCAGAAATTATGGAAGGGTTTCGACTTTCGCCACAGCAAGAGCATTTATGGTTGCTACAACAACTTGATAGTAAATCGGTGTATCGCAGCGATTGTATAATTTCAATTACAGGCAATCTTGATGGAAAACGCTTGGAATTAGCTTTACAAGATGTTGTTAATCGACATGAAATACTCCGCACCTGTTTTCGTTGTCTTCCAGGGATGACTATCCCAGTTCAGGTAATTATAAATAGCAAAGTCACTTTAGCTCCAACATACAATTTGAGCGATTTGACTACTGAGGAACAAGATACTAAAGTTCTGGCAATTGTTCAAGATTTGAGATGTTTACCTTTTGATTTAGCAAAAGGTTTAAATTTACAGATTACTTTGATTACTCTCTCGTTAGAGAAGCATCTTTTATATCTCAGTATACCTGCTATTTGTGGCGATACTGCCACTCTTCAGAATTTAATGCGAGCAATTGCTAGTGGTTATTCAGGTAATCTGGACAATGAAGAAATGCTACAATATGCAGATTTTTCTGAATGGCAAAACCAAATATTAGAAGCAGAAGAAACAAAGATTGGCAGGAAATATTGGTTACAGCAAAATTTATCTATTATTGATACTTTAAAACTCCCTAACGAAATTCCTAATTCTGATAAGCATCAGTTTGAACCAAAAACTATCAACTCATTAATTGATGGTGATAAGTTCCAACAAATAGAAATTACAGCTAAAAAATATAATGCTTCTAGCTCTATATTTATCTTTTCTTGCTGGCAGGTTTTACTGTGGCGGTTGCTTGAGCAATCAGAAATTATTATTGGTGTAGGTATAGATGGTAGAAAATATGATGAATTAAAAAGTGCATTAGGTTTGTTTGTTAAATATCTCCCGCTACATTCTCATTTAGACGGCGATTTAAGTTTTAGCCAAGTTTTAGAACAGGTCAATGAATCTATAGAAGAAATAAATCAATGGCAAGAATGCTTTAGTTGGGAGCAAATTAATGGTTATACATCAAAATTAACTAACTTACCTTTTGGGTTTGATTTTGAACATGAATCTACTGTTTATTATGCAGATAAGCTAAAATTTTCTATTGTACAGCAGTACTCTTGCGTTGAAAGGTTTAAAATAAAGCTTTCTTGTAAACAGCAATCGGATATTTTAAATTTAGAATTTCATTATGACTCTAATTTATTTAATGTCCAAAATATTGAACTCATAGCAGAGAATTTTAATCAGTTAGTAACCAGTGTTATTAACAACCCAGAAGAGGTAATTAGTCAACTCAATATTTTAAGCGATCGCACGTTACATCAACTTCTATTTGAGTTCAATCAAACTGAGGCTAATTACCCACAAAATAAGAGTATTCACCAGTTATTTACAGAACAAGTAGAACGTACACCAAATAATATTGCTGTTGCATTTAATAGTCAGCGGTTAACTTATGCTGAACTCAATGCGCGTGCTAATCAACTAGCTTACTACTTGCAACGTTTAGGGGTAGGTGCAGAAGTATTAGTGGGAATTTGTGTGGAACGTTCTCTAGAAATGGTTGTGGGTATATTGGGTATTCTCAAAGCTGGCGGTGCTTATGTTCCCCTCGATCCTCGCTATCCCCAAGAGCGTTTAGCTTTCATGCTAGGGGATACTCAAATATCTATATTATTAACTCAACAGTATCTACTGAAAGTTTTACCTAACCACAATGCACAAACAATTTGCTTAGATACAGATTGGGAAACAATAGCACAAGAGAGTCACCAAAACCCCCTTCCAACAGCATTTCCTGAAAATCTAGCTTATATAATCTACACTTCTGGTTCTACAGGAAAACCTAAAGGAGTGGAAATTACTCATCGTAACTTAGTTCATTCCACAACTGCACGTATTAGTTATTATCAAGAACCTGTCAGCAGCTTTTTACTACTCTCATCCTTTGCTTTTGATAGTTCAATTGCTGGTATTTTCTGGACACTTTGTTGTGGCGGAACTCTACATTTACCACAAGAAGGCGTACAAAGAGAACTACCTAAACTCGTAGAGTTAATTTTCCAAAATCGTATTTCCCATTTATTAAGCCTTCCTTCTCTATATGCTTTAATTTTGCAACAAGCTAAACCAGAACAGTTAAATTCCCTACGTGCTGTGATAGTTGCAGGTGAAGCTTGTCCACCAGAATTGGTAGAATATCACTCTAATTTAGAGTGTAAAATATCTCTATTTAATGAGTACGGGCCGACAGAAGCAACTGTTTGGAGTAGTGTTGATCATTGCAAGTCTTTAGTAACTGGAACGCAAATATCCATTGGTCATCCTATAGCCAATACACAAATATATATACTAGACTCTCATTTAAATCCGGTTCCTGTTGGCGTTTCTGGTGAAATTTATATTAGCGGTGAAGGATTAGCCAGAGGTTATTTAAATCACCCTGCAATTACATCTGAAAAATTTATTCCTCACCCCTTTAGCCAAAAACCAGGAATGCGTCTGTATAAAACTGGAGATTTAGGGCGATATCTCAGTAATGGTAATATTGAATTTTTAGGACGTATTGACAACCAAGTAAAAATTCGCGGCTTCCGTATAGAATTAGGTGAGATTGAAGCATTATTAAATCAATATCCTGGTGTACAGGAAACAGTAGTTATTGCGCGTGAAGATGTACCAGGAAACAAACGCTTAGTTGCTTATGTAATTTCTCAATCAAAATCAGCCACTACAGTTAATGAAATCCGCAACTTTTTGAAGGATAAACTACCAGAATTTATGCTACCATCGGCTGTAGTGCTGCTCAAAGAATTACCTCTCAGCCCCAATGGCAAAGTTGATAGAAAAGCTCTACCTGCACCAGAAGAAATCAGATTAGAGTTGATAGGAGAATTTGTTTCTCCTCGCACCCCTGTAGAAGAAAAGCTGGCTCAAATCTGGGCTGAAATCTTAAAAGTTGAGAAAGTTAGTATTTACGACAACTTCTTTGAGTTGGGTGGACATTCTTTATTAACAACTCAGCTACTTTCCAAAGTTAAAGAAGCTTTTAACTTGGACATATCTTTACGCAGTTTGTTAGAAAAACCCACTGTAGCAGGTTTAGCAGAAAATATTGAGCGATTTTGTCAAACAGAAGTTGAATATCAAACATTGGATATTCAAGCAGAAACTGTTTTAGACGAGACAATTTACCCTCAAACTGTAGGTAAATTTATCCCTGAACCCCAGGCTATTTTATTGACTGGAGCCACAGGCTTTTTAGGAGCATTTTTACTAGCTGAACTTCTGCAACAAACTAAAGCAGATATTTATTGCTTAGTGCGTTCTCAAAATCTTGAAGATAGCTATAAAAATCTCCAAAATATTCTCATAAATTATGGTATTTTGCACGATTTTTGGAGTTCCAGAATCATTCCCATTGTCGGCGATTTAGCAAAACCACTGTTGGGCTTAGACACTGCAAAATTTCAACAACTAGCATCTACGATTGATGTCATTTACCATAATGGTGCTTGGGTACATCATATTTATCCCTACTCCATCCTGAAACATGCAAATGTACTTGGTACACAAGAAATATTGAGATTAGCTAGTCAAAATAAAACCAAACTAGTACATTTTATTTCTAGCTCTGGTGTTGTATCCTCAAAAGGTGAATTGGGAGCGAAATTAGTTCGAGAACAAGATAGTCTCAATGAAAACGAATTTCCTAACAACGGATATTCTCAAACTAAATGGGTAGCTGAAAAATTAGTACAAACTGCGGCTGAAAGAGGAATTCCTATCACTATTTACAGACCATCTCGCATATCTGGACATAGCCAAACTGGTGTTTTTAATAGCAATGACTTTCTGTACAAATTGATCATAGGTTGTATTCAACTTGGAAGTGCACCAGATATCGACATTAGAGAAAACATTGTTCCTGTAGATTATGTCAGCAAAGCAATAGTTTATTTATCCAAGCAGGAAGAATCTTTAGGGAAAACCTTTCACTTAGTTCATCCCCAAACTCTTCACTCTCATACACTGATTGACCATATTCGCTCATTAGGTTATGCAATTGAGCAAGTTTCTTATGATCAATGGCGAGAGAAATTGCTCAATATTACTCAAGGTTCCCTAGAGCATCCTTTATATTCATTAGTGCCCTTTTTCCCAGCAAGACAAGCTCAAGAAGAAAATTCAACTTCAGGACTTTTACAGCTTGACAACCAAAATGTTACTGATGGCTTAGGAAATACTTCTATTAATCCTCCTTTGAGATACAATCACTTACTCAACGTTTACTTTACTTATCTCATGGAGCAAGGATTTATCAAAACAAAATTTTGAAGAGAAAATTCAACTTCTCAAACTCTCACTCTCTGCGTCTCTGCGTGAAAAAAATCATCCCATTAATCAGCAAAGCTAAAAATTCAAATCATTCACAAATTTTGTAACTAAATCAGGAGACATGTTGTATGACTACCACAACTTTTTATGCTGGATATGATCCTTTAGCACGCGTATATAATGAAGACTGGGCTTTAGGAGTTCTCAAAGAGACATTACCAGCTTTAGAAAAATTAATTTTACCAAGTTTAATTAAGGATACACAAATTCTCGACCTTGGCTGTGGTACAGGACAATTGGCACAAAAACTCCTTGAAAAAGGCTACAAAGTAACAGGTATTGATGCTTCAAAAGGAATGTTACGCTATGCACTTGAAAATGCATCTGAGGCAAAATTAATCCTTAATGATGCGCGTATTCTTGATTTTCCTCCTACATTTGATGCAGTGATTTCAATTGGAGCTTTTAACCATGTAATGAGTTTAGAAGAATTGACTGATGTCTTTAAAAATGTTTACCAATGATTCACATGATGACTTAAAAATAGCTCAAATGCCTGGAAGTACATATTTTGTTTGCCACAAATAATTCAATACTATATTGAGATTATCAACTTCAAAGCTGAACCAAAAAGTCTTTTATCAATTTTCAAACGCAAATTCATGAACCTACCACAAGTTATATTACCTCAATATTCAGACAATTTAACCCAGTTATTAGCTACAGCAGGATTTACTAACCAGCAACAAAAGTATTTGCGAGATTTTATTAATCGCTACAGCGCACGAACCAAAACGTCAAAGCAGATTTCTCTAACTTCTCGCCCATTCTTAGCTGATGATAAAAATTTAGGAGAGTTTAATTTACTCTTCAAAGAAATGTATTATCCCATAGTTGCTAATCATTCTTCCGGCTCCAAAATATGGGATGTAGATGGAAATGAATATGTAGATGTCATGATGGGTTTAGGAATAAATCTATTTGGTCATAACCCATCTTTTATTAAAGAAGCTTTAATCACTCAACTTGATCGAGGTATTCAAATTGGGCCACAATCAGAACTTGTTGGTGAAGTAGCTGAGTTAATTTCTCAACTCACTGGAATGGAACGGGTTTGTTTTAGCAATACAGGTACAGAAGCCGTAATGTCTGCTATTCGCATCGCTAGAGCAGTCACAGGACGCGACAAAATCGTTATCTTTTCCGGCTCTTATCATGGTCATTTTGATGGCACTTTAATTAAAGCAAATAAGGCTGAAAATCATCAATCTCCAATTCCATTGGCACCCGGCGTATTACCAAACTTTGTTAATGAAGTTTTAGTATTAGATTATGGCAATCCTGAATCATTAGAAATCATCAAAAATCACCAGCAAGAATTAGCAGCAGTTTTAGTAGTTCCTGTACAAACTGGTAGACCAGCTTTACAGCCAAAGGAATTTCTGCACCAGTTAAGGGAATTAACACAAGCGGCTAATATTGCTTTAATTTTTGATGAAATGGTTACAGGCTTTCGCATTCATCCTGGTGGCGCACAAGCTTATTTTAGTGTGAAAGCTGATATTGCTACCTATGGGAAAATTGTCGGCGGTGGAATTCCAATTGGGGTAATTGCTGGTAAAAGTCAATATATGGATGCAATTGATGGGGGTATGTGGAATTATGGCGATGATTCTTATCCTCAAGCTAAAAAAACATTTTTTGCTGGTACTTTTTGTAAACACCCTTTAGCGATGGCTGCTGCAAAAGCAGTTCTGAAATATTTGCAAAGTGAAGGATTATCTTTACATCAGAAGTTGAATGAACGTACAACACAATTTGTTGCTGTGTTGAATAACTATTTTTCGAGAGAAGGGTTACCGCTACGGATGGCGAACTTCGGCTCACTCTTTGGTTCTGCATCTGTAGAACTTGCTGAGGAAAATTCTACTTCTTCTGTAGTTATGAGCTTATTAAAATACCATCTTCTCAACAAAGGAGTTCATCTTTTAGGTGTTAGCGGTTATTTATCTACAGCACATAAAGATGAAGATATTAACTACATCATTCAAGCAGTAAAAGATAGCGTAGAAGAACTACGTTATGGAAGTTTGATTCCTCATTAATAGGGTTAAATTTTACTTAACTAAGTTCATGTAGCTCTATATGCCTAAAAAACAGATGATAGATAAATTATTCTAGGAGCTTTCTCATCAAAATCAAGGGATTTTATTACACAGCATTACTGAGTTAAATAATAGCGATTCATAGGAGTTCAAAATGAGCCAAGCAAATTTACAAGATACAACTTTATATAAAGTTGTAGTAAATGATGAAGAACAGTACTCTATTTGGCCTGCTGACCAGGAGAATGCTCTTGGCTGGAGAGATGCAGGTAAAAGTGGACTTAAATCAGAGTGTTTGGAATACATTAAGGAAGTTTGGACTGATATGCGACCCCTAAGCTTAAGAAAGAAGATGGAGGAAACATCTAGCAAAAAGTAAACATAAATCAATTTTTGATTGCTATTTGTAGAGAGATTTTATTTCTCTACAATTGTTTTATTTTAGAAACTAAAGAATTAAAATTTTCGGCTCTTCATTACATAGTATGCTAAATCTCATTCGCAATAAATATGAAACCCTTGTTAAGCAATAAAAATAGGCATTATTTAATAATATTTTAATCATTTTAAGGTATTTTGGGTTTTTTACCTATATTTCTCAAGCAAGTTTTGATATTTAACTAATAATTTGGTATAACAGGTACGGAAGAACCAAATTTTCATTAATACCAACATATAGGAATCCGATTTGATTTCTGAAAAAATCTAAGTATATGTAGGGTGCGTTATCACGAAGTGTAACGCACCTTATTCTGGGCTTTGGTGCGTTGCGCTGCGCGACAACACACCCTACGTATTTGTTCAAAAATCAAATATGAATCCTATATTAAATATCAACTCTTGGGTAATTCACCCTCAGCCAAATTCTTTAAAAGATATGCGTCTATTGGAATTTGCTTGATATTAATATGTTTCAAGTAGATATTTCGTTAAATCATCCAGAATAGCATTAGCTGATAGGACACTGCCAATTACCCAGGAACCAGAATCAACAGTGTAAACTTTCTGATTTTTAACTACATTCAGTGTTTGCCATAAAGGAGTCTCTTGATATTTTTGAAATAGTTCTGTTGCACCTGGGTCTACTGCTACAAATAAAATATCTGCATCAAGTAGATCTATGCGTTCTAAGCTCAGTATTATCAAAATATCTTCAGGCGTTTTAATCAACTGACTCTGTTTAATCGGCATAGAAATTCCGGCTGCTTTCACAATACTGCCAGGAAATGAAAATTGGGAATGAAACTCAGGTAGTTGCTCACCACCATGAAAACGACTCACAGAAACTTTTAGTGTGTCAAGTTTATTTCCTAACTCTGCTCTAATAGTTTTAAGTCGCTGTTCATATTGGGTGATTAATCCTTCAGCTTTTTCATTTTTATTAGTAAAATAACCTATTTGTCGTAAATGCATTTGCCAATTGGTATAAGAATAGTTGGCTTTAACTGTAGGCGCTATTTGTGACAATACTTTATAACTACCTGAATCTATTCCATACACACCAACAATTAAATCAGGCTTTAATTGCAATATTTTCTCTAGATTAACCTGTGGTTCTTTTCCTATAGAATTTATCCTTGTAAGCTTATTTTTAAGAAGATTTGCTTTGCTACCAGCAAAAGCAGGATGTGGTATTCCTATTGGCTTTAAGTCTAATGCAACTAAAGCTTCTAATGCTATTTGATCTACCGCAATAATGCGTTGTGGCTTTAAGGGAACACAAGTTTTTCCTAATTCATGCTGAATTAATCGACATTCTGAAGCTGATGATATTTGATTTGATAAATTTGGGTTTGAATAGTGATAACAAGCAGTCACTAGCAAAAAAGTTATTACAAGTAATAAACTACTAAATTTATGTAATTTCACGATTCTCTCTAATTATTAAATATTTTCAAATATTGGCAAATTTAAATCGCTATAAAATCCAATCAGCTTGCTCATTAGCTAAAATATCATCAAACTTTCCTTGGGCGACAATTCTACCTGCTTTCATCATAATAATCTGGTCAGCACGACGTAAAACATAACGGCGATGAGACACTACAAGACAGGTTGGTGTCCAATTTTGTTTTTCACTGTTATTATTAAATATCTGCGACCATAAAGCTAATTCTGTCTCTACATCTAAAGCACTAGAAAGGTCATCAAAAACCAGCAATTCTGGTTGACGAACAAACATACGCGCGGCTGCTAAACGTTGCAATTGTCCACCAGACAATCTCACTCCTTTTGCTCCCACTAAAGTTTCCATTTTTTGATTCATGGTGGCTAAATCTTGTTCAAATACTGACATTTTTAGGGCTTGTTCAATTTCAAAATCATCTTTTTCTAAGCCAAGTAAAATATTTTCTCTGAGTGTATAACTAAACAGTTGGGGAATTTGAGGAGTATAAGCACTACGAGGTGGTACAAAGAAATTAGCAGGGTCTTCTACTAGTAAACCATTCCAATAAATAGCACCCGATCGCAGGGGTAATAGTCCTAATAAAGTTCGTATTAGTGTTGTTTTACCAGAACCGATGCGACCAGTAATCACAGTCAAACTACCACGTTGTAGCTGAAAACTGATGTCTGTGATTCCTTGGTTAGTATCGGGATAGTGGTAAGTAAGGTTAGATATAGTTAATAATTGTAAGGAATGTTCATCTTGCTTTTGTGGTTGTTTTAAAGGTGGCAGTTTTTGTTGGTAATCGCCTATGGTGGGGCGTAGTCCATCGCGCAGGTTATTGAGATAAAGTGGATTTTTGGCTACTAAGATATCTGCTGTCGCACCAGAAAGCAACGTTGTCATCCGTTCAAAGGAGACTTCGGTTTGTTTGTACAAGGCTATGAATCTCCCTAAAGAGTTAAAAAAGCCAGTCACAAAGGCCAGATTATAAATAAATAGAGCAAAGTCACCTACAGTCAAGTTACTAGTTTTGCTTTGAATTAATACAGAAGCTAGCAGCAAAATTAAACCCGTTCCTAGGTTTACCATGTTTTGAAATACAGAATCTAACATGGCATTTAATAAACTATCTCTCACCATTACTTGGCGGCGTTGGTCATTGAGAGTGCGAAAATGATGCAGTACATCTTGTTCTGCACCAGCTACTTTAATTGCTTGGACTGAACTAAAGATTTCGCCTAAAATTCCTGTCACTTTCTCTGTTGCTTGGCGGCTAGCTTTGCGGTATCTTTTAATGTAAGTTTCTGCTTTTTGAATAATGGCGATCGCGCCGACCAAAGGCAGAAACACAAACAAGGTCATTTGGACATTAACGCTTAATAAAATTCCGAGGCAAAGAATCGCAAATATTCCTTCTCCCAGCAGTTCTGATACCCATGCCACATTGTCTTCTATTTGTTGAGCATCATCCCGAAAATAACTAATAATTTCACCTTGAGATACAACTTTTTCTACCTCGCTGTTAACAATCACAGGTTGAGCCGTAGGATTGTTTAATAAACGTTCTAATAGATTGCGCCGCACCAATGAACTCATGGTGAAACGGTGCTGTGTTTTGGTTAAACGTCCGGCAAATATTGTCCCAATATGTCCTAAATGTAGAGTCACCAACAACACAATCCATGCTATAGGCGTTAACCCAAATTGTGCTTTATTGGTGAGGCTATTAAAGAATTCTCGGATAATTAATCCAGGGATTGCAGGCAAGCCCATAATTAAAATCCAGAAGCAGGTATCAATTGTGTATAGTTTTGGTTGATAGCAAATTAAGTTCCATAATAATTTCCAGCCTGGGGCTTTTTGAGTGGCGAATAACATAATATTTAGTCATTCCAAGAAGAGTGTGAGGTTAATTAGCGTCACCAAAATTAAACTAATAAATCGCTTAAACCAGTCTTGAGTAATTGAGCAAAGCGGGAATGAGAATTTTGCATTAATTCGTCCCGTAATCCATATTCGCTGACCCGGCCTTGATCTAAAATGAGGATTTGATTTGCTCTTTGTACGGTTGCTAATCGGTGGGCGATAATGATGCCTGTACGTCCAATTAATAGCCGATCTATAGCTTTTTCAATTAGTTTTTCTGTTATGGGATCGAGGCGTGAGGATGCTTCATCTAAGATGACAAGACCAGGGTCTTTCAGAAAAACACGGGCAAATGCTAACAATTGCGCTTGTCCTGCTGATAAGCCGCTACTATCAGGCCCTAATTCAGTGTCTAAATCTTTGGGTAATGAATGTAGCCATGCAGATAATCCCAACATCTCTAAGGTTTCATAGATGCGCTCGTCGCTAATATTTTGGTTAAAAAAGGTGAGATTGTTACGAACTGTGGTTTGGAATAACTGCACATTCTGAGTGACTAGTCCGACGTGCTGGGGTAAATCTGTTAAGGGAGTCTGTTTGATAGGCACATTTCCCAAGCTAATTGTTCCTGATTGTGTGTCATATAACCTGAGTAATAAGCGTGCTAGTGTGGTTTTACCGCTACCTGTACGTCCTAATAGCCCCAACACATGGCCGGGTGGTAAATGAAAAGATATATCTTGCAGGATTAATTCTAGTTTTGGATTTTGCTTATTGATGCGTAGCCTCGTAGAGGCTTGTCCTTGGACATCGCTATAGCTGAATGAGACATTTGCAAATGTCACAGAAAGTGCGCCATGAGAAAGTCTCTCTTCACCTCCAGCACTCAGTGGCGATCGCACTTGAAATAAATCCTGAATACGATAAATACTAGCTTCTGCCTGTTGCAGATCTTCTAACTGAGTGCGAATTTGTTCAATTGGTTCGCTTAAAACTGTAGTGTAATAAAACAATATATATGCAGTGCCGATGGAGATTGCTTTTTGATTCCACAGGTAAAGAGCTACAGCTAAAGCAATCACATTACCTAGAGTGAATATACCGTTAGTGGTCGTCCAGAGGATCGTATCTGCAAAGCGGGCTTTGTGATAGGTTGGTAGCCAGCGTTGCAAAATTTTATAGAAGCGGTGCATCACATAACTTTTTGCACCGTTTGCCCTGATGTCTTCAATACCAGTTAATTGCTCACCTAAAAACCCAAAAAACTCTGCATTGACTTGGCGATAGCTTCCCCAATAGGGAACGGCGATGGAACGCAGACTAATTAGAGTAGATAATGCTGTAATGGCGAAAAATGAAATAGCCATCCCAGCTCGCCAATCTTCGGCGAACATCACCACAATTACACCCAAAATCAGTAGCAAACTACCTAAGATGTAAACGCTAAATTTCGAGAAAAACTTAGAAAGATTTTGAATATCTCCATCTACTCGTTCTACTAATTCACCAGGTGTAGTCATCTTGTGAAAAGATAAATCGAGTTTCAAGCAATGCTCAACTAAATCGGCACGTAAGGCATTAGTGGCCGTCCAAGCAACGTTTTCGCCATAGTATGTAGCTGCAATTGACATTAATTGCGTTAATAAAGCTACACCAATAAACAGAAATGCGGCTACGAATAATTTCTGCACTGAACCGCCTGATACAGCTGTATCAATGAAATTACGTAGAATTTGCGGGTTGAGCAACTGCAAGCCAATACTAGCTAATAGCGCGATCGCAAACTTGACAACGCGCCCCTTTTGAGGCTTGAGATAGTCTATTAATAAATTCCCAAACTGTTTTAGACCAATTTTCATAACGTCGCCAAATATCAGCCAGAAATGTTCTGAATGTTGTATTCCAATCAAAATTAATTGAGAAAATTATGCAAAAACAGTATACTATACAAATGCTTAACAACCTAGTAAGAATTCTTTTGCCATAATTTAGTGCCAATTAATTTCAATAAAATTAGGATTTGCTGACTTTAGCAGTACAACAAGGCAAACTAGCAAAAATTCATCGATCAAAATCTGAGTGACTGACTATTGTTAATTTTTTGTGGTGTGTAGGTCATATGGTGAGCAATCAGACTCATAACAAGTGCCGTTTTTGTTCAGAGATTTCCCAAGCTAATGGTGAAGACCCTATCGGTTCTGCTAATGCAGTGGCACAATATTTAATTATTGAAGCTCAACAACCTTGGCCAGATCTGATGTGGATTGAACCAGAACCTGTGCCGCCAGAGGTTGTGGAAGCATTGAATTTTTTGAACTACGTGACGGAACCTGAGAATATTCGGCCCTTGGCGATCGCTCCTGATCGGGAATACTCTATACCTGGTTATAAACACGTATTCCACTACCGCCAACCAGCAGGGTTATTTGCTGAGTATGAGAAACAAGCATTTCTCGTACCTGATGCTGAAATTGGCGCTTTAGCACTGGCTTTAATCAAAGAACCAGAAAAACTGGTAGATTTTGAACAGTATCGGCAAGGTAGTAATCATATTAGAGAATTACTTGTTTGTATCCACGGCAACGTTGATGTTGCTTGTAGCAAATTTGGTTATCCTCTTTACAAAAAATTGCGTTCTGAGTATGGTGCTTTACCTAATAGCAACTTGCGCGTTTGGCGAAGTAGCCATTTTGGTGGTCATCAGTTTGCGCCTACCTTAGTTGATTTACCTCAAGGACGCTACTACGGGCGTTTACAGCCAGAAATTTTAGATTTATTAGTATGGAATCATGGTTCCGTCCAAGAACTTTATCCTTACTATCGCGGATGGGGTGGTTTACCCTATTTCGCGCAAATTGTAGAAAGAGAAATATGGATGCAAGTAGGTTGGAATTGGCTGGAATATCAAAAATTAGGTCAAGTTCTTGCTGACGATCAAATTAATGAAGAATGGGCAGATGTTCGGATTGATTTCACAACACCACATGGAAGTCGTGGTGCTTATGAAGCCAAAGTAGAAGTCAGTGGTTATGTAATGACTGCTTTTGAATCAGGAGAAAATCAACCATTGGAAGAAATTAAGCAATATCGTGTTAGCAATTTAGTGAAATTAGAGTTGGAATCTGTATCAGATTTTTCGTGAAATCCTATAACAATTTTTGGGCTGATGAGGAAGCCGATCTACTCATTGTTAAGATTACTGGTTTCGAGCAGTGTAATAGTTGCTTGTGAAGATAAGCCAACACAAGCTGCTAGTTCTTCTAATGCCAAGCGTTCGCGTGCGTTTGTATTCAGCATTTCGGTTGCAGCTGCAACATCAGCCCTCTCTCTTCACCCTCTTATTTTGGCTAAGGTATTGGTGGTTCTGGAAGCATTTTTAACATTTCCCGAACATATCGAAAACCACGACAATAAGCCAGAAGATCAACAATGCCAGAGCCAGGATTATCTTGACGGAACTGAGCTAGAAGATAATGAGATAAATTGACCATAAAAAATGAAAGGTTGACAGCATTAGTCACAGCAGTTTGACCCCTGTTCATGAAATCTTCCAATCCCCAAAATTGTTTGGCATCACGAAAATTAAATTCGATTTGGAAGCGCAGTTTATAGTAGTCGATTATTTTCTCGTATGATAAACTTAGGTCACTAGAAAACAAAATTATGTGACTGCGATCATCTGTTTTCAGATTAGTTTTTACCAAAATCACTACATTCAGAGGCTGGGCAAATTCTTTGTGAAGGAGAGTGCATTGATAAGTATCTGTTTGGATATCTTCTTCAATACTACTTTGATGCAAATATTCCTGGGGAATATTACGCCAGTCCAGCTTATCACCGTATTTACGACGAGAACGATGATTGGGGTCAGAATGTTGGTAAGGTATATATAACGCAGAATCGTGGCGCAACTTGGAAATTATGTGTAACTTTACCTGCCTAGCCATCTGCAAAGCATTATTGTTCCCAAAGTGACCATCTACGACTAAGTAAGTGAGAGGAAGAAAGTTAGCTATTAACTTAAATAGCTCATTAATCATCTTCTGAATTCTTAGTAATTCAGCTGTAAAAATCACCTCCTGTTTATTTTTGTTCTTACTTCCTTTTGGTCGTCCGCGCCCACGTTTTTCTTGTGGTTTTATTTCTGGGCTTGGTGAGACAATACTTTTTTCTACATCGCTCTTGATTACCTGTTCTATCTGAATCGGAAATGAGTGTCTTTTTTGAACACTGACTAATGATAATGTAAAAAAAGAAAGACCCGATATTGGTTTACTTATTAGACTGGAAAAGAACCTATCTAATCCATAAGTTTTTTTCCCGGCTTTGCTTATTACTACTTCGTCTCCTGCCAACAAATAAACATCATTTGGGCAAAACAAATGCCGTCGAAAAAATACCCACAACACCGTTGCCCACGGTATGACTGTACGAAAGAATCTGATTACCGACCGATAACTACCACCACTAAGCGTCCAACGCGAAATTCCCAACATCGTTACTCGCCCACTCATGGCTAACATCGCCATAATGATCTGGCTCAATTGCCGCATCGTCGTCACTTTTATTTCTGGTAGCAGGCATTGCAACAGTGCTAGTATGTCAAACATGGGCTGTGTGTGGCTTTCGAGTTGTTGTTTTGGAAGACTATAACTCTACTACATCAGCCCTCTTTTTATACTCTTTTTTTGGCTACAGTATTGCTTCAAAAACTATAAAGAACTCTATAAGCGATCGCTGATAAGTCTCAAGAACTTTTACTAAGGTAAACTGTTACTCATAATTGATAAGTTAAGCTTATTGGCAATAGTTAAAGTTACATATTATGAGTCAATAAGCAAAATTACTTAAAATGTTTCTAAAATTGGATTCGGAAACACAATTTTTGAGCAGGCAGTGCCAAAGATGCTCTGACGCTGACATTTAACTCCAAAAAAATCTATTCTTTTAATGTATTGTTGGTAATGATTTTATTGGCTGAGTTAAATCAGTGGGAAATAAATTGCACTTGTTTCGGGGCTGAAGTCGAAAGCCTCAAACCTCGATTCTTTCGTTCACAGCCCCGGCAACCTTATCAATTATGGGTTTCAGGCTTTTTTCATCAAGGATAATTCTCAAATTCGAGTCTCATCTTAAGTAAATTTGACAAGCCCCGAAAATCTGCTGTAGGATTGCCGCTAGGTAAGGCTTTCAGAGCCTAGCCCTTTAAACTTCTTCGGAAGTTGAATTAATGGAAACCTTACTGTACTAAGTCCAACTCCCAAGTAATTACGGCTTTAAACTTCTTCGGAAGTTGAATTAATGGAAACCGTTTGAGGCGTGAGTCGTAAACTTGTGTAAATGTCTTTAAACTTCTTCGGAAGTTGAATTAATGGAAACTGACACCAAATATGGTAAAAGCTACCACAACTAATATCTTTAAACTTCTTCGGAAGTTGAATTAATGGAAATATTTTATATAATAAAGTCGGAAATTATAACTCCGACTTTCAGTTATTTGTATAGAGAAATTACCCTTTGACAATACATTTATGGCTTTCTAATATAAGATACATACGGTGAAACCGATGACTGCTAATGACATAGGCAGGTAAGAGCATAGCAAGATTTTCATCTTACAAGATGAAATTAAGATAAACTAACCAATAAATCACATAAATAACTATGAATGTACAACTTGTAAACTCTTTGGTAGAGGTGGTACTAAATCTCTCTCCTGAAGACCAGAAGCTTTTTCATTCTAGACTCCACACCAAACAGCTAGAGAAAGCAACTTACAAACAAATGACACCAACTGAAAAAGCCGAAAAATTTCGTCAATGGCTGGCTCAATTTCCTAAAAGTAGTGTAAGCCTACCTGCTGAAGCCAGTCTGCGCGAGAATATTTATGGCGATCGCGGTGTATGACAAGCTATCTACTTGATACAAATATTATTCTTAGATTTGCTGATACCCGCTCCTCAGAGTACGAAATTATTAATAATGCTATTTTCCAAATTTTGTTACAGGGTGGTCGATGCTTTATTACACCTCAAGTTTTAATTGAATTCTGGGTTGTAGCCACCCGCCCCGTTGCTGTAAATGGATTGGGATGGACACCAGAAGAAACCGAGCGAGCAGTGCAAATGCTCATAAACCAGTTTGAGTTGCTGGAAGAAACATCGGATATATTTCCCATTTGGTTGGGTCTTGCTACAACTCATAGGATATCCGGAAAACATACCCATGATTTACGCATACAAGCAGTAGTGCTTGCCCATAATATCAGCCATATTTTGACTTTAAATCCAAAAGATTTTGTAGCCATCGAAGGAATTACTATTGTTCACCCCAATAGTATAAGTAGTTAGAGATTGAGATTTGAAGTGAAATGCTTTACTCGCTCAATACAATTTAACCGCAATAAAATAGCTGACAAGAATCAGTTTCGCTCCCAGCCAGCAGTGGTGATTTTGAAAGACTAACAATTAGTATGGGAATGATTGGCGATCGCCATCCTTGCAACAGTAGTAGCTGTACGTTGAAATTTGAGGAACGTAGACGCGCATTAGCTTACTCTTGTTGGTCGCTTTGTTACTCCTTTGAAGCCTAGCTGCGCCGAAGATGGGTTGGGATGATCCGTAACTGATGATCCAAGCTCTCTAAAATATCACCATCCTGAGATCACTAATTTCTGTTTCTCATGGATCTGCTATCTCAGCCCGTTTGCTATGCAAATTGTGCGATCGCTGTTGTATGAGGTTACTAGCATCTGCTCAAATCAGCGATCGCAAAAGTATTTTTATGCTATCTACTGATGCATCTGGCAACATGATCGCTTTTAAACATTAGCTAGTACAACAAGGCAAAAGTAAAAAGTAAAAAGTAAAAAGTAAAAAGATAATCTCCATAAATTGCAGGCGCGGGGATTTAATCAGAACCTATGATTTCTTGTGCAATGCATCTCGATTGGGAATGTCTTTATTTCCTTCTATAGCTAAGTTGGGGGCTTGTAAGCATTTATTTTATTCTTTCTTTTGCCTTTTAACTTTTTACTTTTGCCTCTGGATGGCACTGTTCATTTACTATTCTTTGGGATGCAGTTGTGGTGGATAGAAAATCCTTAGAGACCGCTATTATCAATGCTGGCACTTTAGTTGGTATTGGTGATGGTCGGCAAAGCATTGGTTATGGGCGGTTTGAACTGACTAATTTTGCCATTGTTTAATACATGTCAACTTCTGTTGTGTCCAGTCCAGTAGCGTCTAGTTACGTTGAGTTACGTCCTCTTTAGTCAGGTTGTGTCACGTCATGTCATCAATCACACTTTACCTGCAAATTAAGCAACGTCGTCAGCATCCCAAGCTTCCTGTTTATTGGTGGCGGCGACAACCGCTAGAGCAATGGGAACTGACAAGACAACGTATTTACCAGCGCGATCGCGGTCTTTGTCAAAGTCCAACAGATGCACCTCCCAAAATTCAAGGCTTATGCATGGGTGAAGTCAATCTTAAGGTTGCTCACATTGATCACATTCGTCCTTTGTCGTCTGGTGGTAGCAACCATGCTTCTAATTTAAGAACCCTTTGCCCTGTATGCCATGCGCTACGTCTTGATCGAAAGCATGACGGTATGAGAAACAGCCTTGTTAAGAAAGGTTTAATCTCTGTTAATTGGAAACAGTTTGTTTGGGATTAAAATTATTCTCAGATATATGGAATTTAATACAAATTTGCCTTATTTTTGACCGAAAAAAGGCAAAAGAAAGAATAATGGTCATAAGTCCTCAACAATTTTGTTTGCTTGATTTGCGATCGCACGCACAAGGTAACAATTAGCAAATTACTTAAAATATTTCTAAAATTAGATTCGGAAACACAATTTTTGAGCAGGTAATGCCAAAGATGATCTGACGCTTACATTTAACTCCAAAAAAATCTATTCTTTTAATCAATACCGTTGCCAATTTACGAGGGTGGGTTGATGATGCTTTCACCATTAACTCGCTGTTATCTAATGTTTGGCAAAAACAATAAGTCCTAAAAATTCCCTCCAGGTTTCCCACAAGGATTTTTTTGGCCTATTGTCGCAGTATAAAGGGTTTGATCTGACAACCTCCCTTGTAAGCTGAACGCTTATATATGGGTCAAGTAGGCATTTTTGCCAAAATTTGTTTACCCTCTTATTTTGGCAAAGGTATTGTCTAATCTACGAATTTTCTGCCAGCAGCTTTCTTCACCACCCAGGTATTGTGCAGATGGTTGGCAAGATGAGGGATCTATAGTCTTGATAATTCGTTGAATGCGATCGCTATCAATCCCTAACTGATTACCCGCTAACTCAACCAGATTTTCAGCATCACTAATTGATATCCCATTCTCAAAGCAGAAGTTCTGCCAACCAAAGGCTTCTTTAGCTAGTGTAGTTAGTGCCTCACTGCGATCGCCAGTAGGATTATTACCATTTAAAATCTCTCTTGCATTTTCTGAGAGTAATTTTTCTAGAGGTATTACATTCAGAGCTAAGTCTAAGTCAAGTAATGATGATGGGAGCTTTGCGCTGGCTTGTTTTTTGGTAGGATAAAGACTGATGGATTCTAAATTTTCCACTTCAACTAATTTACCTTTATTTATTGACTGGTATGGATTTCCAGATGGGCTAATCGTCGGACTCAGAACTGTAAACCGACCCTTACCCAAGCATTCCCCCACGTGCTTACCTCCTGGGGATAGTGTAAAGTTGGTGAACTCAGACATCTTTCTGACTCGAATACCGATTCGCCAACCCCCAGAATGAGTGCGTTCGATCAATGTCTGCGTTAAAGCTGGGTAGTTATCTAGCCACTCTGAAACTAGGCGATCGCATTGTTGGGGTGAATCAAAATTTTTGACATCAAAATCAATCCAGACAGTGTTATTCCAACCACCGAGAGTTCCTACTCCGTTAAGAGGATTGGCAAACCATGTATCAAGCTCACTCCGCGTAGGTAATCTTTTTTGGTATTGAGTATGAAGGATTAGATGAGGTTTATTGTTTTTATCTAAGTAACTAGGATTTTTGCCCGTAAACTTAGGTTTAGGAGTCTTTCCATCCTCCTCATACTCAATATTTCCCTTTTTATCCTTCTTAGGATACTTAAATGGATCTTGTAGAGGCGCAACTGGTAGCGCTGGATATTCATTTTCAGTAAGCCACTGAATAGTTGCGTTGCGTAAATGTAGATACTGGTTTTCACCAACGGTGTTAGCAATCATTGCTTACCCCCTTGGTAGCAATGTCCGATACAATCTTCTTTTGATCTGAATTGCCTCTAACAAATCTTTTCTGATTAGAAGGTAGCGATCGCAAGTAATTTTCTATTGCTTTTTGGTGTACTGCTGGAGCATTATGATTAGCTACCCAGTCCAGTATCAACGGTAAATTATAGAGAATAGCGCGAGAATTTAACCTTTGCCAATGAATTCCCTCGAGCCAAACACCGGATAGTCTATATTTCTTAAAGGTGGAGTTTGAAAGCCCTGTGGTTTGGCTCAGAGTTCTTTTTGAGCAGAATTGTGCATCCATAAGTATTTTTTCAACTTTTATGGACACTATTGTTTGACAGCAACCTCTTCAACGTAAAGAATGTCAAAACTGTTAAGTTTTGGTTACATTAAGGAATATCAAAACTGTTAAGTTTTGCGATGCTTCCATTTTTCCCGGAGAGTACCCTCAGTAATTATGGCATCAACACAATAGTGAGATGTTCGATGATGGCTTTTGAGTAATGGATCACGAGCACTTCTAATCCTTAAGCGAGCCATAGCATCAATAATATTTGAATTAATCTCTAAGTAGGTTTTGATGCTATCTACTCCACAATCCGCAAGTTTATGAGCTATTGAGATCACGCGGTCATACCAGATAGCCTTAGCTGTATGTTTATCAACCAATTTCCAAAAATTTGTTGGTTTTATCTGTTCATCAGATAGCTGTTGTTTATGAATTATCCGTTTGAGCTTATCAATTTGATCAATTTCCCAGAATTTGTATTCATAAAGGTTTATCCCTCTTCTGTCACTTTCCGGAATAACCAATTAGTAAAGAAGCTAAATCATCCAGAAGCATAACAGGGTTTAAATTGATTCATTGCAGCAATTAAATGATTGAATCCCAGTAACAAATGTGAATTAGGGAAAATACTTAACCAGGGATAAATTAACCAAAATAATAAAAGTGGTTGGATAATGAGACGCAGATTATTTAAAGTATTCTTCCATCCAGATTCATGGTTCCATTGCGGATGCTTGGAAAAATCCACCTCACTATTTTCTTGTACCTCAGTCTCAAGTTTACGAGATTGATTTAAGCTTAAGAAGACTGGAGAATTTAAACTAATCAATGTGTAAACACAAAAAATAATCTCCCACCACCTCTCAATATGTTGGAAATTAGTAAAACGGTAATCTGTCCAACCTAGTTCCTGTTTACACTGTCGAAACCCATATTCAACCCAGGTTCTTAATCCATATAAGTCACCTAAGATTTTCTTGAGATTACCTTGCAGATTCGTCATCACAAAGGAGGTAGAATTTTCGGGCATGGTTTCTGGGTCAGTAGTTATTTCCCAGTAAGTTATGGCTCTTTTTTTCCCATAAATTATTTCCCTAATATATCTTGTTTCTGATTTTTGATTACTAAATGTTCTCTCAAATTTACACCACTTATTTGCCCTAACGCTTTGTCCTGCTGGCAACCAGACTCCATGATTACTTCTAATTGATACTACATAACCTAATTTATATTCAGCTACTTTTCTAATAAATTCACTACTTTCACCATACAAACTATCAGCTAGTACTAATTCAATATTGAACCCTGCCTCCATTAATTCTGTAATTATCTCTGATGCTAACTCTATTTTAGTTTTATATTTATCTGACTCTTTTAATGTTCCTTTTGGTTTAAATATTTTGACGATTAATGGAAAAGTTATATTAGCATAAACTCCATAAGCATTGACTGAAACTATTCCATTATCTACTTTACCCACGCTTCCTAAATATTGTCTAGCTACATAATCAGTCTTTTTACCTTTTTTCCTATCTCCTGTTTCATCTATTACTAATGTAATTGCCCGACCATCTAATTGTTTCTTTAACTTATTTAATCTTCGTTCTTTTAATTTCTTGACTGACCAATTTGAATTGGCTAAGAAATGGTGTAATGATTGGGCCGAATTTATGCTCACTACCTTTGCTATCTCTGGTAACGATTTTCGTTTTATAGTTGATGTTATCCCCATGTGTAAATATTTGAAGCACTCATAATTCCTGACTTCTTTAAATACGTCTTTATACTCTGCACAATATTCATCTATGAGCGTAACTGTTGGGTGAGCATCTCGACGTAAATGTTTGAGGATTTGTAATTCTACATCCATTGCCCTACTTACCTTTCAGGGTTTTTTCTGTTCATCCTTTTATTTAGAATACCGGAAAGTGACAGAAGAGGGTTATAGCGTTTCTCAGTCTGGTGAAGTACAGTAGCAACAATGGGTAAACCAATTATAAATATCATTCAATGAAACTTGATTAAAAGCAGTTTCAATCGCTTTTGCTAAATCTGGATAACTTCTAGCTCCAATAGAACGGAGTAGATTTTTAACTTTTGACCAACAATTTTCTATTGGCGAAAAATCAGGAGAATATGGTGGTAAATAAATCAATTTTGCTCCGGCGGACTCGATTAGTTTTTCAACCTCTTTGCCTTTATGAATTGAGCAATTGTCCATGACTACGTAGGCACCCTCCCACAGTTTTGGAACTAATTTTTGAGAAATATAAGCTTCAAATGTCAGCCCGTCAGTTGCACCTAAAATGCTATATTGACTAATCAAACCACAAAGACCAATTGCACCAATTATAGAGACATTTTTACTACGCTTCTGAGGTCGTGAGCCATGCGCTCTTTTACCCTTTTTGGCACGGGCTGAATGTCTTATTAAAGATAGATTAGCTCCTGCTTCGTCAAGAAATATAAGGTTTTCAGTGGGTATACCATTAATTTTAAGCCAAAATTCTACTCTTAATGATTGAACTCTTTCAGTCTCTTTTTCGTCAGCGTGCAATGTTTTTTTTTGACGCTGATTTCCATTTTTTTGAGCATTCGGTCTACTGTAGCGATACTAATCGTTATCCCTATTTTATCAAAGAGGCTCTCACGAATTTCTTCCAAAGTGGCATCGTTCTTGGCTTCTACTATTTCAAAAAGAACATCCAATTGTTCCTCATTTAACTTTGGTGGAGTTTGCTTAGTTCTGGTTTTTGGAGCAATATTGTTTGTTTCTCTATATTGTTTTAGTAGTTTCTCAATAAAACTTAAACTGACACAAAATCTTTTGGCTAAATCACGTTGTGATATTTCACCTATCTTATAGGTATCAAATATTTTTTGGCGAAAGTCTAGGGAATATGGTTTCATTTTTATACTTGAGGAGATGCTCAGATTTAATCTTACAGTCTAAGTTATAAGCGTACTCCACTAGCCTGAGAAACGCTATAACAGATAACGGCTAAATTCTCCTTCTATGACTTCTCTCACAATTTCGCACAGTAAATCTACATTAGATGTAAAAGGATAACCCCAATTTTTCTCTAAATTTAGTGTGATTAATCTACTGTTATTGAGGATTAGATACCAAATATTTTTGTATACATCAGCTCCCAACCAATTATATTCATATTTCCACTTATCAATTTCACCTTTCTCAAATAATGGTAAAAGAGGATCATCAACCTCTCCTTTAGTTGACAAAAAGCATTTAGCAATATTGACACACGCATCCTTATATCCCACCCAGGTTTGTAGAAGAGCGTAACTAACTTTTGCTCCATCTAGTAAGTTTGCATCTGGTAGTGCAGATATGAAAAATGCTATTTTTTCTTCTTCCGTTCCATGAGGTAAGCCAACCGACTGATAGCCATACTCTACGTCAGAAAGTAGGTAATTTCCTCTTTCTCTCGTAGATAAGTATTTTATATAACAGTGTCTTCCGCGAATCTCATCTTTTTCTCCTTCACTGGATTTATCTATCATTACTTAATTTCTCCATTAAGAAAGCTCAGGTGGTCTAAGGTTCGTAAAGTTAGTAGCGCCATAGTGGTTGTCAATCATTTTTGCTGATGTTCCAGTCCATCTACCGATCGCGGTGCTGTTAATATGTGCTTCTACACATAAACTGATAAAGGTATGCCGTGTCTGGTAGCTCTTACGATAAGGGACGTTACACTTAGTTAAGATAGACTTCCATGCACGATTAGCGAAATTGTGATGGTCGATAAATTTTCCTTTTGGACTTTTAAACACTAGAGATTCAGGATTAACTTCCTCAGGCCTAATCTCATCTAAAATTGCTTGCACTTCTGAATTAATCGGAAAATCCCGTTTTCTTTGAGTTTTTAGTCCATCTTTGAGGACTAAGCCATCTTCGGAGACAACTACAGATTCCCGAAACTGAATCACACTATTAGTAATGTGCTTCCATTTCAACCCAACTGCTTCTGATGGTCTACACCCAGTAAAGAAGAGGAAACGCACATAGTGAGTGTAATGCCTATAGTAGCGATCGCTAGCGAAAGTACGAATAATTAAATCTCTTTCTTCTTTACTGAAAGGATGAATATCCTGCTCTTCAATAGCACCCTTGGGTACTTTAATTTTCATAGCAGCAAATGGGTTAGTTTCAATTAATCCCTCTTCCATTGCCCAATTACAGCAAGCTTTGAGTTGAGTTAAGCAGCGTTTTGCAGCGTCTGGACTTAGATTCGATAAAAGATAATCTCTAATAGCAGATGCCTCATCAAGCGATCGTGTTGGCAACTTAGCAATATGATTTCGATGCTTAGTAAAGTCTTTAGCGAAAGTACTAGGGCTAACTTGAGGCTTTTTGAACTCGCTATATTTGTCCCACAACTCATCTAACTGTGGTTTTGGTTTCTGAATTGGTGTAACTGTTGTAACTGGTGTAACTGTACTTAGAGATGACGCAGGTTTGTACTTCGCTAAAGTCTCGTCCAACCGTTCATATAAGATATCTTTCTCAATCTCCGCTGCTTTTAGTTCTGCCAGTTTCCGACTAGCAGGAGTATCTAGCCACCCTGTGGACAAGTAATGGCGCTTACCCGCATAGTGAAATCTCAACTGTAACCGATCATTAGAGTTAATGATTGATACAGATCCTTTATATCCTCTTCCCCTAGAAGTATTTTGATACATATGTATTAATGGTGTAATTATCCTCTGCTCTACACTATTTACACCATTTTTTACACCACTTTTCTATCTAAAGGTATCTAAAAACGTTCAAATCAGTACATATGTATTAATGGTGTAATTATCCTCTACTCTACACCATTTACACCACTTTTACACCACTTTTCTATCTAAAGGTGCCCAAAAATGTCCAATGTTCACTCAAAAATAGAACATTTGTTCTTAATCAGCCAAGTAGTCAGAAACTAGAAAACCCTTGAAATCCAGCGATTTCAAGAGTTTTTTAAGTATGCCAGGAACCAGACTTGAACTGGTGACACGAGGATTTTCAGTCCTCCAACAATCCTCATTTTTCAGTATTTTTACGCTATACTCAAACTTCTTACCCCAATTTTACCCCCATAATCAACTCGAGCATTAACTACTCCTCTATCACTCCTCTGCTCGACTGTGAAAAATGCTGTCCGCCACAACTACTGAAGAAATCATCAGCCTCTCCCAAGAAGAAAGCGCTGCCAAGACCTATGACTTACAAGAGCGATATTGATATAAGGAAATAATTTCTTGTAATTTCAGCATAAAAGGTGCTTCTTAACTAATTGTCTGAGAAGCATCTTAGTTGTGTTGGAAATACAAAAAAAACTTACATTTTCAGATGAAGTTTGTGTGACCAATTATTCGGGATAAATTTCACACCTGACTTGACAATTGCTTGGTGTACAGATTGAATATAGCGCGAATACATGGAAGAATGTATAAATTGCTGTACTATGAGAACAAGCCCAAATCTATTGAATGAAGCTAAATAAGAGAAGTAACTGATGGGACTCGAACCCACGACGTTCACCTTGGGAAGGTGACATTAACCTCGATTTTCCAAGACTTTCGGGCTTGCTCACAATCTTTACACCCATTTTACACCCAATCAACTTTGGCGATTTAGTTTTTGAGAATTGCCATCGCTTCAATAATGTGACATCTAGTGTGATTAATTTGGGAGCATTAATACAAAACCCAACATTGTTTGCTCTTAGCTCAGTTGAATACCATCGAAAAAGTAGCTAAAGCAGTCTACAAAAATTTATAATTGCTAAATAAAGCTTTCAAAATAGACGTAGTTTCAAAGCTGAAATACGTTTTTTAAATTGGAGTTTACTTATCTTATAGCATTGAGATTGTGGGTAAGGTAACTCCCAAATATCTCGCTGTATATGTTCTTGTTCTACTAATAACTGAATATCAGTTGGTAACTGGGAATATTGACCAAATGACCAAGGTTGACCATTTGATAATTCCTTTTCTATGCCATGAAACATAATGTTGACCTGGGTGATGAATAAGTTATGATTGCAGATGTTTATGTCAATGTATCAGCAACTTTTTGCTAAGATGCTCTCGTCTCTTTAGACACAGATAGTAATTTTTGCGATCGCTCTCATTCTGCCTGAGCATTTTTGTTAATAATGCTTTCATCAAAATTGATCGTAGTTGCATAAGTTTTACATCAATGAGAGGCTGCGCCAATGCTTAGAGAAAGTCCACGAGCGTCTTTTGGATTTCAATTTAAAATCTAAAATCCAAAATTGTTTACAATGCTCCATAGCTATTTACTCCAATAAATCTGGTTCTTCGCGGACAATTCTGTCATAGAGTGGTTGGAAACTAAACCAGCCACCTGCATGAGTTCCAACTTGACTATGGGTTAAAGTAGCAATTTCATGGTCAATAGAAATTGGTTTACCTGCTGCTTCAGCTAAAAGTTGTGCTTGAGCCGAGCGCTCAAATGTGATATACCACCAAGCAGCTTCATCTACTGTTCTTCCTACTGTCAAAAAGCCGTGATTGCGAAGAATGACAGCTTTTTTTTCTCCTAATGCTTCAGCAATTCTTTTACCCTCTGAAGTATCAAGAACTACACCCTTATAATCATCAAAAATTGTGTGGTCTTGATAAAAAGCACAAGCATCTTGAGTTAAAGGGTCAAGTAGACGACCTAAACTTGACCAAGATTTCCCATGCAGAGAATGAGCGTGTGCGGCTGCAATGACATCAGGTCGAGCTTCATGTACTTGGGAGTGAATGGCAAAAGCGGCGCGATTAACAGCCGCATCGCCTTTAACTACTTCCCCTTCTCTATCAACCAAAATTAAATCAGAAACACGGATATGACCGAAGTAAGTTCCTAGAGGATTTACCCAAAAATGGTCAGTAAATTCTGGGTCACGGGCAGTAATATGACCTGCAATTCCTTCACTGAAACCAAAACGCCCAAATAGGCGAAATGCCGCCGCTAGACGTTGTTTGCGGTAAAGGCGTTCATCTTCAACTTTTGCAAAAACTGGTGGTTGGGGTCTATCAAATCTCGGCATAGTCTTCCGGTTGTTCTTTATAAATTTTCTTTGTCAGGTGCATTGGAATATCCAGAACGAAAAGACTTAACGCTTTTTGCTTCTGGGTTATAGTGATGTCGCAAAATGTTACCAGTATCATTTCCCATCACATGAATGGAGATAGAGGGAGTAAATACTGTTGTCGCTTTGACTGAATGAATATCTCCATCTGGCGGTAAGAGACGATAAATATCACCAGCCTTTACTTTATAAGTACCGAGGTTTTGTAACTGTGCTTGTCCTTCAACATCACCGTTATCTAGGCGACGGTAAACAGTTTCTTCTTGTCTGCCTTTATACAAACCCACTAGCCCCCAAGACAAATGATCGTGTACAGGTGTAATGGAATTAGGCGGAATTACTAAACTAAAGATGGTCAGCGAACGATCCTGAGAACGATATAGCAACCATTGTCCAATGCCACCGCCTAAACCGCTATGGTGATTTGGCTGGGCGAATTGTTCTGGTAACCAATCTTGTTTTTTTAGAAGCGTTGCAAAATGGGGTTCTAGGGTATTGAGAGTTTCTTGGCGATCGCGAGTTGTATGAGAGACAATTTGTTTTGCGATCGCTACAAACTCACGTAAGTCAGGACTATCAATAAACCATTCGTCTGTTGCTAAGGATTCGAGAATAGTTGTATTAGTCATAAAATTCCAGATTTGAGATTTAACTTTTGGGATTAAGACTTACGCATTTTTGTCATTTGTCATTTGTCATTTGGTAATGGGTAATGGGTAATTGGTAATTGGTGTTTGTTATTTCCCCTTGTCCCCTTGTCCTCCTTCATTCCCTACCTCGTTGCAGTAGTTCCTAAAGGACATACCGAAGCAGCAATATCTACTCGTTTAGGAAGAATTTTTTGCTCTAGTAGCCAGTCAGCTGTTTTCTGAAGCTTGCTAATATCATCAGCATTGGGAAAGAGGTAAGACTCTGGGCCGCGATTCTTAGTTGCTTGCTTGGCTACAGCTTGCGAAACTTTGAGTTCCTTCACCATAAAATCTGCGGCTGCATCAGAATGCTGATTCAACCATTCACCATCTTGGCTCAAAGCTGTTAGCGCAGATTTAATTGCTACAGGATTATCCTTCGCTGCATCACCACGCACAACCATAATGTTGTAAGTAGGTGCAGGATGTATAGTCGTGATTCGTCGCGCTTTATGTTCTAATTCAGCAATGGAAATATAAGGTTCCCAAACAGCCCAACCATCAACCGAACTTTGGTATAACGCTGGTGCAGCATCATTTGGCGATAGGTAAACTCGCTGGACTTTATCTTTGGGGATATTTTCTTTTTCTAAAACTTTTAATAACAGGTATTCACCTGCACCGCCTTGGTTCACTGCTACTTTTTTACCAATTAAATCAGCAGGTTTACGGATAGAAGAATCGCCGCGCACTAAAATGGCACTACCCAAGGAATCTGGTTTAGGACGCTGTACAGAACCTATACATAGTGGTTGTCCAGAAGCAATTCCTGAGATGGTAGGAATATCACCGCAACCACCTATGTCTGCACGATTACCATTAAGGGCAGCTAGTAGCGTTGCACAACGATCAAATGGCCCAGTCCATTCAACTTTAATATTTTGCGTTGTGAGCTGCTTTTCTAGGTCGCCGCGCTGACGCGAAATGGGAATAATCCCGCCTTTTTGGTATCCTAAGCGAACTACGTTGCTTTTTTGGGGATTTTGATTGCTACTAACAACCTGTGAGGCAGAATTGGAGTTAGCTGGCGGATTCACAGCCGTTTTTTGACTGCAACCAGTAACCATCAAACTCAGATATGCAACAGCAAGTAAAAAACCACGGTTAGAAGACGCTTGTAATGAGCGAAAGTTATGCTCTTGTAAATAATTCACCACAATTTATTCCTTCATCTCAATTGTTGAGAGTTGAAGCAGCAGCCGTATTTGTTTAATTTGAGAGGCGAAACCATTAATCTACATAAAATCGATATATATATCGTAGATTAAAATCAAGCATACCATCTTTTTGCTTGACTATATAATCTCAAGCCGAGATTTTTTTGATTTCAGGCATTGCCATGAGCAGAAATCTTATATATAAAGGTTTTTGTGAGTTGGTATTGCCTGGGTATGCACTATTATGGTTAGTGGGTGAATCAAACTAACGTTGCTGGTGAATCAATATTGGCGCACAAACTTTACCTCTATTTCACCTACCTTTTTTTGCAGAATCAGGGTTGGCGAAATAAGTATATTTTACAAATATTAAAAAAATATGTAGTTTTTTGAATATCTATTTTTTTTTGATTCCTGCTTCAATGTGCTTGAACGAAAAATTTTATACTCTTTTAAGATGATGAGAGAAAAAACATAAATTTTCCTCTCACACCATCTTTATATATAGGAAAATTTTGACTGGTAAGGGGCAGATGTAAATAATGTTTTTACCAGTCAATATCTCAAGATTAGGTATCCCAATCGATCCCAGGTTAATACTCAGTACGCATCACCGTAAAAGGGGGTCGGAAATATTGAGGTTTGACGTTGGCTATAACGAAATTAAACCCAACCAACTAATGATTGAATTCTCTAATGTTGACTGTTGACTGTTGACTGTTAACAGCCCTGATAATTAGTTATGCAATTTAGACGGGCGTTAGCTAATCTCTGGTTATACCTATACCTGAGTTGTTATCAATTAATAATTCTCCCAATAATCAAATTAGAGAAAACGCGCATTTTCTCTAATTTTCTCTGCAATATAAAAAGTCAAAGATTGTTTAAGTTACATCAGACTCAATCTTGAGCTATCGCCTCTCAGTTTTTCAACTATTAACAAATCTCCTCCTATGGTGAGGTAGTAATTATGACAACCTTGTCAGTTTCACAAAAGTCAGGAAGCATTCAATTAGCTGAACTGGCTAAAGACACTATTGTGGCTTTAATCATTCAAGTGACTGGTTTAGTTTTGATATATCTCCTACAAATATTTCTGGCACAGTGGATGGGAAAAACTGAATATGGCATTTATGAATATGTCATGTCTTGGTCGTTATTGTTAGCAGTTCCCGCAGAATTAGGTTTACCTACGACGGTTTTGCGTTTGCTTCCAGAATACCGAGTTAAGCAGGAATGGGGACGTTTACAAGGTTTAGTTCGTGGTTGTTGGTTACTCGTATTTTCCAACAGTTTACTGTTGATTATCTGCGCTACAGGGACAATTTTAGTTATTAATTATTACCACAGTTTTGTCTATGCAACTCCGCTATTGTTGGGGATGGGATTAGTATTACTACAGAGTTTGGCTAGGTTTCAACAAGAAACAGGAAGAGCGATGGAGGATATTCTTGTAGCCTTTATTCCATCACAAATTATCTGGCCTGTTTTGGTGCTGGCTGGTGGCTTTGTATTTATGCAAACCCAGGATGATTTGACTAGCGTACCAATGATTGCGATCGCCTCTGGTATGTTTATCGCGATTGTTGTCGTGCAACTATACTTATTGTGGAAGAAATTACACAGTGATTTTGTAGCAGCAACGCCAGTTTATGCTTACCGTGAGTGGTTAAATATTGCGGTAATTTTGTTAATTCAACAAGCATCTTTTGGGATTTTAAGCCAAACAGATACAGTGATGATTGGTTCATTTATCGGCCCGGAAGCAGCAGGTATTTACAACGCAGCAGTAAAAACAGCTGCTTGGACAAGTTTTGTTTTACAAATTGTGAATATGGTAGCTGCACCTGTATTTACAACTTTGTACACTAAAGGCGATATCCCAGAGTTACAAAAGGTGGTTTCTTGCGTAACTAATTGGATTTTCTGGCCGACTGTCGCCATGACATTGTTACTCATGAGCTTTACGCAACCGATTCTCAATCTGTTTGGTGCAGGTTTTGTTGAAGCGAGTTTGTCCTTAAAAATTCTGATTATGGGACAGATGGTAAATGCTTTATGTGGTTCCGTAGGGATTTTGATGATTATGACTGGTCATCAAAATAAATCTTTGCCTGTAATTGTTGCTAGTGCCTTACTCAATATAGTCTTGAATGCGATATTAATTCCCATATTTAATATTACTGGGGCAGCGATCGCAACAAGTTTCACCATGATTGTCTGGAATATTTGGTTAGGTGCTTTGGTTGTTAAATATGTTGGTGTGCGTCCTTCAGTTTTTTACACTCTATTTGATAGGGGAAATGAATCAATCAGCTAAATGTGATGAAACAATAACTATGTAAAGTTTTGTTAGGGAAAAGGGAAAAAACCTTTTCCTTTTTGCTTGCACCTATGGCAGAGACTGATAAAATACTAAAAGCCGATAGACTTACAGTTAATTGTTGGCACTAGTACTAAAAAAATATATTTGATGCAGTAATTATCTATGTCTGAAAAATATCGCTTTGAAACTTTGCAAGTCCATGCTGGACAAGAACCAGCAGCAGGAACCAATGCGCGTGCTGTACCAATTTACCAAACAACATCATACGTTTTTGACGATGCGGAGCATGGGGCGCGGTTGTTTGCGTTGCAAGAATTTGGCAACATTTACACGCGGATTATGAATCCGACAACGGATGTTTTTGAAAAGCGAATTGCAGCTTTAGAGGGGGGTGTCGCCGCATTAGCCACTTCTAGCGGTCAAGCTGCACAATTTTTAGCTATAAGTACGATCGCCCAAGCAGGGGATAATATTGTTTCTACCAGTTTTTTATATGGCGGAACTTATAACCAATTTAAAGTTTTCCTACCACGTTTAGGAATAAATGTCAAATTTGTCGAAGGCGACAATGTAGAAAACTTCCGTCAGGCGATCGACGATCGCACAAAAGCATTGTATGTTGAAACTATTGGTAATCCTCAATTCAACATTCCTGATTTTGCAGCTTTAGCCCACGTTGCTCACGAAAATGGTATTCCCCTCATTGTCGATAATACCTTTGGTGCAGGTGGTTATTTAGCGCGACCAATTGAACATGGTGCAGATATTGTAGTGGAATCTGCAACTAAGTGGATTGGTGGTCATGGCACTTCTATTGGCGGGGTAATTGTCGATTCTGGTAAATTTGACTGGGGTAATGGCAAATTCCCCATTTTTACCGAACCATCCCCCGGATATCATGGGCTGAATTTTCAAGAAGTCTTTGGTGTCGGTAGTCCTTTTGGGAATATTGCTTTCATTATCCGCGCCAGAGTAGAAGGGTTAAGAGATTTCGGCCCCTCTTTGAGTCCATTTAACGCCTTTTTATTATTACAAGGGTTAGAAACTCTCTCGTTACGTGTAGATCGCCATGTCAGCAATGCTTTAGAATTAGCCCAGTGGTTAGAACAGCAATCACAAGTAGCCTGGGTTAATTATCCCGGACTTCACCATCATCCTTATCATCAGCGAGCGAAAAAATATCTCCGACATGGCTTTGGCGGAGTCTTAAATTTTGGGATCAAAGGCGGATTAGAAGCAGGTAAAGCCTTCATTAATAATGTGAAATTGGCGAGTCATCTAGCCAACGTTGGTGATGCAAAAACCCTCGTCATTCATCCAGCTTCTACCACCCATCAACAACTAAATAATGATGAACAAGTTTCCGCAGGTGTGACACCAGATTTAGTGCGCGTCTCCGTGGGAATTGAACACATTGACGATATCAAAGAAGATTTTGAGCAAGCATTTGGGAAGATTGGGTAGGGATAAAAGTCAAGAGTCAGAGTCAAGAGTCAAACGTTATCTTCGTCGTCCCCAGTACCTAGTACCCATTACCTAGTACCCAGTACCCAGTACCCAGTCCCCAGTCCCCAGTCCCCATAAATGAAATACCAGCATTTAATTTCACCACAAACACATTATTATCAACTCTCGCAGCCGTTTAAGTTAGAGGGAGGTGAAGTTTTAACTGGGGTGCAAATTGCTTATCGAACTTGGGGAAAGTTAAATTCACAAGGCGATAATGGAGTGCTAATTTGTCATGCTTTGACTGGTTCGGCTGATGCGGATGTTTGGTGGGAAGATTTATTTGATTCAGGAAAAGCATTTGATGGCGATCGCGATTTTATCGTATGCAGTAACATTTTAGGAAGTTGTTACGGCACTACAGGCGCGACTAGCATTAATCCCCAAACCGGAATTCCTTACGGCGCATCATTTCCCGCCATTACCATTCGGGATATGGTGCGCTTACAAGCCGAACTGATTCAATATCTGGGAATTAAATCTTTGCAACTCGTAATTGGTGGTTCCCTGGGGGGAATGCAAGTACTAGAGTGGGCTTTATTATATCCAGAAATAGTGAGAGCGATCGCACCCATTGCCACATCTGGGAGACATTCGGCTTGGTGTATTGGACTGAGTGAAGCCCAAAGACAAGCTATCTATAACGATCCTAACTGGAAAGGGGGTAACTATACAGATGAGGAACCACCCAACCAAGGATTAGCCGTCGCACGGATGATGGCGATGAGTATGTATCGTTATTGGGAAAGCTTTACAGAACGCTTTGGACGACAGTATGATGACTCTGCGAATCAATATGCGATCGCTAGCTACTTACAACATCATGGACAAAAGCTAGTAGAAAGATTTGATGCCAATACTTACATTACTCTTACCAAAGCGATGGATAGTCATGATATCGCCCAAGGTAAAGACTATGAATCTGTTTTGCAAACTATTAAACAACCTACTTTAGTTGTCGCTATTGATTCTGACATTCTTTATCCCCCAATAGAACAACAAGAATTAGCAGATTTCATTCCGAATGCTCAACTAGTTTGGCTGAAATCAACCTACGGACACGATGCATTTTTAGTTAATACACAAACACTCAATAAATTTATAATTAACTTTCGACAATCTATATATAAATAGTATTGGACTTACGCGATAAATCTCCCAAAACCTCTTTACTTCTTGTTCTTTGCGTACTTCGTGGTTCGTTTTTTCATGATTTTGCGTAAGTCTATAGTAATTAAAGTTTTCTCTCTACGTTCTCTGCGCCTCTGCGGTAGAAAATAAAGTACTCCAGACGCAGAGTACACAGAAAAAGGAGGATTAAAAAACGGGTATTAATCTACCTTTATATTCTTTAGTTATGAAATCTCTTACTTGGGGATTAACAAGGAGATTATTTAACTTTTGAATTTTTTCTTCATTTTCTCGCCCCTGCAATGTGACTAAAGCAAGAGCATATTTTTTGTCCTTAACTGTTTCTGCTCCCATAGAATTAGGTTCTATCCCCGCTAAAGCCACAGTTTGAGCCGAAGAAACGATGAAATCTACATCATTAATCGCTCGGACAACTTGGACACCTTCTACTTCTTTAATTTTCAAACTTTTAGGATTAGCTGCAATATCTCTTTGCGTCACAAATTCGCCAATATTATCTTTTAACTTAATGAGACCATTAGCTGCTAATAATCTTAACCCTCTATCATTATTAATTACATCGTTAGCAATAGTCACAGTGGCATTCTGGGGAATTTCATTCACTGATTTGATATTTTTAGAAAAAAGGCCCAGAGTATTGAGATAAATTGTATTCAACGGTACTAAATTAATTTTAAGTTCCTTGGCAGCATTATTCATAAAAGGTTTATGCTGAAAGAAATTAGCATCAATTACCTTATCTCGTAATGCTGTATTAGGCTGTATCCAATCATTAAATTTCACCACCTCAATTTTTAACTTTTCTTGAGGCGCGAGACTCTTGTTAATAAATTTCAAAATATCTTCCGAAACTATCCCAGTCACCCCAACTTTAATTGTCTCCTCTTCTTCAGCCTTAGCGACAGTTCCAGAAATTCGGCTACAACCTGCAAACAAAAGTGAAGCGGTAAATGCACTTCCTGCTGTGAGGAAGAAACGGCGATTAGTTTTTGTCAAGGGAAGTAAATGCTGCTGTTTCTTCATAAACAAATTTAAAATTGACAATTAACTAAACCTCACCCAGAAACGCAAAGAAACCAGCAAAGTATCTCTAAAAAAACTCCGCGTACCTCCGCGTGAACTTCGCGCGACGGCAGTCGCTACAACGGGGGGGGAACCCCCGCAACGCGCTGCCTCCCCTCTGCGTTAAAAAAATTACTTCTTCCGCAACTGTCGTGCCAACAAATCACCCAAAAACTGAATAATCTGCACCAACAAAATCAGCACAATAATTGTGGCAAACATAACTCCCACATCAAACCGTTGATAGCCGTATTGAATTGCTAAATTACCCAAACCACCGCCACCAACAGCCCCAGCCATTGCAGAAGAATTCAAGAGACTCACAATTAAAATTGTGACACCCAAAACAATCGAAGGTAACGCTTCGGGAATCAAAACTTTTAAAACAATTTGCCAATAGTCACAGCCCATTGCTTCTGCTGCTTCTATTAACCCTTTATCAACTTCAAGAATGCTAGTTTCCGCAATTCTTCCAAAGAAGGGAATCGCGGCGAGAGTCAAAGGAACAAGTGCGGCGGTACTACCGATAGAAGTACCAACAATTAATCGCGTTAAAGGCGTAAGAACTACAAGTAAAATAATAAATGGAAAAGAACGCCCAGTATTAACTATTGCACTTAATATTTTGTTGAGTTTGGGAGCATAGAGAACATTACCAGGACTAGTCATTACTAACAATAAACCCACAGGTAAACCCAAAAGTATCGCGACAACGGCGGAGACTCCCACCATGTAAAAAGTCTCCTGACTTGCAAGCAATAAACTGTTAATTAATTCCCATCCTTGCATTAATGCACCTCAACTGCATATTCTGAGTTATGTAAGTATTCCAAAGCTTGCGTTACCTTAATTCCTGCAAGTTCAACTTGAAACTGACCGACACGGCGATCGCCTACCGTTTCCACGCTACCATTGAGGATATTCACATCGACATCAAAGCGACGCGCCAAGGTAGTAAATATAGAATTTCTTGCACTTTCGTCAGCAAATGCGACTGTTGCTAAAACTGCCCCAGGACGAGGTATATAGTTATGAGAGCGGGGAAAGAACTCTCTAGCTAATAAAGAATCAGGTTGAGATGCTAAATCAGTGACGCTACCTTGTTCTACAACCTTACCAGCATGGAGTATGGCCACGCTATCGCAGATTTGTTTAACTACACCCATTTCATGAGTAATTAGCAAAATCGTCAATCCCATACGTTGATTCAAGTCACGTAATAGTTCTAAAATTGAACGTGTAGTTTGGGGATCGAGGGCTGATGTTGCTTCATCGGAAAGTAATACATTTGGTTCCCCTGCTAAGGCGCGCGCAATTCCCACCCGTTGCTTTTGTCCCCCAGAAAGTTGTGCGGGGTAAGCATTGGCTTTACCTTCCAAACCTACCAATGAAAGCAATTCTTCGACTTTGGCTTTGCGTCGTAATTTGCTATAACCAATAACTTCCAAAGGGAAAGCGATATTTTCAGCCACAGTTCTGCAACTGAGTAAATTAAAGTGTTGAAAAATCATTCCTATACGCTGGCGTGCTTGACGCAAAGCAATACCCGAAAGGCCTGTCATTTCTTGTCCATTAACTCTTACATAACCAGAAGTAGGTTTTTCCAATTGATTAACACAGCGAATTAGGGTACTTTTACCTGCGCCACTTTGACCTAATACGCCGAAGATTTCACCTGCTTTAACGTGTAGATTTACACCATCTAAAGCGACTATTTTATGTTCGCCTTGGTGGTAGATTTTGCGGATATCAATAAACTCTATCATTTACAAACTTCTCCATAGATATAAGTTAAATTTTCATCCTCTCTGCGTTTCTGCGCCTCTGCGTGATACGAACCGCGTACTGCAAAGCAGAACCCGCAGATGAGGCGCGAAGGGCACAAAGAGAAGAGAGTTTTTAAGGAATAGGAAGTACAGCACCTTGATATTTTTCTCTAATAAATTGCTTTACTTTGTCATCGCGTAACAATTTATGCAGTTTTTGAATTCTCGGATCATTTTCTTTTCCTGCTAATGTCGTTACAGTCACCGCATAAAGTGGATTTTGTGCCGACTCTATTGCTAAAGCATCTTTATCTGTTTTCATTCCAGATTGCACAACCCAATTACCTGTAATTCCCGCTAAATCTACATCAGGGAGAGTGGGAATTGCTTGCGCTCCAGGTATCTCTTTGATTTGCAAATTTTTCGGATTTTCAATAATATCTTTGGGACTGGCTGGTTGAGCGTTGGGTTTGAGTTTAATTAGCTTCGCTTCTTCTAATACCTTTAAGGCACGATGAGCGTTACTAACATCATCAGGAATTGTCACTAAAGCTTTATTAGGAACTTCTGCCAAAGATTTATGCTTTGTAGAAAATATCCCTACAGGATTTAAATGAATTTGAGGAGTAAAAGCATACATTTTGAGATTTTTGCGCTTGTCATAATCTTCCATATAGGGAATATGTTGGAAATAATTGGCATCAATTTGCCCATCTTTTAATGCAGTATTATTTTGCACAGGGTCATTAAAAGTGACAATTTCAATATCTAACCCTGCTTCTGGCGCAAGATTTTTTTTCACAAATTCTAAAATCTCTCCAGCCGGAACAGGTGAAACTCCGACCTTGATTTTTTCTTTGACTCCTGTGTCCACAGTATTTGCAGCAGTTGTAGCCGTGGGATTAGTTGCTGTGGTTGTTGTACCGTTATTTTGGGGTGAACTACAACTAGTAACCGTAGCTATAAAAGATGCAGTTGCTATAACAAAGAATCGACGTTTAATATTCATGCAATCGCCTCTCTTAAATATTGACAAAATCCCACTTTAATGAACAGATAAATTCGGAAGAAACGAATGACAAATGACAAATAACAAATGACTAACTCCATTTACCATTTCTGCTCGGGAACCCAGTTATAATTTTTGTCCTTGACATCTATCTTCTTAGGAATAATCTTTAGCTCATAGAAGGTATCTGCCATGCGCTGTAAGCCCGAAAGCACTTCATCAGTTACAGGTAACACGCTGCGATCGCCTCCTCGCTTTTCCACAATTTCCATTGTTGGTTCGTCAATTTTGTAGACTTTAGAAAGCAATTTGGCAGAATCTTTGTAATTATTTTTTGACCAAGAACCAGCTTTTTCTAATTCTTGTAAAATTATCTTGACAATATCAGGATGGTCGCGAACAAAATCGGGAGCCGCATAATAGAATGAAGGGCTTTCTAAGGCAGCTTTATCGCCAAATACTGCAGAATTATCTGCTAACAAACGAGTACGCAGCTTTTGTTCAGCTTGTGCGGTATAAGGGTCCCAAATCAACCATGCATCAATATCACCACGCTCAAATGCTGGTAAAGCTTCTGCTGGAGTTAAATACAAAGGTTGGATATCAGTAAATTTTAATCCCACCTTTTCTAAGGCACGAACTATAATATAGTGCTGTCCCGAACCTTTAGCAAAAGCAACTTTTTTACCTTTCAAATCCGAGAGCGTTTTAATAGGTGAATCTTCTTTCACTAAGATAGCTGAACCTCTGGTACTACCTATTCCAGCAGCTACTCTCACAAATGGTTTATCGCTAGCCTGTGCAAATACGCTTCCTGTTCCACCACCACCACCAAAAACAATACTACCGACACCCATTCCTTCTAAAAGTGGTGCAGTAGAAGAAAATTCGCTCCATGTCACAGATATACCTTGAGGTTGTAAGCGCTTCTCTAAACTTCCCTGTGCTTTTAGTATATTTAAAAGTGCCATCCCTTTTTGATGACCCATTTTGAGTACTGTTAACTGGCTTTTTTGTGGTTCTTGTTTTGCAGCATTGGCAGAGTTGGTAGAGTTATGTGGGGTGCAAGCTGCGAGATTTAAACTCAATCCCAAGCCAATAATAAATAACAGAATAAAATTATTTATTTTAGGTTTATATATTCTGCGTAAGATTCTCTGGTTAATCCAAGAAAAGAATTGATTTGTGAGTTTACTGAACATAGGTATTCCTTAGCCTGATATTTTTTCAAAAAATATTTTGGGTAAAATTTAATATCAAATACAATATTTATAAAATGTATTTTTTAAACTGAGGACAATCTCAGACAGTGTGTTGCGCTACGTGATAACACACTCTGCAAAATGTATTATTTTTATTAATTACAGATTTTGAGAAATCCCCCTAAAATTAGGGGGAACAACAAAGAGAACACGTTTTAAAACAGTACGCGTCACTCGCTCACACTCACAAGTTGAGGAAGTTCGGCAATGGGAATATTAAGAAAGTAAGACAACACTTCCCGTCGCCAAGCATCATAAATTACTCCGATTCCTGCAATTTCTGCACCAGTTGCATCGTGGACAATCTGCCAATGCTTTTGCAAATAAGGATTGCGTCGCCGTTGTCCCTCTTCGTCTAGTTCTAATAACTGGGCTGCAATTTCTGCTTTCTCTGTTGGTGTAGCTTTATCATATTTACTTTGCCACCAAGCTAAAACTCCAAAACGGTGGACAGCTTCATCAGGTAAAATTGTCTGACTGGCAAATTTAGAAGTGACTGGATCAACAATTTTTGTGGTACGGCTGTTTAAAATTAACTGGGCGACTATATGCAGTTCATAGTGCAATTCAAAGGCTATAAAACCCAACCAATTACGAATTGGTAAATCGCCCATGAATTCCCAGTGATTTTGCACTTCTTGAACAATCTTTTCCGTGGGATCTTGTCCAGATAATTCCCAAACTCGCTGACGCGTAAATTGGGCGTGTGCGCCATCATCACCAATTTGACGACTTAAAAATAGTTGCAAGTCTGGGTCGGGTATTTGGTCAATAATCTTGCTACAAACTTGAACAATATACAAGTCGTGGGCTGCACCACCAATGCGGAAGCGATAGAACTTCTCAAACTCTTCTGCTGTGGTTAGTTGTCGCGGTTCTTGAACGCGAGTAGTGGGAAAGTTTGGGGCGTGTTTGGCAATGATTTTATCGATGGTTTCAATTTCAAAATCAGTTGTCCAAGCTGGGCGAGTTAAAGTTGCGCTCATAAAGCCTTCCTTGATTATTGCAGGTTAAGCTACTAGTTCTCGCGATCGCACTCGTGGCATCACTTCTTCAGCAAAACGTTTCATTTCTGGGGGAAAAGGTTGGAATTGCAGCATGAAAGTATCTACACCAACTTCCACAAAGTCTGTAATTCTCGCGGCTACGGTGTCATAACTACCAACTAACCCCGCCGCAGTCCCGCCATTACTTCCTACCCCTGGATATTTCGCCATATTCTTGAACATGACTACATCTGGTTCTACACCTTTCATCAGTTCAGTTCTATCGTCTTGTTGGGCGAGTTCTCGCAGGTATTCATATTCGGCTTGGGCTTCTGCATCAGTAGGCCGTGCAATGACAAAAGCTGACATAGCAAACCGCAGAGGATGAGGTTTTTTCCGTTCCCGCTTTCTTACATCAGCAATAGTTTCCCTAATGACATCTAAGGGGCGACCATTAAGAAAGAATACATCTGCTGTTTCCATTGCCAGATTCTTCGCTGCATCCGATTCTCCGCCTAGATATACGAGGGGATGAGGTTGCGCTATAGGACGGGGACGTAAGCATAAATCGGTAATTTGAAAGTATTCGCTTTGATAATTAACTTTTTCGCCACTCCACAGGGCTTTTACCACTTCCATCCACTGCTGGGAATAGCGATAGCGTTCATCATGAGGTAGGAAAGGTATGCCGGATTTTTGCAATTCCGGCATAAACCAGGCGCTGATTAAATTAATAGCAAACCTACCACCACTAATGGCATCAATATTTAATGCCATCTTCGCCAAAACTACTGGATGAAATAGCAAAGGTTTAATGGCGGCGATAATTTCTATAGATTTAGTTGCTTCTGCTAGGGCGGCTGCGGTTGTCCAAGTCTCTAGCTGGTCTAATTCTTGATTTCTCGGATTGATAATGTGTTCGGCGATGAGAGTGGTGGTAAACCCATAGGCTTCTGCTAGTTGGATGAGTTGCTTGGCTCTGTTGTAGCTAGCATCACGGGGTTCATACGGGTGGTTCATCGCGCCACAATTGCCGTAAACGGGAATCCAAATCCCGTATCGTGGCTGAGGCATATTTCTACACCCTCTTATACTAGAGGCTAATTCTGCTGAAATTTAAGCGGGACAGTAATTTGAACGTTTGATTTGATTAACTTAAACAAACTCCGGTTTTTTGACCAATTTACCGTAGTATTGGTATATAATAATTTCACAAATAGCTGACAAAAGCAATGGGTGAAGTAAAGAAAATTTGTAATTGTCAGTAGGTGGGGGTTGGGGAATGGGTAATGGGTGAAGGGGAAAGAATCAATGGCTTTTGACTCTTGACTAAAAACCCTTGCCTTTTGTTGTTCAATATGTGAAACTTTCTTTAATAAAATACTTAAAATCTACCAAGTTACTGTACTTTAATTGCATTGCGTAAATTTGCATAAAATCTCATGGCAAAAATGCCAAAGATTAATGTTCCTTAGCTAAGGATGGTAGGTCAAAAGCTTATTTTTATAACTCAGGGTGACAATGCCGATTGTGATTGCTTGAGACCGCGTAGTTTATATAGTTATCTCTATTCAGAGATATATCTGAGAAAGCAAAAAATGCAACATTGATGGCTAATGAGTAGAGATTTCAAGATAGCCGTAAGCAAAATTTCTACATTTATATTCACAGACAATCACTCATAGATTAGGAGGTTTTATCGCATGGCATTGGCAACACGCGGAATGCACTTGATGTTGAAAGAACTAAGCAAGTCTTTTGGGACAAAAACAGTTCTACAAAATATTGATTTAGAAATTAAGCCAGGCGAATTTGTGGCTATTGTTGGTCGTAGTGGATGCGGCAAAAGTACAATGCTGCGGCTAATTGCCGGCTTAGATGCACCAAGTGCAGGTGGTGTGTTTTTAAATGACCAACAATCCCACCAGCAGATTAATCCCACCATCCGTATGATGTTTCAAGATCCGCGACTTTTGCCTTGGCAACGAGTCATAGCAAATGTGGAACTAGGCTTACTGGGTTCTAACTCTAAAGCTTATGTGAGGCAGACAGCTTTACAAGTGCTGCGGGCGGTGGGATTAGAAGACCGCGCTAATGAGTGGCCATCCGTCCTCTCTGGGGGACAGCGCCAACGGGTGGCGTTAGCGAGAGCCTTAACTAGCAAACCTTCGCTATTGCTGCTAGATGAGCCTCTAGGGGCGTTGGATGCCTTAACGCGCATTGAAATGCAGCAATTATTAGAAAATCTATGGCAGGAGCAGCAATTTACAGCCCTGTTAATTACTCATGATGTAGAAGAAGCTGTAGTGTTAGCAGACCGAGTAGTTTTGATTGAAGATGGTCAAATTGGTCTAGATGTGAAGATTGATTTTCCACGTCCTCGTTCTCGGGGGGATGCAGAGTTTGCAAAGACGGTTGAGAAGATTTTACAACGGGTAATGACCAGACAAGAAAGCGATCGCGCGTCTGATTATGCCCTAGATTCAGAAGCTGCTTAGAACAATTTGTAATTCCTAATTCGTAATTGAGAGGGGCGATGGTGCAACTATTAGCTAAAGAAGAATCTCAAGATTGGATTTCTATAGCATCTTCCCTGGCTGCGGAATTGAGAGCTACCGCAGTGGAAAGAGATCAAAAAGCCGGACTTCCAGATATAGAAATTCAACGGCTGCGGGAAAGTGGCTTATTACCTTTAGTCGTACCTCAAGAATATGGTGGTACTGGCGCAACTTGGGCAGAAGCTTTTAAAGTGATTCAACAACTTTCAACAGCAGATGGTTCTATTGGACAGTTGTATGGTAATCACCTGAATTTGACAGCTTTAGCTCATGTTTCTGGTACAGTAGAGCAAAAAGAAAGATATTACCGCGAAACAGCCGAAAAAAATCTCTTTTGGGCAAATGCCATTAATACACGCGATACCAGGCTAAAAATTACTCCTGAAGGCGAAAATTTTCGGGTTGATGGAGTAAAAAGCTTTGGTACTGGTGTGGCAATTGCAGATTTGCGTGTCTTCTCTGCCCTCCAAGATGGTGTAGAAGTCCCCTGGTTGTTTGTCATTCCTAAAGACAGACCTGGGGTGGTTTCTAACCAAGATTGGGATAACATCGGACAACGTCGCACAGATAGCGACACATTCACCTTTCATGATGTATTGGTAAAACAAGATGAAATCCTGGGATATCCTCATCCTACTGATAGTGCTTTTGGTACATTTTTGGGAATCATCGCTCAATTAACCAAAACCTACATATATTTAGGGATTGCCGAAGGCGCATTAGCTGCGGCGAAAGAATACACCAAAACTCAAACTAGAGCTTGGATTACCTCTGGGGTAGACAGCGCCAGCAAAGACCCGTATATTTTGCGGCATTATGGCGAATTTTGGGCGGAACTGCAAGCCGCCATTGCGTTGAGCGATCGCACAGCCGCCCAAGTGCAACAAGCTTGGGATAAAGGTGCAGATTTGACTTTTGAAGAACGGGGGGAAGTGGCAATTGCTGTTTTCTCCGCTAAAGCTTTGGTTACCCGTGTAGGATTAAATATTACCAACGGTATCTTTGAAGTCACCGGAACTAGATCCACAGCTACTAAATACGGCTTTGACCGCTACTGGCGTGACCTGCGTACCTTTACCCTCCACGATCCAGTTGATTACAAACTCAATCACATTGGTAATTGGATACTCAATCAAGAGTTACCAATTATTACTCAGTATTCTTGATAGCCTATGAGGCAATTCAATTTTAGATTTTAGATTTGCCATTTTGGATTGGATTTCAATCTAAAATCTCCAATCCCCAGTCCCCAGTCCCTAATCCCCAATCCCTATGCCCCCCATTAAAACCCTGCATCTACCAAACGAACTTTACCAATATCTGTTGTCTATCTCTTTGCGAGAGCCAGAATTACTCTTCAAACTGCGGGAAGAGACGACACGTCATCCTAGAGCAAATATGCAGGTAGCGCCAGAACAAGGACAGTTTCTCGGTTTTTTAGTCAAACTCATTGGAGCCAAGAAAACTTTAGAGTTAGGCGTTTTTACAGGTTATAGTTCTCTCAGCGTGGCTTTAGCCTTACCACCAGGGGGTAAAATCATCGCTTGTGATGTTAGTGAAGAATTCACAAGCATCGCGCGTCGTTATTGGCAAGCAGCAGGAGTAGCAGACAAAATTGACTTGAATCTTGCTCCAGCTATCGAGACTTTAGATAAATTATTGGTAGAAAATCAGGCAGAAACCTTTGATTTTGCTTTTATTGATGCCGATAAGGAAAACTATTATGCATACTACGAGCGAGTGCTAAAGTTAATTCGCCCAGGTGGGTTAATTGCTGTTGATAACGTGCTGTGGTCTGGACGCGCAGCACAATTAGATATTCAAGACCCAGCTACTAATGCTATCCGAGAATTTAATAGCAAACTGCATCAAGACGAGCGGATAGATCTAAGCTTGATTTCAATAGCAGATGGACTCACATTAGCAATCAAACGTTAACCAATCATGACAGGTAAATTAGACGGCAAAGTGGCAATTGTTACCGGAGCATCTTCTGGTATTGGTGAAGCCACCGCCTTAGCACTAGCAGCAGAAGGTGCAGTAGTGGTTCTGGCTGCTCGCAGAGGCGATCGCTTAAATGCCCTGGCAGAAAAAATTGCTACTAGTGGAGGCAAGGCTTTACCCATTATTACTGATGTGACAGATGAGGCTCAAGTACAGAATTTAGTTGACAAAACAAAAACTGAATTTGGTCGCATAGATATCCTCGTCAATAATGCAGGTATTGCGGTTATTGGTGCTATTGATGGTGGTAATACCTCAGAATGGAAAGAGATGATTAATCTCAATCTCTTGGGGTTGTTGTATGTCACCCATGCAGTATTACCCATTTTGAAAGCTCAAGGTGCAGGACATATCGTCAATATTTCATCCGTTGCGGGGCGCACTGCAAGGGTTGGAATTGGTGTATATAATGCAACTAAATGGGGTGTAAACGGGTTTTCAGAATCCTTGCGGCAGGAAGTTTGTAAGCAAAATATCCGTGTCACAGTTATTGAGCCTGGGTTAGTAAATACGGAGATAAATGATCATATTACCGACCCGGTTTTTAAACAACAAAGCGAAGCGCGCCGTCGTTCTGTGACACCTTTAGAAAGTGAAGATATTGCAGCTGCGATCGCGTATGCAGTTACCCAGCCATCCCGTGTGAATGTGAATGAAATCCTCATTCGACCAACATTGCAAGAATGGTAAATGCTTAGGAAATAGGGTAACAAGGTTTCAAGATTTAATACAGCAGATACGATGTTTATGAGGTACAGCAACTAATTGAAAAAAGTAATGAGTAATAAGTAGTGAGTAATAAGTAAATTTCAAATTTCCTACTCATTACTCATTACTCATTACTCATGATGTACCTCACTTACTTCAAAAGTGCTATAACTATTAAATCTTGAAACCTTCATACTTTTGTGGCTAGCCCTAGCTCCAAAATAGTAATTGTGGGTTAATCTAGAAACCCTTATGGTATAAGAGGCGTTTCTAACTCATATTATAAGTAATTTATATTTTTTAATTGCTTTAAGTGCGAATTTATTATAAAAAATTAAGTCGATAATTATAAATTACCTATTATATTTAAAAAAAAATATTAGCTAATAAAAATCTTTAATTTACCAGTTGCATTTTTTTGGAAACTGTGGAAAAATTTCCTGTATAGCAAAATACGGTAAATCAATCAAGTTTTAGTAGTTTGCTAATTACAAATTTCCATCTGCTATCAATATTGCAGGGATAGGCACAGATTTTATAGCTATTTAAGCTACTAAAACTGAGGGCGAATCAACAAACTTTTCAAGAAGCTTAGAGTTCGTGTCAAAAGTTATGAAAATACCATTTCTTCCACAACGTCGCACTGTCTTAAAGCGGATGGTGCAATATACATTAGCAGGAGTTTTTGCACTATCAGCACCTTTAACAGGTAGTCTCCTTCAAAGTAGTGAAGCACAAACAAAACCCGCAGGTTTTAAGTCAAAAGTCATCAATTTGGCTTATCAAACTTCAGGGGATATAGTTAAAGCCAGAAAATCTGTAGAGCCACGTTTTAAAGCATTGGGTGTAACAGTAAATTGGGTAGGGCCATTTCCTGCAGGCCCACAACTGATAGAAGCAATGAATGCAGGTAAGGTTGATATCGGTACTGTAGGAGAAACACCTCCAATATTTGCCCAAGCAGCAGGTATTACAGAGGTTGTTTATATTGCTGGTCGTAGGCCTAGTAAAGGGCTAAATCAAGGTATTGTAGTGAGAGCCAATTCTCCAATTAAAAAGCTTGCAGATATCAAAGGTAAGAAAGTTGCCTTTCAAAGAGGGTCGAATGCTCATTATTTATTAGCAAAAGCTTTGAAAGAAGTAGGTTTAAAAATTAGCGATGTGCAAGTTGTTGGCTTAACTCCATCAGAAGCCCGCGATGCTTTTATTCAAAATAAAGTGGAAGTGTGGGTAGCTGGCGATCCTTTTTTAGCTCTTGTCGAAAAAAGCATTCCTATTCGTAATTTGAGAAATGCAGGTGGTATTAACACCTTGGGAGGATTTTATATTGCCAGACGGCAATTTGTTTCTGAAAATCAAGAATTAGTACGAGTATTTTTAGATGAAGCAGACAAAGTTGGAGAATGGGCTGATAAAAATCCATCTGAAGCAGCCAAAGCACTTGCAGGTGAGGTAAAACTTGACCCATCAATTTTAGAAGTAGTGTCACGCCGAACAGTTCGGCGGTTAAGATCATTGACACCTTCTATTATTGCCGAACAACAACAGGTTGCTGATTTCTATTTCCAAGAAAAAATCATTCCCCGCAAAGTCAACATTCGGGATGCTATACCTCCCTCTGACACATTACGAGCTATCATTCCTCAGAGGCTAGCTAGAAACTAAAGTAATTCGTATGACATTTGTTGATTCTTGACTATTAACTATAAACCTTCAACAGTAAAAACAAAATTCCTGTAAGGTGGAATGTCACTTACGCTAGCGAGATTTAGATACCCAACTTTTTCAAAAAGTTGGGTATATTTTTATTGCTTAACAAGGGTTTCATATTTATTGCGAATGAGATTTAGCATACTATGTAATGAAGAGCCATAAAAACTTTGTTTACATATTTCTATGGAGGTATACTTGGTTTAAAACTATGTCGATTGAATGATCTAGAAATAGCTTACTAAAGAAAGACGTTTATTCATCAGCGCGATGACAACAATAGTAGTAAGTACAGTAAAGCGTGCTTTGACTGGACTTCTCCTACTTATCAAGACGGAATTATTATATGATGAAGCGTTTAATTGGTAGTAGCTTATCTCTAGTACTCATCTCTACAGCCACCGTACCTGTTTTCGCATCTGAGAAAATCGTGGTTAATACCCAGAATATAGCTAGTAACTCAGTTTCTAAAACTCGGATAGAACCTTTTGATCTTGTTGGGTTAGCTTATCAAGGTTACTTTGAAGAGCAAGGTATTCCTGGCTATAGTGAACTAATTCTAGCTTATCAAGCAAAACAAATTACTCCACAAGATATTGTTCAGAGTGCAGTTAACACTAATAGGTTATCTTCGGAGACTCTAAACGATCGGGGATATATTAATGCTGTCAAGAATACACTAGATGGATTTGGCAGAAACGTCATCCCTTAGATAGTTAAACTACGGTAAACTAATTAGTTTATCGTAGTACAGCTATATAAAAATATCATATCAGAAATTTTGTGCGATCGCATAGCATTTATTTGGCACTTAAATATTGTTGCAATCGCTGATTTAAAGTACCTGTGTGTAATTCAAATAAGTGATTATCATAGTCATAAAAATATAGAGAATGTCCTTCACCTTCAACACGCTTTCTATCTTCTTTGACATCAACTCCTAAATTCTTCACTTTTGCAGCATATAATTCATAATCTTCTGCAGCTATTTTAAAAGCTACATGGTTATAGGTTTTTTCTGCTAAAGATTCACCCTCCATAATCGCAATCCACAAGCCATTGATCAGGAAAAATTTTTCTTTGGCGATAGAGAAAGTTGTCTCTCCACTTGCATAGACTTCTTGAGCATCAAATATACTTGTCAGAAACTTGCTCATCTTGTCTAAATCTCTGACTATAAATGTAATGTGGCTGATACCTTGAATCATTTTTCCGTTCCTCAGAGATTGAGTTAGTATTTTTGTCAGCAAATGTTGACAATTACATTTAAAAATTTTTACGTCAAATTCAGTTAATAGCTGCTTAGCTAAAAATCCCCCTATGTCTATCGTCTTTGATGAGAAAGTATCGCCAAAAAACCGCTAATTACTGATTTAATAGAATTTTCAGAGTTAGCAATTGATCAATATAGAATATCTCAACTGAAAAATTATAGTTTTATATAAAATGACACCTTTTACCCCAGTATAAGTGGTGTTTATATTTCCTTAATATACTTACTCTAAAAAACAGATATACAAGGGAATTTAACTATCCTAAATTGATAAATATGTAGCAACAAGTCTATCTCATAGATATTATGTACAACTATATTTTGAACCTTACTGTTTCTCCTGCCACAATTGCAATTATTGGGGGTGGGTTTAGTGGTTCTCTTGTTGCAGCGCATATTTTGCGAAATGCAACCATACCAATTTCCATTAAGTTAATTGAACGGAGAACAGAAATTGGTAAAGGAGTCGCATATAGTACGCCAGTTGCGGGACATTTGCTGAACGTACCAGCCGGAAAGATGAGTGCTTTTGCAGATAAACCCAAACACTTCTTAACCTGGCTGCATAGAAATGGATATACCGACGCTACTGCATCGACATTTGCACCGCGTCAGGTGTATGGAGAGTATATACAGGCGATTTTAAACGAAGCTGAAGCCAATGCGCCGACTCATGTAAGCTTAGAGCGAATTTACGATGAAGCGATCGCTATTGAAACCACCACCTATAACACCGAGATCCAACTAAGTAGCGGTAAATCTCTACACGTGCAAAAAGTTGTACTCGCTTTGGGGAATTTTCCCGCTTCATTACCACAACCTATTGCAGCGCTAGGAAATAATCATCCCAATATTAAAGATGCTTGGTCAACTGATGCAATTAGCAATCTGCACCCAGATGATTCTATTCTGTTAGTAGGAACTGGGTTAACAATGGTTGATGCAGTTGTGGCTTTAAATCAGCAAGGATTCCGGGGAAAAATTCATGCTGTTTCTCGTCATGGACTAACCCCTCAAAGCCATCAAGCTACAATTTATTATCCTGAATATCTGGACTTGCAAACTGCACCAAAAACTGCGCGGGGATTACTGCGCTTAGTACGTCGAGAAATTAAAACAGCAGCTATTTACGGTTATGATTGGCGCACGGTAATTGATGCTATCCGCCCACTTACTCAACAACTTTGGCAAACACTACCACTTGCAGAACAGCGGCGCTTTCTCCGCCATGTCAAAGCTTACTGGGAAGTTTATCGCCACCGAATTGCAGAAGAAATTGCTGAACTATTAGATAGCACTCGCCAATCTGGTCAACTAAATTATTATGGTGGGCGGATTCAGAGTTGTCAGGAAGTGGACAATGCAATTGAAGTGAAAATTTGTGAACGGCGAACCCAAGCAGAGATTGTTTTACAGGTGAACCGAATTGTTAATTGCACGGGTTCAAATTGCAACTATAAGAGGTTAGAAAATCCACTGATTACCAGTTTACAAGCCCAAGGATTGATTCGCCCTCATGCTTTGTCAATGGGGATTGATACAGCCGCCAACGGTGCGGTAATTAATGCTCAAGGAAAAGTTTCCGACAGACTTTATACTCTAGGAACACCACGCAAAGGCGACCTTTGGGAAACTACAGCAGTTCCAGAAATTCGCTCTCAAGCAGCAGCTTTGGCTCAAGAGTTACTGAAATCTCTCAATCCCAGATCCTACGCTATGGAAAGAGATTGGTTCGCTCTCCATCCATTGAGCGATTTCCCCAAACCTGCCATGCTATTTCGTCAACTGTTTGATCGAGAATCGAGTACCTATACATACCTAATTGCTGATCCCCAAACCAAAGCTGCAATCTTGGTAGATCCGGTACTAGAACAGGTAGAACGCGACTTGCAAGTCTTGCAAAAACTGGATTTGACTTTACTTTACTGCTTAGAGACCCATATTCATGCTGACCATATTACCGGAACGGCTCAGCTAAGGCAATTTACAGGTTGTTGGAGTGTTTTACCAGATAAGACTGTGCCGAGCGATCGCTATATTGCTGATGGTGAGATTTTACAATTAGGTTCTGTACAAATTCAAGCGATCGCCACTCCCGGACATACCGACTCTCACATGGCTTACCTTGTTAACGGTACTCACTTGTTAACCGGAGATGCTTTATTTATCGGGGGTTGTGGTCGTACCGACTTCCAAAACGGTAATCCTGGATTATTATATGATGTCGTCACCCAAAAGCTATTTACCCTCCCAGATGACACATGGGTATTTCCCGGACACGACTATCAAGGGAGAACAGTATCGACCATTGGTGAAGAAAAACGCTGGAATCCCCGGTTTTTGGGACGCACCCGCAGCCAATTTATTGAACTGATGAACAATTTAAACCTTCCTTATCCCCAAAAGATGTCAGAAGCCATACCCGCCAACCAACGTGGAGGCAAAGTTTTAGTGAGGTTAGATTATCAAATTTAAACCATCGTAGGATGCGTTATAACGCATCCCACCCGCTTATTTAATTACGAATTACGAATTACGAATTACGAATTAGTAATTATTACCCATCATTCCTGGGGGTATAGCTGCACCTTCTAAATCAGCACCTAGCAAGTTTGCACCTTGAATATTCGCAGTTAGAAGATTGGTTTTTTGTAAATCAGCCTTTTGTAAATTTGCGCCTTGTAAGTTTACTCCTTGGAGATTTGCACCCTCTAAATCCGCGTCAAATAGATTTGCACCTTGCAGATTCGCGCCTGTGATATTTGCTTTACTTAAATCTACTCCTTGCAAATTAGCTGTTTGTAAATTAGTTCCTTGCAAATTCGCCTTTTCTAATTCTGCATCTTGGAGATTTGCACCTTCCAAATTAGCTGCTTGTAAATTTGCTCTTTCTAATTGTGCGCCAATCAAATTGCATCCCGCACATTCATTAGTTGTTAATAACCGTCTGACATTAGCGGCTACAGAATCTACAGGCCAAATTGTGGGAGATGTCACAGGCGCTGGTACTGATTGCGTAGGAATAGTAGGTATAGCTGGTGTTTCTGTTTGTGCTAGAGCGTTAGGTTGATCGAATAATGAAAAGACAGCCACAAATGCTATAAAGACAACTGTTAAAATCCAGGAAGTCATATTTTGAGAATTTGGTTTCTTCATCTTTTTCCCCTCATGATAATTTGAGTTATTTGCATCAAAATTAATACTTGCTAGTTTTACAGGTTCACATCGTAATAATTTGCTAATTTAATAATTGATATTTTTTAGATTACTGAAAGTGACGGGAAGACGCTCTACATGAGCGTCAAAATTTTAGTGAAAAAGCGTAGCGAGACTAGGTATTAATTGAAACGTCCCACTCTTCGACATAATAGAGATACCTAGCCAAATCAATATAAAAGGAAAGATTTTCCGACCATAGCGGTTAAGAATAGGAGCCATCCAAGGATTACGAGTTAGGTTATAAGAAAGCAAACACCACAGCCCAACTGTTAAATAACAAACACACAAAATCACTCCTAAACTAGGAAGATTAGTGCTAGCAAATAAGGGCACATATATACCAATATTGTTTCCACCATTGGCAATCGTCACAGCAGATACACGGTATGTTTGGGGGTCACGTAGAGTTGCTAGGAATGATTTTTTCTGCCTTCTAGATTTGACTGTATGACGAAAGTCTAATGAGACATCTTGTACAGTTTCTCCGTCATCTTCACTGCTCATGAGATTACTAATCCCAATAGTAATCGGGAGAATACCGAGCAATCCTACCCAAGCTTCTGGCAGAACTAAACCACCAAAGAATCCCGGAAGACTGGCAATAACTAATACTGTAAAGCCAACAAATTCACCCAGAATAATATGCTTAGGACGGAAGGTATGATTAACTTTGCCAAAAAAAGCTGTTAAGTATATATTGTCGTCAAATGTAGTGGCAATAGCCGCAGATATACCGATAAGTGATGTCCCAATCAGCCAACTCATAAATCTTTACCTGCAATAGTTTAATGATGTGCAACTATTTCTGCTCTGCTGAGAAAAGAAGTCAAAATAGTTCAGCAGATTGTGAAATCAAATCTTGAATTTATTGACGGCGATGTCTACGACGGTCAATCACATCTAGATGTTTTGTGAGTACAGCCAGCTAGCTCGGCTATCTATGAATTTAATCTTATGGTTTACTAGCTAAAGCAAGCAAATACTATTTTTTTTCTAAACGATAAATAGAATTTATTAACTTTTTAATTGTTCATATACTAGGATGCGTTATTAACGCATCCTACTAGTTATTTGGTAAAATATCCTGTAAGCCCATAGGTTTAAAGTACTTTACTCAATTATCTAGAGGAATAGACGTGACTCAGGTAGGAAAGCAAAGAATTTCAGATAAGGCAAGCCAGTTCACAGAGTCAGTCATTCGCGAAATGACGAGAGTTGCATTACAGTATGGTGCGGTGAATTTGGCGCAAGGATTTCCTGATTTTCCTTGTCCACCTGAGTTAAAACGAGCAGCAATTGAGGCGATTGAGGAAGACATTAACCAATATGCGATTACTTGGGGGGATAAAGCTTTTCGTCATGCGATCGCAGATAAAGTTAAATGGTATTTAGATTTAAATATCGATCCAGAACGACAAATCACTGTTACTTGCGGTTCCACAGAAGCAATGGCTGCAGTGATGTTAGCAACCTTGAACCCTGGTGATGAAGTCATTGTCTTTGAACCCTATTATGAAAACTATGGCCCCGATGCGATTTTAGCTAGTGCAACGCCTCGTTATGTATCTCTACATCCCCCTGAGTGGACATTTGATGAACAAGAACTACGTCAGGCATTTAATGAACGCACAAAAGCCATTATTATTAATACGCCGCATAACCCTACAGGAAAAGTATTTACTCGTGAAGAACTAACTTTAATTGCAGAACTTTGTCATCAGTGGGATGTGTTGGTATTCACAGATGAAATTTACGAACATATTCTTTATGATGGTACACAGCATATTGCAATGGCAACTCTGCCGGGAATGGCAGAAAGAACAGTTACTATTAATGGACTTTCTAAAACCTATAGTGTTACTGGTTGGCGAGTTGGCTATATTTTAGCCAATCCAGAATTAACAGGTGCAATTCGTAAAGTCCATGATTTTCTGACAGTTGGCGCACCTGCACCTTTGCAGAGGGCTGGTGTGGCAGCAATGCAACTTCCTGTTAGCTACTATCAAGAATTAGCCAAATTATATCAACAAAAACGCAATCAGATTCTACAAATTTTAGATACAGTGGAAATTCCTTACTTTGTGCCGCAAGGAGCCTACTATGTATTTGCAGATATTGCCAAATTTGGCTATCAAAATGGTGTAGAATTTGCCACATATCTAATTAAAGAAATTGGTGTGGCGGTAGTTCCTGGTTCTAGCTTTTTTGCTCAATCACAGACGGGTAATAATTTTATTCGATTTTGTTTTAGTAAGCAGCCAGAAACATTAGCCAAAGCAGGAGAGCGATTACTAAAATTACAATCAACTCCATCCATAACTGCAAAATAAAAAATTTCAGTAGGGTGTGTTACAGCTATGAAAGGATTTGGGACACAGAGGCAATGGAATTTAGCCGTAACGCACCGCCGCATGGATGATGCGTTAGGAACTAGGATAGTTCTTTAGTGACAAATCATATTGAAAACCAGCGCCTAACGCATCCTACAATAATTTTATTTTTACTGGATAAATACTCTCTTAGTAGCATGGGCATAGATAAAATAATTCTCAGTCATATTAACATCAGTGATAAAACCAACTTTTTCCAAATGCTTTTGTAGCTCATTTGGCTGATAAAATATTTTCACTATATCAAATTCCTGCCCATCATTTAACTTCCGCCTTTTGTATATACTGCCGTCATCATTAAGGATATGGTTATTAGCTGTAGATGTCGGTTCAAAACGAGAGTCAATAATAAATAATTTCCCACCTACACGCACAGATTTAGAGACTTTTGCTAAAAAAGACTCCAGTAATTCTGGTGGCACATGAGATAACCAAAAAGAGAAAAATACTAAATCATATTCAGCATTAGGTTCCCATGTAAATAAATCTATTTGTTGATATTCTACATTCTGTGCATTTAACTTACTACGATTAATCGCAATTACTTCTTCTGAAGTATCAATTGCGGTAATTTTATTGCTAATTTTTAACAGTTCTTGCGTCCAAATTCCCGTTCCACAGGCTAGTTCTAAACATTTCTCGAATTGTCCAATTTGATGTAAAGCCTGTTTGACAATATCAATCTCTTGAAACCAACACTGGTTGATTTCCTCACCACGATTATAACGCCCAAGGCGATAGAACCATTCATCATATTCGTTGGCTCTAGCGCTATAGTAGGCAATTTGTTGTTCTAAAATTTGCTTGGTCATTGCCAGCTTTACATCTCCTGATAAATTTTACTGCAAATTACTGTATTTTGGTAAAACTACCGTAGTATTATTCTGAAATAATTATATTGCTGACAAAAGTAAGCAATATTTCTCCAGTTTCTCGGCTATGCCTGAGAGATAAATTTTTGTTGGGTGATATTTTTATCACATTAATCTACGGTTATTAAATCCGTTTACTGTAGATTTGCTGTTATGGCATAGGTGTTTACCATTAGAAGCAAAGTATTTATGTTGTCTGAGCGCTTTCCATCTCGAATATTAAACATTTTTCTCCGTTTTTTCCAGAACTTTCAGCACAGAAGAATTCGGATTTTTTCTTTACTGTTTGCAATTGGGCTTGGTTTAGTTTTATTTGTGTCTGCTTGTTCTTCCAGCACAACGCAGCAAGCCACAACAACACCCACAGAACAGGCAACATCAACACCTAATCAGAGTCCAGCAGTTAGCAGTAATACCGTTAGAATCGGATTTCAGAAAGCGGGAACTATTTTAAGCGCATTGAAAACCAGAGGCGATTTAGAAAAAGCTTTGGCGGCTTCTGGCGCTTCTGTTACCTGGAGTGAATTTCCATCAGGCCCACCAATGTTAGAAGCTATCAACTCCGGTAGTATAGACTTCGGCTATACAGGAGAATCACCACCAATATTTGCCCAAGCCGCAGGTACACCTTTAGTTTATGTAGCTTACGATCCTTGGAGTACAAAGGCTGAAGCTATCCTTGTCCACAAAGATTCCCCAATTAAAACAGTGGCGGATCTCAAAGGTAAAAAAGTGGCTTTCGCCAAAGGTTCCAACACGAACTACCTAGTAGTAAAAGCCCTAGAAAAAGCAGGACTCCAATATACTGACATCCAAGCAGTTACCCTCCAACCTGCTGATGGACGTGCGGCATTTGAAGGTAAAAACGTTGATGCTTGGGCAATTTGGGACCCTTACTTAGCTTTAGCAGAAAAAGCTACAGGCGCACGCACTTTAACCGACGCAACCGGATTAGCGCCGAATCGTGGTTATTATTTGGCTGCTAAATCTTTTGTAGATGCTCATGCTGATACTTTGAAAATAGTTTTAGATGAAGTGAAAAAGACTAGCGACTGGGCCAAGAATAATCCTAGTGAAGTGGCTAAATTTCTCTCGCCTACATTGGGTATTGATGCAGATGTTTTAGAGGTAGCAGAAAAGCGGCGTGATTATGGTGTGCTGACAATTACCGATGAAGTAATTGCAAAACAGCAAGAGATTGCTGATGCATTCTACAAAATCAAACTTATACCGAAGCAAATTAATGTTAAAGACATAGTTTGGCGTAATTAGGCAATGGGGGGATGGGTAATTGGTAATTGGTAATGGGTAATTGGTAATGGAAATTTATCTCATTGTTCCTCAATCCCCCAGTCCCTAATCCCTAATCCCCAGTCCCCAATCCCCAGTCCCCAATCCCCATTCTCAACTCAGGTGCTTATATGGAAATAACTAACCAATTAATAAAAACCGATGTACTAGTGATTGGCGGTGGTACGGCGGGGACGATGGCGGGAATTAAGGCGAAACAGGCTAATCCGGCAGCAGATGTGCTGATTTTGGAGAAGGCTAATATTCGCCGGAGTGGTGCGATCGCAATGGGAATGGATGGCGTAAATACAGCCGTTATTCCTGGATACTCAACACCAGAACAGTATGTCCGCGAAGTCACCATTGCTAATGATGGGATTCTCCATCAAAAAGCTGTTTATCAAACCGCCTTGCTAGGCTATGAAACTATTCAAGAACTAGAAAGTTGGGGCGTGAAGTTCCAAAAAGACCCCCAAGGCAATTACGATGTTAAGCAAGTGCATCGGGTAGGCAAATATGTATTGCCAATGCCAGAAGGTAAAGATTTAAAAACGATTCTGACGCGACAGGTTAAGCGCCATAAAGTCAATGTTACCAACCGCGTCATGGCGACGAGGGTTTTGGTAAGAGAAGGAAGGGCGATCGGTGCGGTTGGGTTTGATGTACGTGGTGGGGATTTTGTTGTCATCCAAGCCAAAGCCGTCATTCTTTGCACTGGTGCTTGCGGAAGGTTGGGATTACCTGCATCAGGCTATCTCTACGGAACTTACGAAAACCCCACGAATGCAGGTGATGGTTACTCAATGGCTTACCATGCAGGTGCAGAGTTGAGTAATATTGAATGTTTCCAAATTAACCCGTTAATTAAAGACTACAACGGCCCGGCTTGCGCTTATGTTGCTGGGCCTTTTGGTGCATATACCGCCAACGCCGAAGGAAACCGCTTCATTAATTGTGATTATTGGAGCGGGCAAATGATGTTAGAAATTTGGAAAGAATTGAACTCTGGTAAAGGGCCAATTCAATTGAAAATGACGCATTTAGATGAAGACACAATTTCTGAAATTGAGTCTATTTTATGGTCAAATGAAAGACCAAGCCGAGAAAGATTTCATGAAGGTAGAGGCGAAAATTATCGCACTCATGGAATTGAGATGAATATCTCAGAAATCGGGTTGTGTAGCGGGCATAGTGCTTCTGGTGTGTGGGTGAATGAAAAAGCAGAAACCACAGTACCTGGATTGTATGCAGCCGGAGATATGGCGAGTGTTCCTCATAACTATATGATTGGAGCTTTTGTATTTGGTCGTTTGGCAGGAACTCATGCAATTGATTACATCAAAGATTTGGAACATTTAGAACCTGATGCTGAATTTTTAGATGCAGAAAAAGCGAGAATTTATGCACCATTAAATCAACCAAATGGCATTCCCCATACTCAGGTTGAATATAAGCTACGGCGACTAGTAAATGATTATTTACAACCACCAAAATCAAATTACAAAATGGAAATTGGGCTGAATAGTTTTGTCCGTTATCATGATGCTCTAGCTCAAATGGGAGCGCGCGATCCACATGAATTGATGCGCTGTATGGAAGTGCATTTTATTAGAGATTGTGCAGAGATGGCTGCAAGAGCATCAATATATCGTCGCGAAAGCCGTTGGGGGCTTTATCACTATCACTTAGATTTCCCTGAGAAGAATAATCAAGAGTGGTTTTGCCATGTGAATTTGAATAAGAATAAAGCTAGGGAAATGGTGTTATTTAAGCGTGCTGTTGAACCTTATGTTGTGGATGTGGATTTAGGCAGAGAAGTTTATGATGTGGCGGTGAAATCATGAATAATTTACAGAAAATAAATGCTGAGTTACACCGATACAAAATTTACTACTAATGACTGAAGATAAAATCCAAATTAGATTGGCTAAAGATAAAGATGCAGAGCGAATTGCAATTCTTTGTGAGCAGTTGGAATATTCTACTACGCTGCAGCAAATCGAGCAACGCCTTGTGAAAATTCAAGATAATAAAAGTCACGTTGTTTATGTTGCTCTACTTTAGCAAATGATTATGTGGTAGGTTGGGCACACGCTCATACTTCTGATTTGCTAATTATTCCCACTCAAGCCTTACTTTTTGGTTTAGTTGTGGATGCAGATTATCGTTATGCCGGAATTGGTCGTACATTAATGCAATATATTGAGGAGTGGGCTGGTCTATTTGGATGCGAGGGAATTATTGTACGTTCTAATATTAAACGCACAGAGGCTCATATTTTTTATCAAAAAATTGGTTACATAAATACAAAACAGCAGATGACATTTTATAAGAAAATTGCTTCAGAGTAGTTTAGGCTGAATATAATAAAAATATGCCGCAATTTTTATGTATATAAAATATAAGCTTTGAAACCTAAATTATCGTAATGGCGCAACAATTTTATTGCCAATTTTCCTGATTACCTAAGTTAATTAACCTCAAAAAATCCGGTGTGCAAATGCCTCTTTATGATTCTATTGGCAAACAATATACAACAACTCGCATCCCTGACTATCGAATTGTCCAAAAGATAATCGACTTACTCAATTTACCACCAGGTAGCCTGATTGCTGATATTGGCGCAGGGACTGGTGGCTACTCAAAAGCGCTAGCTAATCGAGGATTTTCTGTTTATGCAGTTGAACCATCATCGGTAATGCGTAAACAAGCATCAGAACATCCACAAGTGCAATGGTTTAATGGCTATGCAGAAGCTTTACCTTTAGCCGATAAATCTGTTAATGCAGCCATCAGTATTTTGACAATTCATCATTTTTCGGATTTGGCGAAGTCTTTTCAAGAAATGCACCGTATTATTAAAGATGGGGAAATCTTATTGTTCACTTTTGATAATAGATTTCCTCAAAAAATCTGGTTGTATGATTATTTTCCTTCGTTGTGGGAAGAGTCACTAAAATTTATCCCAATTAATGAAATTACAAGTTTAATTGAGAAAAATACTCACAGGAGTGTAGAAGTAATACCTTTTATTTTACCCTACGATTTATCGGATTTATTTGCAGCAGCAGCTTGGAGGCGGCCTGAGTTGTATCTTCAGCCAGAAGTGCGTGCAGGAATATCTGCTTTTGCTTTTTCTAATCCCACTTTGATTGCATCTGGTGTTACATCTCTAGCAGAAGATTTAAGTAGTGGTAAATGGGATGCAAAATATGGAGATATTCGCCAGGTAACAGAAATTGATGCTGGTTATCGATTTTTAAAAGCAACGATTGTCAACTAAAAATATCATACTAAAATCTTCTGGAAATATTAATCGTTCTGTAGGGTGGGCATTGCTGATATGACTAAGATACTAACAATTACAGAGGTACCAGATGGCTTTAATTAATCAAAGAGTAGATGTTCCCGTGATTGTGGATGAGTCTAAATGTTTAGAAAAATGTCGGGTTTGTATTGAAGTTTGTCCGTTGGATGTACTAGCCAAAAATCCGGAGACTGGCAAAGCATATATGAAATATGACGAATGCTGGTTTTGCCTTCCTTGCGAAAGGGAATGTCCAACAAATGCCATTAAGGTGCAAATTCCTTTCTTATTAAGGTAAAAAGATAGTTTCAAAATAATTGGGACATCATGCCCAATTGTTAATAGTAATGCCTACCCTTCAGTATGATTAGTGCTTCACTTAACTTCAACTATAATCAAATTATGCAATTATAGGAGTTTTATATTAAAAATGTCCTTAACCCCATCTTTAACTCCGCAAGGATTTAAGACTTTTATTACTAACTTAGGTATCAAAGACTCCACCGATGATTTTGTATTGATTAAATCTGATGTTCCCTGTGTTGCTGATGGAGTATTTACACAAAGTCTTTTTGCTGGGCCAAGTGTAACTATTAGCCGCTGCAACTTGAAAGATTTTCAAGCACAGGGAATTGTTGTGATCTCTAAAAATGCCAATGTAGCTAATGGTGCTATTGGTACGGCTGATGCACAAGAAGTTCTTCAAATTGTTGCCACTGAAACTGGCATTTCTCCAGATAATCTTGTCATAGCTTCTACAGGCGTAATTGGTAGACGTTACCCTATAGAAAAAATTCGCTCTGGATTGTTAGGAATTGGCAAGAAATTAACTACGGCTGATTTTAATTTGGCAGCACGCGGTATTATGACAACCGATACTGTAGCAAAGCTAGCAGCGCGACAAGTTGGAAATGGCAAACTTGTAGGAATTGCCAAAGGCGTAGGAATGATTGAGCCGAATATGGCAACAATGCTAGCTTTCTTTTTTACAGATGTAGCGCTTTCTGCTGATGTGTTGCGTGCAATTTTTTGTTCTACAGTAGACAAAACATTTAACTGTTTAAGTATTGATACAGATACTTCTACTAGTGACACTGCTATCATTTTAGCTAATGGTTTAGCAGGTGCAGTTTCTGAGTCAGAATTTGCTATTGCACTACAAGAAATAGCCCATGAATTAGTTTTGAAAATAGCGCGAGATGGCGAAGGCGCTACTAAGGTAATTGAGGTAACTGTAGATTCAGCTTTGAATTATGCACAAGCTAAAAAAGTTGCGAAAGCAATCGTCAATTCTCCTTTGGTGAAGACTGCTGTTTATGGTGCAGATCCGAATTGGGGAAGAGTAGCAATGGCTATAGGTAAATGTGAAGATGAACTGACAATAAATCCAGAAAATGTTGTGATTAGGTTTGATAATATTCAAGTCTATCCGAATGTTTTAAATGAGGATAATTTGGAAGCATTGCGACAAGTTATGTCCCAAGATAAAGTAAATATCCATGTGAGCTTGAATATTGGCGAAGCTATTGCAACTGTTTGGGGTTGTGATTTGTCAGAAGGTTATGTAGAAATTAATGGTAAATACTCAACTTAATTATTATTTTTGTAATGTCAACAAATATAGATTCTGAATTAAATGAATGGTTGGAAATGTTGCGATCGCCTGATGTCAGCGATCGCTTAGTTGCGGTGAAAACCCTGCAACACTTGGGGGATGAGGCGGCTATTGATGCGCTAATTGTAGCACTGCAAGACGAAAGCACCGCCGTACAAAAAATCGCTGTCACCGCACTATGGGAAATTGCCAATCCTGTGGCTGTCCCCGCCTTATTACCATGTTTAGCTTCACCAGATGCAGAGGTTCGCAGTGAGGCGCTTTCAGCTTTAGGTGAGTTGGTATCTTCAGAAGATTTGCTGCTGTTGCTAGATGCGTTACAGCAACCAGATATTAACCTGCAACTAAATGTGTTAATTCTGTTGCGAAAGATACATGATGCTCAGTCACTCCCGGCGGTGCTATCCTTTTTTAATTCAGAACATCCCCAGCTAAGAGAAGCGGCTGTGACTACTCTTAGCTATCTCAATCAAGTGCAGATATGCCCCCCAGCCTTATCTTTAATCCGCGATCGCGATGAAAATGTGCGTCGTGCAGCGGCGCTGACGTTGGGGCATTTGGCAGATGCAGAGATAGTAGATTTACTTGGTAATGCATTAACTAATGATACCGATTGGCAAGTACGGCGCAATGCTGCCAAATCTCTAGCCCTTCATGGGGATGCCAAAGTTATTCCTAATGTATTAATTGCCTTAAAAGATGCACATTGGCAGGTGAGAAAATTTGCTATCCAAGTATTACAGAAAATACCTGATGTACAGTCTTTACCTGCACTAATTGAAGCGCTAACAGATGAATATTCAGATGTGAGAAAAGAAGCTGCGATCGCTCTGGGTAATTTGGGTAAAACTGAAGCTATCAACGCCCTACAACAAGCACTAGATGATCCTGATCGGGAAGTTAGTATTTACGCACAAAAGGCAATTCATAAAATTGGAGAGGGCACGAGAACATAATGCGAATACAGCCTTATAATTCCTCTGAAGGTAAAGCAATAAATCCAGTTTTTACACCGCGCTTGAATCCTGTTTGCTCATAAAAATGCAAAGTTTCCTCGCGTTTTGAACTGGTTAAAAGCATAACCTTATAACACTTTTGCTGCCAAGCAATATTTAAAGCATAACGTAGCACCTGTGTACCTAATCCCTGTTTTCGATAATCGGCATGAGTAACAACATTTTCAATAATGCCGTATGGTCGTGCGCCGCGTGTTAGGTTGGGAACGATCGCTAAATTACACGTCGATACCAACTTACCAGCAATGTCAGCAACAATATAAAAAATACGTGGAGCACTTAGAATCTCATCCCACATCGACTGCAACACATTATCAGCAGGTAAAGGCGCATCGTCTGGGTTCAAATGTTGATATAAACTCAGAAGTTTTGGAAGTTCATCGCGTGCAATTAAACGAATAGTGATGGTTGTATCCGGCAAATCAGCAATATTAATTACCTGCGGTTTTGCTATAGACATGAATTGATAATTCGTCATTAAATTAAGGTAGTGGCGTGGCAAGGCTAAAATATTGCGTTAGATTAGAAAAAATTAACCGCCGATAAACACAGATAAATGCGGATAAAATTAATCTCTAATGCAACATTTAGGGCTTGCCACGCTAGTAGGGTGTGTTATGCCGTAGGCTAACGCACCTTGAATTTTTGGACGTGCGGTGCTTCTCTCCAGAGTTTTTGACGGTGCGTTGCGCTGCGCGACAACACACCCTACATTTTTAAGCTGAAGGTGTTAATAAATCAATTGTACTTGCTGGCTGATTTTGTGATTGAGATTTCCGCAATGTGACAAATGCTAGGATACCAACTACTGTTAAATAAATACGTTGTAACCAGACATTGCTCAATTTAAGAGTTAAACGTCCGCCAATTATGCCGCCTATAAACATTGTAGTGCCAAGAATTATTCCTAAATCGTAATCGACTATTCCTTGCTGCAAAAAAATTATAGTGGCGATTAAAGAAGAAAATATATTGATAAATTTAGTAGTTGCGATCGCTTCTACAAATGTCATGCGAAATAGCATAACATAAGCTGCAGTAAGGAGAGTGACATAACCACCACTGAAAAAGCCTCCATAAATACCAAGAATAAACGTCACTACATAGCCAGCAATTTCTGCAATCCGTGGTGGTATAAGTTGAGATGGGCTAACTCCAGCATGACGATTAATTACTGATAAGATAGCTACTATTATCATTGAAACAGAAATTATCAATGGCATTGATTTAGAGGGCAAAATCAGTACCAATAATGCTCCTAAAAATGAACCGACTATAGTTAATAAGGTTAGTAATGGTAAGCGTTTAGGGTTAATAACTTTCTTACCAATAAAAGGTAATGTTCCGCCTATACTCATTAAAGTCAGTGCAAACATATTGGTAGCGATCGCAGTTCGGGGTTCTATGCCAAATTCCAGCATTACAGGCACAGTAATCAGCGATGTGCTACCAGCAATCACGCTAAGAATGCTGGCAAAGAAAAAGATTACAGCCAGCAGAATTATCTGCAAAATATCCACAATTTAATTTTTAAAAGACTGATATTTAGTATTTTATGAGTTGATTTATTAATTATTTTCTTACTTATTAATTCTTAAAAATAGCAACATTTTATACCAATATTTTTAGTAAAATTTTAGATAATGCTGGTAACAAATAAGTTGGTAATATCGGTGTCAAGATCCCTGACTTCTTTGAGAAGTCGGGGATCTAATTTTTCAAATAAGTTGGTAATAAAGCTAAGAATACAGTGTTTTAAAACACATATTTTTCTAAATTTAATTGCCGAAAAAATTGTGAAATAATTGACTAATTTAAGATTAGAGACTTTACAATTGGGCAATTATCTTTTGAATAATTTTTCGACGTGTATCTTGGCGATTTTGGCTAGCAGCTTTGACGCTGTTAATCACAGCCTCCGGCGCAGTTTGCGGAGAACCACTATTAAAGGGAGGCTGGGGATTGTATTCTATTCCTAGTTGAATTGATTGGGCTATTACCTCACCGAATAATTCCCCTGCTATCACTAATGCAAAGTCAATTCCTGAGGTGACACCACCGCCTGTAATGCGATCGCGATCGATGACAACTCGCTGTGGTACTACCTCAACCCCAAACAACCCCAATAAATCGAGGGATAACCAGTGAGTAGTGGCGCGATAGCCTTGGAGTAACCCAGCCGCACCTAGCAGCAGAGAACCAGTGCAAACAGATGTTATGTAGCGGGCTGTTTGTGCTTGAGTTTTCAGGAAATCGAGAAAATTCTTATCTTCTAGTTTGGCATCAATACCTGGCCCTCCGGGGACAAACAACACATCCAAGGGTGGAGATTGAACAAAAGTGGTGTCAGGTAAAAAAGTCAAACCGCGATCGCTCTTGATAGGTTCTAGAGTTTCCGCTAGCAGATATAAACTTGTATTGGGTAATTTAGCAAAAACTTCGTATGGCCCTGTAAAATCTAACTGCGTCACATTAGGGAACAATACAATTCCTATTGAGATAAGAGGATTTGTTTCAATAGCACTCATGACTTATTTAAGATTTAAAATAAATAAAATATCAGAGCTAATATCTTAATTTTTAATCATCAGAGGTGGGTATTGCCCAGACTACAAAAATTACCGATTTAATTTAAGCCCAATTGCGTACTACAACAATCTTAAATTGACGTTCTTCGGGCAAAATATAATCAAATGAACCATAGCGTTCTAAAGCCCAGTTTCGCAAATCCTGAATAGCACGAGGAAAGATATCATCTGGGATACTCCAAGCTGCACTTTGGATTTTATTTTCTTGGTTTTCTATTAATTTACCTACAGTATCTTCAACTCGCCATTGAGCAGCAATTTCAGTTTCTAAAGTTGCACCTTGTTGTTCTAACTCAGCTAAAACCTCTTCTTCAGTCGCACCATAACGCGGTAAAGGATGACCATAGCCATCTAAAATACCTCTCCAATGCTCAGTAAATTCTCCTCTCAACGCATTTGCTTCTAAAGCAGGACTAGCAGAGTTAGCCTGACCATGAGTATAAAGCAAAATACCACCTGGTTTCAGCACGCGACGGATTTCTGCTAACGCTTGTTTCCAAGCAGCAATTAGATGAAAAACATGAACAACCAAAGCTACATCAAAAGAGTCACTATCAAAAGGTAAAGCTGTAGCATCTCCTGTAATTGCAGTTAGTTTATGAGATACACCCTCTAATTTTTGGTGCAGTTCAGCCAACATCTTTTCTGAGACATCTATACCAGTGTAAGAATAGCCTTTTTTAGCAATTGGGACAGCAATTCTGCCAGTACCAATACCCGTTTCATAAAATTTGGTATCTGCGGTTGGGGAAACCAAATTGAGGATAAAATCGGTGACTTGTTCAGAGATTCCGGGGGGAAATCCTCTGGTAGCATCGTAAATATTAGAAACTCGATCAAAAGAAACAGTTGTAGTCATATATTCTTCCTTTGTTAGAGACGCGATTAATCGCGTCTGTACAATTTTTATTTGTCTTTGCTCAATACAAATGACTGATGAGTGTTAGAGATAAATAGGGAATGTCATCACGGATTAAGTCCCCAAATTAAAATTCGCTTGTAGGGGAAAAAGAATGGACGCTCATCGGGTAAAATGTTGAATAATTTTTGTTGATACCTGGCTACAAATCGCTCATAAGTTTGGGTATCTAGCTGTGTTTCATAGGCGGTGAGTAACGTTCCTCGATACCATTCCACTACAGCTTCTCGCGATGGTAATAAATGCCCGTAAATTTGCAACTTTACTTGTTGCTTAACAAAGCCTAACTTATAAAGTAGTTTAGCATAAGCTACCGGAGAAAGTACTTCTAAGCGTCGCACATATCCCTTTAATTCTTGATTAAATTCTTGTGCTGTCTCTACAGCTAACTGATGCACTGGCTCATCATCCATTGCAGGAATTTGTATTGCTAATTGTCCGCCTGGTTGCAGTTTGTCTCGTAATTTAGCAAATAATGTTTCGTGTTCTGTTAACCACTGTAAAGCAGCGTTAGAAAATATAACATCAAATTTACCGTCTCCTGGGTTATCTTCAATTCTTCCTTGCTCAAACTCCAATCCATTACCTGCAAATTGACTCGCTACAGATAACATTTTTTCAGAAGCATCGATTCCCAGGGTTTCTTTAGCTGCTAATTTTTCATGGAGATACTTGGTTAACTTTCCGGTTCCACATCCTAAATCTAAAACTCGTAAATTTTCTTGGGGATTTACCAAATCTACTAAATCGTAAAAAGGGCGACTTCTTTCGGCTTGAAATCGTTCATATTGCTCTGGGTTCCATTTATCTGGCATTTTGATAACCTATTGTTGATGTAGGTGTAAGGAATTTGAGTTTTATATTTATTAAATAAAGTGCAGTTTACTTAGTTTCTTTAAAGCGAAAAATAATGAACTGATATGAAATGATTGCAGCAATATACCGCTATCAATGTTTTGGATTAAATCATCTAATGGCAATAGTTTTACATTGATGATTTCGGTTGTATCTAACTTTAAATCGGCTACAAGCTCTACATTTGTTGCCAAAAAGCAATGGATCAAGTTATTATGAGTTGCGGAATTGGGTGAGATTACTCCTGTCTCAATAAAATTTTCACTTGAATATCCTGATTCCTCTAATAATTCGCGTTTTGCTGCTTCTAGTGGTGAAATATCTTCTGGTTCCATACAACCACCAGGTAATTCTAAAACTGTTTGTTGAATACCGTAGCGATATTGTTCAACTAACACAACTTCCTGATTTTTGGTTAACGCGACAATATTCACCCATGTTGAATATTCAAAAACATAAAAAGGCTCGACTATTTGTCCATCTGGCGTTTGACAAGTGTCAGCACGGAATGCAAGCCATTTATCTTTGACTAAATATTGAGACTTTAATATCTTCCAATTTAAAGAATTCACATTTAAACCTTCTTTTGCTTTGTGACTAACTCTTCATGGAGTACTGTTGCTAAATCCTGTAATGCGCGTTCACCATTACCTACAAATGTGGAACCATGCATTGTTGCTAAAGTTCGAGGTTTGAGTGCTGCTAATTCTTTCAGAATCCTATCAGTATGCGTTGTATAGGGTATGTAATTAGGAAAAGGACTAACTTCATAATTGGCGATGGTTTGGCGGAAACGCTCAATTACATCAGACTCAGTTATTGCTTCTACATCTCCAAACTGATGAAATAAGTCTGAACATAATAGGGTTTTATTCGTAGTTTCAAAAAACAATCCTGCATCCCAACCATGTGGAAGTTGTGGTGTATGTTGAAACTGAAAGCTGTATTTCCCGGTGTGCAAAACTTCATTGTGTTGCAAAGTTTTGGATGGACGAATGGCAAAATCATCTACACTCACAAAAGCTGCGACTGGCGTACAAACTGTTTGAGCATTTGGTGCAATAGAAAGCCATTCATTGAGCGCTCCACATTCATCTGCTTCAAAATGGCTAAAGCTAATCCAGCGAATTTTTGATGAGTCAATAATCTGATTTACTGCATCACGCACCTGGGGAAACAGTTTCTTCAAACCTGTATGAAATAATAATGGTTCTTCGTCTTTGACTAAAAATTGAATGAATTGTAAATCTATATTTGAGTCATAAGTAGAGATGCGATAGATATCCGGCGCAATTTCGGTAATGTTAGTCATAGTGGTTCAATTTATATCGGTAACAACGAAACATGAGCAGAAACTACCTTCCATCCATCTGGAAATCTGTACCATGTTTGGCTTTGTCTGCCAAAACGCTCTACATCATTAATAATGCGGTGAAATTCTAGAGTTACAGTTGCTGTATCCTTGCCAAAAGTCACTACTTTAAGATGAGAAATTTCTCGCTCAATTTTTGGGTTCGGCCGAGAGGCGCGAAAATTACGAATCTCTTCACTACCGTAGAGGTTTTCTGTTACACCAAAGCGCACTACTTCAGGTGCATCCCAAAATAAACTATCCATTACCTCTAAATTGTTATTAGCCAAAGCTTCTTCGTATTTAAGGTATAAATCAGTTACTTCAGCTACAACAGCAGGGTCATTTACTGTATTCATTGTTGTTAATAATTTACGAACTCTGAATTATTTTGTCACAAAATGACCTATGTAGAAATGGCGAAAATTTATAGCATAAAAAACACGAATCATAGATTTTTTGATGTCTGTCGCCATACATCACTGCTAGCCGTTAATAAAAAAGTAGATAGTCATTCCAAAGGCAACAAATATGACAAATTTCCGAATTAATTGGGGTTTTAATTTACGTGCATAATGGGCGCTGAGATATCCGCCTAAAGAACCACCCACAGCCATTAAAATAGCTTGTTTCCAAGCAATTACACCTGCAAAAATAAAGGGAATAATGGCAATTCCATTAATACAACTACCTAAAAATGCTTTAAAGGCATTAATTGTATGAATATTTTTGATACCTAAAAACGATAGGGTTGCTAACATTAAAATTCCTAAACCTGCGCCGAAAAAACCGCCGTAAATAGCTATAGCTAATTGTGCCAAGGCAAGGTTAAATATAGGTACAGACTCCGGCGTTGACTTCTGACTCTGAAGCTGGAACCATCCTCTGATAGCATCACCAAAGGTAAATACGAGGGTTGCTGATAGTAATAGATAGGGTATGAGCTTTTTAAATACATCAGCCGAGGTATAGAGTAAAGCTAAAGAGCCAATAATTCCACCTAAGAAGCTGATGCCACATAACAGCAAAAAAACCTGCCGTTTAATACCCAAATCTTTACGATAAGCCCCAGCACTAGCAAGTGCAGCCACCCAAATGGCGGTATTATTTGTAGCATTCGCAATAATTGGTGGTACGCCTGTAAAAATTAGCGCCGGAAATGTAATAAAACTTCCACCACCTGCAACAGCATTCAGTCCACCTGCAATAAAAGCGGTGCTGAATAAAAGTAAGCTATGGAGAATAGTTAAAGATGGTGGCATGATTTTAAGTCACAAATTAGGAATTATCAATTTGGGAATATCTTCTGGAGAATGAGCAATCCAATCAGCACCGTGAGTTGTTAATTCTTCCTCGCTTCCGTAGCCATAGGTAACGCCAATGCTTGCAACTTGATTTTTCTTGGCTCCGATCATGTCGTGTTTGCGATCGCCTACCATGAAAACTGTAGAGGGTGCTAAATTTTCCTTCAGTAATATATGCCCAATTAAGTCGCCTTTAACACTGCGGGTTCCATCCAGTTCGCTACCATAAATCCCATCAAATAGAGGTGATAAGCCAAAATGTTCAATAATGCGGATGGTATAAATATAGGGTTTAGAAGTAGCGATAAAGGTTTTATAACCATAGGCGCGCAGAGTTTTGAGGGTTTCGGGAATTTGGGGATAAAGAATATTTTCAAATAATCCAATTGTGGAAAAGCGATCGCGGTAAAGTGAAATAGCCTGTGTCAGTAACTTTTCATCTGTAGTTTTCAATAACAGCGAAAACGTCTCCTGAATTGGCGGGCCGATATACCAACCCAATTCATCAACATCTGGTGGAGTGTAACCAAGTTCCGAAAGAGCATACTGAATGCTACGAGTAATACCAGGCTTGGCATCAGTTAAAGTTCCATCTAAATCAAATAGGATGTTGGGCATAGGGCATGGGGTATTGGTAGTTGCTATTCTCGCATTATCTCCCTCATCCCCTAATTCGCTTACCTATAAACTTCTCTCGGCTCAACAAAGCAATTCCCAAGGTGACGATACCAATCCCCACGCATTGAATCAGGTTTAAAGTTTCGCTAATTGTTGCCCATGCAACTAAGGCTGTCATGGCTGGACTACTAGCGCCAATAATAGAGGCGGTAGTTGCGCCAATTGTGCGAATTCCTAAATTATTGAGAGTATGACCGAGAAAACTGACTAAACCGGAAAAAATACTGCCAATCCACATAGGTGTCCAGTCAAGCTGGGCGCTGGGAAGGGGAAATAAGAGTAAACTCAATCCAGAAAGCACTAGAGTTGAGGCAAAACTAATCCAGGTAAAGGGAACTGGATGGAATTTTTGTAAACATTTTTGGGCAAGGACGTTATAGAAGGCGTTAAAAATCCCAGCAATCAGGCTGGCGCAAATGCCGATCGCAATGGTATTACTGCTGTTGGTAGCAGAAGATTGGGGAACTGTGAGAACGCTGCCTACGAGAATAATACCCATAACTAGCCAACTAAAGGATGTGGGGCGATCGCCAAAAAATTTCCAAGATAGCAGGGCTGTAAACACCGGGTAGGTAAAAAATATGGTGAGTGCAATTCCTGTGGGTATCAAGCCAATGCCAATGTACAGCGAGGTAATGTACAAAAACATGAGTACTCCACAGCCCAAGGCTTGCAGCATCACATCTCGGCGTTCCCGTCTGAATAAGCTGAGGAATTCTTGAGGAGCAGATGGATATAGCTTGAATGATACAGATGCCATTAGTGGAACCACTAGCAGCATCCGCATAAACATTAGTAAAAATGAACTTTGTAAATCAGGTTTAACGTAACCACCAAGTAAAAATAAACTCAGTACAAGATGTTCTGAAAATAAAACTCGGACGGTAACGTTGTGAAATGACAAAAAAAAGGAGGATAGAAGAACTGTCAGGATGCCCAACAAGGTAAAAAAGTCTTTGTCAGACCTGCTTGTATTGCTAAAATCACTGAAATAACAGACCAGACATTTGAGGGGATCATATCCCTAACGCTAAGTCATCGCTATTCAGACTCTATACCCTAAAATTTTGCATGAGTTGATGTCAAGTTAATTCACAATCGCATAGCAAAATAGGTGGGTTAATTAGGAATCTGGTTTTGTCACTTGCAGAGATGGTCGCTCGGAAAATTCATCATACCAACGAGCAAGTTGGGGATAGTTCTGTCGCCATTGCAGTTCCGGAAGGCGAATTTCTAGTCCCAACGCAGATGCGAGGGTGATATGAGCCAGCTTAGGAGTTTGGTCGAGTTTATCCGAAATCTTCTCGAAGTAGCCCAAAATTCTCAACGCCCGCGATCGCTCTAATTCGATTACTTTTGGCGATTGTTCACCTTCTGAGCGAAATAATCGCTCTCTTGTCCAGGTACTAATACCATCTATAAACGCGGTTGTTATACCTTCAAGCTGCTGAGAAAATCCGTCAGCATTGTCAGCAACAATTTTGATTTCAGGATTTAAGTGATTGAGATAACTGACGATAATGCGCGTTTCACTCAAGATGAATCCGTCATCAGTTGCTAAACTTGGCACTTTACCTGTGGGGTTGTAATTGAGTAATTCACTATTGCGATCGCGCACAGTAACTTGTTGCAGTTCGACCCGATCCGCTAAATTTAGCTCAATAATTGCCACCCGTACTATGCGTGCATATTGAGATTTTTCTGTGTAGAAGAGTTTCATAAAAAAGTGCGACTTTTTTTGATACAGCTAGACTCTTGCAGAAGTTAAATCAGTAAAATCACGTAGTAGCACCAGCTAATTCAGGTGATGCAAGTTTGGTGAACTGATTTACTGGACGGGGTAAACCGAGATTTTCCCGCAGAGTTCCCCCTTCATACTCAGTGCGGAATAAACCTCGGCGTTGCAATTCGGGGATGACAAAATCAACAAATTCATCTAAACCGCCAGGTAACCAAGGCGGCATAATATTGAAGCCATCAGCACCATCATTTAAAAACCATTCTTCTAATTGGTCAGCAATTTGCTCTGGTGTTCCTAAAATTGTCCGATGTCCCCTTGCGCCCGCAATCCATAAATATAGTTGGCGGATGGTTAAATTCTCTCGCTGTGCCAGGTCTTTAATTAGCTGCAAACGGCTTTTACCGCCGTTAGTATCTAGTAAATCTGGTAACGGCCCGTCTAGGGGATATGACGATAAATCATGGCCAGTTAGTCCGGAAAGCAGACCTACTCCCACAGAGGGATGAATTAAATCTTGTAGTTGTTGATATTTTTCCTTCGCTTCTTGCTCAGTGCTACCGATGATTGGAAAGACACCAGGCATAATCTTGAGATGTTCGGGAGAACGTCCGTATTTTGCCAATCTTCCCTTGACACTTGCATAGAAAGCTTGTGCTTCTTTGAGAGTTTGCTGGGCAGTAAATATTACTTCTGCGGTGCGTGCAGCCAGTTCTTGCCCAGCTTCCGAAGAACCAGCTTGCACAATTACTGGATATCCTTGCACCGGACGGGCGACATTCAACGGGCCGCGCACTGAGAAATGTTTACCTTTATGGTTGGGGATGTGTAGTTTATCAGGATGGAAATAAAGTCCTGATTTTTTGTCACGAATTAAAGCATCATCTTCCCAACTATCCCACAGCTTGGTGACAACCTCTAAAAATTCTGTGGCTCTTTCATAGCGCAGTGCGTGTTGTAAATGTTCTTCCTGGCTAAAGTTCTTGGCTGCGGCTTCGGCGGAGGAGGTAACGACATTCCACCCAGCACGCCCACCACTGAGATAATCTAGCGATGCGAACTTACGGGCGAGGTGAAAAGGTTCTTCATAGGTAGTTGATGCCGTTGCTACCAACCCGATTTTCTTTGTCACCACAGACAAAGCCGACAATAAAGTTAGCGGTTCAAAGTGGACGCTAAATTGTCCCGAACGGCTAAAAGCTTCTTTTCCCTGTCCTCGATCCCAGACGGCTAAACCATCTGCGAGGAAGACCATATCAAATTTACCCCGTTCTGCTGTCTGTGCTAGCTGGGTGTAATGCTGAATATTCAGCCCTCCATCTGCTTGAGCTTGGGGATGTCGCCAAGCTGCGACGTGATGGCCTGCGTCTGGTAAGAATGCACCTAATCTCAGTTGTTTTTTCTGACTCATATTCTTCTCTATACAGATACACCTGCTAATTCAGCAGAGTTAGCAATATTGTTAAACTGGTTTACTGGCCTTGGTAGTCCCAAATTCTCCCGTAGGGTTTGCCCTGCGTATTCTGTGCGGAATAAACCTCGGCGTTGTAATTCAGGAATCACCAAATCAACAAACTCTTCTAAACCGCCAGGTAAATAAGGCGGCATAATATTGAAACCATCAGCCCCATCATTGACAAACCATTCTTCCAACTGGTCAGCAATCTGTTGTGGTGTACCCCAGATAGTTCTATGACCTCTTGCACCTGCGATCGCCAAGTATAATTCTCTGAGTGTCAAGTTCTCTCTATTGGACAAATCAGATACCAGCTTCAAGCGGCTCTTACTACCGTTGGTATCATCAGGAAATTCTGGTGCTGGGCCATCTAAAGGATATCCGGATAAATCTTTACCACCATATACCCATCCTAGTAATCCCAAACCTACTAACGGATGAACTAATTCCTGAAGTTGGTCGTATTTTTCTTTGGCTTCTTGCTCAGTACTACCAATTACCGGGAATATCCCTGGCATAATTTTGAGATGCTCAGGAGAACGTCCATATTTAGCCAATCTGCCCTTGACGCTGGCATAAAATTCCTGTGCTTCTTTGAGAGTTTGTTGGGCGGTGAATATCACCTCTGCGGTTTGGGCGGCGAGTTCTTGACCAGCTTCCGAAGAACCAGCTTGCACAATCACAGGATACCCTTGGACAGGACGGGCGACGTTGAGAGGGCCTTTGACTGAGAAATGTTTGCCTTTGTGGTGAGGAATATGCAGCTTGTCAGCCTCAAAATAAATCCCAGAATCGCGATCGCGGATAAAAGCATCATCTTCCCAACTGTCCCACAGTTTGGTAACTACTTCGACAAACTCTTGGGCGCGTTCGTAGCGTGTGGCGTGTTCTAAATGCTTTTCTCTGTTGAAGTTCTTAGCTTCAGCTTCCGTTCCAGAAGTAACCACATTCCAGCCCGCCCGACCGCCACTTAAATAATCTAAGGAAGCAAACTTGCGGGCTATGTGAAAAGGTTCATTGTAAGTTGTGGAGGCTGTCGCCACTAAGCCAATATTGTCTGTCACCGCAGACAAAGCCGACAGCAGCGTCAGAGGTTCAAAATGTACTAGCTTCCCGTTACGGCTCCAACCTTCCACATCAGTATTGTGATCCCGCACAGCGACCCCATCTGCCAGGAAAATCATATCAAATTTTCCCCGTTCGGCTATCTGTGCCAACTGCTTATAATGCTTGAAGTTCAGAGGATTAGCCTGTGCTTGGGGATGTCGCCAAGCTGCAATATGATGTCCAGTCGGATGTAAAAATGCACCCAGTCTCAGTTGTTTCTTTTTCGTATTCATTATTATCTATTGAAATGCGTTTCCCCTGATTGGGGACTGGGAACGTAGAGGGGGAATTTCCATGCCCAATGCCCAATGCCCCATGCCCTATACCAGCACTGCTTCGCGGCGGTTATATACTGAAGAATCACCTTTGATGGCTTCGCTTTGTTTACCATCAATACCAACTGGGATATCGCCAACGATAGTGATTCGCTGAACGTGGCGGGGTTGATCGCCGTAATCTGCGATCGCATAATGTTGAGTAGCGCGATTATCCCAGAAAGCTACGTCACCTACTCGCCAACGCCAACGCACTGTATTTTCTGGGCGAGTCACATAAGCTTGCAATAATTTGATGATTTCGTCGGATTCATTTTGTGATAAACCCCGAAGGCGGCGCACAAAACCACCAATAAATAATCCCCGTTCCCCAGATTCCGGATGGACGCGTACAACTGGGTGCAAGGTTTCATATACAGTTGAAGTGAACACATCGCGATAGGCTCTGACTGCTTCTGGAAGATCCACTACAGCTGCTGCATAGTCGTAGGCGTTGCTATGTACTGCCCAAAGTTGATCTGCAAGGTCACGCAATGGAGTTGGTAAATCTTGGTAAGCTGTAACAGAGTTTGCCCAAATCGTATCACCACCCGATGGAGGAATAACCAACGCCCGCAATACAGAACCAAGCGGGGGACGGTCTACAAATGTCACATCTGTATGCCAGTTATTGGCGCGTGCTACAGTTTTGCTGTAGTTCAGGTCAAGAATTTCTGGGTTATCTGGAAGTGAGGGTACAGTGGGATGAGCTGTAGTCAATTCCCCAAACCGACGAGCAAAAGCTATTTGTTGATTAGCATCAATATTCTGTTCCCGGAAAAAGATAACTTTGTATTTAACTAACGCTTTGCGAATATCGCTGATAATTTCATCGCTGAGATGACTACTCAGGTCTACACCGATAATTTTTGCACCGATACGTCCGGCGATTGGTTTGATATCAAAGTATTGTGAAGTCATTGTTTTTATCTTTGTATTAGGGACTGGGGACTGGGGACTGGGGACTAGGGACTGGGGATTGGGGACTAGGGGAGAAATTCAATTACCAATGCCCTATGCCCAATGCCCCATGCCCAATTCACTACACACCCGGCGTACTTCCACCATCAACAATAATCTCTGCACCTGTAATCGAAGCAGCAAGGTCTGAGACTAAAAATAGTGTCAATGAAGCAATTTCTTCTGGTTGGGCGATTCTCTTGAGGGGAATAGCTTGCAAAGATTCGGCTTTTGCTTGCTCAACTGTAATCCCTCGCGCTTGGGCGTTCTGTTCTGCCAAGCGTTCAGCGCGTTCGGTAGCAGTAGCACCAGGCGAAATGGCATTAATCCGAATGTTGTACTCGGCTAATTCTTTAGAAATTCCCTTTGTGAAGTTGAGCAAGGCGGCGTTGGTTGTACCACCTGGAAGGAAGTTGGGGCGAGGTGTGCGTCCTGCACCGCCGATGATATTGACGATTCTTCCATCGCCTCGGCTCTTTTGATGAGGAACAACGGCTTTAACTAGGCGAATGTAGCCCAACAATTTTAAGTTCCAAGCATCTAGAAATACATCATCGCTGAGGTCGAGGAATGACCCAGCACGGGCTGACCCAGCATTATTGACTAAGATATCAATCTGACCAAACTGTGCCAGTGTGGTGGAGACAACTTTATCGACGCTTTCCGCCTGAGTCAAATCTGCACTGATAGATATGACTTTCGCCCCTGGTGTAGGTAGAGACTGGATTGCACTCACTGCATTCTCTAATCGTTCGGGGTTACGAGCTGCAATGACCACATTCACACCTTCACTATAAAGGGCTTTGGCGATCGCTAATCCAATACCCGCACTACCACCTGTGACAATTGCTGTTTTACCTGCTAGCTTGAGTTCTAAGCTCATGAGATGAATTCCTAGATTTGCTGGTCTGGCTATGTACTGTCTGCAACAGATAACCTAGTTATTCTCAACTTTACATAGCTGTAGCTAGGTTAATGATTTACTTAAATACGGTAAGCCAGTAGAGTTAATGTATTTTATAGCTGTAGAAGAAATTATCATAGACAATCTGAATAATCAAGCACCGTGTAAACCTACTTTTTTAAGCATAAATTTACACATTTAGCTTTTCTAATTATTTGCTAAATGTCTGGGAAAAGTTCAATTTTACTCTCTAAATGTAGGTATTTTTTATTAAAAATAAAGATTATTTTTGAGTATGATGCGTGCATTTTTTTGATAAAAATACACAGGTTAATATTTATATTTTAATTAGTGCCAACCAAAAATTAATTAATAAATTAATGAAAAACTTATACCTAAAATATCAGCTTGGTTAACTATATTTACACAATATGAATAATGTAGGGTGCGTTGTCGCCTAGTGCAACACACCAAAGCAATATGAATATGTATTTGCAGCTAATAATCCTTAGCAAGATAACTTGATTAGTTGTAGAAGAAGCCAAGACCAACCTCCAGGAAATTTAATAAGCGATCGCTCCGGGGCTTATTACAATATTTTATCGGTTCATCATGAATCAAATTGAGCAATAATCCGTTATAATTCACACTTATTCCTTGTCCTCAATCAATTTCTGAGTGATGTTTTCCATCGCTCAGAATTATTTATTATTTGGCAAAGATTACAAAATTCTGTTACAGTTTCAAACCCTTTAATAGATATTTTTCTAGAAAATGATTCACTTCCTCAGCACATAACCCGACATGAACTATTTTCCCTGCTGCTTGGAGAATATCTAATCCTTTACCGTGATTGCGCGGATCTGGATCGACTAGCGAGACATATATTTCTTGAATGCGTGGATCTTTGGCGATCGCCAAAGCACAAGAGGGTGTGCGTCCTTGAAAAGAACAAGGTTCAAGAGTGACGTACATTTGCAAAAACGGTAAATCTTGACCTTGAATGTAGGTGAGTGCATCAGCCTCAGCGTGGTGTTTTCCTGGTGAATGCGTATATCCTAGTGCTACTATCTGGCCAGCATGGACTATGACACAACCCACTGGTGGATTAGGTAAGCATTCTGGTAAAGCTTTTTTGCTGTGCGCTAGAGCAGCCAGCATATATTTATCGTTCATTTCTTGAATATCTGTGTAAACAACTGATAACCCTCTAATCCCTGCTCCCAGATACTTTGCAATATTTAATGTTTGACAACCTAATTATTCGTATATCATATACTTGTGTTTGCCAGCACATATTTTTTTGGATGTATTGTGTAAGCTTTATGTTTAATGTCTGGTAATTAGGTGAATACCTGAACGCCTGACACAACTAACTCAAAGCTTTACAGTAAAAGGATTTTATAAATCTGCTATCCAAATACAAGTATTTTTTGGGCATATATCATGCTATCAAGCCAATAGATGAGTTTTGAGCAGTTAAGAATTAGCCAAACTTTTGTAGCAGCAGTCAAAGACTGATGTTACTGAAAAAGTGATTTGCTACGCGCTGTATAAGCGATAGCACCATTTAAGAATAGAGAAAAGCGGATGAGCAAAAAACGTCAGTTTCGTTTAGGTGCATTTATTCAAGCCACTGGACATCATGTCTCTGCATGGCGACATCCTGATACACAAATAGATGCTGGGTTGAATTTCGAGCATTACAAGGAAATTACCCAGACAGCCCAACGCGGCTTATTTGATGCAGTTTTTCTTGCAGATAGTCCAGGAGTTTGGGGTAGCGCTCCCGAACATCAGAGTCGTAATGGCAAAATTGTCCATTTCGAGCCTGTGACTCTCTTCTCTGCTTTGTCTTCCGTAACTCAAAACATCGGCTTTATCGCTACCGCCTCCACTACATACGAAGAACCCTACACCCTTGCACGTAAGTTTGCCTCTTTAGATTACTTGAGTAACGGACGCGCCGGTTGGAATGTAGTTACCACAGGTAACGATAACGCCGCAGCTAATTTTGGACTTGAGCATCACCCAGACCACAGCTTGCGTTATGAACGTGCTGAAGAGTTTGTGGAAGTCGTCAAAGGACTGTGGGATAGTTGGGATGATGATGCCTTTATTCGCGACAGAGAATCAGGTATTTATTTCGATACAGATAAGCTGCATATACTCAACCATAAAGGCAAACATTTCTCTGTTAAAGGCCCCTTAAACGTTGGTCGTCCCCCCCAAGGCTACCCGGTGATTGTGCAAGCTGGAGCCTCGGAAGCTGGGCGAGATTTAGCTGCGCGTACTGCGGAAGTTATCTTCACCGCCAATCAAACCCTCGCCGATGCACAGGAATTTTATGCCGATGTCAAAGGTAGATTGGCGAAATATGGACGCTCCCCCGATGACCTGAAAATTATGCCTGGTGCTTTCCCCATCATTGGGCGCACAGAGGAAGAAGCTCAAGAGAAATACGAGTTTCTGCAATCATTGATCCATCCTGATGTCGCTTGGGGCATTCTCAAGAATTATTACAAAGGCGTAGATCTATCGAAATATTCTTTAGATGATATAGCTCCAGAACTACCCACCGACACCAACACTAATAAGAGCCGTCTGAAACTAGTTAAAGATTTGGCTACTCGTGGGAGTCTGACACTGCGTCAGTTGTACCTCTCTCTCGCTACTGCAAGAGGCCATCGCACCATACTGGGTACTCCCGAAACTATTGCCGATCAACTAGAAGAATGGTTTAACAACGGTGCAGCAGATGGCTTTAATATCATGCCCCCAATTCTGCCTACAGGATTAGATGAGTTTGTGAATTTAGTTGTCCCCGTTCTGCAAAAACGCGGACTGTTCCGCACTGAATACGAGGGTACTACCTTGCGTGAAAATCTAGGATTGCGTCGTCCTGGTAATCGTTTTGCTGGTCAAAAAGCAAATGAGCGATTGGTATCGGCCTGAATATTAGTAGTGGACTGATCTACCTAACTTCCATGATTGTGATGGGCAATTTGCCTACTCTATAAGATTTATAAACATTTGATCAATGCTTAAGCTCAACTGCTTCAAGCCCTCTGTTTGCAGACCGCCACCATTTTGAGGTGCGCCTCATGCTCTGCATACCCTGAAAACCTTAGCTAAAAATAAGGAAAGAAAAATGACTGAATATAGCAGACTGAAAACCTCACCTTCCGCAGCAATTAGAGCCACTCTAGATTATCCAATAATTGATACTGACGTTCATACTAATGATTTCACACCAGCGCTGGAAGATTACATTGCTAAATATGGTGGTGCAAAGCTGGTAGACGAATTACGCAAGGCGGAATCCTCTCGTCTGAACTCCAAAGCAGATGGTAAAGACTGGTATCAACAAACACCAGAAGAACGTCAATACAATCGCACAATTCGCTCGCCTTGGTGGGCGAGAGTAACTAAAAATACTCTCGATTTAGCTACATACATCCTGCCAGAGTTGCTGTATGAACGTCAGGCGGAACAAGGTTCAGATTATTCTGTACTGTTTCCCAATAACGTCCTTGCACCTGCTGGAGCTAGCCCAGAGAATCGCCAAGCCCTGCAAAGAGCCGTTAACCACTATCATGCTGATTTATATCGCAAATATAGCGATCGCCTGACGGTGGTAGCTGGTATTCCCATGACTACTCCTCAAGAAGCCATTGAAGAATTAGAATTTGCAGTAAATACACTAGGTTTAAAAGTAGCAAATATTCCTGGTGGTGTAAAACGACCAATTAAAGCGATCGCAGATAAATATCCCGCCGATAAATTCCCAGAAGTTGCTAGATATGCCTCATATATTGACTTCTTCGGTCTAGATAGCGAATATGACTACGATCCATTCTGGGCTAAAGCTGTAGAGTTGGGTGTGCCCATTACTACTCACTACGGCAGCCAAGGTTGGACTGGTCGCTCTTCTATCAGTAACTACATGAACAACCATATCGGTCACTTTGCCGATGGTTCCCAAGCATTTGCGAAGGCGTTGTTCTTTGGTGGTGTAACTAAACGCTTCCCGCAATTGCGCGTGGGAATGCTCGAAGGTGGTGCAGATTGGGGCGCTCATGTCTACATTCATTTAGTAGATCGTTACTCCAAGCGTAATCTTCAGGGGCTACAAAACTACAACCCAGACTTGACCAATGCTGATGAGTTGTTCGAGTTATTTGAGCGCTTCGGTAGCGAAATTACTGAAGGGTATTCCTTCACCAAAGAAGAATTAGCCAAGATTGTGTTGGGTTCTTCCTTTGCGCGTCATAGCCGTCAACCAGTTGGTAAGGAATTAGAAGACTTTGCCGCAGCTGGAATTGAAAGCATTGAAGATATTCGCGATCGCTGGGTGAATAGCTTCTTCTTTGGTTCCGAATCTGACGATCGCACCATCGGCGCAGCATTCAACGATAAAGCCAATCCCTTAAACGTGAAGATTAACGCCATCTATTCCTCAGATGTTGGTCACTGGGATGTACCCGATTTGACAGATCCTCTCGCAGAAAGCTGGGAATTGGTGAAAGAAGGCGTAATTACCGAAGCTGACTTCAAAGCTTATGTATTCGCTAATCCTTACAAGTTCTACACTGAAGCTAACGCCAACTTCTTCAAGGGTACAGCGATTGAATCCCAGGTAGCTCAAATCGAATCACCACAAGTAGATAAAAGCTTTGCTAGGGCATAGGGCAATGGGCATGGGGCATGGGGCATAGGTAATTGGTAATGGGAATTTCTCCCCTTGTCCCCTAATCTCCAGTCCCCAGTCCCCAGTCCCCAGTCCCCAATCCCCAGTCCCCCAAACTATCGACATGACAACAACAACTGACCTCGATTTTCGCGCTCGTGAGGCACTACGTCTCATTGGCCCCGATCCGGAAAACTGGGTGAGCGATCGCCCAGGTATTGACCATAATGTCACAATTGTTGGTGGTAGTGGTAGCGGTAGTGTCTTTGCGTTTGCGCTGCGGCGTGCAGGTATCGGTCGCGTGACAGTAATTGATGCCGCCGAGGATGAAAGCCTTGCTGGCGTGTGGTTGACACGAGCAAGAATGAAAAAGCTCCGCACGCCAAAGAACCTACCAGGCCCGGAATTAGGTATTCCGGAATTGTCATTTCAAGCTTGGTATGAAGCGCGACATGGTGCTGAAGCTTACGCAGCAATTGACCGGATTCCCAGAGTACTCTGGGCTGAATATCTTAGCTGGTATCGGCAGTTTCTCAGTATTTCAGTACGTTACCGGACGAAGTTAGTAAGAGTTGAGCCTGCTGAAGGCTTTTTGCGCCTACACCTTGAGGTAAACGGTGTATCGCAAATAGAAACTACCCGCAAAATTATCTTCGCTAACGGTGTGGCTGGTACTGGTGGCGCGTATATACCGCCTGTATTAGCTGATTTACCACGCAATTTATATGCACATACCTCCGAGTTGATTAACTTTGAAGCATTGCGCGGTAAAACTGTAGCGGTGTTGGGTGCGGCGGCTTCAGCTTTCGATGCTGCTGGGGTAGCGCTGGAATCGGGAGCCAAGGAAGTACATTTATTTGCCCGCAGAGAAGCGATCGCATCTTTACCCATAAATCGCGTGCGTGGTTATCCTGGCGCTTACTTCAACTATCCAGAACTACCTGATGCAGCTCGCTGGTTTCAAGCTTGGCGATTTCGGCAAGTAGGTTCCACACCACCACCTGATGCAATTGAAAGGGTAATCGCCTTTCCTAATTTTTACCTGCATTTATCTGCACCTTGGAAATCAGCCCAGGAAAAAGGCGATCGCATTGTTGCTCAGGTAAACGATGATGTTTTCGAGTTTGATTTTGCGATCGCTGGTACTGGTTACTTTGTCGATCCCACAAAGCGCCCCGAACTAGCCGATTTTTCCCAGCATATTGCTTTGTGGCGCGATCACTATCAGCCACCAGCTGAACAGCGCGATGAAGATTTAGGAACACACCCTTACCTTGGCAAAGCCCACGAATATTTAGAGAAAGTACCTGGTACTGCACCCTACCTGAAAGACATTCATGTCTTCAACCCGGCTGGTTTTGTCAGCTTTGGCTTGCCAATTGGTGATGTACCCAGCATTCGCCGTGACATCCCTGCAATAGTCTCCCGCATCAGCGAGGATTTATTCTTCGCCGATTGGGAACAGCATGAAGCACGCATTACTGGTAATAACATCGCCCCCGACTTTGAAGACTCACTGTACGCCGCCGCAGTTTGGAAACAGCCAGCGAAGGTTGCGATTAGTTAGTAAAGCAAGGGGGAAGGGAGACAAGGGAGACAAAGAAAATTGTGAACTATGCCCAATGCCCAATGCCCAATGCCCCATGCCCAATGCCCAAAATTTAAAATTCATAACTGTCACCACCTTGGGTCAAGTCAAAGGTCAAGTAGATTTTACTCTACTGCCTGATGGCGATCATTTTATTGCCGATGAAGTCTACAGCAACCCACAATTGCAACAATGGCTAATTTCACAAAGCCGTCGCGCATCTGTAGCTGTGTAAGCTGGGGACTAGGGACTAGGGACTAGGGACTGGGTACTGGGGAAGGAATTTTATGTTAATCTCTACACCCAATCCCTAATCCTCGATCCCTAATCCCTAATCCCTAATCCCTAATCCCTAATCCCTAATCCCTAATCCCCAATCCCCAATCCCTAATCCCCAATCCCCAATCCCATGACATTACCTACCACAAATCTCGGTAAAACTGGCTTGACAGTTTCACGCCTTGTTTTAGGCACAATGACCTTTGGATTGCAGACTGATGAAGAAACTTCCAGGGTTATTCTCGATAAAGCCGCCGATGCTGGTATCAACTTTTTAGATACAGCCGATGTTTATCCATTAGGCGGTGGAGTTGCTACAGCCGGACGCACTGAAGAAATCATTGGGCGCTGGCTCAAAGGTAAACGCGAACATTTTATACTTGCTACCAAAGCTGTAGGCAAGGTAGGCCCTGCACCTTGGGATCAGGGTGCTTCACGCAAACATCTTTTAGATGCGATTGATGCTTCCCTCAAACGCTTGGGAACTGATTACGTTGATTTGTATCAATTACACTCTGATGATACGTCAACTCCCTTAGATGAAACTCTTGAAGCCCTAGATATCATAGTTCGTTCTGGTAAAGCACGTTATATTGGGGTTTCTAATTTCTTAGCTTACCGACTTAGCCGCGCTTTAGGTCGGGCTGATGTGCGGAATTTAACTCGCTTTGTCTCAATTCAGCCCCGCTATAATTTGTTGTTTCGCGAAATTGAGCGCGAACTTTTACCCCTAGCGCAAGAGGAAGGATTGGGTGTAATTCCTTACAATCCATTGGCAGGGGGTTTACTGAGTGGTAAACATAATCTTGCTCAAGGCCCCACCCAAGGAACTCGTTTTACGTTGGGTTTAGCCGCAGAACGTTATCAAGATCGTTATTGGCGCGATCGCGAGTTTAACACAGTTGAAGAATTACGCACAGTCGCCGATTTAGCGGGATTATCCCTCACTACTCTATCATTAGCTTGGGTTTTGGCTAATCCGATAATCACTGCTCCCATTATTGGCGCTAGTCGTCCAGAACAATTGAATGACACTCTCAAAGCAATTGAAGTTAAACTCGATGACAATTTAAAACAAAAGTTAGACGATATCACCGCCGAATATCGCAAAGGTGATGCTGTGCGTTAGTTAGAAATTGAAGTAATATCAGCAGACGGTTTGTTCAGCCGTCTATTTTTTTCTTTTTGTCACCCTTGAGCTACTGTAGCAAGAATGTTTTCCATAGAAACAAAACGCTTAATTCTGCGAGAATTTCAGCCACAAGATTTACATCAACTTGCGCCAATACTTGCAAATCCCCAAGTAATGAAATTTTCTCTTACAGGAATTCTCTCATCTGTGCAAACGCAAGAGAAAATAAATAGTTTCATAACTTCTTACAAAACATTTGGATTTGGAAAATGGGCTGTCATTTATAAAGAAAGTAACCAATTGATTGGTTATTGTGGAATCGCCATTGAGCAAATTGATAATGTAACCGAACGAGAGATTGGATATAGACTAGACCCAAATTTTTGGGGTAAAGGTTTAGCAACCGAAGCCGCATCAGCAACAATTCAATATGGATTTAAGCAATTCAAATTTCCTGATATTATTGGCATTGTTAACCCAGCAAATACAGCATCAGTTAGAGTAATAGAGAAAATAGGTATGAGATATGAAAAGTCTACGATATTTCATGGACGTGAAATATATATTTATAGGTTAAATTTTACTATTTAATAAAACTGATTTAACTAAAATTATAATTTTATATTATTTTGTGAATTATTAGTTGTGCTAACAGCAAAAAGTTTGAAGTAAAGCGAGAAAATAGATTTTCATGACAAAAAAGTCCAGACATTTTAAATCCTTTCAACGTGCTGCTGAAGCACCCAATTTACCGCCGAATTCATTCCAGTTTATTTGCTATTTTGTCAATCAATTTCGCTGGTGGTATATAGCAACTGTCATTTTAGAAATCATCCACGCGACTTGTGGCATTATGTTACCCTATGCCATTGGTGAAATTATCCGCAGTGTCACCAAATCAACGGTTAACAGCAGTGAGATTTTTGCAACCATCAGTCAACCCTTAATGCTGTTCACTGCTTTAAGTATAGGTGAAGTCGTATTTGGGCGTTCTTCGGGACTGTTATTAACTATTCTTCATCCTATCCACCGCCAGCATATTATTCGCTCACTTTATGCTTATTTACAGCAACATTCCCATCGGTATTTAAGTAGTAGTTTTGCTGGTGCTTTAGCACAGCGGATTAACGAAACTGCTTACGGCGTTACCCAGACGATGCAAATGCTGATTTCTGAATTTATGTCAGTCATCATTGTCTATATCGTCGCCATCATTTTACTGTATCGTGCCTATCCGCCTCTAGCTGCATTGGTAGGGATATGGGCAGTTTTATTTATCAGTATTTCCTTTTGGTTAGCTACTCGCTGTCGAATTCATTCCCGTAAAGCCGCAGCCGCTAGAAGTGAAACAGCTGGTATTATTGTCGATGCAGTAACCAATCTTACTAGTAGTCGGCTGTTTGCGCGTTTGGGTTTTGAACGACGCTATTTAAATGAGCGATTTAGACGCGAAATCATAGAGGTGAGAAAGGCTAATTGGTACTCAGAACGCATTCGCTGGTTTCAGTTTATCTCTGCTGCGATTTTGAAAATTGCCACTTTGTATTACTCGCTTTCTTTGTGGAGTCAAGGAAAAATTGCAACTGCTGATTTTGTAGTTGCAACTAGCTTATCACTATTAATTATTAGCGAAGCCCGCAATTTAAGTAGAAGATTTTTGGATTTATTTGAACATATTGGTAATATCGCCAATGGTGTTTTAACTATTGTGCAACCTCACGAGTTAGTCGATCGAGAAAATGCGATCGCACATTCCATCACTACCGGAAAAATTGAGTTTCGGCGCGTTAATTTCAGCTATTCGGCGGAAAAACAAGTATTTCACGACCTTTCTGTAACTATCCAACCAGGAGAGCGTGTGGGTTTGGTAGGCTTTTCCGGTTCAGGAAAATCGACTTTTGTTAATTTAATTTTGCGTCTGTTCGATCCCCAAACTGGACAAATTCTCATCGATGGGGTGGATATTCGCGATATGACTCAAGATGCGCTACACGCGCAAATTAGCTTGATTCCCCAAGATCCGTCTCTATTTCATCGCACCTTACTAGAAAATATTCGTTACGGACGACTTGAAGCTACTGATGAGGAAGTAATTCAAGCAGCACGCAAAGCTTACGCTCATGATTTTATTGTTCAGATGAGTGAGGGTTATGATTCTCTCGTGGGTGAACGGGGGGTGAAACTTTCAGGGGGACAGAGACAAAGAATTGCGATCGCGCGCGTTATCCTCAAAGATGCGCCCATCCTAATTTTAGATGAAGCCACATCTAGCCTCGATTCCATCACCGAAAAAGCGATTCAAGATACCCTAGATTTAGCAATGAATGGCAAAACCGTCATTGTCGTCGCTCATCGCTTATCTACCATCGCCCATCTCGACCGTATTTTAGTCTTCGATCAAGGCCGCATTGTTGAAGATGGTACTCACAGTAAACTACTAGCAAAAGGTGGTGCTTATTATAGATTATGGCAAATGCAAGCAGGTGGATTTTTACCGGAAAAAGCCAGCGATAATAATTTATCTGAGCTACAAACCGGATAGTTAGCCACCAAAATTCAAATATCGCCAGTGACAACCGCGATCGCAAAGCCGTCATACCCTTTACTACCTACAGTCTGAATTTCGGTAGCACTGATACGGGCTTCTGCTGCAAGTAATTGATTGAAGCGGCGTATACCCTGTACGTTAGGATCGTCACTTGCAGCATCAATTACTGCCCCATTGCGGACAACATTATCGGCAATAATTAAAGTACCACGATGGGAAAGCTTGAGTGCCCAAGCAAAATAATCAGGATTGCTTGGTTTATCTGCATCAATAAATATCAAGTCAAATACGCGCCCTTCAGCAGCGATTTGTGGAAGTGTATCTAGCGCCCGTCCGAGGCGAATTTCTACGATATCCGATAAACCAGCGCGAGCGATATTACTACGGGCGACTTCGGCGTGCTTTGGGTTAGCCTCCAAGGAAATCAGGTAACCATCAGCCGGAAGCGATCGCGCTAACCAAATCGTACTGTAACCGCCTAGTGTACCAATCTCTAAGATGGTACGCACTTTCTGAATCTGCGCTAACAGCAACAGCAACTTACCTTGATTGGGTGAAACATTATGCGGCGGTAACCCCGCTTCAGCTGCAGTTTGCAATGCTGCATCTAAAGCAAAGTCAGGCTGCACAAATAAGTCGGTGATATAGCGATCAACAGCAGTCCAATGTTCTTGGCTCATCAGATATTGAGTTTAATTTGCAAAAATCTGTGACATATATCTGTTAACAGTCAACTTTTGACAAAAAGCGGTGATCGCTGTTCCAAAAGTAGAAGCAAAACTGGCTGCAAAAAACAGTAATCTTCGGCGCGTAGATGAAAACGGAAACTTCAAGTTATTACCTCTTTAGTTAAGGAATTTCTAGGCAAATAATTCGTAATTGGTAATTCGTAATTTTTATTATGAATTATCAATTACGAATTATTAACTACTAGGCAGCAACAGGAGTAGGTTTAGCAAACCTTGCATATCGCTCAATATAGAACTCTTTAGAATGAGCGATCGCCTTCACAGATGGACGTTCTTTCAGCGCGTGTTTCCACTGTTTTACACGAGTAAATTCTGCAGGGATACCAAAACCACGATATTCTTTCAGCGCAGGCCAGCGTTCAAACCAAGGGAAAAATGTGAAATCAACCAAACTGATAGATTCACCAAACCAATAGGGGCCATTTTGAGAGAGTTTCCCTAAAGCTTCAGTCTCAATAAATTCTAGATGTTTGTAGAGTTCTTGTTTAGCTTCTTCTTGTTTTTGAGTATCTGTACTGCGTAAGAGAGTAGAAAAAGCAGGTACTAATCTTGTATTAGCAAAATCAATCCAAATCCGAGCTTGAGCTTTAGCGATTGGATTATTAGGTAAAAGTGGCGGATTTGGGAATACCTCATCTAAATACTCATTAATTACCGCAGATTCCCAAACGCGACTTTCACCATGTGTAATTGCAGGTACTTTGCCATAGGGAGAAACATTTGTAAAACCTTCTGGCTTATTCTGCAAGTCAATTTCAATTAAATCAAAATCAATGCCTTTTTCTTGCAAAACTAGGCGCGTGCGGTGAGCATAAGGACAAACAACTGCACTATAAATCTTAATGTCAGCCATGTTGAAATTCCTCTATGAATATGTTTGATTGCTGGGCATTGTGATAGAGATTTTCTATTTAAAAAATCTCAACTTTTTTGGATTAATTATTAATTCAAAATCCAAAATTTTCTTAGCCCTTTAATAAGGGTGAAGTATGTCCCCACTGCCCCGTAAACACAAATTCGGTTAAAGGCTTGCGGGTACGAGGTGCTAATTCGCGATCGCGTAGTCCATCGGGAAGGTTTTGCGGATCGCCAGGATAACCAACTGTCACCACGGTTGCAGGCTCATAGTCTTCAGGAATCTGGTATGTTTCTCTGGCGATATCTGGATTAAATCCCCCGATTTGATGGGCAAATAAACCCAGAGCAGTCGCCTGAAGAATTAGGTTTTCTAACGCCAGTCCTACGTCATGAAATGCGTGTCTGTTTGTCTTCCCATCGTCAGTGCGAATTTTGGCGATCGCCAGGATCAATACGGGAGAATTTTTCGCCCATCCTTGATTAAATTCCACCAAGGTACTAAGTAGACGGTTGTATTCTGTTGCATCCTCTTTAGTTGCAACAATAAAACTCCAAGGCTGATGATTATAGGAAGAAGGTGCCCAACGTGCTGCTTCTAGCAAAGATAGTAGTTTCTCTGGTTCAACAGCGCGATCGCTAAAAGCTCTAGGACTCCAACGACTGCGAATGAAGTCATGAACAGGGTATTCCGTAGGAGCAAGTTTCTGCGTCATCTGAGTGAATTTCCTTGGGTGAGAACTGACTAGATTTACATCACCGATTTATATTTGATTGCTGCTTGCCAAAGGCTTATATAGCAATCCTAAATCATTTGTGAAAAATCACAGTTGTTGATATGGTGAACATTAGAAGTCATTGATAGGGTGCATGGCAGCACAAATGGAAGAGTTGATAGAGTTCATTCAGGCTACCTCAGACTCCAGAGAACTAAAACGGGCACTGGCAGTACAAATGGTGATGCAAAACTATAAACATTCAAAGATTGGAAATATTCTCGGAGTGTCTGTTGGTTTTGTAAACAAATGGAAATATATATTTATAGAACAGGGTATAACCGGATTGAGGCTAAAATACAAAGGGTCAAAAAGTTATCTTGACTCTGCACAAAGACAAGTAGTATTAAACTGGCTTCAACAGAAAAACTATTGGCATTTATCAGAATTAAAGGAGTACGTAGAAGATAATTTTGATGTTGTATTTGAGTCAAATCAAAGCTATTACGATCTCTTTAAAGACGCTAATATAAGTTGGAAAAAAACACAAAAAAAGAATCCTAAAAAAGACGCAGAACTAGTAGCTAAAAAAAAACTAGAAATAACCGCATGGCTGACGGCACATGAGCGTGAGATAGTATCTGGGGAACTCATAGTTTTTTTTGAAGATGAATGTCACCTATTATGGGGAGATATTTGTGGTTATATTTGGGGAAATACGAAAGAACGGATTGAAGTTCCAGTGATCAATGAACGACAAAGACAAACCTATTTTGGCGCTCTAAATTATTACACACAAGAGTTTCTAATTAAGCCTTGTAAAAAAGGTGATTCTAGCAACGCGATTGCTTTTGTACAATATTTAATTTCCCAGTATCCAAAAAGCCGTATTGCTTTAATTTGGGATGGAGCTAGTTATCATCGTTCTGCTGAATTTAAAGCTTACTTAGATAATCTGAATCAAGGATTAAGTGAAGATGAATGGAAAGTTACTTGTATGAGATTTGCACCCAATGACCCAACGCAAAATCCTGTAGAAGACATCTGGTTGTACGCTAAAAAATTTATTCGAGAGTTTTACCACTTATGTAAATCCTTTTCTCAGGTCAAGAGATTATTTGAACTCGTTACTAATCATCAAGTTTTTAATTTTCCCAAAATATTTATGTATGGTTCATTTTTTTCACAACTCATTTAGGATTGCTATAGCAGTTAAAAAACTTGTTTAGAGAAGAAATACTCAATACTACGGCAAGTACGTGTAAAAACCGATTTTTAATTATCCTACTGCATTCATCAGCAGTTAATCAAGTCTCAGGGAATCAAAAACCGAGAAGTTACGGAATATTGTAATTAATTGCAACTATGAAACATTTATTCAAGAATTTTGATTTGGAGAGCGATCGCTTTTTGCAGGAGATTGTCAAAATGCTCTCAGAAATAGGTGTAAAAATCAAAGTAGATCAATGCTTTAGGGAACTATTTTCTCCCATCTCTATTATGCGATCGCGCTAATGTTACTGGTGTTTATTCTGGAACTGACACATCAAAACCTGTATGAACCAGTATGTTTAGCTATGATTCGCATACATAAACGGAAGGTAATATGGCAAATCCTCTTTCTTCATTGTTGAGAAAGATAATGAAGCATAGTCTGCTGCAATCATCAGCAAATCGGGTGATCCTGACGCTCCTGCTTATTTTTGCTATTATCATCGTTTTATTTGTGTACGGTGGTTACCGAAAGAACGCTCTCATTACAGCTTGTCAAGAACAAGGTGGTACTCCCGTTTACCGTACACAAGTTCAAGAATTTTTAGACGACGGACGGGGTAGTGGAGGTATTAGCCAAAAATATCAGGTTTTTGATTATTGTAAATTTGGTTCTAAATAATCTTCCCGATACTCACACCTGTCTAGGAGAAAAAGTCAATTTCAAGCAAGGAATTTTCGCTGCATTAACTAACTCAATGCTTGACTAAAAGTGATTTATAGCTTTTATTGAAAAGCTATTTCTTACCGGATTTTCTTACTAAGTCTCCTGACCAAGATAAATACTCTCACGGAACAGTATTGTCAGCAGACTTGATTTTGCATCTATTTCTGTGATACTGTGCGTTCATTGCAAAATACTGTTAATCGATAGATTTTTAGTAGTTAATTATTGTACAGCGTGCTCGTCACACTGCAAAGCCACAGTTTGCAAGGAATGGGAATCACCCCTTATGCCCAAAGATTGGTTTGAATGGCACGATCTCTATAATACGGAACCAAAATTACAACAACGCCTAGAAATCGTGCGGGAATACATCACCTACAGCTTAGATGCGTCTCCAGCAGGAAGAATCCGTGTAGTTAGTGTTTGCGCTGGTGATGGTAGAGATTTACTTGGAACCTTAGCAAATCACCCCCGCGCTCAAGATGTCTATGCAAGACTGGTGGAATTAAACCCCAACTTAGTTGAACGTGGAAAAGCAACTATAGAATCATTGGGTTTGGCAAAGCAAATAGAATTTATCAATGGTGATGCAACTATCTCCGCTAATTATGTAGGAGCAGTACCCGCAGATATTGTGATTGTCTGTGGTGTGTTTGGTAATTTAGCTGATGAAGCTGAACTCAAACGCTTGCTAGATAATTTGAGTTTTCTAAGTAAAAAAGGTGCTTTTGTTCTTTGGACTCGCGGACATTCTAACGGTACTGCTTACTCTGACACTGTGCGGCAAGTTTTACAAGCATCTCAATTTGAAGAAGTTAAGTTTAAACTCACCGCTACGGGAGACATGGGTGTAGGTATTAATCGTTATATTGGTGAAAATTTACCTGCGCCAAAAGAGCAACAATTATTTGTATTTTCTGGTGTTCCCCATAAAGCCAGGTAATTCAAAATAATTACTAATTCGTAATTAAATTGAGGATTAGAGTCCTCAGTTGAAATCACCATTGATAACGTAATTACGACTTGTTAATTCTTTTTCCCCTTCACCTTTCTCCTTTCCCCAATCCAATAGGATTGCTCTAATTTTCAAGGTCGTCCGACATATTTTTAAATAGGTGTCAAAAATGGCTATTCAAGACGCTTTATCTAATTGGGAACAACTCTTAGAAACTGCTCGAAAAAATACCCCAGCGCGACGGGTAAAGAGACCAGGACAGTCTCCATCTACTGCACCTATCCCCAGCAGTTTGCATAAACTTTCCCCAGACACTCAACCACCAGTTTTGTTATATCGAGATACTAATTCTTGGTGTCCTTTTTGTGAGAGAGTTTGGTTTGCTTTAGAAGAAAAAGAAATTCCTTTTGAGACAGAGTTTATTGATTTAAGTAATAAGCCAAAATGGTATACTGATTTAGTACCGACTACCCTTGTGCCTGGTGCAAAAATTGAAGGCAAGTTAGTCTATGAATCTAAAGATATTCTCTTAGCTTTAGAAGAAAGATTTCCTACGCCAGCATTATTTCCAGAAGATGCTGAAGAAAATGCTGTTGCTAGACAATGGGTAGAAGAATCAGAAACGAATGGTTTTAGAGATATTGCTTACAAATTCCTCAGAGAAAAAGTTACTGATGCTGATGAATTAGCTAAGTTACAAGCAGAATTTGAAGCTAAATTAGATGAACTTGAACAAACTTTAGGTAAATATCCCGGCCCCTATTTTCTGAGCAGTTTTAGCTTGGTAGACATCCTCTACAGTCCCCATCTCGATCGCTTGGCGGCTAACTTACCAGTTTATCGACAGTATCATATCAAAGGTAATCCCCGGTACCCCCGAATCAACGCTTGGTTTGATGCACTCAATCAACGCCCAGCTTATCATCGGGTGAAATCGGATAATATCACCAACAATTTACTTTTACGCCGCAGATGGGGTGTAGAACCGATTGGAAATCCTTTACCCTTAGATCCAGCAGAAAGCGAAGCCATCCAGTTTCGTGCAGAAGCAGCGGAGAGATTGAGCGATAATCGAGAAGCAGCTATTGGTGATATTTTGAGAAACTCAGGCGTACAAGCCTTAGCTGTAGATGGCGATGTTTCTGCAGTTCAAGAGGTGGTTGATTTTCACCTGAGATTGCTTGCTGATTACCTCATCAACGGTAACGGTGAACCTCTACCAGGTGGACGCACAGGTGGTAAAGATGGTAATACTATCGATCCCAAGATAGCTGCAATTGGCGCAATTACACTCGCCTATTTGCGAAATCGCATCTGTGCGCCACGAGATATGAGTGCTGGTGCGGCAACTGCATTCCGCGCTGCTGCTGATAAGGTTTTGGCTTCTCTTTATTAATTTTCCTCAATTTTCATCGGTGACAGGTATCAATCTGTCACCTTTCCAACTGCAAATATGAAAACCCGTCGCTATTTTTTAGTTGCGATCGCCACTTGTGTATTAACCTGGCTTTTAGCCTTGCCTGGCTGTAGTTCGCAAAATACCTCACAAAGTAACGTTTCTCCCGTTGCACAACCCTCTCCTAGTTCTTCACAGGTAAAGGTGATTAATATCGGTCACCAAAGCGGTACACCTGGGCTGAATTTGCTGAAGGCGCAGGGATTATTAGAAAAAAGACTTGCGCCAGAAGGTATTCAAGTTAAATGGATATCTTTCCAAGGAGGGCCTCCGATGATGGAAGCAATGGCTGCTGGTAGTGTTGATATTGGAAACGTAGGAAATCTACCGCCTGTATTTGCACAAGCTGGTGGTAATCCCATCCTCTATGTGGCGGCGACGGGTTCAAATGCAGGGGCTCAAGCTATTATTGTCCCTAAAGATTCTCCTATTAAAACCCTTGCCGATTTAAAAGGAAAAAAATTAGCAATTCAAAAAGGGACAGCCCTACAATACTTTGTACTCAAAGCTTTAGAGAGTGCAAAACTGACGCTAAATGATATTCAACCTGTTTACTTAAAAATTCCCGATAGTACCACAGCGTTTGAAGGTGGTAATGTCGATGCATTACCTATTGGCGATCCTTATCTCGCTTCTAAAGAATTAAATGGTAGTGTACGCGTGTTAGTTAGAGGTTCCGATGTCGCACCTCAACGCGCTTTTTACATCGCTACAGAAAATTTTGCCAAAAATCACCCCGATTTAGTCAAAATAGTTTTGGAAGAACAAACCAAAGTAGAAGATTGGGCGAAAGCTAATCCTACTGAAGTTGCCAAACTTTTGGCAGTAGAAACTAAATATAAACCAGAAGTTTTGGAATATTCTTTAAAAAATCGTCCCTATTTTGGTGTTTTTGAAATGAAGGATGAATATATTGCTGAACAACAGCAAGTAGTTGATTTGTTTTACAGTCAAAAGCTAATTCCTAAAACTTTTCAAGTTAAAGATGCTATCTGGAAACCTTAGTTATCTGATGACAGCTTATCTCTCTAATAAACAAAACCTTACCAATAATTACAAACGTTTACCCATACTAATAACATCATCTATTTTAAATCCTAAATGCTTGTAAAATTGAATAACATCTATATTTGAATTACGTATTTGTATATTGATTTTTGGACAATTTAGGGACTTCAGTTTAATAGTTGCTTGCTCAACCATATACTTACCAATGCCTTGTCGTTGATACTCTGGTGTTACAGCTAAATAGTTGAACCAACCACGATGTCCTTCATACCCTGCCATTATAGTGGCAATAACTTCATCTTCAATTAAACCAACAAGAAACAATTCTGGTTGGACTTGCAATTTAAGTTGAATGTCTTGTTTAGGGTCATTCCACGGTACTACTAAATTACATCGATACCATAAATTAATTACTTGTTCTTCATCTTGCTCTTGACAGGGGCGCAGCAATAATTTTAGGTTTTGCATTTTATAGTACAATATTTTTCTATGAAACTATATTACATCACCTTAAATAATACAGATGAAGCTCGTCAGATTGGTCGGGACTTGTTAGAACAGAAACTAGCTGTTTGCGTCAATTGGTTCCCGATTACCTGTGCTTATATATGGCAAGGGGAAATTACAGAAGAGCCAGAAGTAGTGCTAATTGTCAAAACTCAAGCAGGTTATCGCCATGAGATTGAAAAATTAATTAGCGAGCACATTAGTTACACTAACTTCATGGCGGAGATATCACCTACTAACATTAATGCTAAATTTTTAGCATGGTTGAATGCTGAGGTTCCCATAGGTTATTTAGAGTAAAGATTGGGGATTATCAGAGGGTAAAGGAGTTAAAAATTCATTCAAAATTCACGCCTTATGCCTTTAAAATTTCAGAGCGTCGCTATTGATGTAAGCATTTTCATTAAAGAAAGGTACGCAATCACTAACATTAAAAGCTGCTGCTAAATCAACATCTGACTCATAACCTTTAGCAATTAATTCTTTCCCAGAACTGCATTTTTTTAAGTACGCTGGCAAATGATTTTTCAAAGCATGAAATGTGGTTAAAGCAGTTTCTGCTTCCGGAGATAAGCTACCATCCAAAAAACTCAGAATTGCTCCAGCACCAATTAAATCTTCAAAAGCTGGTCGCAGTGTCCCATCTTCCCATTTTTCACCTGCAGGAATTACTGCAATTCTTGAACCATATTTTTGAGCAAATTTTGCTACTGATTCAGGATTACGCAAGCAGCCAGCTATTGTGGGAGTCTTACCAGTTAGCAATGTTAGGGTTGAACCATTTGGAGAAGGTATAACTAACTTAGTCCCCGCAGGGATTTTAGTTAAAGATGCAGGGGAAAGTGAATAACCTTCTTTTGACATCCGACCTTTTGATAATTCTGCTTGTACAGACTTGGCATAATCAATTGCAGAATCATCTCTCCATTGATAGGGATAAATGATTGCGTGATTGTTTGTTGCAATTTCTGTCGAAGTAGAGAAAGAGAGAACATCGACAATAATAATTACATTACTAATCGGTGCAAGTTGATTAACTCCTTGTACTCCCCACTCACAGCGTAGATCAAATTCTGCTTGGTCATAAATCATTTACGTAAACCTCAAAACTGAAGTAGCCGCAGCAATACACAGAATTAGCGCTGCAAACCGAAAGGTAGCTTGGAAGCCTACAACAATCGCATCCGGAGGAGCGACAGATACATCTGCACCTGCTGCTACACTGGCGATTAAGCCGCCAAATACTGCACCTATCAAGGAAACGCCGACAGTATTACCAGATGTGCGTGATAAAGAGAGTAATCCCGAAGCAATCCCCAGGCGATCGCGAGATACTGAACCCATAACAGTGGTATTATTGGGCGATTGAAATAAACCTAACCCAATACCGTAAATAAAATAACGTGATATATAATCCAACTCAGTAATTTGAGCATCAAAGGTGCTGATACCCAAACAGCCACCAATCATCAATCCCAGCCCAAGAGAACTAATTAATTTCGCACCAAAGCGGTCTGCAAGTATACCAGCGAGTGGGGCAACTAATCCGCTAAGTACAGGCGAAAAAGCTAAGAGTAACCCAACTTTTACTGTTGGGTAGTTCTTCACTCGCTCTAAAAAGAACGGGGTAATGAGTAGAGAACCACCAATAACTGTGAACGCTAACCAACCACTCAGCAAACTCATACTCAGCTGAAGATTGCGGAATAGGTGCAGTTCTAGTAATGGCTGGTCGAGAATAGCTTCTACTACCAGAAAAGTTAAAAAGCTGAGAGTGGCGATCGCAAGTAATACGATGGTGTTAATACTGCTAAAGCCTTCACTTTGCCCAAAGGTCATACCTAACCCAAAACTACCCAAAGTCCATAAAGCTAACAAGGCTCCTAAAGGGTCAAATTTTTGTTTACTTTCACTAGGGGTAGATGGTGGTACTAACCGCGCCACAAGGAAACTAGCTATGATGCCCAAGGGTACATTGATCAGAAATATACTATGCCAACCTGACAAGTTCAATAACAACCCGCCCGCAGAAGGGCCAAAAGCAATTCCCAGTGACACGACACTCCCAATAATGCCTACCGCCCGACCTCGTTCGGAAGTTGGGAAGACTTCTGTGATAATTGCCAAACCAAGGCCAGAGATGAACACAGAACCAAGTCCCTGAAGTGCCCGAAAACCAATCAACCACTCAATAGTAGGCGCAAAACTACATAACAGTGAACTCAAGGTAAATATAATCAGCCCTGCTTGATATAGGGGTTTTTTGCCCCACATATCCCCTAGACGAGTTGCGCCTAAAACTAAACCAGAACTGACTAACTGATAACTCAATACAGCCCACTGGGCCATAGGAAAACTAGTATGAAAGCTTTGCACCAAAGTGGGTAATGCCACATTGATGATGCCCACATCTAGGGTAGACATGAATACACCTAATCCCACACCTAACAAAACCCAAGATTTTTGAGAGGTGGATAAAGTCAGAGATTGTATTGGCAGTTGGGACAATATTTAGTCTCCTCTGTTTAGTTGAGTGTTGCGAATATTTGGATTTGGGATTGATACCATAAAGATAAAATTAACTCTTAAAGAATGTTTTAAAAGTCTTAATTGATGTATCAAATATTTTTTTACCCCACCCTAACCCTCTCTCAAGGGTAGGTATTTTGTATTTGGCCATTTTTTGGCTATTTCAGCCGATGCTTAAATCCTGAAACGACCAAACCATGTTAAAAAATTGAGAATTTTCTCAACTATTTTGGAGATTCTGAAAACCCTACCCTTATAAAGGCTACGGTGTACACACAAGTATAGGCGGCAAAGGTTTCAACCCTTTTAGTCCCATAAATACCCAATTTTGAGGTGACTTGAAACTTCATTTCTCATCCTAATTTGAGGATTAAGGCAACGAAATCAAGTTTCAGGTAGGATTTCAAGACTTCTGTGTACACCGTAGCCTTATAAAGGGGAGGGAACCGAATTTTTCTTATTTCCCCTCAATATATCGAGGGGATTAAGGGGGGTAATAATGAAGATGAAGATACAGCAAACCACTTTTAAAACAACCTCTTAAAGAATGGTGCGTTAAGGCTTCACCTAACACACCCTAAGTAGCTGGTGGGAATTAAATATAAGATGGACGTAGGTTGGTTTGAGGAACGAAACCCAACACCCGCATGGGTTACGCTATCGCTAACCCATCCTACAAATAATTATGCCTCCCTACTTACTAGATATTCAAAATCACTAATCTCCTCACTATATAATTCAGGAAACTGAAGACAGAACTGCCTCAGTTGGTTGTGAATGTTGCACTTTGGGAGTAACTTCCTGGGCAAATAATTTCATTGTTCGCTGCACAACTTCGTGGGGAAGTCCTGGTAGGTGAATTTTGACTCCCAGGCGGTCTACTTTAGTATCAACAATATATTCGTTAAGTTTTGCAGCAACAGTTGCAGGCGAACCCACAATGTAGTTAATGCGACTAAGCATATCTGCTAAATCTTTTGGCGGCCCAGGGGGGATACGCCCCTGACGCTGCGCTTCAATATATATGGGCAATTTTTCCCTCACACTAAAGAATACTTCGGCAGCTTGGGCAACTGTCTGTTGAGCTTCGGCATCAGTTTCACCGACGTATACCAATCGAAACCCTCGCACCGCTCCAGTTCCACCGGCTTGTCTATAAATATCGCTATAAATGTTTTGAGCAGTTGCGCCTTCGCCTTGTCCAACTAGTAAATTTAACCCACGTTGAGCAGCCAGAACAATGGTATCGCGATCGCGCACTCCTAACCAAAACAATTGCTCTAATCCTGTACGCGGTGGTGGGGTAATTTGGTCACCTTGGTGTTGTGGCGAGAGATAATCCAATACCTCTATCAGTTGTTGGCGAAATAATTGATATTTTTCAGTTTGCTGAAAGTTTTTATGCTTGGTATCACCAGCACTACCGTGACCTAATCCAAATATCACCCGACCACCGGACAATAAATCGAGTAATGACACAACTTCAGCAAATCGTAGTGGATTTTCTAAGGTGAGAATTTTGATTGCGGTTCCCAGTTTAATTTTTGTCGTTTCCGCTGCTAACCTAGCGATGAATACTTCTGGTACTGGTAATCGACCATAGAAAGCTTGTTCTCTGACAAAATGATGTTCTCCAAAAGAGCAGGAATCAAAACCTAGTGTTTCTGCCAATTGCACATCAGCAATTGTTTGAGCAAAAAATTCCCGGTCTTCAACTTTGGAGCTAGCCCACATTTGGTGGAACAATCCAATTGTCATATCACTACCCTCTGGAAATACTGAAGTTTGCCTGACTGGTCTTTTTCAATTGGAGAGGTTGTTTAGGTTTCTATGATGGATGAGAGTATGCAGTTCATCAATTTTTACTACTTTGTAGCTGATTCTCATCTAGTGCGATCGCAATAAATATTCAACCCATACAAAATTTATGGGTTACTGTTCCTCGAATCCCAATTACTGGGACTATATGAATAATATTTCTCAAATAAATACGGTAAACTGATAAATTTACTGTACTTTTTCTAGTTAAAAAATTATCATAGACAAGGCAAACAAGCAAGCAAGCTTTGCTGGGTATTGGGTATAAGGGTATTGGGAAGATGAGGAAGCAGGGGCGTAGAGGAAGAAAACTACACTAATACTCTCCCTCTGCCCCTCTGCCTCTCTTCCCCCTCTGCTTACTTACTTGCCCCATACCCTACACAGGCTGTAAATGTCGGACGCGGGGGATAACTTCTTCAGCAAAGCGGGTCATTTCGCGGACAAAGGGATTGAATTGCAGCATAAATGTATCGATACCTGCATCAGAAAAAGCGGCAATTCTGGTAGCAACTGTGTCGTAGCTGCCAACTAAACCTGCGGCTGTGCCACCATTACCACCAACGGCAGGATTTTTAGCGAAGAGTCGGAACATAACTGCATCTGGATCGACACCTTTCGCCACGCTTAATTTTAAATGTTCTTCTTTGCTCTGAAGTTCTGTAAGTCGCTGTAGTTCCTCTTGCGCTTCTGCATCGGTAGGTCTAGCAATGACGAAGGCTGATAAACCAAAACGCACGGGTTGAGGTAGCGATCGCGGACGGCTCAATACTTGCTTAATTACCTGACGTACATCTTCGATTGGCTGACCGTTGATAAAGTAGATATCTGCTTGTTCCGCCGCTAAAATCTGGGCGGGATCAGATGCACCTCCTAAGTAGATTGGGGGATGGGGCTTGGCGATGGAGGTAGGACGTAAGCTTAAATCTGTGATTTTGAAATATTCTCCCTCAAAGTTAACCTTTTCCCCACTCCACAAAGCTCTGACCACTTTTAACCATTCACCAGAATACCGGTAGCGTTCATCATGGGGAGGAAAGGGAATATTTGTGCGTTCCATTTCTGGACGGAACCAAGCGCTAATCAAATTGATGGCAAACCGTCCGCGACTAATTGTATCAATCCCTAAAGCCATCTTCGCTAAAACAGCTGGATGGAATAGTAAAGGCTTAATGGCGGCGATAATCTCAATTTTTTCTGTCGCCTCAGCTAAAGCCGCAGAAGCTGTCCAAGTTTCTAACTGCTCTAACTCTAAACTGCGTGGGTTGGCGAGATGCTGTGCCACCAAGGTTGTAGCGTATCCCAAGCGTTCAGCTTCTAAAATCAGCGATCGCGATCGCTCATAACTCGCATCGATGGGTTCATCTTGAGTATCTAGAGGGCCAAAGTTACCACCAACAGGTGCCCAAATACCATAACGTGGTTTTGACATGGTGAACTCCAAGTTAATTGGGGAATGAGGAGATGAGGTAGGGGAAATACTGTGTTGGATTATTTTATAATACGGTAAATTTATCGAGTTAGTGTATTATATTTAGAGTTGCGATCGCTTCCTGATGATCTCTTGCACTTGATAGCAACAGAAATAGACGAGTGCAAACAAACCCAGGTAAACCTCTGGAGAATTTTTATGAGCAACAAGCATATTGAAGTCAAACCAGTAGCTGGTCACATCGGTGCAGAAATCGGTGGTGTAGACCTTTCTCGTCCTCTTGCGGATGAAGCAGTAGCCGAAATTCGCCAAGCATTATTGAAGTGGAAAGTCATATTCTTTCGCAATCAGAACATTGACCACGCAGCACAGATTGCTTTCACATCTCGTTTTGGCGAAGTAACCTATGCACATCCCCACGAGGATGAACCAATCGAAGGTTTTGCCGAAATCTTACCAATCGATCGCAGCCGCTACGAACGGAAAAATGGTCTGCGTCGTTCCAGCTACGAAAACCGTTGGCATACCGATGTGACAGCAGTTGTTAACCCACCTGCGGGGTCTATTTTGCGTGCAGTTAACGTTCCTAGCTTTGGTGGTGACACACAGTGGACTAATTTAGTTGCTGCTTACGAGGGACTATCAGCACCCGTGAAGGCGCTAGCAGACACATTAAAAGCACAACATCACTTCAATGCACGCTTGCGTTTATCCAGCAATAGTAAGCTTGCACAACGCATCGCCGCCAATCCCCAGGTTTCCATTCACCCAGTCGTGCGAGTTCATCCAGAAACAGGCGAACGTGCATTATTTGTGAATCCTGGTTTTACCTCCCACATTTTAGACGTATCGCCACAAGAAAGCGATTTACTACTAGAATTGTTCTTCAATCAAATCACCAAACCTGCTTATACCACCCGATTCCGGTGGAACAATGGAGACATTGCTTTCTGGGATAACCGTGCCACCGCACATTTAGCACCGCAAGATCTAGATCATATAGAAGTTGAGCGCGTACTTTATCGCACCACCATTACTGGTGATATCCCCGTCGGCCCCGATGGCTTTAGATCGCAAATAGTAGAAGGTGAGCCTTTAACTAGCGAATTACCAACTGTATTGAAAAATAAAGCCGAACAGCGACAACCCGTGCTTTCATAAGCCATATAGTTTTCAACTAGGCTGTGAAATATATCAGCAGCCTAGTTGAGCTGATAGCAACAGCAAGTGACAAATGACCAATGACAAAACTAATTTTACCGATAGAGCTAACTGCTGAAATTGAGCCAAATCTACCATCAGATACAAAATTTGTCCGGGTAGATAGTGATGGTAATTTTGATGGCGATCCCAGTGATGCTGAAGTTTATCTCAATGGGTTTAAATTAAAGCCCACGACTCTACATAAAGTCCTAGAAACTGCACCGAGAATACGTTGGCAACAAACTCCTAGTGCGGGTGTCAATCATATTCTCACGCCCACTTTTTTAGAACACGATATTATCTTGACTAATGGTGCAGGGGTTCATGCAATTCCCATTTCCGAATTTGTCTTGAGTTTGATTTTCTATCACGCCAAGCAGTTACGAGAATTGCAAGCGGCTCACGATCAACAGCATTGGCGCAAAAGCTGGTTAGTACTACCAGAGTTAGCAAATTCCACTGTGTTAATTCTCGGTACTGGCAATATAGGTCAAGCGATCGCATCTCGTCTAAAAGCATTCGGAACGCGAGTTTGGGGTGGTCGTCGTCGTCCTGATGCGCTACCAAATTTTGATAAAATCGTCGGTCAAAATGAATGGCACGCCTTGTTACCAGAAGTTGACTATTTAGTTGTCGCCACACCTCTGACACCAGAAACCAAAGCTTTAATTGATGAAGAAGTACTGCGATCGCTTCCCAGTCATGGTTATTTAATTAATGTGGGTCGTGGTGCGGTTGTGGATGAATCAGCATTAACTAAAGCGCTAACTGAAGGCTGGATTGGAGGTGCTGCATTAGACACCGTTTCTATTGAACCTTTACCGCCAGAAAGCCCTCTGTGGTCGTTACCCAACCTCTTAATTACACCTCATACTTCCGCAATTTCCCCAGCATTAAAAGAGCGCATCGCCGCCCTATTTCTCGATAATTTACAGCGTTTCCGAAATGGTCAACCTTTACGGAATGTAGTCAATAAACAAGCAGGATACTAATACCAATTTCAAAAAAGAATGCGACAGATTGTAGGGGTACAGCAATGCTGTGCCCTCTAATTTATTTATAGACCTTTACTCTTTAACCAATTGATAAATAAGTTAGCAATAGCTAAATTACCCTGTTCTAGCATGGGTAAATGACCGTGACCAGGAAGTCCAACTTCCGGAAGCCAAATAAAATCACCCCGAAAGTATTTTGCTGTTTCTGCGTCTACTTCATAAGGATGGCGTGTGTCTTGGTCGCCTGTAATCACACAGATGGGTATATTAAATAGTATCTGCGGGTCGCCAATATAAAGCCCTTGTCCTTCAACATTTCTGCGTTCGTTACTCATCCGCGCACTCTCAGCGACCAAACTGCGAAAATAATCTTCAAATGTTTCTTTGGGAAAAGTATCTGAGTTGGTGAAGTACTTCTTAGTATCTTCACGTGACTGGATACGTGGACGATCTTCAGGACAAGCCTCGTCAGAGTCTTTGGCGATCGCGGGTAATAAATCTGCTGGTGGTACTGGTGCAATGCCTATGATAGCTTTAACAAGTTGGGGATGAGTTTTTCCTATCTGCCAACCAATCACACCAGACATACTGTGAGTCAGAATCACAGATGGGCCAATCTGTTCCAGAAGTGCAACAGTAGCATTGATTACCGTCTGATATGGCATTACGGAAAAGTTTGGTACAAAACCCGACCGACCATGACCTGGTAAGTCAACAATATAGGTTTTCCAGCCTTGTTCTGCTAGATACACTCCCCAACCTGGTCGGTGATCAGGTGTTTGGACAAAGCAAGCACCTGTATGAAAGCCGCCATGTAAAAGCAGAATAGGAATCGGATTTTGGTTATGTGTTGGGTCGTAATACTGAACGTACATTTGGTACGGAATATCGCCAACAAAAAATTCAGTTTTGTTGTATAAATTTATTCTTTTTATATCCTTTTGATGAGGGTAGATATGATTTGAATGCCGACTAAAATCTTCCTCTCCTACAGAATGTTATACGTAAATTACTTTCTCAAAAGAGTAAGTTTTGCAGGTATATCTGATAGTAAAACTACTGGACTTGACCAACTTTTGTGGCTTCAGGTACTTCAATTAATTGCCCAGTTTTCACATCGTAAATATAGCCATAAATAGGAATTTCTGGGGGAACTAATGGATGCAAATGAATCCTTTGCACATCTGCATAGACGCTTTTAGCCAGATCATCAATAGTCAGCCAATTGATAAACTTACCTTCGTTTGATCCCGATCCAGATCCAATATCAGACCAACCAGTTTCATCTAGTTTGGCTGTTTTGAGACTACTTGCAAGTAAATTACTCATGATTTGATTCGTGAAGGTTTCCATCCCACAATTAGTATGATGAATGACAAACCATTCACGAGTCCCAAGTAGTTTGTAAGAAATCACCAAAGAGCGAATTGCATCATCGCTAGCACGTCCACCTGCATTGCGAATTACATGAGCATCTCCTTCTGCTAGTCCAGCAAATTTAGCTGGGTCAAGTCTCGCATCCATGCAAGTGAGAATTGCAAACCGACGAGCTGGGGGTATGGTGAGATTACCCTTATCGCCGAAGTTTTGAGTGTAAGTAAGATTAGCTGCGAGAACTTCTTCTACAATTTGGCTCATTTTTAATTTGTATAAGTCAGCATTTGATTCACAAAAAAAGCTTGACTACCATCTCAGGACTTACGCAACTGGTACACCAATCTTCTGGTTTAAGAGTCAACAGTCAAGGGTCAAGGGTCAAAAATTCAAGTTTTTTGGACTTTTGACTCTTGATTCTGGACAGCCTCAACGAAAAAAATGTGACACTTGCGTAAGTCCTACCATCTATTAACCCTAGTTTTGATAAAATCATTCATTAAACTACAGTAACTTGATAGGTATTAGCCATTTTATCAAGAGTAATTTGCCACAAATTCGTATAAAAAGCAAGTTAGAGGACTCGAAAAAATAAATTATTCTGCTGAAAGTTGTTGACGGTTGACTGTTCAATTTACAAGGTCAACCGTCAAAAATAGCGATGTAATATTTTTTTACTTCAGAAAAGCTTTACCATTTCTGGTCAGGAACCCAGTTGTAATTTTTATCTTTGACATCAATTTTCTTGGGAATAACTTTGAGTTCATAGAAGCTATCTGCCATATTTTGTAAGCCTGAGAGAACTTCATCAGTTACAGGTAATACTTTGCGATCGCCTCCGCGCTCCTCTACGATGTTCATTGTTGCTAAGTCAACTTTGTAGAGTTTGGAAAGTAGTTTGGCTGAGTCTTTGTAGTTGTTTTTTGCCCAACTACCTGCTTTTTCCAGTTCTTGCAAAATTATTTTCACAATATCTGGATGATCGCGGACAAAATCGGGTGCAGCGTAATAAAATCCTGGGCTTTCTACAGCAGCTTTTTCGCCAAATACTGTAGTATTATCTGCCAAAAGACGAGTCCGCAGCTTACGTTCAGCTTCTGCAGTATAAGGGTCCCAGATGACCCATGCGTCAAAATCACCAAGCTCAAAGGCTGGTAAGGCTTCAGCTGGAGTGAGATATACAGGTTGAATATCTGTGTATTTCAAACCAACTTTTTCTAAAGCACGCACGATCATATATTGCGAACTTGCACCTTTAGCAAAAGCGACTTTCTTACCTTTTAAATCAGCAAGAGTTTTAATAGGTGAATTTTCTTTCACCAGGATGGCGGAACTTCTAGTACTACTTGTACTTGCAGCTACTCGCACAAAAGGTTTATCAGCAGCTTGAGCAAAGACGCTTCCTGTACCACCACCACCACCAAAAACGATCGCACCTACACCCATCCCTTCAAGTAAAGGTGCAGTTGAGGAAAATTCATTCCAGGTGACAGAAATACCTTGAGGTTGCAAACGCTTCTCTAGGCTACCTTGGGCTTTAAGGATATTCAGCAGCGCCATCCCTTTTTGATGCCCCATTTTCAACACTGTTAACTTGCTGGCTTGGGGTTTTTCTGCTGGTGCGTTCGCTGAATTACTGGGGGCGCAAGATGCGATCGCAACACTCAAGCCCAAACCGATGACAAATAATAATGCGAATGAGCGAATTCCCGGTTGCTGAAAAGATTTAAACAACCTCCTCTGATTTATCCAACTTGAAAACTGATTTATCAGCCGCTTGAACATATTTATTCCTTTGCCTTTTGGCAATATTTGCATATTGATTTTTGTTTTTTATGCATATTAAAAAATTTTAATTTTAAGCATTGAATGTAGGGTGAAATATCACTTAATTAAGCAAAAGTTACTGCCCATATCCCCGACTTCTTCAAGAAGTCGGGGATCTAAATCTCGCTTAAGTAAATGACATTCAAGTGTAGGGTGTGTTATGCCGGAGGCTAACGCACCATAAATATTTGATAGTAAGTCGGTGCGTTGCGCTGCGCGACAACACACCCTACTATTTGATTTGTCTTGGTTGAAGCTGGGAATAATATCAACTCACTGATTAATAGAAGTAAGTTGAGGATGAGGAATATCTAGCAAGTAAGAAAGTACTTCTTTGCGCCAAGCATCATATATTGGTTCAATACCTTGGCTATTAGAACCATTAAAATTTTCTGCATCTTGCCAGCGTTGTTTGATATAAGCAGCACGCCGCTTTTGAATTTCTTCATCTAATTCTAATAATTGTGCAGCTAGTTCAGCGCGTTCATTAGGTGCAGCTTGCTCAAATTTCTTGCGCCACCAATTAGCAATTGTCACTCGATGAATTGCTTCATCATCGCTAAATCTTTCGCTACTTTGTTGGGCTAATACTGCATCGCCAATTGTTGATGTCAGTTTATTAAACCAAACTTGGGGCAAAATATGATGTTCATAGTGCAGTTCCCAAGCAATAAATCCTAGCCAGTTACGATAGGGTATATCTTCGAGAAATTCCCAATGGCGTTCGGCTTCTTTACGAATATCGTCAATCGGATCGCGTCCAGTCAGCGCAATGACTCTTTCACGAAAAGCGATCGCATGTGCGCCGTCATCGCCAATTTGTCTACTCAAAATTAAATGCAAATCTGGGTCGGGAATCAATAAGATTGCCTTACTCGCAGCTTGCACAATAGACAAATCGTGACCACCAGTAGCAGCCCAATATTGATAAAAATGCTCTTTTTCTGCTTCTGTAATTGGCGGACGGCTGGGATGTTCGCGAGTTAATGGTACGTGTGGCGCGTGCTGGCTAAAGAGTTTTTCCAGGTTTTCTTTTTCAAACTCTACACTCCAGCTTCGAGTTAAAGTTACAGCCATAATAGGTTCCTTGAGGTACTGTAGATTGCGTCCTAATCGTCAATGCTGACAAGTTTGGGTAACTGAGAAACTGGAATATCGAAGAAGTAAGACAATACCTCTTGTCGCCAAGTATCGTAAATTACACCTGTTCCTTCAACTTCAATACCCAGCGCCCGACGGCTAACTTTTTCATGCTCTTTTAAATAGGGATTGCGACGGCGTTGGACTTCTTCGTCTGCTTCTATAACCTGGGCGGCTAACTCAGCTTTTTCTGTTAGCGAAGCTTTATCAAATTTACGTAACCACCACTCTGCAACACCTGCACGGTGAAATGTTTCATCTGGGATAATTCTCGCTGTCGCAAAGCTGGAGGATTCTGGATCGTACAGCCTTGATAACCGCCGATTTAATGAGCCAATGGCAACAATATGATGTTCATAGTGCAGCTCGAAGGCTAAAAAGCCTAACCAACCACGTCGGGGTATATCTCCCATAAAGTCCCAATGCTTTTGCACCTGCTTTTGAATATCATCAATGGGATCGTGACCAAATAATGTTTCTACACGCCGACGAGTATTTTCTGCGTGTGCGCCATCATCACCTAATTGGCGACTTAAAAATAACTGCAATTCTGGATCGGGAATTTTATCAATAACGTTGGCGACAACTTGCACAATAAATAGGTCATGGGCTGCACCACCAACACGAAAATGATAAAAATTTTCTAGTTCTTCAGCTGTGGCGATCGCTTTTGGCTCTTGCAAGCGCTTTTTCGGAATATGGGGTGCGTGTTTATCAATTAACCTATCAATTGTTTCATTTTCAAATTCAATTGTCCAAGCTGGACGAGTGATAATAACAGTCATATTTTGCTCCTGTGTGTGAGTTGTTCACTGATTTGGAACAGAGCCGAGTTAATCTGCCAATCTTGAATTTTTGTAACGCGAATTTATATGTTGTAATCTCGCGTCTGTTCTTTGTCTGTTCGTAAAATTTAATGATGTGTTGCGCTATCTAAAATTTGTTGTCATCCACACATTTTCTGCAACTATGGGATGGTCTTTGGCTCATAATTAACTAGGGTTAAAGAAAAAGGTGAGCCTAGTTGCTGGAATTGGCAATTTAATTCCTATAGCTAGGCTCAGACAAATTGAGAACCTTGGTAACCAGTCTGTGACAGTTAATCTTGAATTTTTCCAGTCATAAAATACGGTAAGTTGACCAATAAACCGTATTTTATAAATATGAGATTTGCATATATGGCGATAAAAAACAAGGGGTACTATTCTTAAGCTTGCTTCTTGAGGTGAACTATGGTAGGTTCATATTGCATAAAATACAGTAGCTCGACTGGTTTGCCGTAGTTTAATAAAAAATGTTACTAACCTAGTTTAAAGAGTTGCTGTGCTAGATAATTTCCCACATAACTTTGGGTAAATAGTGATGAGCCGGAAGATTTTATTAACTCTGTGCGATCGCGTCTGTTAAAACATCTCACCAAATAATTCTGCTACTAGTTTGACGGTGTAGTCATCTGAATTGTCACGCCTAATATATCAGGCTGTTTCATGGCTGTATTTATTAAATAATCTTCTATTCATAGGAATCGAGAATCATGGTGCAAACTTCCATCGTCCGCAATGGTACTCTCGTTAAACCACCAACCTTTACCTCCACAGAAACAGAGCGTCGTCATCGCAAGGAACGATTAGCAGCAGCTTTACGCATTTTTGCCCGCTTAGGTTTTGCTCAAGGATTAGGAGGACACATCACAGCCCGTGATCCGGAACTCACCGATCATTTTTGGGTAAATCCTTTTGGGATTCATTTCAGTCGCGTGCGTGTTTCTGACTTAATCTTGGTGAATGCTGAAGGTGAAGTTGTTCAAGGTAACGGCGCACTCAATCAAGCAGCATACGCTATTCACTCCCAAATTCACGAAGCCCGTCCTGATGTAGTAGCGGCGGCTCATGCTCATTCCTTCTATGGCAAAACTTGGTCAGCACTAGGTCGGTTAATTGATCCGATTACCCAAGATTCTGCGGTTTTCTACCAAGATCATGCTTTATTTGATGATTACAAAGGTATTGTGTTAGATACCAGCGAAGGCAAACGCATTGCTGAAGGATTAGGTAATAAAAAAGCGGCAATCCTCCGCAATCATGGATTATTAACTGTAGGACACACTGTAGACGAGGCGGCTTGGTGGTTCATTCGTCTAGAAGATGCGACTAAATCCCAGTTGCTAGCAGAATCCGTAGGTAAACCCATTCCTATTGAGCATGATCTCGCTTTGAGTATTCAACAACGTAATGGTACTCATGAAGCAGGTTGGCGCGCATTCCAATATTTATGGGATGAAATTACCCGCGATCAACCAGATTTGTTGGATTGATTGGTAATACTACAAGTTTGGTTTGGGGGAAAAGGTCAAAGGTTAAGGGTTAAAGGTTTTTTCCCTTTCCCATTTCCCCTTCACCGAAAGTATTGGGATTAATGGCGATTGAGAATTAGGGGCGCATTTTCAGGAGAATTATCATGCCAGTTGAGTTCATCGGGTTAATCCGCACCAAACCTGCTTCGGAATTAAACAGTGTCCCAGGTAGTCTGGCGGATGACATTATTGACCCCGCCTATGTGCGTGAGTTCGCTCAAGCCCATGAGAAAGGGGATTTTGATAAAGTACTAATTGGCTATAGCTCTAGTAGCCCTGATGGTTTTACCGTTGCTACCCATGCAGCTGCATTTACTGAGCGCTTAGGCTTTTTGATTGCTCATCGTCCAGGCTTTGTCGCACCAACTTTAGCAGCACGCAAAGCGGCTACCCTCGACCATTTCACCAATGGTCGGATTGCGGTACATATTATTACTGGCGGTAGTGACGCTGACCAGCAAAGAGATGGTGACTGGCTTGATCATGACAATCGCTATCGTCGTACAGATGAGTATTTAGAAATAGTCCGTCGTGTTTGGACAAGCGATACACCCTTCGATTACGAAGGAGAATTCTATCGTGTTAAAGATGCTTTCTCTGCTATCAAACCACTGCAAAAGCCTCATATTCCCCTTTACTTTGGCGGTGCATCCGGCCCAGCCGTAGAAGTAGGAGCCAAGCATAGTAATGTTTATGCATTGTGGGGTGAGCCTATAGCCGCAGTGAAAGAACGGATTGCTCAAGTTAAAGCTGCTTTACCTCCCGATCGCTCTATTCGCTTTAGTGTATCTCTGCGTCCTATTTTGGGTGTGACAGAAGAACAAGCTTGGGAAAAAGCCAGAAATATTTTAGGGCGGATTCAAGAACAACGGGGAGGTGCAAAAGTCGCTCCCCCAGCTAGACCACAGGCGATAGGTTCACAACGGTTACTGGATTTCGCAGCTAAAAGCGAGATTTACGATAAGCGTTTATGGACACCGATCGCAGCTGCTACTGGTGCGGCAGGTAACACAACTGCGCTAGTAGGAACACCAGAACAAGTTGCAGAAGCTTTAGTTGATTACTATGACGCAGGTGTCACTACATTACTAATTCGGGGCTTCGATCCGCTACAAGATGCTATTGATTACGGGCGGGAAGTCATTCCTTTAGTACGTGCAGAAGTAGCAAAACGAGAACGTCAAGCTGTTGGAGTTGGGAGATAAAAATTATGGTACAAACATCTACATCTACAAGAACTATTGAATTAATTACAGCTGATACTGCATTAGCCGCAGTCAAAGCAGGTTTAAAAGAAAGCCAAAATCTAGGCGCTAATGTATCGATAGCTGTTTACAACTCACTTTTAACTTTGGTAGCCTTTGCACATGGTGATGGCGCACCGCCTCACAGCGTAGAGACTAGCAAACGCAAAGCCCAAACAGCAGCTTCGATTCGTCGCCCTACAGGAAACTTTGCCGATCATCTGGCTGTGGCGTTACCTCTAGCTTCGGGGAATTTATTAACAAATCTCGGTGGAGGTTTACCTATTCGCTTTGGTGGTGTCCATGTAGGAGCCATTGGTGTTGGTGGCGGTACTGTTGAGCAGGATATTGCGATCGCCAAAGCCGCGTTAAGTGCGATCGGTGCAGAACCAATAGATTAAATGGGCATTGGGCATTGGGCATTGGGGAGGCAGTGCGTTTCGCGGGTTTCCCGCGTTGTAGCAACTGCCGTCGTGGGAAATGGGAAGATTGATTTTTATTGTTCTTTGTAAGCCTTTCACACGCATACTCAACAACGCCCAAATCGCCCAAATATTTATGCAAGAAGTCTATTAGTTATCTACCCAATTTGAGCGATGATTCTTAGCCATTACCCTGGTTCAATTGTCGGAAGCGATCGCTTTTTGGCTCCGACAGATTTCCCCGACAGTCCGCTCTCCCAAGCATTGCAACAGCCTGTATTGTTGGGGTTATTTCTCCCCATCCAAGCAGGCGGTTGGAGTGCTTCTACATTACCACGCACTACCGATTGGAGCTTTGAATACAACAAGGATTTGGTGCTAAAAACTGAGGCGCTGGGCTTTGATTTAATATTTGCACTGTCACAGTGGCTACCCAAAGGTGGCTATGGTGGCGTGTTCAATGGTCAAGCACTTGACTCTTTTGTGACTACAGCTGCACTCACCAGCGTGACACAAAAGATTATGCTCATCTCTACAATCCATGTGTTGTACGGGCCGATTCATCCCTTGCACTTAGCTAAATATGGCGCAACACTCGACCATATATCAGGGGGGCGCTGGGGTATTAACGTGGTGACTGGACACCGCGCTGTTGAACATGAAATGTTTGGTTGGAATCGTATTGAGCATGATCATCGTTATGAACTTGCAGCTGAGTTTATCGAAGTACTGCAACGTTTATGGGGTGATAATGAAAACTTCTCATTTGAGGGTAAGTCTTCGTGGAAACTCAATGGTGCTTATGTAACGCCTAAGCCTAAATATGGCCGTCCGGTGCTAGTCAATGCTACAGGCTCAGATGCAGGTATTTCCTTTGCTGCACGCTATTCTGACATTGTGTTTATTACTAGCCCAGCAGGTTCAGATTTCCAGAGTGCCATTGAAGCGTTACCCCCACATACTAAAAGAGTAAAGCAAGCTGCACGGGATATTGGGCGGGAAGTACGGACACTCCTCAACCCAATGGTAATTAGCCGCGAAACTGAGCGCGAAACGTGGGAATATCACGATGCGATCGTTGCTCATGCTGACCCAGCTGCGCCTTCAGGCTTTAGCAGATTTGATAGTGACGCACATGCTTGGAAAGGTCGCGTCGGTAGAGATGAACCAAAGCGGCGGGCTATTGGTGGTAACATCGAGGTCATCGGTACGCCTGAGCAGGTAGTCGAGCAGTTTGTCCAGTTGAAAGAGGCGGGTATTGATGGCTTGCAGTTGAGCTTTTATGACTTTAAGCCTGATTTGGAATTTTTTGGCGATCGCATTCTCCCACTCATGAAACAGGCAGGTCTCAGGTTATAAATGGACATTTGCAACTGAAAATTTTACTGGGATTATCCACATAGAAGTTAGTACTTTCATAGTGAAACAATCAGGATTTTAACTGATTAATTATTTTTCTATTTAATTTTTATAGAAAAATAATTATCAAATTTTTGCCATGTTCCCCAATGTTTGATAGAGGTAAATATTCAATCAAAAATCTCTTGATTTTGGTGATTATATATGCAATTATAATTTTCAATACCATTAAATCTACTCGCTTATGGTAGTTAAATTGGAAAGAAATTTAACTACCATCTTATTTAATGAATTGCATACAAACTTAATTTATAGATAATTAATCTGGCGTAAAGCACAGCTTTTTATGGCTCATCTGTAATGCAATATTTGCAATGTATTTTAGCCAAATAAAATAATTTACTTAATATTACTTTACTACTAGATAATTATTTTTTAAAATTTGTTCCCTATTCCCTTTTCAATCTGTGAGGAGAGTAACCATATGAGGCTAAAACGCCGTGAATTGCTGGGTTTGGGTATATCAACAGCAGCTTTAGCAGCTTGCGGTAAATTGGCTAATTCTCCATCCAATACATCTACTAATGCTACCCCTGTAGCTGCTAACACTGATGTGAGTTCCACCAAACTACGTCTAGGCTTTCAACCACCATATGTTGCTGTATATGCATTAAGAGAACAAAAGTTATTAGAGAAAGCCTTAGCAGAAAAATCAACTACTGTTGAGTTTCGCCGGATGTTATCACTCAAACCAGTGACGGAAGCTTTATCTGCTAGCGCTATAGATTTGGGTTTGGGTGGTACACCAGTAGCCGCAATTGCTGCGGGTCAACCTATTAAGATAATTGCTTTAGTTGAACGTAGTCCTAAAACCCATGCTTTGTTAGTTCTACCTAATTCACCTATCAAAAAAATTGCTGATTTAAAAGGTAAAAAGCTTGGGAATCCATCAGGGAAAAGCTACTATTTTGCGATTAGAGTATTAGAACGTGCCGGACTCAAAGATACTGATGTAGAGTGGGTGCAAATTGAGAATGACGCAGGTAGATCTGCATTATTATCAGGTGCGATTGATGTCTGGGGAACATGGGACCCTTTTTATGCCAGTGCTGAAGTTGCAAAAGAAGTAGTACCCTTAGTTGATGGTGAAGGTTATCTGTTAAATTATGTAGCTTTATTTGGGCGAACAGATTATATAGAAAAGAATCCAGAGACTATACAAAAGTTTTTACAAGCCTATAAACAAGCAATATCTTGGGCAAAAGATAACCGTCAAGCAGCAGTAGATATTTTGGTCAAAGAAAATAAGTTATCACCACAGGCGGCTGATTTAACTTTAGGCCGTCGGAACCTGATATTTGAAGTTCCAAATGATGAGTATCGCCAAGAATTAATCAATCAATCTCAATTACTCACTCGTCTAGGACTGATCAAACAGCAACCAAATTGGGATAGCGCAATTGATACAACAGTAGCTAAAGCTGTTGTATCCTGAATCAGCCTGATGAGCATCCCAAATTGACAAAATTCACAGTAACAACTTTTAATACCACCTCTACACCCAGAAATTATCAATAATTGCTGGGTTTTTCCTATTTTTTAGGCTAATATCAAAATTTAAATTTTACCAATCTTGTATCGCTGCACCTAAATTCAGTAGATTTGGACTACTTGCTTTTTTTAAAAGCTTATGACATGATACTTAATATAAGTAAACTACGTTAATTCGATAGACTTAATGTAGTTTATCCTCCACGACTAGCAATTCCTAATTTTGCTCACTATTCGTTGGATTGGTTTAATTAAAAAACCTTTCATGCCTAATGTTTGGTTTGAGAAACAATAGGCATGATCAATTACCCTTGTCCAATTGAGCAAAAATTCCCTGACATTAGTTCATCACTTAATTACACCTATTTGTTGACCTTCAAAAAGTTAGTTTGGAGAATCTTGTATGGCAGCTATAGCATTAAGCGTATCTACTGTTAAACCTCTAGGCGATCGCGTTTTCATCAAGGTTAGTGAATCTGAAGAGAAAACAACGGGAGGTATTTTCTTGCCTGATAGCGCTAAAGAAAAGCCACAGGTGGGTGAAATTGTTGCAGTTGGCCCTGGTAAACGTCACGATAACGGCACCATTCACACTATAGATGTTGCCATTGGCGATAAGGTTCTTTACTCCAAGTATGCAGGTACCGACATTAAGCTAGGTACAGAAGAGTATGTCCTCTTATCTGAAAAGGACATCTTGGCAATTGTTTCCTAGTTGATTGCCATTAGTTATTAATCATTTTTACTCCACAAGTCAAAAAGCGAATAGTGAATCAATAATCACATTCGCAATTGATGAAATTACACAATATTTAGAGAGAACTTGCATCACTATGGCTAAACGCATCATTTACAACGAAAATGCCCGTCGCGCCTTGGAAAAAGGAATTGATATTCTCGCTGAAGCAGTAGCAGTTACCCTCGGCCCCAAAGGTCGTAACGTTGTTTTAGAAAAGAAATTTGGCGCACCCCAAATTGTGAATGATGGCGTTACCATCGCCAAAGAAATTGAATTAGAAGATCACGTGGAAAACACAGGTGTATCTCTAATTCGTCAAGCTGCTTCTAAAACTAACGATGCTGCTGGAGATGGTACTACAACTGCAACTGTGTTGGCTCACGCCATTGTCAAAGAAGGTTTGCGGAACGTAGCTGCTGGTGCGAATGCCATTGAAATCAAACGCGGTATCGACAAAGCCACAGGCTTTTTAGTGGACAAGATTAAAGAACACGCCCGTCCTGTAGAAGATTCTAAAGCGATCGCACAGGTTGCGGCTATCTCTGCTGGTAACGATGAAGTTGTAGGTGCTTTAATTGCTGAAGCCTTAGATAAAGTTGGTCGTGAAGGCGTTATTTCCCTAGAAGAAGGTAAGTCAGTCACCACCGAACTAGAAGTTACAGAAGGCTTGAACTTCGACAAGGGTTATATCTCTCCCTATTTTGCCACCGATGCCGAGCGCTTGGAAGCTGTATTTGATGAGCCTTTCTTGCTGTTAACCGATAAGAAAATCGCATTGGTACAAGACCTCGTACCCGTACTGGAGCAAGTAGCGCGTGCTGGTCGTCCTTTGGTAATTATTGCCGAAGATATTGAAAAAGAAGCTTTAGCAACCTTAGTAGTTAACCGTTTGCGTGGCGTGCTGAATGTAGCAGCTGTCAAAGCACCTGGATTTGGCGATCGCCGCAAAGCTATCCTAGAAGACATTGCCATCCTCACAGGCGGACAGTTAATTACCGAAGACGCTGGTTTGAGACTAGATGCTACCAAACTTGACCAACTCGGTAAAGCCCGACGCGTCACCATCACCAAAGATAGCACCACCCTCGTAGCTGAAGGTAACGAGCAAGCTGTCAAAGCACGGGTAGAACAAATCCGTCGCCAAATCGAAGAAACAGAATCTTCCTACGATAAAGAAAAACTGCAAGAACGTTTAGCAAAACTCGCAGGTGGTGTTGCAGTTGTAAAAGTGGGTGCTGCGACAGAAACCGAACTCAAAGACCGCAAGCTACGTCTGGAAGATGCGATCAACGCCACTAAAGCTGCTGTGGAAGAGGGTATTGTTCCCGGTGGCGGTACAACACTGGCACATTTAGCACCTGGCTTAGAAGAATGGGCAAAGTCTAACCTCGTGAATGAAGAGTTAACAGGCGCATTGATAGTATCTCGCGCACTGTCTGCACCTCTCAAGAGAATTGCTGAAAATGCCGGTCAAAACGGTGCAGTAATTGCAGAACGAGTCAAAGAGAAAGAATTCAACGTTGGTTATGATGCAACCACTGGTGACTTTGTAGATTTATTTGAAGCTGGGATTGTTGATCCCGCCAAAGTAACCCGTTCCGCCGTGCAGAATGCTGCATCAATTGCAGGTATGGTATTAACCACCGAAGCCATTGTAGTTGACAAGCCAGAACCCAAGGATGCTGCACCTGCTGCACCCGGTGGCGGTGGCTTAGGTGGCGATTTCGATTACTAATCCTGAATTGGTTGTAAAACAATAGGTTTTGGTTTTCTAATGGGTCTTGTTCAAGAGGCGATTGTCAAATATTGCGATCGCCTCTTTACTTACAATTTCTCTCTGTCCTCTCTTCCTTAGTGTACTTCGCGCCTTTGCGGTTCGTTTTCTTATCCATCAAATTAATTTGCAATATTTAATTTTGAAAACCTAATAATTAGGGTATCATATTATCTGAAATCATATATTTATCAATACTCTTTGAACTTGCTTGCCGACTTACGCAACCAAACAATATGAAAAACTCCACCCACAAGGTTTCCGCCGTGAGCGTCAGCGTTCGACTGAGCGCTCACGCCGAAGTACCGAACGGGGATGGAGTTTTTGGGCATAGGGAATCGAGCATGGGGGAGGCAGTGCGTTGCTGGTTTCCAGTGTTGTGCAAACTGCCGTCATGGGAAAGAACATACCAATGCCCAATGCCCAATGCCCAATGCCCAATGCCCAATGCCCAATGCCCAATGCCCCAAACAGGGTGCAACTACCAACAAGGAGGAAAAAGAATTGCTCACAGTCGATAGCGAAACAGAACTCCAACTAACCGCCGATGTGCTGGTAATTGGTGGTGGGCCCGCCGCAGCATGGGCCGCATCAGCAGCAGCCGCCCAAGGTGTGAAAGTCATCATTGCAGATAAAGGTTTTCTAGGTACAAGCGGTGCAGCAGCAGCCAGTGGAAATGGCATCATGGCTCCTTCTCCAGAACATTGGGAGAAAGTTGTATCAGAACGTTACCGCATTGGAAAAAATCTCGCTAACTTACGTTGGATTGAACGTGTCATTGAAAAAACTTGGCTAAGTTTGCCCCTAGTAGAAGATTGGGGCTATCGTTTCCCTAAAGAAAATGGGGAATCCGTGCGCCAAAGTTATTATGGCCCGGAATATATGCGGGTACTTCGCAAACACCTGTTGCGTGTGGGCGTGCAAATTCTCGACCAAAGCCCCGCTCTAGAACTGTTATTAGCTGAAGATGGTTCTGTGGCTGGCGCTAGAGGTGTACAAAGGCAAAATCATCGCACCTATACCATTCGCGCTGGTGCAGTAGTCCTAGCAAATGGCGGTTGTGCATACTTGAGTAAAGCTTTAGGTTGCAATACCAATACAGGTGATGGATTGCTGATGGCTGTGGAAGCTGGCGGCGAACTCTCCAGTATGGAAGCTTCTAATCACTATGCCATCTCGACCGCTTTTAATGCCACAGTTACAAGGGGAGTTCCCTTTGGCTGGGCTAGTTACAGCGATGAAGCAGGTAACGATTTAGGCGGTTATATCAATGGTCGTCGCGATCCCGCATTTCTTCCCAATGCTCTCTTAAAAGGCCCTGTTTATGCTCGTTTGGATCGAGCCACTCCTGAAGTTAAAGCAGTAATTGAAAAGTCGCACTTCATCGCGTATTTACCTTATAAAAAAGCTGGCATTGACCCCTATACAGAACGAGTACCTGTAACTTTGGTTCTAGAAGGTACAGTCAGGGGTACAGGTGGAATTCGGATTATCAATGATAGTTGCGGGACAAAAGTACCCGGACTTTACGCCGCAGGTGATGCAGCATCACGAGAATTTTTAGCTGGTTTAGCTTCTGGCGGTGGTGGCCCTAATGCTGCTTGGGCAATATCTACAGGACAATGGGCAGGAGAAGGTGCAGCCGCCTTTGCGAAAAGTTTGGGCGATCGCGCTCATGAAAGAGTTGTCTATCCTGCTGGACAAGCGGGAATGCGTTCGCCGAAGGCGGAGCGTAGCGCCTCGCAATCTCCCACATCTGAAACATTCGATAGTCAGGCGATCGTGCGTGGTGTTCAAGCTGAGGTATTCCCCTTAGAGAAGAATTACTTGCGTTCTGAGCAGAAACTTTTAGATTCTCTCGCCAAATTAGAAACTTTGTGGCAGCAAGTACAAGGAAATCCAAAACAAGATACCGTGCGCGATATCGAATTTTCTCGACGAGCTGCTGCTTTGACTGCTGTAGCAAGATGGGGATATTTTAGCGCTTTGCATCGCAAAGAAACCCGCAGCGAACATATTCGCATAGATTATCCCGAAACCGATCCCAATCAGCGTTATTACCAAGCCACAGGTGGTTTAAATAAGCTGTGGGTAAGACGGGATTGGATTACAGATGAGACTACGACATCACCAGTATTAACAACTCAAACTACAGCCTCAGTATCATGATCGAGCTTGTCAGCCATCAACTGTGCATTAATTGCAATGTCTGCGTTCAAGTTTGCCCTACCAATGTCTTTGACGCAGTTCCTAACCAACCACCTGCGATCGCACGCCAGGAAGACTGTCAAACTTGCTTTATGTGTGAAGCATACTGTCCAGCAGATGCACTCTATGTTGCACCCCAATCTCATACCAATGTTGCAGTCAAAGAGGATGATTTAATTGATAGTGGGATTATGGGTGAATATCGCCGCATCTTAGGTTGGGGATATGGCAGAAAAAACAACAGTGAATTAGATACTGCTCATAAATTGCGCCAACTACCACGACCTTATCAAAGTTAGTTCACTGTTGACGGTTGACTGTTAACTGTTAACCGTCAACAATTTGAAACGGAATAATTTCTTTTATTATTTTTCATAAATGAAGCATCTTTGTATCATTTTTGATTTGGATGGAACATTAGTTGATAGTGAAAAGCTTTGTAACCAAGCATTTATCGATTTGCTACCTTTTATTAATGAATCGGTTGACAGTCTGATTTGTCGATATCGTGGCAGAAAGTTGGCTTTAATTTTAGCGGATATAGAAATAAGATATGGCATAAATTTACCTATTGATTTTGAGGTCAAATATCGTCAAAGGGTGAATGAATTATTTGAATTTTCCTTACAGCCAATTCCAGGCGTTCCAGAGATGCTCAAAACGCTAGAATATCCTGTTTGTATTGCCTCAAGTGCGCCTATCGCTAAAATTCGCCAGGCTTTAAATGTCACAAATCTATCGCATTATTTTGGCGCTCGCTTATTTAGCTCTTATGAGGTAGGCTCTTGGAAACCTGACCCAGGTTTATTTTTATACGCAGCTAATAAAATGGGATTTCCGCCAGAATCTTGTGTGGTGATTGAGGATAGCGATGTCGGAATTCAAGCTGCACATTCAGCCGGAATCTATGCTTTGAAATATTCAATAGAGGAAGAAGCAGAAGAAAAAACTAATGTATTTTCTAATATGAAATATCTGGTAAAACGGCTTGAAAATATTTACGCGCTGAAATGCGATCGCTCATAATAATAGCCCAGGATATGTAATAAGTTAATAACTTTTGGTGACAGGGCATATCGAGAATCGTTGCCTGAATCAGGAATCCTTCTATTGCAATAGTCGATGAGTTGTCAGGCTATATCAATGCCAGCGAACAAAGTTCTTGACTTATTTTTGCTTAAGAGGTAGGTTATCAATATTGTCTTAAATACGGTAACTACATCAATATATAGTATGATGCAAATTTAAAACAAGATAAACTTTTTTAAAATAGCGCAAATTCATGGCAATTTTCAATAAATGAAAAATTGCTAATTTTTTGCATATTAATAGACTGATGAATATTTATCAGCAATATTGAGTCTGAATTTTGATTTCTTTTTGTTAACAGTCAAAACCACTGTGTTCAGGAAAAGTTTTTTAGCGCTGTTATTGGTTATAGGAGTAGCAATGTCTACGGCGATTCCTCCCGCTTTTGCTGCTACCGCTAATCCCTGTCCTCCAGAAATGGTAATGATTCCCGGCGGGACATTTACGATGGGATCGGATAATTCCGGTTATATAGAAGAACTCTCAGCACAAGAAGTAAGAGTTAGTTCATTTTGTATCGATAAATACGAGGTCACAAACTCCCAATTTGCAGAGTTTGTCAAAGCGACGGGGTATTTAACAGTTGCAGAGCGTCCTTTATCAAAAGAACAGTTTCCCGACTTACCAGATGAGCAGAGATTACCCGGTTCTTTAGTGTTTGCAATAGTACAACCAGAAGCAAAACCACTGAGTTGGTGGCATTGGCAGACTGGAGCGAATTGGCGACATCCATTTGGCAAAGAAAGTGCTATCGCCCATCAAGATAACTATCCAGTTGTTCATATTGCTTACGAAGATGCTGTAGCTTACGCCCAATGGGTAGGAAAATCACTACCGACAGAAGCCCAATGGGAATACGCCGCCCGTGGTGGGTTAGATGCTGCAACTTATGCTTGGGGCGATCAATATTCGGAGAAAAAAGCCAATACTTGGCAAGGAATCTTTCCCTTTTTCAATACTCAAAAAGATGGTTACGCAAATATTGCCCCCGTTGGTTCATTTCCAGCCAATGGTTATGGGCTTTATGACATGACTGGTAATGTTTGGGAATTAACATCTGATTGGTTTATGCCAGGACATAACCACAAAACCCACAGTGTTAATCCTACAGGCCCGGAACAAAGTTTTGACCCCAATAAACCTACAGAAAACGCCCTACATGTTATTAAAGGTGGCTCTTATCTGTGTGCCCCTAACTATTGCAGCCGTTTCCGTCCTGCAGCGAGAGAATCTCAAGCGCCGGATACGGGAACAACTCATATCGGATTTCGCTTAGTAAAGAACCTGACTACAGAAAGGATGAAGAATGAAGTTTAAATCTAAGCCCTGGAATTTATTTCCAAGAATAGCAAAGGCGATCGCTTTATCATTATTGATAGTTTTGTTAACGATCAATGGCCCCGCCCTAGCCGCTACATCTCAGGTTTTACCTGTGCCCTTACCAGAGTTTAAGGGGAAAATCGGCCTCACCTACAAAGAATCACAACCAGACTTTCCCCAACCAATCACCGCCCCCGCCAACGCCCCCAACGTCTTGCTAGTAATTCTAGATGATGTGGGCTTTGGACAAGCCAGTACCTTTGGCGGCCCTGTAGATACTCCCAACTTAACGCGCCTAGCCGAAACAGGATTACGCTACAACCAGTTTCACACCACCGCCCTGTGTTCGCCTACGAGGGCAGCTTTGTTAACTGGACGCAATCACCATTCAGTGAATACAGGAGTAGTTGAAGAATTAGCTACAGGTTATCCTGGCTACACAACAGTTTTGCCTAAGAGTGCTGCTACTGTTGCCGAAATCCTGCGACAAAATGGCTATAACACAGCCGCTTTTGGTAAATGGCATAATACACCAGACTTTGAAACCAGCGCCGCCGGGCCTTTTGATCGCTGGCCTACAGGGTTAGGATTTGAGTATTATTACGGCTTCCTTGGTGGTGATACTAATCAGTGGAGTCCGGCTTTAGTGGAAAATACTAAGCGTATAGACAAACCCAACAAGCCAGATTATCACCTGACACCTGACTTAGTAGATCATGCGATCGCCTGGATTCGCAACCAACAATCCATTGCACCAGAAAAACCCTTTTTCGCCTATCTTGCCACAGGCGCTACCCACGCACCTCACCACGCCCCCAAAGAGTGGATTGACAAATATAAAGGTAAATTTGACCAAGGTTGGGATAAATTACGCGAAGAAACCTTTGCCCGACAAAAGCAACTAGGTGTCATTCCAGCTAATGCCCAACTCACCCCCCGCCCCCAAGAATTACCAGCTTGGGATTCCCTCTCAGCCGAACAGCAAAAACTCTATGCCCACATGGCCGAGGTATTTGCTGGATTTTTAGGTCATACAGATTATGAAGTCGGTAGGTTAATTAATGCCGTTGACCAACTCGGAGAACTGGATAACACCTTAGTCATATATGTTGTGGGAGATAACGGTGCTAGTGCCGAAGGTGGATTAACAGGTAGCGTCAACGAACTGCAAGTTTTCAATGGTGTACCCGAAAATCTCCAACAACTGCTAGCTGCCTATGATGACTTGGGTAGCCCCAAAACCTTCAACCATTTTCCGGCTGCTTGGGCATGGGCAGTCAATACTCCCTTTCAATGGACAAAGCAAATCGCCTCTCACTTTGGCGGTACTCGTAACCCCTTAGTAATCTCCTGGGGCGCAAATATCAAAGACCAAGGCAGCATTCGCAGCCAATTTCACCATGTAATTGATATTACACCCACAATTTTAGAAGTTGCGGGAATTACTGCTCCCAAAGAAGTAAATGGTGTCAAGCAACAACCAATAGAAGGTACTAGCCTCGCATATACATTTAATAATCCTAATGCCTCTTCTCATCGGGAAACACAGTATTTTGAGATGCTGGGTAACCGAGCCATTTACGATGAAGGTTGGGTAGCGGCGGCGCGTCACGGTCGCTTACCTTGGGAACGAACTGTTAAAGGTAGCTTTGAGACAGATGAGTGGGAACTGTACAACATTGCCGAAGATTTCAGCGAGGCGAATAATCTAGCTAAGAAAAACCCAGAAAAGCTAGAAAAACTGCAAAAATTGTTTTTAAAAGAAGCCAAGAAGCATAAAGTATTACCGCTAGACGATCGCATTGCTGAAAGATTTGATGTTAAAATTCGTCCCAGCTTCACCAGAGGACGCACAACATTCACCTACTATCCAGGTACAGTGGGCATTCCCGAAGGTAGCGCCCCAAATTTGAAAAATCGCTCCTTCACTATTACAGCTAATGTAGAAATTCCGGAAAATGGGGCAGAAGGTGTAATTTTAACCCAAGGTGGTCGCTTTGCTGGCTGGAGCTTTTTCCTAGAGGATGGTAAGCCCACATATATCTACAACTATGCCAATACCGCCCGCTACACCATTCAATCACCAGAAAAATTACCCTCTGGTAAATCTACAATCCGGTTCAACTTTGATTATGACGGTGGTGTAGGTGCAGGTGGCATCGGTAAATTATTCATCAACAATCAACTCTTAGCTGAAGGTCGAGTAGATAAAACCATCGCTTACCGTTTAGCCCTAGACGAAACCTTTGATGTCGGCAGAGATACAGGTACTCCTGTGGTTGACACTTACCAAGTACCGTTTAACTTCACTGGTAACTTACAACAAGTCAGCCTGGAGTTGAAGTAATCAATATTGGGGCATGGAAATGAGGAAGCAGCGCCTCGACTCCGCTCGGCGACAGGAAGCAGAGGGGCAAAGGATAAATAACAATGCCCAATGCCCCATGCCCCATTCCCCATTCCCTATAAATCATGAATGAAATATTAGTAATAATCGACAAAATTGCACTATTCACATTTATTGTGTTTACTATGTTAGGTGCAGGTTTAGGTTTAACTATCAAACAAATTTGGGAACCACTCCGTAGCCCTAGACTTGTGATTTTATCGTTGCTGACAAATTTTATATTGGTGCCAAGTTTTGTTTATCTGCTCGTACAAATAGTACCTCTCAGTGAAGCATTAAAAGATGGTTTATTAATCATGGCATTAGCATCAGGCCCCCCAGCTTTGCCTAAACTTGCTCAAATAGTGAAGGGCAATATAGCCTTTTCTGTGGGATTAATGATGTTACTGATGGTTGGTACTATTTTTTATATGCCATTAGTACTACCTTTAGTCGTGCAAGGTGTGCAAATAAATTCTTGGGATATTGGCAAACCTTTGTTATTGATGATGATTAGCCCGTTAGTAATTGGACTATTTATCAAAGCCAAATTTGCTGCGATCGCTCCTGTTCTCCAGCCTATTTTCTTTAAATTATCTAGTAATGGATTATTGTTAGGTTTAGTAGTTAGATTAATAATTCACACAAACGATATTATCGGCTTATTAAAAACAGGTGCAATCTTTGTTTGTGCAGTATTTATTATCTTTTCTTTTAGCGTTGGTTATCTTTTAGGCGGGCCTGGTATTGATACTCAAAGAGTGTTAGGAGTAGGAACAGCACAACGCAATTTTGCCGCAGCATTATTAGTAGGAACAAGTAATTTTGACGACCCCAACGTGGTGAGCATCATCATGGTGACAAGTTTATTAATGATGGTGACAGTTTTGATTATCGGGCCAAGGTTTATAGAATTAGACCTGCCAAAGGATGGAGATATCAAACAATTAGAGATATCAGGGTAAATGCCTTTACAAGCAAAAATCAATAATATGCCAATACAATCTCACTTTGAAAATAAATTTTTAATAAAAGTAATTAACAAAAACGGTCTTATCTTTTAGAAATATCTTTGGCAATTCATCCTCAAAAGCAAAGGATAAATAATTATCAATCTTATGATAAAATCCTAAAGTTGAGGCAAAAACATGGGTCAAAATCAATTCGAGCTTGTGATTTTTGATTGTGATGGAGTTTTGGTTGATAGCGAACCAATTATTAATCGCGTTTTTGCAGAAACGCTCACTGAAGCTGGCTTTCCTATCACCTATGCAGAAGTAACTCAAAAATTTATTGGCAAGTCGTTAAAAACCTGTTTAGAGATTATAGAGACATCTTACAACAAACCATTGCCCAAAAACTTTATGGAACTTTGTAAGGAGCGAGAAATGGCTCCGTTACAGCAAGAACTCAAACCAGTTCCAGGTATTAGCGAAGTGTTGGAGCAGATGACATTACCAAAATGTGTGGCATCAAATAGTAGCCACCGCCATATTCAAATGGTATTGAAATTAACGGGGCTTCTACATAAATTTGATGGCAAAATATATAGCGCTAATGATGTTTCGCGCCCCAAACCTTTTCCTGATGTGTATCTGTATGCAGCCGAGCAAATGAATACCAATCCAGAATATTGTGCTGTAATTGAAGACTCTGTACCGGGTGTACAAGCAGCATCCGCAGCAGGAATGACTGTTTTTGGGTATGCTTATCATAGCGATTGCACTGCTTTAGCGGAAGCTGGAGCCAAGATAGTCTTTAACGATATGCGCCAGCTTTCTCAATTGCTATAGGTGGGGCATTGGGGATTGGGCATAGGGCATGGGGCATATTGGCAATGGCTGTATCTATCTTACAGAGGCGGTTGCAGTCTCAAAAAAGCGGTTAGCGGGGCGGGTTAGTCCCAGATTCTCGCGCAGTGTCTTTCCTTCATACTCTTTGCGGAAAATGCCACGCCGTTGTAGTTCTGGCACAACTTGATCGACAAAATCATTCAAACCTTCAGGTAAAAAAGGAAACATAACGTTGAAGCCGTCAGATCCCTCTTCCGTCAGCCATTGCTCCATCTCATCGGCAATGGTTTGGGGTGTACCAACAAAGGCTAGTCCGCCATAACTACCAACGCGTTGAGCTAGCTGACGAATTGTCAGATTCTCTTTTTGTGCCATTGCTATGACTCGTTCTCTCGAGCTGCGTCCGGCGTTAGTCTCAGGTATTTCTGGCAAAGGCCCGTCTGGATCAAAGTCTGAAACATCGTAGCCCAAGGCGCTATTTAAGCTGGCAATACCACTGTCGTAGTGTACTAAGCTATCCAAATGGGCACGTTTAGCCCGTGCATCTGCTACAGTTTCGCCCACAATCACTAAAGCGCCAGGAAGAATTTTGATGCTATCTGGATCTCGTCCAATCGCTCGTGTCCGTCCTTTAATGTCAGCAAAGAAAGCTTTGCCTGAATCCAAATTAGTCGCAGCAGCAAATACGACCTCTGCAGTTTCAGCAGCTAATTGTCGTCCTGCTTCCGATGCTCCCGCTTGGACTATCACAGGCCATCCTTGCACAGGTCTAGCAATGTTCAACGGCCCTCGCACTGAGAGATATTTTCCCTGATGAGCTAGAACATGAAATTTGTCGGGATCGAAGTAAATACCAGATTCTACGTCTCTGATAAATGCATCGTCAGCGAAGGAATCCCAAAGACCAGTAACGACATCATAAAATTCCCTCGCTCGTGCATAACGTTCGTCATGTTCCACCTCTTCTTTTAAGCCAAAGTTAAGGGCTGCGTGGGGATTTGATGTGGTAACAATATTCCAGCCAGCGCGACCGCCACTGATATGGTCAAGAGATGCAAAGCGACGCGCAATATGGAAAGGTGCATCATAAGTTGTAGAAGCTGTGGCTACTAGTCCGATATGTTCGGTGACGCTAGCGAGGGCAGAAAGTAGAGTAAAAGGTTCAAAGGAAGTGACTGTATGACTACGTTTGAGGGCGTTGATGGGCATATTCAGCAGCGCCAAGTGATCTGCCATAAAGAATGCATCAAACTTACCCTCTTCTAGCTTCTGGATGAATTTTTTCAGTGCAGGAAAGTTGAAATTGGCATCAGGTAAAGCCCCAGGATAGCGCCAAGCACCAGTATGTATGCTGACTGGGCGCATGAACGCACCTAATTTCAATTGCTTTGCTTTGCTCATTAGCCCTCCCTCCAACAATTCTGGATGTTTGGTGAAATGTTATCAAATGCAGAATGAGACAGATGAACGAGCATCTGAGATAATTTTTTACTACTAGAAAAAACAAACTGAATCACAGTTTTAAAAACTGGTTTTGTAATTTCGTTCATTGTTTTTCTTTATGAGATTAAGAGGTTACTTATAAAGTAAAAATAAGCTCGACTTGAGCGAACTGGCGTTGTGTTAGGCGCTTATTTCCAAGATGATTTGTCACGAAATAACTATCTTCGCACCTAACGCACCATCAATGCAGCGGTGCGTTACGGCTAAATTTCATTGTCTCTAAGTCCCAAATACTTTCATAGCCGTAACACACCCTACTTCAGATTTAATAAGGTCGCTAAGATAAACTGTGTTGTGTTAGTCTACTACAAATACTAAGAATTGAAAAGCTCACTCAATGAGTTGAAATTTTGTTGAATTGCTTTAGCTAAATAATTCCCGATCGCATTAATATTTTCTACAGGTAAATTACCTCCTAGAAATACAAAAGCCAAACTAGCGACCCCTAAAACTAAGGCTAATGTTCTGCCAAAACAACCAGGATTAATTTCAATAAAGGCTATTTTTGAGCTTCCTAAAACAGCAATTAGTAAAAAGACAATACCTAGGATGAAAAAGATATTTGTTGTAGGTAAGGTAGTCATTATAATAGCGTAAAATATTGCTACACCAACATTTATATTATAGCTATTTTAAATTTCAATTTTGGCGCTGAAAGTGATTGAAAACATCACTCGAAAAGCTTGTGTCTATCAGAATCATCTTTGGTTTTGGCAAACAACTCGCTTTTTTCTCTATTCCCTTTTTAAACCAATACGCTTGGGTTAAGCTCATTAGCGATTGATTTGTCACTTATTAAAGAAGCCAGAAGAATTGGGGGATTCTCCCCCAAACCCCCGATTGGGTGACGGTTGCGTCCCCCAAGCCCCCTCCAAAATTATTGTTCGGTTTTTTGTTGAGTAACTAGTTACTAGTTTTTTGGTTTTGTTATCAATTAATTTTCTTAACTGAACTGTATTTCTTTTTAAACAGAAATTCGAGGCGGGGCTTTTTACTCTTGTACAGACGCGATTAATCGCGTCTGTACAACTCAGATTAACTTGCTTAACCAAAGCGTCCACTAATATAGTCTTCGGCTTCTTTAGTTTGCGGCGAACTGAACATTTGCTCTGTAGGACTAAACTCGACTAATTTTCCGCGACGTTTGCTGTGTTCGTCTATTTCTGTATTGAAGAAAGCTGTCCAATCTGCAACTCTGGCTGCTTGTTGCATATTATGGGTAACCATAATGATGGTGTATTGCTCCTTCAATTCTAAACAGAGTTCTTCTACTTGACGGCTAGAAATTGGGTCGAGAGCTGAGCATGGTTCATCCATTAATAATACATCTGGTTTCATGGCGATCGCTCTGGCAATGCAGAGTCGTTGCTGTTGTCCACCAGATAAGGCTGTACCCTTTTCTTTAAGTTTGTCTTTGACTTCAGTCCAAATCGCGGCGCGTCGTAGGGAATCTTCGACTAATTCATCGAGATTACCCTTGTAGCCGTTAGAACGGGGGCCAAAAGCAATATTTTCATAGATTGATTTAGGGAAAGGATTCGGACGTTGAAACACCATCCCGACTTGGCGACGCAATTTGACAGAATTAATCCTGGGATCGTAAATGTTGCGATCGCGGTAATTTAACCTTCCTTCTACTTTAGCACCAGGAATTAAATCGTTCATCCGATTGAAGCAGCGTAAGAGGGTACTTTTACCGCATCCTGAAGGGCCAATAAAAGCAACTATTTGTTTCTCAGGAATATTTAAATAGACATCCAGAAGTGCTAAAAATCCCCCATAGTAGACTTTCACACCTTCAACATTGAATACTGTATTGCTTTGGTCTAGTGTGGCACTATCTAGTGGACTTCTACTGTTTCTGGAATATGATGACATTTTGCAAATCTCCTAGTATCTATGCAATACCTGATTAATAAAATCAAAAATTCAGTTGATTTCGTGATTAATTAATAGTGAAGCGTTGTCTAATATAAATGGCTATACCATTTAAAACTAAAATCAAGATTAACAACGCAATAATCGTGGCTGCTGCTGCACTAGCAAAACCTGGTTCAGGACGAGTTATATAACTGTAAATTTGAATGGGTAATGCCATAAATCTCTGAAACAAACCAGGGTTGAACGTGAGAAAACCTACAGCACCTACAACAATTAAAGATGCTGCATCACCAATGGCACGGGATACAGAGATAATCACCCCCGTCAGAATACCAGGAACAGCATATGGTAAAACGTGACTGCTGATAGTTTTCCATTTGGTGATACCTAAGCCGTAGGAAGCATTTCTCAGCGAATCCGGGACAGCGCGAATTGCTTCTCTAGAGGTGACAATAATGACTGGTAAAGATAGCAAAGATAAAGTCAATGCTCCAGAAATCAAAGCAGGGCCAAATCCAAGCAAATAATTAAAAACGCCTAAACCTAGCAAACCATAAACAATAGATGGTACTCCAGCCAGATTACTGATATTAATCTCAATAACTGCTGTCCACCAAGCTTTAGGCGCGTACTCTTCTAGATATAAAGCTGCTCCTACACCAATTGGTACAGTGACAAAAATTACCACAAGTCCCAACATAATACTGCTGACAATAGCAGGACGAATACCACCTTGGTCAGGAAATCGAGAAGGGGTTTCTGTCAGAAATCCTGGGGACAAAAACCTGCCTAATCCATCTCCCAAAATATCAAAAAGTAGCAATGCTAGGACAAATACACCAATCAGCAACCCAATCAAAAAAATTATCTCAAATACTTTTCCTAAAGTCTCTCTTTTGTCAACATTATCAGCAAATTCTGCCCCAGATGTAAAGGAATCATTGTCTTGATAACTAGTAGCCATAGCTATTACTCGTACTTTTCCTTATAACGATTAGCAACCCAGTAACTCACAATATTCAAAGATAGGGTAAGCACAAACAAAACTGCACCAACAGCATATAAAGTCTTGAAATTGAGACTTCCACGCGGACTATCTCCGCCAGAAATTTGTGCCATGTAAGCTGTCATTGTTGCTATTGATTCCGCAAAACTTACAGTCAGCTTTGGCTGTAGTCCGGCGGCGATGAGGACAGTCATTGTTTCACCCACAGCACGAGAAATGCCCAAAATAATCGAGGCGATAATTCCCGAAAGTGCGGCTGGGAGAACTACTTTAAAAATGGTCTCCAGTTTTGTAATACCTAAAGCGTAAGCTCCTTCTCGCAAAGAACGTGGAACTGAGCGAATAGCATCTAAGCTAATAGAGCCAACAGTGGGCGTAATCATTACTCCCATCATTAACCCAGCGCTTAAGGAATTGAATATTTCCAGAGGGATAATATGACGCAGTAATGGTGTCAGAAATAATAATGCAAAGTAACCATACACTACCGTTGGTATCCCTGCTAAAAGTTCCACTGCTGGGCGTAAAACGGCTGCTACTTTAGGTTGAGCATATTCACTCAAGTAAATGGCAGAAGATAAACCCAAAGGAATAGCAACTGACATTGCAATAGCTGTAGTCAAGAAAGTGCCATTAATTAAAGGCCAAATGCCAAAATGTCTCTCTGCAAACAGAGGTGTCCATTTAGTATCAAGGAAGAATTGGGCAAAGGAAACTTCTTGGAAAAACCCAAATGTTTCCTGAAAGATAATGAATACAATACCAAAGGTAGTCAATACAGAAACTAAAGCACAAGCAAATAAAATTGCTCCCACAATCCTTTCTGAGATATCTTCAGATATATCTTTATCTAGTGATTGTCTCGGTTGTAAATAAGGATTGTCCTGAGAAGTGGTATTTTGCATAAACAGTTAAATTCTGGCTACAAATCTTGTTTGAATTGCTCTACCCGGAGATTTGTCTAAAGAAAGTTTGTAATTGGCTCACCTGGTTTGGCTTTTTGAAATTTTGTCCCAGTTTCTCCAGCCGCAAATTTTTGTTTTACCTTGACGTAAGCTTCATCAGGTAGTGCAACATATCCAGCACCATCTACCCACTTCCAAGAATTTTCTAGATAAAAATCGACAAATTCTTTGACTGCTGGCTTGTTATCTAAAGATATCTTGCTGACATAGATGAAGAGGGGACGAGACAAAGGTGTGTAGGTGTTTTTGAGGACATTATCTAAGGGAACTGGTTTTTGACATTCACCTTTGAGGTTTTCGATAGCAACTAAGTTGAGTTTGTCTTGGTTTTGAATGTAGTAAGATATCCCCACATAGGCCAATGCCGATTCATCTCCGGAAACACCTTGCACTAAGAGGTTTTGATTATGACTCGGAGTGTAGTCAGTGCGTCCATTTTTGGCTTTACCAGTAACAGCTTGAGTTAAATAATCAAAGGTTCCCGTATCAGAAGCCGGCGCATAGAGTTTCAGTGGTAGCTTAGGAAACTTAGGATTAACTTGATCCCAAGTCAATATTTTCCCATCTGATTTACCACTCCAAATTGTATTCATTTCTTTAATAGTTAGACATTTAGCAAAGTCGTTTTTACGATTTGCAATTACAGCTACGCCGTCTAAGCCTATGGGTAACTCGACAAACTCAATCTTCTTACTTTGACATTTTTTGATTTCCTCATTCCTGATAGTACGAGAAGCACCAACAATATCAATATCACCATTACAAAATTTACTGAAACCGCCACCTGTACCACTAGAAGCAACGCTAACTTTTGCACTAGCTTTCACCTTTTGGTATTCTTCTGCTACTGCTAGAGAAATAGGAAAACCTACGGCTGCGCCATCAATACTTACCTGACTTTTTAATTCTTGCCCACTACCACAAGCAGTAATACCGCTGACAAGAACCATTAGAGATGCGAGGAAAAAATTATCCTTCGATAGGCTACGAAAGATCATAATAATTATTAATTGAGAACAAGTGGTGAATAATTCTTGTTCTTTTATTAAAAAACAAGAATGCCGGATGAAAAATTAGAAGTTATGCTTTGCTGGCAGCTTGAACTTTGTCAAAAATTGCCCCATCTGCAAAAAACTTTTTCTGAATAAGCTCCCAACCACCTAAATCTTGAGATGTAAACAAAGTTTGAATTGGCGGTTGTTTTGATGCTACTTCTTGGGTAACAGTAGGGTTAACAGGACGATACTGTAATTTGGCAAATTCCCGTTGCGCTTCTGTTGAGTACAGAAAATTCACAAATGCTTGTGCAACTTCTCTTGTACGGTGTTTATCAACGTTTTTGTCAACTAGAGCCACGGGATTATCAATGGAAATATTCACTTGAGGGACAACATAAGGCTGCTTCAACCCACCTATTTGTGCCAAAATTACCTCGTTTTCGTAGTTAATTAAGACATCTCCCTCGCCTTTTTGGAAGAATGAATCGCTGGCTTCACGGGCATCTTTGGTCAGTACAGGGATGTTCTTATAAACTTTAGTCACATAATCTAATGCTGCTGTTTCATCGCCGCCTGTGAGACTCACAGAACTCCAGAAAGCTAAGAATTCCCAAATAGCAATACCAGAAGTTTTTGGATTAGCGGCAATTATTTTTACATCATCTTTTGCCAAATCTGCCCAAGTTTGAATGTTTTTGGGATTACCTTCACGAGTAACGATCGCAGCTACAGATTTACTGACAATACCATTTCTAGGATATCTGGTTTCCCAACCTGCTTTAATCAAACCTGCTTGCTGAATTTTGATGACATCTAGGGGAAGTGCCAAATGTACTATGTCTGCTTCTTGTGAACCTGCTATAATTTCTGCCGTTTGAGCGCCAGAACCGCCATAAGTCGCTTCAATAGTCACATTTTGGTTGTGTTCTTTCTTCCAGCTTTCAACAAATTTGGGAATTATCTGGTCATGAGCCGCTTTGGTGACAGAGAAGGAAACAAGCTTGAGCTTAACATCTTGATTGCTAGCGAAACTATTTCCAGAGCAGGAAGCGATCGCAGTACTAAAAATAGCCCCTACTAATAACAAACTCACAAAACTGCTAACATTACGTACCCTCAACCACTTTGCAACGATGTGTTGGTAACGCAATATAGTTGGCAAAATTTTATCCACAATTAGGTATGCTAATTGCGCTAGATGCTGCAACTTGCTCATCAGCATTTGCTCCTTGTTTTACGGTATATCGGGCGGAATACCGTTGTTCAAAGTATTATATACACTATAAAGTTAGATCTATCATTTCGGTTTATTTTTCGTTACTGAGTCAGCAAATTACTATAACTATGAACACAACTATTCACAAATTTGCCTATATAAAAGCAGAATTAAGTATTAAGCAGTTGCAATCAATAGCTTTTTAGGGAACTTTGTAGTCAAAACTCATATAAATACTGCATAGCCACAACTTTTCGCTGCTGAATCTGAAAAGTCAACAAACTGCACAAATAATTTTTTGTAATCTAGTCAATTAACAAAAATCCCTCCTAAGAGGGAGGGAGTAAAGTATTATTTGTGTAACATCAATTGATGCGCTAATTACATCTTATTTAGGGACTTCCAGATCGGAACGAAGAGCATACATAATTGTATTCTTCCTCCTCTGCTTCCTCTGCTTGCCAAAGCGATTGATTGGAAGTTCCTTAGTCAATGAGTTGTGGGCTAGGAACTTGTACGTCAATATCAGCCTGAGATAATGTAGGTAATAACCAATTACCTTCGCCAGCTTTGAAAACTTTGGCAGGTGCAACATTCAATTCAATTGCACCAGTGGCGGGATTAGTTCTTGCAATTGATTGCGTACCATCGACAAACTTCACCGCGATTGGTTCAGTCAACTGTTGAACTTCAGTATTGGGAGTTAAAACTACCTGTGTACCTGCAGGAAAGTAAATACCATCACAATCCCAATCATCATCTGTAATTTGCCCAGCTGCTAAAAAGTATAGTTGCGTTGGAGATTTTTTTGGTTTATTGGCATAGACACCCAAAGTTCTACCGGTTTGATTAAAGCACTGCGCCCGTTTTCTTGCTGTTTCCATTACATACTTCTGAGATTGCAATTGTGAAAGTCGTTCCTGAAATTGTTCAGGTGTATAACCAGCTTGTTCAGGATTAGCTTTCGCTGTTAGAAGTTGATTAAGTTCCTGTGTTACTTCAGCATAATCAGCCCCTTTAGTAAAATCCTTACCAGCCCAAGAAGGTTGAGCAAAAGTTAGATTTAAAATAAACACAAGAGCAACAAGAACTATTTTGATGAACTGCATATTTTTCTCCTTAGTTTGAGATTCCTAATAATTAGTTAAGGAAGTTATTAGCTAGGCTGGGGAAGCTTGTTTAAGATGTTTGCATCAGTCTGGATTTAGCGTAATGCTGAGTCTTGAATCTTAGGGAAACTTTCCAGCCTGTTAGGATTAACCCATCGATTGATTGCTTCGCTATTTTTTTTGCGGACTTGAATTTGCACTTGCTTAGAACTTAACTTGACTACTTCAGCCGGGATTTTTTGGACTTCAGCAGAGTCAGGACGAGATTTGTAAAGCCAGATAACTTTTTGTCCAACTTCAAAGTGTTGAGGACTATTAACTAAAGATAGATGGGTTACCGCCCAAGATGGGCTAGCTACTACTAAGTTAATCAAAAATACCAAGATTGCAAAAGCGAAAGGAAGATTTTTCATATATTTCTACAGTTATAAACTTTGAGTTTTGAGTTTGGAAGTTTGAATGATTTTGATTAATCCCATTAAACCCAGACAAGCTACTGTCAAGACAATTGGAGTCATCGCCGCACTATCTAAGATAATAAACACACCTAAGCCTATCAAAATAAAGGGAACAAAATTATTACCATAGCGAGTGAGTAAAGTTGCGATCGCACTCTGACAAGTTAGTTTATAAGTCACATAACACCAGACAGCAACCAGTAGTAAGAAGACGGCAATGATTACTAGTAACTCAGAAATAGCACTGTTAGCAAATAATGGCATATAAATTCCTACATTATCACTACCGTTAGCAATAGTAATAGCTGCCACACTGTAAGCTTGAGGAGATAAAAAACTACTAAAAATAGAAGAATTAGAAAATTCTATTCCTGATTCTATATCAGAGGATTCATCATTATCTGTATTTATCAGACGATTAAATCCAATGGTAATTGGCACTAAACCTAACAGCCCAATCCAATGCGATGGTAAGATTAAACCGCCGAAAAAACCAAATAGGCTGGCAATCACCAAAGTACAAAATCCCAGATATTGACCTATTACGATATGACGATGACGGAAAGTAGCATTTGCTTGAGCAAATAACAGTGTAAGTATGACTAAATCATCTAAGTTCGTAGCTACAAAAGCTGTGATTCCGGTGGGTATAGCTGTAATCAGTTCGTTCATTTCACTTCTCTCTCAATTTGATAGCTGATACTTTTCAGTTGGTGTGACTTGATATCTGTAAAAGCTGGGAAAATGGCTATTTAATGAAGTGTGCAGATATAGCATCTCCAATTCAATTGTTAAGCTGCGTCTACTGGTAGTGAAGTCAAAAGATGAGCATTTTACTTGATGAACTCACTCAGATCCAATATTCTTTTTTCAAAAACTTCAAGATTTGATTAAACCTACAAATGTATCGAGTTAAGTAGAGTGTAGGTGATTATCTAGTAAACCAAAACATACTAATGGCTGATGTATATTAGTGAATTAGCTTTTCTACAACTTTGCTATTATCACCTAATTGCTGAGTAACAGTAAAAGATTTATTGCTAGAAGGTTGTTTTGTAAATTTACTGTTGGTTTGAACATGTAAGCCTGGCAATCCAGCCACTCTAACTTCTTTATTTTCTTTTGGAGTATGGACTAAAGTTACTTTAAGCTCGTGGATTACTTGTTGCTGCTCTTTGATAATTTGAGTTAGTTCATTGAGCTTTTGAGAGTGTAATTCATCCAATTTTTGATGTAGCAGTTCAATATTTTGACTAGCCCTCAAATTCACTTGATGGTCGATATCCGCATTTCTGCGATCGGTGTCAGATTGACGATTTTGACTCATCAAGACAATGGGTGCTGTATAGGCGGAAGCAAATGAAAACACTAAGTTGAGCATGATGAATGGTGACTCATCCCAGTGAGGAACTCCTGGAGCTAAGTTCATTCCCACCCATCCTGCCAAAATCGTGCTTTGACAAATCAGAAATTTCCAAGAACCTACTTGATTAGCTAATTTATCCGCGAGCCGTTGTCCTTGTGTTAATTGTTCTGTGGATGTCTGCGGCGCTGTTTCTAAAACTTGAGTATTTTGAACGATTTGGGCATCAACGCTATTTGATAATGTTTTTGTGGCGGTCTTCATAGTGCACCTGCTTGGGTAACTCATTTGGCGTTTGCTTTATGAGTTTCAATTTACGTCTTTCCCAAGATAGGAGCAAATACTCTTTTTTTTTAAAATGATAAATAAAAGTGATTAATTATAAAAATATTTTGCTCTGACTTTCTCAGCAAGCCTTAATACTTTTCGGTTAAGGGGGAAAAGGGGCATGGGAAAAGGGAAAGAAACAGTCTTTAACCGTTCGGCTGACGCTCACGGCGTTCGCGAACAGCGTCCCGCAGGGAAGCCTTTTTCCCAAAAGCTATCCCTTGTAGTATTGCAGCAAGCCCTACTTATTTTCTTAGTTATCGGACAATACAGTTCAGTTAAAACAATAAATTGACAACAAAACAATCATTTTGGAGGGGGTTTGGGGGACGGTTGCGTCCCCCAATTGAGCTAGCTTTTTCCACAAGTGACAAATCAATCACTAATGATCTTCTCTAAACTTAAATAATATTCTAGAGGGCAGGGCAATGCCCGTGCCCCTACAATCTGTCACATTCTTTTTTCAAATTGGTATTACCCTTGACTTTTGAGTACAGAAACGATTAATCGCGGCTCTCCAACCTTTGACTCTTGACTCCTAAAGCTTCTTGGGAAAGAGTGGTAATGATATCTGCGATCGCGCGATCGCTTTTGCTGTCTTCTGGTGTTTCTTTACCTAAAGAGGTCTCTTTCACCAAGCGGTAAACATCAGCTGCACCTTGGAAAATTAGCTCTGTCAATTCTAACGCTTCAAAGGTTTCTGCAATCTCTTCCATTTCCCCAATCCATCGATGTGCTTTTGGTGTCATGGATGGCAGAGAACGAGTCAGTATTTTTGCTAGTTCTGGTTGGCTAGTGGCTACTTCATCCCATAATTCTTTATCTAAGTTGAGGCGATGGGCAGCAATTAGTAATTCTGTGCCAATTGCTGTCAATCCTTTTGTGAGGGCTGCGTAGGACATCTTTAACCCAGAAGCTTTACCAATTTCATCACCAATTACCCTAATATCTAATCCATAATCCCGCAGTTGTTGCAGTTCTACAGCCTGTTTTCCTGATGCATAGATGCGGGTGCGATTGGGCACTCGTGGCGGTGGCCCAATGATTGATGCATCGACAAATTGTCCGCCCTTTGATTCGATGAGTTGGGCGATATTTTTTACTTTCTGAGGTGATATGGCGTTGGCATCAACATATAAAATACTCTTACCAACATTGCCTATGATTTCAGCAACTTGTGCTGCGGCTGCAGTAGCGGCGGCGGGAACTAGAACTGATAGCACAATATCCGATTCAATAACCAGTTGTTTAATTGAACCGACATCTTGAATATTGGCGGCGGTTGCTAATTGTCGAGTGCGATCGCTCCGATTGTCCAAAGCAGCTATGATTTTCAATCCATTTTGATTGAGTACAGATGCGATCGCCTGTCCCATGTCGCCAGGACTTAAAATACCAACAGTTTGTATTTGCATGGAAGCTTATTTCCACAATGCTGCTCAATAAGTACTGATACACGTATTTCGCAACCAGTACTCTTTGTTCAGCATTGGTTTGGAGATTGAGTTATGAAATAAAATACGGTAAATTGATTGAATTACCGTATTTTAGCTCTAAACAGAAAACTATCATAAATTGTTCTGAGAAAGCAAGTGTTCAATTACAGTGAAAACGAGACTTAGACTAGCCGATAAACGAGATGTATCACAAATGCTGGCAATTTATGCGCCAATTGTCCGCGAAACCACGATTTCTTTTGAATTAGAACCACCAAGCGAAGTTGAGTTTCAACAGAGGATCGAGAGCTACCAACAGCAAATGCCTTGGTTAGTTTGCGAAATTAATGGTGAGATTGTCGGCTATGCTTACGCTAGTCCATATCGTACCCGTGCAGCTTATCAATGGTCTGTAGAATCTTCCGTATACGTCGGTGAGAAATATCGCCGCCAAGGAATTGCCAAAGCCTTGTACACAGCGCTATTGAAGTTACTGCAACTACAAGGATTTTATAACGTTGTTGCTGCGATCGCTTTACCCAATCCAGCCAGTGTAGCTTTACATGAAGCTGTTGGTTTTGTGTCTGTTGGAGTCTTTCAGCGAGTTGGGTTTAAATTTAGTAAGTGGCTTGATATAGGATTTTGGCAATTATCTCTCCAATCAGAGCAATCTTTTTTAACTGATGGCGACAGTTCTACACCAGCTATAAATCCCCCACTTTCTGTATCAGCAATCCAAAAATCGCCTTTGTGGGATGAAGCATTAACAACTGGACTATTGCAACTGCGAATTTAACTCAGTCAAGAATTAATCTCTGGATAACTCTGCGTTGAAAAACTTTGCTCCCTACACCTATAAATATGTCAGAAATCACCAACTTCTCTGCATCTCAACTGATTTCACTATACCGCGATCGCCAATTATCACCAGTTGAAGTCACCAAAGCCGCCTTAGACAGAATCGATACTTACAACAGTTTAGTTAACGCCTTTGCGATTGTAGATGAAAACACAGCTCTTGCTGAAGCTCAAGCCTCAGAAGTACGTTGGTTAAACGGTAATCCCCTGGGCTTATTCGATGGAATACCCTTTACAGCCAAAGATTTACTCTTAACTAAAGGTTTACCCACACGCCGAGGAAGTAAAGCAATTAACGCCAATCAACCTTGGGAAGAAGATGCACCAGCAGTAGCCCAGTTACGAGAACAGGGTGCAGTATTACTGGGAAAAACCACAACCTCAGAATTTGGTTGGAAAGGTGTCACCGATAGCCCCCTAACTGGTATCACCCGTAATCCTTGGAATACAGAACTTACCCCCGGAGGTAGTAGCGGCGGTGCGGCGGTAGCGGCTGCATTGGGCTTGGGAACAATCCACCTGGGTACAGATGGCGGCGGATCTTCCCGAACACCGGCGGCGTTAACAGGTGTATTTGGTTTTAAACCCACTTTTGGGCGTGTTGCTGGTTATCCCTCAGCCCATACAAGTACTTTGTTTCATATTGGCGTTCTCACTCGCACTGTTAACGATGCAGCTATTACCTTAAATGCGATCGCTCATCCGGATGTGCGTGATTGGTATGCTTTACCAGATGCTCAACAAGACTATACTTTAGAATTAGATCAAGGTGTAGCAGGATTGCGAATCGCCTACAGTCCTAACTTTGGATACGCAGATGTCGATCCAGAAGTCGCTGCTTTAGTTAAAGTTGCAGTGGATGTATTTGCCAAACTTGGTGCTGTTGTTGAACAGGTAGATCCTGGCTTCACTAATCCCCGCAGTATTTTTCAAACATTATGGCAAGCGGGTGCAGCTAAGTTATTACGTGGTTTTAATGCAGAACAGCAAGCTGTAATTGAAGAAGGTTTGCGGAATATTGCCAAAGAAGGCGATAGGATTACACTAGCAGGATACCTCAGTGCCCAAGATGCACGGGAAGCTTTAGGAAGACATCTGCAACGCTTTCACCAAAGCTATGACTTATTAATTACTCCCACCTTATCTGTAGCTGCTTTTCCCGTCGGACAAAATCGTCCCCCGTCATATATTGACAATCCCCAGCGCGATTGGTCACCGTTTACATATCCGTTTAATCTCACACAACAACCTGCGGCTTCTGTACCTTGTGGCTTCACCAGCAACGGCTTACCTGTAGGTATCCAAATTGTCGCCGCTAAATACCGAGATTTACTAGTATTGCAAGCCGCTAAAGCTTATGAAACGGTTGCACCTTTCATTATGCCTTTAGACTTGTTTAAGGCTAGCAAAAAACTCTTGTAGTCATCATAGTTAGGAAAAATATCAGTCGCACCTTCGTTAAATAATGCTTGGGCTGCATTGTCTGAAGCGATACCAATAAATGCATATCCTAACTTACGTGCTGAACGAATATCCCAAACACCATCGCCAATATAAACAACATCTGAGAAACTTTGATTGTAATAAATTTCAGCGCGAGAAAGTGCGATCGCCATTATGCCCTCTCGCGAATCGTCATCATCCGAAAACGCACAAGGAATATTATCAACGGGAAGATGAGCCGATTTTAACTTGAATATCGCTGATGCAGTCCAACCGCCTCCCGCAAAGGCTAAGAGATAGTCATCAGACAACAGTAGCCTTTGCAACATATCAAATGCACCTGGTATCGCTTTGACTCCATTGTTTGCTTGTGCGCCATCAACGAGTAATTCTAAAAAACGCTGTTGAAATACTTCAATCTCTTTAGATGTAGGAATGCGACCAAGTTTAGTCTGACAGACTTCTTTCAAAATGCAAGCATCTGTTACATGAGTATATGATGTCCAGTCCCTTGATACTTCTGAGACAGCAAATACTTCCGACAAAGCCTGTAAATATGATTCATCATCCAAGTGATTGGACTCAGTCAGAGTACCATCAATATCAAACATTACTAATTTCACCATCTTCACCGCAACGCATGACTAATCAATTATCATTTGTCAAATCTATGCTGAAAATATAAAACTTTGATAGATTAAGTCTCATTTTGGGAATTTACATTACTTGTGTTCTGTCGATGGACATGAGATGCTAATTTATATTAAATACGTTTAATCGATAAAATTACAGTATTTTATTTGTGAAAGCAAATAAAATATAGATTTGGTGCAGCCTTTAATCAAGGATGTAGTAGGAATTTTTTTGCAGACTTACACAATATTCGTGCGAGATAGTAGGGAGTGGGAACATGAATGTAAAATATTTCTTGTCCAGGCTAAGAAAACCCAAGGTTAAGCCGAAAATCTTTGCTGCGTTAGCAATGTTTTTTGCTGTATTATTGATTATTCCTTTATCACCACTTTCAGCATTTTCAGCTAACCCTAGCGCTAAAATTCAGTTTGTTTCCCCCAATTGGCTGGCAGAAAATTCTCAAGATAAAAATTTACGAATTTTAGATGTCAGGAATTTTCCTCTCGACTATATAGAGGGACATTTATCTGGTGCTGTAAATATTGCTGATACTGCTTTTCGCGGGCCAAGAGAAGGTTTACCCGTACAGTATTGGAATAACGAAAAGTTAGGACAAATCTTTGCCAATTCAGGATTAACAAATAATAGCCGCGTGCTTGTATATTCAGATGGTAGAGATGTTTTAGGGGCAACAATGGTTGCTTATTTACTAGAACGTTCTGGATTAAAAGATATCGCTGTCTTAGACGGTGGCTACACAGGTTATAAAGCTGCAAAAGATGTCACCAAAGAATTTCCGCAATACAAAGTTGGTAAATTCCAAGTCAAAGATAACCCTTCAGTTCGCGTCAGTTTAAATGATGTGAAAAAACTGATTGGTAAACCAGGAGTGACATTTATCGATCCTCGTCCTGAAAAGTTATTCCGAGGCGAAGAAAATATTTGGATACGCAATGGACATATTCCAGGGGCGCGAAATATTCCTTGGGTAACATTTATGGATGCCCAGAATCCTCACAAATTAAAGTCATTAGATGAGATTAAGAAGATTCTCGCTGATAAAAAGATTGACCCCAAAAATGATATTATTGTTTCTTGTAGCACCGGACGAGAAGCAACATTACAATATGTCGTCTTAAAGCATCTTCTGGGTTATCCCAAAGTCAGAATTTATGAAGGTTCTTGGACAGAATATAGCGCCCAAAAAGATTTACCAGTAGCTACTGGAGATGAGAAATTAACCTAATACCAAATCAAGAGAAATCCATGAAATATGCAATTTTGTTAATTGCAGCATCTCTCGTAACATTCTGCCCCATAGCAGATGTATTTGCAGCTAACAATCCTACTCAAGATAACTTAGTTAGCTGTAGAAGAAGTAAAGACCAACCACCAGAAAGTTCTACAAGCGATCGCTCTGGCGCTTAGAATTTGATAAGTTTGTCTTTTGAGTAAAAAATCTAGTAACTGTTGAATACAAGAAATTGTAGGTTCATCATCGATAGTGAACCTACAAATTTTTCATTCAGCATTATTAATCTATGCAGGGTAAAAAACGAAAGTCCGTAATTCTATACTTTCTCTTGGAGGTGCATTTGCTGGGCTAGTTGGATCTTCAAATGCGGTGTGACCAGCAAAACGTGCACCTCCATCTTCTGCGGAATCGAAACACTTGATAAATAGTGCTTCGGTTCTTTGCATTTGTGGAAAGTAATACCATTTATGTTGTGGATTATGGGTAATGGCGTAAGTTTCACCCACGCGATCGCGATAAACTAAGTCACTAGCTACTAAGTCTGTGGGTGCAATACTTTGAGCATCACACACTGCTAATGGCGATTCTTGAATTGTCTTGCCAATTCCTCGCCAAACATTGATGATGGCAAAGCGTTGTTGTAACAAACTATCAATATTATCTATACCCCGTGCTGCTAATTCTAGACGGGCGCGTGTATAGCCAGATTTCGCAGTAAAGTCGTTATGTACGCGCTTCACAGGTTCCTTAATGCCATTGTTGATTTCTTGCTTCATCAACTCAGCGTTACGCAAGGTGTGGTCAAATATTACTACCTGAGTTGCACCAGTCACCTCTTTTAATAACTGTTCTGCTTCTGGGTAATAAACCTGACGAATTTCCTCTTCATCGTAAAAGTTGCGGACACTGGTATGATGCTCCGTAAAATCAAAACCTTCTCGATCTAGTGAAATATTATTGGCGATAGAACGAGCATTGTAAATGGGCAACTTATATGATTGATATGTGCCATTAGTGCGGGGAATACCTGATGGTGGTTCATAAGTATAGTTGACCAGTCTATCTGTCATCGGAATCAGGTATGTGAGGTTAGCCTCTACGTAGGGCAAATTCTCATAAGTCGGTTTATCTAGGACTTGGCTATTTAAGCTCATAAGTCATAACTTGTGGGATGATAAATTGAAAAATTTGCGTGTTTGTCTAATCTGGTTCGGTTAAGGGGGAAAGGGAAAAGCATTGAATTTATATTTTTATACCAATGCCCAATGCCCCATCCCCCATGCCCAAACGTCACACTGTAACTAATTCCCGCCTAACAACAGCTGACTCAGGTTTGACCCAAATATTATCTAATCCACCACTGAGTATTCTGTATTGCTGATTGGGGTCTTGTTGGGGATAATCTTCTCGTTTATGCATTCCTCTGGTTTCTTGGCGTTGCAAACCACTGTTATACATCCAACGAGCGGTAGCAACCATCGCTGCCGCTTCGCGCGATCGCACAATTTGGCTATCATCTGGAGTTTGACTGTTGCGAATCTCTTTCCACAGGTGATTGAGTCTGTCTAAGGATTCGCTTAAACCAGTTGCACTGCGGAAGAGGTTGCGATCGTAGGGGAAGACTTCTGCTTGAGTAGCTGCGATCGCATCTTCTGGCGATACATGATGATTCCCTGCACCTTGCAATCCTGCTTCACCAACACTGCGAACACTCCGCAAGCTGGCTTTCTCTCCCAAATTCAAAGCATAGGTAGCCGCCGATTGTCCAGACCAGTAGCCTGAAGACATCGCCCAAGCTGCATTGTGACTACCTCCACCTGTGAAGCCACCACAAATTAACTCCCTAGTCGCCGCATCCCCCGCCGCGTAAAGTCCACTCACTGAAGTCGCACAGGTATAATCTGCAATCCTAATCCCACCTGTACCGCGCACAGTTCCCTCTAAGCGTAGAGTTATCGGGAAACGTTGGGTAAAGGGGTCAATTCCAGCGCGATCGAAGACCACAAAGAAATTCGCCTGAGAAGACCGCATCCAAGCTTTAGTTTCCTCATCCATATTTTGGTCGAGGCGGGCATAAACTGGCTGAGTCAGCAAAGTTTTGGCAATCACAGAACGACCGCGTTTAGAACCTGCGCCCTCAATTACCGTACCATCTTCATAGGTAAAAGATGCCCAGTCATAATAACGAGTCTTGGTAACTGAAGAAAACGCGGGAGAAATTGCATAAGCATTAGAAAATTCCATACCAGAGAAGTCTGCACCAGCTTCAGCCGCCATTAACAAACCATCTCCAGTTAGCACATTACAACCCAGGGCTTTACTTAAGAAAGCACAACCACCAGTAGCAATTACAACTGCCCCAGCTTTGACTGTCCAGCGTTCCCCAGATTGGCGATTAATGCCTCTAGCCCCAGCCACAGCGCCTTCTGCATCCAGCAGCAAATCTAAAGCCGGACTATGATCTAAAATTTTGACACCTGCTTGCTTAATCTTTTTCCGCATAAACCGCATATAATCCGGCCCCTGTAAAGAGCGACGGATTACTGTGCCATCGGCATCAACGCGGAAAGGATAACCCCAATCTGCAAGCGAATTAATATTGTCATAGGTGCGATCCAACACACGAGTCATCCAATTGCGATCGGCAAGAAATCCCCCCATCGCCTCCCGACTCGCCATAGCTGCTTCTCGCTGTTCAGCATCTGGTGGTACATACCACACACCATTCCCCGATGCTGCGGCTGCGCCACTGGTACCGCAATAACCCTTATCAGCCAAAATCACACTTGCGCCACTACTAGCTGCACTCCAAGCAGCCCAAGTTCCAGATGGGCCGCCCCCAATTACCAATACATCTGCTATTAAATTGAGATGAGAACTATTCTCTGAAAAATCTTGACGACTATAATTATTCACTAACTTTACCCCTTATATATGTATTCTTGTATGCGTGAGACAAAACCAAAATTAGGAAAATGGATAAAGAGGCAAGATAATAGCAATTCCTTAAAATTCAGTAATCGATTCAGTCCTCAAAACCTAGATGCTGCAGAACTTTATGAATTTTGAATTTTGAATTGGTATTACCTTTTTCCCTTTATCCACATACAGCGAGAGTAGCTTTTAGCAGATATTTAAAGATTGGAAAGCTGCCAATCTTGAATACCAAAATCTGACTTCAAGAATTTCTGATCGGCTAAAAACTGCTTTGTTGGATTCAAAAGTTTTAACCCTTCTTAGTGATATGTATTATCCTGACTCATTCAAAAATACTGTTTATTGACCAATTTTACGGTGTTTAATTTAGGAGTATTGCATGGCTATGTGTAAAATTCAAGCCTTTAGACAATAAAATATCAGATTGTGTAAATTTATGTAAAACTAATATTTAGCTTTGCTAAATAGATTGTTTGCTAGGACAGGTGCCGGATTTGACGTTATTGTCAACTTACTAGCAGTCTCTTTCCCGATTCGGAACTCAGATTAAGTTAGATATCTTTAATCTTGACTAAATACATGGATTTACTGGAGAATAAGTCTCGCTTATGTCAGTCAAATCCTTTTAGTAAGGAGATAGACCTTGAGTAACGAAAATCTTACACTCAAGAAAATAAAGAACGAGATCAGTGGTACGGTGTTCTCTCTACCATACTACGTGGCTCGTGAGCAGGGCTATTTTGCCGATGAGGGGCTAGATCTCGAGTTCGTCCAACGAGGTTCAGGCGATCGCTCACCTGGTATCCAGCTGGTTGACGATCATCGGTTGGTGAGTTCTTTTGGTGGCCCGTCACTGTTCGAGCAAGGTGAAAGTAGCCTCTATCGTGCTTGTGAATGGGGACAAGTGCGTCGTACTTATGATAGTTCCCGTGGTGGACAAGTTGTGGCAAAACGTGCGGCGATCGCTAGCCAAGCAATTATCGTCCGGCCAGACTCCCCCTACAATATCCCACAGGATTTAGCTAACGTTCCTGTAGGCGTAAACTTTCACCACGGCTCCCACTATATCGCTATCCAAACCCTTGAAGGTTTCTTACCTAAAGAGGAAATCAAAGTAGTACATATAGATGGTGGTGGCGATCGCAAACGCTTCAACCGATTTGTAGCTCTGCGTGATGGCTTGGTTGATGCAGTTGCAGTCATGGAACCTTGGATTACAGTAGCCGAAAAACTAGGCTACAAAATCATTGCCGAGGCTCATTATGTAGGGTTGGAAATTGGTAGTCCAGACCTGGATCAAGAAACCTTCGAGGCGATCAACAAAGCAATCCGTCGAGCAGTGAAGGATTTACAAGCCGATCCCATCAGCTATGTGAAGTATCTCATTGATGACGTAGCCGAGGACATTGTAAGCCTTGAGCCTTCAGACTTCCGTCGTAACCGACTGCGCTACGTAGATCCAGCACCATACCCAGAAGCCGACTTCCGTCGTACCTACAATTGGATGGTAGAGGGGGGACTCATCGAACCTGATGCCACCTTCAAACAGATTGTAGATAACCGAGTTGTCGCGCTGACATAGTACTGAAAAAGTTTCTAGAGACTAGTACCACCGTGAATTCAAAATTCAAAATTCAAAATAAATATAGCGTCAGCGTTTCGTTTATTTGGAATAGAGAATTTATGCCAATTTAAAAAAGAATGCGACAGATTGTAGGGGCAAGGCATTGCCTTGCCCTCTAGAGCATATCAATGTGTCGTAAAAATTATTTGATTTGGTATTATTTACGCCGTGATGTACTAGTCCTATAACCAAACTCAATACACACATATAAAAATTGGGGCAAGGAGCATTTAAAAAGTCAGAATATCAGGTTCAGAATATCTATCTGATACTGATTAAAAAAAGAATGCAACAGATATATAGTCTCAGACTTTGCTGAAGATTTTTTGCTTTCTTAAGGTTGAATTTTGAATTATTTGCCTCAATCTTTTCTCATTGAAATCGCTCTTGACTCTCCAAATGTATACACGTAGAAACTTTTTAAAATATGCTTCCATAGGAGCAACCACCGCTCTAGCTACAATGGGTTGGGACAGCATAATTCAGCCCGCCGCCAGTCAGGGAACTATTAATGTCAAACTGGGAGCAGTAACTGGTATTAACTCCATTGATGTTTGGATTCCCGAAGATTTAGGTTTTTTCCAAGCTGCTGGTTTAAATGCAGAAGTAATTACATTTCAAAGTAGTGCCAAAATGCGAGATGCTTTGATTGCAGGAGAAATTGATTTCTCAGCACAAGCACCTTTACATGTTTATCTATCTCGCCTGAGAGGTGTGCCTTTAAACGTTGTCGCTAATCGTCGCAATCTTGTTGATACTTCTTTAGTTGTACGTTCTGATTTACGCTCTCAAATTAAGTCAGTTGCTGATCTTAAAGGTAGAAGAATTTCGGCAGGTGAAATTGGTACTTGGAGTTGGGCAGTATTAGTCAAATATCTGCGTCAAAATGGTCTGAGCGATAAAGATGTTGAATATGTGCAAAGTACAACTGCATCTACCTATAGCCTGCTAAAAACTCGTCAGGCTGATGCAGCTATTGCCGGTGCGCCTGATTTGCACAGATTACTTAAAGAAGGAACAGTATTTCAACTACTAAATGCCCTCGATCCCAAGGTACATCAAAAATATTTTGGTGCTAGGGAAGCTATGACTCGTGCATGGCTCAGTCATCAGCGCGTCACTGAGCAAAAACCTGAAGCAGTTAAAAGGTTGATTGTTGCAGTCAATCGCACTTTCACATATATGCACCAAACTCAGCCAGAACAAATCCTCAAAGCAGTGGGTAAACGCTTTGATAGTGCAAATTTAGATGCAATTTTGACAGGTCTTCGTACTGAACTCAAGCGCTCAGTTCCTAAAAATGCCTCGATTAGTCAGTCTGCCTATCTTGCAGATCAAAAAGTATTTTACGACACGGGAATTATTAAGAAATTAGTTCCCTATTCTCAAGGCGTGTTCGATAAATTTGCTGGAAATAGAGCATAGTTACTAATTCGTAATTCGTAATTCGTAATTTGTAATCTTAATGCCCAATGCCCAATGCCCAATTCAATGATTGAAACTCAAAATCTCTCCATTTCTTATTGGAGTAAAAATAAGCGGATTGAAGCTTTACATGATGTTAGTTTGAGCATCAATGCTGGTGAATTTGTCACACTTATTGGCCCTAGTGGTTGCGGTAAAAGTACATTATTGAATGTGATTGCAGGGTTAATTAGTCCTGGTACAGAGGTACAAGGGACTTTTAATACTAGTGGTATTAAACAAATTGGCTACTTGTTTCAAAAGCAAACTTTGCTACCCTGGCGCACAGTTTTAGATAATGTTACGGCTCCTTTAGAGATTCGTGGTGTATCGCGAACTGAAGGGAGAAGAAAAGCCTTAGCGCTACTGGAAAAATATGGTTTGTCTGGTTTTGAACATAGTTTTCCCAGAGAACTATCGGGAGGTATGCAGCAGCGTGTGTTGCTGATTCGGACGCTGATTTATGAACCCGATGTAGTTTTACTTGATGAACCTTTGAGTAGTCTAGATGCTCAAACACGCGCTTTGTTACAGGATGAATTCTTGCGATTATGGCGTGATACGGGATGTACCTTTTTATTGGTAACTCATGACCTGGATGAAGCGATCGCACTTTCCCAGAGAGTATTTTTATTAAGTTCACGTCCTGGCACAATTGTCAAGGAATTTGAGATTAATTTACCAAAAGATAGATCTGCGATCGCGATTCGCACTGATTCTCAATTTCAAACTATCCAGCGTGAGATGTGGTCAGATTTAACTAAACAGGTATTACAACAACCAGACCAAGGATTCGCACTCTTTCAACGCTAACAAAGAATAACATGAGAACTACCCGCAATAAGAGCGTATCTGTTGAACAATCTGCGCTTTCTGCTAATCGTAAACAGACAAAAATTTCTGGTTCTATTCCCAACACAATTACCTGGAGTCAACGCATAATACAATTAGCAATCCAACTCACGCCTTTAGTAGTAATTTTATTTGTTTGGGAACTGGGTACAGGCGCATTTGGCGTTCCTCAATTTATTGAACCTGCGCTTGTTGGTAAACCAAGTCTGATTGTCAAAGAATTACAGCAACTATTCTCTGAAGGAACAGTATTTAAACACGTCTTCGTCACCTTTCAAGAAGCGATGGGTGGACTAATTTTAGCCATGACTGGAGGGATAAGTTTAGGCATTTTATTAGCTTATTCTCCACAAGGAGCAATTATAACTTTACCTTACGTCCAAGTCTTTAATTCTATACCTCGTATTGCCCTAGCTCCCTTTTTTATTGTCTGGTTTGGTATAGGATTACTCTCCAAAATTTTGCTTGCAGCTTTAGCCGCTTTTTTTCCCATCTTTTTTACCACATATCAGGGACTTCAGAGCATAGAACGCGAATTAGTTGCAGCATTTCAAGTCATGGGTGCTAATCGCTGGAAAATATTGCGGATGGTTGTATTACCTTCAGTTCTCAGTTGGGTAATTGCAGGAATTCGTACAAGTTTAGGTATGGCTTTAGTCGGTGCGCTGGTAGCTGAATATATCGGTTCTACTAAAGGTTTAGGCTATCTCTTAATGGCAGCACAAGGAACATTGAATGTTGATAAAGCTTGGTCAATATTAATAGTTTTAGCATTTATTAGTGTTTTACTCGATTGGGGCGTTCGGGTTTTAGAAGCGTATCTTTTACGCTGGCGACCTAATCCTAGAGAATTGTAAGTTTATGAAATAATCAATAATTGGTGTAGAATGTCTGGCGATCGAGAAATATTATGTCTGATTTATATATTTTTTGTTGCAAAATATTCAACTTGTCGTCATAAACACGGACACAACCAATAGTCCAACATATATGATACTTACTTGTTGCTTTTTCTAACTTTCCTCTTACCATTTGTAGGGTGGGTAAAGCCCACTCTACTTTCTAAATAACTGACTACTTTAGTGTCTAAAAAATACTAAGGAAGATTAGTCTATGCTTTTAGTTACCAACAAAAGCCAAACACTAAATTTCTGAATCTGAAGCCAGAAAAAATTGACAGAACATCCAATTTACTTGTGAGTTCATTACATATTTGAGTGCAAAATATATCTCATGAAAACACTTCCTACCTACGACCCAACATTATTTGAGGGTGCTGCTGAAAGCTATGCTCAATACAGAACAAAGTATCCACTAGAGGTATTTGCTAAACTCACCGAAATCTTTCATCTTAACGGTCAAGGAAGACTCTTAGATTTAGGTTGCGGCCCTGGTTTAATCGCAATTCCTCTCAGCAATCAGTTTCAGGAAGTAATTGCTGTAGATCCCGATCCAGATATGATCGAAGAGGCTAAACGCCAAGCCCAAATCTCTGGGAGAAATAATATTACCTGGCTTGAGCAAGGTGCAGAACTAATTAATTCTAGTTTGGGTGAATTTAAACTAGTCACCATTGGTAGAGCTTTTCACTGGATGCAACGTGAAACTGTGCTTGAGCGTATTTATGAATTGCTCTCTGATGATGGTGGATTTGTACTGCTCAATACTAATGAAAACCCTTGGGAAAGTTCACTTCCTTGGAAGCAAGCTGCAATCAGAATTGTCAAAAAATGGTTAGGTGAGGAAAGACGAACTGGACAGAGAGGAAAGGGTATTCGCACTCCTGTAGACCCTCCTCATGAGGTACTAATTGCTCAATCAGCTTTCGCTCGCCAAGAAGTATATGAAGTCTCGTTTGAGAAGAGTTGGACAGTCTCTAGCTATCTTGGTTATTTATACACCACAGCTTTTGCTCTCAAAATTTTCTTTGGTGACAATGTAGAGCCTTTTGAAGCGGATTTGAAACAAGCGCTACTAGAAGTTGAGCCTTCAGGAAATTTCACTGAAGAGATTACAACATCACTACGAGTTGTTTGGAAGCATTAAATTTTCACTTTCCTAATTCATAGGAAAACAATATTTTTTACTGACAGTCAAAAGTCAAACATTTGCAACTTAGAGAAAAAACAAATTATCTCTATTTCTGCATTCTATATAAACCTTGAAAAAGAGGAGGAAGATTACATCCATGAAAATACCATTTTTTAGCAATCGTCGCACAGTTTTAAAGCGCATTGTGCAATTTTCAGCACTAGGATTATTCGCTATTTCCACTCCCTTAACAGGTAGCTTACTACAAAGCAGCCAAGCACAGACAAGACCGGGAATTAATACAAAAGTAGTTAACTTGGCTTATCAAACATCTGGAGATTTGGTCAAAATCAAAGGAGCAGTAGAACCACGCCTCAAAGCTTTAGGGATTTCTGTAAATTGGATACCATTTCCCGCAGGCCCCCAATTGTTAGAAGCTATGAATGCCAATAGAGTTGATATTGGTAGTGTGGGAGAAACACCACCAATCTTTGCCCAAGCTGCAGGCGCACAACTTGTCTATATTGCTGGACGTAAACCTAGCAAAGGTGAAGGACAAGCCATCATAGTTCAAAAAGACTCACCCATTAAAAAAGTAGCGGATCTCAAAGGTAAAAGAGTCGTTTTTCAGAAAGGTTCTTCTGCACATTATTTAGTATTAAGAGCTTTAAAAGAAGCAGGATTAAAATTTAGTGATATTCAGGCTGTGAGTTTGACTCCATCTGAAGCACGTGATGCATTTCTTCAGAAAAAAATTGATGCTTGGGCTGTTTGGGACCCAGCTTTAGCTTATGTCCAAAAAAATGCTGGAGCTAGAACAATTAGAAATTCAGCTAGGATTTCTACTCAAGGAGGATTTTACGTAGCAAGAAGACAGTTTGCTACCGAAAATCCGGAGGTAGTACGAGTTATTTTAGAGGAGATAGATAAACTAGGAGAATGGGCAGAAAAGAACACAAAAGAAGTTGCTAAAATTCTTGCTCCTGAGTTGAGGCTGGAAGTATCTCTTTTAGAAACTGTGGCACAGAGACGTACCTTTAGATTAAGAAAATTGTCACCTTCTATTATTGCAGAACAGCAACGAGTAGCAGATGAGTATTTTGAAGCTAAACTCCTACCTCGTAAGCTAGATGTGAGAGAATTTTTATTGCCTAACAAACAATATGAAGCGCTCACACCTAAGCGTTTAAAATAACTATTTTCTTCACTGGAAAATCTCACAACCGAGCATGAAAATAGACATAGCGTCTTGATAAAAACTCTTTCACTATGAAGTCCTAAATTATCTCTGGATCTCTGTGTATTTGTAGTTGAATTAAATACTTTTGAACCGCAGAGGACACAGCGAAAAATCTGGAACTGAGGGAATAAAAGTTTGAGAGATTTTTTGGGTGATTTCTATTTTTCTGAATGCGTTGGTGAGTTCTTCCACCAAGAGTTTGAAATTTGTAGATACGGAAAAATCAAGGTAAAAAAAGATGAGCAACGCTAATTCTACTGCTACTACCGGAACTAATGGTTTTGCCCAAGCAGTACAACCTATTTCTAGTCAAGTTATCACCACTGATACTCAAGGTTTGGTTGCAGGATTTGTGAATATTCCTGTCAAAGATGGTGAAATTCCTGTTTATAGAGCGCAACCAGACACAGGTGAAAATTTCCCAATTATCCTGGTAATTCAGGAGATATTTGGTGTACACGAACACATTCAAGATATTGCCCGTCGCTTTGCTAAGTTGGGATATTTAGCGATCGCTCCCGAATTATTTATCCGTCAGGGTGATGTGTCAAAATTAAGCAATATTGACGAAATTCGCCCAATAGTCGCAACAGTACCCGATGCTCAAGTGTTATCTGACCTTGATGATACTATAGCTTGGGCTGTCAAATCTGCGAAAGGTAATGGCGATCGCGTCGGAATTACCGGCTTTTGCTGGGGTGGTCGGACTACTTGGCTATATGCTGCACATAACCCGCAAATTAAAGCAGGTGTAGCATGGTATGGGCGACTGCTAGGCGATACCACCGAACGTCAGCCTCAGCATCCCGTTGATGTCGCCTCTAAGCTAACAGTCCCAGTTCTCGGACTCTATGGCGGTCAGGATGCAGGTATTCCCCTAGATACAGTAGAAAAGCTGAAAGAACAACTCAAATCTAGCAGCAGTAAATCTGAAGTCATCGTTTACCCCGATGCACCCCACGCCTTCTTGGCTGATTATCGTCCTTCTTACCGCGAAACAGAAGCTAAAGACGGATGGGAGCGCCTTCAAGCTTGGTTTAAGCAGCATGGATTGTAATATCTAGCGAAATAGCTAATTTTTACATCTACAGATGAGTACAGAAGCGATTTTTGTGGCTCATCTGTATTTTTTGCTAAGTTACAAAAAGGTTTGTCAATAAGTAACCTGGATAAGAGAGCATGGCGGAAACTGTCACAGGAGGGTGTCTTTGCGGCTATGTGCGGTATGAGTACAACGGAGAACTAGAAGCAGCGAATTATTGCCACTGTCAAGATTGTAGAAAAACGACAGGTAGCGCTTTTAATGTAGGGGTTCGCATACAATCAGCCGCATTACGTATTGTCGCAGGTAAAGTTAAGAGTTATACAAAAGAGGGTAATAGTGGCAACAAAATTACTCGCGAATTTTGCCCAGAATGCGGTTCACCTCTGTTTACAAGAGCGCCAGCAAAACCGCAATTTGTCTGGCTGAAAGCTGGAAGTTTAGACAATCCGCAATTAGTTAAGCCGATGCATCAAATCTGGACTGATTCCGCAGTATCTTGGGCTTATATCGCTCCAGAACTACCTAGTTTTTCCCAAAATCGCCAGATTGTATAATTTTGTGCGATCGCCTATTTTCTGATTTAGCAAATTTAGGCGATCGCCAATACCTTAGCCAAAATAAGAGGGTAAAAAAATTTTGGCAAAAATGGCAAAATAACCGATACATAAGCCTTGAGCTTACAAGGTAAGTTAGAGACTCAAACCCTTGATACTGACGTTAGTACGCCAAAAAAGCCTTGCGATAAATCCAGAAGGAATTTTTAGGGTTTATTGTTTTTGCCCAACCCCAGAGGAAAGGACGTTAATACATGAAATTACCCTCGTAAATTGGCAAAGGTATTGATCGCATTACCAAATTATTTACCAGCTAGTGCGAGATCAGCTTCAAATACACTTAAAGGATCAGCTAATAGCGCCTCAGAAACATTGATACTATTGGGCAACAAACCAAAACGATAAAATACATCAGCCGCGTATTGTTGTTCAGCAATAAACTCCCCAGAAGGTGGAACAAGACCCCAAGGTCTATTTCTCAGAGATTGCTCCCAACCTTTAGCATCAATCCCATTATTAATTTCTTTGGATAATAGTTCAGCCGCTTCGCTGAAATGGGTAGCAATCCAGCGATCCACCCGTTCTAGCGCCTTAATAAAGGCTGATAAAGCATCTGGATGTTGCTCGGCAAAACTGCGATGAGTAAAGTAAAGAGAGCGATTGCTAAATAACTCGGAACTATAAAGCAGTACCTTAACTTTGTGATTTTTTTGAACCTCTGCTAAATGTAAGTCTGATGTGATCCAAGCCTCAATTTCGCCATTGAGGAAAGCTTTGAGGGAATCTGCTGAGTTGGGAATGGTTTTCACATCTTGATAAGTAAGCCCGACTTTATCAAGCGCGATCGCGAGAAAATGTTGTTGGTAAGACCCTTCACTCAAGCTCACATTTTTGCCTTTCAAATCGCTCACACTCTGAATCGGCGAATTTTCCAAGACCACAATTGCACCTTGGACTGGGCGAGGTTGAGATGTAGCTAAATATACCACTGGCACTCCCTTCGCCTGTGCCAAGATGGGCGGAGTTGTACCTGTCGCGCCAATATCAATTTCTGCTGTCTTCAATAGCTTAACCGTCTGCTTACCACCTGTTTCCGAGATCCACTCTGCTGATACTCCCGTTGGTTGGAGTAAATCTGTCAATAATTCAGGTTTTTTACTCAATGTAAACACCGACAAATTATTAACATGAACACCAATACGAATTGAATTAGTCATAATTTTTCTCCTTTGTTATTGGGCATTGGGCATTGGGCATTGGTGTGTTTATTCACTCTTCCCAATTTTGAATTTTGAATTTTGAATTTTGAATTCTTTACCCTTTCTATAACTTTGTGACATCAACCACAAAGTTTTCTATATTGGGCTTTTTGGGAATAATGCCTAGTTTAAAAAACCAGTCACTAACGCGATTCATCTTTTCGATTTCTGCTGCACCGACTGGTATGGGTGTTCCTTCTACTCGTTCACTCATAAACTTCTGTACACCTTCAGAAAGTTTAAATTCCTTACCGTAGACTTGCATCGCCTCTGGTGCATTTGATAATACCCATTTGCTTTCTTGTACCAGAACATCGTAAACAGCTTTTACAACATCTGGATGCTTCTCTAAAAATGCATTGTGAACGATATAAATCCCATCATTTTCTGATTCAATTTCTCCAGCCGTAGCCAGAATTCTTGCCCCATCTTTTACAGCAGCATTAGCAAAAAAAGTACCCCATACAGCCCAAGCATCTGCTTTCCCGGAAGCAAAAACTGGTGCAGCATCCGCAGGGCCAAGATAAACTCGCTGAACTTTGTCTATAGAAACTCCCGCTTTTTCTAATCCCTTTGCTAGCAAATATTCACCAGTACCGCCTCGATTCACAACCACCTTTTTACCAACCAAATCTTTTAGCGTCTTAATCGAAGAGTTTTTATGAACTAAAATCCCCGATCCATCTTTACCGCTAACTTGGTAACCAAAAATTTTGAATGGTGAACCACCAGCCATTGCGGATATAGCAGCTGTAGTACTACCGCCTGTAAAATCGACACTACCCGCATTCAAACCTTCAACAGCGGGTGCAAAGGCGGGAAACGGCCCTAACCACTGTACGCCATATTTTTTCGGTTCTAAGTATTTCTCCAATGAGCCTTTGACCTTAGCTAGATAATAAGGCCCAGGGCCTCTAATAATGGCTATTCTTGCTTTTGTACCTTGGGCGGTAGTATCTGCCACATTTGCAGGTGTAGAACTATTAGCTTCAGGAGACTGAGAAGCAGAATTGCTAGTTTTAGTAGAACCACTATTACAAGCAACCGTAATAGCAGATGTCAGGAAAAATAATGCTGTAGGTAAACTACGACGTTTAATGCGGTAGTTAAGTAACCCATTTTCAAAGATATCTTTATCTTTCATCTTGCTTTCAAATTGAACACAAAATTTCCAAACATTTTCATCTGCTAACAAATACAAAAACCGAGTTAATGCCAACTCTTAACTCTGCATTCTCCGTGCCTCTGCGGTTCAAAAATTATAATTACAATGCCAGATTCACCAAGATAAAAAGGTAGAAATTTGGAGTCAGCAATTTATCCCAATTATCTAAAAACCAACAACAAATTCTCACCCAAAACCCAGATTTTCATAATTACGAATTACGAATTACGAATTTGTATTAGTATTTCACCCCAATTCTTTAGCAGGTTCAGCAATTTCTTTACTAGAAGAAATAGCCCCTACAGTTTCCCTAATACTGCTCCAAGTAGGAACATTAATACTGGTGGGAACTTGATTATTATTACCAGGTCGAGAAATTGGCAGTAGTGGTAACAATAAATCAGCAACTCGATAGGCTTCTTCAATCAGCGGAATACCAGAGATGATGAAAGTCTCAATCCCAATATCAGCATATTCTTGCAGACGCGCCGCAACAGTCTTTGGATCGCCTACTACCGCTGTACCGGGGCCAGGACGTACCAAACCTAAACCCGCCCAAAGATTCGGATAAATTTCCAAATCTCTGACATTTTTAGGAATTTGACCGCCATGAAACTTCAGCATTCGTTGCTGTCCTACGGAATCGCCACTATTCAGCATTTTTTGGATATTTGCTACTGATTCTTCATCCATGCGCTGAAGTAACCAGTCGGCGGCTTTCCAGGCTTCTTCTTCAGTTTCGCGGACAATGACATACAGGCGAATACCAAATCTAAGAGTACGACCATATTTAGCAGCAAGCGATCGCATTGTGGCTACTCTTTCTGCAATCTGTGGTGGTGTTTCTCCCCAAGTTAAGTAAGTATCTATATGTTTAGCTGCAACTTCCAAAGCTGCTTCAGAAGAACCACCAAACCACAAAGGCGGATAGGGTGACTGTACCGCAGGTAATCCTACCTTAGCTTTTTTAACATTGACATACTCGCCTTCAAAGTCAACTGTTTCCCCAGCCATGAGTTTCCGCCAAACTGTGAGATATTCATCACAGTGGGCATAGCGTTCATCGTGGGAAAGATGCAAACCATTAGCGGCCATTGTGTTGGATGTGCCGTTGATGATATTAATCAACAACCGACCCTTAGAAAATTGGTCAAAAGTCGCCGCCATCTTTGCAAACAATGTGGGCGATAACAAACCCGGATGTACAGCAATCAAAAAGCGCATCCGTTCTGTAAACGGAATCAGTGAGGAACCAAGTACCCAGGTATCATGCACCCCTGTAGCCAAGAGTGCGCCAGAATAACCCAGGTGATCGATCCCCCGCGCTAGCTGTTGCATATATGCATAATCAATTTTCCTTGCACCCTTTTTAGTCCAAGGATAGGGGCCATCTGGCGCAGTCAAATACCAGAGAACTTCCATAATTTTTACCTCCCGATGTCGTCAGGACTGAAGTCTTGAAGAGAAGCAGCAAGTTTATAGTTGAGCAAAAGCAGGTTCTTGAAGATTAAAAGCTAGTTTTTGAGCTATTGCTAAGGGTTCTCGCACAATCCAAGCATCAATATCAAAATCTGTTGGGATAAATCCCCACTTCAATAGAAAGTCTTTATGCAATTTCAGTCCGGCGATCCACTCTTCGGATAAAGCTGGTTGTAAGCGCTGATGTAGCTTTGAACCATAAGCTTTGCGAACTGCTGCTTCACCACCTCCAGTTTCCTGGGAAACAATTCTCACTACCTCTTCGGCGTGGGTTTCTGCCCATTTTGAAGTTTGGAAAAGACAAGCTAAGTATTGCACCACTAAATCGGGATGCTGTTCTACAAGATCTGCATTAACGGTAATTGTTCTCGGAGTACCATTGTTAACCCGCACGAGGGGATCGGGATGTGCGCCTAAATCGAAGACCACTTTAAAACCATGTTCTACAGTCAAGTCTACACCAGGGGCACCTTTAACATAGATGGCATCAACCTCACCTCGTAGTAAAGCGGCTACTTCTGCATAATAGAAATTACTCCGTCGTACAGTCGTACCTTCAAGTTCGCGTAAGTCTGTTTGTTGGGCGTTAATATCTACAAAATTGACATCAGTTTCATTTAAATCGGCTAGCGACAAAGTACTCAAGAAACCCCGCAACGCCATTGCTCTAGAGAAGTCAATTTGGCTTTCAATCCGTCGTGGTAGTCCTAATTTTTGCCCTGCTAAATCTGCGGGTTGGTTAATTTCTGAATTTGGTAGAGTCAATATTGCTTGGTACTCATCTACCCAGGTCAAACCAATTACGCGGGTATCTTTACCAGTAGACTTTGCCCAAATTGCTGGAATATTACCACCTTCACGAAATAATCCCTTCAGTGTGTGGTCATAATGGGATTCACGAACAGAACGTTCTTCAGAAGCTCGTAAGGATTTGAAGGCAATACCATCTTTAGCAAAGGTCTGATTTAACCATCCTAAATCTAAGGCTAGCCCAGACACAGTGGGAACTGGACAGCGAGTGTACCATAATTCAGTAATTGCCGTTTTGCTGTAATTTGACATAGATGTAAGTCAAGTAAATAAGTAAAAGGTTTTTATTGAGTTTCATCTAAAAAAATAGGCATTTTATAAAGAGGTTAGATGAATATTAATTTTATTATTTTTTAAATTATCAATAAATAAAAATCTATTGCTTGGATAAATATTTTTGGTTTTTGAATATACTTATATAAAATGATTTATTGGCACTATACAAAGATTTTAGAATAAAAAATACTTTCCTTTAGCGTTCAGCCATCACAACTAAAGTAAGAGTTTTTACATCGAAATTAGAGTATGGAAAATGTGAATCTACACAAATGATATCAAGAACAGGCGATCGCTAAAAAATCTCCTTTGAAGCTTCTATCTTCAAAAGCTATATTCTACTACACTATGAATTTAAAATACTATAAATCGACTGAGTAACCGTAGTTAACTACAAGAAATATCTCACAGATTAGAAAAAAAAACAAGTAAGTAACCTACAACCGACCAAAATGCGAAAATAATTCATGACTTACGCAACTGGCAGATTTATTTGAGTTTGTAGTAGGGACTGAAGTCCTCACTACCAAGAAACAACTTTAATATTTCGTGACACTTGCGTAAGTCCTATAGATATCAAACTGTATTGGAATTTCAATTCATCCCTTAATTCAGCAAAACAGATTTTCTCATCACAGTCTCAGTCCCGCCTGTTTGAGTAGTGGGATAACCCGTTGACCAAAGAGATCAAGATCTGGCTCGAAATCATAAAAGGCGAGTTGGAAACCATCAACACCAGCTTGATGTAATTGCAAGAGTTGCTCAGTAATTTGCTCTGGTGAACCAATCAATTGAACATTTCCACCGATCGCACTACCCACACCATGACGCAGATTGCCTTTCTGATGTCCTCTCCATGCGTGTGCATCGCTAGTGAAACGAGAACGTCCAGCAATCGACTCGCGATCGGCATGATCAATAATTGCTTGGGCGTATGCTTGTGCTTCCTGTTCTGTCTCACGCACAACGATCAGTGGATTGAGCAAAGTCCGTACTTGTCGCCCCTTGTCTATCGCCGATTGTTTGACGCGGGCGGTGTGTGCTGGTAATGATGCAAGTGCGCTTTCAATATCGCCACCAGCAGGACTAGTAATAAACACGATATCAGAGTGGCGACCAGCGAAATTGATACCAGCGTCCGAACCAGTAGCATTGACCAGGATAGGCCGTCCATAAAGTGGTCGGGGGCTAATATAGGCATCTTTAAACTGCCAGGAAGACTGACTTGTGTAAGAAAAATTCTCCGTTTCCGACCATAGCCGTTCTAGGACAGTGACAAATTCATCAGCGAGTTCATAACGGCGATCGTGTTCGATTTGACTCCAACCAAACAGTTCATGCTCATAAGCGCGGTGTCCAGTCACCACATTAATTCCCCAGCGACCTTGGGAAATGTGGTCAAGAGTTGCACCAAATTTAGCCAGATGGACAGGATGCCAAGGCCCGTAAAGAACGTGAATTGTAGCAATTAAAATAATGCGTGAAGTAATACTGGCAAGGGATGCAGTAGCGATAAATGCATCTAAACCAGCTTCTGTGCGTGTGGGGCCAAGTCCGCCCTTTGGTTGCCAGTGAGAATAACCAAACACCAAGTCAAAACCCAATTCTTCCGCCTTTTGGGTCAGCTTGGCATTGTAATCAAATGACCAATCGGTAGTGCGTGGTAGAGTTGACGAACTCCAGCCACCATGATGAATTGGCAAGAATAATCCTAGTAGAATAGGTTGCTTGAGAGCTTGGGATAATGGACTTTCAGGATAGTCTGCGGGGCCGATAATACTTGCTCTTAGGGAAGTAGTGTCAATTGCAGTCATGAAAATCTCCTTTGGGTTAGTTTGAGTTTAGGTAAACCATTACTTTCCTACTAATTCGCCGTTGGACAGACTGCTGAACCCACATCTACCCGTTTGGGAATTACCTTTTGTTCCAACATCCAATCTGCAATTTCTTGGATCTCAGCAATTACCTTCGGTTCTAAAGGCAACACTTTTTCAGGTGGACGGTTAGCTACTACTCGTTTAATCACAGCAGGCGATAACCCCATTGCTTTTTCTAAGATGGTGGCAGACTTTTCGGGATTGTTAGTTGCCCATTCTCCCTCTTGTTTGAGGATGTCTACAATCGCTTTCACTGCTTGAGGATGTTCAGCTAATACAGGGCGGCGAACTACATAAACTCCATAGCTAGGAGCAGGATTGTTCTCTACAAGGCGACGAGCGCCATACTGCTCTTCTGCTGTTGAAAGTCCTGGGTCCCAAATTGCCCAGGCATCTACATGTCCTTGAAGCAAAGCTGGTAGAGCGTCAGTTGGCCCTAAATAAACTCGCTCAACTTTGTTTTCTGGTATCTTCGCCTGTTTCAGTGCTTGTAGAACTACAAGTTCACCAGCACCTCCCTTGTTCACCGCAACTTTTTTACCCACCAAATCGCTAACCTGGCGCACCGGAGAATTTTTCGGTACCACAATAGTTTGTGATTTTAGATCTGGAGGACGATATGCAATTAAACAAATGTCTGCACCACCTGCTAGCCCTGTAATTACGGGAATACTGCCGCCTGAAGCAATATCTGTACTCCGAGCGTTGAGTGTTTCTAAAAGAGGGGCAAAGTTAGGGAAAGGGCCTACCCAGTTAATCTGAATATTTTGGGCTGCGAGGTCTTTTTCTAAAGTGCCACGTTCTCTAACAATTGGGAGTAGTGCCCACTTGACGTAACCAATTTTGATGGTGGTGGAATTTCCATTTTGAGCAGACTGATTGACTGCTGAAGCTTGGGGTTGACTGTCAGCAGACGCAGCAGTGGATTGATTACTTTTGGCAGAACCGCAAGCAGTTGTCAGTAGACTGGAGCCAAAAACAACAGCGAGAAATAAAAGGGTTTTTTTCCAAGAAGAGACAGGGAGAGTATTTTTTTGATGTTTTGCTATTTGCTTATTAGGTTCATGAGTCATGTATTACACCTTGGCTAATGGTTTAACAGATGGCGATTGCGTTCCGCCCACCGAAGGCGATCGCAAATGGTCTTTCAAAGTCGCGCCGCTATATTCTGTGCGGAATAATCCCCGGCGTTGTAACTCTGGAACAACAGTATCGACAAACTCGGTAAACGTCCCCGGTAAATAAGCTGGCGAAATCACAAAGCCATCACAGGTTTCATCTTTAAATAAGGCTTCTAATTGATCTGCAATCTGTTCTGGTGTGCCGACAACGTGAGGCGTTAAGACTCCTTGACCGTAGAGTTTGCCAATATCTCGCAGTGTTAACCCTTCTGATTGACTTAATTCCCTAGCGGCTTGAAAAATTCCTTGAGTTCCATTGACGGTGATATCTGCAATTGGCGCATCGAGATCGTGTTGGGAAAAGTCATAGTCCATGTGGCTCGACAGCGTAAAAATGCCTACTTCGGGATGAATCAACTCATTGTGTAAAGCTTGTTTTTCCTTTGCAATAGCTTCTGTCTCTCCGATAAATGGTGTAATCGCAGGTAAAATTTTACACTCATCAGGATGTCTGCCAAACTTACCGAGGCGCGATTTGAGATCTTGATAAAAAGCTTTCATTTGGGCGGGTGTATGTTTAATCTCAAAAATCACCTCACCCCACTGGGCGGCAAAATCTTTACCTCGTTCCGAACCACCAGCTTGAATGAGTACAGGGCGACCTTGAGGCGAACGCGGTACTGTCAACGGCCCCCGTACCTTAAACCATTCGCCTACATGATTCACATAATTCACCTTGGCGGGATCGGCAAACAAACCGCTTTCTTTATCTAAAATCAGCGCATCCTCCTGCCAACTATCCCAGAGTTTCGTTACCACATCGACAAACTCTGCGGCTTTTTCATAACGGCGATCGTGTTCTAGATGCTTTTCTAAACCAAAGTTCTGCGCCTCTGAGTTGCGGCTAGAAGTAACGATATTCCAAGCTGCCCGCCCTTTAGACAGGTGATCCAGGGTGGCGAACATCCGCGCCAGATCGTAAGGCTGATAGTAAGAAGTAGAACGGGTAATACCCACACCAATCGATTGCGTTACCAGCGCCATCGCCGTAGCTGTCAAAATGGGATCGAGACGAACCACCCCTTGCGCGCCATACTTCAACCCCAACTCAAAGCTATTACCGTGGCGATCGGGAAATGCCAAAGCATCAGCAAAAAACACCATATCGAACTTGCCACGCTCTAGAGTTTGGGCAATGTGTTGATAAAATTCCGGCCCCAAAAATCCCAGTTCCGTCTGGGGATGTCGCCAAATAGCATGGCTGAGAACTACATGGGACGAGTGCATGAAGCCGACAAGATGCATTTGTTTCATAATTTGTGTGGGGCATGGGGCATTGGGCATTGGGTATTGAGTACTAGCTTGTGTAATTTTTTAGGGACTTCCAGAAATTAAATCATCTATTTTTCTGAGCAAAGACCATAATTGTCTTCTTCTCCCTCTGCTTCCTCTGCTCCCCCTGCTTGTCAAAGCGATTGATTATTTTGGAAGTCCCTTAGGCGGGAATAGCTTGGCGTTTTTCGCGTGCATATCGGCTTTCTGGGCGTTCTAAGCCATAATGCTCTCGCAAAGTGCGGCCAGTATACTCAGTGCGGAAAATTCCTCGGCGGCGTAGTTCTGGAACCACAAAATCAACGAATGTTTCTAAGCCGGAGGCGATTACATCAGGTACTACATTGAAGCCACCGACTGCACCTGATAGAAACCATTCTTCAATGGAATCTGCCACTTGTTCTGGTGTACCGACAATAATGCGATGCATCGTCCCACCACCACCTAAAGCTTTGATTAACTCCCGTACAGTCAAATTGCCCTTTCTAGCTACATTAACTGCAACGTTAAACATGGTTTGATTGCTATTTACTGGTAGCGGCAAATTCTCTGGTAAACGCTCGTCCAACTTTAAAACATCTGGGTCAACTTGCAGTATATTGGCTAACCTACCGAGTCCGTATTCTATCGGAACTAGTTCCCAGAGTTCTTGTTCGCGGCGTTTAGCTTCGGCTTCGGTGCTGGCGATGACGGTCACAAGACCGGGTAGGATAACAATGGAATCTGGCGATCGCCCAAATTTACGAGCGCGGTTACGTAAATCATTAGCGTAGTCAATCGCCTGTGGTAGGGATTGAGCCGCCGTAAAGATGACTTCAGCATATTTCGCCGCCAAATCTCGTCCATCATCGGAACCACCAGCTTGTACCAAAACAGGGCGACCTTGAGGCGATCGCGGCACGTTCAAAGGCCCTTGTACAGAAAAATACTTGCCTTTGTGGTTGATTGAATGCACGCGGGAGGTATCTATAAAACGGGCAGATTCTTTATCACCAATAAATGCATCATCTTCCCAACTATCCCACAGAGCTTGGACAATCTCCGTAAATTCCGCCGCTCTCTCGTAGCGTTCGCTATGGGAAACTACTTCGGTCTGACCAAAGTTATAAGCAGCCTCCGGATTGGCTGTAGTTACAACATTCCAACCAACGCGACCACCACTAACACGATCTAGGGTGGCGTAGCGACGGGCAATATTAAAAGGTTCATTATATGTAGTCGAGGCTGTAGCAATTAGTCCAATGTGCTCAGTACCAGCCGCCACCGTCGCTAATGCGATCGTCGGCTCCAAAGATTGAAATGGGCGATATTCAGGATAATCACTCAAAGCCGGATGATCGGCTAAAAAAACCGCATCAAACGTTCCCCGCTCGCAAAGCTTGGCTGTGCGGACATAATATTGCACATCAAAAAAAGCACCCGGATCGCTATCAGGCCAGCGCCAAGCCGAGCTATAGTTACCAGCGTTATTGAATAGCAGATTAAGGTGTAGTTGGCGACGATTAGTCATTGTCTAGATTCCCTGAAGAAAGGCAGGAGGAAGGATGAAGATTTCCCAAATTACGAATTACGAATTACGAATTACGAATTACGAATTACGAATTACGAATTAATAATTACTTGCTGCTAGATGCGATCGTTGCCGAATTAAACTGTCGGTTGTGATGAATATTGACATCGATTTTCTTCGGAATCTCTCCCGCTTCAAACAATCTGTCAGCAAGACGCTGCTGACGCTTCACAACATCGTCATCAATGGGAACAAATGCACCAAAGCTTTGCGCTGCGAAATATTTTGCTAACTTAGGCTTCTGCTTGCGTTTCTCAACGTAAATCTTTTCTACGACATCAAGATTTTTAGCATACCAATCGTAGTGTTTGCGGACGCGCTCAAAGAAATCAGTCAACGCCTTGCTTTTATCTGGATCGCGAATGACATCGGTACGGGCTGTAAAAGCACCAGCCGCCAGCATACCCAAATCTTCTGCATAAAGCAAAATCCGCGCATCACCACTATCTAGAGCTTCCTTAATCGTGCCAACACTTCCCGAAAACACATCAGCACGACCGGCTTTGAATGCAGCACCAGCCGCAGCGCCATCAACGAGTTCTACATAATCCACATCTTTGGGCTTCAATCCCGCTTCAATTCGCGATAATACGTACATAAAATAATTAATGCCACCAAAATTAGAAGCCCATTTCTTACCTCGCAGATCTGCCAGCGTTTTGATATTGGCACTGTTGCGGACTGCGGTGATGGTTGCTCGATATGCTGGATCGGGGTTCTTGCGATAGGCGACGTTTTGCAGGGGAGCGGTTGCTTCTGTCCAATCGGTTTTGGCGCGTCCTTGCTCGACAATCAGCGAAGTATCACCCACTAAACCAACATCAATCGCTTTGGAATAAAGTGCAGCTAATTGGGCAGCAGGGCCGGGAATCACCGCCCATTGTAAATCGTAGGGTAATCCCTCCAGCACCCCAGAGGCGGCTACGGTTTCTTGTAAAGCGTTATCTTGTTGTCCGACGATAAGCTTGACTCGCCCATTGCTAGCACTTACAGGCGCAGCTGTGACTGAAGTTTTACCATTTTCACTTTTTTTCAGGTCACGGCAGCTAACGATCGCTCCCGCAGTTAATACGCCCAGGGATACGAGAACATCCCGCCGGCTAAATTTCATGATGAGTTCTCCCGTGCGATAAGACGGCGTTTTGAATTAGTTCAGTTGGTTGTTGTGCAGGAGCAACGCCGAGTTCTGCCAATAGACGCAGGCGCAGTGAGACAAAAGCAGGATCGGCGCGATCGCGTGGTTTATCTACATTCACTGTTAAATCTAGACCGATAGCGCCATGTGCCAATACCAAAATCCGATCCGCCAGCAGAATGGCTTCATCAACATCATGGGTAACGAGAACAACAGCCGGATGATGGCGTTCCCAAAGTTGACCTACTAACTCATACATTTTGATGCGGGTAAGAGCATCAAGGCTGGCGAATGGCTCATCTAGTAGTAGTAGATTTGGCTGCTTCACTAAGGCTCTAGCAAGGGCTACACGTTGCGCTTCCCCACCGGAAAGTGTCTTCGGCCAAGCATCAACATGAGTAGCGAGTCCAACTTCTTCTAAAGCTATCAATGCTTCTCGCCTTGCAGCAATTCCTTTGCGTCCTAATACGACATTTTCCCAGACTCGCTTGGCGAAAACTAGCCGGGGTTCTTGAAACACAACTGAACGGTTAGCTGCTACTCGTACCGAGCCGCTATCAGTGCGGTCAAGACCAGATAATAGACGTAAAAGTGTAGTTTTACCAGTACCAGAAGGGCCAAGCACCGCTACAAATTCGGCTTGGCGGATTTTCAAATCGATACCGTCAAGAACAGCCCGTTTACCAAAGATCCGGCGAACTTGGGTAAGTTCCACCGCGTGCAAGGTAGTAGTTTGGGATGGTGTGTGATTAACTAAGGACAATGTTCGGCCTCCAAGGTAGAGCTAGATGCTCAATCAGACGCATCACTACATCATTGGTAATTCCCAGCACTGCATAGACGATGATGCCGGCAATAATGATGTCAGAGCGTTGGTTAGCGTTGGCATTGTTGAGGATATAGCCAATACCCGATCGCGCATTGATTTGTTCGGCTACAACCAGTGCTAGTAATGATGTACCCGCAGAGAAGCGCAAACCAATCAGAATAGAAGGTAACGCCATCGGCATAATAACGTGACGTACTGTCTCCTGACGCGAAAGCCCAAAAACAGTGGCAGCTTCTAAGAGTTTGGGATCGACACCGCGAACGCCAGCATAAGTATTCAGATAAATAGGAAATATAGTAGCAACAGTAATCACAATAATCTTGGCTGTCTCATCAATGCCAAACCAGGTGATAAACAATGGTACAAGGGCAATAAATGGAATTGTCCGCAGCATTTGCAGTGGTGCATCGAAAATTTCTTCGCCAATTCGCCACAAACCTGCAAATAAACCCAAAATTAGACCGATACTGCCGCCTATAGTCAACCCTGTGAGCGATCGCGATAATGAAGTTGGCAGTGCTTCTTGTAGTTCACCCAGTCTGATTAACTCTGCAAACGCCGCTAAAATAGCTGTCGGAGATGGGAGGATCTCTACTGGGATAACGCCGAACATCGAAACCAACTGCCAAAGGATAATAATCGATACTGGACTTGCCACTCTGATCAGTCGCCCACGCCACAAATCCCAAGCTTCATGCCAAGGCGATCGCTGTGTTCTGGCACTGAGATCGACAAGTTCTAGAGTTTGGTTAGATAATTCTGTCTGTAGTTGAATCCCGCTAGAATCAAAAGCACTCACGGTGATACCATTTTAGATTTTTGGATTTATTCCACAAATAGGCGTTGCTGATTGATAGGATGATTTTTGTCTCACGCAGAGGCGCAGAGCCGCAGAGAGAATAAGGAGTTTTCAATTTTTAGCTGTTAAATTTCATCCCATAATTCAGCAATGCCATTTCTTCATGGTTCAAAAACACTCTGCGTGACTCTGCGCTAACCTCTGTATTCCTCTGCGTTTAAAAAAATTCTCAGTAAATTCACCTCTGCTTACACAGATTGTTTATCCTCTGCAAAAGTGCGGAAATTTGCCGTACCATCGCGATTGAGTTGATTAACCAGCTCAATCTCCCAATCAAGATACTCTCGGAACGCTGCAAAGCGCTGACTTTGTTCTTTATACTGGTACGGTGTCCGCCAAATATCCTCAAATGGATGCAAAAGTGCGATCGCACCAGTTTCTAAAGGTAACCCTGCATTTCGCCAAGCAGTCGTACCGCCAGCGACTACACGCACTGGTCGATGGGTAGCTGCTGCCAAATCCACAGCAGCAAACGCCGCTAACTTACCATCACTAGATGTCAGAATAATACTTCCATCTCCGGGTAAACGCGCAGCATCGTCAGCTAGTCGAGACCGGATAGCGAAATAGGCTTTGGGAATGTGTCCCCGTTCATAGTTCAGACTGGTATCTAAGTCGATGACAATTACCGAGCCGTTTTCAATCTCTTGATGCAATGTGGCTGGATCGATGGTTTCGACGTTTGGTAATGTGATATCAACAGTTTCCGCTCCGGTCACTAGCTCGCCTGTGAGTGCATCCTCTAGAATATAGACTTCTGCCCAATTAATCCGCACCAACCAAGCGGCTGTGATCGCAGATCGAACTCCATCTGCATTATCGACTAAGACAATACGGGAATTTCTGCTTCCTACCCACTGTCCTGTCTGCTGTACCAGCTGTCCGCCCGGTGCTAAACGCGATCCGGGTAAATGTCCAGCTGCAAATTCTTCTTGTCCACGGACATCTAGTAAATAAAGCGTACGCACTCCAGCATCCTGCTCATTTTGGAAATGCTTCAGGGTTTGCTTGTCTATTGTTTTTAGACCAAAACGTGCTTTTAGTCTATTAGCAGCAGCAATTGCTTCTTGTAATGCAGAACCAGTAGGTAAGGGTGCGAAATTTGACTTCCCAGAATCTAACTCTAAGCCTTCTATCAGCCACGCCATTGTACCGTTTTCTAGAGAAGCAACTTTATTAGGTACACCTGCATCAATCAAAGCTTGAGCGCCAATGATACTGCGGGTTCTACCAGCGCAATTCACTACTACTAAAGAGTTGGGGTCTTTAACAACCTCGTGAAAGCGGTAAACGAGTTCAGCACCAGGTAATGCGATCGCACCGGGAATACTGAAATTTTGAAATTCGGGAAGAGTGCGGCTATCTAAAACTACAATATTATCGCCAGCATCGATACGAGACTTGACTTCACTGACTGACAGGTGAGGCGTACTATAGAAATGTTCAACAAACTCACCGAACGCTTTGCCAATCACATTCACCCCTGTGAATAGCTCATATCCGGCTTCTCGCCATGCCGCAGTTCCACCACTGAGAATGCTAATGTTGCCATAGCCCAGTTCAGCAAGTTTTTTGGCTGCACGTTCTGCAAGTATATTATCCCCTCCATCGTAGAGGACAATCCGAGTCTGACGGCGCGGTACTAAGGACGCGATCGACAATTCCAAATGGCTGAGTGGTAGCGATCCACTCAGAAGGATATGTCCATCACGGGAATGTACACCAGTCTCGCGAACATCAAATACTGCAAGTTCCCCACCATCTAAGAGCAATCCCCGCAGTTCCAAAGGTGTGACACGCCCAGAAGGCGTACCACCCTTGTCTAGAACGGTGTCAAATTGAGTTGTGGAAGTCACGTCGCTTCGCTCCGAATTCAAAATTCAAGATTCAAAATTACAATCCCCAAACAACCTATAAACTACTAATAATCTACCGATATACCGTAGATTATGCTCCCAAATTTTCCACAAGTTGTCAATTTGTTGTAACAATCAGCAAGCTTGTAACTTGGTAAAGAGTTGACGGTTGACTGTTAACTGTTAACTAGGAAGGGAGATTTTCATGCCCTTTTTGTGCGATTTATCACATCAGGCTAACTAGAAAAAGGCTCCTGTTGGTAGAGGTGTACCGTTGATTTCGTAGTTGCCGATCGCACGCGCTTTGAAAGCAGCTGGATTGTGGGAGGACAGGGTACGGGCGTTGCGCCAATGACGATCTAAATTTGAGCTTTTTTTAGTTGTGGAAGCGCCACCAACCTCAAATAACAAGGTAGTTGAGCGCAATGTCAATTCATCGACCACTAATTTGGCTTTGGTTGTTCGCAAAGAAGCTGCGAGGGAAGCAGCTGATTCATCTTCGCCTTTAGCGCGGGCGGCAATAATTTGATCGAGTCCATCGGCGGCTGCTAATACGATCGCTTCCGCAGCAAAGGCGTTGGCGGAGATTTGCCCTACTGTTTGCTGGATGAGTGGATCGTCTGCTGCTTGCTCGGCTACAGCATGGTAGAAAGTTCGGGGTCGTTTGTGGACAAGGTTTGTCGCGTCGCGCAGCACGTTACGAATAATACCTGTGTTAACAGCAGTTAAGAACAATTGCGGAATCGTAGCGTTGTATGTGAGGAGACTATTATCTGCATCCGTATCAAAAACTACTTCATCTGCCTCTATGCGAACATTAGTGAATGTTGTAGTTCCTGTACCTGTTAATCGTTGTCCGAAACCATCCCAATCGTCTACAAGCTCAACCCCTTCGCGTTTAGTGGGTACAATCGCTGTTGCTGGAGTGCCATCGGGTGCTAATAGGCGCACAGCAACGAAATCTGCATACAAACTGCCAGTACTGTAATATTTTGAGCCATTGAGCCGATATCCACCTGCTTCTGGTGTGAGTTTCGTATTCAATACTGTGCCGCTACCAGCTCGTTTAACTTCTAGTTCACTACCAGCAAATCCGAAGAATGCACCATCAACAACTGCCTTTAGCCAGCGACGATTTCTGTCGCTGCGCTCAGATCGCAAAATTCGCTCAATCACAACGAAATGATTGCGGATAATATGAGCAACGTTGGGGTCAGCATCTCCCAGGCGAATTATGACTTCAAACAGTTCGCGTAAACTGCTACCACCGCCACCTTCAGCAACAGGGACTCGCAATGCACCTAGCCGCGATCGCTTGAGTAGTTCGATGATATCAAAAGGCAGAATGCGATCGCGATCGCGTTCCGAAGCACCTAGAGCAATAAAATCAAAAAGCTGCTGGAGTTCCGGCGAGTTGGCTTTGACAGGGGTCGAAAACTGGAAGGTATTATCTGCAAGTTTCTCTGGACTCTTAATCATTATTTTTCTCTTTAAATATCGTGGGGAAAATCTACCATTAGCGACTGAAAGGTAAATCCAAAATCCAAAATCCAAAATCTAAAATTGATTTACAGTGCTGGGCGTTGTTGATTTACCCATAACTGAACAGATGGCCTTTCCCATTGATGCTTGGCGTAAGCTACCAATTTATCGGGTACTGAGTCGCCGTTCTGAATTAGGCGATGGAGTATTAAGGCCAAATCCACATCAGCAATAGACCATTGACCGAATAGGTTTTCGGTGTTGCTAGCCAGCAGTAACTCAGTAGCAGAGAATAATTTCTCAGCAGCTTTTTTTGCTTCCAAAGAAAGCGGTGGCTTTTTGACTCCGTAGAAAATAACCTCAGTCGAGCGTTCTTGTTTGATGGGCGTGAGGTCGCTGCGGAGCCAGGCTTGTACCTGACGCGCTCTGGCTCGACTCTGTGGTTCTTTTGGGTATAAAGGAGTACCGGGAAACACCTCATCAATGTATTCTGCGATCGCAGAGGATTCAGACAAGGCGAATCCGTCATGAATCAAAGTTGGTACACGGCGCGTCAGGGACTTGACTGCAAAATCAGGCTCGTTCTGGGCGTTAGCACCTAAATCAAGAGTCTGGATGTCAAACAGCAGTGCTTTTTCATGCAGAGATACGAAAGCCGAGAGCGCATAGGGGCTAGCGTACTGGGAATCGACATAGAGAAGAAGCGATGTAGATGACAATGTATTCTCCTATGGTGGCTAGTAATGTTTTTTACAGCTGTTGTATAGATGCAAGTAGAAATTGGGAAATTTTTAATCTGCAATCTTTAAAACGCAGGTGCAATTGTACCTTTAAGATAGTTATTGATATATTCCTTTAACTTGGGATCTACAACTAGCTGATTGAGCTTTTGAATATTTGGATCGTTGAGTTTTGATTGCACAGTTGCTAAACCCACCGCATAATTTTTATTAGCCATACCAACTTCATCTAAAATAATAGGTTCTAAATCTACCTTTGCTTGGACAAGGAAAGATGCAGATGTCACAGCTAAATCTAAATCATCCAACGCTCTGACAATGGCGTAATTATCTAATTCCTTAATTTGCAGTTTTTTGGGATGATCAACAACATCCTTGACGCTAAAATACTCACTTGACTTTTCTTTTAAGTTAATTAAGTTGATGTGTTTGAGGAATTTTAAAGCCCGATCCTGATTGCTATCATCATTAGAAATTGCAATTGTTGCCCCTACAGGAACTTCATTCACTGATTTGATTTTGAGCCGTTTAGAATAGAGTCCAGTTATAGTAGTATAACTACGATTTAACATCACAAAATCCGCGCTGAGTCTTTTGGCGGCTTGTTTCATAAATGGTTCATGCTGGAAAAAATTAGCATCAATTTCTCCACCCTTAAGAGCATCGTTAATTTTCACCGAATCAGCGATAGTCACAATCTCAAAGTCGAAGCCTTGACTAGGGGCTATTTCTTTTTTAATGTACTTTAAAACATCTTCAGTGGTAGTATTACGAGAACCGACTTTCAGTAAAGCTGTCTTAGCTGGCTGAGTAGTGGATTGGCTAACTGCTTGGCCACTTGGCTGACTATTGGAGGAATTTTTATTTGATGAACAACTGGCGAAAAGAACGGATAAAAGCGTGCTTCCCGTTCCTAGCAGAAAATAGCGGCGGTTGATGCCTGTAAAATTAATTCCTTGATATTTACTCCTCATCTTTTTTATTTCCTAATTTAGAATGAAGGTACGATAGTACCTTTGTAGTTGGCGTTAATAAAATCCTTCAATTTGGGATCGATAACCAATTGATTTAATTTTTGAATATTGGCATCATTAGATTTTGCTTGTACAGTTGCCAAGCCTGTAGCATATTTTTTATCTGCCATACCAATTTCATCTAAAACAATGGGAGTTAGAGTGATTTTGGCTTGGAGAAGTAGAGATGAATAGGCAATACCTAAATCGAGGTCATCCAATCCTCTGCCGATGGCATAATTATCTAATTCCTTAATTTGCAGCTTTTTAGGATGGGCTATGACATCTTGCACAGTGTAATAATCACCTGATTTTTCTTTTAAGTTAATTAAATCTAGGTGTTTGAGAAACTTTAAAGCGCGATCCTGATTGCTATCATCATTAGAAATGCCAATAGTTGCCCCTACAGGAATTTCGTTAACAGATTTTATTTTGAGTCGTTTTGAGTAAAGTGCATATACAGTAGTATAGCTGCGATTGAGCATGACAAAATCTGCATTTAGTCTTTTGGCAGCTTGTTTCATAAATAGTTCATGCTGGAAAAGATTAGCATCTATTTCCCCATTTTTTAGGGCATCGTTAATCTTTACCGAATCACCAATTGTCACAATTTGAAAGTCTAAATTTTGACTAGGGGCGATTTCTTTTTGAATGAATTTCAATATATCTTCTGAAACAGTATTGCGAGAACCAACTTTGAGTTGTGCGGTTTTAGTTGATTGGCTAACTGGTTGGTTGGTTGATTGACTAGTTGAGGAATTTTGGTTTGATGAACAACTGGCGAAAAGAGTTGATGCAATTGCGCTTCCTGTTCCTAGCAGAAAATATCGGCGGTTGGTTCTCATTGAACTAATTATTTGAGATTTGACACTTATTTTTGATAGTTTGTTTGTTGCAGCAGGGGTAATATCAATTCAAAATTCTTTGAATTTTGTCTATTAGTAAGTAAGTCGGTAATTGCACCAAGCTATATTACAAAATGTAAACAGCCTGGAAACTCTTACCAATGACAAATGACCAATGACAGCCCTAACTAGCTATATTTAATTGCACGCTCCACCTACTAAAAAAATCCCCCTATCGGTAATGCAGTACCGTTGATTTCGTAATCTCCAATAGCACGGGCTTTGAAGTGGCTGGGATTATGGGATGACAAGGTGCGGGCGTTGCGCCAATGGCGATCTAAGTTGTAAACAGTCTTGGTGCTGGAAGCGCCACCGACTTCAAATAGTAGGGTGGCTGAACGCAGTGTTAAATCGTCTACTATCAATTTTGCTTTGGCAGCCAGCAAAGAAGCATTTAATGCCGCAGCTTTTTTAGCTTCTTCACCTTGTGATAGTGCAAGATTGAGGCGATCGAGGGCATCTGCTGCAGCTAAAACGATCGCTTCGGCGGCAAAGGCATTAGCAGAAAGTTGACCGACGGTTTGCTGCAATAATGGATCGTCGCTGGCTTGCTCAGATACGGAGTGGTAAAAGGTTCTCGGACGTTTGAGGACTAGATTTTTGGCATCTCGCAAAACGCTGCGGATAATCCCTGCGTTCACCGCCGTCAGAATTAAGTGGGCGACAACTTTGTAGGGTACATTGTCTGCATCTGGATCGGTTTCTTTGATAACTTCATCTGCTTCGACGCGAACATTTGTGAACGTCGTCGTTCCCGAACCAGTCAGCCTTTGCCCAAAGCCGTCCCAGTCGTCTACTAGGGTAATTCCTTCGCGGTTGGTGGGAATGATTGCGATCGCAACAATGCCATCGGGAGTCAGCAGCCTTACATAAATTAGGTCTGCAAACAAACTGCCTGTACTATAGTACTTGATGCCGTTCAGACGATAGCCGTTGCCATCAGGCGTTAATTTGGTACTGACTACTTCACCACTCCCGGCGCGTTTGGCTTCTAGTTCAGTGGCGGCGAGTCCAACAATGGCACCATCAACTACCGCCTTTAGCCATCGACGATTGCGATCGCTCCGTGCAGAACGTAAAATCTGTTCTGTGACGAAGAAATGATTCCGCAGAATATGTGCAACGTTAGGATCGGCATCCCCCAAGCGAATCACAACTTCAAATAGTTCGCGGACATTAGCACCACCACCACCTTCAGCAACAGGGATGCGTAATGCACCTAACTTAGAACGCCGGATGAGGTCAATAACATCATAGGGCAGGATGCGATCGCGTTCTCTCTCAATAGCCCCCAAAGCAATAAAATCGAAAAGCTCTTGCAGTGCCGGCGAGTTGGCGGTAACTGGAGTTGAGAACTCGAATGTAGAATCTATAGCTTTTTCTACAGGTTGAATCATGATTTTTCTCTGCAATAGATAGCTTTGATGGCGATTTACTTAGAAAAATCCTCGTGGTGGGAGTGGTTTGCCGTTAATTTCATAATCTCCCACCGCACGGGCTTTGAAGTGACTGGGGTTGTGCGATGCTAAGGTGCGGGCATTGCGCCAATGCCGATCTAAATTCGAGCTTTTCTTCGTTGTTGAAGCACCGCCAACTTCAAATAATAGAGTGGCTGAACGTGTTGCCAAGTCATCAACAATTAATTTCGCTTTGGATGCACTTAAAGAAGCTGCCAAAGCTGCTGCTAATTCGGACTCTGCACCTTGGGCTTTAGCAGCAGGGAGGCGATCCAAACCATCAGCCGCCGCCAGGACAATTGATTCTGCAGCAAAGGCGTTGGCGGAGATTTGCCCGATAGTTTGCTGCAATAGGGGGTCATCTGCTGCTTGCTCGGCTACAGCGTGGTAAAAAGTTCTGGGGCGTTTGTGGACAAGGCTAATAGCATCACGCAACACGTTACGAATAATCCCTGCATTCACCGCAGTTAGGAACAATTGCGGCACGATATTGTAGGGTAGATTGTCTTTGTCTGTATCTGTCTCTAAAATTACTTCATCTGCTTCGACGCGGACATTGGTAAAAATAGTTGTCCCCGTGCCTGTTAGCCTTTGTCCAAAGCCATCCCAGTCATCGATTAGTTCAACACCGTCGCGATGGCTGGGAATAATCCCCGTAGCTGCACTGCCATCTGGTGTGAGCAAGCGCACATAGAGATAGTCTGCATAAAGACTACCTGTGCTGTAATATTTCGTCCCATTCAAACGATAACCATTGCCATCGGGTGTTAATTTGGTATTCGCCACTCCGCCACCACCGGCTCGTTTTAGTTCTAGTTCAGTGGCGGCGCTACCGAAGATTGCGCCATCAACTGCGGCTTTAATCCAGCGCCGATTTCTCTCGGTGCGTTCCGAACGCAAAATTCGCTCTGTAACTGAGAAATGATTGCGGACAATGTGAGCAACATTCGCGTCAGCGTCACCCAGACGAATAGCGACCTCAAATAATTCCCGTGCAGTACTACCAGCGCCACCTTCAGCAACGGGGATGCGTAATGCACCTAAGCGGGAACGCCGGATCAATTCAACCACATCATAGGGCAGAATGCGATCGCGATCGCGTTCCGCAGCCCCAACAGCAATAAAATCCAAAAGCTGCTGGAGTTCCGGCGAATTGGCTCTCACAGGTGCCGAGAACTTAATTTGGGGTTCTAGAACTTTCTCTACAATTTGAGTCACGTCGCTTCGCTCCGAATTCAAAATTCAAAATTCAAAATTAATCATTTCCTGATCTCCCCTGCCCCCATTCCTCTTCTTTGTTGGGAAAATCGCGCCTAGAAAAATCCTCGCTGCGGTAGCGGTGTACCGTTGATTTCATAGTCCCCAATGGCACGGGCTTTAAAGTGGCTGGGATTATGGGATGCTAAAGTGCGGGCATTGCGCCAATGACGATCTAAATTCGAGCTTTTCTTAGTTGTCGAAGCACCGCCAACCTCAAATAACAGAGTTGCTGAACGTAGCGCCAAGTCATCAACAATTAATTTCGCCTTAGCTGCACTCAAAGAAGTTGCCAAAGCTATGGCTAATTCCGCCTCTTCACCTTGACCTTTAGCAGCCGTCAGGCGATCCAAACCATCAGCCGCCGCCAGGACAATTGATTCTGCAGCAAAGGCGTTAGCGGAGAGTTGCCCCACGGTTTGCTGTAATAGGGGGTCATCTGCTGCTTGCTCGGCTACGGCGTGGTAAAAGGTTCTGGGGCGTTTGTGGATGAGGTTTGTAGCGTCACGCAAAATACTGCGAATAATCCCTGCATTCACCCCAGTTAGGAACAATTGCGGCACAATATTGTAGGGCAGTTTATCTGCATCTGGGTCTGTATCAAGAATTACTTCATCTGCTTCAACTCGCACATTAGTGAATGTAGTCGTTCCCGTGCCAGTTAGCCTTTGCCCGAAGCCGTCCCAGTCGTCTACAAGGTCAATGCCCTCGCGCTTAGTTGGAATAATCACTGTAGCAACAGTATCATCAGTTACTAATACCCGCACGAAAATTAAGTCTGCAAAAATGCTGCCAGTGCTGTAATACTTTGTCCCATTCAAACGATAACCATCACCATCGGGTGTTAATTTTGTAACTGCTACTGCACCGCTACCAGCACGCTTGACTTCTAATTCAGTTAAGGCGAGTCCAATAATTGCGCCATCAGCAACAGCTTTAAGCCAACGGCGATTTCTCTCGCTAGGTTGAGCGCGTAAAAGTCGCTCTGTGACCGAGAAGTGATTCCGCACAATGTGAGCAACATTCGGGTCAGCATCTCCCAAGCGAATCACAACCTCAAACCATTCCCTTGCAGAACTACCAGCACCACCATCAGCAACAGGGATGCGTAATGCACCTAACCGAGAACGCCGGATTAAGTCGATGACATCAAAAGGCAAAATGCGATCGCGATCGCGCTCACTTGCTCCCAGAGCGATAAAGTCTAATAGGGTTTGCAATTCTGGTGAGTTAGGCGTAACAGCCGCAGAGAACTGCAAGGTAGAATCGATAACTTTTTCTTCAATTTGAGTCATGGTTTTATCTATAGGGTATTGGGAATTAGTTTTTTCCTGATTTATGCTTAAAAATTGTCCAAAATGGAGCTTTTCGAGCTTAATTAGGCTTTATGGGCGGTTTATTCTAGTTGAACAAATTATTTGATTTTTTACCCTCATTTCAGTAGCCTCCTAATTTAGAAGACTAGTAACACAGCATCTTGATAGGTACTGTTGATAAATTCTTTGACTTTAGGATCGATAATCATTTGATTCAGCTTTTGAATTCTGGGGTCATTTTCTTTACCCTGCAACGTTACTAAGCCGAGAGCATATCTTTTATCATTGGTTGATTCTTGAACGATCGGACGCAGTTCAAGTTGTTTTGCTTGAATCCGCAAACTTCCTAAAAATGCACCTAAATCCACATCATCTAGCCCTCTGACAATAGCTGGCCCATCTAATTCTTTAAATTGGAGATTTTTCGGATTCTCTGCAATATCTTTCACAGTGGCTAGATTTCCCGATGTATCTTTCAGCTTGACTAAATTATTAGCTTGCAAAAACTTTAAAGTACGATCCTTATTACTAGCATCACTTTGAATAGCGATTGTTGCACCATTAGGAATTTTGTCTAGAGATTTAATTTTTTTATAATAAATACCCAAAGGTGTTAAATAAGTTTGATTCAGCATCACTAAATTCAGGTTGAGCCTTTTAGCAGAATCTTCCATAAATAAACGATGCTGAAAATAGTTAGCATCAATTTCGCCACTCTTTAAGGCATTATTAACTTGTACCCAATCACCAAATTTCACAATTTGAATTTCTAAACCCTGACTGGTAGCTAATTCTTTTTGAATAAACTTCAAAATATCTTCAGCAATTACAGACCAAACACCAATTTTAATTGTGCTAGTTTGTTGTGATGTTGATACATTCTGACTAGTTGCTGTGCTGGTAGATTGATTTTGATTTGACGAACAACTAGCAAATAAAACGGAGAAAATTGCACTTCCAGTTCCCAGTAGAAAATAGCGACGATTGATAATAATTGTACGTATTCCGTCACGTTTACTACTCATTTTTGGTTTCTCCTGGCTGGTATTGCAATTAATAAAAATGGAGTAACATCACCATAAATTTATTGTGGGCGGGCGAGATACCCGCCATAATGATGCTAATTAAATGCCGAGCAGTTTAATCATTCACACTAACTAATTTGGGCAATTGATCTACTGGAATATCTAGCACATAGGAAAGAATTTCTTTTCGCCATGCATCATAAATAGCTGGCTGTTCTTTGACTTTTCCAGTAGCAAGCGCCACTTGATTAATTTGCCAATAGTTTTTCAAATAAGCATTGCGGCGTTTTTGTCCTTCATTATCTAATTCAATAATCTGTGCGATTAATTCTGCTTTTTGGGAACCAGAAATTTTTCCATATTGATTGCGCCACCAATCAATCACACCAATCCGATGTTCTGTTTCATCTGGGAGTATTCTTTGAGCTACAAAATTACTTGTTTCTGGGTCGTTAATTTTAGTTAACCGCTTATTGACTAATAAACCTGCAACAATGTGGAGTTCGTAGTGAAACTCAAACGCTAGAAACCCGAACAAGCTACGAGTAGACAAATCTCCAAAGAAATCCCAGTGTTCTTGTACCTGGCGTTTAATTTCATTAATTGGGTCGTATCCCAGTAATCTCAAAACGCGATCGCGGCTATATTGAGCGTGTGCGCCATCATCGCCTAACTGTCGGCTTAAAAACAACTGCAAGTGTAGGTCATCTGGGACTAGATTAGCGATCGCCCGACCGATTACTTGCACTATATACGAATCATGCGCCGCGCCTGCAATCAAGTACTGTGCAAAGTTTTCCTGCTCTTCCTTGGAGGTAATCGGTCGAGGTTCATCTATAGGTGCAGATGGAATATGGGGCGCTAGTCGAGCGAAAATGCGATCGGCGGTTTCAGTTTCAAACTCACGGTAGCCCGGACGCGCTAAAGCTACAGTCATGTATTAACCTCACTGCAAAATTTATATAACTACAAAACTATCTATCTCACCTGTCAGAAAATCATTCTTTCTTAGGCGAGCGCAAAACTGAGCTAATTTGATTGAGTAAAAGCCGATGGGATGCAAAAAATTGATAAATCTGCGGATTTGAGAATCAAACTCGACAATTAGAATTAGCGATCGCCAATTCTTCTACTCTCTACATTATGTTTAATTCAAAAATCTTTGTGCGAGATATAAACCTAATTTTAATATAGGTTTATAGCAGATTCATCTCAGAAAATCAAGTATGCGTACTAATAAATTCTTGCGAAACAATAGGAGTTAAACGATTCTCAGTCAGCAAAAGTTTATCTACCATACGGTAGCCTATGTTTTGGGTAAATCTTTTGGTAATCTCTCCTATTTTACTCGTATTTGCTAGCTCTAATTTGCTGTTCAACCTTTGTCAGTTAACACAGATCTTGAGCAAAATGTATAGTTTGTTGACAAAGAGCTTGTAACTTCTGTGTCTTTCAATTACTATTATTGCATTAAACTACTGTAAACAAATCGACAATAAGTATTTTTAATGCTGCTGCAATTAGCATAGTCACGTACAGAAGACATCTTTTGTAGATGTCTTCTGGTCTTTACTATAGGATTTCTATCTGATTTTTGAAATCTAGATCAGTAGAGTTGAGGTGCTAACTCTACAATTAATCTCTTAGTCTAGATGGTGTTTTCCATAATCAAACTGGATTCCTATATCAGAAATTAGGTGTTGAACTTAGTCTCAACAGATAACCTTTGTGTATAAGTCTTGAGTCCAAATTCTCCACACCCAAAAAGGCATGAAATATGAGCTTCAACAGCCAAGTTATCGATAAACTAGCTTCTCAAGATTTGCCATACGTAGAGGCCAACCTCAATTACCTAGTCCCGATGGCGCAAAAACCTGTCAACTATACCTATGAACCACCATCAGGTATTCCCCGTTCCAATACAGCCTATGAGATCCGCAAATCCCGAATCTACAATGCTCGTTCTAGAAGAGAGGATATTCTACTGGATCGAGAAGGATTTGCTTTTACCGAACATAATACCAATGTCCGCGACTTTTATAACGAAGACGAAATACGTCAAGTTTACTACCCAGAAGCAGAGCAATTATTAAAAGAGGTCACAGGCGCAACTAAAGTCGTGATCTTCGATCACACCCTACGGAATGCCGATATCAGCAAGCCAGGTGAAAATAAAATTAGAGAACCTGGTAAGCGCGTACATAATGACTTTACCGCTAAATCTGGCTATACAAGAGCGCGCTGGGAGTTAGAAAAAAGAGGCTTAGGTAATGATGAGATTGAAGCCCTCTTACAGAAAAGATTTGCCATTATCAATGTTTGGCGGGGAATTGCAGATACAATTCAAGAATCGCCATTGGCATTGACTGATGCACGTACTATCGAACCACAAGAACTAGTAGCTGGTGATTTAGTATATCCAGATCGCACCGGTGAAACCTACGCTGTCACATATAACCCAGAACATAAATGGTATTACTTCCCCGAAATGCGGCGGAACGAAGTCATATTTATTAAATGTTTTGATTCTGCAGAAAACGGGCCTGCACGTTTTTCCGCCCACTCAGCCTTTGACGATCCAACCAGCCCCCCAAATGCGCCAGCAAGACAAAGTATTGAGTTGCGAACATTCGTCTTTTATCCTGAGTAAATAGTTATCTCAATTCGTAACTCACGCCTGATGTGATAGAAAATTTTCTTGTCCCACGAATGACAAGCGTTTGATAAATCTATTCACATTAGGCGTTAATTCTTTAACTCTGCAATTACGAATTACTTTAACTAAGCTAATGCACGTTTAAATTGCATAACTACTAACAAGGGCTGTTGAGTGTTAACTGTTAACGGTCAACTATCAACAGCCTGCACAATGGATTATGCAACTTAAAGCAGAATAGCTTATTTGCACTGATTAATTGCATTAGTAAAAGTCCCATCCCATAGAGGCGCAACATTCACCTTAGATGGAATTACACCAGTTTTTGCAAAGGTATCTGCTACCCTTTGTTGAGAAGCGATCGCTTCCTTGGATACGGGACGAATTTGAGAACGGCGTTGTTGCAAACCCTCTCTAGCATCATCTAGAACCAGTTTGAGATCTACACCGATTGCTTGTGCGTAAGCTTGAGACCAAGTTTCTAAATTCTTGCTGTTGGCTTCTCGCCAATTTTGAGCTTTTTTGAGCCGACAAAGAAAGTCGCCAATTGCAGCTTTTTGATTTTGATCCGCGATCGCCTTCGGAGATGCATAAATCAAAAAGTTACCACTAAGAATATTTTTAGCTGACTTTAATTCTCTAGCACCATCTTTCTTTGCTTGTTGAATAGCATAACCATAAGTAGCCCAAGCATCTAAATCACCTCGTCTAAAAGCTGATAATCCATCAGGAATAGTCAAAGCAACAGGATTAATATCTTTGAATGAAAGTCCCACTTCTTCTAACATTTTAATGAGGAAATAATGGGCTGTAGTCGCTCGTACATAACCGACTTTTTTACCTTTAAGGTCAGCAACAGTTCTAGCTTTGGAATTTTTGGGTACGAGTAATGTTTGACCCACAGTCGGCCCTCTATTAGAAGCAATTACCTTGACTGCAGCATTAGATTGAATGCCAAAAATTGGCGGTATCTCACTTCCAGAACCCACATCAATTGCATTAGCATTGATAGCTTGTACTATCAAATTTCCTGCGGTGAATTCTTTAAACTCAACTTTATAAGGAAAGTTATCTTGTTTAGCTAACTTTAATAGTAAATCCCAGCCACCTTTATATTTAGCAACACGCAAAGTCACATTTGATAGGTTTTGTTTTTGTTGAGCCACAGCAATATCTTGAATATTGCTTGCAGTCAACCCCACAATAGACAAGCTCAAAACTGAGCTAAAAGCACATATAGCCGGAATGGTTTTAAATGAAACTTCCTGAGTTTGTTTTTTAGGTTTCAGTAAATCAAGCCAATTAGCGATAAGTTTCAATGCGAGGAATTTCATAAATGACTCTATAGCTCCTAATTCATGTTTGGCAAAAATGTGCTTCATAACGACCACAAAGAAATATAATTTCCTTGTAATATCGAAAAAATAATACTAATTTGAAAAAAGAATGCTACAGATAGTAGGGGTAAGACATTGCCCTCTAGAATATATTGATGTGTCGCAAACATTATTTGAATTGGTATAACTATTTATGCTGATTGGATTGCATTAGTAATAACTCCATATTCTATCCAGCTATCAGCAGGATGGAATGATATTAGTTATTAGTTGTGGCACTATTTTGATATTTATTAAACAGAAACTACTGTAACACCGTAGAATTTTGTGTGTTAAATTAATATCGCATAAAAATCTATCTAAAGCAATAGATAATGAATTGACTTCTAATTTCTAAAATCTCACCGAATTAGCATAAAATTTATCAGAGTTACTGCTGATATTTAATGCACATTTTCTAGTGGGGATTGTGAGATGGCTGAAGTATTACAATTGCCAGAAGCAGAAGACAGAGAAAGCATATATATTGCCTTACTACCGCAAATTAAAAATTTAATTGCAGATGAAAAAGACTTAATCGCAAACTTAGCTAACATTACTGCTGTGTTGCATCAAGCATTTAACTTTTTCTGGGTAGGATTTTACAGGCGTGTTAATGATGAGTTAGTACTTGGCCCATTTCAGGGAACTTTAGCCTGTACTCGCATACATCTTTCTCAGGGTGTTTGTGGTGCAAGTGCTTCTCAAAAACAAACAATTATTGTCCCTGATGTTGATTTGTTTCCTGGGCATATTGCTTGTAGTTCTGCTTCTCGTTCAGAGATTGTAGTACCTCTTGAATACGCCGGAGAAGTGCAACTAGTACTTGATATTGATAGTGACAAAATAGATGATTTTTCTACCATAGATGCTTTTTATCTTGAGCAAATTATAGAATTAATTAAACAACGACATTTTGATAGTTTCAAACATAAGTACCAAGAATAGAAGTGGCTGTAATTCCAACTCCATTTTCATTAGAAAACAAAATTGCTCTAGTGACTGGCGGAAATCGCGGGCTAGGGCTAGAAATCGTCAAGGGGCTAGCTAATGCTGGGGCGTTTGTGCTGGTGAATGCACGCAATCAAGAAACACTAGATGCGGTAGTGGCTGCGGTTACTGCATTGGGTGGAAAAGCCGCACCCTTGCAGTTAGATATTACTGACGAAACCGCAGTTGACAAAGCATTCATCGAGATTCAAGATAAATACGGGCGGTTAGATATCCTCGTCAACAATGTGGGAATGCGCGACCGCCGAAAGTTGTTTGAATTTGAACTCAATGCAGTGCGCCAGCTAGTTGAAACTAATCTGATTGCGCCTTTTAATTTGAGCCGCAAAGCTGCAAAGCTGATGATAGAACAAAAAGAAGGCAGAATTATCAATATTACTTCCATCGCTGGGCCGCTTGCAGATGCAGGTGACGCAGTTTATACAACAGCTAAGGGAGGGCTGGAAGCTCTAACCCGAACCCTAGCAGCTGAATTAGGCGGCTATGGCATTACTGTTAATGCGGTAGCACCAGGCTGTTTTGCTACAGAAACCAACGCAGATTTAGCCGCCGATCCAGAAATCGCTGATTGGCTGAAAAAACGTACTTCTCTTGGACGTTGGGGAGATCCCAAAGAAATCGCTGGTGCTGTGGTTTTTCTAGCTTCTAACGCCGCGTCTTATGTGACAGGTCAAATTTTAGCTGTTGATGGTGGATACTTGAGCCATTTGTAAGCAATAACTTAAATCTGCGATCGCTCTTTTCCTGGTGATGATAAGAGGAAGAAAATAGCTAGAGAATAGTTTCTTCCTCAGTTTCCTCTACGGACGATTTCCCGATGGATACTGATGCCCTAAGATAGGATGGGGTGTGTAAGGTTCTTCTAAAAATTTGAGTTCGTCTTGAGAAAGCTCTAAATCTACAGCCTCCGCAGCTTCTTTGAGATGTTCTATTTTACTAGCGCCAATGATGGGAGATGTCACACCTGGTTGATGTAATAGCCAAGCTAAAGCAATTTGTGTCGGTTTAACGCCTCGTTTTCCAGCTAATTCAACGACACGCTCAACTACTTTAAAATCAGAATCTTGATAGTAGAGATTGTGAGCAAATTCATCAGTTTTTGCCCGCAGAGTTTCGCCATATTCTGATTTACTGCGATTCCCTGCTAAAAATCCCCGCGCTAAGGGACTCCAAGGAATAATACCAAGTCCTTGATCGAGGGCGAGGGGTATGACTTCTCGTTCTTCTTCCCGATAAACTAGGTTGTAGTGATTTTGAATCGAGACAAAACGAGAAAAGCCATGAATATCTGCTGTATAAAGAGCTTTAGCTAATTGCCATGCAAAAACGCTAGAAATTCCTAAATAACGGACTTTACCAGCTTTGACAATATCATGCAGCGCTTCTAGAGTTTCCTCAATTGGTGTTTCATAATCCCAACGGTGAATTTGGTACAAGTCTACATAATCTGTCTGTAGTCGCCGCAAAGAAGCATCGATACTGTCAAAAATATGTTTGCGAGAAAGTCCTTTGTCATTTGGCCCGTCGCCAACTTTACCATGTACTTTAGTAGCAATTACAACTTGATCTCGTTGAGCAAAGTCTTTCAAGGCGCGCCCAACAATTTCTTCGCTCGCACCCAAGGAATAGACATCGGCGGTATCAAAGAAGTTAATTCCCAAATCCAAAGCCAGTTTGATAAATGGGCGACTTTCTTCTTCTTCTAATACCCATTCGCGTAATTTCCGAGAGCCATAAGTCATCGTACCAAGGGTAATACGCGATACTTTTAGTCCAGTTTTGCCAAGATTTACATATTTGGTCATACTGTCTGCTCTACTTTTTGTTGAAATGCTGAATAACGTTGTGTGCGATTTTGCTATAGCCTTTTAACCATGATTTCCCTAAAGAATTGCAGGGCTATAAGCATGACTTTGCAAAAGCTAGTATCTATACTACTGTAAATCAATCGATTTATCGGAGTTAGTAGCTACAAGATTAAGAATTGCATATAAATGAGAAATAGGGAACAGTTAATCACGAAATGCTTGATAGAAGCGGCTTTTGGCAAACTATCCTAAAGATGTAGAGCGATCGCACTCCGCATCGAATCGAAACAGAACCTCAGGAGCATAGTGAAAACTGTCTCTAATGTGCAAATTTAAAGATAAATTCTATAGCATAATCCGGTTAGGCTATAGAATTAGCGTATATTAAAATTAATCTAGCTATAATAAACTAAATATAAGTTTTTATTAGTGTTAAATAAAATACATATCACAGTAGAGACTAAAACTTTAATATATCGGTCTAACCATAAAACACAAGATTAGCTACAGAGAACGAATGTATCTCATTATTCTGCATAAATATTTAATAATATATGTTCTCTAAATATAAAAATAAGACTTTAGTTGATTGAAATTAGCTATGCTAATATTTAGATAATCTAATGTTAATCAGATAATATTAGTTTTTCTCATTTTAGTGAGTTACATCTCCTTGTGTTGAGGGGCTAGAGGTGATGATGTACCTCATGCATATCTTTGGGAAAATACAGGATGCATCAGAGTAGTTACTGTTTTTATTGCAAATGCTATTGGGTTAGTCCTGTTTTGTAGCTTTTCAGCAATTAATTCCCATAAACTTTGTCTTTCACTATTTAGAAAGATAGGTAGAAACTAGAAAGCAAAATGCCTAAGTAATGAAAATAGGAGATAGGAAGAAAATAACACTCCTAATTTCTCACTATTAGCTATTTTGTAATCATCTTCAACACTAGGAGAAGCATGAAAAATACTCAAGTAGTCATTAACGAAACACTTAGCGAAACAGTTTGCAAAGCTAACCAGAAAAAACTACATGCTAAGAAAAAACTCACTTGCAACAAACCACCACAACCAGGTTCAACCCAAGGAAATTGTCCTTTTGATGGTGCAATGGTTTCTGTAGGCGCTATTACTGATGCTGTTCATTTAGTACATGGTGCTGTTTCTTGTACTCACAATCCTTGGGCAACTCATGGTAGCCTTTCATCAGACTCGCAGTTATACCAAACTGCTTTTACTACTGATTTTAGTGAGGGTAATATCGTTTTTGGCGGAGAAAAGAAACTCTATAAAGCGATTGTAGATGTTGCTCAACGCTATCATCCGGCTGCTATTTTCGTTTATGCAACTTGCTTGTCTGCTTTGATTGGTGATGATATTGAAAGCGTCTGTCAACTAGCTAAACAACAAATTAATATTCCCGTTATCTATGTCAATGCGCCGGGATTTATTGGGAGTAAAAATTTAGGTAATCGCATCGGTAATGAAGTTTTATTAAATGCTGTCATTGGCACAGCCGAACCTGAATTTACCACACCATTCGATATTAATATTGTTGGTGACTATAACGTTGCAGGTGAAACTTGGAATATCTTACCCTTATTTCAAAAAATGGGGATTCGGGTTCTTGCCAAAATTACAGGTGATGCGCGTTATCAAGAAGTTTGTTATGCTCATCGTGCTAAATTAAATGTAGTTCTTTGCTCAAATGTAGCTATCCAAATGGCACAAACTATGGCAGAATGCTATGGAATTCCTTATATTGAAGAATCTTTTTATGGTGCGGCTAACTTAAACAATTGCTTGCGGAATATTGCAACACAATTAAGTATCTCTTTGGGAGATAATATTGTTGCTCATGAATTGCAAGAACGTACAGAAAAGTTAATTGCTCAAGAAAATGCTGCTCTCGATATTGCTTTAGCTCCTTACCTTGCTGATTTAAAAGGAAAGCGCATTCTGCTTTCTACAGGTGGTGTCAAAAGTTGGTCGTTGATATTAGCTGCCCAAGACTTAGGAATGGAAGTTATTGCAGCTACAGATGGCAAAACAACAGAAGAGGAGAAAGCTAAAATTAAACAATCTCTTGGTACAGATGGAATGCTGTTGTCTGATACAACTCCCCCAGCAATATTAAAGGTGTTAAACCAAACCAAAGCTGATATTTTAATTACTGGGGCTGGCAATAAATATACAGCACTCAAAACGCGAATTCCTTTTTTAGACATTAACCATGAACGTCATCATGCTTATGCTGGTTACGCAGGTTTGGTAGTATTAGCACGTGAATTACATGAAGCTTTGTATAGTCCTATATGGCAGCAAATTACCAAATCTGCTCCTTGGGATGACAAAATCAGTTATCAGCTATAGGTAAAAGTTTCTCCTGTACAGTTAGGTGTCATGAATCATCTCCTATGTACCTGTTGGTTAGTGGGAGATGTTTTTTTATAGAAGCCAGGTTTTTATAAAATAAAAGATAATTGTAGGTTGGGTAGAGCGATAGCGAAACCCAACATTTCCGCGAGAATGTTTGTTTTCGTTACTCAACCCAACCTACTGAACCTTATTGAAATAACAGCTACTTTTTCACCAAATTTTAGATTTTAGATTGAGTATATTTTAATCAAAATCCAAAATCTAAAATTAATTTATCGCTCTATCCAACGTCTCACAGTTGCCAATTGTGTAGAGAACCATAACGCACCTAAAATGCTTATACTACCACAGACAATTAAGGCATGAGTCGCACCAAATTTGTCAGCTAAAGTTCCAGCTAGCAAATTTCCAAAGGGGATTGTACCCACTGTTGCTAAAGCATAAAAACTCATAACTCTTCCTCGCTTATCCTCAGCAACTAGGGTTTGAATAATCATATTGCTACTCGTAATTTGTAGGATGCTAAAGCAGCCTGTAAACACAAGTATGATAATGGAAAGTTCAACTTGACGCGATAGTGAAAAGGATATCAGACTTAAACCGATCGCAACTTGAGATACTACAATTACACGCTCTAAGCCTCCAATCCCTCGCCGCATACTTAAATACACACAAGCCAACAACGATCCAATCGGCGCTGAGGTGCTGAGGTGTGCCATTGTAGTTGCATCTCCATTTAAAACCTTAGCTGCAAAAACAGGCATAAGTGCAATATGAGACATCCCCACTAAACCATTTAAAGTCAGCATGAGTAACATAACTTTAATGGCGTAGAATTGGCAAACATATTCAAATCCCTCCCATAATTTCAGCAAAGTATCTCTAATACCGCTAAGGGCTTCCATCGGTCTGACTGGTAGCCGCATTGCTAGTATGGTGAGGATAGCAGGGATATAGCTAAGGGTATCGTAGAGAAAACAGTATTCTACCCCTAAAGTAGCTATCAAAATCCCGCCCATAGCAGGCCCCAATACTAAAGAAGAACTTAACATTACTGAATTTAGCGCGATCGCATTACTCCAATCAGCGCGATCGTCTACGGTTTCAGTAACGATTGTATGACGCACGGGCATATCTAAGCCCTTCAGCAAACCATTGAGAACACTCAGTACCAATAGGCTAGGAAAAGTAATCCATTTAGTAAAAGTCAGAATTGTTAACGCCAAGGAAACGCTAATTCCCAATATCTGCACCAACATTAACAAGTCACGACGACTCCAGCGATCGGATAATATCCCCGAAAAGGGAATCAGTAATAACGTAGGTAAAAATTGAACAAACCCTGCAACCCCCAACAACCAAGCAGACTTAGTCAAATCGTATACCAGCCAAGGAATAGTTAACTGCTGGGTCATAAATGTCCCAGACATTGATAGTAACTGTCCTCCAAAAAACAGGCGAAAATTACGCCAGCGTAAGGCAGGTAAATAATGGTACGTGATGTTACTAATGCTTTCCCCGAATTGTCTATGCCAAATTTTCATGAGGAAAATTTCATTATGGTCTACTAATAATTAGATTAACTAATGATAGTAAAATAATCACTATTTGCTTGTCTGTCAGCCCTAACACGTTTGCCTACTGGATATTAGCAGAGAAAAATATAGACCAGAGTTTCTATGCAAATATAGAAAATTCCTATTTAGTGACCGCATACTACGTTAAATCTATCGGAATACTGTATGATATTCTCAGTTATGCTCCCAGGATAGGAAAGTTGCTAGTAAATATTGGGTATCGGCAACATTTCTCAGGAAATAGGCGAGTGTGAACACCTCCTGACAGATAAAACTCTGGAGAATCTTCATGGGCTATAAACATATAGAAGTTAAACAGGTAGCTGGTTTCATCGGTGCAGAAATCGGCGGTGTAGACCTTTCCCGCTCTCTTTCTGACGAGCAAGTCCAAGAAATTCGCAAAGCATTATTAAAGTGGAAAGTCTTATTCTTTCGTAATCAGAACATCGATCATGCTGCCCAGGTCGAGTTCACATCTCGTTTTGGCGAAGTAACTTTCGCTCATCCCTTGGGAGAACCAGAACCAGTTCCCGGATTTCCTCAACTCAAACCTGTAGATCGTAAGCTTTATGAACGCCAGTATGGTTTCCGCACTGGTGGCCCTTGGCACACAGATGTCACAGCAGCTATTAACCCACCAGCCGCGTCAGTTTTACGCGCAGTGACTGTTCCTAGTTTTGGTGGTGATACCCAGTGGAGTAACCTTGTTGCTGCCTATGAAGGACTCTCAGCACCTCTGCGCGCCCTTGCAGATACATTAAAAGCGGAACATCGCTTCAATGGGAGGGGATATGAAACCCGCGACAACAAATTTAATGAGCGCATTGCGGTTAATCCCCTAGTTTCCATTCACCCAGTGGTCAGAGTTCATCCTGAGACTGGTGAACGTGCTTTGTTTGTTAACCCTGGCTTTGTCTCCCAGATTGTGAATGTGTCTCCAGACGAGAGCAAGTATTTACTAGAGTTGTTCTTTAAGCAAGTCACTAAACCTGCTTACACCGCCCGCTTCCGTTGGAACAACGGTGATATAGCTTTCTGGGACAACCGCGCCACGGTGCATTTAGCTCCCCAAGATTTGGATCATTTGGATGTGGAACGTCTGCTTTATCGCACCACCATCACAGGTGATGTTCCTGTAGGTGTTGATGGTTCTCGTTCCGAAGTGGTTCATGGTGAAGCCTTCAGCGCTGAAGTACCAAGTGTATTCAAGCAAAAAGCTGGGTCTGTGGCAGCACAACCAGCGCTTTCATCAAACTAAGTTTTGATATCATGTCCGTTTGAGGACTTATCATATCTGTGAAGGTCGGTAATGGGTAATAGGTAATGGGTCATGGTCAAGAAAAATACAGTTTCCCAATTCCCAATTCCCAACAAGACCAACTATATCGTAAGTAATTAGCCGGACTTGATATGAGTTATGAGTGCTGAGTAAATTTAAAACTACTCAGTACTGATGAACGCAGATATAAACCCTTGTAGCTCTACAAGGGTGGCTTTGCATAACCTAAATCTCAGGATAATAAATCATGACACTCACAGCTAGCAGGATTGATATTACACCTACAGACGCGGCTCTTGGTGCGGTAATTACTGGAATTGATGTTAGTAGTGCTGTAGAACCAGAAGTAATTTTACAACTAAAGCAAGCATGGCGCGATCGCTACATCCTCATCTTTAAAAACCAGACATTAAATGACCAGCAGTTGTTAGAGTTTGCCAACTTCTTTGGCGATATTCTCCAACAACCTGCTTACATCCGCAAAGGGGAGACAGAAGAATATCTACCGCCTCTAGTTCTGACTCTCGCAAATGCTGCTCCTGAAGAAAGTTCAGTTAATATCCGACCGAACTATCGAGAACTTTTACCCCATATCGATCACTACTGGCTACCTGTACCCTCTAGCGGCTCTTTCCTTTATGCAGTAGAAGTACCTGAGAATGGCCCAGATACCTATTGGGTGAACTTGGCTCAAGCTTACGAAGAGTTAGATGATGCTACCAAACAGCAAATTGCTGGTTTGAAAATTCGTTACCTCAATTTCTATGGCAGTAGGGATCGAGATGAATATGGTAACCCGAAATATGCAGCAGGTCGCGCTGTTGAACCAGGCGAAAGAGTAGCAATTCATCCTCTGGTTCGTACCCATCCAGATACAGGTAAAAAGATTCTCTTCTTTAATGCAGCTAGCGATGTAGACATCGTAGATTATGACCATGTAGAAGGCGCAAAACTAGTTGCAAAATTGCAAGAGCATATCAAACAACCCCGATTTGCTTATCGTCACCAATGGAGTAAGGGCGACTTGCTGTATTGGGATAACCAAGCAACTGCTCACTATCGCCCTGAATTTGAGGCCAATGCTACCCGTATTCTCAAACGAGTCAGCCTTCGAGGTAGCCGTCCTTTCTAAAGATTTAGCAATCTAAACATAGAGAGCGAAATGCGATCGTTGATTGTTGACTGTTAACATTCAACGGTCAACAGTCAACACCACGGAATTGAAAACCATGATTAAACCTTATGTCCGGAAACGATTAATTTCCCGGCGAGATTTGCTTTACGCCTTGTATGGGTTTACCTCTTTCGCTACATTGGTAGGCTGTGGGGCAAATGCTGGTAGTGGTGACAAGAATACGACAAGTAATAATAACAATGCTATTGGCAGTAATAGCAGTAATAACAAGCCTAAACTTATTCGTCTTGGCTTCACATCATTTGGCGATTTGACAAGAGAAAAAGGTGTCATCGAAAAGCGTTTAGCTCCTTTGGGAATCGGTGTTAGCTGGACAAAATTTATTTCCGGGCCGCCTCTATTAGAAGCTTTAAGTGTGGGTAGTATTGATGGGGGATCAGTTGGAGAAACACCGCCTATATTTGCTCAGGCTGCTGGTAATAATCTGGTTTACCTAGTGAATATTCCAGCAGGTACGGGAGAAAGCTATGGGATTATTGTGCCAAAGGATTCTCCTATTAAAAAGGTAGAGGATTTGAAAGGTAAAAAAGTTGCTTACGCTAGAGGAACAGCACTCACTTATTTTTTGGCGAAAGCGCTAGAAGAAGTAGGGTTAAAGTTTAACGATGTTCAAGGTGTGAATTTAACCGTTTCTGATGGACGAGCCGCATTTTTGAACAAAACAGTTGATGCTTATATAGCGATTGATCCGACATTAATCAAGTTTCAAAAAGAGGGAACAATCCGAGTACTGCGAGATGCTCAGGGAATTAAAACACCAGGCTCTTTTTATCTAGCTGCGAGGGATTTTGCTAGCAATAATCTTGACATCTTTAAAGCAATTCTCGAAGAATATTATCAAGTTGGAGAATGGGCAAATCAAAATAGACGTGCTGCGGCTGAAATTTTGGCTCCGAACTTAAAGATTGATGTGGAAATGATGGAAACAATGCTGTCTCGGCGTAAGTACGATATGCAACCTATTAATGAGCAAGTACTGCGAGATCAACAGCAGGTAGCTGATTTGTTGTACCAGTTACAAATTGTGCCAAAACAAGTTGATGTTAAGCAAGCAACTCTCACATCTGGGCAGTATGCAGCAATCATACCGGAGAGTATCAAAAATAAGGCTTGATGAGTGCGATCGCACTTATTGGGCTAAACATGAATTAGGGTTCTTGAAAACATAGGAGACTGCGGAAAAAACAGCATAACATATACCACATAGCTGATATCTTCTTTTACTGACAGCTATTGCTTTTTTTTCCTGAATATGGGATTTTTATGTTAATAAATACGGTTTGTTGACCAAATTATCGTAGTTTAAATCTGGCAACCAGTCAGCAACAGACTATATTATTTGGTTGCTTGTTAGTGGTAATTTGACCCTTTAACTTAAACCCCCAGATAAAAATCCAAAATGTGCATGTTCAATAAATTCAGTAAGGGTCAGATTCTTGCTCAAACTTTACTGAGCATTTTGTTGTTAACTGCTTGTTCTTCCCCAAGTCCTCAGTCTCCAACTGCTTCTACTCCCAGCACTTCTACGCCAACAGCAGCTAACGATACTTTAAAGCTTCTGTATTGGCAAGCACCAACTATTTTAAATCCCCATCTAGCTCAAGGTAGCAAAGACTTTGAAGCTAGTCGCATTACTTATGAACCTCTAGCCAGCTTCGATAAAGAGGGTAAATTAGTTCCTTTTCTCGCAGCAGAAATCCCCTCTGTAGAAAATGGTGGGGTAGCAAAAGATGGTAAATCAGTGACTTGGAAACTCAAACAGGGGGTTAAATGGTCTGATGGTAAACCTTTTACGGCTGCGGATGTAGTTTTTACCTACCAATTTGTGAGTAATTCAGCTGTAGGTGCAACCACTAGTGCTAATTATCAAGCTATCAAAAGCGTCGAACCTGTAGACGACTATACTGTGAAAATTAATTTCCAAGAATCTAACCCAGCTTGGTCATTACCGTTTGTTGGTTCTAATGGGCCAATCCTCCCCCGTCATATTTTCGAGAAATATAACGGTAGTAACGCCAGAGAAGCACCAGCTAATTTACTTCCTGTAGCCACTGGCCCCTATAAAGTGGTGGAATTTAAGCCTGGTGATATTGTTATTTATGAAGCAAATTCCTTTTTCCGCGAAGCCAATAAACCTTTCTTTAAACGAGTAGAACTCAAAGGTGGTGGGGATGCAGTTTCAGCCGCTAGAGCAGTATTGCAAACTGGAGATGTAGATTTTGCTTGGAACCTCCAAGTAGAAGCGCCAATTCTTAAGCAATTGGAAGCAGCCGGAAAAGGTAGATTAGATATCAGCTTTGGCTCGTTTTTAGAACGAATTGCGATTAATCAAACTGACCCTAACAAAGAAACTAAAGAGGGCGAACGCTCCAGTATAGAGTTTCCCCATCCTTTTTTTAAAGACTTAAAAGTGCGTCAAGCTTTTAACTATGCTATCGACCGTAACACGATTAATCAACAGTTATATGGTCAAACTGGTCGTGCTGTCACAAATATTTTGGTAGCGCCAGCTATTTATAATTCACCCAATACTAAATATGAATTTGATTTAAAAAAAGCTGCTAGTTTGTTAGATGAAGCTGGATGGAAAGATAGCAACGGTAATGGTACTCGTGATAAAAATGGTGTAGAACTCAAGGTTTTATTTCAAACTTCTGTTAACCCAGTACGGCAGAAAACTCAGGAAATTGTAAAACAATCACTCACTTCTATTGGTGTCGGAGTAGAACTTAAGAGTATTGATTCCAGTATTTTCTTTTCTGGCGATCCTGCTAATCCAGATACATTAGCCCGCTTTCAGGCTGATTTACAAATGTTTAGTGGTGGTAATAGCAACCCCGATCCGGGTACTTATCTTAAGGCTTGGACTTGTGATGAAATTCCGCAAAAGAAAAATAATTGGTCAAAATCAAATAGTTCGCGTTACTGTAACCCTGAATATGACAAGCTGTGGAAGCAGTCTAATACTGAATTAAATCCCGAAAAACGGCGACAATTAATTATTCAGATGAATGATTTGCTAATTAAAAACCAAGCTGTAATTCCTCTGATTTCTCGCGCCAATGTGAATGGAGTTAGTAATAGAATTACTGGAGTCGATGTAACTCCTTGGGACGATCGCACTTGGAATATTAAAGATTGGCGTGTGAAATAATATTAATGCAAAATTAATTGTTGATGGTGCGTTGCGCTGTGCGACAACACACCCTACTCTACATTTAATAATTGCGATGAATTTAAGACAATCTCGGATCTAGTGCATCTCGTAAAGCATCACCTATATAGTTAATGCTTAACACCGTGAGAAATATCGCTGTACCTGGGAAAATAACTATGTGGGGCGCATATTCGAGAAAGTTTTGTCCTTCGTTGAGCATTCTTCCCCAAGTTGGGACATCGGGTGGAAAACCTAAACCAAAAAAGCTCAAGGTTGATTCGGTAAGAATCGCAGTACTAACTGAAAGAGTAGCCGCAACTAGTACAGGACTGATGACGTTAGGTAAAATATGAACCCAAATTAACCTTGCTGGGGAAGCACCGAGGGCGCGGGCTGCGGTGACAAATTCTAACTCTCGTACTTTCAAAAAACCTGCTCGTACTAATCTAGCTACAGACATCCAGTTGAGTCCGCCAATTACCAGTACTATCAATACAAATATACCTAGTTCTGGCCCCGCGATCGCCTTTAACGCATCCCGAAACAAAAATATTACCAGTAATAATAATGGCAGTCGTGGTAAAGCTAAACACAAATCTGTGAAACGCATCAAAATAATATCTAGCCAGCCGCCATAAAATCCAGCCATTGCGCCGATGACTGTACCAAGACTTATAGCTACCAACATCGAAAAAATACCCACTGCGATTGATATTCTTCCACCATGCAAAACTCTGGCTAATATATCCTGTCCTAAATCATTTGTACCAAATGGATGCGCCCAACTAGGGCCGAGAGTCGATTTAGCAAAGTCAATTTTGTTGAGGGGAGTCTGATAAATAAAAGGGCCAAAAACCACACTTAACACGATGATGAGCAAGACTACCATCCCAAACATAGCTTGACGATTACGGCGAAACTTGCGCCATGCTTCTTGTGTGAGTGTTTCTGGTTGCGAAAGAAAATTGGTGGATGGTGGAGAAATTGAAACCTTGGATGCTGGGGAAGTTTGATTAGGCGATCGCTTCAACATAAATATCTATTTTCCTGCTATTTTGTATACTGGACACGAGGATCTAAAAAACCATAGAGAATATCAGCAATGAGATTAAAAATAACAATCAAAATTGCATAGATAAATGTAATTGCCATGACTACTGGGGTGTCATTCTTATAGATAGAATCAATTAATAAGGCCCCAATACCTGGAACACGAAAAACTTTTTCTGTAACTAAAGCACCTGTAAACACGCTGGGAATATCTAAGGCTACTAATGTCACTACAGGAATTAATGCATTCCGCAAAACATGGCGATTGATTACTAAAAACTTTGGTAATCCTTTAGCATAAGCAGTACGCACATAGTCTTGATGGATATTTTCCAAAATCTCAGAACGAACAAAGCGCATGAGCATCGCTGTCTGCCAAATTCCTAATACAGCAATAGGCATAATTGATTGTTTGATTTGTGCAATAAAACTCTGCCAATCTGTTACCTGTAAAGTACTGCTGTAGATAAAAGGAAACCATTTTAACTGGATGCTGAAGATAATAATAAATAGTAATCCTGTAAAAAATGTTGGTAAAGAAAATCCTATAAAAACTAAAGTTGTCAAAACTGTATCAACAATAGTATTGCGTTTGAGAGCCGAAATTACGCCCAAAGGAATAGCCAGCAATACACCGACAAGATAAGCAGAACCTACTATCCACAAGGTTGTCGGTACGCGTTGGATAATTAAGCCAATTACAGGACTACGGCTAGTAAATGAATACCCCATATCTCCCGTGACAAAAGCGATAAACCACTTCACATAGCGGATATGAATTGCTTGATCTAAACCTAAAGATTTGCGGATATTTTCTCGTACTTCTGCGGTGATAGAAGGATTCGTAGCAAATTCTCCCATTGGATCGCCTGGTGCTAATGCCAGAATCGTAAAAATGACAATACTGATGGCAATTAAAGTTGGAATAGCAATCAGTAATCGATTGATTAAATATTTACCCATTCCCGTCTACGATAATTTTTACAACTCGAATATGTTGGCGATATATTCCCTCAATAATATTGATAATTTCCGAGGATTTTCTATAGCCAATTCCTTGTGTTATGAGAAGGCAACAAGGACCTTAGTAATATTTGCTTTGCGCCCTCTAAATGTGCAATACTCTTACTCTATCAATAAACTACTGCAAGTCTATCAAATTAGTAGAGATTATTTTGGCGATATGGTTGATACGAATTCTGCGACGACACAGCGTCCTAATATAGTGTTCATTTTGGCTGACGATCTCGGTTGGGGCGATCTCAGCATTGACGGACAGCAAAACTATCACACACCTCACCTAGATAATTTGGCTAAAGAGGGAATCAGATTTAGTACTGCTTATTCTGCTTCCCCAGTTTGTACACCGACACGAGTTAGTTTTTTTACAGGGCGATATCCGGGGAGAATTCCGCTGGGCGTGCAAGAGCCTTTATTGAGTTTTCAACAAATAGGAGACAAAGTAGGATTACCTCCAGAACATCCAACCATAGCCTCTTTGCTGAAAGCCAATGGTTATGAAACAGCTTTAGTTGGTAAATGGCATTGCGGCTATTTACCTAAATATGGCCCATTAAAAAGTGGCTTTGATGAATTCTTTGGTAATTTAAGCGGTGCTATTGACTACTTTAGGCATGTAGATACAAGTGGAGAGCCTGACTTATGGGAAGCTGAAGTATCAGTAAAGGAAATAGGATATGTGACAGATTTATTTACTGAACGGGCTATAGATTGTATCAAAAGACCCCACAAGCGCCCGTTTTATCTGAGTTTGCACCACACTGCACCCCATTGGCCTTGGGAAGGACCAAATGATATTGAACTCAGTAATACCTTGATTGGCAAAGATAACGTGCAAAATTGGGTGAATACAGGCACAGCAGAATCCTATGCTGCTGTAGTGGAGAGGCTAGATTATGGAGTTGGGAGAGTATTGCAAGCATTGAGTGATGCTGGAGTTGCGAACAATACCATTGTTATTTTTGCCAGTGACAATGGAGGTGAGAAGTTCTCAAATTTGGGTGGTTTTAAAGGTAAGAAAGGGAATTTATATGAAGGTGGTATCCGCGTCCCTACATTTATTCGCTGGACAGGAGTGATTCAACCAAACCAAGTAAGCGAGCAAGTGATTATTACTCACGATATTACAGCCACTATTCTGGCAGCTACAAATACAAATCCCGATCCCAATTATCCTTTAGATGGTCAGAACTTACTCCCCACGATCAAAGGTGAAGCGCCTGTTACTCCCCGGACACTTTTCTGGCGACATAAAGGCGTTGATAACCCAGCTTTACCGCCAAAGGTGCTACAAGGTGCGGTACGCAGTGGGGATTGGAAGTATTTGAAATCGGGAGAAAATGAATATCTTTTTAACTTAGCGACTGATGAAACTGAAGAAGTAGACTTAAAAACACAGCAGAAAGAAACATTTGAACAGCTACGCGCTCGATATGAAAAATGGGCATTGAATTTAGAGCCTTATCCCACTTGCTCAGTAGGAGACACCCGCAGACAGGAGTAAACACTGCTTCACAAAACTATTAACGGTTGTGGAAAATTTTCCTCAATCGTCTTTTTGCTACAGAATACAATATAGTAAGCTGAGTTCCGATTTACTTCCGGAACTCAACCGGAACTGTAACGCCCAAAACATAGACCTGACAAAGAAATTTAACCGCTACTCAATTACGTCTAGCTAGAACACCGATTCACTAATAAAAGACGAGACTGAAAACCCCGGTTTTAAGGTCTCTCACAATGAAACATTCATTGTTACAACTCACGAAACCTGGTTTTTCGTCATCATTCCGAATACTGAATCGGTGTTCTAGTATCAAGTTTTGTGAAAACTGCAAAACCAGGCAAAATTACTTCATTAACGCTCCCCGCCCAAGTGCTACGCTTCATAACGGGGATTCTTGCTTCACTCTTGCACCTTGCCTAGACTTGTTGCCCTTCGGGTTCACCAGTCGCAAAAGGAGGGAAACCCTCCTAAGAGCGCTGGTGAACCAAGTCTCGGTAGAGGGTTATCTCTCCACAAGCGTTAAAAGTTTCGGTGCGCCCCACCGTACTTATGTCTAAATGAGTTTGTTTCAGTGCCTTGTTCAAAATGTTAATGCTGGCATTCAAATCCCGGTCTAAAATACACCCACACTTACAGATATGAGTGCGAACAGATAGGGATTTTTTCACAACTTCACCACATAATGAACAGTTTTGGCTTGTGAATTTCGGGTCAACAGGTACAACAACTCGACCATATATTTTCCCAAAATATTCTAGCCATTGGGTGAACAACGACCATGAAACATCACTAATACACTTCGCAAGCGTGCTATTTTTAACCAGATTTTTCACTTGCAGTTTTTCATACGCCACAAGGTTGTTAGACCTCACCACGCATAACCCTTGCTTAATTGCGTTATCTTTACGCTGAAGCGAAACTTTTAAGTGCTTTGTGCCAAGACGGTTAATAGCTTTCTGACGATTATTAGACCCACTATTTTTACGACTGACTGATGAGTGAAGACGTTTTAATGCCTTCTCTGACTTGCGTAAATATCTAGGGTTCTCTACTGTATTGCCCTGCGAGTCAGTATAGAAGTGATTCAGCCCAACATCTAACCCTATGGTTTTGCCCGTTGGTTGAGTGTCTATATTGCGTTCTGCATCTATCGCTACGTATGGAGTCTTAAGAGCAAATTTGATAAAAATAGCTTTGAGTTCGGGTTGAGTTCGGATTGAGTTCCGGAACTCAATCCGAACTCTAATGCCCAAAACGTAGACTAAAGGACACAATCCGCCAAAGTATCAAAAAATAGCTGTAGAAAAAGTTTCTGTATAATCAAATATTGCGATCGTTTGGAGAGTTCACGTTGTTTGAGCAGAGGTATTCGATTGAGCGGTTTCAACCCTATCATTTCGGTGAGGTAGCTGTTCCTAAAGCCTGTTACATGATGTTTGACGAAAGAGCTAATCAACATCTGCCATCAGGTCTTTATACTCCGAAACGGCGTTTCGATAAGCCTCATTCTCCCCAGGTCTTGCATCCCAAAGGATTCTAATGATGTGGGTCTGGTTAAGATTCATTTCGTTTCGCAAGCGTAAAATCTCCGCTATTGCCTCATTTCGGAGTAAGGCGAAACGGGTGAAACGCTGCTGTTGTGAACTGAAACTATTGATGGAGCGTCTTTTCGGCGTTTCGGATGATTGTTTCGGCGTTTCGCCAGGTAAGGATTCCGTTTCGGCTTCATCAGCAAAGAAACTTGACTCCAATCTCTTGATAGTGTCGATATCAGAGCTTATGAATTCTCCAGGAGTAGGTGGCTGAAATCCTTCAAGAAAACTCCTCGTATCGCGGTCATAGCCAGAATGATTCTCCAGCTTAGGCATTGCAAACCAATTATTTAATCCACCGTGATAAACTGCTCGGTTTACAGGTGAAGTATCAATAAACTCCTGAAGTTTGGCATCACTGATTTTCTGAGAACTGGGGATAAAACCAGTAGAAATCATGGCACTATAGGCTGCAATATTCACAGCAGAAACAATCGCCAGAGGAGTAAACTGCGATCTCAGTCCACCGCTAATCCCCAAATCCTCAGTATGGGGATTCTGGGCTAAAATCCAAACTCTGATACCCGCAGAGTCACCGCAAGAAGTATAACTGGTCAATTTGCCCTTGAGCCAATCGAGTTGCTTTGCAATCTTGAACTGACTGCCAATCTGTGTCCCTTCATCAAAAGCTAATAACTTGTCACCCCTGAGAGAATCAAATTCCCGAATACAATTTTGGAACCAACTGACAATTTCAACAGGAGTCATCGATGGAGTAGAAGCCCGTTTGAGGACATCTACACAACCAGAGAAATAACCAGTCTCCTTCGGGTCGTTTTTGGGGTCAATGTAGAAAATGGTAGTCTGCGGATGCAATTGTTTAATTCGCCGTAAAGCATTACTAACAAGCAAACCTTTGCCAGCCCCAGGAATACCTATGATTAAATGGTTAGAAATCCGTTGTGACATCTTCTCAATTACATCAAGTGTTTGCGGTATTGAGGGACTGTATTCGTCAATGTGTGTGTTAGTGTCTGAAGTTGATGAGCAAGGAATACCAAGCGGTAAATCAGTTGTCGGTGCGGCTAAAGGTAAGTGAGCAATAGGCGGTGGCGGTAAGTTGATTTGAGGTGCTTCTAATTGTGGTGGACGTATTTGTTGAATTGCTTGAACATGGTGATAGTTCACCCTGGGGTCAAATGAAACTTTGGCAAGATGCTGATTGAGTTGGTCAAATGTGGGGAAGACACCGCGAAAATTGACAAAGCAATCAAGCAGATATCGATAAGCGTAAAAGCGTTTCCCAGGTTCCACAATATTAATAAACTCAGTTAAGGTATGGGTGTGCTGCCTGAGCATGGCAAATTCATAACGCTCACAAGGTTCTAAATGATGCATCAAGTCAACAAATTCGTTTTGGTTTGAGAACCATTCTTCTCTGGCTTGACTATCACCCATCGCTGATAAAAACTCGAAGAAATTGCCTCTAATAAAGGGTATAGGTGCAAACTGATGGGAAGCATTCATGTCAGTTGCAACTGCCCAAACATACCCAGCACTGGCAATTAATGCACCGATGGGTGCTAGAGGACTAGTTGCATAGCAGACTGCTCCAATTGCCCCACCAGCAAGAGTGATGAGTTTCGAGAGGTTCATCCCGGCTCGCTCATCTTTGGCTCTGACTAATAGCTGATCGGTGCGTTCAACTAACCAAGCGGCAACATTTCCCGCTTCGAGGTGTTCTATTGAAGGATAATCTTCTCTGAGTCGAGCAGTTTCTAGCGTAGTTAAAGATGGTACTTGGCTGCTCTGATGAGTCTGGTTTTGATGAGATGCAGGGTCTGGCTGATAATTGAGAAAATCCATAGCTTCTTCACTCAGTTGCTAACTCTTGGTCAATTTCCAGATGGTGTAGCCGATTTCGCCAGCCATCATTGAGCCTAAGTTGTAAATAAGGCAGGCAAGGATAGTGCTGGGATTGGTGAAAGCAAAAGGGTTGCGTCCAACAAAAGTGGTTGTCAAATCAAAAATCCAAAAGAACAAAGCAACTGCACCGCCTGTGTGTCGTTCTTTCATCCCTGCAACCTTGTAATCCCGCCACAATGCCTGTGTTAGGTCAATACTGCCACTGGGTTTGCTGCCTAATGTAAATTGCTTGGAATATTCAAACTCGGTTTTAGCTTCCTCTGGACGTTTACCTCTTAATGTTCGAGCTTGCATTACTTGGACTAATGCAGATATGCCAAAAGATAGCCAGAATAATGGGTTGAAGGGCAGTGTTAGCCAACCAATCCACCCTATCCAATTTTGCTCAAACCACGGGAAGAGAGGAGTTCCAGCAAACATCGTCTGCCAAATGCCATCAGTACTGAGTAAAGAACCGATGAAAAATCCCAGTGCGCCGATGATTTTCGTACCGCCAGAACCAGGGGTGACGAACTGTGCCAGGATATGGGAAACGAAAGACACGGGGATAGAGATAATATCAACAATCCATCCAGCAAGGATTTCTATGTAGTCAGAAACTCCTTTCCTCTTTTGGGTCTGCTTTTCGGTTGCTTGCTCAGAAGATGAATTTTTCTGAGTATCCATTCTCTTTATTCCTCCACGAACCCGAAATTATTAGGCGAGGGTGAGCTCTTGAGGCTGGGGAAGCAGGGGAGGCAAGAGAGTTTTGTTCAATTACTCTTTTCTCCCCTAGCACCCCCAGCACCCCCCGCTCTCCCAGCTTGTCACCACGCGAAGTTTGTGTGACACACGACTAGCCCGGTGCATCAGTACAAGCATTTTTGTAGTGATATTTCCATTGCCATTGCCGAGCAGAAATCCGCCCTATGCAAGCACCCGCAGAGTCATAAACATAAATCACTTCTGACTCTAACCAACCTGTAGTTTCCGGGCGCGGATCTCGTTTTGGATTATCAATGTACTGCCGGATTTTCAGTTTTTGAGTGTTGGGCATGACTTGGGTTTGAGCTAACTTTAAAGCTGTCATCTGGCGTTGCTCAATGCGTGAAAGTTCTACATCTTCGTTCTGTTCAATCCTTGCGGTAGCGTTAAATGATTGAAATTGGGATGGGAGTTTGAGAAATAGGGGTGATGCAATTAAGGCGATTCCTATAAAACCGAGTATTGCTTGTCCAAGGTATTTATTAGCACTAGTAGTCACGATTTCTCCCCGATCAATTTTACCGATATGCCAGCAGTAAAACCTAAACTCATAGCAGACGAACAATTCGCAATTCGCAGTTCGCAATTGTGAACAAAATTTTCAATTGATTCATTGTTTTTACAAGCTTTTAATTTCAACTATGAACAAGAAAAACAGACAGTATTAATTGCGAATTGCGAATTCATAATTGTGATTTGGCTGGTTGCTAATTTCTGCAATGCTTGTGCGAGTTTTTGGCTCATTTTGAAACACGCCCCAAAATTGCAAAACCTGCGCCAACAACTATTCCTAAAGCTGGGAGCAATCCAGCAGAGAGTACACCAGTGGCAATTACACTTCCCAAGAGATAGCCACTTCCACCCAAAGCACCTAAAACTGAAGTGGTGAATAAACTTGTACTGAGAATATCCATAACTGTCAAATTCCTTTGGGATTTCAAGATTTCTTGCAGTAGTTGGATTTGGGCAACAGTGGCGACAGTTTCAGTTTGAAGTTGTAGTAATTGAGCCACCACTTTGTACGCTTCTAGAAGCGAATCTGCGTTCCCAACATAATGAGCAGGGGAAGCTGGGGGTGCTGGGGGGGAAAGAGAGTTGTTAATTATTACTTCTTCGCTCCCCTTACTACCCCTGCTCCCCCCGCTCCCCCTGCCCACCTCAACAGATAACTTCTCTAACCAAAGCGGGTAACGTTTGTTCCCATTGAGCTGACTCGTTCTCTCAAAAGGTTCAGTCGCTGTTTTAGTTGTTCTTGTTTGCGGATGGACTCCCCCAATCTTGTTGAGGCTTCTTGGGCTAGGTTAATTAAGCTCTGATCAATCTCCGCTATCTGATTGTCCACCTCAAGCAGAGATTGCTCTGCAAAAGCATCTAGCACAGTTCCTTTAGCTGCAATCAAGGATTCCATGAACAACAATGCGCCTGTTACCCCAGTAGAGGCACCCAAGATTTTCGATTGTTCGTTTTGAACAGCGATTGCTCCTGATATCGTCTGTTTATCTGCTGCTGTTAGCTTGTATGACGCTTGTTGAATTGCCTCGTCAGCCTTCGTAATTGTGGCTTCTCCCATGCCATTGAATGGTTGCGAGTCCGGCTTTTGGTCTTGTTTGACTTTTGAATGAGCAGCCAGAAATTCTTCGGGGAGTGGGGAATTGATTGTCCAAGTTTGTCCTGGGAAGTTTTTGCGGAACTCGTCAACTAACTTACCAGGCTTTATACCAATAGATTCTGCATATTCTTTAATAGTCATTATCTAAACTCCTGTAAATTTTTCTGGGTAGTTGGCTAATTCTATTGCTGTTTTTTTCAGCCCTTTGACAAGTACTGAAGTTCTAATCAGTTGCAGAGTTGGGATATGCCAGTTTGTTAACTTGATATGTCCATTTAATCCCCCATTTTCTTCATCTCTAAAATCTGCAAACTCTGGTAAGTAAAGACTGGCTAAGTCTAAATACTTTTGCAATTGCCTCATCGTCACCTGTGGTTGCAAATTCTTTGCTACTTGCTCTCGTGTGAGAGGTTGTTCGACTACGCAATTACCTTGAATTAACAAGCTTTTCGCCTCCTTGAGTTCTCCTAGAGTTCCGGTCTAGTTCCGGAATTTGACCGGAACTATTGATGCCATCAACATAAAAATACCTGCTAAAACAAAGCAGGTCATCACTTAATTAACTCTTAGTTAATAATTAGGCAGCTTGTATTTGTTTCATTTCTAATAAACGAGCTATTAAAACGAACTTCAGCATACTTCTTGTTCTTTGAGGCATATTGGGAAATTCTATGCCAGGCCCCCATTTTATTTGTACTGTTTTGAAAGGAATATCTAGTTCTTGTGACAGAATCGAACAGTATTCTTTGAAAGTTCCGCGTTCGCTCTCTTGAGTTTCTACAGTCTGCAAAGACATTCCACTATAGGCGGATTTAATTTTTCTACAAAAAGTTAATGGAGATATCTCCTGAATCCGAGTTTTTGGTAACATTTGCTCTCTCCTTCCAGGTTGATTATGGACAAGCACTCAGGGACGAATGGCACGCTTGAAAAGCTGAAAGCTTGTCTGGCCAGGGTATTGGGGGTGGGGTGTAGGAAAAAATCAATAAAAGTAAATATGAGTATGCACACAAATAAATTTCTTTCTCACGACACCCGACACCCGATACCCCACACCCTCTCATCCTTATAGGTAATGGGTTTGGCGTTAACGAGCGTGCCATTCCACTCAGGGACGAAAGTTAACACTTTGAGCTTTGGGTCTCTACTTCTTTTTAGCTGTACACCTGAAGTGATGGAGCTTTTCGCTTCAAATTACCGTTGCCATCATCCCCATTGGTTGTAATGGTAGGCTGCTGTCTACATTCCGAACGATTACATCTGAAATCCCAGTGATTAATTTGAGATTTTCCACGATGTTCTACCAGAACTATTTGGTTTTGATAAGTAGGATTTTGACCACTGATCAAAAATGCATCTCCTAATGCATAAAAGCCAGTGAGTACATAATGTCGCTTGTCGATACCCATTAATGCATCCCAAGCTTGTTGAGTTTGTTGCTGTAAGTCCATATTGATTAACCTAAATCTTGGTAATTGCTTGTAACAAAGCTATTCATCTAGTTTCAAAACTTCCAATGTTTGTGCAAGCGCTTGTATTGCATCTGCCAAACTCAAATCCCTTTTGTTATCACATAAGAATTGATAAACTCGTGGGTTATACTCTTGAAAATCTACCAGTGAATTGAATATTTTCTCCAATTCTTCATGCACAGATTCTCTGGTTCGGCTGTCTAAGTACAGTGCTTTATCTAGAGTTTGTTCAATCATGATTTCTATCCGATATAAAGAAGCGCTCTGTTAATAACAAAGCGCTTGGTGATTGATAGATTGTGGTAAGTTGCTACTAATATGTCTTCGGATTGCTGTCAAGTTGCAGCAAATCTTGTCAACAATTCTTCACGGCTTAATTGAATGCATAGAGGCGTAAATTCTTCTGGTTGTAACTGTAACAACCTATCAACTACTCTTGATAGCTCTTCATCTAAATTACCAAACCTGACTCTCAGTAAATTCTCTACAACTTCACGTTGCCCTTTTTGCTTTGTAGTTTCTTCCCATTCTTGATATGCTTGTGACAAATTCATGATTAACTCCTGGTCATCTTGTGTGAGATTTTCCGGCTGTTGAATTGAAATAATTCGCCAATTGGTAATTAGTTTAAGAGTGTTTTGTCGTACTACGTTGTTATCGGGTAGTGCTAGTAATTCACTGACAGCTTGGCGTTGAGTTTCTCCTTTACCTAAGAGCCTTAACCACAATGTTTCACTGGTTACTGGTAGCTGGTTAATCGCGACTATCGCCGTTCTCAATGAATTAGCTAGAAAGTAAACTCCAGCAGACCAATTGTCTAGCTCCAGTTTAGCGCCAAAACTGTTAAGCAAACTTAATGAAATTTTTGTTCTTTTTCTCCAGAAATGGAGAAGCTTGAAACCTTGTTTTTAGATTTTAAATTTTGACTTTAATCCAAAATCCAAAACCTAAAATTGTCTCGGTCAATTTTCATCTTATTGAAATTGATTCAGCGCTGTTTGTTGATTTAAACCCAAATTTTTTTAATGATTAACTCTTTTGAATGAATCTAATAAGACTTCTCACGTCCGGCTTATTATGCTGATATTGAGATGGTGGGCGCATTGTGCCCACCATATTCTCTCTTAAACTACGCGACTAACACCATACTCTCTGGAAGTGGCTGATACTCCATCAGCCGCTTCCATTCCTCGCTCGTCAGTTGATCAAACGGTTTATCCAACAATTCCTCGCAAGACCTAGTTTCGAGACTAGGCAATACTTCGACCATCGACAATGACCACACGGCATCGAATGCAGAATCACAGGGCACTTGCTGCTGATGCTCTGATGAGGCTCTTTTCACCCACCAGCGACCATCAGTGCATCCCGCCGAGCCTAGCTTTTTGTCGTTGTTGTAGATACCTTCATCAAGGAGTTCAAAGCCAAATTTCTCACATTCCAAGGCAATTTGTACCATGACTTCGTTACCCGTAATATTGGCTGGAACTTTTTGCTTTTGCACGGGTAGTGTGCCTTGCTTGTGGTGCCAAACAATGTGGTTGTGGCACTTCGCCCAGCTGTTTGCACGATGTTCTTCGGTTGAGTTCACGATCACTACCCAGCGTTGTGTCACGAATTCGTCGTGATCGTATGTAATGCTGCCTATCAGTTTGTCGCCAACGTAAAGTTCATAGTCGTAGGAGCTAATTTCGACAACGGTGAATTCTTCGGGTGCTACAACTTCACCCTGTTGTGTGATGTGCTGCTCTAATTCTGCTTGGTCTATCGTTTGCTCGTCAACGAAAGAAGAGAAAATTCCTTGCTGTGCAGGTGTTTTGTAGGTCATAATAGATATTCCTTTGAGAAAAGGGTAAAAGGCGATCGCTGAGTTTTCCAGACATGGGCGATCGCCTTTGTTTTTTATGAACTAACGTTGTGGTTTCCCACAACGTACTCACAGAAATTTGGCGCAGCCTTACATTCAAATGCTCCGCGTCCGTAACCGGAGCTTGCCACAGCAGCATATCTTTTGATCAAGCAACAGTCGGTTTTCCGCTGCTTCAAAAACGACTGTTGTACTGCTATAGCAACTTTTTATTAACCTGATCCCTTTTCCCAATCTATACCTCTCGCCTTCTCTGGTTCTGCCAGTGTCTCAGCTACCCCTCAATCGGTACTTTAGGTCTTCTTTTCATGGTTCAGTAATTCTAATTGCAACTCTTTCGCGTTTCAGGCTGCTGGCTGTTTGCTTTCCTTTGCCCTAATAATTAATTTACTAGTGCGACTTATAAATTGTCAAGTACCACTTATAAATTATTGAGATATTATTTTGGGTGAGCCAAAAATTTCTTGAACATCATGCCCAAGGATTTGACAAATATACCTAAGCAATTGAAAAGATACGTTTTGCGGAGCTTTCGGCATATTAGGATTTTCTAAAAGTTGGATATATTGCTGAGAAACTTTATAGTCAAATCTTGTTTGAATTTCCTCGGCAAGTGACCGCCTAGATACCTTGCCACGCATGTGCTTCAACTTTTCTCCAAAAGCAGGTTTCCAGGCGACAGTGGTAATTAAATCTAGCTCTAACATAATATATTCTTTACTAGTGTCACTTGACGCATTCATAATATAATTGATAAAGTCATGCTAGTAAAGAGTAAATCACTCACATTCACAGCTTTCCAAATATTTGGTAAAGCTGAACTTCTTATGACCTTACGCCATAACTAAAGGCGATCGCACAACTTTCATATTGGGCGATCGCTCAAGATGGCAGGTGATGAGTAATTATTACTAGTTTACAGTTTTGAGATATAAAACTTAAAAATCTTAGGCGGTATAGTTGCAATGCCGCAATAGCTTTATGCGTCAAAAATTGGGAGATAGTATGGACGCAATTATAAAGTACGAAAGTAACAGCAGCCCATTTGACCAAATTAAACAGGTTGATACCGATGGATCTGAGTATTGGTTAGCAACTGAATTGTTAACACTACTGGGTTATCAGACTTGGAAAAGAATCAAAGACACAGTTGAAAGAGCAAAAATTAGTGCCAGGAATTCCGGGTTAAATGAATCCTACCATCTGGTCGATGTCGTCCAAATGGCGCAAATTGGGGGTTCTCAGGCATTTCGAGAAGTGCTGAAGGATTATAAGCTATCACGACACGCCTGCTATTTGGTGGCGATGAACGGCGATCCGCGCAAGAGTGAAATAGCTGCTGCACAAAATTACTTCGCGGCGAAAACTCGTGAAGCAGAGCTAGCACCGCAAAATTCAGAACTACTTGCTCAACTATTGGAGAAATTTGAACAGCAAAATAAGGTAATCGAAGAACAAGGAAAGGCGATCGCCCAGCTGCAATCCCAAATCCAAAACCTCCTGCCCCCATCAGCCGACTTCATCCCTCCAGGCTGGAATGAAGAAGTATGGCGAAAGCTTCCTCGACAGGACAAACACCATTTTCGCTTTTTGTATCGCCGTCGTAACTTCCGTCCTTCAGGACAAGGCACAAATGAGCAATTGGCATTACCTGTTGTCACTACTGAGCAGTTGAAGCAAAAACAACGGGCGGAATTTGAGCAGCTCGTCGGTGAGTCATCAGCCCAGGAGAAACAGCAATTAGAAGCAGCAAAACAACAAGCACTGAAACAACTTTGGTTACAAGGAGAACAAGATGATACAGATGTCCCTTTTTAATCAACCAACCCCAGTTTTACCAGTCACTTATTACCCAGAATTCTTGAGCCAAGAAGAAGCTGGCGTGTTATACCAACACTGCCTAAAGCTGCAATGGCAGCAGAATCAAATCAAAATGGTGGGTAAAACTTTACTTGTGCCTCGGCTGGAATGCATTTACGGTGATGAAGGTTGCGAGTATTTGTATTCCAAGAGCGTGCTACTGAAACCATTGCCTTGGACTGAAGCTCTGGCCGAGTTGAGGGACAGGATTACTTCACTGACTGGCTACAGCTTCCGTATCGTCATTGGCAATCAATACAGGAGCGGTCAGGACTCGATAGGCTGGCACGCTGACAATGAGCAATCGATGGGGCTAAATCCAGCGATCACATCTATCAGTTTAGGTGCGGAGCGGAAATTTCAGATAAAGCCCATCAAAGGTAAGCCAACTGATTTCTGGCTGGAACAAGGGAGTTTGCTCTTTATGCACCCCGGTTGTCAGTCCACGCACCTTCATCAAGTTCCCAAAACCAAGAAATTGGTTGGCACAAGAATTAATCTAACTTTTCGCCCACATGTGGGAGGTAGAAAATGAATAGCTTCACCTCCGCAGTACTCGGACAAATACACACTCCCGTCAATATTCTCTCTGAATTTCTGGCGACTTTTAACCGTCGCCAGAAGTGCAAAGCCGCAATACTATCTTGGCTGGATGGTAAGCACTACTATGGGCACGAATGGGTCAGAATCACATTTGAGAAGTTGGCTGATATTTTAGGTTACTGCCGGGAAACTATTAGCCGTCATATGAAGGAGTTAGTTTTTGATGACTTAATCAAAGAACAGGCTGCTCAAAAATTTCCCAAGGATACTGCTTGCGAGTATCAATTAAATCGGGAAAAGCTCACAGAATTACTCAATTCTCAACGATGCGAAAAAATTGACACACATGTGTCAGATATTTCGACAAGATGTGCGAATAATCCGCCAACATTTGAAACTACTTTAAACCTTTTAAAAAACAACAACACTGCTGTTGAGGAAAAAAAGGATGAAGGGGTAAAACAAAGCGAATATGAGCTAGTTCGCCAAACACCAGAACCAGAACCACCCCAGATTACTCGCTTTGCTGATAAACAAGAATTGGATGACTCGACGAGTGGGATAGATCCTCATGAGGACGAGTTTTCCGAGGCAGAAGTTGAAGTCAGTTCAACTTCGGATAAGCCAAGTAAGCACGAGATTGCTGAGGTGTGTACCGAGTTGCGGCGGTTGCGGATTAACCCTGAACCTTGTTTGGGGGTGGTGAAGAAATATTGGGTGAATGTGCCTGGGGCGATCGCACGAGTGAAGGAAGGAATTCATGAAGGCTGGTGTGATAATCCGACTGGGTTGTTTATCAACAGCTGCAAAAGTGGGGCTAAAGGTAAGAATACTATAACAAGCGATGTGAGTGCTTGGTTTGAGTGGGCAAGGAAGCAAAGGATTGCACTTGCTATGTCTTCTGGATTCGTGTATACACCTTCGGGGGATGCGGTGGAAGTTGGCGAGATGATGCAGCGGTTTCCGGTAGGGAATAGAGGTTCTGCATCTGCCCAAAATCCTGAAATGGTCGATTGAGACGAGCGCTGCAAGATTAGAGTGGATAGACTACCAGGGTAATGACTCTGCGAGTACGGATTGCAATCAAACGATGATTGACAAAGTTTTAACAGTGGGGATTGGTGCTACTAATGGGAGGCTGCTGAAGTGAAATAAGCAAAAATCTGTCATTATAGAATTTCTTTCCAGACTTCATTTATTTTTTCACGATTACGAATAATCTTTTCAGGTGTTGTGTCTCTAGTACTGGCTTGAATTATGTGTATACTTTCTTTCATTAAACTTAACCACTGAGGTAGGTTAATTGCCAAAGGATTACCTGAATAAACAAATATCTTTAGAAGATTTCCACTGGCTGCCATACCATGAGCTAAAAACAACATTTTGTGTAGTCTTAAATTTGATTTAATTTTAGCAATTTCGCTTAATCCAATAGAAGTATTGATAAAATTTTGAACTTGCTCTTGACTTTCTAAACAAGATAAATAATGATAACTTCTTACTATTAATTCGATGACTGCTACAGAGGTAGACATAGTAATAAATTGTCTTAAATCATATCCACTTAAATACATCCATTTAGATATGTCTGCTATATTTTTTTGATTTGTGCCAAAGGAACCAAATTGCAGAAATTGAAGGAATCCCCATCCTGGTATAGGAATTCCTGCTTTAGTACATACATCAGAAACTATATGGACTAGCCAAATTAGAGGAGCAAAAGCTTTATCTGCTGTTGAAATATTAAATGTTTTTAGTATGTGAAGCTTGCCATTGGTATCAAAAGCAGTTAATGTACCGTTTAAAATGTCTAAAGTTCCAAATATAAGACCAAATAATGGATCGTGTCCAAGGCTCAATAGCCTATGTGTTTTCGGGTTGAAACCCTTGATTTCAGGATTAATACTTTGATCATAAGGAACTTTACATACATTCTCGCACCACCTCAAGAATGGATTTAATTTTCCCTCGTCATCAATTCCTAAACCTCTTAGCCACTGGGTAAAATTGCTACCTTGCTGTTGATACCTGCCTAAATAGCTAATATCTTTAGGTATCTTGACAATTAAAATATCAACAATTGTAGCAATTAGCCCAGATAAGCCAACTATTACATAATCTAGAGTAGATAAATTAGGAAGAATTTCTGGATTTTTCAAAACCTCTTCTTTTATTTTGCTTTCTATAAGTAAAGGATTGTAATTTAAGAAAAAATTATCATCCCATTGTAAATCAGTTGATGGCTGAGATATTTTACAATTAGCATTTAATATGCTATTTAATTCTTCTGAAGAAATACCTATCTCTTCAGCTATGCTGAGAATTTCAATTTCCAAGTTTGCTAAAACATCTGATTCTTTCTGTTGAAAAGTATGGATAACACGAAAATGTGAGTTAATAGCTCTAATTTTTTGGGATAATTCTGAAAACTCATCATCCCAGTTCAGTACTGTAGGCATATTATATTTATAGTAAATCTTGGTTTCTCTTCAAGGCATTTTTTAAGTACTCAATAGCTTTTTCCAGATTTTCTATTTTCTGCTTATTTTTCTCTTTATTAAGTAAGAGATCATCCTTTTGATCCTCAAGAGAACGAATAGCTTGTCTCTGTTCCTTAATGATTTCCTGAGCTAGACGGATATCTTTCTGAATCAGCACAATCTCTTTTATAACTACTTCTAGTTTGGCTGCTTGTGTTAATGCTGAGTCTGGAGATTGGGCAAATACAGCACCAACCCCAGCGCCAGCACCAGCACCGAGAATTGCGCCGCCAGCAATAATTACTGCAAAACCGCCAGCCATTCCAAAACCACCTGCGGCGATCGCTCCGCCACCCAGAGCAGCTAAAACTGCTGATACGGCTGCTGCGCCAGATAAACCCGGTGCTAATATAGGTGCTAACAAAGCGGCAATAGCGGGAGTAAAAAATGCTGCTACAACTGCTAGTACAATAGCTCCAATTGCACCTATAAGCCAGGGGTTCCAACCGCCTTTAATACCTTGTATGGCTTCGTCGTAGTGGGACTTAAAACGTATAACAACACTTGAGTCTATGTTTAATGTGCTAGCAAAAAACTTGAGTTTGTTGACAAGTAGCTCTTCATTAGATACTTTCAAATTTTTGAATTTATCGTCATCACTACTGTTACCAAGTGAGTAGTAGGGTTTAAAAAGGGTTGTTTCTAATAAAATTAAATATAGAGTTAATTTATTTCCAGCTTCATCTTTAATTTCTTTAATTATATCTTTAAGTACTTGGAAATCAGTGAGAAGTTGTAAATCAGATTTAATAGATGTATCTTGAGAAACCTGACTTTTTAAGAAAAGCTCTGTAGAGTCTTTCCACATAGATAGCCATTTTCGTTTAAGCGCTTTTGTTTCAAAACTACTTTCATTATCTATGTCTGCTAGTACTAAATGATACTGGTAACTAAACATGATTCTGGTTTGTTCCAGAGTTAATCCAAATTCTTTCATATGTTGTTTAAGTTAGAAAATTTAAATACTTATTTACTGCTTATTTAGCATAAAATATTTTTTATACTAAAAACTTAGTATTTGTACGTAAAAAATGTTTCGGCTCAACGCAGAGATTCAGCGTACAGTCAAGTGTTACAAGGAAAATGTGCCGGGTGCGATCGCTTGGTTTGAGCAGGCAAGGAAAAACAGGATTGTGATTGCGATGTCGGGTGAGGTCGTATACACAGCAGATGGTGAGGCTGTGACGTTAGCCGAGATGATGCGGCAGTTTCCTATGCAGCAGTAACACCGCAAGCAAAGCGTGATCATGGTTCTAAACGTCACTATCTACTTGTTGTGCCTCAATAGTATCGATATCTAAAATTTTATTGACTTTATGCCTTTTCTCTTAGCTAACATGAGGGGATAAATATAGTGTAATTACTGAAGGTTTAGCTTGCTGGTTAAGTTAATTAATACTTAAGCTTGTTTAAATCCTAAGTTATTTATGAAACCACTGCATTACTTAATTTTTCATCCAGACTATGCAAGGCAAAAAACTGAAGTGCATGGACAAGTATTAATTAACAATCAAGTTACTGATTGGAAAGGTCATGTTTGGGTAGATAGCCCAGGTGGGAATGAAGATCCATTTGTATTCTCACAAAGATGGCTCTACTCATACTGCCATGCTACACAATTAAAAAGATCTCCCAGCAATACTGCATACCCCGGATTTCTCACAAGTTAGAAAAAAAATATTGATATACTTGATATACTCAAGATTCAGACTAATCGAATTTATACATAAATAACTCAGACCTAAAAAACTAGATATTTCTCAATATTAATACTGAGTATACTAGATAATTAAATACTCTAAACACTGAAACAATAAAATAAAAAACATCTGGAGATGAAATCTAGACACGGTAAAATTAGAATTGAATAAATCCAACTCTAAGTGTAAGTTAATAATTCAGGTTTAAATCAGGTTAAATCAACTAAAATCAAGTGAAATTAGGTAACATACTCAAATACTTGTAAGCAATTGCAAAAGTCTCTTGGTAAGGGCAAGCATTAGTAATCGCAATCAAAATTTGTCGGGTGCTAAAAGTAATAGTTGCACCTAACTTCAATAACTTTGTCCGAATAGTACCAATTTGGGCATTTCGTAGTTCTGTTTTAGCTAAACACTGTTCTCGTAAAGCATTCATCAAAATATAAGCAATAGACGAAAACCACAAACGTAATTGATTACCAACAAATGTGTGGGTACTGGTTCTGTCACTTTTCAATTCTAGTTTTTGCTCCTTGAAACGATTCTCCATATCGCCTCGCGGACAATATTTGCGGGTGTAAAGTCTTCCTGGAGGTACTAATTTAGTAGGTAGTGAAGTCACAACAAAGCGAGTATTTGCCCCTTGCTCACCGTATTCAATTTTTGAAACCACACGCCGATTACGACTCCAAGAGTCTAATGTTTTATAGTCGAGCGAACAATACCAAACTGATTCATCAATGAATGTTGTAGCTTGCTTTTTCAACTCTTGATCAGGAATAAATAAGGTTTCAAAAAAACTGACTAAGGTTTGAAGTTTTTGTGAATATTCTTCAGCGGCTCGGTTTTTGGTTGATTGAGATAGTTTTAACAACCTACTGTTCGGTGCTAACCCAAACACATAATCTACCCCTACTTGGGATTCGCACCATGCCATAATTTCTTCTCTGGAATACGCACTATCTCCGCGCACTAGGATTTTTACTTTACTCCAACGTGAGCGTATTTGTTTAATGATTCGTTGTAATTCGGATAATGCTCCTTCTGCTGGGTCTACATTAGAAGCACGCAGTTTTGCTGCTAATAAATGCTTGCCGCAAAAAATATAGAGGGGCGCATAACAATATCCTCCATAATAAGGATTAAAGAAAGCTTTTTCTTGATTACCGTGTACGAGGTCGTCGGTAACGTCCAAATCCAAAATTATCTGTCTTGGTGGTTTTGAATAGGACTCTAAAAATATTTCCACCAACAAATTTTCTATTGCTTCTGCCTCATGTTCAATGCGATGATATCGACTATCGGCTCTATTTGAAACTGTTTCCGGGCAGTGTTCAATACGATTTAAGGTGCTTTTTCCAGCTAGAGTAACTGCTTCATTCTCTAGACCAATTACTTTTCCTACTGACAGCCCGAACATTAAGTCGTGCCTTAACTGTTCGTGGTCATTTATATCTTCGTACCCCATGATTAAGCCATATACTCTCTGTGCAATTAAACTATCCACAGAATGCTTAATCCTTTTTGCTTCTCGGTAATCTTTAAAACATCTTGCTAACCGCGATGTTATTCCTCTTTTCCGGTCTAGTTCTGCAATTAAGCTTAGTCCTGCATCCGATGTTACATTCTCACCCTTGAAATTAACTAGAACCGAGTATGAATCTACTTTTTCAAATTGGAATTGTTCCGGTATACAATCTGTGAATACTGGGGTCATGTTCAAAACTGCTGAAATTCTTTCCTAATCTACATTTTCACAGTTTTTGACCCCTCTTCTTTTAACCTTTGTGAGAAATCCAGGGGGAGCAATCGCTTGTCTTTTCACAATTAAAAACTGCTTTGGTTCTTATATTTGGTTCTTATATAGTGGGTAGGTTTAGAGAAGGCAACAGAATTACTCAACTATCCGTAAAATAATCTGAATCAACTTTCTTGACTTCATATACAGCAAATGGTGTAACACCAACATTATTTTCAATCATCAACTGAGTTAGCATCTCACCATCAATCAGAACAATCTTGCTGTCAATTCTTGAAACATAGTCTTTAGCTTCATTTGTAAATGTTGATGTTGTTATAAATACTCCTTTTCTAGCTCGAAATCCTTGCAAAGCACCAGCAAACTTTTGAATTTCAGGACGACCTACAGAATTTTCCCAGCGTTTAGCTTGAATATAAATTACGTCTAGACCAAGACGATCTTCATTGATGATACCGTCAATTCCCCCATCTCCATTACGTCCTACTGTTTTACCTGCATCTTTGCGAGTACCGCCATAGCCCATCTTGACTAATAAATCGACCACCAGTTTTTCAAAGAAAGCTGGAGAGGAATTTTTAATTATCTGTAGTAAATCTGATGCTAATTCTTTTGTCAGCTTTTGAATGGCAAGTTCTACATCTTCTTCTGGTGTACGAGTTGCATTGATTTCAACCCCACTACCATTAGATGTGCTTTCCTCTGATTGTTGAGTATAATTTTGAAATTCAAGAAATTCTGGAAACTGCTTTAAAAACTTAGCATTAATTTCAACAGGATCAGCTTTAATAGTATTGATTCCTCTATCAGTTATGCGGAAATAGCCTCGCTTAGTTGATTCTACTAATCCAGCTTTTTTTAAATAAGTACGCGCCCACCCTACACGATTATTAAAAGTTGGTTGACGGCCACTAGGCAGGAGTTCTTTCCGTTCATCTTCAGTTAATTGGAAGTGATCTGCCAAAGCATCAATTGTTTCCTGTAGTGAGTGTTCCTTCTGGTCGGTGGTATATTTGAGTAACGGTAGCATTATCGCTTGGTAGTCAGGAATGGGCATACAGCCTTGTCAGTAGGAGTAAAATCTTACTGGAGGATAACAATTTATACTTAAGTTAGCAACTTCATTGCATTAAAAATTTAATCACAATAAAGATTTATAATTCTTAAAAATCTTTATTGCTACAATCCACAGATTCAAGCTACCAAACAGCAAGGTTTCGCTCAATTTAATTTAGTTGGATATTACAAGCGTAAATATCGAGGTAAACTCGAGCCTGCTGGCTGGTTTTTACTGACTAACCTTGACAGCCTCAAAGATGCAATTAAAGCATTTAAATTGCGAAGTGGGATTGAAGCTATGTTCAAAGATTGCAAGACTGGTGGTTACAATCTTGAATCTACTCATGCTGATAATCAACGCTTGAGCGCACTGATTTTATTAATTGCTATTGCCTATACTTGTGCAATATTCGCTGGTCGTAACTCTCGCAAAATGGGACTACAAAAATATATCGGTCGTCTCAAGGAATTACAGCGATTGCACCGCCGACATAGCTCATTTTGGATTGGTTTATATGGTCATTTATGGATAGGGGCAATGGAATTTTGGGCTGATTTAGCTCATGATTTTATGCGTTTAAAGCCTGGTAAACTACCTTATTTTCAGAAAGGTCTTCGCGCTATGGCTCTTATCCAGTCTGCTTTCTAGCCTCTTTGTCACCCCTTCAGCCTCAAAACACAGCGACGGCAGACGTAATTGCTTGGTATGAATGGGCAAAGAGCAAAAGGATAGTTGTAGCAATGTCTGCGGGAGTTGTTTATACACCTTCGGGTGAGCCTGTGGATTTGCAACAGATGATGCGACAGTATCCCTGTGAGTGCAGTTAATTGGACGAGAAAATTATGGGCAAGAATACCGTAACAAGCGATGTGAGTGCTCCCTCTGGATGGGCGATGAGCGTTGTTATGAGATGCTTACGTGTGACGCAGCTTGTTGAAGCGGCGGATTAGATATGCTGCAAGGAAAAAGAACGGTGCCCAGCCAACGAGGAAGAAAAAAAATGCTGGCGAAAACGAACCAGGCTGGTTACCCAGGTATGTGCTTGTCGCTGGGTCGTCACCCTTGAGCGCGATTAATATCCCAGGTCCAAACCCCTGAATCGCGCCCCACCAACTGAATGCTGCCAAGCAGCTCATGCCAAAGCGATGTCGTGCCACAGCCGTTTCATGGTGATTACTTGGGGATGAAGTTGTTCGCGCAACAATGACAACAATCAGGACAAAAGTCCAGATCATCCACAGTGCACCAGTCCACGGATTGAGTCGCAAAGTGATGATAACCGTGAGTACTAGCCCAGTCGCGACGAGCAGGGCGGGCATCACCCAGAAAGCGGTACCACCGACCTGCCGACGGAATACACGTGGCGGCGTGACCTCTCGTAAAATGTAGAGGATACACAGACCCACGAACAGGAAGCCCAAGCGTGCCGGATAAGTGCTGGGCATGGTGTAACCTGCATATTTTGTATGGTTCTCTTTGACAAAAAAGCAGAGTCGAACCACGTCGAGCAAGATCCCGGTGAGTGCCACGACGACCATCGACTCTGCGAAAAAGCGTCCAGAGCGCGCGTGCGATTTGCTGCCTTTTCGTGCGGTGAAGGACACAATAGCGGAAATTGGTGCAATTGCCCCTCCGATGATGTGGAGTAAAAGCATCGTCAAGAAGACATAGTTGGCAACAGAGCTTCCGTAACTGACTGGCTTGTGAAGCAAGAACGTTGATTCCACTATTACTCCTATTCTGACTGCGTGTGTAATTTTTTATTTAACAGAACAGCATCTTAAATGAAAATTTAAATATATATACTTAACTAAAGTTATATTTTTCCACTAGCCCCCTCAGTTCACAAACCTGACATATTTCTTCCCTCCGAACTCAATAATTTCAATCAAACCCTAATTGAGGTAATTAGACCTCTTGCAAAAGTCCTAATTTTCGCGTTCTTCTTTGCGTCTTTGCGCCTTTGCGTGAGCTTTTCAAACGAATACTCAACAACGCCAAAATATTTATGCAAGAAGTCTATTGATTATTTAGTCCCCTTGCATTTAAAAGATTTCCCAATCTCGACAACTAAGTAGGTCAACTTTGAAAAACGTAAAATAGATTCCTGGCGATTACTTCTCTACGAGACGCTACGCGAACGCTACACTGCGTTTCGCTTGTAATGACATTTGACGTTTAATTCTGTTGAGCTACTTAACATTTATCCACCGCAAGAGCTTGATGTGAGAGAACCAATTTGGCCAGTAGAGAATGAGGTAGTAAACGAATGGCTTCATAGCTCCCCAATTGTTGCCATCGTCAACATCAATATGATTCACATTTCACCAAGGTCAGCCTGTCTGGGACTCATGGCAGGGGCAGGTCGTATCCTCAAAGCAGGAGGTATTCTCTATTTATATGGGCCCTTTAAACAAGGTGGAGAACATACATCACCAAGTAATGCAGCTTTTGACGAATATTTACGCGCCCAAAACGAAAAATGGGGTGTGCGTAACTTGGATGATGTAGTGGCAGCAGCTAGGTCAGAAGATCTGATCTTAAAACAGGTTTACCAAATGCCAGCAAATAATCTTTCAGTAGTATTTGAACGTTCTGCTAGGGGTGTGAGTATCAATGGATACTGTTGGCTCAAGTGTTACAAACGCATAAACAAAAGTGTTACAACAAAAGCCGCAACGACAAATTGAAGGTTTTCACCTACGTAATACTTTAAACTACAACTATGTATTACATTCGCCAACAGTATCGGTATCCCGCCTGTACCCCTATAACTTGAGACGAGTAGCTAAAGTTCAACCTCAAAAAAAATTCCCCTTTCCTGAGCAATCTTTGAGCAACTAGATATAGTAAATCAAAATGCATCAAGAGACGAAAGTGTCTTTGGCACGATTGGAGCCGCAGATGCGATCGCCAACGCGGTCTATCACGCTACAGGCAACCTCGCGATCTGCCCATTACATTAGACAAGCTACTGTAATAAGGGTGCTTTCAAGACGACTTGTAGTTTTGATAGAAAAAATGAGTAAATAAGCAGGCACAACCAATGACTAGTTCAATTAACCAACAAATCTTACTCAAAAGCCGTCCGCTTGGAGAACCGAAAGAGAGCGACTTTGCCCTTGTCGAAACACCAATTCCAGAACCAGGGGAAGGTGAAGTCCTCAATCGGACGATCTACCTGTCCCTTGACCCTTATATGCGCGGTCGTATGAGCGATCGCGAGTCTTATGCTGCTCCAGTAGAACTGGGGTCTGTGATGGCCGGTGGCACAGTTAGCCAAGTGATGAAATCTAACCATCCCAATTCTCAACCGGAGATTTTGTGCTTGGTTATGACGGCTGGCAAGCCTATGGCATATCGAAAGGCGAAACTTTGCGTAAGCTTGACCCCAATCAAGCTCGCATTTCCTATGCGTTGGGCGTAATGGGAATGCCCGGAATGACGGCATATTTTGCTCTGCTTGATGTTGGGCAACCCAAAACTGGCGAAACGGTTGTTGTTTCTGCCGCCTCTGGTGCAGTCGGTTCTGTAGTGGGTCAAATTGCCAAAATCAAAGGCTGTCGGGTGGTAGGAGTCGCTGGGAGTGATGCAAAATGCAATTATGTGACGAAAGAATTAGGGTTTGATGCCTGTATTAACCGTAAAACTCAAGAACTGAGTTCAGGCCTAAAAGCCGCTTGTCTCAACGGGGTGGATGTTTACTTTGACAATACAGCTGGCCCTATTTTAGAAGCGGTGTTGCAGCACATTAATCAAGGAGCAAGAATCCCATTGGTTGGTTTAATCTCACAGTATAATGCCGAAAATTCTCCTCCTGGCCCTAATTTAATGCCGCTGTTGGTTAAACGGGCGTTAATCAAAGGATTTCTTGTGGGTGATTACCAACATCGGCAGGCAGAGTTTGTCAAAGATGTTTCTGGGTGGTTGCAAGAAGGTAAGCTCAAGTACAAGGAAGATGTTGTACAGAAACTGGAAAACGCCCCGCACGCCTTCATAGGCTTACTACAAGGGAAAAACTTCGGCAAGCTGATTGTTCAAGTCAGCGACGATCCGACACGATAAGCATACTTTTTGAATCAATTATCAATTACGTCCGCAATTGCTCTCTTCGTAGCGGTAGCGACTGTGATTTGAACGATAATTTAGCGATTACGCCGTAAGCCTCCCACTGAAACTGTGACTTAAAGGAAAAGATTGCCGAAAATTAAAGGATAAGCTTGTCGAACCCAGAGACTAACTAGCTTCTGTCTTTGTCATGGCGCGATAGCCGAAGGCTTAAGCGGGAGCAATGCGATTTTGTGAGTTCGGCCAAAAAAGGTGCGATCGCTAAAAATCAAATCTAAGTGAAAAGTGCTTTTATTTACATGAAGTATATTATTTTACACAAAAATTTATCTTGATGAGATATCTCAAAAAGATTACTAGCAAGTATTTTGACGATTATTCCTAAAAATATCTACAATCAGTAGACCTAAAAGTTCTGCGATCGCGCACAGAAAGATACCTATAAATTGATCATTGTCAAAAAAACCGTATTCTTAGATACATTTTTTGGCAAAACCCTTGAGCAAGTCTAATTTACCCTCAAACAGATGCTTGAGTTTTTACGTCAAGTAGTAGACCGCAACTATGGAGTAAAGAGCGAAGTTTGTTTGCCATCTGGGTGATTTTGGTTGATTTCCGAGATATTTAATAAGTAAAACTTATTAAATATCCACAGCAGTCAGCTTTTTTATATTCCCTCAGAAAACGGTATCATACACTACTATTTTTTAGCGATCGCAGAACTTTTTGGTGGTCTTCTCCCAAGGGGAGACGCTACGCAAACAATTAGTGGCGGGTCTGAATCCCCCACTAATTGATTCTGACTCCTTGGCGGAGCGTCTCCGGCTCCGCTCCTGACTTCTGGCTTCTGGATTCTTCTTCAATTTTGCCAAATTGGGATGCTCCCGTTGTTTGAAACAACGGTATTCTTTACGAAAAAGATAAGGTTCAAAGTCACGCCTCTTGTGGATGATAGCTCCCTCGCTTCCTTGATTGAGAGCAACTCCCGCAAGTAGCGTGGTTTTTCTCCTCTGCTCTCCTGCTCCCCTGCTTTTTCACGCCTCGTTGGCTCTCTCTAGGTCGATGGATTGTGCAGCTTGACGAAACGATGCTATCGACGTCAGGCGATTGGAGGGACAATCCCACAGAATGTATTTGAAGCAATCAGGAATATCTACCATTCGCAGCCTTTTTGCATTCCTAAGCAGGTGAATATTTTGATTGTGGCAAGCTTGGAGGTTGTAATTGGGGATTCTGTCACAAAGATGATGAATGTTATGGTAGCCGATATCGGCGGAAAACCACTTTAAAACCGTGGGTAACTCCAGATAACTGCTGCCCTTAATTGCCCCTTCGAGATAGTCCCACCCTTCAGTTTTGTGGGCGTAAGAGCCATCAAAGTTGTGCTGAACAAAGAAGATGCAGATGAGGATTGCCCCAGCACAAGTTAGCGTGATTGAGTAAACGCTCACGAAAAAACCAAATCCAAGTAAATACCCCAGAAAAATCCAGCTGCCGACTACACAAATGTTGTTGAACAACAGATGCCAAAACTCAGCCGCAGTGTACCAATTTCTAGACTTATGAGAGGAGATGATTCGAGGTAAATCCATAAAAGGATCTTGCTGCAAGCAAGTCAGTAGATGAATGATAAAATCATATGTTCCTGAAATCAGGGCGAGTCTTGGCTTAATTGCGACATAGAAAAAACCTCCCGGAAAGATCATCAATGGGTGCCTCAGTAGTTCATAACGCCTTTGGGCTGATGGGCTGAGGCGAGCAAACTCCTCAGTAGAGAGTAATGCACTAGGACCGCGATAGCGTTGCCAATCACCGTTGGTTTTGTGGTGATAGGCATGTCCTCTTGACCACGGATATTGAGGGATCGCGTTGATTACCCCCAGAATAAAACCGATAATTTGATTAACCCTTTTTGAACGAAAGAGTGAATAGTGTCCGCAATCATGCATTAAAGAAAAACAACGCGATGAAAACAGCGTCATCAAGACTATAGTAGGCACAAGCAACCAAAAACAATTAGCAGCTGCTTTGTGTGCTAAAAACCATAAAACTACATAAGGCACAACCGTATTCAGGATTTGATAAGTTGCCCGCAAGTCGCTGCTGTTCATGTAAGGAGTCAGGACAAAATCCGACTTTTTCACTGCGGTTTCCATTAAATAAAACTTTCTCCTAGCGGCTAGTGCAAAACTGAACATTGCAGATTCAATGCAGAACAATACCACAGATCCCATCCTGAAACTTCTAAACCACAACAACACTCTGCTGTTGAGCCTCCTAAAAGTGAGGACTTGAAAAACGAGATTTTAGACTGTAGCCAAGAACCAATTTGTCAAACCGCACAGCCAGAGCTACGCCAAATTAGGAAACCACTCATCGTGCAATAAAGCATAAATATACTCATCCTGCCATGCGCTTTTGATGAACTGGCTTTGCCTTAAATGCCCTTCGCGCCTCATACCAAGACGTTCCATGAGCCGAAAGGATGCTGTGTTGCGTGTGTCACAAATTGAGGTAATTCGGTGCAACTTACGATCTACAAAGGCATAGTTAAGCAATACTTGTGCAGCCTCGGTTGCATAACCATATCCCTGATAGTTAGGGTGAAGTGAACACCCAACTTCGCCTTTACTTTGTGCTCTTGGTAAAAGGTTTATGCTAACCTCGCCAATTATTTTGGCATCGCCTATATGGTAGATTCCAAACATGATATAGCCCCCATCATCGCCGATTTCCACTATTGCTTGTCGGGTGAGAAAGCTCATTGCTTGCAATGACGTAAGTGGTTCTACTGGCGTATATTGTAAAACTTCAGCGTGAGTTTGGTACGCCAGAAAATCAAGCAAGTCTGTCTCTGCCATACGGCGTATGATTAACCGTTTCGTTTCCACAGACTTCATACTTTTATTCCTTTCGTCAAGCAGTGTGGTAAAAATCAGCATGGGGTTTTTTGTACAAACCCCAATGTCTCATCTTTATCAACGAATTATTATTTCGGCTTGCGTCCGAAGACGTAAAAGATAGTGAGATCGTTCCAAATTCCTTGTTCAGTTTGCAGTGCCTCCAAGGAAGCATCAAATTCTACTTTAGCCTGTGCCAATTGTTCAGGTGTGAGTTGCAATAAGGGATTAGGATACTGTCCGGGTACAGGAGATGAGGCATTACCTATCCACATTCCCTTTGCTTTCTCTAAACTGATGTAACTGCCATCAAGCTCTGATTTAATTTCAATTTCTGAAAAACCTGCTTGTTGGAGCATTTTCTGGCATTTTTCAACTGTTCCAGTTGGCTTGCTAAACAACAAGGAAACGCCATACTTTTCAAGTACCCTCTGTGCTACGACCCCTTCGACAAAAGCGGTGTCTGCAAAAGCATGAAAGCCAAGTAAACCTTTTGGTTTAAGAAGCCCATACCATAGTCGCAACGCACCCACTAGATCAGACATCCAAATCAACGCAGATGAACAGAAGATGTCATCAAAACTGTTCAATGGGAAATCCAAGGCTTCAGCGTCTGCAAGTTGGAACTCAATGTTACTCAACCCTAATGCAGCAACTTTTCGTCTAGCCTGTTCGAGCATCCCAGTCGAAATATCGACCCCAATCACTCGACCCAATGCCCCCACAATTTGAGCCGCTTCAAGTGCCACCATGCCTGTTCCAGTTGCAATATCTAAAACCTGCTGTCCAGGACGAATATGTGCATATTCAACTAAACGGTGAGCAATGCGAGGATGCCAGTCACCGTTATCGTAAGTAGAACTCCGGCGGCTATATAAATCTGCTATCTGCTGCTTGTATTCACTTAGTTCTACTTGGTGGCTCACTGCGTTTTTCTGACTTCTTAGTGACCAACTTTGACAAATTTAGATATATTATAGAATCTAAAACCCAATTACCGAAATGGCTGTGAGCACCCATGCTACGGCTGAATCCAATAATAGCAGCGGTATTAAGTATGCCAAAGCAAGATGCTCCTCTCACAGGAGAAGCGTTGATTAAAGAAGTCTGTCGTCGCATTCGAGTAGCTCGTAGTTATTGGGATGCTCATAGCAATACCGCTCGTCGAGGTGAGCGCGAGCGCGCCTTGGCTCTTTACAACACATTAACTAAAGAGCAAAAACAGCAGATACCGCAAGTGTTGCGGGTGTGGCTGCGTTATCGCAGTGAGAAATATTTTGGCGCACATCGAACACCACCCAAATCGGTACGGCAATCGAAATAGATGCTACCAGAGCGTCCGTTGTTCAATTTACGCACATCGAGTTCTGCTTGGTACACTTACGACACAACCCAAAAAATCAATGCTTTTCTAAGATGCAGACAGATGAGATTGTTCTTTTGTGATTGTGGATTGTTAATTTTCATCTAATGCTGAATTTTTATTTCTGTCCTCCCTTTCCTGACAAAGGTAATGATGCTAAATTTCCTTTATTTACAATGCTCCAAGATAATTTATGAATAAAAGTGAATTAGTAGATGTTGTAGCAGCCAAGGCTAACATGACAAAAAAGCAAGCTGATGAAGTCCTTTGTGCTTTTTTATCAGTCGTGACCGAAGCTGTGGCTAATGGCGATAAAGTGACGCTCATAGGATTTGGCTCATTCGAGCGACGCGAGCGCTCAGAGCGTGAAGGGCGTAATCCCAAAACCAAGGAGACAATCACGATTCCAGCTACTAAAGTGCCTGCATTTTCAGCAGGCAAGCAGTTCCGCTCAAAAGTAGCATCATCTGAACCATAAAGAAGAATTCAGAAATCAGAATTTAGGAGTCAGCATTAATTAGTGGGGGATTCAGACCCACCACTAAATCAAAGATTTAATGGGGTCTTAAAACCACTTATTCATCCGCCATTCGCACAAAATTCAATTCTAAATTCTGGCTCCTGATTCCTGAATTCTATTTTGATAGATGCATTAACTGAACTTCTGCCTATCCAATCACTGCGGCTTTGTATTGAGCATTACGATCACAAAGCATAAACAACGCTAGGGGTGAAACCTGTGTGTTGAGCCGCAGATTTTACGCCTAGCGATTGTAATTGCGCGAGCACAAGTATAATCGCTAGCACTACTCCACAAGCATAATTGCTTACTTCAACAGACCGAACAGATTGCCTTGTTTTCACTACTTGTTAAAGACTATTCAATCACTCACTATAGATGAGGCTTTAACACAATTTTTAGCTACATCTGTTTTTCTGCTATCAAGCTTTTTAAACCAAGATAAACATGAAACCTATCAAAAAACCGGAACTACTGATGGTCAAAAAGTCTGTTGCTTCACAGCCAGCAGTTGAGGAAGTTGCTCCTACAGAGACTGTCTCTACTGATGAACCTATCATTGACCAGCAGCCAGATTTGGAAGTAGAAAGCCAATTGACAGAATATCTTCACGTCTACGCTCCAGTGCAAGATTCTCCAGTTCTCCAGTCTGTGGGTAATACTGGCTGGCAGGTTTCTGACATCTGGCGAGATTTACGTATTGATAACTTTTGTGATTGATATTTTCTCTATGGTTAGTTGCAACAACTATTGTACTTTTTTACAGTTGCAATAGTTGTCTCACATATATACTTAATTTCTTGAGAAGGCTACACTTTTTTCGGTAGTTGGCTTTCGGTGATATATTTACTAGAATTACGCTTAATCTAAATTAAATAGATTGAAGCCCAATAGCTCGAATAGCATTTGTAATCACTTGAAAAACCAAAGATTTTTACAGTGCAATGGTTCAGCAATAAAGTTTGAGCTTTTCTACTGTTTCTTCCAGCTTGGCAATTTCATTTTTTGGCTTACGCCTGAAGAGAACTGAAGGTATTTAGAAGCAATCAACCATGATTCAGGCAGTTAGTTTTGAACAGACATTTGTCACCCATCTCGAAAGCTTTATGGGTAAAGCAGATAAGTTCATCAAGGTTTATTATACAGGTATAAGTGAAGAAACTCATCTAAAAGAAATAATGCTGGCAGTGAAAAATCTCGCACTTGATGCAGACTTAAAACAGCTAGAAGCTGAGTATCAGATGTGCAGCGAAAGAAAAGACTTATTAGCTGACTGCGATGATTCAGCTTGGTAGTAGCACGTTCCAATTGCAGGCTGAAATTCTAACCATATTAAGTTGAATTTAGTAAGTCGAAAGTCGGAATTTTTAACAGTTTTGACTTTCGATTTGCTACTTCTGAAAAGACATTGGCTTACGCCATTTGGTTAATGAAGTTTACGGAAATTCTATATGCCGTCACGCAAATCTTCTACCCCTACCCTTCAACCAATAGATGGTTCAATATTAGGGGAGTATGCCGTTAGCAACTACTCGGAGCGTGTCTACTCAAAAGTTTACTATTCTATCCGCTCTCTTTGTGGACTTGTTGCCAAACGAACGCTCAAAAAAACTTTTGATTGGGATGAATTTAAAGAACGCTTTACTACTGATTTTGGTAATGTTGAAGAAAAGCGATACACTCTAGAACAACTTCTTGAATATGCAAATCGCAAATTTGGTAAAAGCCTGGAAGATTTGATAGTTCAAAATCAAATATCTTGGCAACGTAGACAAGAATATGCCGAGCGAATTGGAGAATCCAGAAGTCAGAATTCGGGAGTCAGCAATTAATTAGTGGAAGATTCAAACCCGCCAATAATGGTAGACGGCTAAACTGAAAATTTAGTGATTGTCTTAAACCCACTTATTCATTCACAGTTGGCGCATAATTCCATTGGATAATTCTGACTCCTGACGAATGTATTCTGTTTTGATAAATAGTAGCAATTTTCAAATCCTCCAGTAGTTAATCATGCTGGAGGATTTTTAGTAAAAGCGATTTATCTCCTCAAATCAACGCTTTTAATCAGTAGACTTTTGTGGTTATCTGTCTACGGAATTACTCGCTTCACAACTTGCAAACTCATCAATATTCAACTATCTGCTGTTACCAATATGCTACAGAACAGCTATATTGTTTGGTCAGGAGCTTCTCTAATTGACGGTTCTGCGATCGCCCTGATTTTAACTGGATTTGTTAACCCTACATCCAATCGCAAGACTGGAAGATTGATTCAATCTTGGATTTTGCAGCAAGAATTTGTGCCGACGGAAGCAGCAAAAAATGGTTTAGACCAAGGTATTTGTGGGAACTGTCCCTTGAAATTAAGTCAAAGCGGTAGCTGCTACGTTAATTTGTTGCCTATCAACAATATTTACCGCAAGTATAAAACCGGAACTTATCCGAAACTGGGTACAAATGAAATAGAAGTTTTGAAACGATATCGCTATCCGGTGAGAATTGGCTCTTATGGAGACCCAACAGCAGTACCAATAGAGGTGTGGGAGCCAATCATTTTAGCCTCTAAAAAATACACGGGTTACACGCACCAGTGGCAAGTTTGTGATCGCCGTTGGCAGAAATATTTAATGGCTTCTGTGCAAAGTAAAGCTGAAGCGGAATTAGTACAAATGCAGGGTTGGAGGACTTTCAGAATCATCGCTCCTGATGCTCCTTTGAGCCAAGGCGAAGTTCTGTGCCGCCATACTGAAGATGACAGAATTCAATGCGAAACCTGCTTATTATGCAACGGTGCATCCTCAAAACCGAATGTAGCCGATCCCGTTCACGGTTTAAATTGGAAAGTCTCGAATTTTCTCAAATACACCGAATCAGTATCAATTTAATTGCAGGAACTTTTATCTATTTTCTCAAAATTATCAGATTCAGAATTCAGAACACAGGAGCCAGGAGTCAGGAGAGTTAAAGAATTAGGAAAACATAAGTTACGAAATATACTGTACTCATTCTTAATTCTGACTTCTTACTCCTGAATGCTGAATCCTTACGGCAAGAGAATTTAGAACAGAATGTACGGCACTACCGATGGCAGAAGTATTAGCAGAACCACAATTTCAAATATTCACTCACATAAAAACGGGAGCAAAAGTAGGAAGAATTTATTTTCCGGCTTTGTTTCTGACTGAGTTTCACGCAACTGTATACCAATGGTTGCAAAGGCAAGAAATTATTTTCGATGAAAAAGACATCAAACAATATGCTGATGGCTCATTTCGACTTTATTTTAGAAGTACTAATTCGCTAGAAACAGAATATTTCCGATTAGTAAAACCTCTCACTGTTCACGGGTCAAAAACATCAGGGTTATTTTGAAAAAAACTTTCCTGATTAAACCTCGGTATAAACAACGAAATAGGCTGCTACGCAAATTCAGTAAACTCCAAAGCCAGGAGAAATATTCCATGCAATCAAACTATCAAAGCTTTCTATGTGATGCTAATGGCCAAGTTTTAACTATTCATAATTTTCAGACCAATTCCCCAGTCAAACCAGAACGAGAAAAAATAAAGCATACCCTGATTGGCTCCAGTAAAGCTGTAATGGCAACAATTCGTGTTTTACATCAACTTGGTTATGCAGATATAGGTGATTGGAGTCCGTTGTTACCAACGAACAATTCTGGAGAATTTATGAGCATTTTAATCCGCACTATCATCGTGCAGTAGTTATCGGGAAAGGCAGAAGGCAGGAGGCAGGAGGCAGAAGGGAATTCTGACTCGTGTCCTCTGCCCGTGACCGTACCCCTGCGGGGAAGCAAGCTACGCGCAGCGTCTCTGAAAGAGAAGATTTAGTGGTCTACCATTATTGGAGGGTCTGAATCCCCCACTAGTTGATTCTGACGGATGTATGCTGACGGATGTATTCTTCTTCAATTAAAAGTCCTCATTATTGATAAGAATAGAACTAGATTCAGGCATATTAACATCAAGCCATTCTTGAAATTCTTCTTCAGATTGTTCTGAGGATTTTTCCTCTTCCATCTTTAAACCAGCTAGTGCTGCTACATCATCAGGATGAATTATATCTTCTGTTAGTAAATCACTAACTGTATCAAATTGATGAGATGAAGCAAAAACTTCTGTTTGACTCATAACTTAAATACCTAAAACTAATTTACATACTAATACAATATCGCTAAGAATACATCCGTCAGAATGCATTAGTCAGAAGGGTTAAAGAATGAGGAAAAATATTTGATGAATCAATTTACTAGTCTACTAGACTACCTCTAAATTCTGACTTCTGAATCCTGGGTGCTGAATTCTTACCAATATTGCTTCTATAATTAATAAACTTAAATATCACTATAGTAATATTTAAATACTTGACTTTCAACTTATTCAATCATAGATAAAAGACAACTAATTTAATAAGTTGTAGTTGTAAATAAAGCAGTATTCTGTGGCAATTATCCTAGAACACTTCTGCACCAAAACTGGAAAACCTATTATCGTTAATGACAAGCCGATTGTGGAGACGATAAAACACTGTCTAGCAGAGTATTTTGCGCCTAATGCTACCTTTAAGTTAGGAACAGTTTACCCAACTTTAACGACAGAACAAGACCTACAACAGTTTACAGAACAGGGACTAAAACTAGAATTCGCTGCTGATGACCGCTTTTACTTTATGGATGAACCTTTGCGGGAAAAAATATTTGACCAACCGCATTTTGGTGCTGCCTACGGTAGTAATATGTTTACTCCGTGCCAAAGCTTTAAAGAATTTAAAAATCTCCGCGTTCTAGTGGTCGATGCCAGCACAGGGGAAAATGGTGAAATTCTTTCACCGGATAAAGCAATTAAGCTTGTTGGTGATGGTGACGGCAAAATTGATGTTCGCTTGCACGAAGAATTAGGTAATGCAGCTCAAACACCATTTCAAACCAGATTTGGCATCAAAGAACGCCGTCTGGGATTAGATGATGATACTAAACCTGTTAATCAAACATGGCAGTTGGGTAAAGGTACATTTGCACCTCGTGACTTATCTACAGTGGGAAACGGGTATGACCTAGTGATTTCTTGTGATCAACTCAAAGGTCGAAAAAATGTAGAAAGTATCTTGGGTCTTCTTGATACAAACGGGAAGCCTGTGAAAGTGGGCAACGAAATTAAAGCTGGTGAGTACACAATGACAATAGGCATTGGTAATAAAACCGATGCATACTACGGGATAACCTCTACAGGCGCTCAATTCTGGAATTCATTTCCTAGTGGTGTACAAGGTGATGTGCTTCCTCGTCTTGAAAAACGCTTAGAAGAACTCAAAGATATGGCGCATGACCCTAGAAGAATCGCGCAAGACTACATCAGTTCAATAGATTCTAAATTTAAACATCTAATTAAAACTGAAACTGTACAGAAAGGCAGTTGGATAGATTTCACCAATTTAAATTTAGGCGAATTAGAAACACTGATTGATAAGGCTTTCGCCAATAGCGACCAAGATATTATGTACCGCATTCTCAAAGCAGATTTAGAGGGATATTGCCAGGTATTAGAACTACCAAAAATTATAGAAAAACTCCAAGAGCATTGGCGTAAGCAGTATATGGATTGTGCCAGTGGGCGATTTATCAAATTTGATTCCGCAATGGCACAAACATCTCATGACTTAGCTGACAATGAAGTATGCTACCCAAAATTTCCAGATGGAGAAGAAGTAATTGTTTATCGCAGCCCGACAGCAAATAGTAATACTGTTAACGTTTTTATTAATAGACATCTAATAGATGAGCCTTTAGATGAGGGTACTATTAAGATGTCTCCAAAAGCATTGAAGCTCTCACTTAGCGATTGTGATGGCGATCGCATGGCGGTTACTTTGGCATCTGATTTTCCTAATACCACAACGGAAATTAAACATAAACAGCTTGAAGAAAACCGTTATGCGGAAATCATAAAGCTTGCAAAAAAGCCTTATGAAGGTAGTTTTGAGCAAATTGCCCTTCAAGCAATGGAAAATAAAGTAGGGTTAATTGCCAATCTTTGTATGAAAGGTATTGCACTAGAAAATGAGTGTATTTGTATACCACAAGAATCAGCCTTTAAACTCATACAAGATATTAGTATTGATGCAAATAAAATACTTGCATTTGAGAACAATTATAATAAATCTGTCAAATATCCAGATAACCTTAGAAAGCAAATTCTAGAACTGTCTAAGTTAGGACAGATAGACGATAGACTACCCAGTAATATCAGCCAATACAATACTTTAGAAGATTATAATTGCTCCCGCAGTCAAAGGAACTTATCACATTTATCCAAAGAAGATATAGATATTTATTTAAAGAAAGCCCATGTATTTTACCATGATGTAGTTGGGATTTTGGGAGGGCAATTACAAATTGAAGTTGATAGAGGTAAAAGTGCAAATCGTTCAGATTCAGAAATTATCAATGCTTGTAAGATGATTGTCATGAATCCGGATCTAGCACCTTGGGTAGAAGAAAGGAAAATAGAGGAAGTTTTCGCCAGTAGACCAATGAGGCGCAAAGGGCATAGCGCTATCGATATGATGGTGGATATGACAAACGCAGCATTTACAGAAAGTGCGCTGATTGCTCGTTCTACACAGCAGTTTCAAGATTTATTTAAAGGAGTTGAATTCACACAACAACATAAAGCTCAAGCTGTTGAAATTAAAAACACCTATGATCATCTAATTAATCGAGCAATAGAAATCAGCCGTGAAGTAGCAGAATCATCAGCCCCAAGAATTTTTGCTACAAGCCACTCAGGGAATAGATTAGAAATAATTGGTTTGGCTGAATATAAACACCCAAATGCTTTTGATAACAATCATAAACTGGATATTAAAATTGTTGGGAATAATTCACCAAATAAAAAAACTCAAAATCAATGGATAGCAATTGCTACTGTATTAACCTCAGATGGCAAAGTAGAATTAAAACTGTACGTTCGCTTATTTTTGAAGTGTGAGAGGAATTAACGCCTTACTGTTAAAGGAAACAATACGATTTTGGATCTCCTAAAACCATCACCGTGTAATACTTGGGAAAAGGAGAACGAGCTTTACCATGTATTACATGGTAAAAGAAATTGCGACTTTGCGTGTATTACAGGGATGAAAGAAATATATTGAGAGACTGTTACCGGAAGTTAAGCTCTTCAGTGTAATACATGGAAGAGTAGCAATATTCAAAGTTCAATTTACGGTGTCTTACACGGAAATTGCTAATATTGAAATGGGACTTCAATTGTGTGTATCCTCCTTCAGGAGTGGTACAGGTAATTGAGTAAGATGAATTATGTCGAGCGCACCACTGAATCTATCTGATAAAGGGATTCAGGCATTTTCATTAAAGAAAGAATTTGTTTTTGAAGCGCGTTAATTGGTGTGATGAAGATGGTAGAATCAGGTAAAAAATAAAGAGTTAAATTACAAAAAGCCTTGAGCATTTGTTCAGCAGATGGGCGAGCAGTTTTTCGCTTTGGATTACCGTCATAAAGACCTGCCAAAGATTGTTGGGTTTGCTCAAGAGCCAGCCGTACTACAAACTCCATTAGAGTAAATACACGCAAAGCTATGTTCAACAGGAACATTAAGCCAGTGATTCGGTCAGTATTTTGAAAGTAAATGGGTAGGGCTGGCAAAGAACCCCTTTTAAAACGGTGAAAACCTCGCTCTAAAAGCCATTCATCCCGATAATACATCACAGCAAGTGGTAAACTCATCTGGCTACTATCGGCATTAGTAACATACAATCGCCACCCTGCCAAAGTTTCTGCCTCCTGAATTGCAGTATCTATCTTCTGGATATGAAGTTGAAGACAAATATCTGTCAATTCCTCTGTGGTCGAGTTTTTTGATGGTCGTCCCCGTCCGAGATGACGAGTTTTTTTAGTGATCTGTTCTGTAATCATGGTTGAGAAAAAATTTTTGACACGATAGCGCTGGAGAATGTTTTCTACTTTATGGGTGAGTAGCTCCCGATCTGAGCCTGGCTTGTTAGCTAAACTTTGGAGAGCGGTTTCAGCAGTCAAGATGCGTTGCTGTTGTCCACGTATCATTGATGCGGCAAGGCTTTGGGAGTAAACTACTAAGTAGCGTTCTAGCCAACGCACCCATTTGTTGGTTTGTTTGTTGAACCAAAACTTACCTAACTCCACTTCAAAACCTTTTCCCACCGCAGGTTCTTCTTCATCTTGTCGTGGTAAACGAATGGGCACAATTTCCGCTGGTGGGTTGAGAACCCATTGCTGAAGATATTGAGGGTGTTGCCCACTCATGGCTACAGGAACGCAGTAAATACCCCTAGAAGCGGCGATTTGAGCGCGAGTTGCAATCGACCCAGCTTTACAATCAGCGATGAAGACAAACTTTTTATGTCCAATCACTTGTGCTATTTTTTGCCAAGTGGGGAAATATAATGGGTCGTCAGCTCCATTACCTTCAAGGGTTGTGCTGACTAATGGCATTCCCATTGGGTCAAGGGTTGCCAATAATTGACGGTATTGCAACAAATCTGGGCGTTTGTCCTTGGAATAGCCATAACGTAATATATTTTCTTCTGGAGAATCTCCCTGTTGATGATTCACGCTAAAACTAGTCGTATCGGTTCGTGCCACTTGTGTGGGCAATTCGTAGGCGCGAATCAGATTTTGTCCTAACTTGACCTCTATTTCCTGCGTTGCTTGTGTTTGCTTACCTAACTCTTCGACTACCCTTGCCAATCTGTCATCACTGGTATCTTTTTCTCCTATCGACCACCCTGTACTTAACTCTAAAATCCTTCGATGTGCCTTTACCCATGATTCCACTGCACACAACCGATGGTCTGATTGAGTAATTATGTATGTCAGTAACAATACACTCAATTGACCATAACTCATGCCTTTGTGGTTTCCGTGTGGTTTTTTGAGTTTTTGGTCAATACATTTAGCTATCCCCATCTGAACAAGCCATTCCACGATGACGGGAATATCGTCAATCCGCTCAGAACTTATGTCCACTGTTTTCCCCGCTTACTGATACAAAACAGCGAATTCCTACTGTTGTGTATACTCGCTATTTAGTACCACAATAAAATGATTGAGGGCTTTGAGTGCTGCTTTGTAGCCCGGTGATTGCTTACCTAACTTCAACTCCAATATTACTTGGTTACGTAAACTTTCGAGTGTTGCCACCTTTAGAGGCATGGTCGCAACTTCAACAACACTAGTTTTGGCTTTATGTGCCAACTTTTTTTCCCGTGTAATACTTGGATGAGCATTCCTTCTAATCACCTGTTCAACGTAATCAGCTCTAGTCATACCCAAGCATTCGGCAGCGATCCCCAAAGCCTTCCAGGTTTCATCCGTTAATCTTAAAGAGCGCACTTGACGATAATCATCGTCTTTGAGGGCGAACTTCCCTTGAATATCCCGCTTTAACATTCGCCTCATCCGTGTATTACATCGTAAGTTTAACCCCAAATTAGTGAAGTTTAAAGTGTAATATTCAGTATTACAGATGAGATGTTAATGAGCCATAGCTTCCATGTAATACATGGAAAGGGCTTTTTTCCTTTTTCCATGTATTACACGGTGATGCTTTTAGGATATCCAAAATCGTATTGTTTCCTTTAACAGTAAGGCATTAATTCCTCTCACCCTTTAAAAATGAGCGAACGTACAGTTAAAAGACGGCAAGCCAAAATATCAAAGCTTAGGTTATATTTCTGCCGAAACTGTCAAAAAATATCCTGAAAATATTAAACATGGGGCAGAATTCAAAGACCTAACAAAAGAAGTTGTACCAGGACTTACTCAAAGACATGTTCAAGCAGCTTTTAGGCAAGTAAGAGAATTTGCCACCATTACTAGAGAAAATATTCCCGACTCTCAAAAAGAAGCTATTGCAGCTGCTATGTGGCAGCTTTCAACTACAAGTAAAGAAGATGCTGAACGCGGGTTTAAAAAGACATCCGCTATCTTTGCTATGTTTGGTGATGAGTTAGTAGGATGCTTGAACAAATTACAGTTTACCGAATTTGCAGTGGTAGGAGTTCACAAAGCTTGTAATGAGCATTTAGGGCGAAAGTGGCTAGGAGAGAAAGTAGAATGTCATATCGAACAAGCACCTGACCCTGCTAATCCAATACAGAATAAACGTTGGTTGGTGGCTGAAGGTAAAAAATTAGGTGTATTCCGCAGTGAGTCAGCCCAACTACCCATTGGCACTTCTTTTAAAGCAGAAATTATCTCGCCACCGAGTGCATCTATCATCATTACAAGTACCAAAGGCAATCAGCTCAAGGTAGGACAGTTAAAAAAGTATGCCTTCCCAAATCAAGAATGGCATGGGGAAGAAGGCGTAGTCACAATTAGTTTGTCTGGAAGCGGTAAAGCTTTGACTCCTATTGCTTTGGTTAGCGATCAGCCTTTGGGGGTAATTGATAAAGAATCCTTTAGCGTTTTAAGTGAAAAGTTAATAGCTCATGGGAGAAAAATTCAAGGATTTCAATTTCATGCAACCCTAGAATCAGCACCAGCAACAATTGCTAATATTAAATTAGAACCTGAATCAATTCAATATCCTAAAGTGTGGGTAACAGAACAGCCATTAGTCAAAGAAACAAAACTCAGCTACTTAGAAGAACTAAATACGCTCCTCAAACAAAAGTATCAAAATAAAAATAATCAAGGTCTACTGCACGATGATGAAGCATATTTGGGAGCAGTACGACTCAATGATGAATACTTTAAAGTTTTTATGCAACAGAGAGGTCAAAATTCAGAATCAATTAAAGCGATCGCAGATGAAATTGAGCGGCAGTTAGGGGGAGAAAGTTTTATTGGAGTTGCCCAAAAAGGTAATATTGAAGAAATTTACTTTTGTATCACTATCCCAACTGAGCGATCGCAAGAGCAAACAGCAGCCAAAATCACTGATACTTTCAAGTTTCTCCTGGAATACGACCAGCTGGAAAATGGACAAAGGACAAAATTTATTGCCATCCCTGTAGATGAATTACAAGAGATAATTTCACAAACCCATAAGCTAACTGCCACCTCCTCAAACCTTTCTCAAAAGTTAAACAACCAAGAAATAAACCTAAAACTACCTAATACTGACCAACAAGATTTAAAGAAGGCTCATGCAGAAGATGTCTCTACACCACAAGCTGTACAACGCGAAGATTGGGAAAAGCTCATGCTCAAAGATGCCATGTTGAGCTTGAAAGCTAATCCAGCCAATACTGGAGAAGAAATTCAAACTGCAACATTTGCACAGAACAAATACCGGGTAGTTTACTACTCTCCTTTAGAAACCTTGCGAATTGTAGATGAGGTGGGTCATCGAGGGACATTGTACAAGGCACAAAAGGGTCAATCTGCCCAAGTTTGTCAGTTTAGTGAAGATGAAAAGAAAAGTTTTCAACAAGAATCTCAACAATATCACTGTAGAGACTTGCAGCAGGAATAAATTTCGCTGATTACAATTCCACCAAACCACGACGTAAAGCACTGACTGCTGCTTGGGTACGGTCATCAGCACATAATTTGTTGAGAACATTACGGACATGGCTTTTCACAGTTCCAACCGTGATGTAAAGTTTGGTGGCGATCGCTGCGTTATTGTAACCTTCTACAATTAGCTGTAAAACCTCTGATTCTCTTTCTGTAAGAGTGAACAGATCAATCATTTCATCATCTTCAATATTACTGGAGTTTTTGGTAGCCAGTTTTTGAGTCTTGAATGATGCTTTATCTAAAACGAATGGAGTTTTTTGCGCCTGTTCTAATACAATACGTGCAATTGTGGGGTCTATCCATGTATTGCCATGATAAGTCACACGAATAGCTTCCAATAGGCTATCAAATTTGATATCTTTCATACAGTAGGAGTCAGCCCCAGCCGCAAACGCAGCTAACACAGCTTCTTTTTGATCACATAAAGTTAAAATTAATACTCTAACTTTTATGCTTTTTTTGCGAGCAATTAATTTTATCTCTCTTGTGAGTTCAATACCATCTTTGTCTGGTAAAAAAATATCTACAATTACAATATCAGGTTGTAAGTTATGTAATAGTTGTAGCCCAAGAGTAGCATTAGCTGCTTCCCCTATAACTTCAATGTTTTCATGTTGCATGAGTGCAGTCCGAATCCCAATACGAGTTAATTCGTGGTCTTCAATTACAACTGTGCGAATTTTAGTAATGGGTTCTAAACTAATTTCTGGCTCGTTTATTAGTGAACTAAGTTCTAATTCTGTCTCTGGATTACTTGGAGGTAAATAATCATGCTGTTGGGTATTCAATTTGATATCTGTCATTAAATCTTGGTTCATTTTGTTTACCTTCTTGAAAATTAAGGCTTTTTAACTCGTAACAAACAATAATTAGATACTTGATTATGTCCTTTTTCCTTATTAGTTAATAACCTTTGAGCAGATACTTTAGTACAACTGAGATTAGTCAAACTTTCCGAATTCCAATTTACAATTTCGCGTGCGAGTTTGCCTTCATAACTTTTCGACCAGCGCAAAGTCTCTACCTCTGCAACAGTTAATAACCTGGGCTTCAAAGGTGCATATCCACCAGCCAACCACACAGGAACAGATAATCCTGTCAAAACACCAAACCCGATGGCAGCTATTAATAACCCTATAGCTGGTAACATTATCCTTAAACGACTACGCTCTTTTGATTCGCAATGGTCAATTAGTTTATCTACCATCCTACGGATTTCCACTTCTTGACCACTAATAGCCGTGCGTTTCGCCTTTTCCAAGTGGTCGTAAATTGCTTCAGACCACCGTTGAAATAAGCGTTCTAACTCGTTTGGTTTATCCTCTAGCAATACTTGGAGTTGGCCAGTTGCTAGCATGACAAGAAATAGGGGGTCGCTTGTAGAAAGTCCATGTTCTACAGCTATTGCTAAGACCCTTCTTTGAAAATCTGCATCTTTACCTTCAAGTAAACGAGTTAAAAAACTTTCGGTTTTAGCTTGTCGCAAACTACGCACCATAATCAATCCCTTTTGATTCGTGAATTATGGCATCTTCGTTTTGTAAAGCCATTATTTCAAGTTGTTTTGGTCGAGTATTTTCAATATATGTAGATGCTTTTATATTCTGTATTTGTAAGATTTGGGAAAAATTTAATGCATCCGCTTCTTTGAGTTCATCTATTATATCAGCTTCTAAAGTAGCACTGAGAATCGTATGTTCATCTTCTGATGAACGCAATATAAAATAATTTTCTGCAAAATTAACTGTAACTATCCCAAAGGGTAATATAACAAACTCATTGGTATCTTTTTCTGCACAGTTTTCCAAAATTGTATCGATTAAAAGATTTTGAATTGCTAATAATTCACTTTTTTGGAGCTTTATTTCTAATTCAGTCTGCGCTGAAACTATTGCACTAACGACAGGCTCCTCTTCTTCAATAGATAGAGTTTTGCTATTTGGGAAACTCGTTTCTCCTGTTTCTTGTAATGAAAGCAACTCTTCTGCAGAAGAACTAAATACCAACTGTCTCAATTGCTGTAAATTAGTTGCACTGATATTTAATTCTATTAAACTCTTAGCATCATAATTTTCTACCGGGCTATCCGAAGAATTTTTATCTTCATCAAAGATTTCGCTATTACGTGAAATTAACTGTGAAGATTGAAATACTGCTTGATTACGTAATTGGCAGAATTCTTCCACATATTCTGGGCTAAAAACCCGATCAAGAATTTCGCTCTGGGTATTATAGGCTAAACTAGGTGACAAAGTTTTATAGGGTGATAAAGACCAATCTCCATCAGTATTAATGTGACCGCTTATTAGAAAACCTCCTAAATTGTGGGCAAGAAACCATTCTTTCTCAATTCCTAACTTGAGTAGTACAGGATCTTCTGTAGCTAGGATATATAACCTGCCCATATATTGCTCACCACCATTTGTTGTAACATCACAGTTAAAAGCGGCTTCGGTAGAATATAAAGCGTGAAATTCGTATGACATAACATCAACCTTTTACGCTAGATTCATTTTTAGTTAAATCTTTCTTCTGCGGTTGTGTATCCTTGTCCCATAGTTGAGTATTCTCAATTGCAAGGTGTGAATCTTCTAAAAAAGTAGACAGTCGCTGCTGAGACATAATCGGCATTTTTTCCTCAATCTCATTCGCATCGAATCGAAATTTATTTAGGTCAATAAAATACCTATCTCCTGGATAAAGTAAAGGAAAATCTATGATAAAAATTGTGTTTTTGTATTTTTTATTAACATTTTGGTAAGTTTCGTCATCCTCCAAAAAACTCCAATCATCTGTTTTACCAAAATTCCTCACCAAGATATGTAGCATTTTATCTTTGTGCAAATTAATGGATTGGTAAAACAAATCGATAGATTCAAAGCCCCCATCACAAACAAACCATTTACAGATATCTACGCCATATTTTGGAGCAACCTCAAGTAAGCGTCCCTTTTTAATCCAGTTGTTTACTAGAGGAAATACATTGGCTGGAAGGTTAACAATAACTGGTTTATTTCTCGCCAGTTCAAAGATAATATCAGCCCTATTTCCCTTATTGACAGCTTCGCTAAATTCAGCATCAACTGCATAATGATAGAAGCGTTTGACATCTTGGTTAGTCATATCTGCATCTACCAAGGCATGTTCTAATTTTTTATCAATCGCATACTGCACCATGACGCGAGCAAACAGCGACTTGCCAACCCCTCCCTTCTCACCATCAATTAAATGTATTCTTGCCATAAAAAACTACATCTAGGGTGAAAAACTGGTGCTATCTGTGGTTATGCCGGCTAGATTCCAGTCTTTGAAGTCAAAATCATTCAAGTCTTCATCTTTAACTGCGAATTTACTTTGATTAGTGGTGGAAGATAATGGGATTTGGAATACACCGCACAACACGTCACTTACACGAACTGGGTCAATCTCAAGTACTGCACACATATACTTCAGATGATTTGCGATCGCACTGACTGAATCCAAAAGTATTAATTCTAAAGTTTCGCGAGAGCAACTGCCTTCACCATATAGTGCCAGTGGCAGATAATAAGCGTTTAAAGCAGTGACGATCATCGCCGTCTTATCTTGCGATGGGTGCAACTCTCGGTTCTGGATGTAAGCAAGCATTTTCGCCTTGTCTGAGTTTAGAGGTGGTTGGTATCGCCATTTAAAGTCTTTTTTTCGCTCATCCATTGGAAGTGACTGCCTCTACAACGGACGACTTTATACCTGCTTTGACTTTCATGCCGTGGTAAACAGACAACGCCCAGACATCAGCAAGACGACTACCGAGCCATTGCTCATTTAAAGTTGGCGGAATATCTACACTTCCATGCCATACTACAGGCGTTGTGGGAAACACTGCATCCAGTTCCAAGCGCAGATAATCAGCTGTACCGCCACAGATAATTACCTCATCTAACTCGTTTTTGGCTGGTAATACTTCTTTTAACCAAGTGGTGAGGCTAATGGCATACTCTGCTCTTGAAGATTGTACGGCAAGTATAATTTTCTCAATTTGAGCAGTTCTAATTGAGTTGTCGCAACCACCACAAAGAGAATAAAAATGGCTTTGTTTTGGTTCGCTATCGGCAGCAACAATTGCTGTGATTAGCTGTTCCACCTCCAGTCCTGATGTACGTTCCATGACCAAATCAACCATTTTAGCCATGCCCAAGTTCGCAGTTTTGCCGCGATTCAAGATGCCACGTCGGGATATCAATACAGAAGCGTTACGAAACCCAAGCATAACCAGAGCAACTACTTTACGTCGAATTGCCTCACCCGTATTTTTGCAGTACATGGCATAAATTCCACCACCTTCTGGAAAGCACTCGTAACTTACCAAGTTGGCGTTTAATTTCCCTGTTGGCGTATCAAATTCAGCGAGAGCATCCTTGAGCATTGGTTTTAATAACGCCGAATCTTCAAATTCTCCTGGTGGTAAAAGTAGTGCTAACGAAATATGGAAGGAGTTAGGTAACTTAAATGTCAGCTTTGCCACCCACACAGCAGCAAGTGTTTTATACACAGCTAATTCGTACTTTCGTGGTTTTAGTGTCGGTGTAGCGCTATATGTACTTCGTGCTAAGTAGCCTACAGCTCGATAATCTTCACCTATTCCTACCCAAGCTGCATTCTGTGGGTAAGCATTGCCCAAATTACGAGTTTTTTCTGCAAGGGAAAGACGAGTAGCTTCAATGACAGCCGGTTCCATCCAAAATGCTGTTGCTTTCCCACCTTGAATCTGTAAAATTCCCTTGGTACCGCTTCCGCCAAAGTCGAGTGTTAATGTAACTTCTGGAAAAGCTTCTTTGGTTAATCTGCCCATATGCGATTTCTTGATCTACGGCATCGTTCTCAAATTATCAAGTTGAGGCAAATAAACGAATGTGCCAATAGTAATTTTTCCTACTATCACTTTAGACGTAAATCTAAGGGTAGTAATTTGGTAGGAACTCAGTAGGATTATGGGCTGTATGAAGATTAATTATTCCTACCTTTTTCCTACTGTTTCTTTGCACTGCTTCTAGTGACAGATTCCTAAACTTAGTGCATAGTTTGGAGGAGCAAGCAGTGGTGGTATCCGTAGTTAGTTTTGGAGATAATATTGATGTAATGTCACTCTGCTTCGTCTTGGGTGATTTCCAATTCTGCAATTAAGTCATCCAAGCTATCTGGAAATGTCCCCCGTGTTACCATTTTGGTAAACACTTGATAACAATCATTCTTCGCTCCTTCTTTACGAGGAAATCCCAACCATAAAATTACAATCGCCTTTAACTCTGGAGTCTCAAATGCTCGAAAAAATAGGCGATATCTTTCTGGTAAACCCATTTTCTTGACTCGTCCATAACGCTTTAAAGCCCCAGTTAAAGCAAAGTAGCTGGCGAAAGGAGCGGCGGGGATTTTGGTTTCAATTGCAACAGTAATGGCGGCAAATAACTTCACCGTTGCATGGGTTTTAAACTCGCTTGACGGTAACTTTTTTTGTAAATCAGAAACACGCTCAAATAGTTCTTGATACTGAGTGGAAAATAGTTGCGGATGAAAATAAATCTCCCAACCATGACTGATAAACTTAGCCATCTTCGAGCGACTCGTCTTCTATTTCCACACCCGCAATGAATTGATGTGCAATCTCAGACATCTCTGTTGTGTAAGGTTGCAGGCTATTATTTTTTAATGCTTCTGTCATAGCGAAATCGAGAAACAGCCGCATCATTAGAGAATCTTCTTCATCTTCATCTTCCACTGATTCGGGAATAATTTTGACGATCGCAGTATCGGGGGACAATACTTCTATCCAACCCGAAGCATTTGCAAACTGGGGATGTTCGCGGTAAAACTCCGCAGGTAGACGAAATCCGGCACTATTACCAATTTTGGTGCTGCGAATTTTGTAGGAGTTGTTCATGGTGTATGTACGTGATGTACTTACATGATAACGAAGATGGCGCTGATCATTTTTTTGTAGTGAAAACCCAGTTATCAAATAACTGGGCGAAATTTTAGATGTTTCTATTTTTTATCCAGTTTGTTTAGTCTTCCCTTGCCGCTTTTTCTGCTTGTGTTTATCTTTAAGGTTGCTAGCCTCTTTAAATATTGCGATTAACTCAGTGGTTATCTTCCTGAAATCTTCTATTGTTAAGTCTTTCTCCTGAATTTCTGTATTCAAATGTATACCAAGTAACATCACACGTAGGACTAATAGGGATGCGATCGCTTTCTTAAGGATACTGGTATTAGATTTTTTAACAGACATCTACTCACCTCGTTTTTTTGATTACAAGGTGATTATTTGTTTGGGTTCTTCCCCAAGCAAACTCCCCAAGCAATGTCTATAATGCTTGTAGGGAGAGGATTTGCTGTTTGGGGAAACTTGTTTGTTTGGGGAATTTTAAATTTTCATGTTTTCTTTATATTTTATAAATGCTAAGAAACTCTAACTTAAGTCAATCTGTATTAGATAATGCACTGATTTTGGTAGAAATTTTGCTGAAAATATCAACACAGCAGCAATCAGACAATTTACTATTAAAACCTACAACTTATGTTTATTGGAAATCAACAAATGAACTGCGAGTTACAGGATGGACACAGAATAGAAAAACATACGACGAAAAAGGTACAAAACTGGAATACTTACTTCAGCTAATTGAAGATGAGGGCAAAAAATTAACACCTCACAAAAAAAGAGATGGCTCTGATGGTAAACCAAAAGAAGCACTTCAAATTGCTCTGGATTTTTTGTTTCGTTTAGGTGTGCGGAAAGAGCCTCCGAAATCTCCAGGCTTTAATCACGGCTGGTGGAAATTCACATTGATTCTAGAAAATCAGACAAAAACAACCGAAGAAAATCTTCAGGTAATTAAGCAGAAATGGAATGAATACTTAAAAACTACAAAACCAAACAAAAAACAAAATCAAAAAACAATAGCCAACCCTAATACTAGAGATTCATTTCAATACCCCGAGCAAAATTCAACCTCAAATAAAATAAATGAAGATAATTTTCTACCAGAAGGATTTGAAACTCTAAAAAAGATTTTTTTAGCCAAAGAAGGTAAGAGAAGTGAAGGGCGACTATTAAAAATAGCAGAAGCGAATTGGTCTTTAATTATTAATAAAAACTATATTGAGCGAGATAATCAACAACAATGGTTGCAAATAGCTAAAGACTTAGCTGAATTTGAAGGAATTTCCCTTTTGTTAATTAAAGGTAATCCGGGTGCAGGAAAAACTGCTGTAATGTACTGGTTAGCTCATCAATTATTTGAAGAGGATCATCTCATTATTGTTCCTACCAATAAAAGGAATGAAGTAGACTCTGGTTGGTTAGAACAATTATATAAATTTTCTGACAGACATCAAGAAAAACATTTTTATATAATTGTTGATGATATATTTCGGAATTCTTCTATACTCGAAGACTTAAAACAAGTAGAATATAAGTTTCCTTTAACATTGATTGCAACCACTCGTATCAACGAAAATCAAGAAAATTATTTTGGTAAATCTGGTGATTTACGGATAGAAACAGTTGATATAGGTAAACCAAGTGAGCGAGAAAAAGACCGTATCATAGAGAAAATTCGTGAAGATAAAAATGGTGCAGAACGACTCAGCAAAATAGAAGAAACAAAGTTACAAGAGCTTCGACAGCATGATGTTGAAATGCTAGTATTTATGTTGGAATTGTCAGAAGGTAAAGGATTTGATCAAATTATCGCAGATGTTATCCAACAATTAAATAATGTAAATCAAACTGTATATAAAGTTTATGAAGTGATATGTACTTTTGGACAGTATAATATCCATTTAGCTGAAGAAATAATAGCTTTATTATTACCAAATACTTCTATTGTTGATGTTAATACAATAGTTCAAGGGACTGAAAATTCATATTTAAGCGGACTGATAAACCGATTTTTTACTAGATATGAATATTATGCATTTATAACAATTCATGAATTAATTGCCTATCACACTATCCAGTCAGCCTATAGTCAAAGAAATCCATTTTATAATCCTACCAGTATTGAAAATTATTTAAAAATCTCATTACAAAATTTCAATATAAACTATACAAGCCATATTCGTTGGATCAGTTATTGCCTAAAAAGCCTAGCAAATCAAAAAGATAAAACTCATTTTCTTAAGGACATATTACGTCAATACGAAAAACAGATACAAGATTTACAAGAAGGAGCAACGGTTGCAACATTATATTCATGGTTTGAGATATATAAGAAATTAGAAATTATTGAAGATCAGAATAAATGTAAAGATAAAATCCTGAATACTTCTCCTAAAAGTGGGCCAGATTGGTTTTATTGGTTATCTGTAATTGATAAATTTGGTGATATTCAACAAAAACTTGATGCTGTAATTAAAATAACTCATGTTTTACAACATAATTCAACTTTATTTGAAAAAGGTAAAGACCAAGGTTGGAGAATTCGGAAAATTCATTTAAAGCTAATTCGAGAAAACAAATTAGTAGAAGAGAAATTATTATCTCAAGACGACTTTCAACAAGTCATTAAAATGACTGTTAAGTGGTTATCCAGAAAAGATGATTGGCAAGTTCGTAAGTATTACTTACTATTAATTAGTAAAAATGGAAATACCGAACAACAACAAGAAGCTATTATTAACACAAATAAATTTCTCAATAATTATCCTAAATACTGGGTTAACAATTCTGTACTTCATCCATATTTAGAGTTGGTTAAACGCAAAGGATATCAACAGGATAAGCAGGAAGCAATATCTAAAATTTTAGAAGTGTCTAAAGAGAATCATAAGTTTTTTGAAAATTTGTTACAAGCATTCTTGGTAGGTTTCTTTTTAGCAATTATAAACGATGCAGGAACCCATCAGCAAAAGCAAGAAGTTATTCAAAAAATTGGCTCTGTAGTCAATGATAATCCAGAAATCTATTCTAAAATATACGATCTTCCTGATTATTTGAATCTTATTTCTAAGGAAAATAACCTTATACAAACACGCAAAGCGATTGATAATTTTCCGAAAAATTCTGAATTACAATCTGATAGAGAGCGCATCAATAAGGGTTTTAAATTGATTAACATGATATTGAAAAATAATAACGAACAACATACACAGATAGTAATTAATTCTTTATCGTCTTGGCTAGATAAAAATTATAAAGAACAAACGTATCCAATTGTTATTCAGAAATATTTATTGTTTCTCAAAAAGAACAAAAATATAGATTTATTGCAAAAATATGTTAAGGTAGCAGTGAATTGGGTAAAATCATATCAAAAACCTGAAAACAATAATGATAATGAAAATTTAGCAAGACTATTGATAGAGATCGGTGAGACTTATTACGTGCTAAAACGTTGGAACGTTGCTGAAAAATACCACGGAGATAGTTATGATATATCTCAACAAATACCAGATGAGAAAATTCGATTAAAGCAAATGTCAGTTGCTCTTTCTAATAGAGCTAAAGTCGTGATTGAGCAAGGAATTAAAAGGTACGGAGATGCTTGTGATTATTTGGAAAAAAGTACTCAAATAGCTGAACAAATAGGTGATACAAAACAAATTGAAATCAATAATGAAATAATGAATAAAATACGATAAATTTGAGAAAGTGCCAAAACGGGAATATCTAAATCTCCCGCCATTTTGTAAAGTTCCCTCGCCACATCTCCCAGTTCATAGCTACGATTTCCCCCGGAGTCTTCTGCCATCATTTGTAGGTAATCGATGACTACCAATCCCAACTTTCCTTCTTTTGCCTTCACTTGACGACATTCACAAGCAATTGCAGAAACGCTAATACCTCTTGAATCATTAATGTACAAAGGTAGTTCGGAGGCAATATCAACAATTTGGGCAATATTTTTCAACTCCCATTCTTCTAGAGGGTTACTACCAGAGCGGTGTCTGCGAATGCGATCGCTTCTCAAAGGAACCAAGTTGTAATCTCCATACTCTTGAGTAACGCTAATTAAACTCCACAACCTGTATTCCAACTGCTTTTTAGTCATCTCCAATGAAAAAATGATGACTGGTAATTGGTAAAGTATGATCATTTGGAGAGTTAAAAACAAGGATATTTGTGACTTTCCAATTGACGGTCGCCCTCCAACAATAGTGAGCGTTCCAGCTTCCAATCCCACTATCAATTGATCGAGTTCAGTCAGTCCTGTAGGGTAAATTGGTTGAGAGGATTTTAATTCCTCATAGGCTGCAATATTAATCATGCTATTGTGTTCGGTATTTGTGGAAAATGCTTGGTTGGTAACTTGAAAAATTCTTTGCTCTGCAAGGTTGAGGATGATTGGTAGCTCAGTTGCTGTCTCATAACCCAGTTCTACAACCTCGTTACCAGCTTTGATTAACTGCCTTCGTCTATATTTCTCCATCACCAAAGCTGCTAAAGCATCGATATTTACTGCTGATACAGTGCTGTCTACAAGGCTTACCAATTTATTTTTGCCACCAATACGAGCTAGCAAATTTTGGTCAATCAACCAATTTGTGACGGAAAGTAAATCTGTAGGTTTGCCTGCGAAGTGAAGGCGAAGCGCGCACTGGTAGATATCTTGATGAGCTTTGATATAATACGCTTGTGGAATTAAGAAATCACTTACCCGATTAATTGCCACTGGATCAAGCATGATTCCGCCAAGAATAGCCTCTTCTGCCTCTATGCTTTGGGGAGGTAGTTTATCAATTGTCATTTGTGGTTGCCTCACGTCAAGTATTTAACACCACTTGAAAATCTTTGGTATGGACTTGTTGAGCCATTTGTTGCTTTAAAATCTCCATACTCCTGCGTTCTTGTTCAGCTAGTTGTCTGCGAAACTCCTCTAAAGGACTGGCATCATTGCTTAGAGACTGCTTATTTTTTAATCGCCTTTGTTGTTTGAAAGAATGGTAATAAACTTCCCAACGGTTTCTTCCTGCTTTGTTTTTATTGGCCAGCCAAGCTTCAATGTCATTGACTTCTTGGGGTAAATTCTTGATTTTGTCTCTACAAAAATTCAAAAAATTCTCTCGCTCATCTTCTGAGAGAGTGTGAATAAAGTCTGAGTAAGTCTGAATAGTCTGAGGGATGTTGTAATCCTTGCCAGACAAGGCTTCTGACTCTTGATTTGGACAATTTTGTCTTGGCTTTGACAGATTCATCTCTTTTTGGACGATTTCGTCACCATCTGAACAAGGCTGTCTGAAGTCAGACTGATTTGTCATTTTTCTACCACCAGAAGATTTATCTCCTCTTTTCTTTTGGCAAAGCTCTTTAGCTTGTTTACCCGCTAAATTTTGTCCCCGAATTACTACGGGTTCCCACCGATAAAGCTCTAAATCTTCTAATTTTTTGAGAGAACGTTTAACTTGTCTCTCACTAATTTCAATTGCTGCGGCAATTTCTGAGACTTTAGGTAGCTCAATCATGCGATCGCCAAAAGGGTCAATCATTTGCAAATAAGACCACAGTGCCCAATCAGCAGCAGTCAGCTTGGCATGGATAGCTTTAATTGTCATGGAGTTAGGAGTTTGGTAAAAACCATCTGGCTCTATATTCCTCATAGATGAATCTGGAAATGCTTTGTATTGTGTCTGAATTGACATAGAAAAAATTGTTAGTAGCAGGAATGTTCAGTGCTGAGTACTGTGTTACTAACCACAGGACATTGATTACTCGTAAAGCTAATGTTGTCTAAAAAACAACATTTACTAGTATTAATTTTCAGGTGAAAGTTTAAGCTATCAAGAGTTTGATGCTTGCATAGAGAATTATTTAGCTCATGAACAAACATATTAGACTCAGTAATATGTGTAGTCTTTGATAACGCCTATATACTGTCTACCAGTAAGGCGTAAAATCTGAAAAATGCTATGATGTGAATGCTCATCACGTTTATGAGTGAATTCTGTCATCTCATTAAATTGCCAACATAGCAATTATATATATAGTAAGTTGCTAAATTGGCAAGATAAAAGGTAAAGATATATTGCTATGAGCCAGCATCGAGAAATTTTCAATCAGCTATTGTTGGCTTTTGACTATTCGGCCAAGCAAGTAAGCGCCTGGACTGGAATTCACGAAAGTCGTCTTAGTCGCTTTCGCACAAATAAATTAGACTTAGAAGCTGGAGAGTTCTTTGACTTGCTGGCTCAGATGCCCAAAGAGTTTCAAGATAGTTTCTGGTTGAAAATTCGTGAAGGCGAAACTTCATGGCGAATGCGAGTGTTGTTTGCCAGCCATAGCGAAGTTGAGGAAATTCTTAAAGGGTTGACAGAACGCTGGGCAAGTAGCGTGGATCAATCAAAGATGGCTTCGTGATTTTGGCTACAACAGAACTACATAAGAGAATCTGATATGTAGCCATCTAGATATTTTTGACCAACCCTTGTTAATGTATTGCCCTTGCCTGATTCATTTAGGTATTTCCAAAAAGCTGCTACGGTTGATATAGGAATCATATCCGTCACCACACGATTTGGCATTTGAACTTTAACTGAGCGTATCCCTGTTTTTTTAAGAAATTCTTTGGCAGTTTTTGGTGGTTTACGGACTGCTACAGCCATTTGACGAGTTGTAATAGCCGTTTGTCCATTTACCAATTTGTAAGCAATGACTCGAAATAATTGGTGCTTCAATCTAATTCGCTCTAGAGTATATAGCAGAATAGAATCAGAAGTGCAATTTTTTGAAAATTGTGGTTGATTTTTTGCCATCTTTCAAATGTGCGTGAACAATCCACCATGTTCTTGATGGATGCAAAAGCACGCCCTCCATGTGTAAAGGACAAAAGTTGAAAATTATTGTGCTCTATGCATGTTATTGAGCATCTGCTTGTACATATTTACTGTCCGCAGATGCCTATTTATTGGAGTTTAAATTTTAGCCCCTGCATTAACGCATACAGAGAATCTAAAATCCCAAATTGAGTGGCTAATATCTATCCCCTGGTATAGGTTTTTTAGCAGAATAAATGTTGTGCGATCCAATTAACTGCACGTAACTTTATTTGTCTTGTTTACTTTCCTTTAGATATATACCCTGATGAGATACACCACAAATAACTCAAACTTTCGTGACTCTGGCGTTAATTAGATACTTCTATGACAGTGTGCCAAGACTAGTTACGTAATGTTATCTATCAAAAGTCGTAAAAAATCTATCCTTAGATAGTTTTAATAGCTTAATTAGATAAATTGATAATAAGTTTTTAAGTTGTTATTTATACAAAATAAAATATTGATTATAGCTTGTACAGATGAATAAATTTAAAAAATTTATACAGATAAAAATATATTAGTCTGTAAATAAAGTGATGAAAAAAATATGACTATCTAAGTCATATCAGGTAATAGCGAAATCTTAAAAAATCTCTCTACAAAAAAATAGTTTCGACAAACTGAAGCAGAATGATAAATTATTGATTCACTAAAATTGATATTTACTGTTACTAATAATATATAGGACTCCTATTTGATTTTTGAAAAAACTCCGTACATCTGAAGAGTTGTGAAATCAAAGGTAGTGTGTCGAATAAACCACTCAAACATCCACTTTAAATGAGAGAATGTTGGAATCAAAGCACAAAAACGTCGAACCCATGTTTTAGCCTGCAACCAGATATCTTCAATAGGATTTTGCTCTGGACAATTAGGAGCAAAACGAACGCAGTGAATTTTCCATTTTTCTGGTGGTAAACCTTGGTTAAGTTCGTCTAAAAAGCTTTGGATTTCTTTGGAACGGTGGTAAGTAGCACCATCCCAAAAAATCAGCAATCGCTGGTCGCCTGACTCAGTTAGCAGATATTGCAGGTAATCGATAGTATTTTTTGAATTTCCCCTGTCGTAAGCTTTCAGCAGTAATTTTCGTTCAAGATAGTCAACTGCTCCGTAATATGTTTGCTTCTCTCGCTCATTTACGACTGGAACCGTGATTTCCTGGTCAGTTCTCCCCCACACATAACCGCTTAAGTCTCCCCACATTAAATGACACTCATCAATTAACAATACTCTCAATTTTCCGGCTTCGATTTCGGAGCGGTTGCTTGCCAACAATGTTTCAATCTCTTTTTTTTTTCTGCAACAGCATCTGGATTGGCTTTGGGGTTTAGCTTTGTGGTTTTCTTCCAACTGATGGCAGCTGCATCAAATAAGTCGTAGTAACTTTGTTTTGACTCATAAACGATGTCGTACTCAAAGGCTAGTTTATACTCCAGTTCGCCCAGTTCCCAATAGTCCTTCGTTTGTAACCAACTCAACACTTCTTCTCGCTGTTCGTGACTCAGGTGGCTTTTTCGTCCTTTGTAGTTCAGCCTGAGTCCATTGATTCCTTCCTGCTCGTAAGCTTGCTTCCAACCTGTTATCGACCCTAAAGAGACATCTAAAATTGCTTGAATCTCTTCGTATAAGTAATCTTGGTAAACCAACTTGACTGCCAAGGCTTTTCTTGCCTCACGGGCATCGCGACAAACTGCGATAAAGTCTTGTAGTTCTGCGATCGCAGTTGCCACTCCCAGTGGCAGTGATGCAGTTTGTAGATGCTGATTTCTCATTGTCTACTCTTACACTTGTATACTTAACCGTATTTTCTCGTAATCTTTTTCAAAAATCAAATAGGATTCCTATAGCCTTAAAGTGAAGTATTTATGTAATCATACTTAGAGTGTTACAGTTGAAAAAGCTGCACAATGTACCAATTCAGGGCAGTATGCATTAAAATAGCCAAGAAAAAATGCCACTATTGTGAATTAGGCTTGCAATTGCAAATTGCCAATTCTTTGGTCAATCTACCAAGGTGAATCAGAACTAGGGCTAACTAATTCTATTTCCTCTTTTTGTTTTTGAGGATTCGTATACTGTGATTCTCCAGTTGCCAAAAGTTGATCTGCGATTTGCTTTCGCAAGTCTATAACTTCTTCTAAATGATCGATATCGACTTGAGGCGATAGCGCTATCAATCGTGGACAAACTTGCTCATCCCATAACTTCTGACTTTTGGAGATTCGATGCATATCTAATTTGGGGATGGAAATTGTCAGGGGATAGGGGATTGAACCTTCGCTTCTTGATGTATAACCAGGGTTAGTGATGACGCACTTGCCAATTGGAAAGCGCATAATTTCATCTGCAGTGAGGATAGGCATTGCTTGGAGATTATCCGTCCAAGTAACGGTTCGTCCTTCCTTAGAATCGCTGATGGATTTATTTTTGATGATGAATTCCTTGTGACCGTAGGATTGAGAAAACTTTTCTGCTGTTGAGTAATTGGCTGGGTTGTAAAGGATTTTGGTACTACAAGCACTAGCGATCGCAGCTGCTAAATTATCTCCGTAGGCGTTCGCTAATTGTTCTAAAGACTGAACCCCCAACACAAAACAAGCACCATTGCTTCTATATTCGTTGATCCATTGGGGTAATGCCTTCAGGTACAGTGAGGGTAACTCGTCGATAAATATTCCCAGCGGGTCTTTTCTTGGAGTACACAAATTACTCACAATCGTCATGTGTAAAGCGGCTGCAAGTAATGGCCCTACCACATCCCGTCTGGGGTCATCCAATTTGAAAATCAGAATTTGCTTGCTCTTTAGTTTGGTGGGAATAGTGCTTTTCCCGATAAAAGATGGCAAAAGCGATCGCTGCATAAAACCAGAAAATATTCCGGCTGTGGTTGTGTCAATACTTGCTATCGTCTTCTCACTGTCTTTGGCTTTGAGATACTGCATAAAGGAAGCTGCAACCCAACGAGAAACTCTACCTGCTTGCACTGCTGCATGTAGCTTATCGATCAAGTTATCGATTGATTGAATGCAGTAAACAGTCGCTAAATCTGGACAATCGCTACCCTTTGCCAGTTGGATTAATGCTTTTGCTAGTAAATCTGCTGCTTTTGAGAAAAATTCATCACCTTTACCACTTCCACCAGCATTGGCATTAATTACCTGGGCGATTTGTGCTGCTGTCACCGCATCTTCTTGGTTCTCCATGAAATCGAGCGGGTTGATTACTTCGCTGTATGGTTCGCCAGGTGCAAATATTCGCACGTCATAACCATAACGTGCAGCCAAGGGTGCAAGTAATTTCATCTGATCGCCCTTTTTGTCATAGACAATTAGCGGAAAACCTTGCACCATACAACTTTCGGCCATACGATCAATTGTCCCAAAAGTCTTACCAGCACCAGGAGCGCCTAAAACCAAAGTAGAGCGTTCGGCATGGGGTATCCAAATTGTGGGGGATGCACCAAGAATAGTTTGAAGGGCTGCGCCAAATCTTCTGAGTTTTCCACCGAACCAATAGCGGGGTGAACCACACCAAAAAGTGACTTTGTTGTGTTTGCGCTCATGAATCTGTTTGAGAGCCAGGTTTGTTGCTGCTAGTTTCTCTACTATCCCTACTACTCGTCCTGTGGAAATCTTACCCTTTTTACCACCAGAAAATTGACTCAATAAAATTAGGAATACTAGAATCCCAATCATTGTCAGTCCTTCGGGATTAGCAAAGGTTTTAAACAATCCATTGATGTCAATACTTGATTTGATTTCGTGGGATTTCTGTGCTGTTAGAGCGGGATTTTTAATATTTGATATCAATATAGATTGCTGTTCCATTTTACAAGTATTGTTACCATATTAATAATTAAATAGTTTTAACTATAACCTTTAAGTAATAAATTTGTAACAAGGATAAAGCCTCCTAATCCTAAATAAAAGTAAACCAATAAGCGAACAATTTTTATTGATATTATTTTATCTGTTTTCATACCTGATAAAGGCTTATCTTTATTGTTGATTATTGGGTATTACCAAGAAAAATATGAGAATTGACCTTATAAGTTATAAATGGAACTGGCCCAATAAAATATGGCGTTGCACCACAAGTATTTTTGAAGCGGAAGAATATAGCAGTGTCAAAGGTATCAGTTTGCTCGTTCGGTTCCATCACTACTACTTTAAAAACGCTGCCGTAGGGTAATCTTCCAGTCGGTTCTTTGCCTGCATTTACCGATTTTAAGCAACCCCAACCACCTGCTACTTGCTGATATTTACCGCTAATCCAAGAGCGTCCTTCAAATTCTCCCCTAATAGTCCGTCCTGAATCTTCCAAGTCGTCTAGTTCAATATAAGGGCATTTTTGCCCAGAACAAGGGACAGAAAAACCAGCTACATCCGAACCTGACACCGTTCGCTGACGGCGTTTTTCATCTGTACCCCAAATAAAATCAATTCGAGCGATCGCATTACCAACTTCTGCTATCGGCACAGGAAAGTAAGCTAAAGGTACAGCATTTAATCTCGGGATATCTTTTATTAAGGCATTTTGCCAAAGACTGAAATTTGATAGCTGTACTGTATCGAGATAAGGAATATCAGAAATTTTGTAGGACGATAAGTCAATTTTGTTGAGTTTGAGACTTCCTAATGTTGGGTTTTGGGATAAAAATGTAGCAAGTGAGGTGTTGATGTTGATTTGAGGATATGTTGCTTTTAATAGTGCTGCGACGGGTTTGATTGTTGCTGTATTAGTGGCTGATAGATTAGGTACAATTTGTGCTAAATGCTGGAGAGTCTGCTGTCCTACTAATGGAAAGCTATCAAAGGTAACGGTATTGTAATCTGGATAATTAATGATATTAGTGATGTTACTCAGGCTGAATAATTGAGGTTTTAGAACTGTCTCAATATCGCCTAATGTTAAATATTTATCTGGTGTATCTCCAGCATTCCATTTGCGATAAAATCCGTCAATTTTAATTAAACCACTTTCTTGTATTGGTGGCATTTTACTAAATGAAATTCTCTGCCAGTCAGGTATTAATATTTTCTTATCCGTGGAAATTGGTATTACGCGAGCAGGTAGATTTGGTTGATGTTGTGCAGAAGTTAGGGTGGGAAAGAGGCTAGTCAAAATCGTCAACAATAACAAACTTAGAAATCGAAAAATTTTCATGCATCTGTTCTGAGATTTATTAAGAAGAATTCAGAATTCAGGAGCCAGAATTCATCCTGAATTCTGTGCGGATGATGAATGAATATTGGTTTAAAACCTTGTCCCAGGTGACGAGACAGAGGTGGAAAATTTCGTTAAAACACCATCTCTATATGGGTAGTGTATTCTGACTTCTGTATTCTGAATCCTGACTCCTGATTCCTGATTCCTGACTCCTGATTCCTGATTCCTGACTCCTTTTTATTTATTGAACTATTTTCGATGATTGCAATATAGAATTGTACTTTTCTCAGGACGTAAATACTTCTATTTAAATGGTAATATTTTGGATATATTCATATCTCATCTCGACTTTATCCATTTTGATAATATGAGAAGGCAAGATGAAGAAAGATAAGTATGGGAAAAGAGAAAATAGCAGAAATCCAATATAGCAACTGCAATCCGTTAGTGCGATCGCCGGTGAGAGTCAACTGCTACACCATCCCAAACCTTACAATGCCCTGCCAATTCTCAGTAAAATGAATATAGTCTTGCTCACTGCAAAATTACCATGACCAGAACACTCACCCACTGGACAATTGAAGACTATCATCGGATGATTGCAAGCGGGTTGCTGGCTGGGCGACAGGTGGAATTGATTGATGGACAGATTGTTGATATGGCTCCAGAACTTCCCATTCATCGAGCAACCTATCGGCGAGGAGTAAAGTATCTGGAAGCATTGCTGGGCGAGCGCGCCGTCATCTTTTCGGCAGCACCGATTACATTGCCCAAACATGGTGAACCCCAACCCGATATTTGCGTTGCTGTTCCTCCAGAATCTCGCTACGATCAACGCCATCCTGAACCAGAGGACATTTATTGGCTGATTGAGGTATCAAATTCTACACTGGCTTACGATTTAGACGAGAAAGCCAAGCTCTACGCCAAAAGCGGGATTCAAGATTACTGGGTATTAGATATTGTAAATACTCAGTTGTGGGTGCATCGAAATCCACATGATGGAAACTATAAATCTGTTGTGCGCGTTTCGACAGGTACGCTAACTCCAGTGGCATTGCCTGGTATAGCGATCGAGGTTGCTCGTTTTTTGGGCTAGTGGTTTGGATTACAAGGGTTTGGGAATTTGGATCTGTTGCTGAATTGCCTATGCGGTGGGGTAGTTCACCTAACCTTGCTATCCTAATTAACTGCCAAACAAAACCTCCGGCTCTTTAGCCCACCGACTTTTATCAGGTGATGTTGCTGGACGTGCATAAACAGCTTTGTTCTGAATCTCGATAATTTTATCTTCCTCTCGAATCATACTGGGAGTGAAATTGTATCGCTGCTCCAAAAAATCCTTCACAGTCACACTCAGAGGTTTTTTACCCAGTTCACAAGTAGAAAACTCCTGTGTATTTCGATAAAATGCTTCCTGTGCTGTTTTCCTCACCATCATCGCGATTTCAGCAGGAGTAAGTAAGTTCGTCTCCCTCAATAAACGCAACCAATCTTTTTCACTAAAATCCAGTCCTGGAAAATATTTAGCCAGGTGCAATTTAAATATTTCATACCTGGCCCCAGCATGAGGAAGGTCTACAAAAATGATTTCGTCAAAGCGACGTACCAATTCCGGGGGCAGAAATTCCAATCTGTTGACAGTAGCCATCACTAATACTTGCGATGTTCGCTCTTGCATCCAGGTAAGTAACTTTCCTGCTAGTTGACGAGAGATACCACCATCGCTATCAGAGTCGAAACCAGCAAAACCTTTATCAAAGTCATCAAAATAGAGGACTAAGCCGTATTCACCATTAGCATCACAAAATTGTAGAAACTCTCGCAAATTCTTCCTCGATTCGTAAGCCGTTGCACCACGTAATCCTGCCCAGTCAACAGCAACCATTGGTACACCCATTTTCTTAGCTGCCAGTTTTGCACTCAATGATTTTCCTGTTCCTGGTGGCCCCCAAAGAATTATTCCTTTGGGAAATTGGAGATTATGTACTCTTGCCTCTGGTTTGAGCAGCACAGCTGCACGCTCTAAGATTTCTTCTAGTAGGTCTAAACCACCAGTCTGCGGCACATCTGGCTCGCTGATAAATTCTATACCCTGACGTAAAAACTTGCTATTTTTGTAAGCTAATACTGCATTATTAAGTTCTTCCAAGGTATGAACAAAGCCTGACAACTGAGAAAATAGTATTTCCAGTTCACCTATTGGTAAACCCAAGCAGGTTCGGATTAAGGTTTCAAATTGGCGATCGCTATTACTATTCAATTCAACCCGACTCTTAAGTATTTCCGTTACGATTTCGCGAACTGCGATCGCGTCTGGAAAGGGGTAGGTGAGGATTGGAACTAAAGGCACTAACAAAAGCGGCAGTTCGATGTAAGTTTCGCAACATATAAGTAGTTGCTGTCTTTTGTTCGCTGCTAAGTCATAAACTAAATTACTTAGCATTGCCGTTGTTTGTGGTGGGAATAAACCTGTGACAGCATCTGGGGAAATTGCACCCTCAAAGACAAATATCCCTGGTGCGTTTAGGTGTTGCAATAACCAAACTAACCCCGATGTACATTCAGCATCAGTCGGGACAAATCGTATATATTCATCAACTTTTTGTAACTGGGAGTAACCTGAATTCCAGAAATATAAAGGAATTTTCCAAGTTGTGGCTAATTTAGAAAGAAACTTCAATACCTTTATCCGTTCGGTAAGTGGAGTTTCTAAAGCAACAACTGCCTGTCCTTGTTCATATAACATGGGTAAATCTTGAAGTTGCAGCATTATTGGTAGAGATAAAGGGGTAAATATGTTTTGCGATAGTCCTCTTTAGCCCATTTTTTCGCCTGTTTGATAGTCCACATAGGTTCAGGCGGCAAATCTGGTATGGGTTGTAGGCGATTCAAGTAGCTGCGATCGCCTGTCACTTGTGCGATAACTTTGGCGATCGCTTTGCAACAACTGTGGGGATATTTGACAACTTGTTTCTCGCTAAATCGAATTACTACCCAATTACTGTTGGTAAAAAATTTATTTCTGATGTCGTCTTTACCTTGGTTGATGCAGTGATGAGGTGCTTTAGTATCACCTACATAAGGTTCATCAATTTCAATATCAATACTTAAGCTGCTTGGATGTATCAACACAAAATCAGCGGAATAAGGATAAGAAAATTGTGGATTTTCAAATGCTACGCCTTGAGTGATAGTTCCAAAAACACGCTGGAGAACTCGATAAAAAGCTTTTTCAGAAACACCTATAGTGGCATTACTTAAACCAATAGGCTGTAAAATTTTACCTGTCAGCCAACAACGCAGTTTGTCTTCATGTTGTGATTGATGCAGAATAGCTTCTTTTTCTGTTTGGGTTGATGTTTGATAGTTGGCAATTTTTTCGTTATTTAATTTGGTATAAGAAATAGTACAAGCACAAAAAATACCTAAGCCAATTAATGCCCAAGCAATTATAACCAACCACAAAGGAGACAGTAGAATTAACGAACAGGGTATGATAAATCCAATAGATATAAAAAAGACATATATTAATATGTTTGGTAGCCAATTATTCTGATTAATATAATAATTGTTTTTGATTTGAGAATGGTCTTGAGTTGGCTTATAACAAGGATTTTTAAGAGGCGAAATAGAATTTTGAGCCAAAAACTTCAGTATTAAAGGTGGATATAAAATTACTGGATAAAACTTACTCACAATTTCCAACAAATTTATCTTTGAAATCAAATTGCCCAATGTGGGTTACTTCAATAATCGTTATCGTAATTTAATCTGAGTGGTCAAAGGAGTTTTCAATTTATCCCTAATACCCAATAATCCTAGTTCGTTCAACACAGAAAGTGATAGCCTAACATTTTGTGCAATTTCAACTAATGATTTGTCTGTATTGCGAGACAATGCTAAAAATTCTCTAACTTTTGCTACTACTGTGTCTGATGAAGGTGTATAACCTTGACGTATAGCAAAAACTAAACCGCGTTCAATATCATCTATTGTAGCTTTACGAAAAGACCCAACTTCCAAAGAGTGTTTGGATAGTTCTAATTCTGAAATCGGTATAATGCTTAAACCGCTATACTGAGGAGAGTTTTCTCCTGGTTGTAGATTGAAGGTATAAAGATGTGATATACCGTTGTTTGTTACAGTCTTGATAAATAAATTGGTAACAGTTGTTGTAGTTAAATTAGGAAATTTTAATGCTTGTATCCGACGCAAAAATACAGTCATAGCTTGACCTTTTTCTAGAGGTGTATCGGTAGCATAGGTAAAGCAACTAGGATCTGCTAAAAAAATTTGAGTAATTCGTTCGTTAACACCAGTAAAATCAATAGCAGTCGCCCTACCAGACCAAACTTTAATATTAATTGCTGAACCTGTAGCACCTCTGAGTGCCGAACTACTAACTGTTAACATAGCTGGCTGTTGTGCTTGAACCGGAATTGAGCAATAAACTGTCGCCAGTCCAAAAATTATCACAAGATATTTATTGAAAACTATCCTATTCATAGCCTCAAAATATTAGCTATCCGCTTCAAAAAACGTATTAAACAAGATAGAGACTTTGGTTCCAGTCGGCACAATCGCCACGTTCGGACTGTTCAGAATTTCTTGACTCTCTCTATTTGCGCGTTGAGTTAAACGCTGTGATATTGGCTTGAAAAATCCTTCTAATGCTGCTGCTAAAATATTAGGATTTGTAGCTTGATTGCTAATTGTTTGACTGTTAAATTCACCGTGAGAAATTATGGTTGAAGATAGAGTTTGGGTTTGATTAAAAATTTCCCCTGAACGGACAGCAGCACCAAGCAAGCCAATTAAGATATCTTGCTGTGCAATCGCCGCACCTTTATCTTCTATTGATTTTGCAATTAGAGGTCGGTTGTTTTCTCCCTGAATTATAATCGTGTCTTTGGGAATTATTTTTTGCCTAATCTGACCAACAGTATCGCTATAAACAATCGCAACAACACTCTGCTTCACAATGTTGTGAGCTTTAGAAACCGAATCAACTTCTGTAATTAAAATCGTTCCTTTTTGCAATACTACTCGCTTATCGGTCGATAAAACATCTTGCTGTAATTCCACCGCATAGCGCCCTTGATTTTTATCTGATTCTGTCCAAATAATTGGCAATAACATCTTGGCTGCGGCGGTTGTACCTATTGGAACTCGTCGTGGTGAAGATGTAACAGCAAAGCCATTATTTTGAGAATCGTAGCGAGTGCGATTTAAAATTCCCCACTCTCCGGGTGTTTGCATCTGCTCCCTATCAGTTGTTTGCTGACTCCCATCACTAGCGATCGCAACTGGAGAAATTGCAGCAGTTTTTCTATTGCCAGATCCAGCCTCGGAAGTAAAAGTAATAGCAGATGAATTTGCAGCTACTTGATTGAAATTTTTTCTATTAGGTTTTAATTCATCGGGTAAAGTCTGCTGCTCCAAAGGCTGATTCTCTGTCATCAAGTGGTTACTGACTACTGTCGTTTGCTGCCCCAACGTAGCAAGTTCATGCCAGCGAACAATAGGGTCAACTGATTTTACAGATTTAGGAGTAGCCACAATTTTTGGTTGCAGTGTAGGTATTGGTACTCTTTCCCTGATAATTCTGGGTGGCGATGTAATTGTTTGGCGAATAATTCTTGGTGATGGCGGCCTGATGCTCCTAGTCGTAGATGAAGGCTGAGAAATAATAGAGCGTTGCGGTGATGGAGGTGATTGCTTTTGGGGTTGGTTAGCAGTTCGACTAGCTTGGTTTCGCAACGCTAGTTCTGCTTTCAAACGACTGGCTTCATCACTTTCACCTTCTGCAACAGATGGTAGTGCCTGTGTGGGAGTAACTTGAGGTTTGGCTATTGGTTTAGCAGCGAACAAAAGCGACCACAACATCCAGCCAAAACCCATGACTCCACCAACTAATAAAGCCGCGATCGCCCCACGAATTAATGGATTTTCGCTAGTCTCAGATGATTCGCTTGGCTCTGCATCTTGCTGAATCAAAAACTCTCGGTCAATCAAAGCTGCTTGTTCAGGCCGATATCCAGATATTTCTAGTTCTTCCTCTGGCGTTAATTCTGATTCTAATATTTCTTGCTTATTCATAGAAAATATTTTTCTATCTCTTAAGTACAAATTCTGAGATTTTAGTTATTTCTAAACCTCCACTTCTGATTTCGTATAATTGCCTCTCAAGCGCCGAAGGATCATTTTCTGGGGGTTGAGGAATATCTACAGCTTGAATAGTAAAAGTGCGATTAAAAGCAATTTCCTCATCAGTACCACCAGAAAGATTTAATAAGACTCGCGTTGCTACCATATCAACTTCCCACTCACCAATTTTTGTTTGTCTGGGCGAGGAGAGATAAGAAATAATAATTTTGGAGCGAACTTGACCGCTAAACACCTTTGACGGAGTAATATCTGCGAGTGATTCCAGCGCAGCTTGGCGGAATCCTTGTTGTCCAGACTGAATTAAAAATGAACCCACATAAGCATTGGTTGTAACGCGCTTACCTTTGCCGATATCTCGTCCTCGATCTAACTCTTGGGTTCCAGGAATCATGCCATTCCAGTTAAAAGTTAAATCCGCCCATTGTCTAACAGTATTTTTCACAACTTCTGGATGACGGTAGAGATAATCTTGCTCGGAAATTACCAAAGCACGACCATTGACTAACTGTACAAAAGTATTTTTTCTGGTTGCAATTTGATTAACTTTGAAACTTAAAAATAACAGAAATAAAAAGCTGATCAGACTAAATATTGTCAGTCCTACAAAACAAAGAGGTAGGATGTCTTTAGAATCGAGTAACAACTTGCTTCGCTTAACTGGCCTGATCATATTTGCACATTTATCCTTTGAAACACTACATCTTGCAGCGTTATCCACCTCTTCCTATCAGCCCTGTAGCAACTGCGATCGCTCCATCCAATGCAACATTAACCAGGATAGCTGCTCTACTGTTGATTCCCGTATAAAGTGCGATTCCACCACCACCAGCAATCAACAGTGCTAGTGCTGGGGCAAAGATACTAATAAAGGCTAAAAATGCCAAATCTGAAACACTTTGCGCCCCAGCAGCCACAATGACAGTTGCAGCCAAACCAACCACAATGTTGTAGCCAAGTTGGACTCCAAACAAAGATATAAAGCCGCTAGCCCAAGCCCATATAGGTCTAGCACCAAGTGGAAGCAAACTTAATCCCAGTGCAACAGGTGCAAAAGTAGCAGTCATAATTAATGCTGCTTCTAAAATGTTGACAAAAGCCCATTGAAGAGCATAGAGAAAAGTAATTAAAATTAGAGAAATTGAAGCGCTAAAAACAGCTCCTGGATTTTGTACAAAGTCCGTTAATTCAGCTACGGCTTTACGTGCTCCTTCTAAAATCCCACCATTGTGTTTCTCTGCCTCAGTAATAATTTGCTCTACAATTGGTCTTTTCTCTTGGAGACAATCTGTCAGTGGTTTACCAATTTTCCCTTGGCATTCAGCATAAATTGTTGACACTTGTGTCTTGACACTTTGAGTAAGTGTTACATCAGATATCGCTTTTTTAAAAGTCGTATCAGCTAGCTGAATATTAAGAACACTCACAACTTGATGATGTCCAATATTCCGAACTATCAGAACTGTTTGAGCAAGTAAATAACCATTGCTACCTAAAAATAGAGCAATGATTAAAGGATAAATTACAGATGCAGCTAATTCCGACCATAAAAACTGCCTTTCTTGATAATCATTAGCCATCTTTATAGCAAGAAAAATGATACTTAAAGCAGCCAGAGTTGTTCCTAAATTACATAACCCTGCCCACAATGCCCCAGAAGGGTTAATTGCATCTCCCCAAGTCTTATCCCAAGACTCGACTGTTTTTTTGCTGAGTTCAATACTACTTTTCACCAAACTAATACCTACTGTTGCATCCGAAGCATTATCTGGTGGTGTAACTTGAGCAAAGAAAGGAGTAGGGGCAGGGAAGAGTGGAGGAGTGGGGGAATAAGGAGCAATTAAGTATTTTTGTATTATACTCATTTTTATTACAGTTTTAAATAAGTGAAGTATGAACATAAAATTATTTAAAAATCACTATTTATAACCCTGATAAATGGATAATTAATACCAACAAAAATAAATAACTCTTCTCCCACTCTCCTTCTCCTCGACTCCTCTACTGACCTAACACAGCACTTCCAGGCATAGTTAGCAATGTACTTTGAGATACAGCGCTATTAGCAGTTGCAATTTTAGTTTGGCGTTCTCCAGTATTAGCAGCATTAAGTTCTTGTGCAGTTTGAGCAATCAGAGTCATTCCTAATGCTCGGTCTTGTCGTGCTTGGGATGCTTCTTGTAATTGGAGGTGAGCAATGTTTGTGTTGTTTTTTAGTTGTACAGAAATATTTTGGAGAATCTGCTGCGAAGTATCAGAATGTTGTGAATTATCTGACATTTGAGTTGATTCCAAAGCGGAATTCGCACTTTGCTCAAGTATTTCTTTTGACTTTTTTTGAGCAGCGTGAGAAAGAGTTTTCGTTTGTGCTACTTCAATAGCTCCTACTCGTTCGCTTTGATTAGCTAAGTCTAGACGGATAGCATAAGAATTCGTCAGATTGTTTTCAAATTTAGTTCCTGTAGCAGCATCTTCTGGTAAAGAATTAGTCATAATTTGGGTGACGACTTGACCTAAATCAGGAACTTCAACCGGCCCAAGAGCATTTTTGACAAATTGACTAACACTACCAAATAAGTTGCCCCTGACAAAGGAATTTATATCATTTATAAAGTCTTTTACTGGATTAGATAAATCTTGGAAATCTGATGTATCAAATTGGGAAATATTGTGATTTTCTTCTGTATGTAACGTGGCAGCAGATACATAACTCATAACGGATACGCTTAACGTAAAAAAGGTTATTCCAATTACTGAAATACTTTTTATTCTTTGACTAAATATCCTTAATAACCAGCGATTTTTCTTTTTTGTACTCATCTTTTTATGACACATGATTAGCTTTTTCATTAATATTTACCAATGCGTTATTTTCTTTAATTGCAGCAACATACAGTCTTGTAAACTCTCGTAAACCTTGAAGTTGACCCTTGAGCGTATGAGGATAACTGGACAACATCGCTCGACGTGTGCGGCGTTCTTCTTGGTTAGTCGCAACTACTGCTAAAGCCATCTCACCTGGATAAAATCTGCATTGCCAAAAGCGTCCGCCTTTCTCAATTAGCCAACAAGAGTACAAGTCCAAACGATGGGGAAAGAATGATTCCGATGCGTTTGGAGCGATAATTTCAGCTGGATAGGATAGATAACGTTGAAAAGAAGCGACAGCGTTAGGTGTAATACAACCAGTAATTCGATAGCTGATATTCTGCATAATCATGGCAGCCGCAGATGATTGGCAGATACTATCGGGATCTTGACTTGATAAAACGATACTCAAACCATCTTTACGAGCAGTAGCACAAAGTTCGCCAATCATGGTGCTGAAACCGTCTTTACGGAAAAGTACCGAAAGCTCATCGCCAATAAACAGACTTTTGGGAAAAGAAAGTGCCACCCGCAAACAAGCAGCTTTAGCAGCAACAGCCATTGTGTATGAATCTTGGTCGTTGCTTAATCCGGTGAGTGCGTAGAACTTGACCATAGGTTCTGGAGAAAAGCTGCTCGGTTTGGCGATCGCTTCTCCCAGAGGACTTACCAGTAATGCTGCTATTTGACTGGTAATTTGATTAATTGCTTGATAGTCAATAGCTTCGGGTTTTTGGATATTGAGTCGCGCGATCGAACAAAAACGAGCAAAATCTTTTAAAGTTGGTATATCTTGCCATTGTGGAGATTTCCAACCTTGCTCAAACGCCAAATTGTAACGCTCGATGATATCTGCGTCGCTCAAAAATATATCTAGCGCCTGCATCAAAATTGCATCTACACGCTGTGCTAGGTGGGGACTATTCAAACGACCCATAACGATGACGCTTAAAGCATTGCGGATAAACGAACGCCATGATTTCATTCGGGAAGCACGTTCTTGTGCATCAAAGCGTCGTAAATCGGGGGGTTCCATGAGATTGTTGGCAGCACGGGACAAATCAAAATAAGCACCCGCATCGCCTAGCAATTCAATTGCAGTTTTAAAAGAGCTTTCCCCATCTGCGGCGGGAATATCCATACCCACTACCGGGATACCTTGCGATAAAGCATCAAGCATAAACCGCCAGAGTAACACCGATTTACCAGAGCCAGTTTTACCTGTAATTAAAGCGTGTTGGGTGTAAGAAAATAAGTCTACACAAACAGGTTTCCCACCTCGGTTGGTGAGAAATTCTACGCCTAAAGAGTCGAGTTCTCTAGGAACAGTGAGGGGCAAAACACCCGCAATCGTTTCACTTTCTAGTACCAGTCGGCGATCGCTAAAAATGGAACTAGAATGCAATATCCATCGCCAAGTAATAGGTAGGGTTTCCAGCCAGATGTGAGCAGCGATGTTTTTCTCTCTGACAACTTTGGCTGTACCACAACTATGTGAGAGCAAATCGCACGCCAAATCTAAACTTTCTGAATTGTCACGATAGACAAGAAATACCACAGCACAATTGAGAGGAACAGCACCTTTATATAGTTTCTTTTGCGCGTCAAAACTTTCTTCTTGTTTGATTTCTGCTCCAATATCTCGACCACTACCTTTGACCAAAGCACGTTCACGAGCAACTTTAGTTTGTTTAGCTTGGCGATGCAAGTTGTCTTGTGTGAGGTAGCGGTTAGCGGGAGAGACTTCTACCCACACTTCGGTATCATGGACGTGACTTTGACTTAATATTTTCCACATCCATGAGATTTGTTCCCTAGCGTTTGCCCATGCTGGTACAGTGTCCACCATCGTCAGGACACCGCAAACTCGATCTTTGACATAGATGCGAGAAGTACATTGACGATGTTCTGGGCAAGAACTTCTCCCTCTTTCTCCGGTAATTAAAATCGTCGTGGCGTGCTTTGAAGAATTTTGTATTTCTGTTAGTTTAATGCCAATATTTTTATCTTCTGTTAACACTAGAAGTTGGGGAATAGCAGGTGCTGGAGATTTATTAAATCTGCTCCAAAGCCATAACCAAAGCTCGGTATCTTTTAGAGGAGTAATTTCTATGCCTGCTGTAGTGTTAAATAGCATAGACCATTGGAGAAATCCTTCAGTATATGCTTTAATTAACACCCTACTAATCATCTGTTCTTGTCTTTCGGATAAGCGTCCTGTTACTTGGTCTAAGACAAAACGTCCTGCTTTTCCTAATTTATCAATCACCTTTGATAAAGGATCTGTTTTTCTTTTACCAAATTCATCAGCAGTCCAGCTACAAAATACCATCTGCTGCCAAATTTTTCTGCTTCCTTTACGAGTTAATTCCTGTATCTTTGCTTGTTCGTTGCGTATGAGTATGGAAGGTAATCTTAGAGAACAAGATTCAGTAAGATTATTTAAATGGTGTTGTCTTTCTGAATCTGCTGAGTAACAACCCAAAAAGAAGGTACATTTTTCATTTGAGAGGACAGATTTCATGGCTTCAGAAAGCCCAGCAGATACTGCCGCCACTTCTTCTTGATAAAGTTGGTCGTGAATTCCTTTTAGATGAAAAGCAAAAATTACTTGGAATTTAGTTTCATCACCAATGTCACCTTGGTTAAGAATAAATGCACCGATGCTGTGGTTATCCTGTTCTATGCGAACTATGCAGCAAAGGTCAAGTTCATTCTCAAAAGGTAAATATTGTACCTGAGCATGATTTTGTTCAACAACATTAATGGCTGGAATTTGAGCCTTCATAAGCTTTTGTGTCTTTGTAATTGCTTTCTCAAAGTCAAAGTTAATAAAGGAGAAACGTAAATTGCTCCACCTGTGATCCAATTACGTCCTTTGGGTTTGCGAAAGCGATTGATAAATTGATCAGGATCTTTACCTGTGACAAACCACCAACTCACGATTAACCAGAAACTAATAACTACAACTTTAGGAATTCCCCAGCCTAATAAGCCATCAAAAATCAAGTAGGAAATGATTATAATGGCAACCCAAGGCAATATTTGATTGGCGGGAACGACCCCAAATCCGACTTGCTTACCTAAAATCTTATTAACCTTGACAGATTCTTTATCTGAGTTTAGAGACATAAATTATGTAATGTTAAGTTTATTTATTTGAATTGATTGGGAAATAATTTTTATCCTCCAGTATTACCTGTAGTACCATTACCAATGAATAAAAAGGTAATTACGTCTATTGTCAGAATGATGCCAATTGCTAAACCCGCTTGGGTTGCGATTGGTCGCCAGTCATTCCCTTGTTGTGCTTGGTTATAGGCAAATAGTGCAGCCACACCCACTAAAAGTAAAAAGACTCCACGAATGGCGTTGAAAACTAGTGTGATAGCTTGTGGATCTATAGAACTTGTACCACCGCTAGAACTTTGTTGCGCGATATTTGTAAGGAATTTTTCTAATCCACTTAAGAAAATTGCTTGTGCTGGCATTTCAAATATTGTTAGTGTCATGGTCAATGCCATAATCACTCCAACAATATGCCAAAAGTGAATTTTCCTCTGAACAAAATGGTTGAGATATGGTATTAAGGCAATTACTCTATTCAGGCAGTAGAAGAACAAGGCAAGTGATAAAATCACTACTACTAAAAGTGGTTCTTTGACTGCTAAATAAATAAATGCCAACCCTAAAAATATACTGGCTCTAGTATCTGAGATTGTCCAATTAAGCCTCGTTGTTAACGGTAAAAATCCCAGATGAGAAAGAGTATTATAGCCCGATTGAAATTTCTGCGTTTTAGCAACTGCTTGAGGATATGAAAGATGATGATTATCTTGCATAATTAATTTGGAATTTGTAGAGGTTAAAAATTAAATCCGTTAAATTTCATAATAAAAATCACTAACCCGATTCCGTTGGGTTGGAAGGTCAAAAGCTTTAGGTTTCGTGGACATACTTAAAGCATGAATCTGAGTTCTATCAAAATCACACTGCTCAATGTTCCAAAAGTCGTATTGAGAATTTAGTAAAGTTGCAACAAATACAGGCCGCATAGAATTAGAGCTTGATATTTTTTCAAATCCTTTCAAAGAAGCAGGTGTTAAAACAGCACCTTCTAGATTGTTTTTAGCAGGTTCAAAACAAAAGTGATATTGCCTGTTAGATTGCGGGTCTTTCCAGCTAAAAGCATTTGGACACTCTCCGGATTTTAATTCTATAAATTCCTGGGGTAGAACTTGTTGAAACCGTTTAATAACAGCTAGACCAGCCTTTTGAATGTCAGGTTTATCTTCTGTTTGTACAAGAGAAGCAACCGATAATCCAGTTTTAAGAGTTAATCCTGTTAATAACAAACCATCTATTTCATGACTGGATGCTAATTGATGTGCAATATTATTTAAGCCAGTATTTATTTTGCTAATTCCAAAAGATGTAGATTTGAGATTCTTTTCATGCTGAGGATTTTCTAGAGGGATAATAGGCTGATCTTCAACCTGTAATCCTGTCTGCAAAATAATTTGAGCGTCAGATGAAAAAGGGATTGTCAGCTTACTTTGTAGCTCAGTTGCAGTTATGTCAAGAGTAGTAATTGGTGGTTTGTGAGGTATGACAATATCACCTGTTCCTATTTCTATATTGACTTGATGCTGTTGAAAAGGAATATTAGCAGTAGTTATCATGGTGTCATCGGTAAAAGAAAAGTTGAATCCTGTCAGTTGACTTTCCTCGAAAACCAAATTGATTTGAATTTCTCGACCTTGCTCTAAACTGACTTCTTTTAAGGCAGCTTGCAAATCTTTGATATTAGCTAATTCATGCTTTTTATCTAATACATGGTTAACTATATCTAAGATATATTTTAAATCTTTACTGTCCGTAATAAAAGAGTTGTTAATTGACACAAGCGTGAAAATGAACTCTACGAATAATTAAACTTATTATCCGGAAAATTTCTTGAGTTAATATCTTTCTGAAGATGTGAAGCGATTTATCACTAAAGTGATTAAATAACCTATCTCTAAAGTAATAGACATTTAATGATACTTTTTTTCATAGTTTGATATCTTGGTAATCATCAATAAAATTTCATCAAAAAATAAATCATGTAAAATGTATTTATAGTATTTAAAGCTAAAAATATTATCAAATAAATTGATAATTATAGTAGAAGATATTTGTTTATTATAAATTCAACATATTTACTAGTTTATGAAAATAATGTGTTTAATTTATAGATATTATTCAAAAGTTTTTTTGAATAATTTGTTCACTAATTCTGTGAATCAGAATCTAATAAATCTTAGTTATAAGTAAATCTTAAACAATATATTGATGAGGTTAAAAATATGTTTCAGTTCGTGAACAAACAGCAAGCTTCTCTGCAATTAAACTTTAGCTTTGCAACACTCAAGAAATATCGACTTGATGGAACATGGATTGAGGGAACGCATTGGGTAAGAATTAATAGTCGCTGTATTCGCTACAATCTAGAACTCATCCAGGATTGGTTGCATAATCGTCATGACCCGATCGCTCACCATCGAGCGATTGATTTGTATCATGCTAGTCTAGCGAGCAATCAAAAACGTCAAAGAGCAAAGATTTAAAACTCTGGAACAAAGAGTTCTCTACTTTGCCCTGCATAATGCCTGTAAATAATCTCTGGAGAATTGCCTACTAGTTTGGCCACATCTTTCACATCCATACCATTTTTTAGTGCCATCGTGATAAAGGTATGCCGAGTCTGGTAAAGCTTTCGATATTCAATACCATCTAGCTTTTCAATTACTCCTTTCCAGCCTCTTGTGGTTAGATTGTGAGCATCTATCCAAGTTCCTTCAGGTGAGGGAAATACCTTGGCTTCACCAGAAACAGCATCAGGTTTTATAGATTTCAACAGTGCAGCCAAACGATTGTTGGCAGGAAAAATTCGCTTCTTTTGAGTTTTCAAGCCTTTCTTAGAGGTTAGTCCTGATTCAGAAATCACAACAGCTTGCTCAAACCGAATAGTACTAAAATCATTAGTGATGTGCTTCCACTGCAATGCAACTGCTTCAGATGGTCTACAACCAGTCATAAAGAGAAATTCGATAAATGGTGCATAGTGATTGTAGTAACGGCTGTCTTTGAATGCTTGGATAATGCGATCGCGTTCTTCTACACTAAACGGATTAATATCAGTTTCTTCTTTGTCACCCTTGGATACTTTAATATCACTCGCCATATCTTTAAAAGGATTATCCTTGATTAACTGAGATTTCACTGCCCAATTACAACAAGCTGAAAATTGGGTGAGGATTTTTTTGGCAGATGATGGTGTTTTATTGGCAATTAGCCAATCGCGAATCGCTACTGCTTTATCTAAGGTTTTAACAGGGAGATGGAAATTTATACAGCGATAGATTTTTTTATAATCCTTTGCCAAAGTGCTGGGAGATAAACCAGAACGCTTATATTCGGTGTAACTATCCCACAAATCTACTAAGGATGGGGCAATTTCCTCAACTGGTGTAATTGGTGGTGTAGGGATAATTTGCAACGATTGTGGCTTGTATTTCCCCAAAGTGGGGTCAAAATTATCGCAGAGAATATCCAGTTCAATCTGCCTAGCTTTCATTTCGGCTAGTTTGCGGTTAGCTTTGGTATCGGTAAAACCAGTTGATAGGTAATGACGTTTACCCCCAAAACTAAACACAAGTTGCAGGCGATCGTTCGAGACTTTAATTTGGACAGTACCCTTTGAGGCTTTACGTTCAGAGCCTTTAGAACCCACAGGTGACTCCTGACATGATTAGGTAAGGCACAGAAAAGCTGCTAGCGGGTTTCTCTGCTGCCTTCACGACTTGAATCAGTGCGCTCTGATTTACCCCAACTTTACCCCAATAATTTATCCAACCTCGTCTAAAAATGTCCAACGTGGCATTTAATTACACCCAATTTACACCACCGTAAATGGCTGAAATAGAGTTTTTAGAGAAACAATAAACCCCTGGGAGCCTTAACTACCAGGGGTTTTGAGGAGTATGCCAGGAACCAGACTTGAACTGGTGACACGAGGATTTTCAGTCCTCTGCTCTACCGACTGAGCTATCCCGGCAGGCGCGTTTGTTAGCCACGATTAATAAATGTAGCAAACTTATAACGATTGTGCAAGGGCATAAGGAAAAAAAGTTTTATGCTGCTTTCATAGTCAACTTGATCCAGATGAAGACAGCTACAAATACGAGAAACTGAACCAGGACGATACTGGGGCCAGAGGCTAAGTTAAATAGTCCTGAAACTATCATGCCTATAACGCTGCTACTAGAACCGATAATCACTGATAAGAAGAGAAAGCGGCTGAAATGGTGACTCATTAATTTAGCAGTAGCAGCAGGAATTACCAAAAAGGCGTTCACTAGCAATACGCCAACAGCTTTGATGGCTACAGCCACCGCTAATGAGAGCAGTATCACAAATCCATAGCGATACAATTGGACGGGAACACCTTGTACTTGAGCTACATCTGCGTTGAGAGTCAATAAAATTTGCTGTTGCAGGGTTGATAACAAGAAAATACTGCTGCCTAGGAGCAAAAGCAGGGTTAACATTAAATCTGTGGCATCAATTGCCAGAATATCGCCAAATAACACGCTCATCAAATTACCGCGATAGCCTTTGATGAGGCTGGTGAGAATGACACCGATCGCTAATGCTCCTGAGAGAACTATACTGAGTACGCTATCGCTAGCTAAATCGGTTTTGTCGATTAAGTAGAGGACAATCACACCAAACACCAAGGTAAATGGCAGTAACATCCATGTAGGATTTAACTGTAGCAATACGCCTAATGCCACACCAACTAAGGCTGCATGACCAACCGCATGGCTAAAAAAGGAAAGCTGGCGCAAGGTAACAAAACAGCCTAATAAACCACCAAGTATTCCCATCATCACAGCACCTGCGATCGCACGCTGCATAAAGGGAAATTTTAACAATTCCACCAAATCTTGAGTATTGCTAACAGCTAGCCAAGTTATCTGGCAATCTGTGAATAAATTCATTTGTAAGCTTTTAAACTGATTAGCCTTTTATTTATCACAGATTGATCGTTAATTTTATTATTTTTGAATTTTGAATTAATTTAGTGATGATGCTGATAGCGACTGAAGCCAGGCCCATAGGTTGCTAATAGGTTTTGCGGTGAAAGCGCAATTTCTGGTTTACCAGTACAAACTACAGTTTGGTTTAAGCAAAGAATGCGATCGCAATGGCGGCTGACCATATCAATATCATGAGAAACCTGCAATATTGTCCAACCTTCCTGTTGCTTTAATTCATTGAGCAAAATATAAAAATCTGCTGCACCTTGTATATCAACTCCGGCAAAGGCTTCATCTAATACTAACAGTTTACGAGGTGTGACTAAACAATAAGCTAATAATACTCGCTTGAGTTGACCACCGCTCAAAGTTCCAATAGCTTGATTGCGTAAGTGATAAGCATCAGTTCGCTTTAAAGCTTGCGTGATCGCTGCTGATTTATCTGGTTCTTTTCTCCATAATTTTTTTAATAATGAACCTTTTTTTTGTTTTTGTCTAAAAGTTCTCATCCATCCCAGCCCTACCAATTCGCTGACGGAAATGGGAAAGCTGCGATCAAAAATAAAATTTTGCGGCATATAGCCTAATAACTGGCGTAAATTACCTAAATTTTTGATTGGTTGACCAAATATTTCTACATAGCCATTACTGTGGGGAATTAAATCTAAAATAGCTTTTACTAAAGTACTTTTACCTGCACCATTTGGCCCCACTATGGCTGTATCTGTGCCCGGAAATAATTCAAAAGAAACGTCTCTTAAGGCTAAGTAACTACCTTGATATACAGTTAATCCTTCTACTTTTAAAATTGGAGATGTTATTGCTTGTTGGTCATTTAGCATAGATGATTGGGGACTGGGGACTGGGGACTGGGGACTGGGGACTGGGGACTGGGGACTGGGGACTGAGGTAAATTGTTAATTCCAATTACCAATTACCAATTACCCAATAACAAATAACAAACCACTATTTACAAGCTGTTGCTAAGTTTTGCAAGTTAGCTTTCATAGCTTGGAAATAATGCTGCGGATCTGTGTCGCCATTTTCTAAAGAATCTAGGGTTTGCAAATTTAACTTCAAGTCTTGTGATAGACTTTTGAGTAATTTATTATCGATTCCTGGCTCGCTGAATAAGGCTTTAACTTTATATTTTTTTACTGCATTAACTGCATTTTGTACATCGCTTGGTGAAAGTTGGTCTTCGGGGATTTCTACTACTGCAAGTTGCTTAAGGTTATAGCGTTGGGCTAAATATGGAAAGGCATCATGAAAAGTGACAAAGGTGCAGTTAGGATTTTTCTGCAAAGTTTGTTGAAATTCGCTATTTAAGCTGTCTAATTTTTGGATATAAGCTGTGGCGTTCGCTTCATAGATAGCTTTATTTTGGGGATCGGCTGCAATCAATCCATCCCGAATATTTGTTACTTGCTGTTTTGCCAAAACTGGATCTAGCCAAACGTGAGGATTACCCTCAGTATGTTCGTGATCGTGGTCTTTTTCCTCTTTCGCAGTGCTGACGATGGGTGAAATCTCTGCTAAAGGTTTAATCCCTTTACTGGCATCAATTTCAGTTAATCGGGGATTTTGGGCATTTTTGACAGTTTCTTCCAGAAATTCTTCTAAGCCTAAACCATTTTTGACTAACACATTAGCTGTAGCGATCGCTTTTACATTTTCTGGTTTGGCTTGATACTCATGTACCTCCGTACCCGGTGGTACTAAAATCTCTACTTCTGCTGCATCTCCAGCAACAGCTTTTGTAAACCAATATATAGGTAAAAATGTCGTTACTACTTTAGTTTTTTTAGCAGGCGGCGATACGTTAGATGCTGCTTGCTGATTTGCAGGTGATTGGTTACAACCAGATGCAATGGATAGCATTAGCACAGCAATTAAAGGCAGAATACCACTTGTTTTTCTGCCTGTTTTAGGTTCTATATGATTGCGAACCACAGTGTTTTCCCCTCCGGAAAGTAGCAGACGCTGCTTTCGTGAAAATTTTTATCGACAAAGTTCAGTAATGAGTACTGAAAAAGTATTTTTCAGTACTCATGTACTTAATACCAGACACCCTTGCTAGACACAGCACGGGCCAAACACCCCGCTACCAGGGCTTTGAATTCACTACTCTTGCTAATGAGTTGAATCTAAATCAATATTATAATAATTCTCATTCTCAATCAATTAAGGTGTCAGCAATTACTTGCACATCAATTTAAACCGCAAATGATTCATGATGATTCTCTGACGCAATCTTATATAAAAAAAATGTCGGCTCCTGGTAAGATACTGACAATAGTTTTTAATAAACCTGGTGAAACAGCAGGGTAGTAAAGCTATTTACTATCAATAGGTGTGAGGAAAAAAATGCGGAAAGTATGGAAGTCTCTGCTGGCTGGTTCAACAGTTGGCGGTGTAATGCTATTTTTAGGTGCAGCAGCCGTTGCGGGTGAAATTAGTGAGCCGCTTGTTGCAGCTGACCAAAAACAAGAGATTGAGAATTCCCCGCAACAACAGGTAATGTCCCAAGTTACCTCAGTATCTCAACTGTCAGATGTGCAGCCTACCGATTGGGCATTTCAAGCATTGCAATCGTTGGTAGAACGTTATGGTTGTATTGCAGGATATCCCAACGGCACATTTGGAGGTAATCGCGCACTCACAAGATATGAGTTTGCTGCTGGTTTAAATGCTTGTCTCAATCGTGTGAATGAACTGATTGCGACTAGCACTGCGGAGTTAGTCACAAAAGAAGATTTAGCCACACTGCAAAGATTGCAAGAGAATTTCTCTGCTGAACTGGCGACATTACGGGGTCGAGTAGATGCTTTAGAGGCGAAAACGGCGGAGTTAGAAGCGAATCAATTTTCCACTACTTCCAAACTGCAAGGAGAAGTTGTTGCTGTAGTTAGCGATGTTTTCTCTGGTAGCCAAGTCAACGGCGCAGAAATTACAGATCAGAATACAACTTTAGGGGCGCGCGCAAGAATCGAATTTGTCACTAGCTTCACAGGCAAAGATACACTCTTCACAAGAATTCAAGTAAATAATATTCTCAGCCCTAATATTGGCACACCAGAGGGGAGCTTGTTCTTTGCTGGGGAAGATGGTAATACGAATGCATTTATCGATGCGCTATATTACCAATTTCCTATTGGCGAAAAATTACAAGTAATTGCCTTAGCTAATGCTGGGGCAGCAGATGACATTACTGATACAATTAATCTCTTTGATGGGGATGGTAGCTTTGGTGCTTTGTCTACTTTTGGTACTCGCAACTCCATTTATTATCAGATGGATGGTGCTGGCTTAGGTATCAACTATGATTTTAGCGAGCAATTAGCATTGAGTTTGGGGTATTTGAGCAGTGCAGCTAATGACCCAACGCCTGGAAATGGTTTATTTAATGGTGCGTATGGTGCTTTAGCCCAACTCACTTTTAAACCAAGCGATCGCTTGAAGGTTGGCTTCACTTACATCAATGCTTACAATCAACAACTGGGAACAGGTAGCAACCGCGCCAATGTTACTTCTTTCCTGAATGATGTTGTCCTCAATTTAGGCGGAGCTGAACCGGTATCAACGATTAGTAATTCTTACGGGTTAGAAGCCTCTTTTGCTCTTAGTGAAAAATTGGTGCTGGGTGGTTGGGTTGGATATACCAACACGCGGAACTTATCGACAGGTGGAGACTTAATCAACCGTGGAAGTGTTGATATCTGGAACTGGGCCGTGACTTTAGGATTACCAGACCTGGGTAAAAAAGGCAACTTAGCAGGTTTCATCTTCGGTATGGAACCAAAAGTTACGAGTTCCACCATTGATGGATTGCCGGAAGACCCGAATACTTCTTATCATATTGAAGCTTTCTACCAGTACAAGGTCAGCGACAATATCACCATTACCCCTGGAGTAATTTGGTTGACAGCACCAGATCATAACGAGCAAAACGATAATGTTGTGATTGGTGCGCTCAGAACTACATTTAGTTTCTAGCTGTTCACAAAAGACGCAGAAATTAATATGAAAAACTCCATCCCCTTGTGGGTGGAGTTTTTGGGCATTGGGAATTGGGCATTGGGCATGGAAAAGAACATACTAATGCCCTATGCCCCAAGCGGCGGGGAGAACAACCTCGTTCACTCACAAGGGGATGGAGTGTCCCGCCGCTTTCAATAGATAAACCCGGTAGGGGCTAAGATAATCAGACCGCCTACCGGGGTTTTTAGTATTTTCTGGCCATGTTTGATCAGGTTAGCGCTTATTTGTCATAAATAATGCTTTATCCTTATTTAAGTTAACTAACTTGTGCATCATCAGTCTTTAAGAACAGTAAAGAAATAGGTTAAGTTGTCGTTAACAGAAAATTATCGCCTATCAATAACTGCGTGAGTTGTGTAGATAAAAACTCATACAGAAACCAACTTGCAGATAGTTAAGGATGAATTTTGTTCAAATTAGATATTTTTGGGGAATCCTCATTAAAGAGGGCAAAACTTTTTGCTTGTGCCAGCCAGTGAAGTTCAAGCCGTGCCAATAAGCCCTCACCATCAAAAACTCCATCGACAAGGGGATAGAGTTTTGGGCATGGCAGAGAGTCCAATGCCCAAAACCCCAAGTCGGTAGTGAGCAACCTCAATTAGTAATCAGGGTAGAGAATTTGGCACCGACTGTTGATGAACTAAAATTTCTAACTTATGAAAACCCATCCATTATCCAGTAAATTCCGGGTATTGCCACTACAACTTGTACTCATTGTTCCTTTTGTGATGCAAGTATTTGCTGCAGTCGGATTGGTGGGATATTTGTCATTTAAAAACGGTGAAAAAGCGGTTCAGGAGCTAGCAGAACAGTTAATGAAGCGAACTACCAGTGAGGTAGATAACCATTTAGATGCTTACCTATCGATTCCGCATAAAGTAAATCAGATCAATGCTAATGCAATTCGGATGGGATTGCTGGATGTACGCGATCGCAAAACTGTTGGTAAGTTCTTCTGGCACGAAATGCAAGCTTATGACTTAACCTACATCAGCATTAACCTTCCCACCGGAGAAGGGGGTGGAGCCGGTCGTTACGATGGCAAGACTGTCACTATTGACGATAACGTCGCCAAAACGCCCAGCCAACCCAAAAATATGACAACTTACTTGGCAGATAATGATGGTAACCGGACTCAAATCTTGGCGACGGCTACCTGGGATACCCTTAACGAGATTAATTACACTGAACCCGCCAAAGCAGGAAAACCTATTTGGACTCGCATCTATACTTACTACGATCCTGCTTTTCCTCCTTATATTGCAGCATCAGCAGGTAGACCAATTTATGATGCCAACAAAAACTTGATTGCTGTAGTCGGGGTTGATATCCATTTATTGAAACTCAGCGAATTTTTACGCAAATTAGATATCAGTCGTGCTGGGCAAGTGTTAATTATAGAGCGCGATGGTATGTTGGTTGCCAATTCTGCACCAGAGCAACCTTTTAAGGTAGTCAATAACGAAATTCAGCGGCTCAAAGCAACAGAGAGTCCTAATCCTATAGTGCAAGGTCTTGCTAAAGAACTGCAAAAAAGCATTCCTAACTTACAATCCATCACCAATACACAAAAACTGAATGTCAATTTTCAGGGAGAACATTACCATGTGCATATTGATCCCTGGCGCGATGAATATGGCTTGAATTGGTTGGTTGTGACTAGCGTGCCAGAAAATACCTTCATGGCACAGATAAACGCTAACACCCAGGCAACTATCTTACTTTGTGTTGGGGCGCTGGGAGTGGCAACAGTGGTTGGATTCTTAACCTCTCGCTGGATTGCACGTCCCATCCTCCGCCTGAATCAAGCTAGCCAGGCAATGGCACAGGGTAATCTAGACCAGACTGTGAAAGATGGCAACATCAAGGAATTCAACATTCTCGCCCATTCTTTTAACCACATGGTAGGGCAATTGCGTGACTCATTCACTGCTTTAGAAAAAAGTAATGCAGAGTTAGAAGCACGGGTAGAAGAACGCACCGCCCAACTGCAACAAGCAAAGCAAGCTGCAGAAGCTGCAAACCACAGCAAGAGTAAATTTCTTGCTAATATGAACCACGAACTACGAACTCCTCTGAACGGTATCCTTGGCTATGCCCAGATTCTTCAACGCGATCCAGCGACTACCGAAAAGCAACAAAAGGGATTAGGCGTGATTCATCAGTGCGGTTCCCATCTATTGACGCTGATCAATGACATTCTGGATCTGTCTAAATTGGAAGTGCAGAAGATGGATCTCTATCCTCAAGATTTCCATTTAGCTAACTTCCTCATCTCCACAGTAGAAATTTGCCGCATCAAAGCCGAGCAAAAGGGGGTAGCTTTTAATTACCACCCTGCTGGCAATCTACCAATCGCAGTTTATGCCGATGATAAACGCCTACGGCAAGTTTTGCTTAACCTCCTCAGCAATGCGGTGAAATTTACCGATTTTGGCAGCGTGAGTTTTAGCGTTGAGGCTTTAGAGAAGAAGGAAATTGGCGATCACCTCTCCACTAGAATCCGCTTCCAGGTATCTGATACAGGTATTGGCGTAGCAAAAGAAAAACTAGCAGTTATCTTTTTACCCTTTGAACAAGCCGGGAAACGCGATCGCAATAGTGAAGGTACTGGCTTAGGGTTGGCGATCAGTCAGCAAATTGTGGAGATGATGGGTGGCACAATTCAAGTAAAAAGCATTCTCGGTAAAGGTAGCAGCTTCTGGTTTGAAATAGATTTACCCACGGCTACCGATTGGCTGTCCCAAAATGGGAATAACCAGCAAAAGGTAATAGGCTATCAAGGTGAACGGCGCAAAATTTTAGTGATTGACGATCACCGAGAGAATCGTGCTGTGGTAATTGGAATGCTGGAACCCCTGGGTTTCAAGATGATGGAGGCAGACAATGGTCAGACGGGATTGGATAAAGCAATCCAGATGCATCCCGATTTGATTATTACCGATGTCATGATGTCAAAGATGAATGGGCTGGAAATGACTCGCCGCCTGCGCCAACTGTCAGATTTTACCAAACTACCAATTATCGCTTCTCCTGCTAGTCTGTCTCAGGTGGATATGCAAGAAACGATGGACGCAGGTTGTAATAGCTTTTTCCCCAAGCCAATTGAATTCACTGGATTATTACGTGAGTTACAGCAGCACTTGGATTTGCATTGGATTTATGAAACTCCACCGCAGACAGATGAAGCCTGTGCTGCAGAAGACAATCCCACAGATTGGCTTGTACCAGCACCAGCCGAATTGACAGCCCTGTATCAAGCGGCACAGGATGGATTTATGGCTGACATTCAGCAGGAAGCCAACCGATTGAAGCAACTCAATCCCCAATATGCACCTTTTGCGAACAAGCTACTAGATTTGAGTCAGAAGTTTGATGACGAAAGCATAATAAATTTACTACAAGCAAATATGTAGTTATACGTAGTAAAATTGGCTGTTAAAAATGTCCGTTTTTATTTTCTATTTTTAATTATTCTAAGGAGTTCATCCATGATTGTTGAAACCACTGCCCGCACCGGAACAATTTTAGTAGTGGATGATAACCCTACCAATATTCAAGTTTTGTTTGATATTTTAAGTGAAATTGGCTACCGAGTCGCGATCGCAAAAAGTGGGGAAGCAGCTTTACAACGTCTCCAGTCTTACCATCCCGATCTGATTTTGCTAGATGTGATGATGCCGGGAATTGATGGGTTTGAAACTTGCCAACGGCTCAAATCTCAAGCAGAATTCAGCGATATTCCGGTAATTTTTATGACTGCCCTTTCGGATACAGTGGATAAGGTCAAAGGGTTGAGTTTGGGTGCTGTGGATTACATTACCAAACCCATCCAACACGAAGAAGCACTGGCTAGAATTCGAGTACATTTGCAACTGCACAATTCCCAACAAGTTCTCGAACAACGCACCACCGAACTTTCGCAAGCGCTGGAAGACTTAAAACAGGCACAGGTGCATTTAGTGCAGAGTGAGAAGATGTCTTCCCTTGGGCAATTAGTAGCAGGTTTAGCCCACGAAATCAACAACCCCGTCAACTTTATTTATGGCAATCTCAAACCTGCTGAAGAACATATCCGAGATTTGATTACTTTTGTCTCTTTATACCGAGAATGTCATCCCGAACCCCATCCGGAAATTCAAGCTTGGATGGAAGAAGTAGATATAGATTATCTCACCGAAGACTTGCCCAAGTTGCTCAATTCTCTCAAAATAGGAAGCGATCGCATCCGTCAACTTGTTGTTTCTCTACGCAACTTCTCGCGTTTAGATGAAAGCGAACTCAAACCCGCCGATATTCACACAGGTATTGATAGTACTTTGCTGATTTTGCAACATCGCCTCAAAGGTAGCCCCGATCATCCCACAATCCAAGTGATCAAAGACTATGGACAAGTGCCAATGGTGGAATGTTACCCCAGCCAACTCAATCAGGTAGTAATGAATCTGCTGAGTAATGCTATTGATGCGCTGGAAGAGTCTAAAGTTAACACCACACCGCAAATTACCATTCGTACCTTCGTTAACAATGATCACTGGATGACGATTGCGATCGCAGATAACGGTATTGGTATCAGAGAGGAAATCCGTTCTCAACTTTTCGATCCCTTCTTCACTACCAAACCTATAGGCAAAGGTACTGGATTGGGATTGTCTATTAGCTATCAAATTATTACTCAAAAACACAACGGTAAAATTTACTGTAATTCCACTCCTGGGCAAGGTACAGAATTTATCGTACAAATTCCACTGCAAAAAGTAATATGTCAGATTGCTTAGAAATTTCCCTTTGTTATTTATCATTTGGCGTTTGGCAAGAGTCAAAAGTCAAAATTCAGATTTGACTTTTGAATTGTTCTTGAAAGGCTTGCTTTTCTTCTGGAGTACCCGCTAACCGCAAATTGGCTCAGATGCAGCAAAGCGCTGCTTAACCCAACTGAAAGCTTGTTGTAATTGGGCAAGGGATGAGGGATTAATCGAAACTAACCCTTCTGCGGGAGCAACGTGATTTGGTGAGATCGGGTAAAAAACAAGCGATCGCAGGGGGGAAATTCTTAATTCCAATTACCCATTACCAATTACCCAATGACAACAAAACAACAGCTATGAAGCTGATTCGGAATCGTTAAATAACAACAAGCGTGCTGCGAGTATGGCAAATCCTACAGCCGCGATCGCTTTTAAGACACGGGTGGGTAAAAATTCTGCCACTGCTCCCCCAGCTAATGCTCCCAACAAGCTAGTTAATACTAGAGCGATCGCAGTCGCAAAAAACACAGCGCGACGAGACTGACTGCGTCCCGAAAGCGCGATCGCAGCTAACTGACTTTTATCACCTAATTCTGATAAAAAAACTGTAATAAAGCTTAGTCCTAAAAGATGCCAATCCATAATTAATTGAGATAAGGGAACTGTTGAATATTGACTTTTAACTGTTGACTATTGGCTATTAACCGATGATTACATCCCAAAAGAGCATGATGGAAATTAGCAATAACATCACACCTGCTGATGTCTCTACGGTTTTGGGACTAAGTCGCTTGGCTATCCAGCCTCCTAACAGTACGCCTAATAAGCTGGTTGTAATCAATGCAGCTGCAGAACCCATAAACACTAACCAAGGTGCATGAGATTCTGCACTCATTAATAAGGTAGACAGCTGAGTTTTATCACCAATCTCAGCCAGAAAGATGGTAACAAAGGTAGTACCAAAAATAACTGCTACTGATTCTTGCTTTTTGGGGCTATCGGCTACTACAGGCTGAAGTGGCTCAATGGTTGCAGTCGTTAAGTTAATATCGGTACTGTCCTTTAGTTCTGGCTGGTTTTCAGTCTGAGAGATTTTAGAAAGGCTTAGAGGTGCAGAATCAAGTTTCACAGGCAGTATATTTGGATTACTAGATTGTTTTCATATTCTTCTCATTTTCTCAGATTGTTGTAATAAATTGCAACTAGTATTGAGCTATAGTTACAAATTTCAGCTAAAAACCGACAGCTTTGTTGAAACGAATGAGTTCCAAGCTGCGATCGCCATATACTCCTTCTATCTGTTGACGACAGCAGTCAATTGCAAAATCGTTTAACTCTTCTGGTTCTATACCATACATATCTTGAAATATCTCTGCTTCCACACGACAGAAACGCGGACGATTGGCGTAAATCCGACATTCGCGGGTGATATGGTCAAAATTAACGCACCATCCACCTTCGCCTACCATGCTCATGTACAGTTCCAGTTCTGCGGGTGAAAGATACTCTTCTATATCTGGACGATCTGCTGGATCGAGATTACAGCAGGCTCCACATTGTTTTATACACTGCCAAGTTGCCATGATTTGTTGTTTGTCCTTTGTTATTTGTCATTTGTTATTTGTCATTGGGTAATTGGTAATGGGTAATTGGTAATGGGTAATTGGTAATTGAATTTCCCCCTCATCTTCCTCATCTTCCTCATCTCCCCAATCCCCAGTCCCCAGTCCCCAGTCCCCAATCCCCAATCCCCAATCCCCAGCCCCCCATCTTACATTTTTATTTCTTTTTTTATAATTTTGTTAAGTAAATTAAATCTAGCAGTCCATCGCCGGATATGATCGATACCGGGTTTTGCAATTGCAGTTATTGAATCTTTTAAGACAATTGGGAGGAAACAATGTTTGGATTGTTTGATGCTCTAGCCAATATCAATTGGGAAGTTATTTTTCAACTACTGTTTGTGGCGTTGATTGTACTTGCTGGGCCTGCGGTAATTTTTGTTTTAGCATTTCGCAACGGCGACCTGTAAAACTGCTGATTGCTGAGTTACAAGTGCTGAGTATTGTGTGAAAAGTTTTGAGTTGCAGAAAATTGTATAATTCCCAACTCTAACTTCAGTAACCAAAAACTCAGGACTCAGGACTTGGAACTCAGCACTGACAAAGCCTGAAGCGCGGCTTGAATGATGCTGTCATATTGTGGTTCACAGACATCAACCTCTTTGGCATCTTCACGACTGTTACCTAGCAACCCGATTGTATGCCCTGGTTGCATCACTAGGACTTTGCCTTCAGAATTTTTAATCCTTAATTCTGGTAAAGAATTTTGTTGAAAGATACCACAAGTGTAATGGCGCTGTTTGTACTCAAAGCTGGTTGTTAACGGACGAGTTGAGGAACGGAAAAAGAGGTGAGATTGCATTGGTAGCCGCACACCTATTAGTTCCATCTCAATAGCAGTATTGCCGTTAAAATGATTTTCTCGCAGTTTATAAGCAACATCCACCCGCGACGGTAGGGGATAGTAATCGCGCCAACGCCAAGCGATCGCCTTAATTTTATACTGTTGCTGCTCGACAGTTTGAGCAAGCGTGAGTTTAATATGACCTTTCCCGACTATTTGTTGCTCAACTACTTGCACATTAGGAGTCCAGAAGACTGGATCGGGGTTATCGATACCGCAGGGATGCAGAGTATTAAGCTGTTGATAAAGCTGGTGATTGATTTCACTAAAATTGACTTGAGTATCAATTTTTAGTAGCGGTTTGAGGTGCTGAGGTTCTAGACATTGGTTAGCAAACTCAATTAAGCGCGATCGCAATTTTGCTAGATTCTGCGCTGGTAAAGAAAATCCTCCGGCGGCTTTATGTCCGCCATATTTACCTAGTAAGTCGTGACAAGCTTGCAAAGCTTCAAATACGTTGAATTCGGGAATTCCTCTGGCGGAACCGCGAATATGGGTTTCATCTTCGTATGTTCCAATAAATACTGGCACACCGTAGCGTTCCACCAACCGAGAAGCGACAATCCCAATTACACCATGATGCCAGTTTGGTTGGACAACAACTAATACTCTGTCTTGCGGGAGTGATGTGATAAATTCAGTTTCTACATAAGCGATCGCTTCTTGTTCAATTTGCTCGCACATTTCCTGGCGCTGTTGGTTTACAGATTCGCACTGCATTGCTCTTTCCAGCGCTATTCCCATATCATCTGTAGTTAGCAAATCAATTACAATCTGCGGATCGCCAATCCTACCAATTGCATTAATTCTCGGCCCCAGTTTAAAGCCAATATCTTCAGGCTTTAACGATTTTGGATTTTGGATTTTGGATTTTGGATTGCTCCCCTCCTCCCCTTGTCCCCTTGTCCCCTTGTCTTCTGCTTGAACTCCAGCCATTTGAATTAAGGCTTGTATCCCTGGTACATGGGATTTGGGTAGGAGTTGTAAACCGCGTTTTACCCAGCGACGGTTTACGCCGGTTAAGGGTGCTAAATCTGCGATCGTTCCCAAGGTAAACAGTGCTAGCATCGGCTGAATTAAGCCTCTAGTCTCCCCTAGCTGTTGTGCTAGAGATACAGCCAAGATATAAGCTACACCTACACCTGCAACACCGCGATAGGGTGAAGATTCGGCGATTAATTTGGGGTTGAGAATCGCGTTAGCTGGTGGTAATTTTTGCGGAATGTCGTGATGGTCGGTGACAATTACCTTTAATCCTAGTTCTCTGGCTCTGGCGATGGGTTCAAAGGCGGAAATACCATTATCCACAGTGAGAATTAACCCCACGCCTTCGCTGTGGAATTCTTCAACAATTCGTTTATTAATGCCATAACCATCATGCATCCGGCTAGGGATAGCGTAATCAACTTTCGCACCCAGAGCGCGGAGACTCCGCAATAGTAAAGCCGTGCTAGTCATTCCATCTGCATCATAATCACCACAAATAGCAATTTTTTCGGATGAGGCGATCGCATTTTGTAGTAACTCGACACTCAGCGCTAAATCGGGGAATTCTTCTAATGGTGCAGGTAAAATTAACGATTCTGGTTCTAAAAAGGCTTGTGCTGCTTCTAGGGTTTCAATACCCCGGTTAATCAAAAGCTGGCTGACAATTGGAGAGATATGGTTGGATATAGCCAACTTTTGAGCAAATTCAGCTTGTTGTGGGTAAATTTGCCAACGCTGATTCGGTAAGCGCCTGCGAGGTTTTGATGTTTCCGAGCGAGCAATGTCTAGCACAATCAAAGTTACAAGTTATTCTCTAACTCATAACTCATAGCGTAAAGTGATTGCTTTTGCTAGTTTTTAACCTGATTCATAAACAAATGTAAAAGACTGACAGCTTTTACCGTTAGTCAACATCTAGTTGATGGGAATACTAAATTCGTCTAAACCCTCTCTGTAAGGCTTTTCATCAGCGAAGTGTTGCTAAAGCCTGGAGAAGCAAAAATCAATTTGCATCACATGGTAAGTATAAATGCCTACTGAGAATTTAAAACCCATCATCCCAGGATATCAAATTGGCTCTCAACTCTATATCGGCTCCCGAACTAGAGTTTATCGAGCTATCCGGGAGCAGGATCAACTTCCAGTGGTGATTAAACTGCTTGCTTCTCAATATCCTAGCTTTAACGAATTGCTGCAATTTCGTAATCAATATACTATCAGCAAAAATTTTCAAATTCCCGGTATTATTCATCCTTTATCGTTAGAACCTTACGATAACGGTTATATTTTGGTGATGGAAGATACAGGAGGGATTTCTTTACGAGAATATATCAAAACTGTTAATCTTTCATTGCAGGAATTTTTGCTGATTGCTATTCAATTAGCCAATATTATTGGATATTTGCACAATCAACTTGTGATTCATAAAGATATAAAACCTGCAAATATCCTCATTAATCCTGAAACTAAACAAATTCAAATTATCGACTTTAGTATCGCTTCATTACTTCCCAAAGAAACCCAAGAAATTCAAAATCCCAATGTCTTAGAAGGAACTCTCGCTTATATTTCTCCTGAGCAAACAGGCAGAATGAATCGGGGGATAGATTACCGCAGTGATTTCTATTCTTTGGGTGTAACCTTTTATGAGTTATTAACCAGAGAATTACCATTTATCTCTGACGATCCAATCAAGTTAGTGCATTGTCATATTGCGACAATGCCAGAAAAATTCAAAATTCACAATGCAAAATTCAAAAACGAAGAAGAAGTTCCGCAAGTAGTAGCGGATATTGTGATGAAGTTGCTCGCGAAAAATGCTGAAGATAGATATCAAAGTGCGTTGGGATTAAAGCATGATTTAGAAACTTGTTTAGCACAACTCAAAGATACAGGAGAGATTGCATATTTTGAAATTGGGCAACGGGATGTGTGCGATCGCTTCCTGATTCCCGAAAAATTATACGGGCGAGAAACAGAAGTTTCTACCTTGTTGCAAGCTTTTGAGCGTGTCGCCAATGGCACATCAGAAATGATGCTGGTGGCAGGATTTTCGGGAATTGGCAAAACTGCGGTAGTTAATGAAGTTCACAAGCCAATTACCCGTCAACAAGGATATTTCATTAAAGGTAAATTTGACCAATTTAATCGCAATATTCCCTTATCAGCTTTTGTGCAGGCTTTGCGCGATTTGATGGGGCAATTGTTGTCTGAGTCTGACGCGCAACTGCAAACATGGAAAGTGAAATTTTTGGATGCTGTCGGAGAGCATGGACAAGTTCTCATTGAAGTGCTGCCAGAATTAGAAATCATTATTGGTAAACAACCCCCTGCACCAGAATTATCGGGAACTGCAGCACAGAATCGGTTTAATGTATTGTTTCAAAAGTTTATTAGTATTTTCACTACTAAACAACATCCATTAGTGATATTTTTGGATGATTTACAGTGGGCAGATTTAGCCTCTCTACATTTAATTAAACTGATGATGGGAGACAATGGACATCTCTTATTATTGGGTGCTTATCGAGATAATGAAGTTTCGCCAGCACATCCTTTGATGTTGACAGTAGATGAACTACAAAAAGCGGGAACAAAAATCAATACAATTACCCTGGCACCTCTAGCTTTTAGTGATACGAATTTGTTGGTTGCTGATACGTTGCAATGTTCTACTAAGCAAGCGCAATCCCTCACAGAATTAATTGATCGCAAAACTCAAGGTAATCCCTTTTTTATTACACAGTTTCTCAAAGCATTACATGAAGATGGGCAGATTACCTTTAATCATCATCAAGGTTATTGGGAATGCGATATTGCTCAAATTAAAGCGCTATCTCTCACTGATGATGTTGTAGAATTTATGGCGCGGCAATTACAGAAATTGCCGAGTGAAACGCAAAATGTGTTGAAGTTAGCAGCTTGTATTGGTAACTCGTTTGATTTAGCAACTTTAGCAATTGTTTCTCAGCAATCTCAAACTCATACCGCTACAGCTTTATGGAAAGCTTTACAAGAAGGGTTAATTCTGCCAACGAGTCAGATTTATAAATTCTTCCAAGCAGAAATTGCAGAACCAACTGATTCTCAAGTTTCCGTTGGAGAACAATCTATTAATTTAACTTACCGCTTTTTGCACGATCGCATCCAACAAGCTGCATATAAACTCATTGCTGAAGATGATAAACAAGCAACCCATCTGGCAATTGGGAAATTATTGCTCTCTAGCACCCCAGAAACGCAACTAGAAGCCAATATTTTTGAAATTGTTAATCATTTCAATATAAGTATTGAGCTGATTACTCAGGCAGATAAAAAACTGGAATTAGCTCAACTGAATTTAATTGCAGGTTGTAAAGCAAAAAATGCGATCGCCTATGATGCGGCGGTGAAATATTTCACTCAAGGGATTGATTTACTACCTGCTGATGCTTGGATAGCACATTACAAATTAACCTTAAATTTGCATCATGAGCGTTTGGAAGCTGCTTGTCTGAATGCAGATTTTGACAAGCTAGCAGCATGGGGTGAGATTGTGTTGCAATCTGCTACTTGTTTACTAGATACGATTAAAGTCCATGAAACCCAAATCATGGCATTGCGTTCTCAAGGTAAATTACTCCAGGTAGTGGAAATTGGCTTGCAAGTGCTGAAATCGCTGGGCGTGGAATTTCCCGCACAGCCGACTATGGCAGAGATTGGTGCAGCATCTGAATATACAAGGCAACTATGGATAGAGCGTACACCTCTGAGTTTGCTAGATTTGCCAGCAATGAGCGATCCGCAGCAACTAGCTGTGATGCAAATTGTCACAAAATTGATGGCAGCTGCATACATTGCTGCACCGACACTTTTACCGCTACTCGTTTTCAAAGAAGTTGAGATTTCCATCCTGTTTGGAAATTCATCTATTTCTATTTTTGCTTATGCAGACTACGGATTAATGCTCTGTAGTTTTATGGGAGATATTGATGCTGGTTATGAATTTGGACAACTTTCATTAAAGTTATTAGAAAAACTGCAAATTAACGCCTTTAAAAGCCGAGCTTACTTTCTTGTTAACAGCTTTATTCGACATTGGAAAGAACCACTGCATCACACAATTCCGTCTTTGTTAGCAGGCTATCAAAATGGACTAGAAAACGGAGACTGGGAATGTGTGGCGTTAAATTTAATGATCTACGGACAGTATAGTTATTGGAGTGGTCGAGAATTAAATGATTTAGCTAAGGAAATGGCAGCTTATCGACAAGCCATTAGCCAAGTCAAGCAAGAAGCGCCACTAAAATATCATGAATGTTACCAACAAGCGATTCTGAACTTATTGGGACAGAATGAAGTTCCCTATTGCTTACAAGGTACAGTCTTTGATGATAGCCAGGCCTTGCCTCATTTTCAAGCTACCCACGATCGCGGGGGGTTATTTCATCTTTCTTTGTGTCAAGCTAGTCTGGATTACCTATTTGAACAATACGAACCAGCCTTGCAATCTGTAACTAGAGCAGAGCAATTCAGTGATGCTGGCATTGGCTATGTGATGATTGTGATTTTAGTTTTCTATGATGCCTTAATTCATCTGGCACGTTATGCAAATGTTGACGCAGGAGAACAATTAGCGATTCTCGAGCGAGTCAATACCCAGCAAGAAAAACTCCAAAACTGGGCAACTCGTACCCCTTTCAATCATCAACATCGTTGGGAATTGGTAGCAGCAGAACGCGATCGCGTTTTAGGTCAATTTGCTGCGGCGATTGAGCATTATGAATTAGCCATTAATGGCGCAAAAACTCACGGTTATTTGCAAGAAGAAGCACTCAGCAATGAATTGGCTGCTAAATTTTACCTGGAATGGGGTAAAGAGAAGGTAGCTGCAGGTTATATGCAAGAAGCTTACTACTGCTATGCCCGTTGGGGTGCAAAAGCTAAAACTAACGATTTGGAAAATCGCTATCCTAATTTACTGCGCCCCATTCTGCAGCAAACAGTACAAAGCCTCAATCTCCTAGAAACAGTAGCCTCAATTAATGGGCTGAATGTTTCAATTAGTAACTCTGCAAAAACCAAGCATTCATCTGGTACCAGTATTAATAATGCTCTAGATTTTGCCGCCATCCTGCAAGCTTCTCAAAGTCTTTCCAGTACGATTCAACTGGATGAACTCATGTATCGGCTAACTCAGATGATTCTGCAACATTCTGGAGGCGATCGCTGTGCTTTAATTTTGCCTGATAGTGATGGAGAATGGCAGGTACAAGCCTTTGCTACACCAGAAACTACAGAACTTTGTACCGAACCCTTAGAAGGAAATCCTCACTTACCCCTGAAGTTGATTCAGTACGTTAAAAATACTCAAGAAGTTGTAGTTATTGAAGAACTCAAGACCAATTTACCTGTAATTGATGAGTATTTATCTCAGCACCAACCAAAAAGTGTACTGTGCTTGCCAGTTCTCAATCAAGGACATTTAATTGGGATTTTGTATTTAAAAAATCGCTCCACTCGTGGCGTGTTTACAAGCGATCGCATTTTGGTTCTTAATTTTCTTTGTACCCAAGCAGCAATTTCTCTAGAAAATGCCCGTCTTTATCAAGATTCGCAAAAATATGCCCATAAATTAGAAAAATCCTTAGAACAGTTAAATCTCAGTGAAAACCGCTTTCAAAAATTAGCTGATAATATACCGGGATTAATTTATCAGATTCGCATTCAAGCTGATGGTTCTTCTTCAGTATCCTATGTCAGTTCTGGATGTCAAACTCTGTACGAAGTCGCCCCAGAAGATTTGATATCAGGGAAATATACCTTACGGGATTTTGAACACCCCGACGATCGCGCAGAGACTTTTCGCGCCACGCTGGAATCAGCAAAAAATCTGACTCCATTTCATCACGAGTGGCGCATTATTACACCCAATGGCAATATCAAGTGGGTAAAAGCGGCTTCCCAACCAGAACGTAGGGAGGATGGCGAAATGGTATGGGATGGCATTGTGATTGATATTAGCGATGCTCATCAGCAAGCGACACTACGCAAACTTGCGGAACAAGAACAACAGCGACTTTTGGGAATTTTGGAAGCTACCCCAGATATTATAGGTATTGCTGATGCCGAGGGTAATAGTCTTTACGTTAATCCCTCGGGACAGAAATTTTGGCACATGAATAATAGCGCCTTTGAATTTCATATTTCTAGCATCACTCCACCTACAGCAATGGCATATCTGCAAAGTGTGGCTATTCCCACAGCTATCAACCAAGGGACATGGAGTGGTGAGTCAGCAATTTTCGACTCAAACAGCAATGAAGTTCCTGTGTCTCAGGTAATCATTGCTCATAAAAATGATGCTGATGAAATTGAATATCTAGCTACCATTATTCGAGATATTAGAGAACGCAAACAAGCTGAAGCTGCGATTGAGCAAAAATCCCAGGAACTAGAAACAGCTTTGCAAGAACTGCAAAAAGCTCAATTGCAAATGGTACAAAATGAAAAAATGTCTGCACTAGGTAACTTAGTTGCTGGGGTAGCCCATGAAATGAACAATCCACTAGGATTTATTTCAGCTAGCCTCAAACAAGTTCAACCCACTTTGGATGATATTACCGAACACCTGAAACTATATCAACAAGCCCTACCCGATCCCGAAGCAGAAATTCTCGATCATGCTGAAGAAATAGACTTGGATTATAGCTTAGAAGACTTACCAAAAATTATCGATTCGATGGTCATAGCTTGCGATCGCTTGAAAAATATTAGCACCAGTTTAAGAACTTTCTCCCGTGCTGATAAAGATTATAAGGTGCCATTTAACCTCAATGAAGGTCTGGATAGTACAATTTTAATTCTTAAACATCGCCTCAAAGCTAACGAAAAACGCCCAGAAATTATTGTAGAAACCGAATACGCACATTTTGCACCAATTGATTGTTTCCCAGGACAATTAAATCAGGTATTTATGAATATTCTGGCAAATGCTATTGATGCTTTAGATGAGTCAATTATCGGGCAGAGTTACGAAGAAATAAAGCTCAATCATCCTAGAATTACAATTAAGACGGCAATTGCTCATCACAACGTCAAAATCTCAATTGCTGATAATGGTCAAGGCATGAGCGAAGAAGTTAAAGCACATATATTTGACCATTTATTTACTACTAAAGGCGTTGGTAAAGGTACTGGTTTAGGACTAGCTATAGCTAGGCAAATTGTTGAAGAAAAACATGGGGGTAAAATTGAGGTCAATTCTCTTTTAGGAGAAGGAACAGAATTTGCAATTTTCCTTCCCATTGCAGATAAATCTAAATAACCACACAACACCAAATTCTTGAGAAAAGCATTGCTACAGATGCTTGCAAGCGTCATGACAAATCGATTGACGGTCAAATCTTGTAGAGACGCGATTCATCGCGTCTCATACCCTGCCAACTTGTACAAATTAGTAAATTTACGGAAAATAGCCCAGCATTCATGCCTTCCTTCATAAATTCTTTATATAATACAGATGTTTCTTGTTAAAAGATTTATATACTTGTATATAATTACTCAAAATAGTTATAAATTTTATTACAATAACAATGTATGAGTAAGTAAACTAAGGCCTTATTAATACTGAAGCTTGCTAGTAATAGTTTTCCATTTTCTTGTCAAAAAACACGTATTGACGGAATACCTAAATCATGATTTAAAGAGTTCGGTACTGCTTAACGCTCCAAAAATCTGAACTAATCGCAAATATTAGCAGCCTAAATTTTCAAGTAGAACTTGAATACTTGAATTTTTATTTCAAAAGATTTAAAAAATTATCATTCTTCTGGTTGTTACGCAATTGTACTAGCCAGCTTATTGTCAGGTTATAACCACCGACTTAAGTGGGCTACTTCTGACTGCTCCTGCTACTGCTCTGACTCATCCATCTATCTATATATTGATTTTCCGCTAGTGAAGACTCTATCTGCCTCTACTGAAGAACTTGTAGAACCCCTACCTTCTGACGAACTGCTGACATCTCTAACTACAGACTCACCGCCGAAAATTTCTCCCCAAGCAACTCGGACTAGCCTAAAAGCATCTACTCTAGATGGCGTATTTGCCACAATTTTTTCTAACATTACCAGCGGCGTAATACTGATTAATTTTTTACTTCAGTTGGGCGCTACCCCAGTAGAAATAGGCTTGCTGTCTTCCATTCCTATGCTGGCAAATTTCCTGCAACCAGTGGGAGCATATTTTGCCGATCGCACTACTAGCCGCCATTGGTATACCTTGGGAATTTTTGGCCCTTCGCGGCTGCTGTGGCTAATTTTAGTAGCGGGAATTGCATGGTTTTGTCATTATCACACCCCACCTCACCAGTTAGTCATTTGGACACTAGGAATAGTTGTAGTCACCAATATTCTTGGAGGTTTGGGCGGTTGTGCCTGGTTTAGCTGGATGGCGGCTTTGGTTCCTCCGCGCTTGCGAGGGCGTTATTTTGGGTTTCGTAATAGTGCTGCTAGCTTGGCTAATTTGTTATCTGTCCCCCTGTTGGGATTTGCGGTTTCCGCTTGGCCTGGTGGTGGAATTCAAGGTTTCGGCGTACTTTTGTTAATAGGAGTAGTCATCGGCCTAATCAGTTTGGCTTGTCAATTTTGGATGGTGGATGTCAATCCCCAAGTTTACCGCTTTGGCAAAACTGCGCGCCAAAATGCAGAAAATGCTGAAACTCCAAAACTCAATACATTTAGCATCCTCAAAGATTTCAACTTTTTAAAATTTCTGGTTTATTTTGGGCTGTGGACATTTGCAGTCAATCTCAGCGCCCCATTTTTTAACCTTTATATGCTGCAAAATTTAGGTTTAGATCTCAGTACAGTCACCCTTTATAGTAGTTTGATTGCTGGGGCGAACTTAGTCATGCTGGTATTGTGGGGTAAGTTAGCTGACAAGATTGGAAATCGTCCCATACTATTGTTAGTCGGCTTTTTAATTGCAGTCACACCTTTATTTTGGCTAGGGACTGGGAATGACTTAATTTCTGTGTGGGTTTGGCTACCACTGATACATATAGTATGGGGTGGCTTTGGAGCTGCGATCGACTTGTGCAACAGTAATATTCAAATGGAAATGGCACCATTAGAGTCTCCTTCGCAATATTTTGCGATCGCAGCTGCGGTTACTGGTGTTACTGGTGGTTTAGGTTCTACAGTAGGCGGCTTTTTAGCTCAGTTAGATATCATCGGCGGCTTACCTGGATTATTTGCGCTTTCAGCTATTATCCGATTGATAGCGCTATTACCTCTAATATTGGTTAGAGAACCGCGCAGTAAATCCTTTAGTGATTTGCTAGAAAAAATCTTACCTAGGAAGCCAAAATCAGAGCTTGTTTCCACCGAAAAAATTGCTGCTTAACTAAATTAATCAGCATTAACCTTCATTAGCTAATCCTTCCTTACTTAAGAGGGAAGGATTTCTTTTTTTTATACAGCATCATGCGAGATAGTTGAGGGGAAAGGCTGATGGTGGAAACAAAAAATGATGCTGAAAACAAATCTGAGAATAATCATGAGATTTTTGCTGACAATCCTTTAACTAATCCAGAACAGGATAGGTTAGGATATGCAACCTTTGCCAAGCATTTAGCAGATAGTATTTGCAACATGAATTTTACTGGAGGATTCGTGATTGCAGTCAATGGGCATTGGGGATTTGGCAAGTCTACAATATTAAATTTTTTAGTTCACTATCTGAAAGCAAAGCCTGAGGAAGAACAACCAATTATTGTTACTTTTAATCCTTGGTTAGTAACTGGAGACGAAGACATTACCAAGCGCTTCGTTAGACAATTACAGATGAGTTTGAGCCAATTTAAAGCTGTACCCAAAGGCTTTAGAAAACGCATAGCAGATTTTATCAAAGCGGTTTCCGAAATTCCCGTTCCTTATGCTCAAGCTGGTAAAGCGGTGGTGAAATTATTTGATAATCAGCAAAAAGATATTTCGGAATTAAAAGAAGAACTAGAAGAATCGCTAGAAGATAAACATCCGCGCATAGTGGTGACAATCGATGATATTGATAGGCTCAATACTGACGATATTATGCAGTTATTTCGCCTGCTGAAGGCGATGCCCAATTTTGACGATGTTGTTTATGTTTTAGCCTTTAATAAAGAAGTTGTTCACAAAATTATTGCTGATAATCAGGGTATACCTGGCGATATTTATCTAGAAAAAATTATTCAAGCTACTTTTGAATTACCGATTCCAGAAAAAACTTTACTGCGTAGGCTGTTGTTTGAGAAACTCAATATTTTATTTGCTGATACACCAAAGGAGATATTTGATTTTAACCACTGGAGCAATCTTTATTTTCCAGGAATCGATCATTTTATTAATACCACTCGCGATATTGTTCGCCTCATCAATATTTTAACAGTGACCTATCCAGTAACTAAAGGCGAAGTTAATCCAGCCGATGTTGTGGCTATTGAATCGTTGCGAGTCTTTTGCCCAGTAGTTTATGAAATTATCCGCAAAAATCCTCAGTTTTTTGCTGGTTATATAGATAATCAAAGTGCTTCATTTCCCACATTAGATGAACTCAAACATTTTCATAATTCTTGGTTGGCTCAACTAGAAAATGAGGATAAAGAACCAATTCAAAAGCTAGTATTAGAACTTTTTCCTAAATTACAGTCTGTTTATGGTGATAATTACTACGACGCAGAACAAGAAACCAAATGGCGTGAACAGATGCTTATATGTAGTTTAGAGAATTTTTATAACTATTTTCGTCTAGCTTTAACCACAAGAGAATTGCCTGATAGTGAGATAAAAGCTATCTTGAGTTTAGGTTTAGATGCAAAAGCATTTGCCGATAAGTTAATAGAACTTGCTAATGAAAAACTTCCAGATGGTACAAGCAAAGTTAGAGTTTTTTTGGAACAACTTGATGATTATTCGCCAGCAGAAATTCCTTTAAATCATATTTCTGCAATTGTGGAAGCTTTAATTAAGCTAAAGAATCATCTTCAGAGTTGTGAAGATGAACAATATAATATGTTTGATTTAGGAAATGATGTCAGAATTAAACGGATTATCTCCCATCTTTTACATCGATTGAATGAACAAGAGCGATTTGAAATAATGCAAAATGCAAATTAGTTTTAAACAGTTGCGAAGGGTCAGATCCCCGACTTCTTGAAGAAGTCGGGGATCTTGCAACATAGCAAACTTAATATAATCAACTACTACTTGGACAAATCTTATTTTTAGGGTAAAATGTATTGCTTTAAATTTTTATTATTATAGTTCGTGTAATCGCTGGTTCACGTACCTCCATCCGAGTCCATCGGTCAACGTCTGAATCACAAATGAGACTCAGAACTGATAACTTAGAACTCAGCACTGTTCATCAAAGACCAATTGCAGTTGACTTGTTTGCTGGTGCAGGCGGTATGACTCTTGGGTTTGAACAAGCTGGCTTTGATGTGCTGGCATCTGTTGAAATCGACCCGATTCACTGTGCCATCCATGAATTTAATTTTCCTTTTTGGACAGTGTTATGCCAAAGCGTTGTAGACACTACAGGAGAAGAGATTAGAAAGCGATCGCCAATTTGCGATCGCGAAATAGATGTGGTAATTTCGGGTTCTCCCTGTCAAGGCTTCTCTCTAATTGGTAAACGCGCTGTTGATGACCCCCGCAACTCTTTAGTATTTCACTTTCAGCGCTTAGTTTTAGAGTTACAACCGAAGTTTTTTGTGATGGAAAATGTCCGAGGCATCACAATTGGCGAACATAAACAAATTTTGCAAACTTTGATTAGTGAGTTTCAAAGTAAAGGCTATCAAGTAGAAGAAAATTACCGAATTATTAACGCTGCTCATTACGGTGTACCACAGGCACGCGAAAGATTATTTTTGTTAGGTGCAAGGGAAGATGTAGCTTTACCAAAATATCCTCAGCCGATTACTCAAATCGCAAAACTCCATAATTCTGTAAAATCAAATTCATCACCATTACCAATGAGTCCAACTGTGTGGGATGCCATTGGTGATATCCCAGAAGTAGAAAATTATGATGAGTTACTTTCACAAGATTCAGTATTAGCAGAATATGGTAAACCTAGTAAATACGCTCGGCAACTTCGCTGTATTGAGACTTTAGCAAATAATTATTCATATCCACGTAAATTTAATTCTCAAATTCTCTCTTCCAGTTTCCGCACTAAACACTCAGATGCTACAAGGGAACGCTTTGCGGCTACATTGCAAGGAGAAAGAGAACCTATTAGTCGTTTTCATAAATTACATCCATCTGGTGTTTGCAACACATTAAGAGCAGGTACAGATATGTATCGCGGTTCTTTTACTTCTCCTAGGCCAATTCATTATTCTACACCTAGATGTATCACCGTTAGAGAAGCAGCAAGACTACATTCTTATCCCGATTGGTTTAGATTTCATATTACAAAATGGCACGGATTCCGCCAAGTTGGTAACTCTGTACCTCCTTATTTAGCTAAGTCTATTGCATCAGAAATTATCAATGTGTTGGGAATATCGCCATCTCAACCAAGCATAATTCAAGAACTTGGTGATGAAAGTTTATTGCATTTTAAGATGTTGGAAGCGGCTAAATATTATGGTGTTAATCCCAAAGTAATGGAGATTATCAGCGATAGTGCAAACTTATAATTGTAAGTTTCCGAAAATCTTTTGGTTTTCTCGGCTAGTTACACGAATCATATTACCCTCTTTGATAGCAATATCCGGTGTCCATTCATAAACCCCATCACTAGCAGTACGGTTAGCAATATTTTGGATAGTTTTGTTGTTGCGATCCGATAATTTAATCGACACATCACCGTTGATATTGTCTCGCCACAAGATTAAATAAGGTCTATTTTTTTCAACTTGTACTTTACCAATTGGCTGATCAATTAATATTTGCGGTACAGCCTTTTGAGTTCCAGCCTTGCGAACTCCTAAGTAATGAGGTAAATCTCGAAATGTGGGATTTTCTTGAGGATTAGATAGTTGCGGTAAAATAATATCCCCCACTTTTGCATTAAATAAATAAGTGGATCTGCCACCATCAACGGTTATGATATCTCCTTTAACACCTAACTGGCGTAATAATTTAGCAGCTTCATCCAGAGTTGTTTGATTTACTGTCATAATTAACAGTTGCTCATTACCCGGACGGCCATCTTTATTTAAAGTACCGATAACTTGATATTTATTTACTTGATTGTTAGCTAATACTTTCGCTGGATGGTCGCTATATTTATAACTAACGATCGCATTTTTCACTGCTGTTTGATTGAGAGGCGCACCGCTAGCTGGATCATAATCTGTAATATATGCTTGCTTGTCATCCCAAACTAAAGCTTTTAAGCGAATTGTACGATAAAATTCAGATTCTGGTTTCTTAACTGGCCCGTATGGACTATGACCTCCGGTAATCACTACACCATTAAATTTAATGGGGAAAGATAATTGTGTACTTGGTTGGTATTGCTCGAAGAACGAACAATTAATTATGGAAAATACATCATTACCATAGAGTTTTTTATATTCATCATTTACTTGCGAAAATAATTTGTTTTTAAAATAAGGGCTATAAATTCCTCCTTCGCCTTTATAATATTTACCTTGACCATAACCCATATTATCAACCTCACCAACAACTTGGTCTATCCGCATTTTTCGGAGGTCAATTACTTGTAAATATGCTGTATTGCCATTGGTTAATTCTTTTTTATATAACCCTGCACCATCTATGACATGAAGCGGCTGATAAGAAGCTAGAGGGTTAGAAACTTGGGCTATATAAATACTAGTCAAAAGTGGAATAACAAAAAATAAAAAGCTAATTACAGCATTCATTTGGGTTATTTATAGCAGAAAATAATTAAACCAGATTATACCAATTCCACAGATGTTGCCAATTGCCTAGGCGTAGCCCGTCGCAGACATCCCAGAGGATAGCACTGAGGACGTACAACCCTTGATAGGAGACAAGATCCAGAAAATTTAGTAAGTTGTTTCCTCAAGGCTGCATAAAATTGCGATCGCTAACCTATTGATGGAGTGAAGGGGTTGAAACCTCGCAAACACCACTCACATCAAAAGGAAAACGATTATGAAAACCCAAATGCTGTTAAGTCTTGCTTGTTCTCTGTCTTTGTTAGGTGCTGTGACAGTTCCAGCTAGCGCGCAACCAACTACAAATGCATCGCCTCAACCAACGCTACAGCCACAAGCAGCTAGCCAAGATTCAACCATCCCTCAAGATACAGCAATTATTGTTTCCTTTCCTGCATCTGTTACTGTAGATGTTGGGCAAAAGAAGGATTATCCTTTGACACTTCCCTTGGCTAGTGCAATTAAAGATGCTCAAGGTAATGTTGTAGCACCAGAAAATACCCCCGTTACCATTGTGCTAAAACCTACTGATGGAGGCGCTAAAATTGTTGCCCAATCTTTGGTAATTAATGGGCGCATCGTCTCGATTAAAGCATCAAGTCAGATGATTCCTGGCACTACTATTACTCAAAAGCGCGCTAATGATAAAGCTATAGAAAATGGCTCTGTTTGGGGTAGACTGACTGGCAGTACCTTGGGCTTTATCAGCAATGGAGATCCTGAACAGTTTGACCGAGGTGCAATGTTAGGAAGCGCTATTGGATTAGTTACAGGTTTGCGTTCCGCAGAAAATACCCGGATTGTGCAGATTCCCCAAAGCAGTGTTTACGTTTTATCTCTAGAAGCGCCTATCCAATTGTCTGGGCGCTAGTATCGCTACCGGGTAAGTCAAAAGTCAAAAGTCAAAAGTCAAAAGAAAGACAGAGTAGCGTTTTACTGACTGGGAATAAGTGATTAATTTATGTAGGGTTTGCTATGCTAGTCTCATCTTCATTCACAAAGCCAGAGTCTTTGGGATGTAAAATTGTTAAATGAAAACCATGCCTAGTTTCAGTTGTCAGATAACGCTCTTGTAATGGTTGCCACTGTTGCCATAATTTATAGCGATTTTCAGTGAGTAATTTATTCAATCCATGCACGTGAGAATCCATATCTGACTTAAAGACATCCTCAAGCCATTCAGTCAACACCACACTATCTTGCATTGCACCCAAAATATCTTGGATATTTTTCACATCTGCAATGTAAGCTGCATAGGATTCACTGTATAAATCTGCAAACAAATCCATTTGGTAGCGTACGCGTTTAGCTTGTTTGCGTAAGCTATGAAGTTTTTCTCCTTCATTAGCTAAGTGTTGTTCTACTTTTTTTGCTCCCCAATCGGTACGGACTTTGAATTGCGATTCTACAACTTCAGTACCCACTAGCCAACCAGGATGCAATAAAAACTGGCTGACTTCTGGTAACAGTAAATCTGGTAAAACTTGCTGAATAGTAATCGAGGCTAATTCTTGATAACTGGGTTTTTCTAACCAATCTTCTAAAGCCTGTTTTAAAGACTTATAGGAATCATCTTTTAATGTTGTTTGTACAGTATCTAGAGCGTGTTCACGTTGTTTAGCTAAAGCTTCAAAAGCTGTATTTAAATGCTTCTGATCTTTAGAAGATAACTGTGGTTTATAATCTTTTTCTAGAGTTTCTTTGAGTACATCTAAATCTCGGAGATTACCCAGACGACGAGCAAGTTTTCCAATATTTTTATCACTAATTGGCTTAGATAAGTTGAGGGCGATCGCAAATCTACTCACAGAGGTACGTAAGCGACGCATTCCTACTCGCATTTGATGCAACGCCTCTGGGTCTTCATCTTTTTTAACTGACTTTTCCCACTTCAAAGTTTTCTTATAATGTTTTTCAATCGCCTGATAAGCGTAATCTCCTAGCGTTTGGATGCTGGTATTTGTATCTACTTCCATAAATATCAACCCATGAGATACCGATGCGGATTATTGCATGATAACATCAGTCAAAAATTTGCCTATATAACTTTTGATATTTTTTTAAGCAATTCTTTATAGAAAAGCTGCAGATAATTAAAAAATTTTGATTATTTTAGCAAAAAATTTTCTTCATTAGCACAATCATTGCACAATAATTATGCTAATAGCCGCTCATTTTTAAATCACAATTCTCAGTTATCAATATAAATACAAAACTAGTATTGATTACAACATTAATTAGTTAATGTCAATTCGTACAATACTTAGGAAAAGTGTAATATGCATAACTGCAATTTAATAGAGCAAGTATCTTTGACATTTACTGAAAGTTTCCAAAAACACAGAACAGACCTTTCAGCATTACTATTAACTCCTGACAAGCATCTCTGGCTAGGATCGGATGAAAGCTCTACCTTGGAAAGGCTGTCTTTACTTGATGGTATGAACTTTGGCGACCATCAACAATTTCGCGTGGCAGAATTTATCAGTTTACCTGCGCCAGAAAGCGAAGAAATTGATATTGAAGGGTTAGCTTATGACGACTATTACTTATGGCTAGTTGGTTCCCATAGCTACAAACGTAAAAAACCAAAAACCAAACATACTGATGTCAAAAATATTCAAAGATTAGCCACCGTGACATCAGAACCTAATCGTTATATTCTCGGCAGAATTCCACTTGTAGATGGAAAATTATTCTCATCTTGTCCACATCCACAAAACCCAGATGTGCAGTTAAGTGCTGCCAAACTAGAGTACATTAACCAGAGTAATTTGCTGATGACAGCCTTAGCAGATGATCCTCATTTAGGCTTATATATTCAAGCAGCAGTTCCCGGTAAAGACAATGGTTTTGATATTGAAGGAATCAGCATTTATCAAAATCGAATTTTTCTAGGTTTACGAGGGCCAGTATTACGTGGTTGGGCTGTAATTTTAGAAATTGAATTAGAAAACTCTACCCCAGGATTGATGACATTACGACCAATAGGTGATGAACAAAAAGGGTATAAAAAACATTTTCTGTGGTTGAATGGTTTAGGAATTAGGGATTTAGCTTTAGATGGGGAAGACTTATTGATATTAGCCGGGCCGACAATGGATTTAGACGGCCCAGTGCAACTTTATTGCTGGCAAGGTGGCGTAAATTTAGCCGAAAATCTTTTAAGTTACCCAGAACTTTTGCAAGATATTCCCTATGGTAATCGCGAGGATCATGCCGAAGGAATAACGCTATTAAATGATATTACTGGTAAGCCTTCACTGCTTTTAGTTTATGACTCTCCAGCTAAAAGTAGGTTAGTAGGGGAAAGTGGAGTAATAGCAGATTTGTTGAGTTTGGTAATGGGTAATGGGTAATGAGTAATGGGTAATGGGTAATGAGTAATGGGTAATGGGTAATGAGTAATGAGTAATGAGTAATGGGTAATGAGTAATGAGTAATGGGTAATGAGTAATGAGTAATGAGTAATGAGTAATGAGTAATGGGTAATAGTAACTTCTCCCTCATCACCCTCATCACCCTCATCCCCCTCATCACCCTCATCTCCAAGTCCCCAGTCCCCAGTCCCCAATCCCCAATCCCTAAAGATTAGTAGAAATTGCTTGCACCGGGCAGGTAGGGATACACTGTTCGCAGACAATGCAACGCGATCGCGTGAATGTCAGCTTATATGTTTCTGGGTGGAGACTCAAGGCTTCGGTGGGACAAACCCCAGTACATAAACCGCAGTGAACACAGGTATCCTCATCAATGACAATTTCGCCCAATGTATGCGACACATTAATATTTTGCGATCGCATCCACTCAATCGCCGCATCTAACTGATCGATATCTCCCAATAATTCCACAACCAGCTTACCAATTTGATTTGGGGCTACTTGGGCACGGATAATATTAGCCGCAACATTAAACTCCTTAGCCAGTCTATAGGTAACCGGCATTTGTATAGCGCGTTTGGGAAAAGTGAGAGTAACTCGTTTTTTCACAGGCTTGGCAGAGACTCTTGTCTGTTCTAGGGTATCTTTAATTTTGGGCATTGGGCATGGGGCATTGGGCATGGGGCATTGGGCATGGGTAATGAGTAATGAGTAATGAGTAATGAGTAATGAGTAATGAGTAATGAGTAATAGTTTTTCCCCAGTCCCCAATCCCCAGTCCCCAGTCCCCAATCCCCAGTCCCCAGTCCCCAATCCCCAGTCCCCAATCCCCAGTCCCCAGTCCCCAGCCTTCAGTTAAACTGAAGATGATACTGCTTAATAAGATTTAATAATTTTGTTATGACTAAAGATTCACCAGTGAATACTCCAGCAAAGCCGGAATCTACAGCAGGGGCGCGGGTAAGAAATTTTTTAATAGCCTTAGTAGCGATCGCACTCAGCGTTGCTTTAGTTGTAGGATTGCGAAGTGAGACAACTTCGGCTTCTTTGAGTAAGTTGGATGAAGCCTCTATACCTCTAGAAGTAGCTATCAGCAACGGAAAGCCTTCACTGGTAGAGTTTTACGCTGATTGGTGTACTGTTTGTCAAAAAATGGCACCAGATATGACGGAGTTAAAACAGCAATATGCAGATCAGCTCAACTTTGTCATGCTGAATGTGGATAACACCAAATGGCTACCAGAAATGCTGAAATATCGGGTAGATGGAATTCCCCATTTTGTATTTTTGGGTAAGAACGGTGAAACAATAGCGCAAGCAATTGGAGATCAACCACGCGCTGTCATGGCTAGTAATTTAGAAGCTTTAGCAACAGATTCATCTCTACCTTATGCCCAACTTAGCGGACAGGTTTCCAAATTCTCCGCACCAGTTGCACCAAAGGCTAGCCAAGATAATCCGCGTAGTCATGGTAGCCAAGTGGTAAATTAGTAATTCGTAATTCGTAATACCCTACGGGAAGCGCAAAGCGCTACGTAATTCGTAATTAAGGTATGGGGTGAAATCTGCTCAACTTAATTACGAATTTTTTTATTTAATAATTTCATAGTGGCAAGGCATAGTTAAGTTTTCTATATTACATATAAATTCTCGATGCTGTGACTCTAAAGTTATTTATATATACCTTTGTGGGGTCACAACAATGTTGTAACCTCACAATAATCACAAATTTAATTTGAGAAAGATAATAATTAAAAATTTGTCTTTACCCGTTATTTTCTTAACTCTTAATTACGAACTACGAATTACGAATTATTAATTATTTAGGAGTTGTCTCTTGAAATTTGATGAACTTGATCACAGGATGCGGGTGTTTGAGACAGCACACGATCATTGTGTGCTACCCGGAATTTATATCGTTGCTCGATTAGATGGACGTGGCTTTACTCGCCTGACAAAAGAAGTACATCAATTTGAGGCTCCTTTTGATAACTACTTTCGGGATTTGATGGTTGATACTGTCGAACATTTGATGAATTGCGGTATTGATATCATCTATGGTTATACCCAAAGTGATGAAATATCACTACTTTTTGCCCTGAATGAAAATACATTCAACCGGAAATTAAGAAAACTAAATTCAGTTTTAGCCAGTGAAGCTAGCGCTAAATTTTCTTTATCGCTGAGTGCTTTAGCCTGCTTTGATTGTCGAATTTCTCAGCTTCCTAATCAAGAAGAAGTAGTAAATTATTTTCGGTGGCGGAGTGAGGACGCTCATAGAAACGCGCTGAATGCTCATTGCTATTGGTGTTTGCGTCGAGAAGGGCAAAATGCAACTCAAGCAACCAGCATGATGAAAGGTTTATCTGTTGCTGAAAAAAACGAAATGCTATTTCAACATGGAATCAATTTTAATCAAATTCCTAACTGGCAAAAACGCGGTGTAGGACTTTATTGGGAAAAATATGAAAAGCAAGGATTTAACCCAGTTAAGGGAGAAATTGTACCTGCATTACGGCGACGCATCCGGCGAGATTTAGATTTACCGATGAAAGATGAATATAGCCAATTTATTGCCAAGTTAGTTAGTGCTGATTCATAAGTTTTGTGGAGGGTGTTAAAGTCTCTACATCAAAACAAGCGATCGCACCTTCAGTTGTAGTCACATACAGCCTATTTTCCCACAGACGCATATTCAAAACTGCACCGCAGCCAGTAGGATTGATGGAAAAGCGATCGCTTCTCATACTGAAACAATAGAGATTAGCTTGGCAATCACCTGCATAAATCAATTTTGTATCTTCAGAAATCGCACAGGTGTAAACTGCTGTTTTACAGGTGGCGATAACTTTACTCTCAGTTTGCCGAATTTTGATATCCCCAACTTTCGCTAATTGATAAATTGTGCCATCGCTCGTACCAACAATGACGTGCTGTGCAGTCAACTGTCCACACAGAACTGCTGCTGTTGTCTGATTTTCCCAAATTATCTTGCCTGTTTTGGGATGATAGCAAGTAACACCACGACTATGTCCATGATAAATTGCTTGGTCATCAGCCGCTAAAAACCAACCCTGCCGAGTTGCGGTTTTTTGTTGCCATAATACCTGCAAGTTAGAGTCGAGGTAAGTTAATTGTCCATAAATATCTAAAATTAAAAGACGATCGCTGTGGAGAGTTAAAGCCGAGATTGCAAAGTTATAAAAATGTGGAACGCTGCGATTACGAGCATTGTAAATTGACTGCGGTAGTTTGGCGATCGCATCATATATCTGCCCATCATCACAGCTAGCATAAAGATGGCGATCGTCTCCTACCAAACAGCGCACATTCTGAGAAAGCTTGTGCTGATAGGAAAATTGCCCTTGATGATCCAAAGCCACAATCAAGCCATCGCGATTACCCAGCCAGCAACCTTGCTGATTCACCCATAAACCAAAAGCGGGAACCTTCCACAATCCCGCAGGATTAGGCGGGATATATTTCCACAAAGCTGCAAGAGGGTTAGAAACAGGTTTTTCCCGTGTCGCGTTGTAGCCAATGGCTTTCGCCTCCGCATAGAGAAAATTATGCAGAGATTGCCAATTTGGACTATGTAAAAAGCGGTCAAAATCGGAGAAACTTGGATATTCAATCGCAAAAAATTCTACATCTGCCAGTTCCGGGAAGTCAGCTACATTGAGTAATTCTTTACGGTTATAGGTTGATCCGAAATTATACGCAAATGATTGGGGGCTTTCTCCAGGTATCGGCAACAGCATCAAACCAATGAAAGTTTCCATCTCAGGACTTTGGAGCAAAAAGCGATCGCCACCTTGATGAACGATAAATGCCATTTTTTTATACCAGCTTTTCGACTCTATTATTCCCAATACTGCTCGGTTAAGGATTTTCAACTCGGAATTTAGTTTGGGGAAAAGGTGTACCCCTGCGGGGAAGCAAGCTACGCGTAGCGTCTCCGCAGGAGAAAGGGTAAGGGTTAAAGGTTTTTTCTTGCCCCTTTTCCCCTTCCCCTTTTGCCCTTAACCGACAAGTATTGCTATTATTCCCAGCTGATGATCAAAGAAGAATAAAGAATTTCTCAAATCAAGATGAATTGTGAAGCAAACAAGGGATAAATAAAGATAGTTCCCAATACTACTCGGTTAAGCGTTTTGAACTCAAAATTGGTTTTGGGGAAAAGGTTAAAGGTTTTTTCTTTCCCTTTTGCCATTCCCCTTTTTCCCCTTAACCGACAAGTATTGAGATAGTTCCAACTAAGGTGAATCTTCCGGCAGCTATTATATGACCTATTGCCTCAGAATTGCTGATATGCCTGAGACTGAACGTCCGCGTGAACGTTTAATGGCTCATGGCCCCAAAGTTTTAGCTACTGCTGAATTGATTGCAATTTTGTTAGGTACTGGTCAAGGTCCAGGAAAATTATCGGCTGTGGGTTTGGGACAATATATTTTGAGTGAATTAGGCAAACATCAACGTGACCCTTTGGCAGTTTTGCGAGAAGTCACCCCAGCAGAGTTAATGCAGATTCCTGGGGTGGGGCCAGCCAAGGCGACTACTATTTTAGCGGCGATTGAATTAGGGAAACGCGCCTTTCAAACCAGGCCAGAAGGGGAAACTATTGATAGTCCATTAGCAGCTGCCGCAGCTTTGAGTCAGAATTTAATGTGGCAATCGCAAGAAAGGTTTGCGGTGTTGCTATTAGATGTGAAGAATCGCTTGTTGGGAACGCAAGTTATTACCATTGGTACGGCGACAGAAACCTTAGCTTCCCCTCGCGAAATTTTTCGAGAAGTAATTCGCCAAGGTGCAACGCGGGTAATTGTGGCACATAATCATCCTTCTGGTAGCCTGGAACCCAGCCAAGAAGATATCGAATTGACGCGCCAATTATTAGCAGGAGCGAATTTTTTAGGCATTCCCCTGCTGGATCATCTAATTTTAGGCAATGGTAATCACCAAAGTTTGCGAGAAATTACAACTTTATGGGATGAGTATCCGCAGGGGGATTAGGATTGGGCATGGGGCATGGGGCATTGGGTAATTGGTAATTGGTAATTGGTAATTGGTAATGGGATTTGCCGTTTATTCTTACTCCCTTTCCCCCTTCCCCCTGCACCCTGCCCCCTTACCTCTTAATATCCCCAGGCTACATAGGGTAATTTTGCTGCAGTGGCGCGAACTTGATCGGCATTGGCTACTAATTGACCGCAAGCATCCCAAGTTCCGGAGATGAAGGTGCTTCTTGTGCCTTCACCGATAGATACTGGAGTTGTGTAATCGTCAATTTGGACTTGCAAGCTTTCTAGATTGACGGTGACAGAGGCTTGAGGATTGGCTGTCACTAGTTCTTGCAGCTTTTTGATGGTGACGCTATCAGCAGTTACGCAAGGTATACCCATTGCTACGCAGTTACCGAAAAAGATTTCTGCGAAGCTTTCACCAATTAAGGCTTTAATGCCCCATTTTGCTAGGGCTTGGGGTGCGTGTTCTCGTGAGGAACCACAGCCAAAGTTGCGGTTAACTATTAAAATATTCGCCCCTTGATATTGTGCTAAATCAAAGGGATGCTCACCTTTGAGTGCTGTACGGTCGTCGATAAATGCGCCTTCACCTAAGCCGTCAAAGGTGATGGCTTTTAAATAGCGGGCGGGAATGATGCGATCAGTATCTATATCATTACCTATTAAAGGTACGCCGCGACCGGAGACTTGTTTTACTTCACTAACCATATATTTTTAGGAAAAACGAACCGCGAAGGACACAAAGAACGCAAAGGAAGAATTGAGAGAGAGTTTTGCTGTAGGGTGTGTTACGCCGCAGGCTAACGCACCATTGGATATTTGCGGTGCGTTAGGGCTAAAGCCCATAACGCACCCTACATATTGTTGAGAGTTCGGTTATAGCAACTCGCGCACGTCGGCGACTTCGCCTTTAATTGCAGCAGTCGCTACCATTGCGGGACTCATGAGTAATGTGCGACCGGAGGCGGAACCTTGTCTACCTTTAAAGTTGCGGTTGGAGGAGGAAGCGCTGATTTGTCTTCCCTGTAGTTTGTCTGGGTTCATGGCTAGGCACATGGAACAGCCTGGTTCGCGCCATTCAAAGCCGGCTTCCTCGAATATTTTGTCTAATCCTTCGGCTTCGGCCTCTTTTTTGACTCTTTCGGAACCTGGAACCACAAAAGCTTTCACTCCCTCTGCGACATGGCGACCTTGGGCAATTTTTGCTGCTTCTCGTAAGTCGCTGATTCTGCCGTTGGTGCAACTACCAATAAAGCAGACATCTACTTTGGTGCCTTTAATAGGTTGACCGGGAAATAAATCCATGTAGCTGTAAGCTTCTTCGGCAATAAATCTGTCTTCTTCCAGCAGTTCTTCTGGTTTGGGGATGAGTTGGTTAACGCCGATACCTTGACCGGGGGTAATTCCCCAGGTAACTGTGGGGGGAATATCAGCGGCGTTGAAGACTACAACATCGTCGTATTCGGCATCAGCATCACTCTTGATGGATTCCCACCAAGCAACGGCTTTGTCCCAATCAGCACCTTTGGGGGCAAAGTCTCTACCTTTGAGGTAATCGTAGGTGACTTGGTCGGGGTTGACGTAACCACAACGGGCCCCGCCTTCGATCGCCATATTGCAGACGGTCATCCTCTCTTCCATGTTCATTTGCTCAAAGGTTGTACCTGCGTATTCGTAGGCGTAACCGACACCACCTTTTACGCCGAGGGTGCGGATAATATGCAAAATTACATCTTTGGCGTAAACACCGGGGTTGAGAGTACCGTTAACTTCGATTTTACGGACTTTTAATTTGGAGAGGGCGAGGGTTTGGGAAGCCAAAACATCACGGACTTGGCTGGTACCAATACCAAAGGCGATCGCACCAAATGCACCATGACTAGATGTATGGCTATCGCCGCAAGCGATGGTCATTCCTGGCTGTGTTAGTCCTTGTTCTGGGGCGATGACGTGGACAATACCTTGACTGCCAGAACCAATATTGTAAAATCTAATGTTATTTTCTTGACAATTTTGCTCTAGTGCCTTAATCATTTCCTCTGCCATCGTATCGACAAAGGGACGAGCTTGATTATCAGTAGGTACTATATGATCTACTGTGGCAACAGTGCGATCGCTAAATAATACTTTTAAACCTCGTTCCCGTAACATTGCAAAGGCCTGGGGACTGGTGACTTCATGGATGAGGTGAAGCCCGATAAATAGTTGCGTTAGCCCCGAAGGTAGCGTCCCAACAGTGTGTAAGTCCCAAACTTTATCGAACAGAGTACCTTTACTCATATAAATTGTTAGTTCACGAGTCAGAATTTTTATCGTATCAAAAAATTGTCGGGCTTTTGCTGTGTAACTTGCTTGACTTTCTTTAAGCAATCTTTACAGTGAAACTAAAAATCTCCGAAATATCAGCTTAAATTACTGTAAATAACTGTATTCTTGCTAACAAGGATATCTGGCACATAACAAGATAAATAGAATACTAGTTTTATGGCCATAGATTTACTAAGTTTCTTTCAAGCTACCGACCCCAGCCGCACTTTGTTTATAAATAATGCAGTTGATGCCAAGTATTATATAGACTTTTCTGAAGTGCGGGGTGGTGATATTATTAACCGACTGCAACAGAAGATTACATTTTTTAAGCCGAATGAACCGACCTGTACTTTATTTACCGGACATATTGGTTGCGGTAAATCAACAGAGTTATTAAGGTTACAGGCAGAACTAGAAAAGCAAGGCTTTCATGTGGTGTATTTTGAGTCTAGCGAAGACTTGGAAATGACCGATGTCGATATTGCTGATGTATTGTTAGCGATCGCTCGCCGTGTGAGTCAAAGCCTCGATAAAATTACACTGGCGGAAACCAGCAAACTCAATGAATTGCTGCAAGGTGCTTGGAAAGTTTTAAACTCCGAGGTGACGGGAGTTAAGCTCAAAGTTCCCAATCTTGGCGATGTCGGTTACTCGGCGGAAAACGAGAAAGTTTCCCTAGCCTTTGGAATTGGGGAAATTACCACCAAAACCAGGAACGACCCCAACCTGCGGGAAAAACTCAATCAATATTTAGGGCCGCAGAAAACCCAATTACTCGAAGCCATTAACCGCGAACTCTTAGAACCTGCGATCGCTAAACTCAAGCAGCAGGGTAAAAAAGGTTTAGTAGTAATTGTCGATAACCTCGACCGCATCGATAACCGCGTCAAATCTTGGGGTCGTCCGCAACAAGAATATTTGTTTGTGGATCAGGGGGAGTTTATGACCAAGCTAAATTGTCATTTAGTTTATACCATGCCCCTATCGCTGAAATTTTCCAACGATTATGGCACCTTAACCCAGCGCTTCCCCGAAGACCCAAAAGTTTTGCCGATGGTTCCGGTACAGTGGCCTGATGGTAAAGTTCACGAACAGGGAATGACACTCTTACAGCAGATGATCTTAGCTAGAGCCTTTCCTGACGTACCAGCAGCAGAACGCCTCAATAATATTAAAGAAATCTTTGACAGTGCTAGTACCTTAGACCGCTTATGTTACATGAGTGGCGGTCATGTGCGCGACTTGTTGCGGTTGCTAAACACCTGGATTATGGAAGAAATGACCCTTCCCCTATCTCGCGACACCTTAGAACAAGTAATTCGTTCCCGGCGTAACGAAATGACCATGCCAATTTCTGATGAAGAGTGGCAATTATTGCGTCACGTCAAGCAGAGAAAGAAAGTCAGCGACGACCAAGGATATCAAAAACTGATTCGCAGCCGCTTTGTCTTTGAATATCGCGATCGCGGCGAGTCTTGGTTTGATGTCAACCCCATCTTGATTGAAGCCAGGGAATTAACCTCCTAACCCGTAAGCATTGCCCACTGTATCATGTTTTTGGTGGGCAATGCCCAATGCCTCATGCCCCATGCCCCATGCCCCATGCCCCATGCCCCATGACAAACAACGATCGCTCTCTAGAACAACTAGCTTGGGCCATCCAAGCTTCTGTAGGGCAGTTTAAGTTAATTTTGGCAAGGTGTAATTATCTTCAACAGCGCGATCGCTTAATTGCTAGGTTACAGGAAATCTCTGCTGTCAAGATTAGCGTTTTAACTCTCAAACCATCGCAAAGGACACTGTACACCGCCATTCGTGAGGAATTTGGGGATCATGTCCAAGCTTTGATGATTGTGGGGTTAGATAAATTGCACGATTTACCCCAAATGTTAATTGCAGCTAATCAGGTGCGGGAAGAATTTCGCAAAAGTTTCTCCTTCCCCATAGTGTTGTGGGTTAGCGATGAAATTCACAAGCAGCTGATGCAAATAGCACCAGATTTAGAGAGTTGGGCAACCACGAAAAACTTTGATATTACCATTGATGAAATAAATAACTTTATTGTCAATACAGCAGCACAGTTATTCGATGATATTTTAGATATCAATTTAGAGATTATTACAGAAATTAAATCTGCTTGCCAATTAGTACAAAATCAAGAACAAGATTTAGCACCTGAGTTAAAAGCCAATTGTGCTTTTTTATTGGGTTTAGTTGCATATATCAATAAAAATTTAGATGGTGCGATTAGTGATTACAAGCAAAGCTTAGATTATTGGCAGACAAATAATAACTTTGAACGCCAAGGCAAGATACTTACACAAATTACTATTTGTTATTACGAAAAATATAGAGAAACTGCCAGAAATCTGCCGCCATCTAGAAAGCAGGAACAAGCAGAACAAGTCTTTTCCGCAACAGCTACAAATCATGAGGCAGGAGATATAGCATTTGCTAGTGTAGCTGTACCTGCTGGGGCGCAGGTTGTAAATAGGGAGACGATTAAAAATTATCTTCAACAAAGTATTGCCGCATTTGAGGCTGCTCAACGCCCTGATTTAATCGCCAACTGTCTGGATAAGTTTGGTATTGTTCTCCGTTATTTACAAGATTGGCAACAACTCAAAACCTTAGCGGCACAGGCTTTAATTATTCATGAAGCGGATAACAATATTATTAAAATATCTCAAGATAATGGCTTTTTAGCTGAAATTGCATTAGCAGAGAACGACTGGCAACAAGCAAAAGAATTATCCCAAAAAGCATTAACATATTTAGCTACAGAAAATCAGCCCGATGCACAAGAAGTATCGCGAGTCAATCTCACTAATCATCGGCAAGAATTATTATTAATCCTGGCGCAAGCACAACATAATTTAGATGAAACCCCAACAGCAATTAATAATTTAGCAGCAGCTAGAAAATTAGGAATTACAGACAACGACCCCCAGCTTTATTTGAGGATTCTGGAGAAATTACAACAGCTATATTTTCAACAAAAGCAATATCTCGAAGCATTTAATGCCAAACAAGAAGCGCGTTCTATCGAGCAGCAATTTGGTTTGCGGGCGTTTGTGGGTGCAGGGAGATTACAAGCCACAAAACAATTAGATACCCAGGTTTTAACAGCAGTACCCGCCAATAATCAAGATAATATTGCTCCAGAAATTGCCGCATCTGGTCGCCAATTGGATGTAGAACGGGTAATAGAACGCATCGGTCGCCCAGATTATAAATTAATCGTCATTCATGGGCAATCGGGTGTAGGTAAAAGTTCCTTAGTTAATGCGGGACTCATCCCAGCTTTGAAACAGAAAGCCATTGGTGTGCAAGATAATTTGGTGGTCGCCATTCGCGTGTATACCAATTGGCTGGAAGAGTTGGGGCGGGAGTTGTTGGGTGAGGAGCAGGGGGAAGGGGGCAGGGGGCAGGGGGCAGGGAGCAGGGGGCAGGGGGAATTAAGAGGTGACAATTCTGGCTTGTTACTTGATGATTTTAGTTTGGAACAAGAGCGTTTCAGTTTAGAACCAGACAGTTCTAGTTTGGAACCAGACAATTCGAGCTTTTTACCCGACAGTCCAAGTTCTGAAGGTGACAATTCGAGCTTTTTACTCGACAGTTCGAGTTCTGAAGGTGACAATTCGAGCTTTTTACCCGACAGTCCGAGTTCTGAAGGCGACAATTCTAGTTTTTTACCTGACAGTTCGAGTTCTGAAGGCGACAATTCAAGCTTTTTACTCGACAGTTCGAGTTCCGAAGACGACAATTCCACCTTGTCACCCGACAATCTAACTGCCAAACCTAACAATCCCACCTCGGAACCTCCCCTTGTCCCCCTGCCCCCTGCCCCCTGCCCCTTTCCCCCTGCCCCCTGCCCCTCTCCTCTCGCCCTCATCACCAAACTGCAGGAAAACGCACAACACAACCTGCGAACTGTACTAATTTTTGACCAATTTGAAGAATTTTTCTTCGTTTACCCAGAACCAAAGCAAAGACGGCAGTTTTTTGAGTTCTTGGGAGAATGTCTTAACATCCTTTCTGTAAAAGTTATCTTGTCACTGCGGATAGATTACTTGCATTATTTGCTGGAATGCAATCGCCTTGGGAGTCTGAAGATTATTGGCAATGATATTCTCAGCAATAATGTGCTTTATGAGTTGGGGAATTTTTCGCCCGATGATACGAAATCAATTATTCAGCGCTTAACCCAGAATACGAGCTTTTATTTAGAACCTGGGTTAATTGACCAACTAGTTCAAGATTTAGCCGGAGAACTGGGAGAAGTGCGCCCAATTGAGTTGCAGGTGGTAGGGGCGCAACTGCAAACTGAGAATATTAGAAGTTTGGCTAAGTATCAAGAACTTGGGGGTAATGCTAAAGAAGAATTAGTGAAGCGCTATTTAGCAGAAATGGTTGATGACTGCGGTGCAGAGAATCAACAAGCGGCGGAATTGTTGCTGTATTTGCTGACTGATGACAAAGGAACTCGCCCCCTGAAAACTCGTGCTGAAATAGAAAGGGATTTGCAGCAATATTTCTCGTTTAGTGAGGATAAGGCGGCGGAGATCCCCCCAACCCCCCTTAAAAAGCAGGGCTATATCTCTCTTGCGCTTCCGAAGCGGGGCAATAATATCATCACTCCTTCCACCCCCTTATTAAGGGGGTCAACCCAGGCGGGGGGATCAAACCATCAAGTTTTAAACGCCAGTCGATTAAATTTAATATTAGAGATTTTTGTTAAATCTGGCTTAGTTGTTTTATTACCAGAAAAACCAGCAGACCGTTATCAACTGGTACATGATTATTTAGCCGCCTTTATCCGCCAGCAACAGGAACCGAAGTTAAAGCAGGTGATGGCGGAACTGGAAGAGGAAAGAAAACAAAGAAAAATTAGCGAAGCCAAACTTAATAGCTTTCTCAAACGCGCCCTGATGGGTTCAGTTGCAGCCGGATTAGTATTGGCTGGGTTATCAGTAACCGCCTGGGATGCAGCACGCAGGGCAGATGAGCAAAGAAAACAAGCAGATGAGCAAAAAAAACACGCTGAAATTAGTGAAATCAATGCTCTGACTAATTCTTCCGATACATTTTTTGTCTCTAAGCAAAATTTTGATGCTGTAATTGAAGCTTTAAAAGCTGGGGAAAAACTCAAATCTATAGCTGGGGAAACAAAAGATTCTTTTACCCAAATGCGAACTGTGGCAGCATTAAGGCAAGCAGTTTATTTACAACCCAAAGAGCAAAAAGAAAATCGAGCTATAGAAATTAATACTTTAGAAGGGCATAGCAGTTGGGTCAATAGCGTCGCCTTCAGCCC